>NZ_JAYMEA010000001.1:0-1600000 GCF_037027285.1 Thalassospira sp. CH_XMU1448-2
TGGTTACCACAAATCAATCAAATCAAAGCCGAAGCTTAAATCCAACCGATCCGTCGTCTCCAGGATGCACAGACTAAACGCCATAACGCTGCCCGCGCATCCCTTCCTACTGATCAACAATGTCAAAGAACTTAAGGACCGAAGCCCTGACCGCCCGGACCGTGTCGCTCAATCTCGAGCGCCGCACCCCGTCGGTGGAGGCGGGTTATAGGGCCCCAATACAGACCTGTAAATACCTTTTTTCAAGATTCAGCGAGATTTTCAGCGATTGTTTTTTCCAGCCCCGAAACGGTCCGCGAAAACCCTTGGCTTTCCGGGATTTCAGCGAGATGGCAGTCTGATGCATGCCACCACCAACATGTGCGCATAACGCCGAAAACAATGACTTTGTTCGACTCTGGCGCGACAATTACAATATGGAGTCCAATGACTTCGACTTCTTTGCCAAAAGGAAGGCGTGCAAATCGCAACAAGATTTTCGCTTTTTCACGGAAACCAAGTGGCGTAAGAGACTCCATAGTCCGTATTCGCAATGCACGGAGATGGCCGGACCATCCGCATCCCCGATGAAATCGCATTGTGCCCCTTGCAGTGAAAAGGCCAAAGACCGTGATCGAGATCCCGCATATTGTCGCCCATCGTGGCGCATCGATTGAAGCACCGGAAAACACCATTGCCGCATTTCGCGTTGCCGGTGCGCGCGGGGCCAAATGGATCGAGTGCGATGTGACACTGAGTTCCGATGATAAATGCGTTCTCATTCATGATGAGACACTTGAACGCACCACCAACGGAACCGGCCCGATCCATCAGAGCGATCTTGAATCCTTGCGCGCCCTTGATGCCGGTGGATGGTTTTCAGACATATATAAGGGCGAACGCATTCCGACGCTGAGCGACACACTCGAGACGCTTTATTATATGGAGATGGGGGCCAATCTTGAGATCAAGCCTTCGGGCTGCGATCCGGTACGCCTGTGCCATGAAGTGATTGCCGAACTCAAACGCGCCCGCGACTTGCCGATCCTGATTTCGAGCTTTGACGATATTGCCGTTGCCGAGATGCGCAAACATGCCCCGGAAATTCCATGTGGCTGGTTGCTTGAAACACTGCCCAAAGACTGGAAGGCGGAATATGCACGCCTTGGCGCATCTGCCATCCATATCGACCACGCGGCCCTGACGCCAGTCAGCGCGGCCGAGATTGTCGATGCCGGGGTGCCGCTGGTTTGCTATACCATTAATGACGTTGATCGGGCGAAAGAGCTGTTTTCATGGGGTGTCACATCCGTGATTACCGATGATCCTGCCAAATTGCTGACCGCCATTCCACGACGCCCGTTTGCCGCACACAGATAAAAGACCCGATCAGGGTCACACCAAAAGCAGCCGGTTCGGGGCACGCCACCACCGCCCCAGACGGCTGCATATATAAAAGCAGGGAACGTTCAAATGACACTCGCCCCACAAGACGGGACCGTGGCACCGCCGCCACCTGATCCCGCCGTATCGCCGACGCCGCTTTATCCTCATAACCGGGTCAGACGCCATCTGAGCGAATTGTTCCGGCTTGCCTTGCCGGTCACGATTGCCCGGCTTGGCATGCTGATCATGGCGGTTGTCGACACGATCATTGTCGGGAACTATGACAGTGCGGGTCTGGCCTATCTGAATGTCGCGCATGCGCCGTTTACATCCCTGATGGTCACCGGGATTGGTCTTCTGACCGGGGTCATGATCATGACATCCCATGCCAATGGCCGCGAAGATCTACAGGCCGCAGGTACAGTATGGCGCAATGCCATGCCCTATACCATTCTGATCGGTGCCGTCTTCACCTTCCTGACATGGCAGGCAGAATGGCTGTTTGTTGTCACAGGACAACCGGAAGAAATCGCAACGCATGCCGGTCAGCTTGCCATCATCCTGTCAATCGGGATGCCCGCTGCACTGATTTATACGACCTGCGCATTTTTCCTTGAAGGATTGCAACGCCCGCTGCCCGGCATGGTCATTATGATCCTTGCCAACCTGATCAACCTTGTTCTTGATTACGGACTTGTCTATGGCGCGTTCGGTTTTCCAGAACTGGGGGCCGAGGGCGCGGCATGGACATCAAGCGTGATCCGCTGGATCATGGCGCTGAGCCTTCTTGGCTATGTGCTTTTGATGAAAAGCCATGATCTTTATGGTCTTCGCAACGGATTTTCCGGCTGGTGGCGCGGATCGCAGGAGGTCCGCCATCTTGGCTATGCGGCAGGCGCCAGTCAGGGCATGGAAACAAGCGCCTTTGCGGCAATGCAGCTTTTTGCCGGTCGGCTTGGTGTGATTGCCGCAGCAAGCTATGGCATTGCCATGACGATGCTCGCGCTTATGTTTATGGTTGCCCTTGGCTTGGCGTCGGCGACATCTGTACGCGTCGGGATTGCCTATGGCAGGCGGGACCGACCCGATATGGCACTTGCCGGGTGGATCGGACTTTTGACGACGATGGCGGTGATGTTTTTGCTCAGCATTCCGCTTTATCTGGTCCCGAACAGCGTTGCACATCTGTTTACTCAGGATGTCGGTGTCATCGCGACAACGGTTTCGGTTCTGGTGCTGATGCCGATTATTTTCCCCACGGATGGCGGGCAGAATGCCGCAATCAGTGCCCTGCGCGGTGCCGGGGACAAATGGGCACCAACCGTATTGCATCTGGTGTCCTATATCTTTGTCATGATCCCGACCGGCTATTACCTGACCTTTGTGGCGGGGATGGGGGTGCGGGGTCTGTTCTGGGGCATCGTGATTGCAAGTCTGGTGGCTGTTAGCGGGTTGGCGATACGGTTTGCCATCGTCTCGCGCCGTCCAATCCCGGCCTATCGCGCTGCGCGCTGATCACGCATCAGATCAAGATCAAAAAAGGTCCGCAGGAGAAATCCGGCGGACCTTTTTCTGTGGCGGTCTTACGCAGATATTGTCACGCACGGGCAGCATCAAACTGAAGACGCGGCATCAGCAAATCGCAGAATGGCAGAACCAGCGTATCAAGGGCCGATGCCGCACGGGCAGCATCAATGCGGATAATATGAAGTTCGATATCACGCCGGGTTGCCAACTCGCCCAGCGGGGCCAGTTCCGGCAAGGCATCAACAAGGGTTGCGTAAAACGCAATCTGATCCTGGCGGGCATTGCCCGCAGCAAGATTTCCCAGATGATTATAAAGCGCCATGGCAAGGAACCAGCGGCAATAGGGCATCAGGCCTTGCAAGATTTCGGCACGCTGTTGTGGCTGAAGATATTGTTGAAGATCACTATCAAGCCACACGGCATTTTGAACCCCGGCGACAAAAGCATTGCGAAGGGCTGGATGCTGATCGGTGAAGAACACCGTGGTCAGCCAGCTTGAGAGATCATCAAGTGATTTGCGTCGCCCGTCAGGTGTGCTTTCAGCCCTGAAATCAAGGGCGGGCATCGGCGGTTGTCCCGGCATGGCAAGACTCGCCACCGCCGGATCAATCAGCACATTGGCAAGCCAGGCCTGATGCCAGATTCGCATCGGTCGGAAATAGGGTTCCTTTTCTGCGCCACCTGCCTCGATCCAGCTTTCGATCAGATGGGCACGCCCAAGCGCAACCCCGAGGCGCAAGGCATCCTCGAACCCCATTCCCCCAATCAGCAACGGATCGCCAAGCATGTCTTCGAGCAGGGGCAAGCTTGCCGCCACATGATCCGAGCGCAACCCGGCACCGAGCGGCTGATAGAAGGACGCCCCATCGCCATGTGCCAGAAGTGCGCGTGCATGGCGGGCAAATGCCCCCCAGAATACCAGCCGGACCGGTTCAGCGCGTTTGCGCCAGAGCGGCCGGGTCGCATGCCAGTTTTCGGTTTCAAATTCTGCCAGCGACATGGTTCCGACAAGGCGTGCAAGCGGCTTGGCCACCGCCTGTTCAAGATCATCGACCGAGCCAACATGTCCTACGGACAAACGCCATCCGGGTTGTTCATGCGGATGACGATCAAGCCAGAGCATGGCAAAGCCTGACGCCCCCGCACGTTCGGCCGAGGGTGCGACAAGGTCAAAAAACAGCGAGAGTGCTGCGGGGATTTCAGGAACCGAATGATCGCCGAGCGCATCGCCAACCGTCCAGGTCTTGACCGTCACGTCATCTGCATCGGGCCGTTCGGCAAAACGTGGCGGCAGAAAACCGGAATATTGATTGGCAGAATTGCGTGCGTCGCTCATGGCAGCCTCGTTCATGCGATTGGGGCGGGATCGCGCCCGTGTTTGTGCTGCTGATAAACAAGGACACGGGTCAGGTCAATTACGCGGCATCTGCCAAATGCAAAGTCATATCTATTGTCACGCCCGCGTCAGACCGGCATGGCCGATGCTGGCTTCGCGGTAAACAGATGGAGGCATTGCCAGCAAACGCCTGAAATCGCGTGAGAAATGCGCATTATCGGTAAAGCCGCACCAAAAGCCTATCTCGCCAACCGAAAGGCTGGTGCCATAAAGCAGGCGACAGGCTTCGCGCACACGAACCATCCGCAGCACATCGGAAAACCGGTTATTGGCCTGTTGCAGACGACGCTGCAATGTCCGCCCCGAGGTATCGAGAGCAGCTGCGACTTCGTCAATCGTCCAGCTTCGCCCGACATCCTGTTCAAGAATCGCACAAAGCTGGCGCACGATCGGACGTTGCGCACCAAGAGACGGCGCGGTTCCGGGCATGTTTGCCATAAAGGGATAGGAAGATGAAACCGGTTCGAAACTGGTCCAGTTGATCCGGAAACGAAGTCCGCGCCCGGTAAATTCCAGCTTGTTATTCATCCGTCCCTTGCGCATGACCCGGATCGCAGGGCCGTGGCTTGGTAAAATGGTGGCATCAATATTTTCGGCCCCCACCGCTTCAAGCAGGCCAATCAAGAAGCCCTGCAGCAGCAGATTTTCAACGCGCGCAGGTGGCTGTCCGCGAACCACGCCACGATGGATATTCATGGATTTGCCCGCAATCGAAAATTCGCTGCGTGCACGGGCATGGGAATAGCCTTCAAGCCGGCGCCAGCGATCGGCAATCACCGCTGGTGTTGCCGAATGTCGCAACATGGTCAGCACAGGTTCCTGTTCCTTGGCCGCCAGATGCCGTCCGAGACGCACCAGAACCGCCGGACCATTTACCTCTTCAAGGGCAAGCATGATGCTGCGCAGTTTGGCCGAGGTCACAACCGTTCCGGCCGGGACCAGATCATACCCCCGGGGTAGCCACGCCAGCTGCCGGATCAGGGCAACATGCAAACCAAAAGAAACAAATTCCTGCATCAACACACGCCAAGTTTCGAACAATGGCGCGATCATACAAACAATTAACAATACTGTCAGTGCAGGATTCAAAATGTCACGAAGCTGTTACATAAGGGCAGTTTCGACAAGTTTTCCTGATAAATTCAGGTATTCCTGTGAGTGCAGCGCCATTGCCCGAACGGGTGGCGCATGTCAGTCTGGACATCATTTCAAATCTGACTGAGCAGGTAGAAAGCGTGATCAAGGTTCTTTTTGTTTGTACCGGCAATATCTGTCGGTCGCCCACCGCCGATGGCGTGTTTCGCAAGATGGTCGAAGAAGCCGGACTTTCTGGTCGGATCAGCGTCGATAGTTGCGGATTGTCGGCCTATCACGTCGGAGAATTACCCGATCCAAGATCACGCGAAATGGCGCAAAGCCGCGGCTATGACCTGAGCGATATTCGATCCCGCAAGATCAAGCCATCTGACTATGAACAGTTTGACTATGTTCTGGCGATGGATGATGGCCATTTACGCGATATGCGGCGGCAGGCATCCTCGACACATCAGACCAAAATCGAACTGTTCCTTGATTACCATCCGCAAAGGACCGGTCAAAGCGTTCCTGATCCCTATTATGGCGGGGCGAACGGGTTTGAGCATGTCTTTGACATGATCGAGGAAACATCAAACAGTCTTCTTGCCCATATCCGCAATCAACACGCCCTTTGAGTGCCGGACTGTCATCCTGCCAATGAACAGAAATGCCATCGCCCCCCTGATCAAGGAGCTCGCCGGTCTGGACATCGCGCATTACCGCACGTTATCAGGCGGATCTGTTGCCAATGTTGTTCGGGTTGATCTGACAGATGGCCGCTCTTTGGTCATCAAGCAAAGCAGCATGACAAATACTGACCTTGAGATCGAGGCAAGGATGTTGCGCTATTTTGCCAGGCATTCGCCAATTGCCTGTCCGTCGGTTCTTTATGCCGATCACAATTGTCTGGTGATGGACTTCATCGCCAATGACAATCAGATGACGCACATGGTTCAGCGCGATCTTGCCACACAACTTGCCGCCCAGCATCAGGTCACCTCAAAATCATTTGGCCTGGAATTTGACACCCTGATTGGCGGGCTGCATCAACCCAACAAGGAAAGCAAAAGCTGGATCGCATTTTTTGGCGAATGCCGGTTACGGCATATGGCCCATGCCGCCCGCAAGGAAGGTAAGCTTCCCCCCGCAATCACCACACGGATCGACCGATTGATCGACCGATTGATCGACCGGCTTGATTGCCACATTGAAGACAAACCGGCTGCCGTTCTTTTGCATGGCGATCTTTGGGGCGGAAACATCCTGTGCCAAAACGGTCACTTGACCGGGCTGATTGATCCGGCAATTTATTACGGTGATCGGGAAGTTGAACTGGCGTTCGGAACACTGTTTGGCGATCTGGGTGCGGACTTTTTTGACCGCTATACCGAAATTCTGCCAATTGAATCGGGGTTCCTTGAAGAACGCAGGGATTTGTATAACCTTTATCCCTTATTGGTTCATGTCCGCCTGTTTGGCGGGTCATATGTAGGTGCCGTCGAGAATATTCTGGCGCGATTTGGTTATTAGATGCAGTTTGAAATACAGGGGACGAAAATTTGAGATTTCTAGCAGGAGCCGCCTTGGCCCTTTCCATGACGGTTAGCATTGCTGCGATCGCCCATGAAGGTGCAAGCGGTGTCGTTGAGAAACGCATGGATGGCATGAAAGCCATCGGTCAACAAATCAAGATCATGGTGCCAATGATGAAGGGCGCCTTGCCATATGATCCGGCCAAGGTTGCTGAATCAGCAGGTATTATTGAAGAACATGCAGGTGAGAACTTCACGAACCTGTTCCCGGAAGGCAGTGATGAAAAACCATCCGAAGCACTCGCCGATATCTGGACGGACTGGTCAAAGTTCAGCGACCTTGCGACCGAACTTCAGAACAGTGCAACTGCCCTTAAAACAGTTGCAGCAAGCAACGGTTCCGAAGACGAATTCAAAGGCGCACTTGGCACGATGATGCGTACCTGCAAATCCTGCCACAACAGTTTCCGCGAATAGCCTGGTATTCAGAGAATAATCACCAGACAAAAGGCCGCAGTATCAGCTGCGGCCTTTATCATCTCGGGATATTGATCAGCGGCGTGACTAGCGCCCGATCATCGCAAAGAATTCGCGACGGGTAATCGGATCATCACGGAACGCACCAAGCATGCGGCTGGTCACCATCGACACACCGGTCTTGTGTACACCACGCGTGCTCATGCACTGATGGTTGGCATCAATCACCACAGCAACACCAAGCGGATCAAGTTCTTCCTGAATGGTGTTGGCGACCTGTGCTGTCATTTTTTCCTGGATCTGCAGACGTTTGGCATAAACTTCGACCACACGGGCAAGCTTGGAAATGCCGACAACCCGGCGACGCGGCAGATAGGCAACATGGGCAACACCAATGATCGGCACCATGTGATGTTCGCAATATGACTCAACACGAATGTCGCGCAAGACGACCATCTCGTCATAGCCATCCGTTTCTTCAAACGTCCGGCGCAGAATTTCTGCCGGATCTTGCTGATACCCGGCAAAGAATTCGCCATAAGAACGCACGACACGGTCTGGCGTACCACGCAATCCCTCACGGTCGGGATCGTCCCCCGCCCAACGAAGAAGCGTGCGCACCGCATCTTCGGCTTCTTCGCGTGTCGGACGTTTCACGGCACTATGTTCGCTGCACATACTAAATCCTTTTATCATTTCCTTGCGGGATTGTTTCCCGGCTTGGTGGGGCTCCTGACCCGCTTTTATCTTAGTTTACGGTATGTTGCCCATGGGGACTGTCCAGAGAAAAGGCAGGAATGGCAATATCGAAGTGATTGCCGTCCATATCCGTCATCTCATAGGTCCCGACCATGAAGCCGCTTGGCGTCGCCAAGGGGGCACCACTTGTGTAATTAAAACGCTCACCGCCCGCTAGAACGGGCTGCTCGCCAACCACACCGGGGCCTTTGACTTCCTGGGTTTCCCCGCGTGAATCGGTAATCCGCCAGTATCGGTTCAGCAACTGGACGGTTTTCGATCCAAGATTTTCAATCTCGATCCGATAGGCCCAGACATAACGATGGGTATCAGGATCAGATTCGTCCTCAAGGAATACGGGTTGTACCGAAACCTTGATGTCGTGGGTTACGGTCGAATACATGCACGTCTCCGGGCCAAGTGTGTTCCATTCATTTTGTGGCAGCCAAGACTACAATTGATGAGCCATATGTAGATAGTCCGCAAAAGAAGTGCCAGTAGCCTGCAACAATAGCGCTGAAACAGCTTCACTGCCACACAGAGCTTGCGATCAAATTATCTCCCTAAATGAAACGGCCCGCACATTGTACGGGCCGTTTCGATATCAGGATTACTGTATCGCCATCCGTTATACGGAAAGAGCCGCCAGCAGGTCTTCTTTAAGGTCATCAATGTCTTCGAGACCGACAGAAAGACGCAACATGCCCTCGGTAATGCCCATTGTGATCTTGTCCTCGGCCGGCACGCGCTGGTGGGTCGTGGTCCAAGGATGGGTTGCCAGACTTTTTGCATCGCCGAGATTGTTGGAAATATCGATCAGCTTAAGGTTATCAAGCAGCGAGAACGCCGCTTTCTTGCCACCGGCAAGCTCGATCGCAATCAATCCACCACCACGGCCAGACATCTGTTTCATTGCCAGTTCATGCTGCGGGTGACTTTTCAGTCCCGGATAGATAACGCGCGACACCTGCGGCTGTTCCGACAGGAACCCGGCAAGTGCGGTTGCATTGCGAATATGCTGATCCATACGCAGGCTAAGTGTCTCAAGCCCCTTAAGCAGAACCCAGGCGTTGAACGGGCTCATGCTTGGTCCGGTGTGACGCAGGAAGGTCGTCAGATGCGTGTCATGCCATTCCTTGTCATTAAACAGGATGGCCCCGCCCAGACAACGTCCCTGCCCGTCGATATGCTTGGTCGCGGAATAGACAACAATATCCGCACCCAGTTCCATCGGCTTTTGCAGGATCGGGGTCGCAAAAACATTATCAACCACGACCTTGGCACCCGCTTTATGCGCCAGATCGGCGACAAAGGCGATATCGAGAACTTCAAGCGTCGGGTTGGACGGTGTTTCAAGAAAGACCGCGTCTGCGGGCTTGGAAAGGGCGGCTTCCCAGGCTGCCTTGTCGGTCCCGTCAACCAGTTCGGTTTCGACCCCGAAGCGCGGAAGAAGCGTGGTCAGAATGAATTCGCACGAACCAAACAATGCCCGCGAACCAACAACACGGCCACCGGCCTTGGTGCAGGCGGCAAGCGCATTCCAGACCGCCGACATGCCCGACGCTGTGGCGCGGCAATATTTCGCGCCTTCAAGCAGTGCAAGACGCTCTTCGAACATGTTCACGGTCGGATTGGCAAAACGTGAATAGACATAGCGTTCCGGGCCACTGCCATCAAAGGAGGCCTCTGCCTCGGCAGCTGTTTCATACACGTAGCCGGAATTCATAAAGATGGCTTCGGATGTTTCAGAGAAACCGGTGCGCGCAGTACCACCCCGAACAGAACGGGTCGCAGCACGCCAGTTATCAGAAGCCTTTTTTTCGGTCGTCATCGTCTTGCTCCTATATGCCCGGAGATATGGTGTGTTCCGGACACAAAAAAACCCTGACCGGCATGAATGGGTCAGGGCCGAAGCCATCTATCCCCTCTTTAGCGATTTTTTACGTGGCCGCAAGCCGGTCGACAAATCCCACGATGTGCAGACGATACGTCCAGATTTCCCCGGCGTCAAGCACCAGACCATCAGGATTTCTGCGCAGTGTTGCATGTAATCGGGTTCGGAGGGTCATCTCGTTCTCCTCACGCAATGGTGAAAGCAGTTCATAAGCGTCTTTGGAAAATTCGCTCTAATCTGATCGAAATTAATGCAATCCTGTTTGTCGGGATTTGCTCTTCGTCCCGTCACCAACTCCGTGCAAGAGCGTGATTTAAATGATCAAAACAAATTCAGTGACGCCCAACGTGCCCCATCAGGAAACCGAAAACCCGGAACAAACCGCGACCGCGCGAAAACCATTATGGCGCAGGATGCTGCCACTTGTCGTGCTGGTGTGCGGACTTGGCATCGCATGGACAAGCGGTGTGCTGGATTTGTTGTCCTTTGATACGCTGCGCGACAATCGTGACCAGTTGCAGAATCTGGTTTCAAGCAAACCGGCTCTCAGCATTCTGGGCTTCATGGGAATTTATATTGTCGCTGTTGCCCTGTCGCTGCCGCTGGGCTCTCTCCTGACCATTGCTGGCGGGTTTCTGTTTGGCTCGGTTCTCGGGACAGCTTATGTCGTGACCGCAGCCACCATTGGTGCCGTCATCGTCTATCTTGCGGCACGCTATGCCTTTTATGATGTCATGCATAACAAGGCAGGATCGGCGATCCGCAAGATGGAAGAAGGTTTTGCCGAAAATGCCTTCAGCTATCTGATGGTCTTGCGGCTCATCCCGATATTCCCGTTCTGGCTGGTCAATCTTGTCCCGGCACTGCTCGGAGTGAAGCTGCGCTCCTTTGTGTTGGGTACTTTTCTGGGAATCATTCCCGGGACCTTTGTTTATGCCTCGATCGGAGATGGACTTGGCGCATTGTTTGATCAGGGCAAAACGCCTGATCTTGGGGTGATTTTTGAGCCCCGTATCCTGACACCGATTATCGGTCTTGCCGTTTTGGCGCTGATGCCTGTTGCCTACAAAAAACTCCGTAAATCCAAAAGCGAGGCCCCCTCCGATGAATAAGGTATTGAAGACAGACATCTGCGTCATTGGTGCCGGATCGGGTGGTTTGTCCGTTGCAGCCGGCGCAGTTCAGATGGGTGCCAATGTTATCCTTGTTGAAAAGAGCAGGATGGGGGGCGATTGCCTTAATACCGGATGCGTCCCGTCAAAGGCGCTTCTGGCAGCCGCCCATGCAGCGGAGAATGCCCGCACGGCAAATCGTTTTGGTGTTGCAACCGGACCGATTGAGATCAATTTTGCCCAGGCCATCGAGCATGTTCATTCGGTAATTTCCGGCATTGCGCCGCATGACTCGGTCGAACGCTTTGAAGAACTGGGCTGCACGGTGATCCAGGCAGAAGCACATTTTACATCACCCGATACGCTGGTTGCCGGGGACAAAACCATTCGTGCAAAGCGCTTTGTCATCGCAACAGGATCACGTGCGGCTGTGCCACCAATCCCCGGACTGGAAACTGTTCCCTATTTCACCAACGAGAATATTTTTGAGAATCGCATTTGCCCTGAACATTTGATCATTATCGGCGGCGGTCCTATCGGGCTTGAAATGGCGCAAGCCCATCAACAGCTTGGTGCCAAGGTCACTATTGTCGAGATGATGACCATCCTGCCCAAAGACGATCCCGATATGGTTTCAGTCGTTCGCGATGCAATCAAAGACAGCGACATCACGCTTTATGAAAACAGCAAAACCAGGGAAATTCATCCCGCTGGTGATCTGATCCGGGTGATTATTGAACATGACGGCATCGAGATCACCCTTGAAGGCAGTCATCTTTTGCTGGCAACCGGACGTCGCCCCAATGTCGAGAATCTCGGTCTTGAAGAAGCAGGTGTTGCCTTTGAGCGCACGGGTATTTCTGTGGATACGCGGCTGCGGACATCAAACCGCAAAATCTTTGCCATTGGCGATGTAACTGGCGGTCTGCAATTTACCCACATGGCCGGATATGACGCAGGGATTGTCATTCGAAATGCCCTGTTCCGGTTGCCTGCCAAGGTTGATCACAGTGCGGTTCCATGGGTGACCTATACCCACCCCGAAGTCGCCCAGGTCGGCATGACCGAGGCAGCGGCGCGCGCTAGGCATGGCGATGCAATCCGCGTTGTTACCTGGGACTACGCGGAAAATGACCGGGCACGCGCCGAAGATGACACAACCGGTTTCATCAAGGTCATCACCACGCCCAAGGGTCGTATTCTTGGCGCCGGGATTGCAGGACGCCAGGCCGGTGAATTGATCGGGCTATGGTCCTTGGCGATTTCGCGGAAAATGAAAATCGGTGCGATTGCCGGAATGATCGCGCCTTATCCGACCCTGGGGGAACTGTCGAAACGGGTTGCCGGTGCCTGGTACACGCCAAGCCTGTTTAGCGAGAAGACCCGCAAGATCGTGCGTTTCCTGCTCAGGTTTGGCTAGAAGGCCAATTCCTAAATGACATCGCGCAACAAGCATCTGTTCCGCTGTACTTTTTTGCCGGTCTCTGACTAACATCGCTTTATGGAACGACCGCATCTGAAATTGCCCCCATGGGCCAAATCGCTTTCCGCGCGCCTTCTGGTGCTGACGGTAAGCTTTGTAATGCTTGCAGAGATTTTCGTTTTTGCCCCCTCTGTTGCGCGTTTCAGGGTCGACTGGCTTAAGGCCCATCTTGATTCCGGTTATCTCGCGGCCCTTGCCCTTGAAGCCACCCCCGATCAGATGATCCCCGATGATCTTGAGAAAGAACTGCTCTCGAACGCGGGGATCGAGGCCGTCATCCTGCGCTTGAAAGATCGCAAACTTCTTTTGCAACGTGACGATATGCCTGCCAAGGTCGACAAGGACGTCAACCTTACCGACTTTTCGATTCCGATGGCGATCATGGAGGGGCTGGCTACCCTTTTACAAACCGAAAACCGCATGCTGCGCGTGGTCGGAATGCCATCCATGGCACCCGATTTCGAGATTGAAATCCTTGTTCATGAAAATACCCTGACCCAGGCGATGCGGAATTTCGGTTTACGGGTATTTGGCCTGTCGCTGATGATTTCGTTCTTTACCGCCGGGCTGGTTTATTTTGCGCTTAACAGGCTGATGGTGCGCCCGATGCGCACCCTTACGCGTGACATGATCCGGTTTCGCGAAAATCCACAGGACAAGTCGTCGGTTATCACACCGGGTATGCGTGATGACGAGATCGGCGTCGCCCAACAGGAACTCGCTATCATGCAGCAAGACATTCAGGCGATGCTTAATCAGCGGCGCCGACTTGCTGCCCTTGGCACTGCGGCAACAAAAATCAGTCATGATCTGCGCAATGCGCTTGCGACCTCGATGCTGATGACCGAACAACTTGCCAAAAGTCAGGATGATGAAGTCCGCGCTGTTGTCCCGCGACTGTTATCGTCGATGGAACGTGCAGTCTATATCAGCGAGCAAACCCTGTCCTTCGCGCGTGAAACCCCACCACCGCGCGATCTTGCAAAATTCACACTGATCGAGCTGCTCGAAGAAGTCCGTGATCAGATCCTACTTCAGAAAACCGAAAACCTGATGGATGGTACGGTCGAGGAAGACGGTTCTGAAAAACCGCCGTGCACAGCCCGCATCGAGATAGATCTGCCAGACGATGCAATGCTTGAAGCCGACTATGACATGCTGTTTCGGGCCTTTAGCAATCTGATCCGCAACCCGCTCGAAGCAGGGGCCGACAGGGTGACCGTAACATTCCAGATGCAGTCAGGCGTTAAAGCAGCAGTCGATTCGGACGAAACACGCAATTTAATTGATGTTCTGATCAAGGATAACGGTCCCGGATTACCCGAGAAGGCCATCAAAAACCTGTTTGTTCCCTTTGCCGGAAGTGGACGCAAGGGCGGAACCGGGCTTGGCCTTGCCATCGCGCGCGAGTTGATAAGCACCCACAATGGCGAGCTTCGCCTCGTTGCAACAGGGCCGGATGGCGCAGTTTTCGGGGTGAAATTGCCGCTGCACACCTGAAATTAATGCATCGCACTATCGCAATGCACATAATTGATAGATTTTTCCTATTAAAACTAATTCGATATTCGATTTCATCTTGGCGAAATTGTTTGGCACTTTGGCTTCAAGGCGATGCCGGGCCGAAATCCCGATCCCCGATCCGCTCCTGACCCAAGGCCCGGTATCGCCTGATTGATTTCCCCTGATACGGATCACCTGCAAGATGAAAGCCGGTCCGCGATTACCCGGACACGCGCCTTGCGATTGATGCCATTGATGGGACGCCAGAATAATCCTTGCCGGATTATCATCAAGGGACCGGGCAACTGGTCCCTGACCCTCAACCCCTTGCCTTCGGGCAAGGGGTGTCTTTTTTCTCAGACAGGCCGAACAAGCGATTTCCGGATTTCATCAATCTGCGGACGCAAAAAGCAGCCGTTTGCATGATCATTGATCAGGCCCATGGCCTGCATGAAGGCAAAGACCGTGGTCGGGCCGACAAACTTCCAGCCCCGTTTCTTAAGGTCCTTTGAAAGCGTAATCGACATTGGCGATGTCGACATCGTCTGGGGCATTGCGATCTCCGCCGGATCGGGCTCAAACCGCCAGAAATAAGCCGCAAGCGATCCTTCGCGATCCACCATTTCACAGGCACGTCTGGCGTTGTTGATGGTCGCCTCGATCTTGCCACGGTGGCGAATGATCCCGGCATCGTCCAGCAAACGCGCGACATCGCTGTCGTCAAAAAGTGCGACCTTATGAAAATCAAATCCGGCGAATGCCGCCCTGAAGTTTTCACGCTTTGAAAGAATGGTTCGCCAGCTCAGCCCTGACTGAAATCCTTCGAGACAGATTTTTTCAAACAGGCGCTGATCATCGACAACCGGAAATCCCCATTCCGTATCGTGATAGGCATTAAACTCAGGCGCAGATTCGCACCAAGAACAGCGGCATTTTCCATCCGCACCCGTGACAATTTTGCTCATCTCTCAGGCCATCAGGAATTCAAGACGCGGATCGGTCCGGGCGGGTGATATTTCCATGATCTCGGCCGCAACAATCCCCTCTGCGACAAACGGGTCTTCATTGATCCTCGTTTCCAGTTGATCACGGCTCACACCATGAACAAGGATTGCCCCGCCCAAATTGGGCTGCAAACTGCCAACCATCAAAAATACCCCGTCATCCAGTCCCTTTTTGATCCAGGCCTTGTGGGCATCCATGAATTGAGGCGCCTTGGCACGGCCGTCGGCAAATCTAAGAAAAACTGTAAACATTATGTTCTCCCTGACCGGGTGGTGAAACATTATCAGAAGCGGCTGATCAAGCCCGTTCGCTTGCTTTTAAGTGGGTAATCTGGTCATCAAGCCAGTTACACATCAACGTCACTTCACTTTTAAGGAACCCGTCATCGTCAAAGGCATTGGCAAGGGTTGCAACACCCTGACTGCGTCCAAGAATATGCATCGCAAGTGCATCTGATTTCGCACCAAAACCAAGCGCCACGAACTGGCGGCACAGCCAACTTCGAAACAATGTGAAAAGCCCCGCCGCATCGCTTTGCGCTGAATGGTTAAGCTTGGCCAGTTCCGAAGACAGCGTCCCGACCGGGCACCCGAACTTGCGGATTTTCTCGCCATTCACGATCAGTATGTGAATAAAGCTCCGGATGCGTTCCGAAGGATCATTCCCACTGATTTCCCAGCGATCCAGCATCTGTTCGGTATTTGCCAGACGCTGATTGATGACTGCATCAAGGATGTCATCCTTGGTTTTGAAGTGATGATAAAAATTGCCACGCGAAATACCGACCGCTGATGCAATATCGGCAAAGGAAGTAGCCTCAAACCCCTGTTGGTAAAACAGGCGATCTGCGGTTTCGATGATCCGGTCTCGCGTTGACATGAGTTTCCCTGATCCTGACTTTGACGAACTAGGACAATTGTCCTAATTCCAAAATTAGGACACTTGACCTAATCTGTCAACAGACCAAAAAGCAACACCCGCAGACCAAAGGCCTGCGGGTGCAAAAACAAGTCCGATCAATACGGGGAACTAATCCCGCCAGAATGCCGGGAACAGCAACACCAGAACGGTGAAGACTTCCAGACGCCCGATCAGCATCCCGATCGACATCAACCACTTGGCGCCATCGGGCAGCGTCGCAAAGTTCCCTGATGGCCCGACAATCGGGCCAAGCCCCGGCCCGACATTGGCAATCGCCGTGCCCGCACTTGAAACTGCCGTGATGAAATCAAGTCCCATCGCGCCAAGTGCTGCTGCAAGCACCACAAAGCAGAACACAAACAGGAAGAAGAAGCTCAGAACAGATTCCGTCACATCTTCGGACAGCGGTTTGCGGTTGTAATAGGCAATGAACACGCCATGCGGACGCAACATGTGCGAAAGCTGGATCTTGGCGATTTCATAAAGTACCTGAAGACGGAAAATCTTCACCCCGCAGGTTGTCGAACCGGCACAACCGCCAACAAACATCACAAAGAAAAACACCGTAACCGCAAAGGGCCCCCAAAGACCGTAATCGGTCGTCGCGTATCCGGTCCCGGTCATGACCGAGACAATGTTAAACGATGTAAAGCGCAGTGCCGTCAGGAACGGTACACCGTTGGTTTCCGAATGCCAGAATGCCAGACCGACAATGATCGACACCGCAATGGTCAGGAACCAACGCACCTGGCTGTCCCGAAACAGGGCATTGCCCTGCCCGCGCAGCATCTGAAGATATAAAATGAAGGGCAGCGCACCGGTTGCCATACCCATTGTGATGATCACATCAATCGCCGCACTGTCGAAATGGCCGACCGAGGCATCCTTGGTCGAAAAACCGCCGGTGGCGATGGTTGTCATGGCATGCGCAATCGCATCAAATGGCGTCATGCCCGCCCACCACAACAGGATCGCCCACAGAGCCGTAAAGCTCAGATACAGCATGGCAATGCCCATGGCGATCTGGGTCGCACGCGGGAACGCCTTGTCTGACTTGTCGGAATTTTCCATGCGGAAAAGCTGCATCCCGCCAACGCGCAGCATCGGCATGACCGCAATCGCCATCACGATGATCCCGATCCCGCCAAGCCATTGCAACAAGGCCCGCCACAGCAAAATGCCCGGCGGCGCCGTATCAAGACCGACAATAACCGTCGATCCGGTGGTCGAAATACCCGACATCGCCTCAAAGAACGCATCGGTATAGGACATATCAAGATCGGAAAAGGCAAATGGCAGGGCCGAGGCCGCCGTCAAGACCACCCAGCTCAGCGTTGTCAGGATAAAGGCCTGACGCGAGTTGATCTTAAGATTGTCCATGCGGTTCATCATGATCAACGCGCCGCCGACAAACAGCGAAACAAAGGACGCCGCCGAGAACACGATCCAGTCCGATTGACCGTAATAAAGATCAACCAGCGCCGGGATAAACATGCCTACAGACAGCGTACACAGCAGGATGCCGACGATGAAAAGAATGGGACGGAAATCAATCAATGAAACGCCTCTTGGCATATGTGCCACATCTCCCCCCGGATGCTGCGGCATGATGCATTTGCTGTTCTGGTTTTTCAGGGCACTGCATAACCGAAATCACGGACAACATGTACCCCATTCATGACAAGCAGCGGAATTCTTGGCACAAGCCACAATAAAGTCCAGTCCTTTATCGGCTATGCATTTTTGGTCTGGCAGGTTTGGCATAGGCGGAAATCCGCCATTTCCGGGTTGGCAGACGGGTGGATCACCGCTATATCGGCGGGGTAAACAAATTCACGAACGAAAGCAGCAGCGGAAATGTCCGAACTCGCCAAAACCTTTATTCTGACCATCACATGCCCGGATACTTTCGGGATTGTCGCAAGTGTATCGAGCTTCCTTGCTGACGAAGGCGCGTTCGTGACCAAACTTGAACAGTTTGGCGACCCCAACAGCAAGCGCTTCTTCATGCGAGTCAAATTCGAAGCCGGCCGGGCACTGCGCACCGACGCCGAATTTACCGAAAAGTTTGCCCCGATTGCCGATAAATTCACGATGCAGTGGAAACTGCATGACTTCCATCGCAAGCCAAAAGTACTTTTGATGGTGTCAAAGTTCGGCCACTGCCTGAATGACATTCTGCATCGGGTTGCCTCGAACAACCTTCATATCGAAATCCCCGCCATCGTCTCGAACCACGAAGACATGCGCGGCATCGTCGAATGGTATGGCATCCCGTACTATCACCTGCCAGTTTCCAAGGATACCAAGACCGTTCAGGAACAGAAGCTTCTTGATCTGGTCGGTGAATATCAGGCTGATCTGGTTGGCCTTGCACGCTACATGCAGGTTCTCTCGACGGATCTTTGCCGGGAACTGGAAGGACGCTGCATCAACATTCACCATTCATTCCTGCCAAGCTTCAAGGGTGCCAAGCCCTATCATCAGGCCCATGCACGCGGTGTCAAACTGATCGGCGCGACAGCCCACTATGTGACTGCCGATCTTGATGAAGGCCCGATCATTCATCAGGCGGTTGAACGTGTTGATCACTCCATGACGGCTGATGATATGGTCGAGATCGGACGCGACATTGAATCTGTCGTCTTCTCGCGCGCCATCCAGATGCATTGTGAGCATCGCGTCTTCCGCAACGATCACAAAACAATCGTATTCCGCCGCTAAAATCCGGCATTTTGCGCGTACAGGTTTCAGGAAACCGTCAGTCCCCGGATTGGCGGTTTCTTTTGAATAATTCTAAATTAATCATGAAATACATTCGTCATTCCGGGCCATTTTGGCCCGTGCAATGCCCCCTGCTTTCCCGTAGATTATTGGAACCGGAAATGCTGAGCATAAAAATCGCCAGCGGTATAAGACATTTGCTTTTGGGGAGCTTTCCGTGCAGGGAAAGAAATTATACTTTGCTGTTGTTTTGTGCGTTCTTCTGGCGGTCGGCTTTTTAACAACAAGTTTTGTCAGCTTCTATGTCGCCCGGGAATCTCTTGAAGAACAGATTTTCGAAACAACGCTGCCACTTACCAGCGACAATATCTATTCGGAAATCCAGCGCGATCTTTTGCAGCCGATTTTTATCTCTTCCCTGATGGCGCACGACACTTTTGTCCGCGACTGGGCCTTGTCTGGTGAAAAAGATCAGAACCAAATCATCAAGTATCTGCGTGAAATCCAGTCGCGTTATGACACCATCACGTCCTATTTCATCTCGGACAGAAGCCGGAACTATTACCATCCGAGCGGCGTGATCAAGAAGATCACCGAAGATGATCCGGCTGACAGCTGGTATTTCCGCGCCCGTGACGCCAAAAAATCCTATGAGATCAATATCGACCACGACACTGTGGACCGTTCCCGACTATCGATCTTTATAAATTACCAGGTCATCGATTATGAGGGCAATGTCATCGGAATTACCGGGGTCGGCCTTTCGGTAAACTCGGTCACCAACCTGATCGAGACCTATCAGAACCGCTATGGCAGAACGATCTATTTTGTCGATACAGAAGGCCACGTAACCCTGCGCGGCAGTGGATTTGGCAATGCGCATAGCCTGCATGAACGTCCTGGCATGCGCCAGCTCGCCACCCAGATCCTGACATCACCGGGCACGTCGATGTCATACGAGGAGGATGGACACACCTATTTCGTCAATAGCCGCCTTGTCCCCGAATTCGGTTGGCTTTTAATCGTGGAACAGAGCGATTACTCGTCAAATAACCGCCTTCAGAATACGTTATTTGTAAATATCGCTATTTCGCTTTTGATCACGATCATTGTCGGACTTGTTGCCTATCTGACGGTGCGAAATTATCAGAACCGTCTTGAAGAACTTGCATCACGTGACAAACTGACCGGAAGCCTCAACCGGCAGGTCTTTGACATGGTCTTTGATCAGGCGACCAAGACCGCGAAGCGCCAGAAAACGCCCCTTTCGGTCATGTGTTTCGATCTCGACGGCTTCAAGAGCATCAACGATACCTATGGTCATCCGGGCGGTGATGCGGTCCTGCGCGACGTCCTGACCTCGATCCGGATGAATGTCCGTGAGTCTGATCTGATTTGTCGCTGGGGCGGGGATGAATTCGTCGTGATGTTCCCGGAGACCGGACGCCAGGACGCAATGACCAAAGCTCGCGAGCTTGCCGACAAAATCCGCGAGGCCCCCGTTCGTTTCGGACGCGATAAAATCCTGGTCACCATCAGTGCCGGTGTAACGGAATATCGTGAATCCGAAGATCTCGATACCCTGATGGCACGCGTTGATAACGCACTTTATACCGCCAAGGCATCCGGCCGTGACCACATCTCGCTGGCCTAGATAAAAGACCCTTCGAACCAAAACGGCCCCGTCAGATCACCTGACGGGGCCGTTTCTGTATTGGTTCAAATCCCGTCGGGATCAGTCGGCGATGGATGCTTCTGCAATCTGGACTGCATTCAACGCAGCGCCTTTAAGCAGCTGGTCACCCGCAACAAACAGCTCCAGACCATGATCACCAAAGATCAGGTTCGACCGGATACGACCGACTTCCACGTCGTACTGCTCGGTCGCTGTCAGCGGCATCGGATAGAGGTTGTTCGCCGGATCATCGACAAGCTTCACACCCTTGGCTTTTGCCAGAACTTCGCGGGCAGCCGCCGGGGTAACAGCCTTTTCGGTTTCAACGACAATCGCCTCGGAATGGGTACGCTCGGTCGGAATACGAACCGCCGTGCACGATACCGGCAGATCCGGCGCGCCAAAGATTTTGCGCGTTTCCCAGGTTACCTTCATCTCTTCACGGGTATAGCCGTTATCCTGGAAGCTATCGATATGCGGAATAACGTTGAATGCCAGCGGATGGGCAAAGACTTCTGCCGGAACCGGCTTGCCTTCAAGACCGGCTGCCAGGCCTTCACGCAATTCATTCATGCCCGGCTGACCGGCACCCGAAGCTGCCTGATAGGTCGATACAATGACCTTTTTCAAGCCAAAGGCCTGATGCAGCGGCCAAAGCGCAACTGCGGCAATTGCCGTGGTGCAGTTCGGGTTCGCAATCAGCTTTGCGGTCTTGGCAAGATCACCATTGATCTCAGGCACGATCAGCGGAACATCGTCATTCAGACGGAATGCCGAGGAGTTATCAATGACCAGCGCGCCTTCGGCGATCTGCGGGGCATATTCCTTGGCGAAGTCGCCCGAAACAGCAAGGAAGACGATATCGCACTGTTTTGCCTCTTCGACAGAAAACAGCGCGATGGTCTTAGTGCCGAACTTAGTCTCCACGGTCTTGCCTGCCGAACGCTCGGACGCGAACAGGGTGAGTTCACCCACAGGGAAGTTACGATCAAACATAACGTTGATCAGCTCGACGCCAACCGCACCGGTTGCGCCGATCACACCGACATGGAGATTTTCGGCACTCATAATACTTGTCTAACCTCGTATAAAAATTGTTGTCGTATTCGACTACCGCGATCATTCGCGGGCCGCGCATTATAGGGATTTATCAAGGCAACGCAAATGTACCTTGCTGCATCGCACTTATGCGCGGAAATGTTCTGTCTATAACGCAGCGGAAAACAGTTTGTTCCGCGTTGTTTTTCGCCATTCAAACGCAAAAATCCGCCCTTCGACAGTACCACCGCCAAGCAGGTGTCGAAGGGCGGATTTAACCGTCATGAAGACGGCGTTTCCAGACAAATGAGGAGAATCGACCGGATCGGGAACAATCCGGTCAGACATTCACACGATCAGAAAAGACAATGTTTGGTGAAATCGGCTGCTTCGTTTGCAGTCCAGTCACCTTTCGGCTTTTCTTTAAGATCCGCACACCATTCTTCGCTTCCGACTTCCGGTGAACAGGCCGAAACGGCACCTGCGACCATCAAGACAGAAAGAATGGCTGCTGTTTTGCGTGTAAATTTGTTCTGCAGCTTCATGTCCGTGTCCAAATTTTGTTTGTTTTGCTCGTTGAACGCTCAACATGGCACAAACCTGGGCCAAACCAAAGCTGCAGTCTGTGGTAACCGTCACAGAAATCGATATTTCTCGAAAATAACCTGTCTAGTCGCGCCAGAAGGACGGCATCAAAAGCACAAGAAGCGTTTCAAACTCAAGACGTCCGAGGATCATGGCGACATCAAGAATCCATTTTGCTGAATCGGGCAATGACTGGAAATTACCGGCAGGGCCGATAATGTTACCAAGACCCGGGCCAACATTGGCAAGCGCGGTCGCAGCCGCACTCATCGACGTAATCAGATCAAGCCCCGTCATGCCAAGCGCAATTGTGACTGCGATATAGCTGACCGCCAGCAGAAAGACATAAACCGTAACAGCATTATAGATGTCTGACGTGATTTCGTGGCGATCAATACGGCTGACAACCACGGCTGAGGGGCTGCGCAACCGCATGAAATGGGCCCGCAATCCGGTAAATACCACATACAGGCGGAACATCTTGAAACCGCCCGATGTAGACCCCGAACACCCGCCAATAAAGGTCGCAAAGAAGAACAGCATGATCGCAGCCGGGCCCCACAACAGGTAATCGCCCGATGCAAACCCGGTCGTTGTAATGACCGAAACAAGGTTAAAGGCTGCAAGGGTCAAGGACCGGAAAAGACTGTCATCAGAAATATGGGCCAACCGGATCGTCAATAACAAGGTGAAACCAGCAATGATCATGCAGAAAATCTTGATCTGCTGATTGTCCGTCAATGCCTTGATATTGCGTTTGCGCAACAACACCGCATAGGCGGTAAATGGCAAACCACCGGCAAACATGAAGATGATCGCCACCCAATGCAGGGACAGGCTGGTATCAAACTTTGCAAATGACAGGTCGGACGTCGCATAGCCCCCCGTCGAAAGCGTTGTCATGGCATAGTTGATGGCATCAAACCAGCTCATGCCAAACACGCGATACAACACAATGCAGATAACAGTCAGGCTGCTATAGATCAGGACGATCTGAAGGCACATGTCGCGAATGCGCGGGCTGAGTTTCTCGGAACGGTCCGAACTTTCCATCTGGAAAAGCTGCATCCCGCCAACCCGCATCATCGGCAGCAATGCCAGTGCCGTTACAATAATCCCGATCCCGCCAAGCCACTGCATGATTGATCGCCAGACAAGCAATCCCGGTGGCAACTCGTCAAGTCCGGAAAGAATGGTCGAACCGGTGGTGGTCAGACCGGAGACGGTTTCGAAAACCGCATCGCAAAAACTGATCCCAAGCGACGAATACCAAAGCGGCAAGGCTCCTGTCAGGCTGACAGCAATCCACGACACCACGGTCAGGACATAACCCTGTCGGGCGGTTACCCGCGGACCGATATCAGATCGGCAGGCAAGGCATGCCATACCGCCAAGTCCGATGGTTGTCATCGACGCCTGGGCGAAGATTTTCCAGTCCGGATTGCCGTAAAACAAATCCACGGCAGCAGGCACCATCATCGATATCCCGATGATGATGACCATAACCCCGACAACGAAAAAGATGGGTTGCAGACGAAACAAAGAAGCTTCCCTGTCAGCGCAAAGACAAACCCGCTTTTAGCCCCAAATCCCTACGAATGCATCCTGTTATTGTGCAAGGCACGGTCAAACCGCTTTGGAAAAAGCGAGCGGTGAAATCGATCAATGTCATTATTTCGCCGTTCTTTTCGCTTGTTCTTTGCCTCTATCCGATGTGTCATTCGACAAAGACTGATCCATCGCCGAACCTCTGAGGTCCCATTGCAACGTTTTCTCCGCCTGTTCCTTCTGGTCGCTGTTCCCGTGCTGTTTGCGCTTGCGGTTTATACGCAAGACAAGCCGGTTCACGCCGCGGGAGATGCAAAAAGCAGAAATGATGGTGTCTCGCTGGAGGCTGATGGCCGGGATGTTCTGGTGGTCGATGGCGATACAATCGTGATTGATAACGTTGTCGCGGATATTGCGGGGATCGATGCCCCTGAACTTGGTCAGCAATGCCTGCATAATGGCAGTTTCTGGGATTGCGGCATGTCATCGGCGATGCAGCTTCGCAAATATTTTGCCATGGCACCGTTCAAGGTCCATTGCTGGCCCGGTGATGCGGAACGTTCAAACAAGCCCGGTGATTTTCCGATTGTCGAATGTGGTATTGGCGAACGTGATGTGGCCGCAGCCATGATCAGTGACGGCGAAGCATTGCCTATCCCCGGCTATTCCCATCGCTATGACAATCTGTCTGCAGTGGCCGATAATGCCGGGATCGGCATTCATGGGGGCGATATGGTGCCGCCAGCTGACTGGCGTGACGGCAAACGTCTGAACGGTGAAGCTGGTCGCTGTTTGTTTGTGCCAACCCCGGATAAACATTATGTCGGGACACTCGATCCACGCTTTGACAAAGTCAAACGCACCGAAACGCCGCAAATTTGCAGCGACGAACAGGCCCGTGATCTTGGATACGACTATCTTGCGCCAGCGCCCTAAAAACGGCTTCCTGCTTTAAAAAACTTTCCCGTTCCTGCATCTTTTTAGCCAAACGCACGTCTTTCTGATCATCACAATGATTTCGAAGGAGACGAAAATGCGTCTGCAACTTGCCCTGAATGTCGCAAATATTGACGAAGCTATCGCATTTTACAGCGAGATGTTTGCAAGTCCGGTTCACAAGACAAGGCCGGGATATGCCAATTTTGAAATTGATCAGCCACCTTTGAAACTTGTTCTGTTCGAGCATCCCGAGGCAAAAGAACATCTCAATCACATCGGTGTTGAGTGTCTGACAGAACCTGAATTCGACAAGGCCGCCGAGCGCCTGCATCACCGCGACCTTGCCGCCAGTGATGTTGGGGAAACCGGGTGTTGTCATGCACGACAGTCGAAGTTCTGGGTCACAGAGCCCGATGGACTGTCCTGGGAATGGTATCGTATTCTTGATGATGATCCGGCGCAGAATAACGTTTCTGTCGACAATCCCCTGACACCGTGCTGTGGTCACCAACCGAACCAGTCAACCCGATCCGGTCAGGTTTGTTGCGCCTGAAGACATATGACATTTGCATCCGCACATCACACATCTGCTGACTGGCAGGCCCTTCGCAAGGGCCTGCACAGATTTGTGCAAAATCGTATTCCCCGACATGCGGTTGAGGATGTGGTCTCGGACATTCTCGAAGCCATCATTCGCAACAAGCAGACACTCGGTGCTGCATCCAACCCGACCGCCTGGATATATGCCGTTGCACGCAGCAAGGTTGTTGATTTTTACCGCAAACAGGGCCGCGAACGCACCGCATTGCAGAATTTGCAGACAGACCCGACGCGCGATCTGGCACAAACTTCTCCGGACAGTGCCGGTCTCCATGACTGTCTGGCTGCCTTCATTTCGGAACTAACCGATGCAGATCAAAAAATTCTCAGGGAAATAGATCTGGAGCAAAAACGTCAGACTGACTTTGCGGCTCAGCACGCCATTGCTCTGCCCACAGTAAAATCCCGTGTTCAGCGTGCCCGAAGGCGTTTGCGTGATCGACTGATCGCATGTTGCCCGAATGGAAGCACACATAAATGCGACCACTCATGTCCGGACTCCGGATCATGTGACGCGAACCAGTCAGAAATTTCCGAGAGAAAAGCTTGGAGCGGGTGAAGGGAATCGAACCCTCGTATGCAGCTTGGGAAGCTGCCGTTCTACCATTGAACTACACCCGCGAAGCGCGCGTTTTATAGCCCGCTTTGGAAAGGCGCGCAAGCAGATCGCAATCGTTAGCGGCAATTAATTTGCCCGTGCCCGTCAGGCCGTCGGGCATGAACCCGCCCCAAAAGAAACGCCCGGACCATCAAGAAACGCACGACGTTCAATGACGGTAATCCGGGCGAAATTCCATGCGCGTCTGTTCCTGCCTGACGGGTCCGATTGACCCGTCACTGGAAACAGAGACGCAATTAGCGGGCGCGTTCGGAAATCGGTGCGTTGACCGACAGTTCCATATCCCACGGGAAGTAGATCCAGGTATCTTGCGATACTTCGGTGACAAAGCTGTCAACGATTTCACGACCAAGCGGCTTGGCGTAAACCGTTGCGAAATGTGCGTGCGGAAGCTTTTCACGGACCGCCTTGGCGGTTTTGCCGGTATCGACCAGATCGTCGATGATCAGCATGTCCGTTCCATCACCTTCGATGCCTTTAAGCCATTCAAGATCGCCACGGCTTTTGTCGGAATAGCTGCGCACACAAACCGTATCAATCAGGCGAATATCAAGTTCGCGCGCGATGATCGCCGCAGGAACCAGACCGCCACGGGTAATTGCGATAATGCCTTTGTACGGGCCTTTTTCCAAAAGACGCCATGCCAGTGCACGTGCATCGCGATGCATCTGTTCCCAGGAAACCGGGAAACCTTTGTTATAAGGAGCTTCGCTCACAAGAATTCTCCTGCGCCAGATCAGTTCGCCAAAACGGTTGGTCATCACATTGTGAACGATACCAGACCGTCAAGACAGGGACTCACAAATTTAAGGCGCTTAACTACGCCTTGTTTGCGCGGAAGGCAAGGTTTCGCTCATCACGCAACCTCACATGTTTTCAACCTTGCCTGAAGAAGCGTTGCAAAATCGCCCGAAAGTTTTTTGACAGGTACCGACCAGTCGGCCGGTGCCTGTTGCCGATAAATCCGCATGGTCGGATACCAGGGGCTGTCCGACCGGTCGACCATCCAGCGCCAATCTGTCGTAAACAGCTGCAACATCCAGACCGGAACGCCGAGCGCACCGGCAAGATGGGCAGGTGAACTATCAATCGAAATCACCAGATCCATCGCCTTCATCAAGGCCGCGCTGTCTCCGAAATCATGAATATGATCGCCAAGGTCGGTCACAAACGCATTCAGGCCCAGCTTATCAAGATCGGCACGTCGATCATCAATCTGGAAACTGTAAAACGCAGCACCCTTTGCCGAAAGGATCGGAAGCAACATCTCGATCGGACACGACCGGTCACGCGGATTGAGTTTGCCCGCCCAGATCAACCCGACCTTAAGAACCGTCCCCGGTGTTGGTGCCAGTCGGACATGTTTGCCCGGCGGCGGCGTCAAATAGGGATCAGCCGATATTTTCAAAAGCGCATCGCCGCCGATCCCCATGACATGGGGCAAACTCAAAAGCGGAACATGCACATCAAATTCCGGAAGTGGCCGGCCTTTTTCAACCAGCGTTCCCACACCGGCAACGGTGCGCATGATCGGCAATAATTCCTTGCGACATTCAAGGATGACATGGCCCGCTTTCCTGGCCACCAGCGGCACAAAGCGGGCAAACTGGATCATGTCGCCAAAGCCCTGCTCTGCACGCAGCAAAATACGTTTGCCACGAAGATCGGTTTTGCCATCCCATTCCGGGGCCGTATCAAGCGGACGGATCGGATTATCGGCAAGTTTACGCCGCGTCTCATATCCGGCCCAACCGTCGGCATAGTTCCCCAGTGCCAGATGTGCCAATGCCTTGTCCCAATTGGCGTCGACATAATCGGAATCAATCGCCAATGCCTGATCGAAATGCCTTAGCGCATCTTCAAACCGGTTCAGATCACGATAGACAAGCCCCATATTGAAGGTATGCGACTTGATGCTGTCATCAAGTTCAAGCGCCTTTTTGTGTGCGACAATGGCCTCGTCAAAACGCATCATTTCGCGCAGGCAATTGCCCATATTCGACCATAACCCGGCATTTTCCGGTCGCAGTTCAGCGGCACGACGATAAGCCATCAGGGCCGCTTCAAACTTTTTGCTGCGCCGTAGGGCAACACCAAGATTGTTCCAGACATCGGGTTGTTGGGGGTTCTGGCGAAGAGACGCGCTATACAGGCGGATGGCATCATCAATCTGTCCCGCCTGATGGGCGGCCAGACCACGCTGGAACAGATCATTGATGACCCGGCGCTTTTGGGCGACTTGTGCAGCGTCTGCCATGTTTGCCTGCGATTCCGGCGCGACATCCCCCCCGGGAGAAGGAGATCCTTTGGCCGTCGCCTTTGACGCCGTCGCAATTTCCGGATGGGGCACCGAAGCGCCTGACGGAGTGGCCTTTTTAACACTGGCTGATTTTCCGCCCTTCTTGCCGGACCGCTTTTTGGTTGTTGTCGCAGATTTCGCCATTTTGTTCCCCTCACGCCCCGCCCGATGCCTGACCGGAGCAACCCCGCTTCCCAAAGTATGAAAGAATGAATCCACAACTCATATATTTTGAATCGCTGCGGCACTTTCACATAAGCAGATTAGTATATTTTACCAAAAAACACCTTACCAATAGGCGTATTTGTCGTTTGTCATGCACGAAACCGAATATTCCGCAAAACCGTCGTTTCTTGTTTCGATAATGTGACTGTATGGGGTAGCCTCAATGGCAGAAGAGACGCTTTTTGCTTCAACTTCGACGTCCCCACGCGGTAAAGTGGATAAAATATAAAAACGCAGAATGATCCTGATTTCTTAAAATTCAGGAAAATAATCTGCCAATACCCTGTCAGGCCTTCGCAAAATAACAGCGGCGAAATGTGCGGCAGAAAATCTAGGGAAGCGATTAAAAGCCTTTGAAGGAGTGGGAGACCATAAATGGCTGAACCAAAAAGATCCGGTGCATCTGTCGGACGAAAAGTTATCTTTGTTATCGTCGCACTTCTGGTCGTCGGCTTTGGCGCCATGATGACCATTCAGACCGTTTCACAACGCGAAGCCATGATCGAGATCATGTATAATGAATCGGTCGAAAAAACCGAGATGCTGTCGACTGCGGTCCAGCCCGGTTTCATTGCGATGGATGGTGCATCCGTCGAAAAGGAATTCCGCAAGATCACCGACAAGGATGGCTCCCAGCTCGCGAGCCTGATTGCCGCCAATCCGGACGGTGATGCCATTGGCACCTATCAGTCTGAAACCCTGCGCCAGCACGATCTTCCTGCCTTGATCGAACCCTATCTTGAACAGCTCGAAAACAAGGAAGTCATCAGCTTCATCTCGGAAAATGCGGTAATTGTTGCGGCCCCGATCACCAAATATTCCAAACGCCGTGACGAAGACCAGTATCGGGGCATGCTGATCACCGCATGGTCGCTTGATCGTGTAAATGCCGAAGTCAAACAGGCCGTGATCGTACAGGTCGCCCTTGCTGCGGCCATCCTTGTTGTTCTGCTTGGGGCCACCTGGATTGTTCTGCGCAACCAGATCCTCACCCCGATGGTCAAGATCAACGGTGCGATGCAGGCCCTTGTTGATGGCAATCTTGATGTCGAAGTGCCCGGTGTCGGCCGCAAGGACGAAATCGGCGAAATGGCATCGTCGGTCGAGATTTTCAAGGAAAACGCCAACCGCGTTGCCCAGCTTGACCGTGAACGTGAACAGGAACGCGAGCGCGCCGAAGCCAAGCGCCGCGAAGCCATGGCGGGCCTTGCCGGACGGTTCGAACAAACCGTCATGGGTGTTGTTGATGGCGTTTCGGGCGCATCTGGTGAAATGCAGGAAGTCGCCCAGACAATGGTCGCGGCTGTTCAGCAAAACGAAGCCGGATCACAGGCCGTGGTTGCCGCCGTCGAACAGGCAAATCACAGCGTTGAAACCGTTGCCAGTGCGGCCGAACAGCTTGCTGTTTCGATCCGTGACATCAGTGCACGCGTGAATGAGACATCAAATATCACGGCAAATGCCAGCACCGAGGCCGTCCGGGTCAACGAAATGGTGCAGGGACTTGATGTTTCGGCACAGAAAGTTGGTGAAGTCGTCCAGATCATTCAGGCGATTGCCGAACAGACCAACCTTCTGGCACTTAACGCAACCATCGAGGCTGCCCGTGCAGGCGATGCTGGCAAAGGCTTTGCCGTGGTCGCCAACGAGGTCAAAAACCTCGCCAACCAGACCGCGCGCGCGACCGAAGATATCTCGGCCCAGATTTCCGGCATTCAGGGTTCCACCCAGGAAGCTGTCGGTGCCATTGACGGCATCACCAGCATCATTGCTAATCTGAACGAAATCGCATCCGAGGTCGCCGCAGCCGTTGAAGAACAGGGGCAGGCCACCACCGAGATTTCCAACTCGGTCCAGCAGGCCGTTCAAAGCACGCAGGAAGTCACCAATCACATCCATGAAATGCGTGAAGCTGCCCGTCAAACCGGCGAAGCAGCGCATCAGGTACTTGGCGCTTCTGACAAGCTCAACAGCCAGTCCGGCACCCTGCGTGGTGAAGTCGGCAACTTCCTTGATGAAGTTCGTGCAAGCTAGGCTGCTCTGAACCCGATAAAAAACGCCGCCCGGTCTGACCGTGGCGGCGTTTTGTTTTTCGTGATCCGGACTAGCGCAGCGGATCGCGCTTTTGCGCATCCTCGTCAACCCGCATCATCATCAGATCATCAAGGTCTTCATAGCCATGAAGCCGATAAAGCGGCTGCATGTCATTGGTCGCCAGCATCCAGCGTTTCACGCGCAGCAATTCCGGATGGGTATGAAGGGCTTCCAACATCCGGGCGGCGATGCCCCGTCTACGATATCGCGGATCAACGAATACATCGGCGACATACGCAATGGCGATTTGGTCACTGACCACGCGCGCAAAACCGACCTGCTTGCCATCGCAATAGGCCCCGACCGGAAAGGACATCTCGACAGACCGGTCAAACTCGCCACGCGTCCGTCCGCCAGCCCAATAGGACGCCGCGATAAACCCATAACAATAGGCCAGATCAATCTTGTCGCGATCCGTGCTGATGTCGATGTCGTCGGTATCGTTGCTCATCGCAAACCTCCGCGTCTGACTAAGACCTTGCGAGAAAGGGTCCTATTTCAGATAGACCGCAAGACCAAGGGCAATGATCGCAACCCAAAGAACCAGCGTCTGGCGCGACACGCCGCCTGATTTTCCCTGACCGTTTCCGGATTTGCCACGCATCGCTGCCACCGTATCGGGATGCAGACGCAATCCCTGATCGGTCAGAACAGAAGACGCCTTTTCAGCCGCCTCGAGCACGCGGGGCAGACGGCGCAACATCAATCCTGCCTGAAGGGTTGCATCCTTGATCTTGGCCTCCGGACCAAGGTTTTCACGCATCCAGTCTTCGATCAGCGGACGCGACAATTCCCACATATTCTCGTTCGGACTAAGGATACGCGATAGTCCCTCGGCAACGATCATGGTTTTCTGAAGCATCAGAAGCTGTGGCTGGGTTTCCATGCCGAACTGTTCGGTAATCTGGAACAGCTGACCCAGCAAACGCCCCACCGAAATATCGGCAAGTTCCTTGCCCAGAATCGGTTCGCCAATCGAACGGCAAGCCTGCTGGAAGGTTTCAATTGACTGGGTACGCGGCACGTAACCTGCTTCAAAATGGACCTCGGCCACGCGGTGATAGTCGCGGGTCAAAAAGCCCAGAAGCATCTCGGCCAGATAGAGACGCGTCTGCTTATCAACACGTCCCATGATCCCGAAATCAACGATGCTGACCCGGCCGGTTTCATCGACAAACAGGTTGCCCGGATGCATGTCGGCATGGAAGAAACCGTCGCGGAAGACCTGCTGGAAGAACGCCCCCGCGGCCTTGGCAAGCAGGGCAGACCGATCAATCCCCATGCGATCAAGGGCCTCGACATTGTCGATACGAACCCCCTTGACCCGTTCCATGGTCATGACATGTTCGGCGGTGCGTTCCCAATCGATCTGCGGGATGTAATAGGTCGGATCACTTTCGAAATTGTCGCGGAATTCCGATGCCGCTGCGGCCTCAAAGCGCAAATCCATCTCAAGATGAACACTGTCTTCAAGCGCCTTGACGGTCTCGACCGGCTTAAGGCGACGCAGGCGCGGCTGGGTCAGTTCGACAATTTCGGCAACCCAGTAAAACAGATCAAGATCACGGGCAAACCGTACCCGGATGTCGGGTCGCAGAACCTTGACCGCGACTTCACGACCATCGGGCGTGGTTGCGAAATGCACCTGCGCGATTGACGCAGCCGCCACCGGCTGGTCGTCAAATTCCGAAAACAGAACATCAAACGGTTCGGCAAGCTGTTCGGTGATGATCCGTTTGGCGATCTTGGCCGAAAAGGGTGGCAAGCGGTCCTGAAGCGTCGACAGATCAGCCGCGACATCATCACCGATCAGATCAGACCGGGTCGCAAGCGTCTGGCCGAGCTTGATGAAGGCCGGACCAAGTTCCTCAAGCGCGCGGGCCAGTCGGCGACCGGGCGGCAGGTCGGAACGGCCGGAAAACGGTGCCGTCAGACGGGCAAAGAACGCCAGAAGCTTTCCGCCGGGAACAAGGGCAAGCGGAAATAATGCATCATGGCGCGCCAATGTACGCGCCATGCCAAGCAGGCGAAAGCTGTTGCGGACAAACCGGATCATGCGCTCAAGACCCTCAAACCCGCCAACCCGAATGAATGGCAGCAATACCACCAGACAGATTGCGGTATTTCACCCGTTCAAAACCAGCAGCCCGGATCATGGATGCGAAGGTTTCCTGATCGGGGAACTTGCGAATGCTTTCGGCCAGATACTGATAGGCTTCGCGATTGCCCGCGATGAACCGCCCGATTTCCGGCAGCAACTTGAACGAATAGGTGTCGTAAAGCTTGTCAAAGCCCGGCACGACAACCTTGGAAAATTCAAGACACTGGAACTTTCCGCCCGGACGCAACACACGGAATGCCTCCGACAGGGCTTCTTCAATCCGGGTCACGTTGCGAATGCCAAAGGCAATCGTATAGGCATCAACAGAATGATCGGGCAGCGGCAATTTCTGCGCATCGCCCACGGTCCAATTGATGTTTTTCAGGATGCCATGATCGGCCGCACGGTCGCGCCCGACATGAAGCATCTCGTAATTGATGTCGCATACCGTGACCGACCCGCCGCCATTTTTCAAAAAGCGGAATGCGATATCCCCGGTGCCACCGGCCACATCCAGAAGCTTCATTCCCGGACGCGGCTTAAGCTCGTTGATGAACGTGTCTTTCCACAGACGGTGGATACCGCCGCTCATCAGATCGTTCATCAAATCATATTTGGACGCGACAGTGTCGAAAACCTCGCGCACCATGGATGCCTTCTGGCTTTCGGGAACATCCCGAAACCCGAAGTGTGTTGTGTTTTCGCCGTTTTCGCCCGCGGCAGGGTCTGTATGCTTGCTCATGGTCGGGAAAATAGCGCAGCAATGATTATCCTGCCAGTGGAAAGCCACCCCAAATCGCAAATATCCTGTCGATATGGTGCAGTTTCTGCTAAGGGACTCAGACGCACCAATTATTTGCTGCGAAAGTTAGAGCGACGACAAGACAGGATACCCCGATGAGCTGCATGGTAAAGATCTGCGGAATCAATAGCGAAGATGCCCTTATTGCTGCCATGAGCGCCGGGGCAGATGCGCTCGGTTATGTCTTTTTCCCGCCAAGCCCGCGTCACATATCGCTTAACGGTGCCAAGACCCTGACCAAGCGCGTGCCCAACAGCATCCTTAAGGTCGGCCTGTTCGTCGAAGCCGGTGACGAGGCGCTTGAAACCGCGATTGCCGCTGGAAACCTTGATGTCATCCAGCTTCACGGCAAGGAAAGCCCGGAACGGGTTGCCGAGGTCAGGGAACGCTTTGGCCTGAAAGTCATGAAGGCCATTTCGGTCAGCACCGCCGATGATATCGAGGCCGCCAAAGCCCATTATGACGGGATTGCCGACTTCCTGTTATTTGATGCCAAACCGCCCAAGGACAGTATCCTGCCGGGCGGCAATGCCGTTTCGTTCGACTGGACGCTTTTGACCGGTCAGAATTTCAAAAGCGACTGGATGCTTGCCGGTGGCCTTGATCCCGACAATGTCGCCGAGGCCGTTCGCATTTCCGGTGCGCCCTGGGTTGATGTCTCGTCAGGTGTGGAAAAGGCAAAAGGCGTCAAGGATGCCCGCAAAATTGCCGATTTTGTCCGGGCAGCAAAGGGTTACTGACCTTTTGGTCGGGTAATTTAACCATTTCTGAAGCGATTGGCGCAAAACTCTCCGTGCAATAAAGCAATCCCTTGCCGGACCGGGTAGCCGCGACATGAAACCGACGCTTCGTTCGAAGACACAGAAACTTTTACATGGCGTCGAGCGTGACTCTCGCCTGTCGCTGTTCGTCCATCTGGTGCTTGCCAGTGCAATCGTCATCAATGTCCTGGCGGTGATTTTTGACTCGGTCCATGAGCTGGCCGAACAATATTACCTGACCTTTGCCATCACCGAGATTGCCTGCACCCTTCTGTTCACGGTTGAATACGGGCTTCGCGTCTGGTCCGCCCCGGACAATCCGGACTTTAGCGGTCGATGGGGACGGCTTCGCTATATGCTGACCCCGATGGCGCTGATCGATCTTCTGGCCATCCTTCCGATTTTCCTGTGGTTCTTCACATCGATTGACCTGCGCTTTATCCGGATTATCCGGTTGCTGCGCCTTCTGAAATTCACCCGATATTCGACCGGGCTTGAATTGATGTTGCTGGTCTTTCGTCAGCAACTGGGCATTTTCGGCGCGGCCAGTGCCGCCCTTGCCTGTATGCTGGTTTTCAGTGCCGGCGCGATCTTTGTTGCCGAACATGAAGCCCAGCCAGAGGCCTTTGGCAATCTGCTCAAGGCGCTGTATTGGAGCGTGATTACGCTGGCCACCGTTGGCTATGGCGACATCGTGCCGATTACACCCTTTGGCAAATTTCTAGCCAGCATTATCTCCCTGACCGGGATCGGGATCGTTGCGGTTCCGGCTGGTATTCTGGCCTCGGCCTTCAATGCCGAACTGCGTCGCCGTGAAAACGAATACCGTCATCAGGCCACCCGCCAGCTGATGGGCAAACGTCTGACCGAACGGGTACGCAACAAACTGAGATCCCATCAGGAAGAACTGGGTATTAGCGATGAACAGGCGCAATCGGTTCTTGATGATATCCGCGATGTTCATCGCAGTGAAAGTGACGAGATTCTGACCTGTCCGCACTGCCATTTGCCGCTTCACTTGGAGCTGAAAGAGGCAGAAAGCAACACGCCGACGCAAAAGCCTTGACGTCGGCTTTTTTTGCGCACATGGTTTGAGCCATGAAAACACATGGCATGAACCCGATCCGTATTTCCAATCGTTGGTGGTGGCACGCTTAAGCGGGCGGCCAATACACATGCCCTGAACATACCGGCCGCCTCATTCTTGCAGGCGGCTTTGTGTTTTCAGACCTTTCTTTCTTCCTGATGATCACATGGCTCCTGCGGCATAAGGCCCACAAAGGAGTAACAAACGTGACGACCCCACATCAGGAAACCGGCATTTCCGAAGAAAGCAGCGAGTACCGCTATACAACCGATGGCGGTGTTGCGGTTATTCGCCGCATGACCAATATCGCCTATGAAGATGCCACCGAAGGCCTGATTGATGCCCTTGATCAGACCAAGGGTGTGCTGCTGTCTTCCAGCTATGAATTCCCGGGTCGCTATTCACGTTGGGATATGGGCTTTGACGCACCACCGCTTGAAATTGTTGGTCGCGAACGGGGCTTTGCCATTCATGCGCTCAATGATCGTGGCCGGGTGCTGCTTGATGTGATCTCCGATGCGCTTGCCCCCCATCCCCATGTTGAAAGCATCACCGATGGCGAGGACGGGCTTTATGGTGTTGTCAAAAAGCCGGCCTCCTGGTTCCCCGAGGAAGAACGCAGCCAGCAACCAAGCCTGTTTTCCGTCGTCCGCTCGCTGCGTGATCTGTTTGGTCACAAGGGCGATGAACGCCTTGGGCTTTACGGGGCATTTGGCTATGACATCGCGCTTCATTTCGAACAGATCAATCTGTCCCAGGACCGCCCGTCCGATCACAAGGACATCCATCTGTTCCTGCCTGATCAGTTGATCACGGTCGATCACGCGTCCCGTATCGCCACCAAGATCGATTATGAATTCATCACCCCGGACGGCCACAGCACCGTCGGCCTTGATCGTTCGTCACAGCCCCACCCGCCGTCACGCGGCAATAATGCGATTGTCGAAAACGATATGAAAACCGGCGAATATGCCGCGATTGTCGATGAAACCAAGCCCCGCTTTGCCCGTGGTGAACTGTTTGAAGTCGTGCCCAGCCGCGTTTTCAGAACCCCTTGTGTCACAGCACCTTCGGAAATTTTCCGCCGCCTGAAACGCCGCAACCCCGCCCCTTACGGCTTCCTGATCAATCTTGGCGACGGCGAACATCTTATTGGCGCATCGCCTGAAATGTATGTCCGGGTCAAAGGCCAGCGCATTGAAACCTGCCCGATCTCGGGCACCATTGCCCGTGGCCGCGACGCCATCGAGGATGCCGAAAACATTCGCACATTGCTCAATTCGACCAAGGATGAGTCGGAACTGACCATGTGCACCGATGTCGATCGCAATGATAAGGCCCGCGTCTGCAAACCGGGCAGCATCCGCATCCTTGGCCGTCGTCAGATCGAAATGTATTCCCGTTTGATCCACACGGTTGACCATGTCGAAGGTCGCCTCCGTGACGGGTTTGATGCGCTTGATGCCTTTCTGACCCATTGTTGGGCCGTTACCGTAACCGGTGCGCCAAAACGCGCGGCCATGCAACATATCGAGGCCGTCGAACGCAGCGCCCGTGCATGGTATGGCGGGGCGATTGGTGCGGTTCTGTGCAATGGGGATCTCAATACCGGACTGACCCTGCGTACTGTGCGTCTCAAACAGGGTGTCGCCGAAGTCCGTGCTGGTGCCACCTTGCTTTATGATAGCCAGTCAGATGCCGAGGAAGCCGAAACCGTTCTTAAGGCATCGGCGATGATTGACGCTGTGACCCGTGATGCCAAGGACGAAGTCACCATCGATCCGGCAAGTTCGGGGGTTGGCAAACGGGTTCTTCTGATCGACCACGAAGACAGCTTTGTGCAAAACCTTGCCAGCTATATCCGCGCAACCGGCGCCCAGACACTTACCCTGCGTCCGGGCTTCCCCGACGAGGCGTTTGATGATTTCAAACCCGATCTGGTCTTCCTGTCACCCGGGCCGGGACGCCCCGATGACTATCACCTGCGTGACAGTATTGAACGTGCACTTGCGGCGGGCTTGCCGGTGTTCGGGGTCTGTCTTGGATTGCAGGGGATTGTCGAATTTTTCGGCGGATCGCTTGGCCAACTTGTCACACCGATGCATGGCAAACCGTCAAAGGTAAAGCTCGATACCACCGATCCGCTGTTTGAAGGACTTCCCGAAGACATCGTTGTTGGCCGGTATCATTCCCTGTTTGCCAAGGCGGCGGAACTGCCGGCGGATTTGAAGGTCACGGCGCGAAGCGATGATGGTGTCATCATGGGCATTCGTCACAGCAGTCTTCCGATCAGTGCCGTACAATTCCACCCGGAAAGCCTTCTGACCCTGCAAGGTGATGTCGGAATGCGCATGATTGCCAACCTTCTGCGCAACCCGCACGGCACCACGCCCGAGGAAGAAGCCGAGACCGGGACCACGCCGTCCGACATCAAGGCGGCGTAACATCTGCACCTGATCTGCGCAGTGCCAAAGTCCCCCTTTAAGGCACAAACGCGCAGATCAAATACAGCAACGGCCGCGCTCCTCCCTCGCGGCCGTTGCTTTTATCTTATCTGCTTGTCTGCAACCGATCAGGCGTCGTCATCATCAAGCGAACCGTCAATCACCGAATAATCGGGCGGCGGTGCCTGACGGAATTTTTCCGGATCACCCTTGCGCTTTTCGCGGGTCCGCGAAATCCAGCCGCCATAATGGGCTTCGGGCTTTGGTTCGGTCGGGGCACCGGCACGCACCGGACGCGGCGCAAAACGCCCCAGACTGATCAGGCGATCATACATCACGATATTTGCCGCAATCGCGACATTCACACAGAAGCTCATCGGGATTTTGATGATGAAATCGCATTTTTCCTGCATCTCATCAGACAGATTGCCGCGTTCCGGCCCCAAAATATAGGCTGCCTGCGACGGATGCTTGAAACTTGGCAGTTCAATCGCATCGGGAGTCAGCTCGATACCGACCATCCGGCATCCCTGCGGCAGGAACAGATTGTCGTGATCCGGGAAATGATAGTAGGGCATCTGTTCGCCCGACTTCGATGTGTCGGTAATGTTGGAGCGTTCCTCACGGAAATCCGCATCCACCGTAAACGCAAAGCTTGCGCCAAAGGCATGGGCAGAACGAAACAGGGTGCCCACATTCAAAGGCTTGCTTGCCCCTTCAATTCCAATCCCGAAATAGCCGCGCATATCTTCCTCCGTGCCGCACGCTCGGCCCCCATGCGGGCACGTGCGAAATCAACTCCATGACAAGAACGTGGAACGGGCTATACCCCCATGGGGCAGATAAGGCAACCCAACCGCCCCGATTGGCAGCCATTCTCCTTCCTTGTCTCCCTGAGCATTTCCCTTGACGCACGGCACCGAATTCAGCATTTCCGGAATGCTGCAACTTGATCACAGCCTCCGAACCTGCTTTGTATGTCTGACCGTTTTCCATCGTCAGCCAGGCCCAGTTCATGAGCGTCAAATCACCCTGTATCGGCACCTGTGTCCTTGATCCCAAATCCGGATTTTGTCTGGGATGTTTTCGCACTGGTGACGAAATCGGTGCCTGGATGGGGTTAAGTGACGGGAATAAAAAACGGGTGATTTCCAAGGCCCAGTCACGCCAGGTACAATTCACCGCCGCCAGCAAAACCGCGATATCGACAAACAGCTGATCAAGACACTGCAAGGGACCACTATCATGTCAGGCGCCTCTGCTATTCCCTCTGTTGCTGATCTCAGGAAAAGTTGCCGCACAGCCAAAAGTGCGGTCCTTGCGACCATTGCCGCCGATCACAAACAAGTCGGCGATGGCTGGCCCGTGACATCAATGGTCGTTCCGGCCTTTGATATTGATGGCACACCGATCCTGCTGGTTTCCGATCTTGCCGATCATACCCGCCATATCAAGGTCGATAACCGGGTGTCCCTGTTGATCACGCCACAGCAAGACACCCAAAATCAGGCTGATACAATTCAGACAGATAATGCGCGCATCACCATTTTTGGCCGTGCCACCCGCGATGACGCGCCTGAAACACGGGCCGGGTATCTGCGTGCCCATCCCGATGCGGCGCAATATGCCGGTTTCGCCGATTTCGGTTTTTACCGGATCGAGGTTGCCGGAGTTTACTGGGTCGGTGGATTTGGCAAACAGCGTCGCCTTTCGGGCACCCAGTTCATCGCATCCGATTGCGCACCGCTGAAATCATCCCACGATGATATCGTAACCCACATGAATAACGATCATGCCGATGCGCTTGCGGGGATTGTTTCGCATTTCACATCCCATGACCCCGATACTGGATGGCAGATGCATTCCATTGACTGCGATGGCATGGTTCTGAGGTCTGAAACTGCGGATTCTCGAAAAATCAGAATCGACTTCCAGAAAACCATCCACACACCGGGTGACGCACGCGGAATTTTGGTCGAAATGTGCAAAAAATGGCGCGCATAAGTCGGACCATTTGTATTGTGAACATTTATTCCTTCGACCCTGAACATAGAATTTTCGCAATCGCAAAAGTCGCTACGTTTTCCTAGGTATTAGGCAAAAGGACCGGTTGCTTTTAAGACACCTTTGTAACAATATGTCTCAACACAACGGGTTTCCCACAACTTGTTGTGTAGAATAGCATATTAACCCCCAGCTCTTTTAATTCCCACCAGGAGAGATTCGTGCTGCAATCAGGACCCGTTGTCAGCCGCGTAGGCCTTGAAACTCATGGCCTCAAAAACCTTGGCGCCGTTCACTGGAACCTTGACGCTGCCGGCCTTTATGAACATGCGATCCGTCGCAACGAAGGCAAGATCGCCAAGGGTGGTGCATTCGTCGCACTGACCGGCGAACATACCGGCCGTTCCCCACAGGACCGTTTCGTTGTCGAAGAAGACAGCACCAAGGCAGATATTGATTGGGGCGATGTAAACCGCCCGGTCAGCCCGGAAGTATTTGAGCGCCTCTATCAGAAAGTGCGCGCATATTTCCAGGGCACCGAACTGTTCGTTCAGGATTGCTTTGCAGGTTCCGACCCGCGTTTCCGCCTGCCGGTTCGCGTGATCAACGAAAATGCATGGCACAACCTTTTTGCGCGCAACATGTTCATCCAGCCGCAGAAAGAAGAACTGCGTGACTTCGCACCGGAATTCACCATCCTTCATGCTCCGGGCCTTCAGGCCGATCCGGAAGTCGATGGTACCCGTTCCGAAGTCTTCGTGATGGTCAGCTTCGAGCGCAAAATGGTCATCATCGGCGGCACCTGGTATGCCGGCGAAATGAAGAAGTCGATCTTCTCGGTTCTCAACCATATCCTTCCGGCCAAAGGCGTCATGCCGATGCATTGCTCGGCCAATATGGGCAAAGACGGCGACACCGCCATCTTCTTTGGCCTGTCGGGCACCGGCAAAACCACGCTTTCGGCCGATGCATCGCGCACCCTGATCGGTGACGACGAACATGGCTGGGGCGAAGACGGCGTCTTTAACTTCGAAGGCGGCTGCTATGCGAAGGTGATCAAGCTTTCCAAAGAAGCCGAGCCGGAAATCTTTGCGACCACCGAGCGTTTCGGTACCGTTCTTGAAAACGTTGTGATGAACAAACAGTCGCGCGAGCTTGATCTCGACGATGCCCGTCACACCGAAAACACCCGCTCAAGCTATCCGATTGAATTCATCCCGAATGCATCGGAAAACGGTCGTGGTGGTCATCCGAAAAACATCATCATGCTGACCTGTGATGCCTTTGGCGTTCTGCCACCGATCGCAAAACTGAGCTCGGCACAGGCGATGTATCACTTCCTGTCAGGCTACACCGCGAAAGTTGCCGGCACCGAAAAAGGTGTCAAGGAACCGACTGCCGCGTTCTCTGCCTGCTTTGGTGCACCGTTCATGCCGCGTCACCCGTCGGTTTATGCCAAGCTTCTTGGTGAACTGATGGAAAAACATCAGGCCAATTGCTGGTTGGTCAATACCGGCTGGTCCGGTGGTGGCTATGGCGTTGGTTCGCGCATGAAGATTGCTTACACCCGTGGCCTTCTCAATGCGGCTCTGAATGGCGAACTGGAAAATGCCGATTTCGCAACCGATCCGTATTTCGGTCTTGCATACCCGACCGCATGTGGTGACATCCCGGCAGAAGTTCTCAACCCGCGTGAGAGCTGGAGCGACAAGGCAGCTTATGACAAGGCTGCCGCCAACCTGACCGGTCTGTTTGAAAAGAACTTCTCCAAGTTCGAAGAACATGTGACCGACGACGTTCGCGAAGCAGCAATTCGCAGCAACGCCGAAGTCAAAGCAGCAGAGTAATCTGCAATATATACCCATGGAAAAGGCCGGTGTGATCACCGGCCTTTTTTCTATCGGCATCCCGCGGGCCTAGAAATAACCCTGCATTGCCCCGGATAACTGATCTACCGCAAGTCACGTCGCCAAGAGAAATAATACAGTACGCATGAAGCATGATATCATACTGATTCTATTGACACTTAATATCTATAGTAACCCGGAACTTTAATGCGCATACCCGCTCATTTTCCAGACTCTGTGTCCAGACCCAGTACCAGTGGTTTTACTGGCAATTGCTCAGTCACTGGCGCCAACCGCTTTTGGCGATGGGCATCCATTGTCACGTTACTTTGTCTGGTAATTGTGTTGTGGAGCTACGGAAATGCCCAGGCACAAAATGCGCTGATATCGCCCCCCGGCAAGCACCATACAGTTACCCTAGCCTGCAACCCTTTTCCACCGGCCAAGATTGCAAACAGTACAACCAAGCCCGGCTACGATGTTGAAATTCTCAGAGCCGCTTTTGCATCACGCAACATTACCTTGCTGACACCGTTTTATCCCTGGAAACGTGCCTATTTTCTGGCTCAGAGCGGACAGGTGGACGGTCTGTGTTCCTGCAGCTATCTGCCAGAACGCGAAACCGACTTTCTTTTTTCAGACATTCTTGGTCACGTACGTGTTGCGCTTTATGCCACCCGCGATGAAATCCTGAAATCGGTTGATGATCTTGAGGATGCGAAAAGCATGACCGTCGGGGTCGTGAATGGCTACAATCTTGAAACCGCAGCACGCATCGCTGATATTGATGTCGTCATGGCAAACAGTGAAACAACACTGGTCAATTTACTTCTGTCAAAACGCCTTGATGCGGTTCTGTCTTTCAGGGCCCCGATGGATTACCTGCTGAATGTCGAAAAGAACGACATACCGGGCATTTCGACCATCAAAACCAAGACCCTGTCAAACGATCCCTATTATTCCTGCATCACCCGCAAGACCGAACATGCCGACATGCTGCTGAAAGAACTTAATACCGGTCTTTCTGCCATCCGCCAGAGCGGACTTTATGACAGCATCTTGGGTAAATACGGGATCTTGTCCGAACTGTCTCAATAAGACCGGAAAGCGATCCTGCTTTCCAAACAGCTTCTTTGGTCACAAGGTTTTGTCTTTCTTGTATCGATCTGCTCACATCCTCCATTGAATTGAAATCAATAGAATTTCTTATTCCTGAATTTCAACCGTCGTCAAAACGCAACAAGGCCACCCTGAAGGTGACCTTGTGACAATGAGAAATGCAGTCTCAGCTTGGTATAGCGACTTTTACTATCGCCGAGGGGAAGCATCACGCCAGTAAAGGCTGATATCGGCCTCGGGTTTGCCAAACAGATAGCCTTGTGCGAAATCAAAGCCCGCCTTGGTGATCAGTTCGCGCATCTCGTCAGTCTCGATCATTTCACCAACCACTTCGACATTGATCTCGTGGCACAAATCGACCAGCGACCGCATGAAAGCCTGTCCCTTGCCGGTTTTCATCGACTGGCGAATGGATTCCCCGTCGATCTTCACATAATCGACTTCCATTGCACTGAGATAACGGAAATTCGACGCACCGGTGCCAAAATCATCCAGACAAATTTCAATGCCCAGTTCGCGGAAACGGGCAATCCATCTTGCAGCTGTATCGATATCCTTGATTTCCGAGGTTTCGGTAACCTCAATCATCAACTGGCCAAGCGTTTCACGGTTACGTTCGAACAATGCGATAGCTGACCGGCAGAAATCCGGGTTTTCCAGTGAATGACCGGAAATATTTACGGCAACCCGCACTGTGATCCCGGATTGAAGCTGTGACTTGATCCATTTAAGATTTCTGCGCAACATCGCCAGATCAAGCCGATGGACCATATTGACCTGTTCGGCAAAGGCAATCAGGTCCTGTGTCGGGATCAACTCCCCGGCGTCATCATAGAAACGGACCAGAACTTCGAAGTGATGGATCTCGGCATTAGGCAGACGCACAATCGGCTGATAGACCGTGTCGAATTTCAGTCGGTCAACCCGCATCCCGAAATCCTGCATCGCCGAAAAAGTGCTATTGACCAGATTATCTGCCTGCCCCATCAGCCGCGAGAAGGTGAAACCGTGATCCTGACGATCACAGAACCGGCGAATGGAATACAGAACCCCGCGCGCCAGATCGCCCGGCGGGATGACCTCGGCAGTGAAATCGGTCACGGTTGAGGTAACCTCTACCCCGATGCCTTTGGGGTCGGCATCGCGCACGCATTCCTCTATCCGCCTTTCAAGATCGCCAATCGGCACATCAGGCCGATGCAGCATACCGAATTTCTCGGGGCCAAGGCGCCCGGCCGTATCCCCCGCCACCGAATGGGCGCGCAAAAATGCGCCGACACTTGCCATCAGCTCATTGCGCTCAAGCTGCGCCATGCGCTTGCACAGCGGGTCGAACGCATTAAGGGTCATCAGGGTGAATTTGTGCTCCGTACCGGTTTCACGCTGGGCGACCAACCGTTCTGTCACGACTTTTGACAGGCTTTCTTCATCAAGAAGACCCGTCGCATTGTCACGCTGGATCGATCCGGCAATATCGGGTGGCAGCGAATTGATCGCCACACGCAGGGCAACAAAGAAGTGATCGCCAAGATCAGGCAGGAAATAGCCGCTCATAGAGACCGGCGGACTAAGCTGTTCATCATGCTGGGCAAAGCGGACCTGAATATTATCCATGCGTCCGCGTCTGCGCGCGACATGCAGCATTTCAGCAACCAATGGCCTGAATTGTTTGGCCAGAAAACTTGTGAAAAGTTTCCCCGAAAGTTCCTGTGGACGACGGCCAAGGATACCGTCCGACGCACCGGAGGCAAAAACGATCCGGAAATCGCCATCCAGCTCAAGAAGTAGATCGCCCCATACAAAGGCCAATGCCGCAAAACGGTTGCGTTCGTTTCGCAATTCGGTTGTTCGAGCTTTTATCAGTTTATCCAATGCGCCCTCTCACGCTGCCCGCAATCAGCGACATTTTTCACTTCCCCCGAACTCAAAAAATGCCCTCTCCGCCATTCCGGCTTTTTGAGATGATCAGCCCTTTATGCTTAACAAGGGTTTTACAAACTCGATCCTGATTATTCTTGCGAATAACCATCCTGTTGCAAAATCACCCCGAAACTCCGAACAGTCGCTAGAAAACGGGGCAAATTGGCACCAAAGATTTCATATATCTTTGTTCTTGCAGCGGGTTTTAAACCCCCACCCCCGATAATTCGATCTTTAAGTGGCTGCATCAGACGCATAACAACAATGCCAAATTGCAGAAGACCGGGCAGATGTTTCCAAGCGCGACCAGATCGCTTACAACTAGGAGCATAATATTTAGTCGCGCCCCCGATATTTTACCGATCAAGGCCACCTGACCATGACCATGTCTGCCAAAAGCCCTGTCACCCTGCCGCGTCTGACTTCAGAATCCGTGCTGATCTTTGATCTCGACAACACCCTTTATCCGGCAAACTGCGATCTGTTTTCACAGGTCTCGGACCTGATTGGTAAATATGTCCGCGAGACGCTCAAGCTCGAAGCTGATGCCGCCCATCGGGTGCAGAAGGACTTTTTCCATCGTTATGGCACAACCTTGCGTGGCCTGATGACCGAACATGACATAGATCCGGCAGACTATCTTGCCAAGGTTCATGACATTGATCTGTCAGTAGTGCCTCCGGCACCGGAACTGGCCGAGGCCCTTGATGCCCTGCCCGGAAGGAAGCTTATTTTCACCAATGCGTCGCGCGGCCATGCCGAACGCGTGATGGATCGTCTTGGCATTATCGACCGGTTCGAGACGATCTTTGACATTGTTGATGCCGATTATATCCCCAAGCCGCAGCAACAGCCCTATGACCGCCTGCTTGCGCGTGATCGCGTTGACCCTACGCAGGCTGTCTATTTCGAAGACATGGCCAAAAACCTGTTACCGGCCAAAGACATGGGAATGACCACGGTTTGGGTGAATACCGATGTCGAATGGGCCCAGAATGGCAGCGACGATCCCCGCATTGATCACCAGACCAGTGACATTGTCGGGTTCCTGCGCACTCTTGCGGCAACTTACTGACAAGCGACGCGATTTGTCACGGTTCCAGGATTGAGCTTCCCGGCCTGATCCGCTATGTCTATCGCGCAAAGGGATCAGGAACGGAGAAATGCCCGAAACGGGCGCTTCTACGCAAACTGGCGGAGTTGACTTCATGGGCTGCATTGACCATTCTCCGCCCGACAGATTTAGGCTGACCGCAAGGACCTTCGAAAATGAACAGAACTGAACTTGAAGGCGTGATTAACGTCGCATGGGAAAACCGCGACGAAATCAGCTCCGCCACCCAGGGCGAAATTCGCAAAGCAGTTGATCAGGCGCTTAATGCCATGGATCGCGGCGAATTGCGCGTTGCCGAAAAGACCGGCGGCAAATGGGTTGTCAATCAGTGGGCCAAAAAGGCGGTTCTGCTGTCTTTCCGCCTTAATGACATGACCACCATCGCAGGTGGCCCGGGCGAAAACACCAACTGGTGGGACAAGGTTCCGTCCAAATTCGAAGGCTGGGGCGAAGCCGAGTTCAAACATGCCGGTTTCCGTGCCGTTCCGGGCAGCATCGTTCGCCGCTCGGCTTATGTCGCACCGGGCACTGTCCTGATGCCAAGCTTTGTAAACCTTGGCGCCTATGTTGATACCGGCGTGATGGTTGATACCTGGGCAACCGTTGGATCCTGTGCGCAGATCGGTAAAAACGTTCACCTGTCAGGTGGTGCGGGTATCGGCGGCGTTCTTGAACCGCTTCAGGCCGGGCCGGTCATCATCGAAGACAATGCGTTCATCGGCGCACGTTCGGAAATCGTCGAAGGCGTTGTCGTCGAAGAAGGTGCTGTCATTTCGATGGGTGTCTTTATCGGCGCATCGACCAAGATCATCGACCGCACCACCGGCGAAACCTTTGTCGGCCGTGTTCCGGCCTATTCCGTCGTGGTTCCGGGCAGCATCCCGGGCAAACCGCTTCCGGACGGAACCCCGGGGCCGAGCCTTTATTGCGCGGTCATCATCAAGCGTGTTGATGAAAAGACCCGTTCGAAGACCTCAATCAATGAATTGCTGCGCGACTGATTTCTGTTCCGCGCAACATTGATGATCTATAAGGGGCAAAACGACCAGTTCGTTTTGCCCTTTTTCGCACAAACATCCTGACCGCATAACAACCGGTCAGAAACCGAACAAGAGATTGCCCGATGTCTGCCGCCCTTGAACTTGCCCAGTCACTGATCCGTTGCCCGTCTGTCACCCCGGCGGATGCTGGCGCGCTTGATGTCTTGCAAAAGGCGCTTGAAGCGCGCGGCTTTGACTGCAAACGCAAGGTCTTTGACGGCGATGGCAGTGATGCCATTGATAACCTTTATGCCCGTCTGGGCACCAAGGGACGCAATTTCTGCTTTGCCGGCCACACCGATGTCGTGCCCGCGGGTGACACCAGCGCCTGGACCGTCGACCCGTTTGGCGGCGAGGTGATTGATGGCCGCCTGTTCGGGCGTGGGGCAGTTGATATGAAAACCGGCATTGCCTGCTTTGTCGGGGGTGTGGATGCCTTTCTGGCGGCACATCCGGATTTCGATGAATCCATCTCGTTCCTGATCACCGGCGACGAAGAGGCCGATGCGATCAATGGTACCGTCAAGCTGGTTGAATGGTGCGATCAGGAAGGCGAAAAATTTGATTGCTGTCTGGTTGGCGAACCGACCAACCCGAAATATCTGGGCGAAATGATGAAAGTCGGTCGCCGGGGTTCTGTTACCGGCTGGCTGACCGTGTTTGGGGCACAGGGCCATGTTGCCTATCCGCATCTGGCAGATAACCCTGTGCCGCGCATGATCAGAACGCTTGATGCCCTCAATTCCCGTGAACTTGATCAGGGCACCGATCACTTCCAGCCCAGCAATCTTGAGGTCACCACCGTTGATGCTGGCAATGCCGCAACCAACGTGGTTCCGGCCAAGGTCAGCGCGGCCTTTAACATCCGCTTTAATGATCAGCACACTGGCGCTGATCTGAAAAAATGGATTGAAGAAACCTGTACCGAACATGCTGGTGCGCATGAGCTTAAGGTCAAAATCTCGGGCGAGGCATTTTTGTCCAATCCCGGAAAACTCGCCAATCTGATTGCCGATGCCTCGGAAAAAGTCACTGGCAAGCGCCCGGAGATGAGCACCACAGGCGGCACATCCGATGCCCGTTTCATTCAGAAATATACCGAAGTCGCCGAGTTCGGTCTGGTCGGGCAATCCATGCACAAGGTCGATGAACACGCCATGGTCGATGACATCGAAAACCTTGTTACGATCTATGCCGAAGTCCTTGCCGGTTTCTTTGACTGATCAGGCCGTTTTCTGCGCATTTTGCGACGAAACCCCGTCAGCCTGCCGGTTATTGAGGATGGTATCGCGCGTGGCGTTCAATATCTGATCGGCTGTTTGGTCATCCACCGCCCGGCTCAGGACCACAGCACCAACCATCATCGCCAGCATCGCCGCGGAATCCCGTTTGTAATTTTCGGGCACATTGCCCAACTTTGCCCCGGCATCAATATTGATGTGCCGATCAATCCCCGGCACATCATCCTCTTTGGCAAGCTTCCAGGCGAGCTTTTCAGTTGCATCGGTAATCAACCGGGAAAAAGCCTCCCTTGCACGATCTCCTGATCGCGAAACTTCGGCCGACAGGGTTGGCAAGACACATCCCTTGTCGGGGTTTTCAACATGCAGGCGCGACAGATACAAGGTCGCAAAGGTCGTCACCCAGTCTTTGCCACGCCTTTCGGCTTTGCGAAGTTCGGCCAGAACCGGCGAGGATAGCAACGACATGCCGTTCTCCACACAGGCGACAAACAGGTCTTCCTTGTTCTTGAAATGGGCATAAAAGCCACCGCGCGTCAGCCCGGCTGCTGCCATCACCTGATCAATCGTCACATTTTCGAATCCGGCTTTTTTGAACAATGCGGTTGCCGCATTGACGATACGGATCCGGGTCTTTGGTTTATGCGCGGGGCTATAGGGCATTTTGATCTCCGTTTGGTGGTCTGAGGATTGACCAAGCGGAACTATGGCACAGGCCAATAATATGTTCTTGAACATATTATGTGCTTGGCAATCCTGTCTGCAAGTTCGGTTTTCAATTCCCGCCCAATGCGACGGGCAACAAAGCCCCAAGCAAGCAGCAAAGGACGCCCATCATGTCAGACGTAATCATTGTCGGAATGCCGCGCAGCAACCTGACCCGCACGGTTCGCATTGCCTGTCTTGAAAAGGAAATCCCGTTCGAATTCACCAGCCGCAATGTCCAGACACCGGGCCAGAATGCAACGCCGACCGTGTTGCGCCACAACCCGTTTGGCAAGGTGCCCGTGCTGATACATGGATCATTCGTGCTTTATGAGACGGCGGCTATTTGCCGTTATATCGACGATCATTTCCCCGGCCCGCTTTTGCGGCCTGTCCCGGCGCAAAAGATCGCGCGCATGAACCAGTGGATCAGTCTGGCGATGACACGACTGGATCAGAACATCATTCGCAATTTCGTCATTCCGATGGTCTTTGCCGATCATCAGCGCCGTCATGATCCCGCATTTGCCACCGAAATGACCAGACTTGCCGATGTGATCCGTCATGATCTTTCCGTGCTTGATAAGGCCTATGCCGATGGCTGGATCATGGGGGAACGTTTCACCCTGCCTGACATGATGATCATGCCGATCCTGCATTATCTTAACGCCATGCCCGGCGGCACAGGGATGCTCGAAGACGCACCAATGGTGCTTGATGCCTATCACCGCTTCAAGGCCAGAAGTTCAGCCGTGCAGACCGATCCGCTTTTGCCCGAACAAATTTTGAAATCCGCGTGATTTCATGACCGCCGCCCCGATGTTCCCCTTAATCGCATCGGGGTATCTGGCCACCACAGGCGGGGAAGTCTTCCTTCCCCCATTCCCCCGGAAGCGGGCGGATTTCCTGCCGGTGGTGGCCCTTTTTCAGTCCAGATTACGGGGTCCAGGTAATCGGAACATAACCCGGCAATGCTTCGATCCGGGCAAGCCAGTCCCGAATGCCCGGATAGTTCGCAAGACTGATTTTTCCAAGTTCAGCGCGGTGCGTATAGGCATAAAGCGAGATATCGGCAATCGTAAGGGCCTCACCCACCAGCCAGTTATGCCCAGACAGCCGCTTTTCCATCAGATCAAGCGCACGCTTTGCACCGGCCTGTTTCATCGGTTCAAGGATATCGGCATTTTCCGGCAGCCCCTTGATCTCATACCAGGAAATCAGGACAGCAACGTTGGGTTCATGGTCATATTGTTCAAAAAACAGCCAGCCCATCATTTCAGCCCGCTCATACCTGTCATGAGGGATGAAATTGGTGCCTTCGGCCAGATAGCCCAGAATGGCGTTGCTTTCGGCCAGTACCCGGCCATCATCAAGCACAAGGGCCGGAATTTTTCCGTTCGGGTTGATCTTTGCCAGATATTCCGGTGTACGGGTTTCACCCTTCATGATGTCGCGTTCGACATACTCAAACGGTTGACCCAACATGGAAAGCAGCAAACGGACTTTATATCCGTTCCCCGACATCAGATAGTCGTTCAAAATCATCGTGAAATTCCTTGTGGCACATGCGTCAAAAGCATTCGCGTTAAAGCATTGGCCGGCCAGGTGCGATATTTGCCGCTGGATGAATTTCAAACAATCGAATAGTTTTGACCCAATTGTTCAAATTAATTGATCATAAATTCTGATCAAAGGAATAGACCATGGATTCCGATCTGCTTCGCAGTTTTGTTGCCTTTGCCGAATGCGGCAGTTTCAACCGTGCCGCTGATCGCATCGGGCGCACGCCATCGGCATTTTCCATGCAGATGAAGCGACTTGAGGAGCTGGTTGATAACAAGCTGTTTGAACGCGACGGGCGCAATGTGCTTCTGACCAATGATGGCATCACCTTTGTCGGATATGCGCGACGCATCCTGTCGCTTCAGGACGAGGCAATGGGCAAGCTCCGCACACAGGATGCGACCCGGCCGATCCGCATTGGCTGCCCCGATGATTATGCCCAGAAAATCCTGCCGGTCGTTCTGCGCGGTATCCGCAACGTATTTCCCAACGCGACTTTCTTTGTCTCGGTCAATCCGACCATCTTGCTGCAGCGGATGCTTGATCAGGGGGAACTTGATATCTCGCTGGTCAGTCGATCCGCCATGGGCGAGGAAGGCTATTTCCTGCGTCATGAGCCCGGCGTCTGGGTGACCTCGCCCGTTCATCGCCAGCATGAACTTGATCCGCTGCCACTGGTATTGCCCGCCGAGGACTGCAAATTTCATGCTTGGGCAATTGATGCCATTTCAAAATCCGGCAAGCCTTTTAACCTGTTTGCCACCACCCGTCAGGCCGCATCGCTTTTGCATCTGGTCCGAGACGGGCTTGGGGTCGCCGCCCTTGCTGCGGCAAGTGTCACCGATGAATTCCAGATTCTTGACAGTCGCGATGGTTTCCCGCCCCTGCCTGCGGTCGGGGTTGCCGTGATGCTTGCAGAAAATTCACATCCGCTGGTCAGTCGCCAACTGGCTGCCGCCATACAGGATTATGTCAGTCAAAATCTTGAAGATGACTTGACCGAGACCGCCGCAAGCTGATTGGATGCGCGCCCCGCTTGACGCGCAACCAGAAACCTCGCCACAAAAAGATTGATTTGATGACCACCAAACCACGCCTGAATATTTGCATCACCTGCACGGCCTCGAATGCCGACGCGCAAACCGATCCGCGTCACGGCAAAATGCTGTTTGACCGGATGGTTGAACTTTGTGCCGAGCGTGATCTTCCGTTTGATCTGCGTCCGGCCGAATGCCTGACCAATTGCAAATCGGGCTGCTCGGTTGCGCTCAATGGTTCGGGTAAGTGGGGATATGTCTATGGCAATGTCGATCCTGAAACCATGATTGATGATCTTTGTGATCTTGCCACACGTTATGCCGATAGCGATGATGGCATTGTCGCCTGGCGTGAACGTCCTGAAACATTGCGCCGGAATGTCATCGCGCGCATCCCGCCACTGGACGGGATTTAGCCCGATACGCCAATGTGAAGCTGACGCCAAAGACGTTCGACTTCACCGCTGGCAATAAGTTCGGCAACAAGCTTGTTAAAGGCATCAAGCGGAATGGCTGAATCTTTCGACAGCACCGAAACCAGATCATAGGTTGCATCGGGTTTGCCTGCGATCACCAGACGATTACGCATTCCGGGATCCTGGACAAACTGACGGGCCAGAAATCCGGCTGACACGACGGCAATCGGTGCTTCGCCGGCAAAAAGTCCGTCCAGAACTTCAGCTTCGTTATACCGCAGCAAAACATTGAAGTTCTTGCGCAAATATTCCGGGTCGCCATTGTAGTCTGCAAAGCCGTAATGGAACCCCAAAACGCACAGCATGCGATGTGCGGTTACATCGGAAAACAGTTCCTGTGCATCTGTCCGGCTCGATAGCGCCAGATAGATATCTTTTTCCCGGACGATCGGATCAGAGTAATGAACATCGTAATCCGGCCAATCCCACTGCGCACTTTCAAGCAACACAAGATCAAGCTCGCCATTCATCAGCGCCTGGTATCGGCGACGTGAAGATGTCTCTGCCAGCTGGAATTGATACTCATCCTGCAATCCGTTGAGCAGGTTGATCAGTTTGGGAACAATACCGCCTGCCTTGCCATCCTGATAGAAATAGACAACCCCGTATTCATAGGCACCAACCTTGACAATTATCGGGTCAGCAGCCCTTACCGCGTTGGTTCCGGGGAAAAAATAAAACGCGCAAAATGCCAGAAACACTGCCAGCACGTTCGATTTTACACGCATTTTTCCCAAGGGCTTTTATCCTGCGACGTTGTTCCCAAAAATGTGCACTGCGGCAAAAACCATCCGGGGGATTACCCGTTCACCTTGTGCTGTCACTTTCTATATGCGTCGCGCGCACCAGTTTTCCAGAAGGAATCGTGCAATTGAGATCGGTCGCGGCAAATTAATTCCCTTTTGCGGAAGTGCTGCGACCTCTTCGCGATGCACCCACATGGCAAATTCGATCTCTTCCTGATCGGGGAAAAGCTCGGTTGTCTCGGCTTCGGCGACAAAGCCCAACATCAGGGAACCGGGAAACGGCCAGGGCTGCGATGCCACATATTGCGGCCGCTTGATCCGGACACCGACTTCTTCATGGACCTCGCGTGCAACCGCCTGTTCAAGGGTTTCACCCGGCTCAACAAAGCCTGCAAGCACAGATACCATGCCGGGCATAAATTGCGGGGACCGGGCCAGCAATACGTGATCCTGATGATGGATCAGCATGATCACAGCCGGATCGGTTCGCGGAAAATGAGCCTTGCCACAAGCGGGGTTTGAACATTGCAATCTGTAACCGGCCTCTTCGATCCGGTTGGGATGACCACATGCCCCACAAAACTGATGCCCGCGATGCCAGTTGAAAATGGCGCGCGCCTGTGCGGCCAAGGCCGCTTCGTCACTTGAAAGGGCGGCCATCCGGCTACGCATGTCGCCAAACCCGCCGCCCAGTGCGCGCACCGCATCGTCGCGTTCGGGCATGACGGGGGCGATATCAACCGCAATCACCGGCCCCTGTGCATCACGCCCGATATAAATCCAGTGCCCGCCATTGAGATCAACATCAAGATGCGGGATTGCCGGTGCGCCCAGCACCACCAGTTCATGGGCATCCATTTCCTCGGGCCAGGCAAAAAGCGGATCACCGGCATGGCAAATAACGATGCGAAGCGATTCTTCGGCCAACAGAATCTGCTGCCAGTTCTCGGTCTTGCGCAGCAGCGCGTCACGATCAAGATCGATGGATTCGTAAAATTGTCGTGCCATCATCTGATCCATTCAATTTCTGATTATCAAAGTTGATCTGCCGGTCTCAAAAGCGGTCGGAAGGCTGTTCAAAACTTAGCGGCGCTTTGTCAAAAGGCAACCATATACAGGCCAGATTATCTGGATCATGCCATAAATCTGGTCACATCAAATGGATGCCTCCGTCGGTTTTCCTGCAAGATATGCAACCTGAAAGGAAAACATCATGTTTGAAAAACTGACGTCTGCCGCAACATGTTCGATTGGCACATTTGTTTTGCTGACGCTTCTTGGTGGAACGGCACAAGCCGATGTCGATATTTATCGCGGTGTAGATGCCAAATCCAATGGCAATGCAACCCTTTCGCCCGGTCAGTTCAGCTTCAACCCAACTCTTTCCAACTTCATTCATCCCCAACTGGCTCCGGTGTTAAAACCGTGTAATTATCGGTTCACGGTCATCCTTGATGGTGAACCTGATGTCGGCGCACATGGTCCCGTTGCTGGTTTGGAAGGCTATACCGCGCTGTTTGATAATGACCCTGAGGGTCATTGGGGTATCATCCAGCCAGAAGGCGTCAGTGCAGATGACGCCAAGGCCGCCGTATCGGCCTTCGCACAGCAGAACAGACAAAACGTCGTAAATGGTACGCAGGACAATTGTCGGTAAGTGAAGTCATAGACCCATGACCATACGCCATCTCGCATATTGCTTTTCACCAAACATTTTGCACCGCGAGATGGCGACATTCCTTGCCCTGCCATCCGGGAGGCAACGTTCTGATCTGCTTGCCATATGCACCGACCCAATACACCTGCCGATTATCCGCGCCCTGCGGGTCGAAACCAAAACCGTGATTGAGGATAGCGGTACGATCTATGGCGCTTTTTTATCAGCAATTCACTGTTTCTCCGAGACGTCCGATCTTGGAGCCCTGTCCGGAAGACAGCTTGGGCAATGTCTTGATTTTGTACCAACGGACAGTTTAACGACCAATCCCCTCCCCAATCCGGCGCGGGGGCGCCCTCTGGACAAGTCGATTTTCAAGAAACTCAAAGCCCCGTTGATCGCAAGTGCTGGTCAAATTCCAGCCCAAGCCGGATATCTGTCAGAAAATGATATCTCCCGATTGCTCAGGATTCTCGATCTTCCGTTGGAAGGACTTGAAAAATCGGCAGTTACCGCAATCCGGAAAATGTTGTTGCAAGCACAACGCCAAGACAAGGCGTTGTTATTGCTGATTGATCAATAGCGATCTGAAATTTTCGGGCATCTTCTCTTGCGTTTTGGAACACCTTGCGCGATATAGGGGGCGAGAGGCTGGCAGTGGACGGACCGCTCGCCAACCCGGTCAGGACCGGAAGGTAGCAGCCGTAACGAGTTTTTCCGGGTCGCTGTTCAGTCTCTCACCCTTTTCAATCCCCCCGACATCCCCTTGTTTTTTGTCATGTGCCTTACATCTTCGGGCATGTGGTTTTTTGTATGGGAAATTTCCCACTTGGTCTTTCCCATACGGTCGCGAAGCTGCTAAAACCGAACAAGATTACAACAATCCGGACCGGATGAATGAGCGATCAGATCGATACCGCCAATCAGGACATGCCCGAAAGTGACGCCCCCGCGCCAGACGCATCTGCAGCCGCAGATACATCTGCGCCGGTAAAAGGTGACGCCACCGACGCCGCGCCCAAAAGCGAGTATCAGGTTCTTGCGCGAAAATACCGCCCGAAAACCTTTGACGAGCTGATCGGGCATGGCCCGATGGTCAAAACCCTGTCAAATGCCCTTGAAAGCGGGCGTCTGGCCCATGCATTCGTTCTGACCGGGGTGCGCGGGATTGGTAAAACCACCACGGCCCGTATCATTGCGCGTGCGCTGAACTGTATCGGTGCCGATGGCAAGGGTTCGGCGACCATCGAGCCATGTGGTGTGTGCGAACATTGCCGTGCGATTGCCGAAGACCGCCATGTCGATGTTCTGGAAATGGATGCCGCGTCGCGGACCGGCGTTGATGACATTCGCGAACTGATCGAAGGTGTGCGCTATCGCCCGACATCGGCCCGCTACAAGATTTACATCATCGACGAAGTGCACATGCTTTCGAAAAGTGCGTTCAACGCGCTTCTTAAAACGCTTGAAGAACCGCCAGAGCATGTGAAATTTATCTTTGCGACCACAGAAATTCGCAAAATTCCGATCACGGTTCTGTCGCGCTGTCAGCGTTTTGACCTGCGCCGTGTTCAGACCGACGAACTCGCGGCCCACTATACCCGCATTGCCGGGCTCGAAAAGGCCGAGATCGAGGAAGAAGCCGTCGCCCTGATCGCCCGTGCCGCCGATGGGTCTGTCCGTGACGGTATGAGCTTGCTTGATCAGGCCATTTCCCATGGCGCAGGCAAAGTCACCACCCAGCAAGTCCGCGACATGCTGGGGCTTTCGGATCGGTCACGCATTTTCGATCTGTTTGATTTCACCATGAAGGGCGAAATCAACGAGGCGCTTGAGCTTTTGAGCGCACAATATGCACTGGGTGGCGATCCGGCCGTAATGTTGCAGGATATGCTCGACCTGACCCATTGGTTGACCCGTGTGAAACTTTCGCCCGAGGCGGCCAATGATCCCGGCGTGTCGCAGATCGAACGCGAACGCGGCAAGGAAATTGCCGCCAAATTGGCAATGCCACAGCTTACCCGTGCATGGCAGATGCTGCTTAAGGGGCTTGAAGAAACGCGCATCGCGCCTTCGCCCATTCAGGCCGCCGAAATGATCCTGATCCGTCTAGCCTATGCCGCAGAAATGCCATCGCCCGGTGATCTGATCAAAAAACTGCGTCAGGATATGGCAAATGGCGGTGCCGGTAACGCCCCGCAGGGTGGTGGTAATGGCGGCGGTTCTGGTGGTCCGGGCCCGCGCATGCAGGTGGTCAATGGTGGTGGTGCCACCGCCGTTGCACAGCGCCGTCCCGATCCGCTTGGCGAACCCGAACAGGTCGAGCAGGTCGTCTATGCCAAAATGCCTGAAAGCTTTGCCGAGGTTGCGGAACTTCTTGCCAAGGACCGCGAAACCACCGGCATTGCCATGCAGGTTAAAAACTATATGCATCTTGTGAAATATGAACCGGGCCGGATCGAATTCCGCCCGGCACGGGGTGCGCGCTCAGACCTTTCGACCCAATTGATCAAGGCGATGAATGCCCTTACCGGACATCGCTGGCTGGTCAGTGTTTCCGAACGCGAGGAAGGGGCACCGACGTTAAAGGAACAGGAACTCGAGGCGCTTGAACAGCGCAAGGCTGATGCCTCGCAGGATCCGGTGGTCAAAGCCGTGCTTGACGGTTTGCCAAACGCAAAAATCGTTGCCGTCCATCTGCCACCCGGACAGGAATTGTCCGAAGGTGAAGAAGACGAAAGCGGTTCAGTATATGACGACGCATTTTATCTCGAAGGAGACGACGAGCTATGAAGAACCTTGCAGGGATGCTGAAACAGGCCCAGCAAATGCAGACGAAAATGCAGGAAATGCAGGAAAGTCTGGTTGAACTCCAGGTCGAAGGCCAGTCCGGTGCGGGCATGGTCAAGGTCATGCTTAATGGCAAAGGCGAAATGCGCGGCCTTTCGCTTGATAAAGGCATCGTTGACCCCAACGACACCGAAGTTCTCGAAGACCTGATCGTGGCGGCCTATAACGACGCCAAGGTCAAGGTGGAGGCCGCCGTTCAGGAAAAGATGAAAGACGTCACCGGCGGCATGAACCTGCCGGAAGGCTTCAAACTGCCATTCTGATCGACCGACAGGGCCGGATTGATAGGCACTTTTGAAGTGCGCGACAAAGGGTGGCATTGCGCCGCCCTTTGTTTTTGATACAAGATCAGAAACCTAACACCACATACGGGATCACCATGACCGGACGGGAAATCGAAAATCTGATCAAGCTTCTGTCGCGTTTGCCCGGCCTTGGCCCGCGTTCGGCACGGCGCGCGGTGTTGCAGATGCTCAAAAAACCCGAAACCCTGATGATCCCGCTGGCCGATGCCCTGCACGAAACAGCAGCGGCCATGACGAACTGTGCCAATTGCGGCAATATCGATGTCACCGATCCTTGCCATATCTGTGCCGATCACAATCGTGGAACCGATATGATTTGCGTGGTCGAGGAAGTCCAGGACCTTTGGGCGCTTGAACGCGGTGCGGCGTTTAAGGGGCAATATCATGTTCTTGGCGGTACGCTTTCGCCGCTTGATGGGGTCGGCCCGGATGATCTTAAAATCGATCAGCTGGTCAATCGGGTGCGCAATGGCGGGGTGAGTGAGGTTATCCTTGCAACCAATGCCACGGTCGATGGCCAGACCACCGCCCATTACATCACCGAACGACTGATTGAAACCGGGGTCAAGGTCACGCGCCTTGCCCATGGCGTGCCGGTCGGCGGCGAGCTTGATTATCTTGATGACGGCACCCTTGCCGCTGCCCTGCGCTCGCGCAGTGCGGTCTGACGCAGCCTGACCTTATCCCGGTTTCTGTATCGCAAAAGAAAAGGGCAGCTTTCGCTGCCCTTGATCCTGACATGTGTCGTGATTTTTCAAATCGAATAAATCAGCTGTTTCAATCAAAATTGAATATCTAACTGACTTATTCAGGCGCTGTTTACTTGGCCTTGATTTTCTCGGCGGCCAAGCGTGTCGCCAGTTCATAGCCATAAGCCCCTGCACCGGCCATCACCGCATCGGCCACCGGACTGATCCAGCTTTTATGGCGGAATTCCTCGCGGGCGTGCGGATTGGAAATATGCAGTTCGATGATATAGCCATCAAAGGTTTTTAGCGCATCATGAATGGCGGCAGATGTATGGGTATAGGCACCGGCATTGATGATGATCGCGGCTGATTTCAGGCGCGCCTCATGGATCAGATCAATGATCGCGCCTTCGTGGTTGGACTGGCCGAAACGCACAGAAACATTCAACTCCCTTGCCAGTTCAACGCATTTTTCCTCGATCGTCTGCAAGGTGTCATAGCCATAGATTTCCGGCTGACGCTGCCCAAGCAGGTTCAGGTTCGGTCCATTGATGACAAGAATTTCCTGCACGCTCATTTCTCTATTCCCACCTTTATGCCCTGTCACAGCCCCCAATCCTGTGATCTTTGGGGGCCCTGTTTATTTCGCCGCGTCGCTGCGCCGGTTCATGCGTGTTTGTGATGCCAAACGGATTGGCGCATTGGCCGCCCCGAACCCACGATACGCCCGACGCTCCACCAGTTCAAAGAAGAAACGATTGGCAAAGGTCCGCGTATAGGCCTGATAATATTCGCCTTCGTCATCACGATCATAGAGAATATTACGCGCACGCAAACGATCAAGTAGTTCCGGTTCCAGACCAAACCGCGCTTCGATATCATCATAATAGTTTTCCGGGATCGGTAAAATCTCGACCCCGTTTTCCGCACAATAGTCGACCGAGGCAAAGATATCCTCGCTTGAAAAGGCCAGATGCTGCACACCGCTTCCGAAAAACTCGTTGAGGAACTGGGAATGCTGGGTATGGGGGCTTTGTGAACCATTAAGGATCAAGCGCACCGCATCACTTTGCACCACCTGACTTTGCACAAGCCCGCCCGGATCAGGGATATCAAGGGTCGGCATCTTGCCAAGATCAAAGATCGAGGTGAAGTACAGAAGCCAGGTCAGCATTTCCTCATACTGCATCGAGTATGAAACGTGATCGACAGCACGCAGCTTTGCCTTTGCGCTTTGTTCAGTCCTGGCCGGTTCAAATTCGACGTCCCAGATGCGCGACAATTCGCTGTGATCATCCAGGAAATAAACCAGACTGCCGCCGACACCGCGGATCGCAGGCATTTCGATCTCGCCTTCGCCCACCGCCTGACTGAACGGTGCGGCAAGCAATGATTGCGCACGATCAAGGGTCGCCTTGGCATCATCAACCTTAAGGCCGACTGCACAAACCGACGGGCCGTGAACGATGTTATAGGAATGCGCAAAGCCATCCTTGTCGCAATTGATCACAAGGTTGATGTCACCCTGTTTCCACCATGTCACGGCCTTGGTTTTATGACTGCCGCGCTTTTCAAAGCCAAGCCCGGCAAACAATTTTGCCAGTTTGTCGGCGGTTTCTTCCTCGACCGCAAATTCGACAAAGGCGACTTCCTGTGCATGGGCCTTGGGGGGCAGGGTTTTGGCCTTTTCACCGACCTTGACGCCTTCGATCCCGTCACCAAGATAGATCAGGGATCGCAAGCCATCCTTGGCAACGTTCTTGGTCGAGCTTGAGCGAAACTGATCGTTGAAAATCTCAAGCGACAGCGGCCCGTCATAGCCGGTCATCGCCAGATTGCGCATGAACTCGGCCAACGGGAAATCCCCCTGTCCGGGGAAGCAGCGGAAATGGCGGCTCCAGGACAGGGCATCCATTTCAAGGATCGGGGCATCGGCCACCTGTACCAGAAAAATCTTGTCGCCCGGAATTGATGAAATCGCATCAAGCGGCACCTTGCGCGCCATGATGTGGAAGGTATCGAGCACCAGACCGACATTCGGGTGATTGGCACGGCGCACCACTTCCCAGCTGTCGCGATAATCGCTGATATGCTTGCCCCATGACAGGGCCTCAAACGCGATGCGAAGACCGCGCTTGGCCGCACGATCACCAAGCTCCGCCAAATCCTTGGCCGCCCGATCAAGCCCGCCGAGTGAATGGGGCGATACGTTCGAACAGACCATCAAAAGATCGGTGCCAAGTTCTTCCATCAGGTCGAATTTGCGTTCGGCCCGCTCGAACGCACGGGTGCGCTGGGGTTCGGGCATGCCTTCGAAATCGCGGAACGGCTGAAAAGTCACAAGCTTAAGGCCAAGATCACGAATGGTCTTGCCAACATCGGCGGGCGACCCGTCAAAGGACAGAAGATCATTTTCAAAAATCTCGACCCCGTCAAAGCCGGCAGCGGCGATGGCATCGAGTTTTTCCTGAAGGTCGCCAGACAGTGAAACTGTGGCAATCGAGGTCAGCATTTTATCCCTCCGGGCTACGCAAATAGTGGTCCGGCCCCGTCAGGACATGTGCTGTTTATAACCAGAATCTGGTCATTTGTTCGGGGAAAACCGCAATGTGGTGTCCCCATGCAGCAGGTCAGTCCTGTGAACGATGCCGGTAGGTTTCAATATGATCGGTCAGCCTTGCAATCGCGGCCTCTGCTTCACGTGCAAGGGCCAGTTCGCAAAGTGCGCGATGTTCATCGATAATTTCCTGCCCACGGAAACCGTGGGTTTTCAGTTCGATCACGACATAACGCCGGAACTGATCGAATATCTCGCGGTGAAGACGAAGATGAAGGTCCGACCCGCAGGCCGAAATCAGGGCCTGATGGAATTCGCGGTCATACTGGCTCCAGCGAACGGTCATTTCGCGGCTGTCTTCGACCATCATCTTTTTCTCGATGGCCGACAGCTTGTGATGTGCTGCGGCAACACGCGCTTCCCATTCGACATCGCCGTTCTTCATCGAAGCTGTGAGGCCGTCGCGTTCAAGCAAAAGCCGCATCGCCGTCAATTCCTTGAAATTGGACGGCGATGTTTCAACAACCCGAAAACCCTTCTGGCCTTCGACAAAGACAAATCCGGACGCCACCAGACGATTGAGCACCTCGCGCAGTGTATTAACGCCAACGCTATAACGTTCGCGGAGCGCTTCAAGCTTAAGCTTCACGCCCGGCTGCAATTCGCCATACAGGATGTCGTCGCGAATTTCGTTATAGACCGTCTCGGCAACGGTACTACTGCTGCTGCTCATCGTTTTCCCCTACCCTGTCAATGCCTCGGGATAGGCATTGAAATATTCTGTTCTTGCAGCATCGGCATCAATTTCTGCCCCGCTGAAAACCTCGAATGCTTCAATACCCTGAAAGAAGAAGAGTTCAAAGCCGGTCATAACCTCAATCCCCGATTTCGCCGCTGATCGCAGGAACGCGGTTTCAACCGGGGTATAAACAGCATCAAAGGCCCATTTCTGCCCGCCAAACAGGTTGGTATCAAACGGACAGCCGGGATACTGGTTCATGCCAATCGGGGTGCAGTTGATCAGGCCATCAGCCGATCGCACCGCATCGGCAAGATCATCTTGACCGATAAAGACGGCATTGGCACTGGCAGCGCGCATGGTTGCCACCAGTTCTTCGCCACGTGCTGCTTCCTTGTCATGGATCAGGATTTTATCCGCACCCAGCCCGCGTAGTCCGAATGCGGTTGCAAGCCCGACGCCCCCCGCGCCGAGTTGCAAGACCGTGCCCGGCTTCGCATCGCCAAATTGCTGGCGATAGCCGCGCATGAAACCGACAAAGTCGGTGTTATCCCCGCGCCAGCCATCTTCACGGAAGACAACTGTATTAACCGCACCAAGCGCCTCGGGCAGGCGTTTACGCGGCGTAATAAGCTTGCGCGCACTGGTTTTGTAAGGGTGCGTCACATTGACCCCGGCATAGCCGGTTTCCGCACATATGGTCAACTGTCTGATCAGATCGAAATCAGCAATCTGATCGCTGTCGAGATAATCGTATGTAACATCCATCCCGCACATACGGCCCAGCAAAACGTGCAGTCGCGCTGACTGGCTCCGTGAAATGCCTTTACCGATAAGACCGAGCTTCAACATGGAAGGGTATCCTAAAATCCAAACAGGTTAGGCAAGAAGGTAACGATGTCGGGGACAAAGGTGATGATGATCAGCACCAAAAGCTCGACCACAAAGAACGGCATGATCGCCCGGATCATGCGTGCCATCCCGACCCCGGCAACGGCATCGGCAACAAACAGACACAAACCCATTGGCGGCGTGATCAGACCGATCATCAGGTTAAAGATGACGATGATGCCGAAATGCGTCGGATCGATGCCAAGACTGATCGCAATCGGATGCAGGATCGGCACAAGAACAAGCATCGCGGCAATGCCTTCAAGCACAAGACCAACCGCCAAAAGCATCAGGTTGATCAGGATGAGGAAGGTCACCGGGCTGTCGACATAACCCAGGACAAATTTGCTGATCGATTGCGGAATACCGGCAAAGGTCATGAACCAGTTCGCTGCGGCAACCGTTGCCATAATGATCAGAATGCTTGAAGAATCGCGCATTGCACCGGCAAAGATGCCCGGAAGATCCCCCGGTTTAAGCTCGCGGAACACAAATAATCCGACCACCAGCGCATAGAACACAGCAAAACTTGCGGCCTCGGTCGGTGTCACAATCCCCGCCAGGATCGAACCGATCACAAATATCGGCATGAAAAGCGGAATCAGACCATTCCACACTGCTTTGAGCTGTTCGCCCATCTTCATGCGCTCACGCGGTTTCGCGTAATTCTTTACGAAGAACCGCACATAAATCGAAAGCGCAATCGCCAGCAAAACACCCGGGACAATCCCGGCAAGGAACAATGCCGGTACCGACACATTTGTAGTGATCAGGGCATAAATAATGACCGGAATGCTTGGCGGAATGATCGGTCCGATCACAGATGACGCTGCGGTCAGTGCGGCGGCAAAGTCACGCGGATAGCCTTCCTTTTCCATCGACGGAATAAAGATACGCCCGATGGCCGATGTATCTGCCACCGCCGATCCCGAAAGTCCGGCAAAGATCACAGATGACCATATATTGACCTGTGCGAGACCAGCCTTGGCATGCCCGACAAGGGCATTGGCCAGATTAATCACACGCGAGGTAATGCCACTGGCATTCATCAGTTCGCCCGCCAGAACAAAAAGCGGGATCGCCAGAATGGTAAAGCTGTCCATGCCCGCAAAAATGCGCTGGGGCAGCAAATCAATGCCAAAGGTGCCGGTGCTGATATAGGCCACAAGGCAAAGCGCGATTGCAAAGGCAACCGGCGCGCCAATCGCAAGCAGCGCAAACAGGGTAACGCCGGTAATCATGCCTCACCCCCGGTCGAATTCTTGTTGATAGCCGATGCCAGACGCAAGATCGCAGCAATCACAAGGCAGATACCGCCAATGGTGATGGCTATTTGCGCCCAGTACATCTGAATGCCGATGCCCGAGGCAACAATACCCCCGCGCTTGGCAGCAAAAATCCAGCCAGCATAGGCAAGCACACCGCCAAGGATAAGGGTCGCGGCATCGACCACAATCGCAAGCTTGCGGCGCAAGGCCGCAGGCATCGTATCAATCACGATGCTGAACGTGATCTGGGAACCCTGCAGATAGGCGAATGCCACACCAAACATGCAGCCATAGATCATCGCGTATTTCGCGACTTCTTCGCTCCATTGCAGCGGGGAAGAAAATAAATAGCGGCTGACACTGCCAGCAAAGACAACACCAAAGACGACGAGGATACTGAACCCCGAAAGTCCGGCGAGCAAATGCTTGAACGCTTTCTCTACGCGTTGCATGGGTTCCCCCGGATCATCGCGGAAAATTCTTGTGCCTCTGGGGCACGGCGGCAGGAAAAAGGGCAGACCAGGCGCAAAGGAGGAGCCCCCGGTCTGCCAAAACCGGTTACATGGAAGCTTCTGCTTCGGAAACCGCTTTCTGGAGCTTTTCGATCCACTCGGCGTCGATCTGACCCGAAAGCCAGCTGATCACTGCCGGCTGGGCGGCATCACGGAACGCCTTGAGCTGCTCGGCGGTCGGCGTGGTGACTTCCATGCCTTCTGCGGCAAGTTTCGCAACACCTTCGGCAGAGTTGAACTGCTGAATGGCACGGCCAACATTCGATGCAACACCGGCGGCGCGACGCAGAAGCGCCTGATCGGCCTCGGAAAGACCCTGATAGACAGCTTCGTTGATCACGATGAAATCGGTGCCATATACGTGACGATCAAGCGTCAGGTATTTCTGCATTTCATAGAACTTGTTGGCATAGATCACGCTGATCGGATTTTCCTGACCATCAACCGTACCGGTTGTCAGTGCAGTCGGAACTTCCGGCCAGGGAATCGGGGTCGGTTCACCACCAAGAGCCTTGACCATCTCAACGAACAGCGGAACGGTCATGACGCGAATTTTCAAGCCATCCATGTCTTTTGGTTCGGCAACTGTACGCTTTGAGTTGGTGAAGTTACGGAAACCGGTTTCACCATAGGCCAGGGTACGAAGACCGGTTTTTTCAAGGCAATGTGCAGCAAGTTCGTCGCCGAAACCGCCGTCCAGAACGTTCCAGGCAACGTTTGCATTCGGGAATACATACGGAATATCAAGAACGGCTGCCTCAGGGCAAACCTTGGAGAACGGACCCGATACCATCGACATGGCAAGCGTGCCGTCCTGGGTGTTCTGCAGAAGATCGGTTTCACCACCCAGCGCACCGGCCGGGAACAGTGCGACCTCAATACGGCCACCCGACTCTGCTTCGACAATATTTTTAAAGACCTGGGATGCTGCACCTTTTTTTGAGGTGGTCCACTCTGCCGGGTCAACATGGGCAAAGTTCAAGGTCACGTCAGCTGCTTGCGCGGAATAGCCAAATGACGCAGCAACCATGGAAACGGCACCAAACAGGGCACCTTTGGAAATCATCTTCATTACATCCTCCCTATTGAACGACATCCCGCAGACTGTGGTTGCTTGTAACAATCTTGTTCTTGCGCAGTCCGGTTTCGGAATTAGGATAATTTAAAAAATATAGGAGATTTTGTCAAACATTCTATATTTTTAAAAAATCGGCTGTTTCCCTGCCTTTCCGGCTTTTGATTGTCACATCAAGCCATTTTCCCGGGACCAGACAAAGGTGTCTCCACCAGTGTCGCTTGCCTCCACATTGGCCCTCAGAACAAAATCGCCAAGGCATTCCAGGCTGGCTTAACACTGCATCTTGCTGTTTCATAAAGGATCATTTGCCATTGAGGCCAACAATGGCGGATTCGAAAACAGCTTGCTGCAAATCCGGTTATTTGTGCTACTTTGGCTGAGAAATTTGACGATTCGCCCCTTGAAGTAACGCTATTTCCAAAGTGAATCCCGTGAACAGTGTCAACGGCCCAACATCACCGCAGCTTGCAAAGATCGCTTCGCGTATTCTGGCGGGAAGCTTCCTGTTCGAGGATCTTGATCCCGAACTGCTTGAACAACTCTCCAGCCAGGCGACCGTCCGCCGGTTCGAAGATGGTCAGCTGCTGTTTGAAAAAGGCTCGCCTGCCGATGGTCTTTATGCCGTGGAGGCCGGTAAGGTTCGTATTTCCTCGGTCTCGGAAACCGGCAAGGAAATCGTTCTGAACGTGTTGGCACCCGGTGCAGTATTTGGCGAAATCGCCCTGCTTGATGGTGAACCCCGCACGGCCAGTGCGCGTGCCGTCGGCCCGACCCGGACCCTGTTCATCTCACGCGATGACTTCTTTGAAATCTTTGACCGCGAAGCCCCGCTGCGCAGACACATCACGGCTCTTCTGTGCCGTCGGTTGCGCTGGGTCAGCGATCTTCTTGAAGATGCCAATTTCCTTGATCTTACCGCACGCCTGATCAAACGCATTCTGTGGCTTGCCGAACGTCATGGCGGCCCGGACCCCGAAGGCATTCGTATCGCACTTCCCCTGTCACAGCAGGAACTTGGTCTGATGCTTGGCGTGACCCGTGAAGCCGTGAACAAGAAGCTGCGCGAACTCGAAAAGCAAGGGATGATTACCCGGCGCGATGGTCGCCTGATCATCAAGGACAGCGACGGTCTTAAACAACTTCTTGCTGATGCCATCAAAAACTGAACCCTCGGATTCATTATTTGACCGCCTTGTCGCACGCGAGGAAAAGCGCGGACTGATCCTTGTTGCGTTTCTGCGCATCTGCATGCTGGCCTTCATCCTGTTGCTGTTTAGCAAACCGGATTCGCCAACCGGCAAACTTTATACCCTGCTTGAAGTTCTGGGCTGGTTCATCCCTGGCGTTCTGATCCAGCTGTTTGTTGCCTTTCGCGGTGGTAAAACATACTGGATGATCTATCTGCTCGCGGTCGTTGATGCCGTTCTGATCGTTTATGTCTCGATCGTTCCCGACCCGCTCAATCCCCTGATTGATCATCCGGCCTGGCTATACGGGTTCATTGTCCGTGACCGTGGCGTCGTCTTTTCGATGATCATGATGGCGCTGGTCATCATGACATTCTCGCCGCGTCTGATCCTGTGGTTCGGCTTCTGGCTGTTTATATCCTGGTGTGGAGCGATATGGTGGCTGGCAACACGACCGGGCGTCATTGTGTCCCAGCATTTCGGCGATGAATGGAACCCGACGCAGCAGGAACTGATTGATACCTATAACCTGCCGGAATTTGTCGATATCTCGTCACTGGCCGAACAGGTGATTATCGTCATTGTCTTCACACTGGCCTGTGCGGTGATGGTTTCGCGATTGCGGGTTCTGATCAACCAGTTTGCCGCAGCCGAACGGGCGCATGGCAATCTCGCGCGCTATTTCCCCACGGCCCTTGCCGACCAGCTTGCAGATCGTGATGAACCTGTCCGGGTTGGCGAACGCCGCGAATGCGTCATTCTGTTTGCCGACATTATGGGCTTTTCAAGGTTTGCCGAAAAACGTGACCCGCAGGAAGTCATGCGGTTCCTCAATCAGTTCCACCAGATTACCACCAGCCAGATCGGAGCCTATGGCGGGATTGTCGAAAAATATATCGGCGATGCGGTAATGGCGAGTTTCGCCGCCTTTGACAATCTTGAGCGTCCGGCGGCCAACGCGCTTTGTGCCGCCCAGGCCATCCTCAGTCAGGTCGCCGAATGGCAGGCCCGCGATCCCGCCGATGGGGACGCGCCCCTTAAAATCGGGGTCGGACTTAATTTCGGCGCGGCTGTTGTCGGCGATATCGGACAACGCGAAGCCATGACACCGGCCGTTATTGGTGCCAGCGTCAACCTTGCCGCCCGCCTTGAACAGGCAACCCGCGAGCTTGGCAGTGATATGGTGATCAGCATCGACTTCGCCCAAAAGCTGCATCAGGAAATTCCTGTTTGCGCGCCGGCACTTATGGCGCAATATAGCCAGATGGATAGCATTCACGTCAAAGGTCTTAGCGAGCCGGTCGCTGTTCTGTACCGTCCGTCAGACCAAAGCTGATCGCAAAACCGTGACTTGTCTGCCAACCCCTTGAAATACGGGCATCCGCGCCCAAAGTGCTTTGCATAAAGATCGCCCAACAGGACATATGATCCCCGCAGGAGGAAGCGATGGTAACGACGTCTGACGCGAACACACCGGCTACGGATACAGTTCCGACTGCCGTAAAGCTGACAACCCTGTTTGGGGAACGCGAATTTGCCTGGGACAAGGCGATCTATTTCCCGGCCGGTCTCAAAGGTTTTCCCGACCATAACGTGTTTGCACTGGCAAGCTTCCCGGGCGATGGCGCAACACCCTTTATCCTGATGCAATGCCTGACCGAACCGGAACTGGCCTTTATCGTTGCACCTTACAATCTTGAAAGCGGCACGATCCGTCCCGAGCATCTTGAACAGGCCTTCAACATTCATGGCATCAAGAAAAATGACGGTGCGGTTCTTTTGATCGTGACCCTGCACAAGCCCGAAGACGGTGACGTCGTCATGTCACTTAATCTGCGTGCACCGATCATTATCGATACCTCACGTCAGGCAGCCTATCAGCATCACCTGCCCGAAGCCGGTGGCTATTCATTCCATCATGTTCTGAATTGACGTTTTCGGGCCACGGGCCAAACGCCGATCTGTTTCATGCCGGACAAGACGCATCCGCCGTCTTGTCCGGTTTCTTTTATGTGCGAATTCATGCCTGTCGCGGTGAAATCCGCCACGGGACAAAACACCCGAAATTGTCCCGGACTTTCCTTGATCCTGCCATCTTTTCACGCAATGGTAGCATCGCTAACTCATTTAAAATCAATCAAGGGACCGGAAATGGCAGGAACATTGCGTAACCGTTTTGCATTGGCGGCGATGCTGGGCACAGCGGTATTTTTCGGACAGGACCTCGAAGCGGCCAAAGCGCAAGACACGGTCGAGGAACGCGACAATCTTGGACCGGCGATCCCGCTTTCGACCGATGCCCGCACCAAATTGCAGCTGACCGTTTATCCGGGCAACCTGTCGCTGGTGGCAGAACAACGCAAGGCCGCCATCCCCGAAGGCCAAAGCAGCCTGCATATCAGCGGCCTGCCATCAACATTGATTGATGATTCCTTCCTGCTGGGGACAGCCAAGGACAGTGATCTTGTCTGGACGTCCCTGCGCAATCGCGGCAACGGCTATAACGCCTTTGACAGCCTGCTTCGCGATCATATCGGCAAGACGGTTACCATCCGCCGTGGCGACGATGACCTGATCGAGGGCAAGCTTGTCGCGCTGACCCATCTTGCACTGGTGCAGACCGATGCCGGGATCGAGCAGGTCCCGGTTGATCAGGTCATCCTATCCGACCTGCCAGAAGGCTTTACGCTTGACCCGGCGATTGAGGCCGATATCGCAACCACCGCCCCGCTTGACCATGTGTCGATGGCCTATCTGCTGGGCGGCATTGGCTGGAACACATCCTATATCGCGGCCTATGACAGCCAGACCAATCAGCTCAAACTCTCGGCGATTGCCCGTGTGACCAACAATTCCGGCACCGGTATCAAGGACGCGCAGCTTCGTCTGGTGGCGGGCGACCTTAATCAGGTCGGCTCAGCCCCGATGGCCAAGGGTGCGCGTACGGAAATGATGATGTCGGCCATGGCCGATAGTGCACCTGCCGCCGGTGCACCGGATCGCGAGACTTTTGAAAACCTGCATGTCTATGGCCCGTTCAACGATCTTTCGATGAAAGACGGCGATACTGTCATCCTGCCCTTGATCGATGCACAGGTTCTGCCGGTCGAACGCCGTTCGATTTTCCAGTCATCAAGCAATCCCTATGGCATGGGACAAAGCAGCCAGACCGATTTCATCCGTCCGGAGCTTGAACTCAAGATCACCAATGACGGCGGGGCTGATGAAAAAAGCCCATGGCCAGCTGGCATCATGCGTATTTTCGCCAAAACCCCGTCCGGTGATACCGGTTTCCTTGGCGAAAACTATGTTTCCCTGACCCCGGTCGGACGCGATGCCATCATTCCGGTTGGTCAGGCCAGCGAACTGTCCGGCACCCGCGAAGTCACGTCATTTTCACGCAAGGCACGCCCGAACCTGCCCGACGAGGTCCATGCCGATCTGAACTGGACCGTTCGCAATACCAGCACACGTGATGAAGTCATCACCATCCGCGAAAATGTCCCGTCTGACTGGAAAGTCACGTCTGAAAGCCACAAACATGACCGCCCGGAACCGGGCCTGATCACGTGGGAGATAAAGGTTCCCGCCAACTCGGATATCAAGCTGAGCTGGTCGGTTGAAAGCAGCCGCTAGGAACCAAATCCGACCCGACATTGAACTGCTGCAAGACAGGGTGTTTTGCAGCAGTTTTTATATGCCCGAGCTATTTGACCCAGCCTATTTCACGCGGCCCTTTCGCGTCGTGTAGAATGATTTTGCCAGCGGCATCAACAGGCCAGCATCGGGTAGCTGATCGATCATTCTGCACAGATCGGCGTAAATGCAGATCAGTTTGGTCAACAATACAAAGGCTTCCTGATTATCAAGCCCGGCAAACTTGCCCAGAACCCGGATCGCATCACGCGCGGCATCACATGCAAGGTCATTACGCCCGGCCCCGCGCAGGGCAAGAACCAAGGCGGCGAGTGAATAGCCAAGATCAAGCCGTTCGGTATCATCCTTGCGCCCGATGCAATTGCGCAGCCGGTCCCGCCTGAGCGATACGGCCTGACTGGCAGCATCCACCGCCCAGTCCCATTCTTCTGCCTCAAGCTCAAGGGCGGCACGGTTATTAAGACTAAGCGCAAGACCGGCAATCGCCGCATCACGTGACGTGGGAAGATGCAGGGCAAAAATCGCATCGGCCTTGTCAAACAGGCTTAGTGCGTAATCCCGGTTGCTGTAATGCTCGCCACTTGCCATTTCGAGATAAAGGCGCGCAACCGCCAGTGAATTGGCATCTGCCTGTTCAAGATAGGACAAACGCAACGCATATTCGTCCGATTTGTCCGCCATCCTGATCCCGCCACCTCGTTATCCATACAGGGTGCATTCGATGTGATTGCCCCCGGCAAAAGACGTTCATGACCGGTATCTTGTGAAAGATGTCAGGGGTGGGCCCCAAATCCGCGATAAGCTGTTTCACTGTCTTGGGCAGCCTGCTAGGGTCGGATAAAGTGTTTGTGCTTTTGCTTGCCCCACTGCCTGGAATTCAGCCCCAAATGAGCTTACAAACTGAAACCCTGCGCGCCTTGTATGGCACCTGGCGGATCGCCCGCGGCGATGCGGGTGGACTGGCGTTTTTCAATTATTCGCTTCAGGGATTCTGGCGATCCTTCCTTGCCGCTGTGATCATTTTCCCGGCATTTGTGCTGTTGCGCGGCCATGACCTTATGGCGGCACCCGACGATTTCCCGGTGATGCGCTATATGACGACCGAGGTGATTTCATATGTCATCCGGTGGGTCGCCTTTCCGCTGGTGATGTTTCACATTGCCCCGATGTTGGACCGGGCAGAACGCTATATCGGATTTATCACCGTCTATAACTGGGCCTGTGTCATTCAGATGGGTGTTTATCTGGTTGCCCTTGCCCTGGCCGCACTGTTCCCGATGCTCGGTGTGGGCGGCTTTGTGATGATCGCGATTGTCGCGACGCTGGTATACAGCGTCTATATCACGCACCTGACCCTTGCCATCCCGGTGCTGACGGCAAGCGCCATTGTCATTGCCGATTTCCTGTTATCAATCATCATTCAATCAATCGGTATCCGTTTGGCCGTCGGGCAGTTATTCTGATTTTATAACGCTTTAAAAAATTATCCGTCATCAGGGAGAAACACAAAATGAAACCCGTCCTTGCCGTGACCCGCCGACTGCCAGATGCCGTCGCGAAACGTGCTGCACAAAGTTATGACATCCGCACGCAGGAAGGTGACGATCCGCTGTCACGCAACGAAATTCTTGCCCTGTGCCATGGGGCGGATGCCGCCCTTGTGTCGGTTGGCGATCCGATTGATGCGACCTTCTTTGAAGAACTGCATGACAGCGTCAAAATCGTTGCGACCTTCTCGGTCGGGACCGACCATATCGATCTGGCGGCGGCTAGGAAAAAAGGCGTTATTATCGGCAACACACCGGGCGTTCTGACCGATGCGACGGCCGATATCGCCTGGCTTCTGATCCTTGGTGCGGCGCGCCGCGCGAGCGAGGGCGAGGCCGAAGTTCGCAACGCCACCTGGTCAAGCTGGCGTCCGACCCATCTCATGGGCACCCAGGTTACCGGCAAGCGTCTTGGCATTGTCGGCATGGGCCGTATTGGTCAGGCGGTTGCCAAACGTGCACGCGGTTTTGATATGGATATCCATTACTACAACCGCCGCCAATTGCCCGCCGATCAGGAAATGGGTGCGACCTATCACGACAGCATCGAAGGCCTTTTGCCCCATTGCGATTTCCTGTCGCTGCATTGCCCGTCGACCCCGGAAACCCGTGGCATGGTCAATTCCGACTTCATCGCCAAACTGCCTGATGGCGCGATCATCGTGAACACCGCGCGCGGCGATGTCGTCAATGATCAGGACCTGATTGCCGCCCTGAAATCGGGCAAACTGACGGCGGCTGGTCTTGATGTTTTTGCAGGCGAACCAAACATCGAACCGGCCTATCGCGATCTTAAAAATACGTTCCTTTTGCCGCATCTGGGATCAGCCACCGTTGAAACCCGCAATGCCATGGGCTTCCGCGCGCTTGATAACATCGATGCCTTTATTGCTGGCAAAGAGGTTCCCTATTCGGTGTGACGCCGACTGTCCGAACCCTGAACAAACAAAAGGCGCTGTCACCAGCGCCTTTTTCATTTCTGTAATTTGATGCCGATGGCCGACTTAGCCAAGGTCGCTTTCCTCGCCTGCAGGCAGGATGCAGGCGATCTCGCGGCCATCGCGGCTGATCTTGACCCGACCACCATGAATTTCGACCACCGCGCGCACCATCGCCATGCCAAGGGCACGGCGGGCCGACGGAGACTCACCATCGCGCAGCCCTTCAAACAGCATCGGTTGCGGTGCCTCGTCAGAAAGCGAGATTGAAATTTCGATATCCTCGCCACGACGGCGTGCGACCACAGAAACCTCACTGCCCTCAGGGGCGGTGCGCAGCACATTGGTCACCAGAATGAACAATGCCTGTTTCAAACGCCGTTCATCTGCCACCATCCAGCCGATATTGCGCGAACAATACAGGCGCAGCGATACATTCAGCTCGGCCAGACGGGCCCGTGTCAGAGCCTCAAGAGAGCGTAACAACCGCCTTGGATCAACCGTATCCAATTCAAGTGCTACCTGCCCCGAACCAAGCGTCGCCAGGTCGCGCATATCGTCGACAAGGGCCAGCATGCTTTGGGCTTCGGCCCGGATCGTTTCGACCGAACGCGCAACGTTGCCGGTCAGATGCGGGATCAAACGATCAGATTCGCCATTGATATGATCAAGCGGCTTGGTCAGTTCGCGCGATACGGTCGAAATGAAGTCCGACTTCATCTGATCGGCGGTGCGCAAAGCCTCGTTGCGTTCCCGAAGGGCACGCTCAACCCGGATGGTATCGGTCACATCAATATAGGACATCATCACCGCCCCGTCAGGCAGCGGCACAATGGCAAAATCAATGATCGTGTTATCGGACCGCTCAAGGCGGCCATTCATTGGCTCGTGATTGGTGATGCGCGCAACCATCCGGCTTTTGAACTTGTCCCAGTCTTCACGTTCGCGCCAGAAATCCTTGGACTTTTCCACGACCTCGGCCAGATGCGGGGCAGCATCAAGGAAGGCCGGATCAAGACCCCAGACATCGGAAAAACCATGGTTATAAAGCCGCAAGCGCCCGTCACCACTGATCACCCCGACCGCTTCATGCAGGCTTTCAAGCGTCTCGCGCTGAACCGCAATCAGGGTGTTATAGGAACTTTCAAGCACCAGCTTGTCAGTGACATCCTCATAGACAAACATCAGTCCGCCAAACGGATGGGGCGAGATAAACCGCCTCAGCGTCATGCCATTGGGCAGATGCATCAGATCTTCTTCGGGTTTGAGAAGATCGGTGAAACGCTGATTCTCGGTATTGCGGAACTGGGTAAAGTCGGTAACTTCGGGCAGTTTGCGTTCATCGCGCAACCGTCTGAGAACATCATCATGTGTTGGTTCCGACCACAGCCATTCGTCATCAAGGTCCCAAAGCTTGGTAAAGGCGGTATTAAAGAAAATAAGCCCCTTGTCCCCGCCATAAACCGCAATCGCCGTACCGAGATTTTCAAGCACCTCGGCATGGGCGCGAATATGGCGCGACAGATCGGACTGCAATTCCTCGACCGGGGTGCAATCAATCGCAAACCCGACCAACCCGTCTGATTCGCTGGTATCCTGTGACGGGGATTCGGTAATGCGCAGCAATTTTCGGTCGCCGCGAATGACCACATGATAATCGCGCGTCAGGCTTTCGCCATTGCGCTGCACCGATGCCGCAAGCGACCGACCATGATCGGGAATGATCCCCGCGCCGATTTCAGACTGATTGGCCAATGCATCTTCGATAGTCGGTTGTTCGACCGCATCGGCATAGGCCGCATTGCAATCAATCAGACGCAGCTCGCTATCGCGCCGCCACACCGGGAAGGGCAGGCTATCAAGCAACGCCCGAAGCCCCGATACTTCATGTTTCAGGGCCTGAAAATCACCGAACTGGTTTTCGCGTTCGCGGGTATGACGGGTTTCATCGCGGAACCATAATCCATGGGCCAGAACCGTTGCCGACCGGTCCTTGCGCGCCGCCATGCCGGTGACGTGGAATTTGCGTTCATCAAGGGTGGTAATCCAAAGCTCGAACCGGTCATGTCCGGATTTAAGGCTCCGCACGCGTTCCTTAAGTGCCTTGGCATCCTCATCGCGCAAAAGTTCGAGCAAATCGGGAAACCGGCCATCATTGCCCAACTGAAAGGCCCGCCGCAAAGACGGGCTTGCCCCTTCGGCAAAGCCCTGCTGGCTCCAGTAATAGACCGGGTCCGGACCGGCAAACAGAAGATGGGTGAAAAGCTCGCTCTCACCGGCAAGCTCATGTTCGTGATCTTCGACTTCTTCAATATGACGGCGCATCCGAAGCGACATCCGCCACCCGATCCAGCCGGCAATCGCCGCTCCGCCTACAGCTGCCAGCCCGACCACCAGCCAGTCACGATCACTGAGCCCCGCAAGGTTGCCAAAAATCGTCGCCCCGATTCCCTCGGGTGCCGGTGTTTCCGAGGCCTGATTAAGTCGAAACTTCTCCTGGGCATGCAGACCGGCGCCAAGAATAAGCGTGGTCAATGCCGACACACTGCCGCCAACAAGGGCAGAAAGCCGACATTTGGGCAATTTGCGCAAAAATGCCCTTGGCTTATTCGTTCCCCCAATCCGTTTGGAAGCTTGCTCGGATGCGTTCCGTGTCACGTGTTGTTAACCGTTTGTGTTTATGAGCTATTATTATGGTGAAAACGGTGTGCTTTTACCACCGTTTCGCATCATCTCGGCAACAGCCTTGTCTGAGGCCGTGTTTCACGGGGTTCGCCTGTGGAAAAACCGCGATGACATGGGCAATGAATCCGTTTATGTCTGCGGTATTGGCTTTAACAACAGACACAACGTACCCGTCATTCCAAAGATGAGTCCCAAACCGCAGCTAGATCTTTTTGCACCGCGCGCGGCGGCCAAACCGGCCGCGTCCCAAAAGGAATCTGCCGCGCTCAAGGTGACCAAGGATCCGGGACCGGAAATCGGTGATCTGTTTGATACCAATTTCAATGCTGCCGACATTGCCGAATGGGAACTGCTGTTTCGCGATGTTCCGCAATATAACTACCATTTCAAGCGTGCCCAGATCGCATCGGCCTTTGACCGTCCGCTTCATAAAAAGCTGATTGCATCACATGCCTTTGAACGGTTGCGTGAAATTTCGTTTCTGGGTGCCATCGACTATCTGTTCCATCCCAATGGCAAACCGGCAAATATCCGTCATTCGCGCTATGACCACACCATTGGCGTTGCCCTGCTGTCACAGCGTTATTGCCGCCTGATGGGTCTTTCGGATGCCGATTGTGATTTGCTCGGTGCTGCGGCCCTTTTGCATGATATCGGGCATGGGCCGTTTTCCCATACGCTGGAACCGGAATTTGCCCGGCGGTTTAACCGCAACCATCATCAACTGACCAATCAGATCATCACCGGCGAGGTGCAGCTTGATCTGTCGGTCAATCATCTGCTGGTCAAACACAATGTTGATCCGAACGAAGTCATCGCACTTCTGTCAAAGAAATCGGATCACCCCCATGCCAGCCTGTTTTCCGGCCCGGTCAATATCGACACACTCGAAGGTATCAGCCGTACCAAGACCTATGTGCATCCCAACCATGTGCATTGCCATCCGCGCCTGCTGCTTGAGGCCGCCGTCAAACTTGATGCGGACTCGCTCAAGCGTCTGGACAAGTTCTGGCAGCTCAAGGAAGACATCTATCGCAACTTCATCTTTGGTCCGATGTGCTTTGCCACAGACCATCTGTGCCGTGAATTTGTTGTCAAAAACGCACCCGACTTTGCAGCCGATGATTTCCTTTTGACTGAAAAGGCGTTTTTAAACAGCCATCCGGCCTTCAAGAAGTTCCTGCACAGCCTGAAAAACCGGATCGAGCTTGATGGCGTTGCCGATGCGGTTGATCATCAGATCAGCGCATCGGCCAGCACCCTTGACCTTAACGAGGCCAAGGTGCCGCGTCGTGAATTCCACATCAACAAGGATGTCGAAGTCAGATGCTTTGCCGATCTGTCAAAACGCTATTACGAGGAAAAGAACTCGTTCCTGCGCCGCGTCGGCAGCCTGACCGACCCGGCCCAACAGGCCGCCGCCGCAAGCCTGTTTGATTAGGGAACTTGACGGTTCTTGCAGGTGGCTTGTGATGGTGACTTGAGGCCAGGGACATCCTAGTCACGGTTAATCGAGGCGAGGAACGTCTGGTTCGCGGTTGCAAGATGGCGCTCAAGGGCTTTCACGGCCGCGTCCTGATCCCGTTCAAGAATCGCATCAATAATTTCAAGATGTTCTTGTATGGCAAGAACGATGCGTTCGACCTGATTCTTGTTGGACCAGCGATAATGAAAATGGAAGATCAACGATATTGAATCCTGAAAGCCATCCATGAACCGGTTCCCGGTGGCCGCATTCAGCATTCTGTGAAAGCGACTATCAAGTTCAGAGAACTCGATAAATCGTGTTTCGATTTCCCTGCGCAGCTGAATATGCTCTTGACGAATACGCAGCATTTTCCCCCAGAACGGGTCTTCCTTGGGAATCGTGAAAACTGCCCTGATTGCGCGCGTTTCAAACATCTGGCGCACTTCATGAAGTTCAAGGGCATATTTCTCGGTAAAGCCTTCCAGAATCCAGCTTCGCTGTGGTTCTTTGCGGATAAATCCAAACCGGCTTAGCCCGATCAGAAATTCTCGAACAGTTGTATTTGAAACCCCGAACTGTCGGGCCAGAACCGCTTCACGAAGACGACTACCCGGTGGGGGTTGCATCGTTCTCAGCCACATCATGAAATCAGTTTCAAGCTGTTCTTCAAGACTTCTGATGTCCGAGTTTGGAAAATAGTCGGATTTTCTGGTGCTGCGCAAAAACGTGATCGGAAAACTGTCTTCTGAAATCAGACCGATTTCGCGCGCACGTTGCAGGATGCTGCGCGCCAGCGTCCTGCTCACTCCCAGCAACCTTGCCAGTCCCGAAATGGTTTCCGGGCAATTTCCAACTGCAACACTATCAAGCCAGGTATTGAAGCTGGTCTTGAATTTCTGATCCGAACGAGCCACCAAAGCTCCTGTCTTTTTGGATGTTTTTTAAGCATTAAAGACAGTTGAGGTGAATAGCAACTCTTCCCTAAGATCACAGAGAAAAACAAAAACTAAAATAATGCACATTCACGGAGGAAATAATGTTCACTCGGAAATTGTCCCGTACGCTTCTGATGGGATTGACGGCCTTTGCAACCCTTGCTGGAATCTCACAGGCTTCCAATGCGCAAGAAGTTTTGAAATTCGGCCATGTCTACGAAGTAGACACCCCGTATCACCGCGCTGCCCTTGAAGCCGCTTCGCTGTTCTCGGAACGCACAAACGGGCGTTATGAAATCAAGGTATATCCGGCATCCCAGCTTGGCAAGGAAGCCGCCATCAACGAAGCCCTGACCCTCGGTTCGATTGATATCATCTATACCGGCGTCGCCTACCTTGGGCAGACTTATCCGCCGATCTCAATCTCGGACTATCCCTTTGCCCTTCGCGGCTATGATCATTGGTCAAACTACGTCAAATCGGATTTGTTTGCCGAATTATCCAAGGAATATACAGATGTCACCGGTAACCAGATCGCCGGTCTCGTTTACTATGGCGCACGCCATGTAACGTCCAACAAACCGATCCTGACACCGGCGGATATGAAGGGCTTGAAAATTCGCACGCCCAATGCCCCTGCCTATCAGATGTTCCCCAAGGAAACAGGGGCCAATCCGACACCAATGGCTTTCTCAGAAGTGTATCTGGCCTTGCAACAAGGTGTGGTTGATGCACAGGAAAACCCGCTTCCGACCATCAAATTCAAGAAGTTCTATGAAGTACAGTCAAACATCAATCTGACGGGCCATATCATCAACTCCCTGATCATGCTGGTGTCGCCATCGACCATGTCGAAACTGGGTGAAGAAGACGGGAAATTGCTGCTCGACACCCTTCAGGAAGCCGGCATTCATGCATCCGATGAAATCGTGAAAAGTGAAAATGAGCTGTCTGAATGGTTCACCACACAGGGCGTTACGGTCAACAAGGTTGATCGTGGTCCGTTCATTGATGTCATTGCCCCGCGCCTGAAAAGCGACGACATGCCTTGGGATCCGGAAATTTATGAACGCCTGCAGGCGATCAAGGGTTAATCCTGTCTAACCTTTCCATCCCAAATCCGGCCGGGGGAAGCCATTTCCCCCGGTTACGTCATGTTCCGTGCCCAAGGAAGAGACAAAATGTCTGACATCAACGGGGATCTTTTCAAGGAACAGGAACGACAAGAAGCCGAAACGAACTTCCGACTGAACATCACCTGGGCCGACTTTCCGGCTTTGCTGGTTTTCTGTGCCTTGTTCGTTACGGTGTTCCTGCAATTCTTCACCCGCTACGTCCTGAATGACTCGCTGGCCTGGACCGAGGAAGTCGCGCGTTACCTGCTTATTCTTCTGGCCTTTGTCGGTGCGATAAAATGCCAGCTTGTCGATAGTCATATCCGCCTTGAATTTATCGACAAACTTGCCGGGCGGGGACTGACCAAGCTCAAACTCGTCGCGCTGGTACTGTCATCGGGCTTCTTCGGCTTTGCCATCTATTCCCTCAATGAACTTATGACGAAGACCTCGTACCAGAAGATGGTCTCTCTGCCGCTTCCCAAATACTACTTCTATGGATTGGTCCTGATTGCTCTTGGCATCCTTTTGGCGGTCCATCTTTACCAGATTTATCTATTGCTGCGGAGAACGCGCTGATGAGCTTTATTCTTCTTCTGGTATCGCTGGTCGTCCTGATCGCCCTGCGCTTGCCGATTGCAGTTGCGCTGGGCCTTTCCTCTCTTCTTTATATCCTGCTCGAAGGCATGCCGCCTGTCGTTCTGCTGCACAATATGATCAATGGCATGAACAGTTTTCCACTTCTGGCCATCCCGTTTTTCATTCTTGCCGGTGGATTGATGAATTCGGCCGGGATCACCAGCCGGATTTTTGCCTTTGCGCGGGCACTTGTCGGCTGGGCCCACGGGGGTCTGGGGCATGTGAATATCGGCGCCAGCATCGTTTTCGCCGGTATGTCGGGTGCCGCCGTCGCCGATGCCGGTGGCCTTGGATCTATTGAAATCAAGGCGATGCGTGATGCGGGATATGATGATGATTTTTCGGTCGGCATCACGGCCGCATCTTCGACCATCGGCCCGATCATTCCGCCTTCGCTGCCGCTTGTTATTTTTGGCGTCATGGCCTCGGTCTCAATCGGGGAACTGTTTGTTGCGGGCATCATCCCGGGTCTTCTTATGGCCGCGTCCCTGATGGTGATGGTCTGGTGGATGGCACGCAAACGCAACTATCCGCGTGATGTCGCTTTTAGCCCGAAGCTTGTCGGATCAACGTTCAAAACCGCGTTTCTGCCGCTTCTGACCCCGGTCATAATTGTTGGCGGCATCGCATCGGGCATGTTCACCCCGACCGAAGCCGCCGTTTGCGCGGCAAGCTATGCCATCCTTCTTGGCATGGTGATTTATCGAACCCTAAGCTGGAAAAAGCTGATCCGGGTCTCGATTGAAACCATCGAAACCACCGCATCGATTTTGCTGATTGTTGGAACCGCAAGCGTCTTTGCCTGGATCCTTGCCGCCAATCAGGCAGCTGTTGTGTTCTCTGAAACACTGCTTGGCCTGACACAGAACAAGGCCCTGATCCTTCTGATCATTACCCTGATCGTGCTTGTGATTGGTCTGTTCATGGAAACCATCGCGGCAATTTCCATTCTGGTCCCTGTCTTGCTGCCCGTTTCATTGCAGCTTGGTATTGATCCGATCCATCTGGGCATCATCGTCATCCTCAATCTGATGATCGGTCTTTTAACGCCCCCCATCGGGATGGTGCTTTATGTGCTCTCTAAGGTGTCGGCAATTCCATTTGAACGCTGTGCCAAGGCCACCATGCCGTTCCTCGTTCCACTGATCGCTGTGCTGCTACTGTTGACCTATGTGCCTTCGATCACCCTGTTCTTGCCCGAACTTCTCTATCGGCAATAAAGCACGAAGATAAATGCAAATGACCCAATCTTCTCCCATCAGCATCCTGTTGCATCCCGGCGACAATGTTGAAATTGCGCTGGCTGACCTGAAAACAGGGACGGAACTTTCACAAAGCCCTGTCACCCTGAATGCACCGGTCGCACGTGGCCATAAAATCGCGATACGTTCGATTGCCGCGGGTGAACCTGTTCTGCGCTACGGCCAGATCATAGGTGTCGCCACTGCAGACATCGCACCTGGCGATCACGTTCACACCCACAATCTGGGTATGAGCGACCATCGCCAGAACTATGATTTCAGCAAAGATGCCAAACCTTTGCCGCCCATTTCGGACGCCCGGTTCTTTATGGGCTATCCACGCAGTGACGGGCGGTTCGGTACGCGCAACTATATCGGTGTTCTGACATCGGTAAATTGCTCGGGCAGTGTCGCCCGCTTCATTGCCGAACAGGCGGAAAAAACCGGCTGGTTTGCCGATCTTGAAAATGTCGATGGCATCGTGCCGATTGTTCACGGAAGTGGATGTGGCATGGGCCGACACGACGAGGGATATGACACCCTGTTCAGGACTCTCGCAGGTTATGCCAAACACCCGAATTTTGGTGGAATCCTGCTTGTCGGTCTGGGATGTGAAGCCATGCAGGTCGAAGATCTCGTCGGGGAGGAAAAATTGCGTCATGACGGCAACTTCCACTATATGACCATCCAGAATAGCGGTGGAACACGTCAAACCGTTGAACGCGGCGTTGATATTGTGCGTGATCTTGCATTGCGGGCCAATCAGGCAAAGCGGGTGCGTGTCCCGGCATCCGAACTGGTTGTTGGGCTGCAATGTGGCGGATCAGACGGATATTCCGGAATTACCGCCAATCCGGCCTTGGGATATGCATCCGATTTGCTGGTTCGTCACGGCGGCACCACAATTCTCTCGGAGACACCTGAAATCTATGGTGCGGAACATCTCCTGACCCGGCGCGCCATCAATGATGAAATCGGCCAGAAACTGGTCGACCGGATTTTATGGTGGGAAAACTACACATCGGTGCGCGGCGGCGAAATGAACAACAATCCGTCGCCGGGCAACAAACGGGGCGGCTTGACCACCATTCTGGAAAAGTCCCTTGGTGCTGTCGCCAAGGGCGGCACAGCCCCCCTGACCGATGTCTATGAATTTGGTCAGATCATCACCAACAAGGGCTTTGTCTTCATGGACAGCCCCGGCTACGACCCATGCTCTGTCACCGGTCAAATCGCAAGCGGGGCAACCCTGATTGCCTTTACCACAGGTCGCGGATCGGTTTCGGGCTATGTGCCAAGCCCCTGCATCAAGCTCGCCACAAACAGCACGATGTATGAAAACATGTCCGAAGATATGGACGTCAATTGCGGAACAATTGTCGATGGTGCAATCACAATTGAGGATAAAGGCCGCGAAATATTCGACCTGTTCCTTGAAATTGCATCGGGCACCAAAAGCAAAAGCGAGGCCCTTGGTTTTGGCAGCGCCGAGTTTGTCCCCTGGCAAATCGGGGCTGTGATGTAGGTATCACAGGTCCCAGACATTCAGCCCGCACGACATTACATCATCAAGAATGTCGGAAACCCGGACTGCTTTACCGGTCCGTCAAATACGACGACGCGGAAAAGCAGTCCGGCTCTGTTACGTTGGCTCGCCTTATGCCTCCCCAACACCAGGCGGCACGAACTGATATAATATCAATCGACCACAAAAAGGGTCGCGCCTGTCTCGGTTGAAGAACGATGTGCCTCTGCGTTATCGGCCACCTGATAGCTCATCCCCGGTTTCAGAACAAAGGTCCGGCCATCTTCAAGCTCGGTCGCAAGTTCGCCTTCCAGACACAGCAGAATATGCCCCTTCGAACACCAGTGATCGGCCAGATAGCCCGGTGAATATTGCACCATGCGGACCCGGATCGGGCCAAATTGCCGTGTTCGCCATGTCGCCATGCCGGTTTCACCGCGATGTTCGGTCGGCTCGATAGAAGACCAGTCGGTCGTGCCAAAGGGCAGATCAGTGATATTCATGAAGGGGCGTTCTTTCGCAACAGATGTGGGGCGACAGGTGTGGGACGCGTATCCTCCGTCGTCGGAGATCGCCGGTTAACTATGGTTTTTGCGAACAAACCGTCAATCACCTTCGCAATCTTAATCTGGCAAACCCCATATCAGATAAACGCGGTATTAATCTTTAACCTTTAGGCAGATAGTTGGTAATCAACGAGTCGCACCAAGAGGCTGTCCCGATCTTGTTACCCGCAACCATCGCAACCAATCAGGACTATTCCGCCCGGCGTCTGGCGGAAATGCGTGCTGCATTGGCAACACGCCTGCAGGGCGATACATTTTGCGTTGTCGTAACAGGGTCTTATGGACGCCACGAGGCATCCGACCAGTCCGACCTTGATTACTTTATCATCGGCCGCGAAGCCGAACGTGATCAGGCCCCGCATCAGGAAGTTGCCGACATCCTTGGCAAGATGGTCACCAAGAAACCGGCGGTAAACGGCCCGTTTTCATCCTATGTCACGGCCGAGGAGCTGGTAAATCGCATCGGTCTGGATGGTGATACCAACTCGATCACCACAAGGCGGCTTTTGTTCCTGCTCGAATGTGAATGGCTTTATAACGAGGCAGGCAAACGCAAATTCTTTGACGATCTGATTGCCAACTACGTCACCACATCGGTCACGCGGGACTCCATCGCCCGCTTTCTGGTCAATGATGTGATCCGCTACTACCGGACCATCAGCGTAGATTTCGAAATCAAGACCCGCGAAGGCGACGCCAGCAAGGCATGGGCACCCCGCCGCCTCAAACTCGTATTTTCCCGAAAGATGCTTTATTTTGGCGGTATTATTGCGGCTGCGGAAACAGCAGGACGTGATTATGCGGGGAAACGCGAAAAACTGTCGGAACTTTTACAGCTTCCACCAATCACTCGACTGCAAACCGTGTTTGGCGAGAAAAGCCTGCCTGCACTTGATCTTTATGACCGCTTCCTGCGCGAACTATCCAATCCCGATGTGCGCGCCCGTCTTGACGGGGTCGGACCGCATGATCGCAATAATGTGCAATTGCGGTCGCTTCTTGACGCCGGCAAGGACTTCTCGCGCGAGCTGATCAAACTGCTTAATGATCGCTATGGTCCTGACCATCCGATCCACGAAGCGCTTTTGATGTAGGATCGAAACCGCCTTACGGCGCAAGGGTCACATGCTTGTGGTAATGCGCCCGATCAAGGTCATGGACCTCGACCGTAAATTGCACCGCATAATCCCCCACCAGCCATTCCAGCCGATCACGCAGCACCGCAAGGGCTGCCTCGCCCGTGGCGAACTTCATCTGATCGGTCCGCCCCGACAGCAGACGAATATCAAGATGGACCATCGCATGACTGTCATCACCATCGGCAATCACGACATTCTGCAGCGCTGAAATCCGCGTCTTGAAGGAAGAGAGATCCGCATCGGCTTCGCGGGCAATCACATAATGCAGATCAACAGCCAGTTTCGGCAATTCGTCGGCAATCGGAAGCTTTGCAGAATATTCGATTTCAAGCTGGGGCATGTTTCCAAACTCTTTGGTGGGGCTGATTGCTTTTACCAAGCAAGTCCCGCCCTGAACACAAAAAAGCCGGTCTGACTGAACAGACCGGCTTTGATGCAAATCGGCAAAGACCGATTAGTAACGGTAATGATCCGGCTTGAACGGACCAGCCTGCGGAACACCGATATATTCGGCCTGTTCGCTCGAAAGCTTGGTCAGTTTTACGCCCAGACGGTCAAGATGCAGGGCTGCAACTTTCTCATCAAGGTGTTTGGGCAGGACATAAACCTTGTTTTCGTAGTTGGCAAAGTTCTTCCACAGCTCGATCTGTGCCAGCACCTGGTTGGTGAAGGAGGCGGACATGACAAAGCTCGGGTGGCCGGTTGCACAACCAAGGTTGACCAGACGGCCTTCGGCCAGAACGATCAGACGTTTGCCATCCGGGAATTCGACTTCGTCGACCTGCGGCTTGACGTTGTCCCACTTGTAGTTACGCAGCGAACCGATCTGGATTTCGGAATCGAAGTGACCGATGTTGCAAACAATTGCGCGGTCTTTCATCGCACGCATATGGTCAAGCGTGATGATGTCGATGTTACCCGTGGTGGTGACAAAGATATCGCCAACCGGTGCAGCATCTTCCATGGTGGTGACTTCGTAACCTTCCATCGCGGCCTGCAGAGCACAGATCGGATCGATTTCGGTCACAAGAACGCGGGCACCCTGGCTGCGCATCGAAGCAGCAGAACCTTTACCCACGTCACCAAAGCCGGCAACAACGGCAACTTTACCGGCAACCATTACGTCGGTTGCGCGCTTGATGCCATCGACCAGGCTTTCACGGCAGCCATACAGGTTGTCGAATTTCGACTTGGTGACCGAGTCATTGACGTTGATCGCCGGAACCTTAAGGGTGCCTTTTTTCGCCATTTCATACAGGCGGTGAACACCGGTGGTGGTTTCTTCCGACAGACCTTTGATGTCTTCAAGAAGTTCCGGATACTTGTCGTGGATCAACTGGGTAACGTCGCCGCCATCGTCAAGGATCAGGTTCGGTTTCCAGCCGTTCGGGCCGGAAATGGTCTGCTCGATGCACCACCAGAATTCTTCCTCGGTCTCGCCTTTCCAGGCAAATACCGGGATTTCAGCAGCAGCAATCGCCGCCGCAGCCTGATCCTGGGTCGAGAAGATGTTGCACGAAGACCAGCGAACTTCCGCACCAAGTGCCGTCAGCGTTTCGATCAGAACTGCGGTCTGGATGGTCATGTGCAGGCAACCGACGATACGTGCGCCAGCCAGCGGCTGTGCTGCGCCATATTCTTCGCGCAGCGCCATCAGGCCCGGCATTTCGGTTTCGGCAATCGCGATTTCCTTGCGGCCCCAAGCGGCCAGCGAGATGTCTGCGACCTTGTAATCGGTAAAGTTCGACATGTCGTCTCCAATCAAACAGGAATGGCGCATCCGCCACGGACTTCTGTCCTGCCGATACGCCGAGAAATTCTGTTGCGGTCATTTCCCTGACCGCGATGGAACACATATAAAGATTTCTTTATATCGTTTTCAAGTCTTTTTTTGCCCAATCGCAAAAGACGGATCAATCCACGACCATTCTCACCCCGAAATCCTGCTGATTTCGGCGGAAAATTTCGGACTGTTCCCTATGTCGTGATGATGGTTGCAATGGACAAGGCCGATGACTGATCCGGCCAAGATTGCGCCAAGGCCCGATCAATCAGGCAAGATCGTTGAAATCATCAAGCATCATGGCGATGCGTGCCGAATCCCACTGTTCCATGACCCGGTTGGCCTGATGTTCGGAATTACGGGTATCAAGCCGGCGCAGGCGCTGTTTGACCAGCAACAGGTTAACCGGCGACATCGACAGATTGCGTAAACCAAACCCGATAAACAGCGGCACATAACGCGGATCACCCGCCATTTCGCCGCAAACACTGACCGGGATACCCCGTTCACCGGCAACCCGGATCACATCACGGATCAGGCGCAAGACCGCCGGATGAAGCGGATCATAAAGCCCCGCCACCTGATCATCGGTCCGGTCAATCGCCAGCGTATATTGCGTCAGGTCATTGGTGCCGATGGCAAAGAAATCGCATTCACGCGACAATGTATCGATGGCAATTGCCGCGGCCGGAATTTCGATCATTGCACCCAATGGCGGCAATATTTCGGGGATCGCGTGCCCTTCCTTGCGCAGGCGCTTGGCGACTGCCTCGTATATCTGGCGCGCACGTGTCATTTCATGCACCCCGACCACCATCGGGATCAGCACCCGGACCGGCCCATGCAGGGACGCGCGCAAGATGGCGGCAAACTGGGCTTCAAGCAGTTCGGGTTTGCGCAGCGACAAGCGAACACCGCGCAATCCCAAAGCCGGATTTGGTCCCGACCCCATATCGGCCTGAAGCGCCACCGCGAGCTTTTCACCACCGATATCAAGGGTGCGAATCGTGACCGGCTTGCCGCCCATCCGTTTTACGATGTCAGAAAGTTCTGCATATTGTTCGTCTTCATCTGGCAGGTAATCCTTGTTCATGAACATGAATTCACTGCGCAAAAGCCCGATGCCCGTCGCCCCGTTTTCAAGGGCTGCGGAAAGTTCGATCGGCAATTCGATATTGGCATGAAGATCAATATCGACCCCGTCGCGCGTTGCCGATGGTACGTCGCGCAATGTCGCAAGCTTGTCACGTGCGGCCAGCCAGTCTGCCCGGCGCTGGCTGTAATGTTCGATATCGGCATCAGAGGGCGACAGGATAACCTCGCCGCGCCCGCCATCGACAATGATCTGATCACCACCCGATACACCCCGGATGATGTCGGTCGCCCCCAGAACGGCCGGAATACCGAGTGATCTTGCCATAATCGCCGTATGGCCCTCGGCCCCGCCAAGGGCGGTAACAAAGGCAGTCAGCTGCCCCGGTTCAAACCGGGCCATATCGGCCGGGCTGACATCCTCGGCAATCAGGATCGCCCCCTTGGGGGCCTTTTCAACGGCACGGTCGGTTTCGCCCATCAGACAACGCATCAGGCGCAAGCCGACTTCACGGATATCGCTTGCACGCGCCGCGATATAGCGATCATCCATGCCCGAAAACTGGGTAGCGATCACATCAATCACTTCGCTGACCGCATGGACGGCATTCAGCTTGCGCGAAACAATCAGTTCTTCCGCACCGCGCACCAGCCGCGACTGGGTCAGCATGTGGATATAGGCATCAAGCAGGAAGCCAAGTTCCTCGGATGCTGCACTGTCGGCTGATGAAGATTGGGATTTCAGACGTTTGAGCTGATCGATGCTTTCCGCAACACCGTCATGCAGGCGTTTGCATTCGGCATGAACAGCATCATCGGCAATCGGTTTGCGGCTGACCTGGATATATTGGCGGTCCACAACAAAAGCCCGGCCAATCACGATCCCGCCTGATGCGCCCAATCCGGTAATGACCCGGCGGGCACCGGTGGCATGGTCGTCTGATGGGGTTTGATCTTTTGGCGGAACTTGCAAACCTGGGGTCAGAACCTGTTTTTGTTGTTTTCCCGAAAGTCAGAAGTCTTTTGGTCGTTATGCGTTTTATTCTTCGTCGAACTTTGCATCGACAAGTTCGTTAAGGGCCTCAATCGCCTTGACCGCATCGGGTCCGGTTGCTTCAACCTCGATCTCGGTGCCAATGGATGCGGCAAGCATCATAAGCCCCATGATTGATACACCCGAAACTTCGGTGCCGCGATTGCGGACCATGATGCTGGATTCAAATTCACCAGCCAGTTTAACAAATTTCGCCGCCGCCCGCGCGTGCAAACCACGCTGGTTGCTAATCGTAAGGATACGTTTTTCCTTCTGCGCCATCTATGTCCCCGCCAGCCGGATGTCCGATTGCGATACATCCGGCCTTCTTATTTTTGTTGCCGTCTTATTCTTCGCCACTCAGCAGACGCGACGCAACGTTGATATATTTACGCCCGGCATCCTGAGCCGCATTGACCGTCTCGGCCAGCGTCCCGTCAATGCGAACAGATGCCAGTTTGATCAACAAAGGTAAATTAACCCCTGCGATGACTTCGACATTTGCCTGTTCCATGATGGAAATCGCCAGATTGGACGGCGTCCCGCCAAACATGTCCGTCAACAGGACAACACCCTTGCCGCTGTCGACTTTCTCGACGCTTGCAAGGATATCCGCGCGGCGTTGTTCCATGTCGTCATCGGGTCCAATACAGACCGATTCGACATTTTCCTGCTCGCCAACAACGTGCTGCAAGGCAGATACGAACTCTTTCGCGAGATCGCCATGGGTGACCAGCACCATCCCGATCATGCAGTTTTCTCCATTTTATTCACTCCCCCGATGCCGGTTCATCTGGCTTGTCTCGATGTCCGAGATGTGTGTCATATCCCAGATCGGCAATCCAGTCATTGAGTATCCGTGCGATATAAACCGAACGATGTTGTCCGCCCGTACACCCGATCGCAATGGTCAGATAGCTTTTCCCTTCTTGCGCATAACGCGGCAGGATCGGCTCCAGCATTGCTTTCAGACGGGTCACAAACCCGGAGAAGTCCGGGTCTTCTTCAATATATTGGCCTACCCGATCATTCATGCCTGTCAGCAGGCGAAGCTCGGGATCATAATGCGGGTTGCGCAGAAAGCGAACGTCAAAAACCAGATCGGCTTCTGCAGGCACACCCTGACGGAATGAAAAGCTTTTGACAAAGATCGCAAGGCCTTCATTTTCGCCAATATCAAACTGGTCCTGAAGAATCTTGCGGAGCTCGGTTGATTTCATCCGCGATGTATCGATCCGCATGTCCGCCGTCGCCGCAATCGGCGCCATCAGACGTTTTTCATGCTCGATCGCGTCAACCAGTGGCCGGTCATGGCTGAGTGGATGGGGACGGCGCGTTTCGGTAAAGCGACGCTGTAGCACCGTTGTGTCGGCATCGACATAGATCATCAAGGGTTCCATGCCGGTCTGCTTGCGCAGGCGTCCAACAATCTCGACAAACTGGTCAACGCCAAAATCACGTGTGCGGATATCAAGCCCGATGGCAATCGGACGATCCGGGCGGCAATCGCTTGGCACCAGGGCCGAAAGCAACCGAAGCGGCAAGTTGTCAACCGCATCAAAACCGAAATCTTCAAGGATTTTAAGGGTAGTTGTCCGTCCTGCCCCCGAAACACCGGTTACAAGGACAAGACCGCTTCTGCCATCAAAGCTGTCAGGTGCGGCATTCTGGTCAGCACGGGGTTTGACGGGAGTTTTCTGCAAAACAGCTTCCTTAAGACTCTAAGCGCAATTCACCGGTCGCAAGCGCCAAAGCTACCCTGATCTTGGCCTCAAGTGCCAGATCGGTTGCACATAATGTCCAACGCGCAACAGATATGCCACAAATCTCTTCTGATGTGCCATGAGGCATTCGTTCCACAAGTTCAGGATCATCAACCAGATCAATCACCACCCTGACATCGCCTTCAGGACGTTGTGGCAATCCGCGCACAATGCCAAGCCCGCGTACTTCACACAATCCGGCAATCGTTGCGGGCGATGTTGCAATCAGGCGCCCGTCGCGTGCGACAAGGTCTGTCCGGTCATCTGCGATCAGAAAGCCCCCCGCATCGATCAAACGCAGAGATATACTGGATTTCCCGGAACCGGACGGACCGCGCAGCAAAAGCGCATAGTCACCGATCTGGACACAATTGGCATGAAGCTGGGACATAATGGCAAAACGATGCGGGGCGGCGCGTTTGTTGTCAAACACCAAACGCGTAAACCTGACCTTCCGCATAAGCGTTTCGCGGTTTTTTGGTGCCGATTCCCTATTCGAGCGGCAGACGAATGGTAAAGATAGCACCCTTTACCTCGTCCCCGACCACGCGATTCTGTGCGCTCAGTTCACCATTATGGGCCGAAATGATCCGCTTGGAGATCGAAAGACCAAGTCCCGAATGCTGGCCGAATTTCTCGGTTGCGGGGCGCTCGGTATAGAAGCGGTTAAAGATCGCCTCTTCCTTGCCCGGCGGGATACCCGGACCGTCATCCTCGATCGTGATGATCGCACGTTCCTTGTCACGCCATGCCCGAACCCGGACTTCACCGCCCTCGGGGCTAAAGGTAATCGCGTTTGAAATCAGGTTTCTGAACACCTGGGTCAACCGGCTTTCAAGGGCCGGAACATTCAGGTTTTCGGGGACAGACACCCGGATACGCGGCCCGGAAGGATCGGCATTATAAAGTTCGCCCAGTGTTTGCAGCAGAACCCGAAGATCAACTTCTTCGGATTCCGCGCGCGACAATTCGGCATCCATCCGCGAATAGTCGGAAATATCACTGATCAGACGATCCAGACGCTGCACATCCTCGGCAATGATTTCCATCAGGCGACGCTGGCGTTCCGGGTCCTTGAGACGCGTTGCCGTTTCCACCGCACTGCGCAGCGATGTCAGCGGGTTTTTGATTTCATGCGCCACATCGGCGGCAAACCGTTCAATCGCATCCATGCGGTCCCAAAGGGTCTCGGTCATATCGCGCAGCGTGGTCGACAGATCACCGATCTCGTCGCGGCGATCCGACAGATCGGGAATGGTGAACTGGCGGTTCTTGCTGCGCCGGACCCGTTCGGCTGCACGCGCCAGCCGGTTTAACGGCCGGGTAATCACGCCAGCCAGATAGATCGACAGCAACACCGTAATGCCAAAGGCAAAAACAAAGATTTTAAGGATATCAAGCCGCACCGCATGCAGCGCGCTTTCAATTGTGTCGCCACTTTTGGTCAGCATCACCGATGCCAGAACCTGCTTGAAACGCGCCACGGGAACCGACACCGACAAGACCCGGCGTCCCTGGCTATCCACACGCACAACACCGCGCGAATACCCCGCCAATGCCGCACGAACTTCGGGGTAATCGGCTGCACTTGCCACGGGCGGATCGACATAAAGCGGCAAGGGCTGCTCGCCTTCAAACAGGGTCAGAAGCCCGTCGGTCAGTTTGCGCATGATATCGGCAAAGGCATCTTCTTCGCCCGGTGCCGGAAGTTCTTCGGCCTGAATGGTGCCCGCGCCAAAGGACTGGATATTACGGCTGTCAGCCATCAGCTTGCCATTGGTGGCAAAAAGCCGTGTGCGTGCGCCGGTAATGCCAACAAGCCGACGCACCATCTCGCGCGCGACTTCAAGCTTCACCCGGTTGGTCGCATCATCTTCGGCACTGACCGCAGACGTCGAAAGGGCGGCGGCATACATTTCCGCCTGCACGGCCATGGCTTCAAGTTCGGAATGAATAAGTTCCTGCTTGTAGCGGCCCAGATACAGAATACCTGCAACCAGCACAAACAAAGCCAGCGCATTCACGGCAAGAATGCGCCAGGTCAAAGGGGAAAACAGCCCGTGGCGTTCCTCTATGCGTGCCGCCCGTGTTTCGGACTGGCCTGTCGTCTGGTCATGATCGCCAGCGCTTTGATCGCTCATTCAAACCTGCGTAACTGGCCCGCTTGGATCGGGCCTGCAAAACGATAGGTGCCGGAACAGACATGCTCCGGCACCAGAATTCATCTGATTATCCTGCCACCGTGGCAGAGTCGCGATAGCGGTAGCCAACGCCATACAGGGTTTCGATTTCCTTGAATTCCTTGTCAGTCTCGCGGAATTTCTTGCGCAGGCGCTTGATGTGGCTGTCGATGGTGCGGTCATCGACATAGATATGTTCGCCATAGGCCGCATCAATCAGCTGGTCACGGTTCTTCACATGACCCGGATGTTTTGCCAGTGCCTGAATCAACAGAAACTCGGTCACGGTCAGGTTCACATGCTGCCCTTTCCAGCTGCACATGTGGCGTGACGGATCAAGAACCAGATCCCCGCGCTGCAACACATCATCGGACCCGTTCGGGCGAATACCACCGGCCCGCATGATTTCCGAACGGCGCAGCAATGTGCGGATACGTTCAATCAGCAAACGCTGCGAGAACGGCTTTTTGATGTAGTCATCCGCGCCAAGACGCAGACCGGTCAGTTCATCAACCTCGTCATCCTTGGACGTCAGGAAGATCACCGGCATTTCGGTTTTCTTGCGCAGATGGGTCAGAAGTTCCAGTCCATCCATACGCGGCATCTTGATATCAAGCACGGCAAGATCCGGCTCTTCCTTGGTCAGGGCATGCAATGCCTCCGAACCATCGGAATATGTCAGGACCTCATAACCCTCTTCTTCCAAAGCCATGGAAACAGACGTCAGGATATTACGGTCGTCATCAACAAGTGCGATCTTACTCACCTGGACCTCGTCATCTGGACAGATACAATTCGTTCGTTAGTTTTGTGACTATACAATTTACATTCCAATGTGGCGAAAAAATAACCACTTGCGGCATAATTAAGGCTCATCGAATACACGCATCATCTCTGGCACGTCTTGCCTGTATTTGTTGACTTTGCGCCATTCTGCCCAATAACAATCACCCCATCAGGATAAAAGCGCGGACCCGGTACAAACGCGCAAAACACAAAAAGGGTCCCAAACGGGATCGGAGGCCGCAATTTTTTACTGGTTACGCAATTTCAGTCGCGCAAGCCTGACCTTTGTCGGCACGCTGATATCGGCTTTGGTGGTCTGGCTTGCCGTCAGTTCGACCGGCAATCTGACCATCCGCGAACTGCAATCAACCGGTCAGGCCCGTCTGGCCCTTTATGACAGCTCCCTGCGTGCGGCGATTGACCGGTATCGCTACCTTCCCTATGTGGTTGCCCGCCATCATCAGGTGATCCAGGCCATCTCTGACCCGCAAACAGCCCAGATCGCCAATCTTTATCTGGAACGGGTCAACAACCGGTCCGGTGCAGCAGCCCTTTATGTTCTTGATAGAACCGGTGTCACCGTCGCATCCAGCAACTGGAACACACCGGACAGTTTTGTTGGCGAAGACTATTCGTTCCGCCCCTATTACAGTCTGGCCCTTGCCGGGAACGAGGGATTCTTTTTCGGGATCGGCGTCACCACCGGACGCGCTGGTGTTTTCATCTCCAATCCGATTTTCCAGAATGGCGAGATCATCGGTGTCGTCGTCGTCAAACTCGAACTCGATGAAGTTGAAATGAACTGGCAGGAAGGCGGCGAAACCGTTTTCGTTGCCGATGCCGACGGTGTGATCACCCTGACCAGTCGCGGCGACTGGAAATACCGGACCCTGTCCCCGCTTTCCGATACTGATCGCACCCGTATCAACCTGAACCGCCAATATCCCGGCCGCGAACTGACATCGTTGAATGTCGGGCAACAACTGGCAAAAGGTTCGGGCATCGTCACCATCAGTTCCCACCGTTACCTGTTTGACAGCAAACCGATCCGCGGCAGTGACTGGCGCATCTTCTATCTGACCTCGATGGATCAGGTTACCGACCGTCAGGCCGCTGTCATGCTGATCGCCATCATTGGCGGGGGCATGATCGTTTTGCTGATCCTGTTCTTGCGCGAGCGCGAGCTTAAACTCGCATCCCAGCGTGAAGCCCGCGAACTTGAACGCATCCAGGCGCTTAATACCCGGCTCGAAGAAGAAATTGCCGAACGCCGCAAGACCGAAGACGAGCTGCGCGGCACCCAGAATGAACTGGTCCAGGCAGGAAAACTGGCCGCCCTCGGTCAGATGTCCGCAGCCATCGCCCATGAAATCAATCAGCCGATCACCGCAATCCGGACTTTCTGTGCCAGTGCCAAACTGATGCTTGACCGCGGCAAAACCGACCAGCTTGACCAGAATATCAGCCAGATTTCATCCCTGACCGAACGCATGGGCGCGATTACCGGACAGCTCAAGACATTTTCACGCAAATCGACTGGTGTGCTTGAACCGGTTGATTTGAAAGTTGCTCTCGGGAACGCCTTGCAACTTCTGCGTCCGCAGCTTGAGTCCGAAAATTGCAGTCTGGAACGCAACGAACCGGATTACCCCCTGATCATCCGGGCCGATCTGGTCCGGATCGAACAGATTTGCGTCAACATCATCCGCAATGCGCTTGATGCAATGGAAGATAGCGGGGTTAAACGCATCCGCATCGACCTGGCCACCGATGCCGATGATGTTACCATGCACATCACCGATACCGGACCGGGCATGAATGACGAAACGCTGGCACTTCTGTTTGACCCGTTCTTTACCACCAAGGATCCGGGACAAGGTGTGGGATTGGGACTTTCAGTAACTTATGGCATTGTGCGGGACTTTGGCGGCACCATCAAAGCCTATAACACCACAATGGGCGGTGCCTGCTTCGAAGTTCGTTTGCCGCTGCTCAGGAACAGTAAACAGTGACGTCAATCAGCCAGATGCAAGATCCGATCACCAAACCGCACATCATCATTGTTGATGACGATGCCGCGATGCGCATGGCGCTGTCGCAATGGCTGGAACTTTCGGATTTCGATGTCACGGTCTATGAGGACGCGCGCGAGGCGCTGCGCGATATCCGTCCCGATTTTGCTGGTGTCATCCTGACGGATGTGAAAATGCCCAAACTTGATGGCATCACATTTACCAAATCCGTCCTTTCGGCGGATTCCGATATTCCCGTCATCCTGATGACCGGCCATGGCGATGTCCCGATGGCGGTCGAGGCAATGAAAAGCGGCGCATATGATTTCGTCGAAAAACCGTTCGAGCCCAAAGACATTGTCGAAAGTCTCGAACGCGCCATTGAAAAGCGTCGTCTGGTTCTCGAAAACCGCCAGCTTCGTCAACAGATCATCCACCGCAGCAGTTTGGACAGCCGCCTGATCGGCAATTCTTTGCCGATGCGTGCGCTTAAGGACGAAATCGCCAATATTGCCCCGACCGAAGTCCCGGTTCTGATTTCGGGTGAAACCGGTACCGGTAAGGAACTGGTCGCACGCGCCATCCACGATCTCAGTGACCGGCATGATGAAAAATTCGTCGCTGTAAACTGTGCTGCCATTCCCGAAAGTACGGCTGAAAGCGAACTGTTCGGTCATGAAAAAGGCTCTTTCACCGGGGCGGCCAGCCAACGGATCGGCTGGATCGAACACGCCATTGGCGGTACGCTGTTTCTTGACGAAATCTCAAGCATGCCGCTGGCCCTTCAGGCCAAATTGCTGCGCGTGATCGAACAGCGCGAAGTCGTGCGTGTTGGCTCAAACGCACCGGTCAAAGTTGACTTCCGGCTGATCTGTGCGACCAACGAAGATCTGGTTGATGCGGTCAGCGCGCGCAATTTCCGTGAAGACCTTCTGTTTCGCATCAATACCTTTGAACTGGCCATCGCATCCTTGCGGGATCGCAAGGATGATATCGCCCTTCTGTTTGATATCTTTGCCGAACGTGCGGCCGAACGGTTCGAGCGCCCCTATGAACGACTGACACCGGCACTGATCGCGCAACTCAAGGCCCATGAATGGCCCGGCAATGTCCGCGAACTTAAAAACATGGCGGAACGGTATGTCTTGCTGGTCGGAAGTGCTGAAGAACGGTTCAAACGCCTGTTCAAGGGCGGGTTTGATCCGGCAGGCAAACCATCAACGACCCTTGCGCTTGCCGATCAGGTCCGTGACTTCGAGGAACGCGTCATTCGTGATGCACTTGATCGCCATGACGGCAATGTCAAATCGGTGATGGAAGAACTCGACATCCCGCGCCGGACCCTGAATGAAAAGATGAAAAAGCTGAACATCCGGCGCGACAAGCCACTCTGATCAGATCGGCATATCGGCAACATTCCGCCGATCAAAATCCTCAGATCGGCAATATTATGCCGATTTCTCAATTAAGCCCAAAATAAGTATTTGATTTTAAATAATATTTTTTATTCCTGTTTTGGCATACTCATTGCACATTCGAGTACCAAAATGATAAAATGACAAAAACACAGGGAGGAGATTCAGACAGCCAGCCCGATCCGGGTTTTCCAGATGGCTGTTTTGTATATCAACTCTCTGACATGATTTCATCGACCTGCCAGAATTGCTTTGTGCGCAGCTGGCGTCGAACGGAACCGGAAGCGACCAGGCTTCATGTCATCATGACAGCCACACCGGACATCCGTGAAATCCAAGAATAACAGGCCATGACAATTGGCCGGTAAAGAACGTGAAGAACCGTATTCTGTAGCGATCTTTGATTAATTGGACATTAGAAGTGTTAACCCTAGGGAGGACTACCATGAAGCTACGTACTCTGCTTTCCGCAGCAGCCGCAGCCATGATGCTGACCGCTACTTCTGCTTCAGCACAGCAGCTTTCGATCGCAACCGGCGGGACCGGCGGCGTTTATTATCCGTATGGCGGTGGCCTTGCGGAACTGATCACGAAATATATTGATGGTTCAAGTGCCGTTGCCGAAGTTACCGGTGCATCTGTTGAAAACATGGGTCTTGTTTCCCGTGGCGACAGTGACATCGCAATCGGTCTGGCCGATACCGTTTATGCAGGTTACACCGGAACCGGCAAATTCGAAGGCCGCACCCTTGATAACGTGCGCGCACTGGCTTCGATCTATCCGAACGCTGTTCAGCTCGTTACCCTTGCCGATAGCGGCATCAACAGCCTTGCCGACCTTAAGGGCAAGCGCGTTTCTGTTGGCGCACCGGGTTCGGGGACCGAAGTTTCGGCCAAAACCCTGCTCGAAGCCAATGGCATCACCTATGATGACATCGAAGAGCAGCGCCTGAACTTCAACGAAACCGCTGATGCAATCCGCGATGGCGACATCGATGCCGGTTTCTGGAGCGTCGGCCCGCCCACAAGCTCGATCCTGAACCTTGCAACCACGCGTAACATCAAGCTGATCGCGCTGACCGATGATGAAATCCTCGCAGCACTTGATGCAGAACCGACCTTCGCACCCTATGCCCTGCGCAAAGGCATCTACGAAGGCGTAACCGCACCGGTTAACACCATTTCGACCCCGAACGTTCTGTTCGTAAGCGACGAAATGGACGAGGAACTGGCTTATCAGATTACCAAGACCCTGTTTGAAAAGGTCGACGAACTGATCGCCATCCATCCGGCAGCCAACGATACCACCATTGACTTCGCACTGGGTTCGACCCCGATCCCGATGCATCCGGGCGCCCTTCGTTACTATGAAGAAACCGGTTTCCCGATCCCGGAAAAACTGCGTCCATGATTTCGCAAAAGGTTGGGCGGCCTCTTTTGGCCGCCCTTCTTCTCTCGATCACAGCCTGTGCTGGCCCTGCCAGCCAACAGGAAGTCAAACCCGGCACCACCGTCGATCATCTTGAAGTTATCGGCCCGGATGGTTCGGTTCTCGCAAGGACCGACATTCCACGACAGACCGGCTGGTGCCTTTACTGGAATCATTCTGTTACCGGTGATGGCGTGATCGACTGTTACATAGACGATCTCGGCAAGATGGTTCTTCATCGCGCCTATCAACCCGACTTCGCGGCAGGACTGGGACATTTCCCCGGTCGTGGGATACTGACCAGCGCCGAAGGCGGTGGATACTGGATCGAAGATATTGATGAACCTGTAGCGGGCAACGCCTATGTGCTGCGCGTCGGGTCTCTTGCAGTTAATCACCGTATCGTCACAACCGATGGTGACGAAATCTATCTTTCAAAGATGGCTGAACACACACGTGTCACCATCCGCCTTGATACCGGGGAATAAGTTTAATGTCTGAACCGGCACCGTTTCCGTCCATGACGGACAAACTGCCACAACCCAAGATGGTTGTGTTGGCAATTTCGATTGTTGCTGTCGCACTCTCCCTGTTCCAGATGTATGGCGCCGGGATCGAGCCGCTTGGTCTGTTTTATCAGCGCAGCATCCATCTTGCCTTCGTCATGTTCCTTGCCTTCCTGATGTTCCCGGTATTTGGCAGCAACAAGAAGCGCGGCGCACTCGGATGGATGATTGATATCGCCTTCCTCGCCGGTGCCTTTACGACAGGCTTCTATCTATCCTTCTATCTGGATGCGATCATCAATCGCGCCGGTTTCTGGAGCAACACCGACCTGATCATCGGTGTGATTGCAACCGTAACCGTGCTCGAAGCAAGCCGCCGTGCAGTCGGCCTTGGCATGACCGTGATCGGCATTGTCGCCATCATCTATGCCCTTTCGGGTCCGCGTGGCGCTCTTCCATGGCTTGGCGAATGGCTTCCGGGCATTCTGGCCCATCGCGGTGCCGATATTGATCGCCTTGTCGGTCAGCTCTACCTTGGTCAGGAAGGCATCTATGGCCTGCCGATGGGGGTTGCTGCGACCTATATCTTCATGTTCGTGCTGTTTGGTGCCTTCCTTGAAGTCACCGGCGCGGGCAAATTCTTTATCGACATGGCCTATGCCGCCACGGGTAAAAAGGCCGGCGGCCCGGCCAAGGCTGCGGTTCTGGCATCGGCCGGGATGGGATCTATCAGTGGATCGGCAATTGCCAACGTTGTGACAACCGGCGCCTTCACCATTCCGCTGATGAAGAAACTCGGTTACCGCCCGGCACAGGCCGGTGGTATTGAAGCTGCGGCATCTACGGGCGGCCAGATCACCCCGCCCCTGATGGGTGCTGGTGCCTTCCTGATTTCCGAATATACCCAGGTGCCCTATCTCGACATCGTCATGATCTCGATCTTCCCGGCGATCCTGTATCTCGGAACGGTTTATCTGTTCGTCCACATCGTCGCACTCAAGAACGGCATGCGCGGCATGCCGGTCGAAGAACTGCCTGACTGGCGTGAAGTTCTCAAGGAAGGCTGGCAGTTCATCCTGCCGCTTGGCATTCTGATTTATCTGCTGGTGCTCAATATCTCGCCGATGCGCGTCGGCTTCTGGGCCATCATTTCGGTTATGGCGGTTGCAGCCCTGCGTTATGCCCTTTGGTATTTCGTGGTCGCCCCGCAAAATGGTGAAAAGCCGACCCATGACGGGCTGAAACAGGCCATCAAAAAGGGCATCGCGATTACCATCGCCGCTCTTGAACTCGGTGCGAAAAACGCCGTTGCCGTTTCGATGGCTTGTGCGGTTGCCGGGATCATCGTTGGCGTTGTCGGTCTGACCGGCCTCGGCCTGAAATTCTCGTCGATGATGATCGCGTTTTCTGGCGGCAACATCGTTCTGGCCCTTGTACTGGTTCTGCTGGCCAGCCTGATCCTCGGCATGGGTCTGCCGGTGACGGCATCCTATATCGTTCTGATCGTTCTGGTCGGTCCGGCACTGTCGAACGAGTTCGGTATCCCGCTACTGATCGCCCATCTCGTGGTCTTCTGGTACTCGCAGGACAGTAACGTGACACCACCCATTGCGCTGGCGGGATTCGCGGGGGCGGCAATCGCCAATGCAAGCCCCATGGAGACCAGTATTCAGGCCTGGAAATTCGCCAAGGGCCTGTATCTGATCCCGGCCTTCATGGTCTTCAATCCGGAAATCATCGAAGGCGGCGCAATCGAGATCGTTCTGTGGACCGGCTTTACCGCCATCCTGTGTCTGGTCGCCTTTGCTGCTGCCCTTGAAGGCTATCTGTTTGATCATATGGATGTGATTTCGCGCATCGTGATCGTTCCGGCAACGATTGGCGTGTTCTATCCCGACGTCAAAGCTGAAATTGCCGGCACCGTCGTCCTGCTTGTGGTTCTTGGCTTTAACTGGTGGAAAAGCAAAAAGAACGGCGCAACGCCAAGCGCTGTCACCAGCTAGGCACCACCTGACAGACCTTTGAACAAAGCCCGCAGCCTCACCCCTGCGGGCTTTTTCTTTGGGGCGGTTCCCTTCAGGTCAACATTCGTTCCACCCTACCCGACCGGGCAGTAGACCGACCGGAATTGAATCGATACAGTATTACTCATACAAATAAATCCTGCTTCTGAACGCGCCCCTTTTAACTCCGGAAACATCATCTTCCATGCAGTTTATTCTTCTGCTGCGTCAGGCCCCAAGGCAGCTTGCCTTTGGCGTATTACACAGTTTCGGCTCTTCCTTTGGTCAGACCTTTCTGGTTGCGCTTTTTGTTCCGTTCATTTCCGCAAGCCTCGGTCTGAACGCGACCGAGTTTGCCAATATCTATGCCGGAATCACGATTGGCAGCGCGCTGTGTCTGCCGGTCGTCGGGCGCTGGATCGACAAGGTCGATATCCTGTCCTACAGCCTTGCCACCTTGGGGCTTCTTGCCCTTGGTTGTGTGATGATTTCGGTTGCCAGCAATGTCTGGATGCTGATTGCCGCCCTGTTTGTCTTGCGCCTCGCCGGGCAGGGATTGATGAGCCATGTCAGCATGACCGGCATCGCACGCTATTTCAGCAAGCATCGCGGGCGCGCCCTTGCGATCGCAAGTTTCGGCTTTCCACTGGCCGAGGCGATCCTTCCGGCGACACTTCTCGCACTGATTGCCACCGTCGGCTGGCGCTATACCTATGCCGGGTCGGCGGCCTTTATCGTGGGGGTATTGATACCGGTTGCCATTCTGCTGATCCGCGGTGATCAGAAATTCCGTGCCGCCCCGGCTCGCAAGGACAAAACTGCCCCCAAAACCGCATCCGCAACCAATGGCGAGTCGCAAACCGCCCTTAACGCCGATAACAGCAATGATCAGGCTGCGCCATCCGGTCCGGAACATCCCCGCCTGTTCAGATCGCTTTATGTCTGGTTCTGTATGCCGATGCTGGCTGCACCGCCCCTGATCATGACCGCCCTGTTTTTCCATCAGGGGACGATTTCAAGTCATAAGGATATTGATCTTGGCTGGTTTGCGGCGGGCTTTACCGTTTTTGCCGTGACATCGGTGATGGGGGCCTTTGGCAGCGGTCCGCTGATTGACAAACATTCCGCGCGCCGACTGTTTCCCTGGCATCTGATCCCGATGATGCTGGGAATTGTTGTCCTTGCATCAACCACTCAACCCTTTGTCATTCTGATTTATATGGGTCTGGTCGGTATTACCGTCGGTTTCGCCACCACCCTGCGCACCGCCATCATTCCCGAACTGGTGCCGCTTGATGAAATCGGGGCGGTGCGTAGCACCCTGACCGCTGTGATGGTGCTGGCCTCCGCCATGGGACCGGCGATTTATGGCTGGATGTTTGCCGCCGACATTTCCATCGAGGTCATGCTGATGGCCACCCTGATTGTCATGGCCGTGATCAGCATCCTGTCCTGGCTGTCTGAACGTCCAGGCTTCTACGTCCCGCCGGGCATCAGCCCACAGGATTCGCAATAGCCGGGCGGCTGGCAAAACAGCCGCTCCGCAGACCGCAAGACAGGCAGGATCACCCGACACACAGGCGGATCCGGGCAGCCAAGCAAACAACATCCCGGGGTAACCCTTAGCAGTCGATACGATACCGCCCCACATGCTGCCGGGCCTGTTTTACGCTGCCCTTTGCAAAGGCCGGTGCTGCCAATTGCCGAAAAAAATGGCCCGGATCACAAAAGTGACCGGGCCAGTCGGGAAAACAGCGTCAAATAGGGAGGAAGACGCTAGATAGAAATCGGTAGTCCAGCGTGCGGGAGCACCTCTTGGGGAGGAAACTCAATCGGTGCTCGACCGCGCGCAATCGTCTGATCAGGCAGCACCGCCAACGGTACCGGCCGGATGCTTGATGTCGGATGCCTTGTCCGAACCTTTGAACAGGTTGCGGAAGAAGGAACCTACGAACTCAGCGCGCAGCTGCTGACCTTTACGTACACCTGCTTCAATTTCGGTGGCGGAGATGTAACGGGTGGTGATTTCTTCGTAAGTGGCCATGGTGACCTCCTAAAAATTTCGTTCGTTGCGACGCCGTGTCGCTCTCGATGAACTCAATCTAATTTTCTTTACCGGGAAAGAGAATTAGCTCAATATGCACATTACTTGTGAAAGAATGTCATAAATAGGAATGCCGAAATATGGATCGTGCCGCGGAAATGGAAATCTTTGTCCATGCCGTTGAGGAAGGAAGCTTCTCAGCCGCTGCAAGGACTATGCGTCTGTCCCCGTCAGCCGTGTCGAAATACATTTCCCGACTGGAAGACCGGCTGGGCGCACGCCTGTTGATGCGCACCACCCGTCAGCTCAGCCTGACCGAGGAAGGCCGTGCCTTTTATGAACGCGCACGCACGATCTTAAACGAGATCGAGGAAGCCGAAGAAGTCGTCACCCAGCTTTATGCCGCTCCGCGCGGTACATTGCGCATCAACGCATCGGTTGCCTTCACCAAGATGCAGGTAGTCCCCCTGATCCCGGAATTTCTGGCCCGCTACCCCGATGTCCGGATCGAATTGACGCTTGATGATAAATTCACCGATCTGGTCAACGATGGTTATGATCTGGCCATTCGACTGTCCGCTCTTGAAGATTCGTCACTGATCGCGCGCAAATATGCGGTCAACCGCCGAATGATTGTTGCCTCGCCGGAATATCTCGAAAAGAACGGCATCCCGCGCAAGCCGCAGGATCTGGAAAACCATAACTGTTTGCATCTGTCATCGCGCGAAAGCTTTAACGACTGGCACTTTGAAACCCCGGACGGTCACGTGGCCTTCCGCGCACAGGGGTCGTTCTCAGCCAATGACGGTGACGTGCTTCACGAAGCAGTTTTGGCCGGTCTTGGCATGGCGCGTCTGGCTGAATATCTGGTTCATGAAGATATCCGTACCGGACGTCTCACCCCGGTTCTGACCGAATATGTCCATGATCAGGCATGGATTTCGGCGGTGTATCCGCATAAGCGCCACCTGTCGCCCAAGGTCCGCGCCTTTGTCGACTTTTTGGCCGAAAAATTCACCCCGGTCCCGCCATGGGAGCTTGGCTTCCGCGATGCCCGTTCTGTGCGTCGCCCCGCTGATGCCGCGCCCGCCGATGGCGGACCGACCGAACCGGCGGATCAATAAGGACCTAGAACGACAGGGCTTTCAGATAGGCCGCAAAGTCAAAGCGGAACTGATATTCCGACGAGGCACTAAGATCATCAAGGATGCGGCTTTCGCCTGTGCGCGCAAAGCCGCATTTCTCATAGAAGCGATGACCCGCTTCAAACCGCGTATCGGTCCAGAGCATCACGGTTGCGCAATCCGGATGGTTCTCCACCAACCATGCCAGCGCCTTGGCCATCAGTTTCTGGGCCATGCCCTGCCCACGGGTCTCGCGATGCAGATAGACCTTGTGAAGTTCTGCTTCCCTGGTCGCCGCGTCATATTTAACACCAAAACACCCCAGAACCCGCGCCGCCGGATCAACCACAACCCAGATCCGCCCGTCGGCCTGTTTGAAATCATCGGCAATCGCATCAAGTTCGGGGAATTCGAGCCCGCGATCAAAGACGCAGCCGGGATATTCGGCAAAAACCCCCGCGATCAGGACCGCGATCGCGTCACCATCGCTGTTAAAGGCCGGACGAATGACAAGATCAGCCGGATTGGCGCGGTCCGGGCGTACAATATCCCCCGCCATCAGCCCAGAACCACGCCCTTTGCCAGTTTGTCATAACCGCGCAGCACCGCATCGGTATCCATCGCGGCCTTGCCCGGGCGCTGAATGCGGGTCGGGCGAAGCGCCCCGCTGCCACAACCAATTGTCAGGGCATCGTCAAGAATCTCGCCGACCGGACCGGACTGGTCGATCACTTCGGCGGCTTGCACCTTGATCCGTTCCTTGCCCAGTTCGAAATAGGCTCCCGGCCATGGCGTAAAGGCACGGATTTTCCGTTCCAGACTCGCCGCATCATCGGCAAAATCAAGCTTGGCCTCGGCACGCTCAAGCTTGGCGGCATAGGTCACGCCCTCCTCGGGCTGTCTGGTTGCCGTCAGTTCACCCTTTGGAAGCTTATCCAGCGCTTCAACAATCATCTCCCCGCCCAGTGCTGCCAGATCATCATGGAGCGCATTGGCATAGGTTTCCGGGGTAATCGGAATGTCGCGGATCAGAAGCATATCGCCGGTATCAAGCCCGACATCCATCTGCATGATGGTAACCCCCGTCGCCGCGTCGCCTGCCAGAATGGCCCGCTGGATCGGGGCCGCCCCGCGCCAGCGCGGCAACAGTGATGCGTGAATGTTCAGACAGCCATATTTCGGCGCATCAAGGATCGCCTTGGGCAGAATAAGCCCATAGGCCGCCACCACCGCAACATCGAGATCAAGATCGGCAAAGGCCTGTTTTTCCTCGTCGGACTTAAGCGATACGGGATGGCGGACTTCTATGCCCTGCTCGGCGGCCCATCCATGAACCGGGCTTGGCGTTTCCTTTTGACCACGGCCGGCCGGACGCGGCGGCTGGGAATAGACGCACACAACATCGTGCCCGGCTGCAACCAGATCCTTAAGCGCCACAAGGGCAAAGTCCGGGGTTCCCATAAAGGCAATACGCAGCTTGGTCATATCGTCACGTCCATTCATCACAAGATTGGGCATTCATCACAAAATCGGGGCAAGACCGGCGGTCTTTGCTATTCCAGGGCGGCAATTTGGCGCTATCTTGTCGAAATGACAAGCCAAGCCTTATTCAAGCCGCGCAAATACCCGGTTGATCATATCTGGCATGCCGATTGGAGCATATCGGTCAAGGCCCGCTGGGTGGCCAAAGCCCGCCGGACAACAAGCGGCTGGCAAATACATGCCATCGAACCGGTCGGGATGCTGAACCAGTTTCGCCATTCCATGTACGAGCGTGGCCGGGACCAGCGCATCTGGCTGGGACTTGATATGCCCATCGGCTTTGCCCGCTACTGGTATGATGGCGCAAATATAGCCGACTTCAAGACACTCACAGATCTGCTATTTACCAAGGATTGGCGCGAATTCTCCGACGTCTGTGAAACCCCCGACCAGATTTCCCACCGGCGTCCCTTCTACCCTAAATCATCGGGCATCAAGGGCAGTGTAAAGCGCGAACATCTTGTTTCGGCGCTTGGGCTGTCTGATTTCACTGATCTGCATCGCCAATGCGAATTCCCGACCGACAAACGCAACGCCGCGTGCCCGTCCTTCTGGACATTGGGGGCCAATCAGGTCGGCAAGGGCATGCTCCATGGTCTTGAACATCTGGTCATCCCCGGATATCGCAACGGCTTTCATATCTGGCCGTTTGATGGTGATCTTGCAACCTGTTCTGCCCAACCCGGCGTCACATTGATCGAAACCTATCCCGGTGAAATCTATGACTGGCTGGGCATAAGTGAGTTAACTAAATCAAATCAGAAAAGCCGTGCAGATGCCATCAAACATCTGCGCACCTATGCCCCCGAAAACGGGATTGAAATAAGCCCTGCCGTCCTCGCCGACATCCAATCGGGATTTGGCCCGGAACAGGGGAAGGATGATGCGTTTGATGCGCTGGTTGGTGTTATGGGACTGATCCGGATCGCCGATGGCAAGCGTCCCGAATTTCTGCCAGACGATCCCTGCATCCGTAAGCGCGAAGGATGGATTGCCGGTCTTGATCCCGACACACTCAAACGCCCGGGTAAATAAATCCGGACAAATAAAAAGGGCCGGATAACCGGCCCCTTTGCATCAGATCACAGTGTAATCAGCGTCATCAGGCAGACTTTTTCGTCTTCTGAAGCTTCTGGACCTTTTTCAGAATCATGTTGCGCTTGAGCGCGCTCAGATAATCGGTGAACAAAACACCGTCGAGATGATCAATCTCATGCTGGATGCAGGTCGCAAGCAGGCCTTCTGCCTCGATCTCATGTTCCTTGCCATTTTCGTCAAGGTAACGCACGCCGACCTCGGCCGGGCGTTCAACATCGGCATATTGTTCCGGGATCGACAGACAGCCTTCCTGATAGACCGACGTGTCTTCGGACTCCCAGATGATCTCCGGGTTGATCAGTTTCATCGGCTCGGGCTTGTCCTTGTCATCGGATACATCCATGACGACAACGCGCTTCATCACACCGATCTGCGGTGCCGCAAGACCAATTCCCGGTGCCGCATACATGGTTTCAAGCATGTCATCAAGCAGGGTTCTGATCTCATCATTCACGTCCGTGACCGGTTCGCATTCCTTTTTCAGGCGCGGGTCTGGAACGATAAGGATTTCACGCAGGGCCATGGGTCTCTGATCCGATTTCGAACTGAATTCTGGTCTGTATTATAGCGAATTTCGCGCTTCGAGATAAGGTTTCCCGACGTCCAAGTCAAGAAAGCTGGGCCAATCGATGGCGGGTATCAGCCATGTCACACCCGGTTGATACCCCGATCCACCCTTATTCCTCGGCGGGATTGTCGTCCGGCCCGGCCAGAAGTTCCATCTTTGTAATGTCACGTACATGGGTTTCGGACGGGGCGGGTTCCTCGATCATGCGGTCATCGGCAACGATATGCTTTTCCTTAAGCTTCCTGGCCGACACCAGAACCGATCCTTCAAGCGAACCAAGCGTCTTGTTGTAATTCTTGACCGTGCTTTCAAGCGACTTGCCCATGGTGCTGAAATTCTTGGCAAGCGTGCCAAGACGATCAAACAGCTGCTGGCCAATCTCGCTGATATCGCGCGCATTTTCAGCCAATGCTTCCTGACGCCAGCCATATGCCACCGCCTTGAGCAATCCCAGCAAGGTGGTCGGGGTCGCAAGGATCACGCCATCGCGGAAACTGTCCTCGATCAAACGCGGATCGCGTTCAAGGGCCGCCGAGAAGAAGCTTTCCCCGGGCAGGAACAGCACCACGAATTCCGGACTGTCGACCGACTTCCAATAGGATTTCTTCGAAAGGTCCGTGATCACCTTGCGCACATTGGTGACATAGGTCGCCATCAATGCTTCGCGGCGTTCATCGTCATATTTCTCGTCAATCGCCTCGAGATAGGCCGATGTCGGGGCCTTGGCATCAACCACAATGTTTTTCCCACCCGGCAGGTGAATGACCATATCGGGTTTCTGGATGCCCTCGTCGGTGTTGAAATGGACCTGCTCGTCAAAATCACAATGCTTGAGCATCCCGGCCAGCTCGACAATGCGCTTAAGCTGCAACTCGCCCCACTTGCCCGATACCGACGAGCTTGACCGCAAGGCCGAGCTGAGCGTCTGGGTTTCCTTCGAAAGCCGGTTCTGCGATTGCACCAGGGTTCCAACCTGCTCGCGCAGCTCGCCATAGGCTTCCTTGCGGTTTTTTTCAAGTTCGTTAACCTTGGTATCAAAGGCCTCAAGACGTTCCTTGATGGGTTTCACAAGGCCATCAATTGCCTGCTGACGTTTTTCCAGATCGCCCTTCGCCCCTTCCTGAAGGCGCGAAAAGTTTTCACGTGCAAGTTTCAGGAACTCGTCATTATTAATCTTGAGCGCATCGGATGACAGCGCCTTGAAACTATCAAGAAGCTTGGTCTTGGCATCTTCAAGCATCGCCAGTTTTTCAGCCGCCGCCTCGCGCTCTTTCTCAAGTGCAGTCTCAAGCTCCGATCCCTTTTCGCGCCAGTGATCAAGGGCAACACGCAGTTCCTTCATCTCGGCTTCAAGGATCGGCACCCGGTTGGCTGTGGTTTCGGCAATGGCCCGCTTTTCCGAACTTTCCGCGAGCTTGTCGCGCGTCACGGCCAGTTCTGCTGCCAGATCACGCCGGGTTGCTTCGGTCTGTTCAAGCTGGGATGCCAGCAATGCGGTGCGCGACTCTGTTTCGGCATTGGCGGCATCCTTGCTGCGTTTGATCATCAAGATGCAGAAAACCAGCGCCAGAACAGCCGCGCCAACCGCGCCTGCGGCCAAAGAAATCGGATCCATTGTCCCACCATTTGTTTATCGCCTGGACTCTTTGTATCTGTTTTGTTCCATCAAATCCAGAACCGAACAAAAATGAATGCGATCAAAACAGATCCGAATTTCTGTAAACCGTTGCTGGCATGAATGGAAATTTCAACTATATATCAACGGGATATTCAGGAACAATCGACGCCACCAACCAAACCTGTACGTCTTGATCTCATTCATCTACGCCGATACGCGGGTCATTTGCGCCCGAATTTCGGCAGGCAATCCGCCATATTGAGCAGTCCTAAAGTTGTATTCCCTGAATATCTTCTGCGCACTAGCATAGGGCGCAAGCGACAGGATCATTTTGTCCGCCCTGTATTCCGTAACGAAACAGGCACCGCGGCAAAACCGATCCCTGAACCGCACCGAAATACCGCATCGGGACAGACTCCTTTCCGACACACCGGAAATAGGAACCCCCACCCGGCGCATTACGAGACCACAGGAAACGAACAAGAGGCCACATATGTCTGCGAACGTTTATCCCGTCCCCGGCGACATCGCAAAGAATGCCCTGATCGACAAAACAAAATACGACGCCATGTACAAACAGTCGGTCGAGGACCCGGATGGCTTCTGGGGCGAACATGGCAAGCGCATTGACTGGATCAAGCCATACAGCAAAGTCAAAAATGTCAGCTATGACGCCAAGGATCTCTATATCAAGTGGTATGAAGACGGCACGCTGAACGTTGCCGCCAACTGCCTTGACCGCCATCTGGAAAAGCGCGGCGATCAGACCGCCATCATTTTCGAAGGCGATGATCCCAACGTTTCCGAACATATCACCTATCGCGATCTGTACGAGCGCACCTGCCGTTTCGCCAATGCGCTGAAATCGATGGGTGTTGGCAAGGGTGACCGCGTTGTCATTTATCTGCCGATGATCCCCGAGGCCGCTGTCTCCATGCTGGCGTGCGCGCGCATCGGTGCGATCCATTCCATCGTCTTTGGCGGCTTCTCGCCCGAAGCCCTTGCCGGTCGCGTCGAGGATTGCGGTGCGAAGGTTGTCATTACCTCTGACGAAGGCCTGCGGGGCGGTCGTGCGGTTCCGCTCAAGCGCAATGCGGACGAAGCGCTTTCTCATCCGGGCGTGAAATCGGTCGAGAAAATGGTCGTCGTCAAACGCACCGGCAAGGACGTTGCCTGGAACGACACCCGCGATGTCTGGTATCACGAAGTCTGCGCAGCGGCATCCGCCGACTGCCCGCCGACCGAAGTCAATGCCGAAGACCCGCTGTTTGTTCTTTATACCTCGGGCTCGACCGGCAAGCCGAAAGGTGTTCTGCACACCTCGGGTGGCTACCTTGTTTATGCGTCCATGACCCATCAGTATGTCTTTGATTACCACGAAGGCGATGTTTACTGGTGTACGGCCGATGTGGGCTGGGTGACCGGTCACAGCTATATCGTTTACGGCCCGCTGGCCAATGGTGCCACGACCCTGATGTTCGAAGGTGTGCCGAGCTATCCGGACGCATCGCGCTTCTGGCAGGTCTGCGAAAAGCACAAGGTCAATATCTTCTATACCGCACCAACCGCCATTCGTGCCCTGATGCGCGAAGGCGAACAGTGGGTAAACAAGGCCGATCTGTCCAGCTTGCGCATCCTTGGTTCGGTTGGTGAACCGATCAACCCCGAAGCCTGGGAATGGTATCACGAGCATGTCGGCAAACGGAATTGCCCGATTGTTGATACCTGGTGGCAGACCGAAACCGGCGGCATCCTGATTACCCCGCTTCCAGGCGCAACCGACCTTAAACCGGGTTCGGCAACACTTCCGTTCTTTGGCGTTCAGCCTGCCCTTCTTGATAACGAGGGCAAGGAACTGACCGGTGCGACCGATGGCAACCTTGTGATCAAGGACAGCTGGCCGGGTCAGATGCGTACGGTCTATGGCGACCATGAACGCTTCATCCAGACCTATTTCAGCACATTCGCCAATGTCTACACCACCGGCGACGGTGCCCGTCGTGACGATGACGGCTACTACTGGATCACCGGTCGCGTCGATGACGTGATCAACGTATCTGGTCACCGTATGGGCACGGCCGAAGTCGAAAGCGCGCTTGTCGCCCATTCCAAGGTTGCCGAGGCCGCCGTGGTTGGCGTTCCGCACGACATCAAGGGTCAGGGCATCTATGCCTATGTCACCCTTAATGCCGGTGAAGAACCGACCGAGGAGCTCCGTCTTGAGCTGGTCAAATGGGTCCGCAAGGAAATCGGCCCGATCGCAAGCCCGGACTTCATACAGTGGTCACCGGGTCTGCCGAAAACCCGTTCGGGCAAAATCATGCGCCGTATCCTGCGCAAGATTGCCGCTAACGAATATGATCAGCTTGGCGATACCTCGACCCTTGCCGATCCGGGCGTGGTCGACGATCTGATCGAAAACCGCCAGAACCGCTAAGGTCCGATCCCTCAAGATCGATCCACACAGAAAGCCCGCCGAGATTTCGGCGGGCTTTTCTTATTCAATGGACACGCACAAATCCCCGACGGACAAGATGGCCCTTACAGTTCGACTGGCGACACACCGTTTCTTTGCCCTGCACCCCGACGGCCAAGTTCACGCGCAAGCGCGATGAAAGCTTTGTGTCCTGCCGATAGGTTGCGGCGCCCGGGATAATAAAGACACAGCTCGGATAGCGGGAATGTCCAGTCCTCCAGAACGCGAACAAGTCTCCCTGATTCGATATCCGCCAATACGTCTCGCTCGATAAAGCATCCGACCCCGACACCTTCCAAGACTGCAGCCCGCGCCAGACTTGCCTCATCGAGCGTCACGGGTCCGTTCACATCAATCTGAACGGCTTCCCCATTCTTTTCGAACCGCCATCGGAAAACCGACCCGTCCGGCAAGCGAACACGAACACATTTGTGGTTCAAAAGATCAGGCGGAACCATTGGCTTGCCGTGATGCGCGAAATATTCGGGTGATGCAACGATGGCGTATTTTTGCGCATTGCCAAGCGGTACTGCAATCATATCACTGGGAATGAGATCCCGGATGCGAACGCCAAGGTCAAAACCTTCCGCAACAATGTCAACCAGCCGCCCTTCCGTCACAACATCAACATGCATGTCCGGAAACCGCCGTAGATACTCAAACACAAGTGGCGAAATCACTTCGCGGGCTGCGAACGGGGCTGCATTGATCCGAATGGTGCCAGATGGCGTTTCGCGCTGGGAACGCACAACTTCAAGTGCATCATGCATGTTCTGAAGAACCGGGCCCACCTGTTCAACGAACAGTTTGCCTGCATCCGAAAGCGAAACACTGCGTGTTGTACGATTGAACAATCTAACACCAAGACCCGCCTCAAGCTTCCCGATGGCATGACTGAGTGCAGTCGTCGACACGCCCATGTCAACCGCCGCCGCCCGAAACGTTCCCCGTCTGGAAATTGCCATTACAGCATCCAGATCGTTCAATACGACACGATCCATTATCCCGATCCATTCATCACTACATGAAGAATTATCCTTATTGTTGATACAATATTTCAGGACTATCTGTCGAACAATCAATCACCAATACGGAGACAGATGATGGATATGCCTAATGCCGTGAAAACCTATTTCAGTGCTGATCAAGGCCAAAACGCCGATCTTCTGACCGACATTTTCTCATCAGACGCAATTGTTCATGACGAAGGTGAAAACCATACCGGCACGGGCGCAATACGCACCTGGTGGCTGGCGGCCAAGGCAAAGTACAACCATGTTGCCGAACCGATCGAGGCAAACACAAATGGCGACAGGGTCACCGTCCGCGCCAAGGTCAGTGGCACCTTCCCCAACAGTCCGGTCACACTCGATTATTTCTTCCACGTCAAAGACGGCAAGATCACCGAAATGGGTGTAGAATAATGACAGATTTTCTGAAACTTACCGGAAAACGCGTCCTGCTAACCGGCGGCACAAAAGGTGCAGGCGCTGCAACCTTCCAACTGTTCCGCGACTTTGGCGCAAACGTGATCACTGCCGCACGTTCCCGCCCCGAAACCCTTCCCGAAGATGCGTTTATCGCCGCCGATCTGACAACGGATCAAGGATGCATATCAGTCGCCGAAGCGGCACGGCAACGGCTTGGCGGGGTTGATATTATTGTCCACATGCTCGGCGGGTCATCTTCTCCTGCTGGCGGGTTTGGCGCCCTTTCAGATATGCACTGGCATCAGGAACTTGATTTGAACCTGTTTCCCGCGGTGCGTCTGGACCGACAGCTTGTTCCCGACATGATCAAACAGGGGCATGGCGTGGTGGTTCACGTCTCCTCCATTCAACGACAACTGCCGCTACCGGAATCGACAACCGCCTATGCGGCGGCAAAGGCCGCCTTGTCGACATACAGCAAGGCGCTTTCAAAGGAAGTCTCGCCCAAAGGTGTCCGGGTCGTGCGGGTTTCACCGGGCTGGATTGAAACAGAAGCCGCCGTGCGTCTGACCGAGCGACTGGCAGCCCAAGCCGGGACTGACTATGCAGGCGGCAAAAAGATCATCATGGACTCGCTGGGCGGGATCCCGCTTGGCCGTCCGGCCAGCCCCGAAGAAGTCGCCAACCTGATCGCCTTTGTCACCTCTGATCGCGCAGGCGCGATCACTGGTACAGAATATGTTATTGATGGCGGCACAGTCCCGACGGTTTGACCAAGCCCAACAGGGGCCCCGCCATTCAAGGCCTTTGTCCCGCATGCGACAAAGGCCCCCGAACAGGGCAGGCCCTTGCGCATCGGGCTTTTCCATCATCGACAAGCGCGTTACGAAAGACCAAAGCCGGTCAATTCTTCACTAAGCTTCCAAAGACGTTCGGCAATGTCGGCGTCACACGCCCAGGGCCGCACACCTTTACGTACGCCCTGATCCGTAATTGTTATCGGCGCAATGTTGCAATCTTCGCAATAAACCCCGCCTTTGTCTTCAAGCTCAGGGCTGATAGCGCACCACATTGTGGTTGCCGCTCCCTGGTATATATTCTTTTTACCGTTTTCCGGATCGATGATGGGTATTCCGTTATCGTCGACAAACCCTGTTGCCTTGATTTGGTCATCCGTCATGAACTGTGCCAGATTGGTACTGACAATTCCGCCCGGATGCAGCGAAAACGCCCGGATACCATCTGATTGCCCACGCCGATCAACTGCCATCGCAAACAACGCATTCGCAGATTTTGACTGTCCATAGGCTTCCCATTGGTCATATGCCCGGGACATGAAGTTCGGGTCGTCAAAATCGACCTGACCACGGAAATGGCCGCGTGAAGAAACCGTCACCACGCGCGACGTACCTGCCATTCGCAACGCAGGCCACAAACCGACAGTCAGCTGAAAATGTCCAAGATGATTGGTTGAAAACTGTGCTTCAAACCCCCGGTCATCACGTATCAACGGACAAGCCATGATGGCCGCATTGTTGATCAAAATATCCAAGGACTGACCCGTCTGCGCAAACCATTGGCTGAATGCCGTGATTGACTCTGGATCCATCAGGTTCATCGGAACAATTTCCATGTTCAGATCCGCATAAGGCTCGATTGCAGTTTGTGCCTTTTCAGGATTGCGGGCGGGCAAAATAACCTTCGCACCGGCCTGGGCCATAAGTCTGGCAACTTCTAAACCGATGCCGGAATAACCGCCCGTCACCACCGCGACTTTTCCGTAAAGATTGTGACCTTGGATAATTTCAGCAGCCGTCGAAGCTGCGCCAAATTTGCTCTGAAGTGGTGCCTGTTCTGTCATCTAGGGATCTCCTTTGTGAACAAGCCCCTTTGTAATGCATCTCAATTGTACTATTAATAATAATTGGTACATTAAACTTTCGAGATCGTACAAAATGATAGGTGATCCACTCTCAAGCTCTCTGAAGCTTGTCAATGCAACTGCCATTCTTTCGGGCGGATTGAAGATTGGTGGCGCCTGGGGGTTCTCGTTTCCACCGCCAACCAAGTTGAAATTCATCGCCATTGTCGAAGGTTGTGCTCAATTGCGGTTCTTCGATGATCCGGGTCTCATTACGCTCGAATGCGGTGATGTCTTGCTGTTAAATGGCGCGACTGGATTCACCATCTTCAGCGATCCTGATGTGACCCCTGTTGAAATCAGTTCCGTTTTTCGATCAGGGGAAAAAGCTGACAATATCTTGACGATCGGCCAGGACATCGATTTCTATTTAATCGGTGGCCATATTGATTTTAATCAGATCGGTCGAGATATCCTCGTCAATGCCCTGCCAAAACAACTCCTGATCCCGGCGAGCAACAGTGCGGCGGGGACGATCACCTGGTTGCTTCAGCATCTTGCACGGGAAATGGCAAACGAAAAGATCGGCAGCCAGATCGCCAGCACGCAACTGGCGCAGCTTGTTTTCGTACAATCCTTGCGTGCCTATATCGAACAATGTGACATGATCCCGGTGGGCTGGCTGCGGGGTTTGGCCGATAAACACATCGCACCTGCCTTGCACTTGATGCACGACGATCCGGCTTACCAATGGCAACTCGAAGAACTCGCTCATAAAGTCGGCATGTCCCGCACCGGATTTGCAGAACGTTTTCGCAAAACGGTTGGCGTCACGCCACTTGGCTATCTGCGTAATTGGCGCATGCGCCTCGCTGAACAAGCTTTACGCGACACCAATGAAACAATCGCGACGATTGCCCTGTCTTTGGGTTACACCTCGGAAAGCGCCTTCAGCACCGCATTCAAACAGGTTATTGGTACCGCTCCGCGGAACTACCGCAGCGAAAACAAAACAGCGCCGCTGGATCTGACCGATTGGGCAAATAAAATGCCATTCCCCGACCATGTCGGCTTTGCCTCCTGACCTCTTGCAAACCTGCCGCCGGGAAATTGCCGGTTGTGTCAATTATGGAATTGCTATAAGAAAACCCCGCTGCGACGCAGCAATATTGATCTTCCTGTGACGGACACCGGGCCGATGTAAGAACTGTTTCAATAAATTCCTGCCTGCGACCAGCCTGAAAAATTTCGGTGCCCATGTTGTCTGCGCGGCAGTGATGAAACAGCAATCCGCCCAAAGAATTTTCTGAAATGCCAATGAATTGCTTGTCCGCCGCATGGCGTGACAAAACGAAATAGTGACTGGAGAGAGTCTGTGAATACCGATTTGCTTCCGCGTTTGCGGGCTGAGTGGCTTGGCAACATTCGCGGCGACGTGCTTTCGGGCCTTGTGGTCGCCCTTGCCCTGATCCCGGAAGCCATTGCCTTCTCGATCATCGCCGGTGTTGACCCCAAGGTCGGGCTTTATGCCTCCTTCTCGATTGCGGTCATCACCGCGATCTTTGGTGGGCGTCCGGGCATGATTTCGGCGGCAACGGCGGCGACCGCGGTTCTGATGGGCTCGCTGGTACGTGAGCACGGGCTTGATTATCTGTTGGCGGCGACCATTCTTGCCGGTCTGATCCAGATGCTGGCAGGGGCGTTCAAGCTCGGCAATCTGATGCGTTTTGTTTCGAAATCGGTGATGACCGGCTTTGTGAACGCCCTGGCAATCCTGATCTTCATGGCCCAGTTGCCCGAACTGATCGGTGTGTCAAACATGACCTATGTGATGGTCGCGGGCGGCCTTGGCATCATTTACCTGTTCCCGCGCATCACCAAAATCATCCCGTCGCCGCTGGTTTGCATCATCGTTCTGACCATCATTTCGCTGTTCATTGATGGTGGTCTGCGCACTGTTGGCGATATGGGCGCCCTGCCTGATGCCTTCCCGGCGATCTATCTGCCGGACGTGCCGCTGAACCTTGATACCTTCCTGATCATCCTGCCCTATTCGGCGGCGGTCGCGGCGGTCGGTCTGCTTGAAAGTCTGATGACTGCCCAGATCGTTGATGATCTGACCGACACGACGTCCAACCGCACACGCGAATGCTATGGTCAGGGGATTGCCAACTTCTTTACCGGTTTCATCGGTGGCATGGCCGGTTGTGCGATGATCGGTCAGTCGGTAATCAACGTCAAATCCGGTGGCCGTTGCCGTCTGTCTACCTTCCTTGCCGGTATCTTCCTGTTGATCCTGATTGTGGTGCTTGGCGATCTGGTCGCGATCATTCCGATGGCTGCCCTTGTTGCCATCATGATCATGGTATCGGTCGGCACATTCAGCTGGTCCTCGATCAAAAACCTGCGCGAACATCCGCGCAGCTCGTCCATCGTGATGCTGGCCACCGTGATCACGGTTGTCGGCACGCACAACCTTGCCATCGGCGTTCTGATCGGTGTGCTGCTTTCGGGCATTTTCTTTGCCTGGAAGATCGCGCAGATTTTCCGCATCACCAGCACGCTTTCAGCTGATAATACCCATCGCACCTATGAAGTCCGTGGCCAGATTTTCTTTGCCTCGGTCGAAGACTTCACCAAGGCATTCGATTTCCGCGAAGCCCTTGATAAAGTGACGATTGATGTCAGCCACGCGCATATCTGGGACATTTCAAGTGTTGCCGCCCTTGATATGGTCGTGCTCAAATTCCGCCGTGAAGGGGCCGAGGTCGAATTGATCGGTCTCAATGAAGCCAGCGAGACAATTGTCGATAAACTGGCCATCCACGACAAGCCCGGCGCGCTTGAACGCCTGATGGGCCATTAAGGCCACTGACCGGAAAAAGGGAAACGATCCATGACACATCTGATCGCACTGATTGACGGCTCGGGCTATTCGCAAAGTGTCTGTGACCTGACGCGCTGGGTGGCCGAACGCACCGATGCATCGGTTGAACTGATGCATGTGCTTGGTCGTCGTTCAGTCAGCTCGGAACCCGCTGATCTGAGCGGCAATCTCAAGCTTGGCGCACGTACCGCCCTGCTCAATGAACTGGCCGAGCTTGACGAGCAGAAAAACAAGCTCGAACTCAAACGCGGTCGCCTGCTGCTTGAAGACGCCAAAACCGGACTTGCAGAAGCCGGTCTTGCCAATGTCGGCACCAAGCTGCGCCACGGTGATCTGGTCGAAGCCATTGCCGAATTTGAAGGCGATGCGGACCTGATTGTGGTTGGTAAACGCGGTGAAGCCGCCGATTTCGCCAAGCTGCATCTGGGATCAAACCTTGAACGTGTGGTGCGTGCCGCCACCAAACCTGTTCTGGTCGCATCCCGCGCGTTCAAGCCGATCAACAAGTTCCTGATTGCCTTTGATGGCGGCGAAAGTGTGATGAAGGCCGTGCGCCACATTGCAGCGGGCAAACTGTTTGCCGATCTGCCCTGCACGCTTCTGTCGGTTGGCAAAGCCACCGATATCCTGCAGGAAAAGCTTGATCAGGCCGCTGCCATTCTACGCAATGCAGGTTATAGCGTTGATGCCGGCTTTGCATCGGGCGAGCCCGAAGACGTGATCAAGGCAAAGATCGAGGCCGATGACATCGGTCTTCTGGTTATGGGGGCCTATGGCCATTCGCGGATCCGCAACCTGATCATTGGCAGCACCACCACCGAAATGGTCCGGTCCTGCCATGTGCCGGTGATGATGTTCCGCTAGGTCAGCGCGAACTTCAATCATCAGACAAATAAAAAGCCCGGCAGTTCATCTGCCGGGCTTTTGTCATACAATTATTCTGATCCCGATCAATGCAGGATAAAACGCCCAAGATTGGCGTTGATCTGGCGTTCAAGTTCGCGATCCAGATCCATCAGAAGGGCAGCGGTCGCGTCATAGATCGCCTGCTCACGTTCCGAGACCGACATCGATTCCGAAAGCGTGCGAGACCGTGCTGCCATTGCCTGTACTTCGCCCTTCTGAACGCCATTGGCATCAAGAAGTTCAAGCTTGGCAGCGACTTTCAGCTCGATCTTGTCGGACTGGTCATCAGTAAAGACCCCCTTGATTCCCTTGGTGGTTTTAAGGGCGCTGGAGATCACGGATGCCTCGGTCACGGAATAGCGCAGCATATCGCTGGTGCCCGCAGTCTGGATGCGGTCATCGGGCCAATTCATCGCCATATTGCCAAGGCTGAATGGCAGGTCTGATGCAATCGATCCGTCTTCGGTATTGCTCCAGGCGGCAACCTTTTCAATCGGGCCTGCGGCAAAGACGATCGGCGTCAGGTGCCGCCATGTCACATCCGGGTAATTTGCCACCGGTGCACTGGTGCAGGCTGCCATCAGGGCAAGTGCCGCACCCGCAACCACGGTACGCAGACCATTGATGGACAAAAGCTTCATGACTTCAAACTCCCCTGCCTTTTATTCAGATGCCGAAAACAACGTATAAAGTGCCAAAACAAAACGCCACCACGGCGTTTATAGCCATGGTGACGTTGCAAGATGATTAAGGCAAGGCTATGACGGCCTAACTGCCTGAAATTTAACAAGGGCCTTTGGATTACTCCGACGGCGTGTTCTCTGCCTTAAGGGCACGCAGGTCTGCTTCACTAAAGCCGTAATGGGCATTGCAGAACTGGCAGGAAACGCCGACTTCGCCGGTATCTTCCTCGCGCATCGAAAGCAGTTCCTCAAGCGGATAGGACGCAAGCGCGCCTTCGATTTTCTCGCGCGAACAACGGCATTTGAACTGAAGGTTCGCCTGTTCGTAAACACGCGGCTCCTCATCATGGAACAGACGCCAGATCAGGTCATGGGCCGAAAGCGAGATATCGACAAGTTCGTTTTCAGTCGCACTGGCCATCAGAATGGTCGAACGGTTCCAGTCTTCGGCAATCTTTTCGGCCTGTTCCGGGTTTGCGGCATCGCCCGATGCGCTAACCGGCATTTTCTGCAGGAACAAGCCGCCAACCCACCAATCCGCCGTGGTTTCGCCAGAATGAACTTCAAGCTTGAACGATGTTTCAAGCTGTTCGGACTGACGGAAATAGGCTTCGGCACATTCCGAAAGCGTTTCGCCCTCCAGTGAAACAATGCCCTGATAGCGGTCATGACTGCCACCCTGATCGACCGTGAAGGCGATATGGCCGCGTCCCATCAGTTTCAGGACCTTGCCGCGCAGTGCATCCTCGCCGCCTTCTTCCTCGGCGATCATGGCATTCAGGCGGGCCTCATCGACGCGCAGGCAGGCACGCACATTCCCGTCGCTGTCAACATCGACCACCATCATGCTGATCGGGCCGTCTGACGACGTCTGAAGGGTAAAAAGCCCCTCATATTTCAGCGACGATGACAGCAGCACCGCAAGCCCGATAATCTCGCCCAGAAGATGATTGGCAAGCGGCGGGTAATTGTGCTGGCCGATAATGGTCTGCACCGTCGGTCCAAGCCGCGCAAAGCGGCCACGGATATTGGAATGATCCAGCGTGAAAGGCTGGCAAAAATCGACTGCGATCTGCATGTTCGGCTTCCGGTGTTTTGCATGTTTGGGGCCGTATAACAATACCAACCCCGTGAGTCGAGGTGCTTTACCCCCTGCCCACTGCCATAATAAAGGGCGGCAACAGCCGCCCTTTTCAATTTCGTTGCGTCTTATTTAGGCGCAAGACTCAGGAAGGCAAGCCGTTAAAGCAGTATAGCAGAACCCCTTTCTGCGCATGCAGACGGTTTTCAGCTTCGTCAAAGACGACCGATTGCGGACCATCAATCACCTCGTCGGTGACTTCCTCATTCCGGTGTGCAGGAAGGCAATGCATGAAGATCGCATCATCCTTGGCCTGTGCCATGGTCTTTGCATTGATCTGATAAGGTGCCAAGGCCTCCATACGGGCGTCATAATCCTCGTCACCCATCGAAACCCAGCAATCGGTCACAACCACGTCAGCACCCTCAAGGGCGCTATCCATATCGGTCATGCGCACCTTGCCACCTTCGGCATTGGCACTTTCAATCAGGCCCTGATTGGGGCGATAACCCGCCGGGCAGGCCAGATCAAGCGAGAAGCCGAATTTCGGCGACGCATGAATAAAGGATGCCGACACATTGTTACCATCGCCGATCCAGGCGAACTTCAGGCCTTCGAGCTTGCCCTTATGTTCCTTGATGGTCATCAGATCGGCCATGATCTGGCACGGGTGGCTCTGATCGGTCAGACCGTTGATCACCGGAACCGTCGCATATTTCGCCATTTCGAAAAGCTTCGATTCATCCGTCGTACGGATCATGATCGCATCGACAAAACGCGACAGAACGCGTGCCGTATCGGCAATGGTCTCACCACGGCCAAGCTGGCTGCTTTCCGCATCAAGAATAACCACATCGCCACCAAGCTGGCGCATCCCGACTTCAAACGAAACGCGTGTACGGGTCGACGGTTTTTCAAAAATCAGCGCAAGCGTCTTGCCCGCAAGCGGCTTTGCACCGAACGGGGCATTACCGGCCTTCTCCGAATCGCCAAGGGCGAGAATATCTTTCAATGTTCCCGACGGCAGTTTGTCGAGATCAAGAAAATGGCGGATATCAGTCATAGCTAAGTCTTCCTTCCTGCGCCCTTATTTCGCCAGAGCTGCGGCTGCTGCTTCAATGGCAGCAAGCGCTTCGTCAACATGGGATTTGGTGATGTTGAGTGGCGGCAGAATACGCACCACATTATCGCCGGCCGGAACTGTCAAAAGGTTCAGCTCGCGCAGTTTGGCGACAACATCGACATTGGTCGGGACAGTCTTCATGCCCAACAACAGACCCATGCCACGGATTTCCTCGATGAAGCCCGGATGTTTCCGGGCAATGGCGTCAAGCCCATCGCGGATCAATTGGCTCATGTCCAGAACATGGTCCATGAAGCCGGGTTTCAAAACTTCGTCCAACACCGCATTGGCGGCTGCCATGGCAAGCGGATTGCCACCAAAAGTCGAACCATGCATGCCCGCCGGAAGGGCCGCAGCGGCCTTTTCCGTCGCCAGAAGTGCCCCGACCGGGAAACCACCGCCAAGGCCCTTGGCCGAGGAAATGATATCCGGGGTCATTTCGGACCATTCATAGGCAAAAAGCTTGCCGGTACGGCCAACACCGGTCTGGACTTCGTCAAACATCACCAGCATGCCGAACTCGTCAGCTGCCTTGCGCACCCCTTCAAGATAGCCTTCCGGCGGACGGCAAATGCCGCCTTCACCCTGGATCGGCTCCAGAAGGATACCACCGGTATTGGGCGTAATCGCATTGCGCAATTCATTGAGATTGCCATAGGCGACGCGATCAAAGCCCTCGGGCATTGGTCCGAAACCTTCGCGGTACTTGTCGCTGTAACCTGCGGTCAGCGTGCCAAGGGTCCGGCCATGGAACGCATTGGTCGCGACCAGAATGCGGTTCTTTTCCGGATTACCCGATACATGCTGATACCGACGCAGCATCTTGATGCCCGCCTCGTTGGCCTCGGCACCGGAGTTACAGAAAAACACCGTATCGGCAAAGGTATTGGCAACCAGACGCTCGGCCAGTTTTTCCTGACCGGGAATACGGTACAGGTTTGAGGTATGCCAAAGCTTGCCAACCTGTTCGGTCAGCATGGCAACCAGATGCGGATGCGAATGGCCAAGGGTATTGACGGCAACACCCGACCCGAAATCAAGGAATCGTCGGCCGCCCTGCGCATAGAGATAAGGTCCTTCACCTTTCTCAAAGGCCAAATCGGCCCGCGCATAGGTCGGCATGACGGGAGTAATCACTTCTTTAATTCCTTGATTAGGGTAAAAATTGGTTTGTTGACCAGTTGGTCAACACCGGCAGAATACCGGGAAGCCGGGGAGTATCAAGAGATTCCTTGACCCTGTCAACGTCCCAAAAACCCCTTAGACCGGCGATAACAGAATGAGAGCGGAAATGAAAAAGGACAGCATCCACTTTTGAATGCTGTCCTTTTGATGTGATTTTGCGCCAATGGCGGCTTTGGCAGGCGATTATGCCTTGAGTTTGTAGCCGCTTTTGATCATGCGATAGCACAGCACCCAAAGCACCGCATTGACCACCGCAAGCACGATGACACCGGTCATGACCGTACCATCCGAAATCCCGGTAAAGCCATAACGGAACCCGTCAATCATGTAGAAGAACGGGTTGAAATGAACCAGAATCTTGCCCGCTTCTGGCAAATTCTCGGCACTGTAAAAAGTACCGGACAGGAACGAAAGCGGGGTGACGACAAAGTTGGTGACAACGGCGATATGGTCAAATTTCTCGGCCCAGACACCCCCGGCAATCCCCAGAAGAGCCAGCATCAGCGATGCCGAAATCCCGAAATACAGGATCGCCCAGATATTATGGATGCTGACATCAACAAACAGCGCCATGCCAATCGCAGTCGCAAGACCGACCACAATGCCACGGGTCACCGCACCAAAGGCAAAGCCAGCCACCATTTCACCGGCTGAAAGCGGCGGCATCAGAACATCGACGATATTGCCCTGTACCTTCGAGATCATGATCGAGCTCGATGTATTGGCAAAAGCGTTCTGTGCCATGGTCATCATGATCAGACCCGGCGCAAGGAAGGTGGCAAACGGAATACCGTTTACGGTTTCAACCGCCCGGCCCAGGGCCAGCAGGAAGACGGCCAGAAACAGCAAACTGGTGATAACCGGTGCACCGACGGTTTGCAGATGCACATTGAGGAACCGACGGACTTCTTTGGCATAGAGTGTCCAAAGACCAAGCCAGTTGACCGCGCCCATCTGACGTGGGGCTAACTCTTTCATAGAACTTCCTTCGGAAAAATGCAGACAATTGCGCGTAAAATAGGGAGAGTGGGGGTCTCCTTGCAAGGGTGCGTATTCATTCATTTTGGCTGATATGGTCGATAAACAGCATCAAAGCCCGGAAACACTGGCGCCAGGCACCGACACAAAGCCTGCGGGAAATGCCCGTTTTACCAGTTTTGGCGGTAAAAATAGCAAAGACAAAAAGCGCGACCCCAAACGTCCGCGCAAAGTCACCCGTGACTATCTGATGAATTATGCCACCTGGTATCTTGAACGCTTTGCCGCGTCCCGTGCCCGGCTTGAAAAACTGATGCGCGGTAAAATCCGCCTGTCTGTTGCCGAATATGGCACCGATCCCGATGAGGCCATCGGGTGGATGAATTCCGTTCTGTCAGCCTGCGAGAAGGCCGGTTTCATCAATGATGACGCCTATGCACGCGGCCGTGCCAGATCGCTCTTGCGCAAGGGTAAGGCGATGCGCGTCATTGCCGCGGATTTGTCCGCACGCGGCATCGCATCGGATCAGATCGATGACGCCATCCGCGATCTTCGGGCCGAGGCCTATCAGGCCGCCTACGAAGAAGTCCGCGGCACCGATCCCAATATTGCCGCCGCCGCTGCCTATGCCAGACGCCGTCGTCTTGGCCCATGGCGCAGACCCGATATCCGCGAGGAAAAGCGGGAAAAGGACATGGCTGCCCTTGCCCGGCAGGGATTTGGCTATGACACCGCAACCCGTATCATCAATAGTGACCTTGATGAGCTTAATGATCTGCTTTCAATGATCGACGGGATTTGATCGCACCCGGTTTGACGGCGCCGGAATTGCCTGATCGGCAAATGCCCGCTATCAAGGGACATTCAGTTTTTGATTCGGAGAGCCCCCAAGATGGTCCGCATCTATCACAATCCGCGCTGCTCGAAATCGCGCCAGACCCTTGCCCTGATCGAGGAAAAGGGTATCACGCCCGAAATCATCACCTATCTTGATACCCCGCCAAGCCCAAAGGAACTTTCCGATATCCTCGCCAAACTTGGCCTGCAGCCCGAAGACATCCTGCGCCAGAAAGAAGCTCGCGAAGAAGGCATTGCCGATCTGACCGGCACCGCCCTGATCGAAGCCCTTTGCGCCCATCCGCGCGCCATTGAACGCCCGATTGTTATCAATGGCGACAAGGCGGCTCTGGGCCGTCCGCCGGAAAATGTACTGGAAATCCTGTGATCGCATGAGGCATGGATGCCCGCCTTTGCGGGTAGGACGGCCGACCGACCCCGTCGTTCCCGCGCAAGCGGGAACCTGTTTGGCCTCAAGCACTGAATGTCGGCAAGCCTGAGCGCAGTATAAATCACCGCAATTTCAAACGCCTGTGCCGGTCCGGCACGGGCGTTTTTCGTAATTAATAAAAGTCGAACACCCTCACAGGCATTATGTGTTGCAGATAACATCAAATCAAAACACCTGTGGGGAGGTCGTTCATGATTGCTGCATTTGCCCTGATCCTTGTCTGCCAGCTTTTTGGCGAGGTGGTCTCGGAGCTTTTTGACTTGCCGGTTCCCGGCCCGGTCATCGGGCTGGTTCTGTTATTCTTTGGCCTTCTGATCAAACGAAAACCGCCAAAGATTCTGACAGATGCCGCCGATAACCTTCTGATCCATTTTTCGTTGCTGTTTGTCCCGGCCGGTGTTGGCGTTGTCACCCAGATTGATCGTCTGAAAGGCGACTGGTTGCCGATTGCTGCGGCCCTGATCATCTCGACCTTGCTGGCAATGGTTTTGACCGCACTTTTGATGTCGAAATTGCTCCCCAAACAGGAAACGGTTGAAAAGGCGGAGGACGTGCAATGAACGAGACCGATATCACCCAGCTTTGGGTTTATTTGTCGACCAAGCCGCTGACTGGCCTGACCATTACGCTTGTCGCCTATGCCATCGGCTTCTGGCTCTATCAGAAAAGCAACCGTAACCCGCTATGTAACCCGGTGGTGATTGCCATTGCCCTGATTGCGCTTGTGCTTCATCTGACCGGCACGCCCTATGCTGCCTATTTCGAAGGCGCACAGTTCGTGCACTTCCTGCTGGGTCCGGCGACCGTAGCACTGGCCGTCCCGCTGTTTCGCCAGACCGCGACGCTTAAACGTGCCCTGCCGGTAATCGCGTTCGGTGTGCTGTTCGGATCACTGGTCGCCAGTGCAAGTACCGTCATTCTGGCATGGGCACTGGGCGCAAGCCCCGAAACCCTGGCGTCGCTGGCCCCGAAATCGGTGACAACCCCGGTTGCCATGGGCATTGCCGAGGAAATTGGCGGCGTACCTGCCCTGACCGCCGTTTGCGTGATTGCAACCGGCATCGTTGGCGCAACCCTTGGCCCGACGGTGATGAACCTTGCCCGGCTCAAGGACTGGCGTGCGCGCGGCTTTGCCATGGGTGTTGCAGCACACGGAATCGGAACCGCACGCGCCTTTCAGGTCAATGAAACCGCAGGCGCATTTTCCGGCCTTGCCATGGGCCTGAACACCATGGCCACCGCCCTGACCATCCCGTTCCTGTGGCACTGGATGTTTGGATAGAAAAAGATCCGGGTGAGGTTCCCCCCACCCGGAACAGGGTCAGCCCGCGCGCAGTTGCGACAGGAAGTCCGATACCGTGCCTTGAAGGGTGTCGATCTGTTTGGCAAGGGCCGCGACCGTTGTATCAAGTTCCCCCGCGGCAGCGCCGCTTTCGGTGGCTGCTTCGTGGATTTCATCGATATTGGCGACGACTTCGGTCGATCCCGACGACGCACTGGTCGCACTGTTGGCAATTTCGTTTACGGCCGAGTTTTGCTCGTTCACGGCCGATGAAATGCCATTGGCGATTTCGCTGATCGACGAGATCGTCTGGGTCACTTTCTCGATCGCTTCGACTGTCACCTTGGTCTCGTCCTGAATCGCCCCGATCTGCTGGGCAATTTCATCAGTCGCCTTGGCCGTCTGGTTGGCAAGGTTTTTGACCTCTTGTGCAACCACGGCAAAGCCTTTGCCAGCCTCACCGGCACGGGCGGCCTCAATCGTTGCGTTCAATGCCAGAAGATTGGTCTGGGCAGCGATATCATTGATCAGGCTGACCACCTCGCCGATGCGTTCTGCGGCCTCGGCCAAACCACCGACCATTTCATTGGCCCGTGATGCTTCACCCACCGCCGTTTCGGCAATTGATGTTGACTCACTGACCTGCCCGCCAATCGCACTGATCGACGCAGACAGTTCTTCGGTGGCAGCAGCAACAGTTTGCACATTGCGCGCCGAATCATTGGCGGCATCGGAAACCTTCTGGCTCTGACTGACCGAATGATTGGCAGAGTCCCGCATTCTTGCGGTCGATTTCAACATGCCGCCCGTGGCTTCACGCACCGAGCTAACGATCTGGCCAATCGATTGTTCAAGTTCAACCGCCAGACGGTTGCGCTGTTCAAGACGTTCCTGTTCGGCACGTTGTTCTGCCACCGCACGGGCTTCCTCGGCCTCGTCGATTCTGGCTGCTGTTTCGCGCCAGCGCACCAGACCATTGGCAATCGAGCCGATCTCGTCCTTGCGATCGGTAAAGGAAACTTCCTGTTTGAAATCACGGTCGACAAAACGCGAAATCGTCTGGCTCAGCACCCGAAGCGGTCCAAGCTGCCAGCGCAGCAACAGGAACAGCAGCCCAGCCGACGCAACGGCAACAATCAGTCCGACCACAGCGATACGAAAGACGATCTCATCTGATACTGCGGCAACGTCTGCCTTCTTGATGCCGACATAGAGGATACCCAGAACATCGCCCGCCGGTGTCATGATCGGGCTGTATTGCGTGATATATTCAGTGCCCAGAATAAGGGCCTCACCGCGAAATGTTTTACCCGACATGATCGGCTGATAGGCAGCACTGCCCTTGCCAAGCATGGTACCAACTGCACGGTTGCCGTCGGGTTTGATGATATTGGTGGAAACACGAACAAAATCCTGTTCGGCCGGGACATAGGCAAAGACCGTGGCGGTTTCGCCGGTTGCCGTCCCGATACGATCAATCAGTTCATGGGATGACAGATCGGGAATTTCGCTCATCACCAGATTGGATGTTTCACCATCCTTGCTGATCGTCATCCTGAAATCAGGATTTGCATCCTGAAGCAACATCGCGGCAATCCGCAGATTAAGCTTCTGTGATGACACACTGTCTGCCGACACCTTCTGATCGACCCTTTGCATGATCAGAACACCGAGCAAAATGATCCCGCCCATAAGGATGAGAACAGCGGCAAGCGCAACTTTCAGGATAAGACTTTTGGACATGCTTTCTCACTTTTCACCATCACCGGTAAAATGAGGCATGCCAGTGAATGGTTTATTGTTCACATTTCTCGAAGGTCTTGGCGCCGGGATTTGAATCCTTATAAAAATTAAAATAACACAATTAATCTTTACGTATAAATAATTATACGTTTGAATAGTTTACCACAATCAGCCATCAGCCCAAACCGCTCGCAGACAGCTTGACGCAAGCAAGGCGTGACAAACGTCGCAGCCCCCGGGCCACGCGTTTTAAGATGTATGGGAATGGTCGCGGATATGTCCGCCGTCAGTAATCGACCTTGACGAAATACAGGCCATCGGCCGGTGCGGTCGGGCCGCCTGCCCGGCGATCACAGGCCTCAAGGGCGGTTTTGACGTCAATCGGCTTCCAGGCACCCTTGCCAACCAGCACAAGGGTCCCGACCATATTGCGGACCTGATGATGCAGGAAGGACCGGCTTTCGGTATAGACCCGGATTTCAAGCGGATTTTCTTCACTGCGTTTGATTTCAAGTTTCTCAAGCGTCTTGATCGGGCTTTTGGCCTGACATTCGGTGGCCCGGAATGTGGTGAAATCAAACGTACCGATCAAATGCCGGGCCGCTTCATTCATCGCATCAATATCAAGAGGTTTGTAAATCCCCCATGCCAGCCCCGCCTCGAAGGTCAGCGGCGCACGGCGATTGATGATGCGATACATGTAGTAACGTTTCTTGGATGAAAACCGCGCATGGAAGTCTTCTGTGACTTCCTCGCATTCCTTGATCGCAACCGGATCAGGTTTGAGGTGATGGTTGATCGCATTCATCACCGCTTCAGCCGGATAGTATTTTGGCAGGTCAAAATGCACGACCTGACCCAGCGCATGCACCCCGGCATCGGTACGGCCCGAAACATAAACGCGCACGAACGTACCGGCGAATTTTTCGATTGCGGCCTCGAAAACCCGCTGAACCGAAATCACTTCGTCCTGGTATTGCCAACCGTGATAAGGGCGGCCGTCATATTCGACGGTACATTTATAGCGCTGCATGGGCTGCTTTATAGCTGGGCTTGGAAACGAAAACGAGGGGCAAAAATGCCCCTCGCTTCCCCATCCGCAATCTCTTGCGGAAAACTTACTTCACGCCGTCGCGGTCAAAACCAAGACGCAGACGAAGGGCGTTCAGTTTGATGAAGCCTTCTGCATCGCGCTGGTTATAGACGGTGTCGGCTTCGAACGTGACATGCTCTTCGGAGTAGATCGAGTTCGGCGACTTGCGACCCGTGACGGTGACGTTGCCCTTGTAAAGATCAAGGCGAACAACGCCGTTCACGGTACGCTGGGTTTCGTCGATCAGGCGCTGCAGGGCCTGACGTTCCGGCGACCACCAGTAACCGTTATAGATCATCTCGGCATAACGCGGCATCAGCTCGTCCTTGAGGTGACCGGCGTTACGATCAAGGGTGATGCTTTCCATGGCACGGTGTGCAACCGACAGGATGGTGCCGCCCGGGGTTTCGTAAACGCCGCGCGACTTCATGCCGACATAACGGTTTTCGACCAGATCCAAACGACCGATGCCGTTCTTGCCGGCAACTTCGTTCAGTTTGGTCAGAAGGGTTGCCGGGCTCATGCGTTCGCCATTGACCGCAACCGGGTTACCCTGTTCGAACTCGATTTCGATCGTGGTGATCGCATCGGGGGCGTTCTGCGGGGAAACGGTGCGCTCGAACATGCCTTCGTTCGGCTTGACCCACGGATCTTCCAGTGCCTTGCCTTCGTACGAGATGTGCAGAAGGTTGGCATCGGTTGAATAGGGCGGCTCGTCACCACCAAGCTTGTCGGCCGAAATCGGAATCTGGTGTTCGCGGGCAAAGTTCAGAAGAGCCGTACGCGAATTCAGGTTCCATTCACGCCAGGGCGCGATGACCTTTACATTCGGCTTAAGGGCATAATAGCCAAGTTCGAAACGAACCTGGTCGTTGCCTTTGCCGGTTGCGCCGTGGGAAACGGCGTCAGCACCGACTTCCTCGGCGATTTCGATCTGGCGCTTGGCAATCAGCGGACGCGCGATCGAGGTGCCGAGCAGGTAAACGCCTTCATAAAGAGCGTTGGCGCGGAACATCGGGAAGACGTAATCGCGGACAAATTCTTCGCGCAGATCTTCGATGAAGATCTGTTTTACGCCGAACATCTCAGCCTTTTTACGGGCCGGTTCCAGCTCTTCGCCCTGGCCGAGATCGGCGGTGAAGGTCACGACTTCGCAGTTATACTGCTCGCGAAGCCATTTCAGGATGATCGAGGTATCAAGCCCGCCTGAATAGGCAAGCACCACCTTTTTGACCTGATCGCTCATTGGAGTGACGCCTTTCGTTTATCGATACAGTTCAGGAAGGGACGCATTTTCGCGACGCTTCCTGTCATAGACGCAATCCACTGATTGCGTCGGGCCCCGAATCGCCTGTTGGGCGCTCCGACGGCTCTTTATGCAAAATGTCGTACATCTTGCATAAAGAGCCCTAGACCCAGAGCGCGGAGTATAGGAAAACACTACTAGGGGGCAAGACCCAAGATGGGGTTGATGTCAAAAAGGCACAAAAACCCGTAAATTTTCGCCCCGCTTTTGGAAAAAACCGCTCCGAATGCTCAAAGCTACCGAAGAAACAGAAATCGACCTGCCCAAAATCGGCCCGCTTCCGGTCCGGTTGCGCCCGAGTGCGCGCGCATCGCGACTCAAGCTGCGCATTGATCCGGCCTTTGACGGGGTCGAGATCGTTGTCCCAAATGGCGTATCGCGCAAAACCGCGATTTCCATGCTTAATCAGCATGGCGACTGGGTAACCGCCCATATTCAGCGCCTGCCCGAACGGGTGCAATTTGCGCCCGGTGCGTGGATTCCCTTCCTCGGTCATGATCATGCCATCCGCACCGTTCCCGACGCCAAACGCGGAGTCTGGGCCGAGGCCGGAGTGATCTGGGTATCGGGTTTGCCCGAACATACCAACCGGCGCGTGACCGACTGGCTCAAGAAGCAGGCGAAACTTGAAATCGCGCCACGTGCCCATGCCTATGCCGAGAAAATCGGCAAGAAAATCACCCGCATATCGCTTAAGGACACCCGCACCCGCTGGGGCAGCTGTTCGTCGAACGGTACGCTGTCCTTTAGCTGGCGACTCGTACTCGCACCGGAAGATGTGCTTGATTACGTGGTTGCCCACGAGGTCGCCCATCTTCAGGAACTGAACCATTCGGCACGGTTCTGGGCCGTGGTCGAAGACCTGTATGGCCCGTCCAAGAAACAGCAGCACTGGCTGAAACGCAACGGCTCCGGCCTGCATCGCTATGGCGCGGGCAGCTAGAGTGCGGTGTGGGACAATGGTGTTACCGGCAAACATGGCGCCCCCGCAGAACACGAAAGACACGACAAACACGACGAACACTGCGAACACGGCACACAGCATCCCGGCCGCCAAACGGATCACCGATCACCGTCGCAGATGACGGTTGCACAAGACCGCACCTGTTACCTGCAATAGACGCCAAGTTACGACGCCTGAAACACCCCAAAACGCCGCAAAGGCCTGCAACAACACAGTTTATGGAGCCCCAGCCATGCTGATCCCGATTGAAACACTGGCGATTTTCATTCCGACCGCGCTGGCGCTGAACATGACGCCGGGCAATGACATGCTGTTTTGTCTGGGTCAGGGCATCAAATCCGGGCCAAAGGCCGGGAATGCTGCGAGTTTCGGGATTGCCACCGGGGCGATGATCCATACCCTTCTGGCCGGATTGGGTCTGGCTGCCCTTGTCGCGGCCCATCCGGTCGCACTGGAGGTTTTGCGCTGGGCGGGGATTGCCTATCTGGTGTGGCTGGCAATCGGGGCCTTCCGGTCAAGGGATCAACAGCTTGATCCGGCAGAAACCAAACGTTCCAGCGCCTTTTCGGCATGGCGTGACGGGATTGTGGTGAATTTGCTGAACCCGAAAATCATTGTGTTTGTGCTGGCCTTCATTCCGCAATTTGTTGATGCGTCACGCGGATCGGTATTGGTGCAGTTCGTGATTTTCGGCCTGATCCTCAATATTGGCGGGACGATCATTAATTGTCTGGTTGGCAGTTTTGCCGGGCAGCTTGGACAGGTTTTTTCACGCTCTGCCCGGATCGCACGCGGCTTCCAGATTTTTACCGGCTGCGTGTTTCTCGGCCTTGCCGCCAAGCTGGCCTTTGACAGGAAATAGTGAATAATTCGATCCATTATTAGTTTGAAACTAATAATAACCCGGCCCGTCCCCTGACAACCTCCTGACAACGTTGTTGAGGGTCATCCAACAGCTGTAAACATTTCTTTACAGCTAGACCACACAGCCACTTTCGCGCAGACGGGGCAGTTCGGCGCGCAGGAAACCAAGGAAGCTTTTTTCCACCGCACTGAGTTCACGGGTGGCCGTAAAAAGCGCAACATCCCATTCAATGGCCGGGGTGAGCGTGCGGGCAACGACCTTGCCGTGATCGACCAGAAGGGCGGCAAAGGGATCGCTGACCGCGATGCCGACATTGCGTTCAACCAGACGCGAAATGGTTCTGATGGTGCGGCCTTCCACAAGACATTTTATCACGCACAGAGCTGTTATACAGTTCTTCTAAATTTGTGATACTTTACTTTTTAGGTGTTATGCAGTGGCCATAAGAGAAATCATCTGAACTACCGTCAGCACGAACTATACAAAAGCATGGCGTTCCATACTGAGACTTCATGACTTGAAAATAGTCTACACCGCTTCCGACCTTATCTTTATGCTCTGTATGCAATTGCAATAATGCCTCTAAGTGAACTGCATCAGCATTAGAAACTTTTTCACCCACTTCATATCTCTGAAGCATTTCTTTAAAGAAAGATTTTGCATCACTCTTACTATTAAACTCTATTGTCGATAATATAAGTGATTTTCTCACCCCCATCTTCATCTACCCCCGAATATGAAATTGGGTCTCAAACACCAAAATTGAGCTTTCATCATTATCTACCATACTATTTATTACGGCAGGGTCGATTTTCACTGATCTCTTTTCGACATCTACATCCAGAAATTCTGAGTAATCATCTAACAACAAATTAGCCAGATGATTGTTGATCCCGCAGTTAATCAGTGCAATCTTAAATCTATCATTTGTTCCATACTTAATTTTTAAGTACATATCTTCATCAACCAATTCCAAGTCATGGAACACTTCGATGAACTTGATAAGTAGGTTATCAACAAAGTCTTGTTCTTCTTTAATACGGACTACAGCTAAATTAACACGCTCTGCTCGGGTTTTTTCCCGAATGTTCACATACCAATTATTATGCCCTCCTTCTTCTCGCGCAAAATCTCCCCATTTATGAACAAATACTGTCGGATTCTCCAAGCCATCCCAATGACGCAATACATGAGATATCATCTCAGAGTATGAAGTATTCTGCATCCTCCACGCGAGGTACATTGAATAGAAATTTTGTGCCTGCAGGTTTTTGAGGCGCTCTAATTTTTTTTCATTATCACCATCTTTGAGGTGATTGATAAAAACATATACTATATTTCTTAGAAGCTCTCGTTCTGACGAAATTGAACCTAAAGGGATTCCACTAACCTTTTGGTCCATCTCATGTTCGAATCTTAAGATATCAATCTCAGTCACATTGTGCACAAAACAAAGCCGGCCTATTTGACTGGTCGCATAGCTTACATTTTCTCCGGTTATGCCTGGAGAGAGGTTTTCCAAGACCTGGTCTGCTTCTTGCTTAGCAACCAGATCAGCATCGCCCTTCAACTCAGTATTTTCGAGCAGAACATTTTCAGTGTTATCTTTGATTTTCCTGTCAACTTTTGACCGCGTCGTCAGGAAGTTCTCCAGATTTGCCTTCGGATCACAATCATGACTTCCAACAACAAATACAGATGGCTCGAGCTTGCTTGGGGAGCCATTCTTAGAATTGAAAATCTCGCTAAATCGACACACCCGACCAACTAAGTTCTGAAACTGTGACGGAGAGAGATTTCCCCTGCCTTTTTTCATCTCAATCAGAAACAACTTCTCAGCAGGAATATTTACACCTTCGAGCAATGTTGAACTTGTTACGATATGGCTGACTTCTTCGACTTCAGAGAATATATGTTCGACATATAGCTTGACGATATCAGGCAATGATCCGTGATGATAAACAAGCCCCTTTTTAAGGCATTGTATTAACCTAAAATCTTCATGGATGAACTGCCCAAGCTCTCCACATATAACTTCCAATTCGGCGCTTTGAACGTCCTCTCGATGCTGCATTAGCTGAGATATAAAACGCTCAATCTTCGGGGGAGAGTTCAAATAAATTATGTTCTTTCTTGCGCTTTGGCTGTTCAGAAATTGATACCTATCTGCGTAAAGCCTACCCTCAACATCCGAAAATTCATTGAAAAACTGATCGTAGTACCGCAGTCTTTTTAATGCTCCATCTGCCTCACGAAAATCTATGAGATAATATCTTTCAGATTTTAAACGCTCATCAACCACATGCGGCCTAATTTCTTGCTCCATGTACCTAGTTGACAGGTTATCCGTATTCACCAAAAACGGAGTCAGAAACTTATAAGCAACGCTGTCATCACGGCGATTCAGCAAGATAATTGCTTGAGCCAACAGCGTACTTCTCTGATCTCTCTCAAGAAGGTTATGGGCCTCATCAACAAAGACATACTTGAAGGATAATTGCATATCTCCCTGCAAAAGCCGAAGAAGTCGCTCCTGCGTCAACACCGCAATGAACGGCCTGCCATCGTCAACATACATATCGGGATGAGTAATAATTCTACGGTCATCGTCAGCATACAACGCCTTCAACAGTCGTTGCTTTGATTGCGCCAACAGCGCCTTGGTCGGCACAATCAGACAAATATTATATTCGCGATTATCTCTACAAAAAGACGAGTAGAGCTCTGATTTCCCGTATGAAGTTGGCGCGACGACAGCAACAGTCTGATTTGTATGCTCAGAAAAATTTATTGCAAGTTCTTGTTGAGAATATGTCAAGTAATTACCATTCTCATTGTAGAACTCAAGAAGGGATGAGTTAATCACAGAAAAAAAACTATCACCCACATCTTCTGTATATAGAAGTTTTTTTTCTTCAATTATTTTTGAAATTGGGGCATATCCAGCATTTATAGCAATGTCGTACAACGGCTTATAGTCATTAAACTTATTGCTATAAAATAAGACAATGCGATACCCTAAACGCTTAATCACATCATCGCTATCATTCAGAAATAATACTGCAATCCGCAAAATAGCCTCTCGCTCATTGCGGTTCATTTCTGAATTACTGACCAATTTTATATATAATTCAAACAGATTTCTCGAGTTACGAAGCTTCCGAAGAGTTAGATCGCTCATGCGGCTTCACTCCGCAAAAATTGCTCCACAGCCTCATAAGTCTCTTTTTGAATAGAAAAAACGATTAACCCCTTAAATATTCTTTCACATTCAATTCCAACCTTTACTTCTTCAACATCACTTATATCAATTTTATCATTAGAGCCCCCATACAACACAGATGTCAAAATAATATTGAAATTTTTCGAATCAATTAACCCATCTTGGGCCATAACAAAACAATTACTAAGAATATTTTCTATTTCATCTCTTACGCTACTTTCACGAATTGAAATCAAAGCACCATTTATTGCATTATCCCATATGTGAAAATCACCCCCATTTATTTGCGATACGATACTTCTTTTTGCTAAATGCAATAGACTATTATTCTTTTCTTTTGCAGTATTCTTAGATTTATGACCCGATTTCACCTCTGTCAGCCAAATCTCCATTGTGTTCGAACAATGAAAAACAATATCGAATGCCTTCTTGATGGAACTTTCTTCCATATTAAAAAATGGACTTACCGGGGAAAAATTGGCCACGAGGTGCCTAATCAAGACATGAGTCAATAGTTCGGCGATCATGCCCTTTTTTGTATCATCGGTCTTTGAATTGTAGCGGCGCAAAAACTCTTTAAGAGTGCGATCATAACTGTTGGCAGGAAGTTGCTTATCAGCCTTTGCCAACCCACGGCAGATACTAACGAGTTTCGCACGAATTTCTGCTTTGAGAGCGTTTGATAGAGACTCTATATGGCAAACGTAAACACTATCGTCTTCACACCTCTGCAATTTTACAGTCCCAAATAAAGTAGTCTCAACCGTCACCTCTGCCCCCATCCTGATCCTCACCGCTGCACACACTATGCGGGTGACGATTTACAGTATCAACACCTATATTTGATTTAAATTTATCTAATATATTGGTGTAATGCGTTACTTCCATTCCTTGAGCAATCAAATGCGGGAAACAACAAATCACATCATTAGAGGCCTACGACTTCATCAACCGATGATGGTAGAAGCAATCGATGACAAAGCGCCTCAATCCTAGACCACACAGCCGCTTTCGCGCAGGCGGGGCAGTTCGGCGCGCAGGAAACCAAGGAAGCTTTTTTCCACTGCACTGAGCTCACGGGTAGAGGTAAAAAGCGCAACATCCCATTCAATGGCCGGGGTGAGTGTGCGGGCAACGACCTTGCCGTGATCGACCAGAAGGGCGGCAAAGGGATCACTGACGGCAATGCCGACATTGCGTTCGACCAGACGCGAGACGGTGCGGATCGTGCGGCCCTCGACCGCGATCTTGCGTGGCCAGCCGGCAATCTGGAAAATATAGTCGATCTTGGTGCGCAGCGGCGAACCGATGGAAAGCTCGACAAAGTTTTCGCCGCGCAAAAGATCAATATCAATCGTTTCAAACCCGGCCAGACGATGATCGACCGGCATCAGACAAACCGCGCGTGATTGCGCAAGCGGCGTGACCAGAACATTAGGGTCCTGCAGATCAAGGGTGATGCCGATCCCCAGATCGCATTCGCGCGTCGAGATCATATCGAGCATCCCTTCAAGACCGGTATCGGTGATGCTGATCGAGACTTTGGGGTGGGCCTGTTTGAATTTGGCCACCACATCGATCAGATAGGTGTCCACATAGATCGGCTGGGCCGCAATCCGGATCGAGCCCAACTGATCATTGGCAATGGCGCGGGCCTGGGTTTCGACTTCGCGAAAGGCATTAAGCGAGCGCAATACGGTCGCATGGAATTGCTGGGCCTCGGTCGTGGCGGTCAACTGGTTGCGCTTGCGGTTAAACAGAACAAATCCGACGGATTTTTCAAAATTGTTGAGCAAACGGCTGACCATCGGCTGACTGATATTCATCGCCCGGGCTGCCTTGGTGACAGAACCATAGGTCATAAAAGCATTGAAGCTTTCAAGTTCACGCAGGTTCATAATCGCAACTCCGATCATCTGGTTGGCAGCACAACGCCGCTGCAAACAATGCCACAGGCATCGGCTAAGGGTCGGGAACCACGGAACTTTTCCCGATTGAGACAAGCCCGAAAGCATTCCGGCCCCCGCAAAAGCCCACCACAAATGGCGGCTTGAGGCGGAGAACACCCGATACAGCCGCCGTCCATAAAGGGGGCGAACTGCCCGGACGCTTTCAGTATGTAAATTAGTTATACTGAAATTAATTTTTTGCGTCACCAGTTATAGTTTGTCTATGGATAATGGATACAAAAACAAAAGACAGAGCTCCGGCAATCCTGCCACCACTATCCAGGGAGACATGAAAATGTTTCGACAGCTCAAAAAAGCCGCCGGCCTAGCCGCCGCCATCCTTGCGACGACCACCATGATTTCGACTGCCCAGGCTGATGCCTATCCTGAAAAAGCCATCACCCTTGTTGTGCCTTATGGTGCAGGTGGTGCATCGGATCTAGCCGGCCGTGCGCTTGCAGAAACCGCACGCAATTACACCGACGGCCAGCCGGTTGTTGTTGTTAACAAAACCGGCAACGGCGGCATGAGCGGTGCAAAATTTGTCACCGAACAGAAGCCGGACGGTTACACCCTTTTGCTGTCGCGCGTTGGCATGGCCCTGTATCCGGCCGTTTATGCTGACAGCCCGGTTGGCTGGGACGCTTACACCTTCCTGGGTATTCTTGAATCCACCCCGATGATTCTGGCTGTGAATGCCAATTCCGACATCAAGACCATTGATGACCTGATTGCCAAAATCAAGGACAGCAATGGCGCGACCACCTATGCCGCATCCGGCCCCACCGCGATTGACGGCTTCTCTGTTCAGGCACTTCTGTCTGACGTTGGTCTTGACCCGCTGACCGCTTCCACCCTCGTGCCATACAAAGGCGGCTCTGCTTTGGCCGCTGCCCTTCTTGGCGGTCATGTTGACTTCCTCGCAATTGCTGCCGGCTCCCTGATGCCCCATATCGAAGCCGGTAAAATGCGTCCGCTGATGGTTTATTCGCCGAAACGCATGGCAGCCCTTCCCGATGTCCCGACCGCCAAAGAACTGGGTTACACCCAGGCTGGCCAGGTTGGCGGCTGGAGCGGTCTGTACGCACCGAAAGACCTGCCTGCAGACGTCGTTGCAAAATGGACCGAAATCCTCGGCAAAGTTGCGACCGACGCACAGTGGCTTGATCTTGCTGCGAAACGCGGTTCGACCTCGGTTATTGGCGATGAAGATCCGTCTGCTTATGTCAAAAGCCAGTTCGAGCTTTACAACGGCATGGCCAAGAAGTTCGGCTACATCCAGTAAGGCGTTTTCGAACGTCCTTTGATCCAAGACTTTAATGCGAGACGGAACCATGAACCAAAATCGCGATTTCTATGCAGGGCTGCTTGCCACGGCATTCTTTGCCATCGTCCTGTTCGTTCTGATCCCGATCTATGTGAAGGTTCCGTCTTTCATTCCGGGCTTTGCCCCGCCGCCTGACATGTGGCCGCGCGTGGTGGCCATTATCGGCCTTGTCATGGGCATTCTGGCGGTTGTTCTGACCTTTCCGAAAATGCGCGAAGCCAGCCGCCAGCAGGTCACCGGCCTTGGCAGCCGGATCATCAGCCACAAGACACTGATTGCGCGCTTCGTTGCGGTCCTGATCGTGTTTGCCGCCTTTGTCTTTGGCATGCCGATGGTCGGTTTTGTCCCGGCAACCATTCTGATGCTGGGCGTGCTGTTTGTCATGACCGGCAATTTTGACCGCAAATTCTGGATGATCGGGCTGGCCCTTGTTTTCCCGGTTTTGCTTTATCTGCTGTTTACCGAAGTCACCCATACGCCCTTCCCCGAAGGCATGCTGTTTTCCGGCCGTCTTTCCGGCAGCCTTTCTGACCTCGTAACCCTGATCTGATCGAAAGCCCCATCGTTATGTGGAATGAATTGCTTTATGCCTTCGACGCGGTCGCGACCCTTCCGAACTTTCTGGCGATGTTTGCCGGAATCTGGGCTGGCGTGATCATTGGTGCCATTCCGGGCATGACCGGTACGATGGCCGTGACCCTTGCGCTGCCCTTTACGTTCTATCTGCCGCCCGTCACCAGTATTCTTCTTCTGGTTGCGCTCTATAAAGGGTCGACCTATGGCGGGTCGATTTCCGCCATCCTGATCAAGACGCCGGGCACCGCGTCCGCGGCCTGTACGGTTCTTGACGGCTATCCTTTGGCCCGCGCGGGCAAGGGTGGCAAGGCGCTGAACATGGCGCTGATTTCAAGCTGCATTGGCGATTTCATTTCCAACATTTCGCTGTTCTTCCTGGCCATTCCGCTGGCGGCATTTGCGCTGCGCATTGGCCCGCCGGAATTCTTCATGCTGATGGCATTTTCGCTGACGATTGTTGCGAGTATTTCCGGTCGTTCGCTTGTTCTCGGGATTATTTCCGCCTGCCTTGGTCTTTTGCTGGCAACCGTGGGCGAGGATATTTACGGATCCTACCGGTTTGCGCTGTCTGAAGACATGAAATCGGGTCTTGGCATGGTACCGGTTCTGATCGGTCTGTTTGCCCTGCCCGAACTGATCAAGATGGTTGTCTTCCGCCCGGAAGAAAACAATGCGGCGCTTAAACTTGGTGATAACCGCCTGACCCTTTCGGAATTCCGCGGATCAATCAAATCGATCTGCCGCGGGTCGCTGATCGGTGTTGTTCTGGGCGCCATTCCCGGTATCGGTCCGTCAACGGCTGCGTTCTTCTCCTATAGCGAGGCCCGCCGGACTTCAAAGAATGGCGACAAGTTCGGCGAAGGTGAGCTTGAAGGTGTTGCAGCATCGGAATCGGCCAATAACGGTGCGTGCGGTGCGACCATGATCCCGCTGATGGCGCTGGGTGTACCGGGTGATGTGATTACCGGTGTGATGCTGGGTGCCTTCATGATCCATGGCCTGACCCCCGGCCCGCTTCTGTTCCAGAACAATATCGGCGAGGTTTATGCGCTGTTTATCGGCATCCTGTTCAGTTCGGTCTTCCTGTTCATCGCAGGCAAGGTCACGGCAAATGCCTTTACCAAGATTTCGCGCATTCCGCAGACCCTGCTTTTGCCCTGCATCCTGATCCTGTGCGTCTATGGCATCTATTCCATCGGGGCGAGCCCGTTTGATGTCACGGTTCTTCTGGTGATGGGTGTGGTCGGCTTTTTGATGATGCTGCTCAATATCCCGGCAGCACCGTTCCTGATCGCTTTCATCCTTGGCCCGATGTTTGAAGACAATATGCGTCGTTCGCTTGCGATTTCGCGCGGTGATCTTGGCGTCTTCTTCCAGTCATGGATTTCCTGGGGCTTCTTTGTCCTGACCGTTCTGTTCGTTGTTTTGACCATTCGCCGCGAATGGAAAAAATGGCGCGAAAAGCGTGACGTTGCCAATAACGCCACGTCCGCTTCCTGATCCGAGAAACGAGAAATTTTAAAATGTCCAAAACCAATATGTCCCGCCTCCACAGTGCCATCGATATGCTTGGCAAGCTGGTCGCGTTCGACACCACGAGCAAAAACTCGAATCTCGGTCTGATCCATTTTGTCCGCGACTATCTTGCGGAATATGGCATTGAATCGACCCTGTTCCATGATGAAACCGGCGAGAAAGCCAACCTGCTGGCGACCATTGGTCCCAAAGGGGTTCCGGGCATCGCGCTTTCGGGTCATACCGATGTTGTGCCTGCCCTTGAGACCACCTGGATCAGCCCGGCATTCGAGCTGACCGAGCGTGACGGCAAGCTGTTTGGTCGCGGGGCGGCGGACATGAAGGGCTTTTCGGCCTGTGTGCTGGCCCTGATCCCCGATCTGGTCAAACGCGATCTGGCAATCCCGTTCCATCTTTGCCTGTCCTATGACGAGGAAGTCGGCTGCATCGGTGTTGGCTCGATGGTCGATCATCTCGCCGCAATGGATACCCCGCCGCGTCTCGCCGTGATTGGCGAACCGACCGACATGAAAGTCATCAATGGCCAGAAGGGCAAATATTCGATGCGTGTCGGCGTTACCGGCACCGCCGGGCACAGCTCGTTTGCGCCCAACCATGTCAATGCCATCGAATATGCGACCCGTGCGATCAACCTGATTGCTGAAAAGGCCCGCGAATTCGAAGAAAACGGCCCGTTTGACCACGATTTCACCGTGCCGCACAGCACCATGCTGACCACCACGATTGGCGGCGGCACGGCGACCAACGTCACCCCGGATTATTGTGAATTCACCTTTGAAATCCGCCATCTGCCCGAACATGACGCCGAAGCGGTGATTGCCGAAATTCGCGATACCGTGATGGCGACACTGGATGCGGAAATGAAGGCCAAAGCCCCCGAGACCGGCTTTACATGGGAAAAGATCTTTTCCTATCCGGGGATGGGTGATTGCACTGATGCCCCGGCATTTGAGCTTGTGCGCAACATCATCCCCGAAATTTCGGGCAAGGTGTCCTATGGCTCCGAAGGTGGCGTGTTTGAAAAACAGGGCAATATCCCGTCAATCATTTGCGGTCCGGGCAGCATCAAACAGGCCCATACGCCCAACGAATTTATCGAGATTTCGCAGCTCGAGGAATGTCTTTCCTTCCTTGAGGCGCTCACAGATCAGGCCGTCGCGGCCTGATACCCTCACCGCGGCGCTGCGTCACCCTCAGCGCCACTCGGCCGCTGCAAGCAAGCTGTCCACTCCAGCTTAGCGTCGCGCACCGACAGGTGAGAACTCCCTGACTGCATCTCTCCCCAAGGGATGCAGTTTATGGTCGGGCTTCTCCCCCCAGATCCGGCCCCCCGGATTTGACAGATCCCGACCAATAGCAAACCAAACTTGAAGACCGGCTCGTTCATCGATGCCGGTCTTTTTTTGTACACTTTTGATATGAACAATAAAAACTGCCCTTACTTTGTTATATCCCGTATCTCCAGTTCAAGTGATTACACAGACCTTCAAGATCTGGGAACAATGTGTGTTTATTAATTCCGTGGCGATGAAGGGATGTCAGTAGATTCTCGCGCTGTGATTCTTTTATTTCAATTTCTGTAACCGCTGATTTAATATTTCTATTGTTTTCGAGAGGAACAAATTTTTTAGATTTTTTAGAATATCCATGGCAAGTAAACCATCCATGCTGAGCAATTATTCTTGCATTATTTAGATTTGGCCTAAACACCCTTGTATTTCTGATTGTAAATGGGTCTTCTACCTCATCATCATCTGCAAGAAACTCATCGGCGTAAAGAACGTAAACATAAGTATTTCCGGGGAGTTGATCTGAGCAGGCAAACCACAATGCGGTTAATGGATTGCTAGACCAATCTAGAAGTCGTGTCTTTAGGCCAAAGTGCTGAGCTTCTACTAACCAGTCCCAATCATTATGTTTGGAACCTGAGATTAAGGATGAACCCATTCTTTTCAGCTCTTGGAGTATTTTATTTTCTGTAATTGAGCTATCTTTTTCATTATTTTTTCTTGATATGCTTGGGAGTAAATTTCCCTGATGCGCCTGCCCGCGGAAGAGAATTAATTCTGATTTGTCAGTAAGACTTTCAACCTCTGACACATACTCAGAGAAACTATTAACTTTTATTTTTTCCATAATTTGTCTCCCTAGTACAGGAAATGGGAAAAATCTTTTTTTACAAAAAAGAAGGCAGCCCCAGATTCAATCACTAGCTTAAGGTGTAACTTTATCTATTGGTTACGCAGCATAAGACGACAAGCTAACTGTTGATCTCCCCAGCGCGTCGCAAAGGTATCGGAAACAACAAACCAGCCTCCATAGTTACCGGCGCCATGATTGGCCCCCATACACGAGCATTGACACTCATGCCCTTGCGCATTCCAACATGCTGGAGCGCACTTCTCCTGCTCGCGGTAAGGTTGGATAACATAGATCTTGCCATAATCGGCAAGAGCGCGATTTACCAAATCATTGAACCACGCTTTTGGTACTTCCCAGTACTTTCCATCGGCTATCCAATTTGGGGATGTACTTTTCCCATCTTGTAGCCATAACCGATTGCTTACTGAAAAGGGTAAGCGCAAACGCAGACGCTGGCCTTTACCCCCTCGGCGCAAGATCACTGGAATTGCACCCTGATTCCAAATACTTTTGAGCCTTACTTCATCATTTTCTAAGGAAGACGACATTCAGTTGTGAACCCGTAGATATACATGAAACTTTTCCCACAAGTGCTAGAAATAGCAATCATCCAGAGTAGAAATACCCTTGATAGCAAGTACAGGTTTTATGTTTTGGGAGAGAAAATCAAATTAATTTTCTCTAAGTTGCGTGCAATTGAATTGTCGTCCCGGGCAATGCAAGTCACTGGGCCGGAATCCACAAAGGGTTAAGTCCTTGATAGGTTCCCGCCTTCGCGGGAATAACGGATGAGGTGGATTGGGCACGAGGCAGAGGGATAAATGGCGGTCACAGGCAACCTTGGGGCTGCCTGTGATTTGAGATCAGTACGATAAGGGCACGAAGCCCTTTTACGACGGACTTACTCTTTCTTGCTACTCGCACTGAAGCCCTTGGTGAAGTCACGCCAGCTTTCATCTTCGCCGACCTTTTTCGAGCGCGCCAGGGCGGCCTTGCCAAGCGATCGAACCGGGATGTTTTGATGGGCATGGAGCATGAAGTCATGCCAGAGCGTTGCGGGTAACCCGCCGCCGGTGACTTCGTCCATCGGACTGCCATTGTCATTCCCAACCCAGACGCCCGCCACCAGATCGGAGGTATAGCCGATGAACCATGCATCGCGATAATCCGACGTGGTGCCGGTTTTACCCGCAGCCGGACGGTCAATGATGGCATTGCGCCCGGTGCCCTTGGCAATCACGGCCGAAAGCATGTTGTTCATTTCACCGGCATGGAGCGGGTTCATCAGACGGCCCGGGAATTCATCGCTGCGCTGATAAAGAACTTCGCCGCCCTTGCCGATAATCTTGCTGACGGCATGCGGGAAGACAGCAAAACCGCCATTGGCAACAATGGCATAGGCCCCGGTCAGCTCAAGCATCGAGACTTCGCTGGTGCCCAGCGCCAGACTGGGTTCAGCGGTAAGCGGGGATGAAACCCCCATGTCACGCGCCTTCTGGACCACGGTGCCCAGACCGACTTCCATCGCCATCTGGACGGCAATCGAGTTGTTTGACGTTGCCACCGCATCGCGGATCGACATGGTGCCATGATGCTGGCGATCAAAGTTGCGCGGTTCCCAGCCATTGATGGTGATCGGCACATCGCGCATCCAGTCGTTCGAACCGAGACTTTTGTCGAGCCCGGCAAGATAGACAAACAGCTTGAAGACCGAACCCGGTTGACGGCGGGCCTGTGTCACACGGTTATACTGGCTTTCGAAATAGTCGCGTCCGCCGACCATGGCGCGCACCGCCCCATCGGGCGTCATTGCCAGAAGGGCACCCTGTGTCACATTTTTGGCCCGGGCCCCGTTGCTTTCAAGTGCACGTTCAAGATTGAATTCGGCGATTTCCTGAAGACGGGAATCAAGGGTGGTATGGACCAGAAGATCCTGATCGACATAGCCGACATAATCGCGCACCCGATCAAGCACCCAGTCCGAGAAATAGCGCACACCCGGCCCGGCATCGGCCTTGCGCGCGGTGCGCACACGGGTCTGTTTGGCGCGTTCGGCACGCGCATTGGTCAGGGCACCGGTCGAGGCCATTGCATCAAGCACGATATTGGCCCGTTCGGCCGATTTGACCGGATCGACCATCGGGTTATAGCGACTTGGCGCCTTTGGCAGACCGGCAAGCACAGCCGCGTCATAAAGGTTCAGACGACGCGGATCGGTCCCGAAATAATAGCGTGATGCGGCATCAATCCCGTAAAGGCCCGAGCCGAAATAGATGCGGTTAAGATAGAGCGACAGGATTTGCTGTTTGTCGAATTTGAATTCCAGCCAGATCGCCAGAAGGACTTCCTCGATCTTGCGGCCAAAGCTTTTTTCCGGCGACAGGAACAGGTTCTTTGCCAGCTGCTGGGTGATGGTGCTGCCACCTTCGGCCAGACGTCCGGAGGACAGGTTTGCCCAGGTCGCGCGCAGGATGCCGACAATATCCACGCCGAAATGGTCATAGAACCGGCGGTCCTCGATCGAGACAAAGGCCTGACCGACATAATCGGGAAGATTGCGGACCTCGACCGGGGTGCCATAACGGTTGCCATAGGTGGCAAGGGTTGCGCCATCAATGCTGATCACGCGGATCGATGGTTTGCGTTCGCTGGCAACATCAAAGCTGACCTTGTCGGGAAGGCCATAGCCGTAATAGGCGACAACACCCCCGCCCAGCACCATGACCCAGATGCTGCCCAGAACGATGAATTTTGCAATCGCCTCTGGCCCGGGGATCATATCCCCCAGACGCGCAAAAAGACTTCCCTTGCGTTTGCCTGCGCTGCTGACGCGCTTTTTCTTTGGCTTCGAACCGGTCGATCCCTTGCGAACGCTGGTTCGTCGTTTGAATTCTCTTTGGGCCACAAATGCACCTATCGGTCTGGACCGGTCATGCCATGCGAACCCGCTGAGGCGAAAGTGTTGATCCACTTTGCCAGCCCTGCGGGTGCGCCGGACATTCCGGCGTTTCTTATTTCTACCGGTAGTCCGAAATCAGACAGGCCGGTATTGTTATATGTCCCAACCGAGGAGGGAGTCCCCCGTCTCCCCGCTTTGCGACTGTTGTTTTATTTTTTGCCGTTCAAACCCTGTTTCCACAGGTCGGTTACACCATCACTGTCACGGCGACGTTGCGACGACGCACGGATCATCGAGCGGATGGGTAATCCTTCATGTGCATCAAGCATAAATAACCGCCACAAAGACGCAAGTTCTACCTCACCGCGGACATCCATGCGTTCACGTTCATCATTGCCCGCCCAGACCGTGGTGATCAGATCAGACGAGAAACCGACATACCATGCATCGGTACCGCCACCGGCCACCGTGCCATAACCGGCAAAGGGCCGGTCAAGGCGGACCTGCGGGTCGGTCACACTGGCATAGAGCACATAGGATCCCTGAATGGCCTCGTCGGTCAGGCGTTTTTCCTGTTCGGGATCAACACGCTGATAGATCGGTTGTGCCTTGGGATCATCGGTGTAGGAAACCGTGTTGATCAGGGTGATCATCGGCGGTTTTCCCGCATTCTGCGGCAAGGCATGAATGGCGGTAATGTCGCTGAGCGTGACCGGATCAAGACCGACCACGGTGCGGATATCGGTCGAAAGCGGACTTTTGATCCCGATATTATGGGCATATTGACGGACATTGAGCAGCCCGTAATGGTCAGCCAGATTGGTCGGCACCGTATTCACATCGCGGACAAAGGCCTCGCGCAGTGAAATTTGTCCCTGATATTCGTGATCGGGGTTGATCGGTCGCCAGCCCCCTACCGCCATACGGTTATCGCGCACCCATTGCGCCGGGTCGCTGTTTTCATTGAGCGCGTAGTAATATGTGGCGATCTTGATCATGCGTCCGGCCGGATGACGGACTTCGGTCACACGGTTGCGCTGAAACGGGGAATAGTCCGAACCGCCGATGAGCGCACGAATGCGGCCCTCGGGGCTTATGGACAGCAGGCCGACCTGATTGGCTCCGCGCGGTTTAAGACGCAGCTCCGAGACTTCCCGGACCACATCGCGCGCAAGGTTTTGCACCTTGAGATCAATGCTGGTGACGACATCGATATCGCGGCTGGTATAGCCGACAAGATCGGCGACTTCTTCGAGCACCATATCGACCACATAGCCCGACAGGACATTTTCCTCGATCTGGACATCGAGCTTGGGCAAGACAAGGGTCAGGGCCGAAACGCGGTTGCCCTCGATGAATTTGTATTGGGCGAGCTTGGCCAGAATTTCATTGGCCTCGGCAGCGGTTTCATGCGGATTGAACAGCGGATTGAATTTTTTCGGATCGCTGATCGCCGCAGCCAGAACGGCTGCCTGATGGAGGCTCATGCGTTCGGACGGGCTGCCATACCAGATGCGCGATGCCGCCGTGATACCGAAAATGCCGCGCCCGACATAGCTGCGTTCAAGGTAGCTGCGCAGGATGGTCTTTTTGCTAAAGCTCCATTCCAGCCAGAGTGCGACGAGCAGTTCCTGAAAATGGCGACCCGCACTGTTGGCCTTGGTTTTGAAGAAGCTGCGCGCGACCTTCATGGTGATGGTCGAGCCGGAGCCTTCCGCGCCACTGAAAATGCGGGCGAAATCCGATCCTGACACCCCGAAATGGTCATAGAAATTCGGATCAGCCGCCGCAACAAACACATTTTGCACCCGTTCGGGCAAGGTGGTCAGCGAGACATCCTGACTGTAATGGCCCTTGATGGTTTCAAGCAGCGCACCGTCATAGCCCAGAATACGGATTTCGGGGCTTCGGATCATGTTGCGGCTCAGATCAAGGCTGGACTGGATCGAATATCCAATCCCCAGAATGGCAAAGCCGGTGACCGACAGGAAAAAGGCAATCAGAAACGTTCTGCGCCGCCGGATACGTCGCCGAATGGTGCGCAGCTCGCGCTCGGCAATCCGCTTCATCGCTGTTTGTGCTGCTGATTGTCCGCCGCTTTGTTGTTCGTCGTCGTCTTCTGCCACGCCGAAATTCCGTTCATTGCCCGTGTTTTATATTGTTCCCCACCAGTAAAACGCCAAGCCGTTAAGAAAATACTTTAACCGCCGGTTTCACAGCGAATATTCGTCAAAGCGGACAGGCCCGAATACAAATGGCGGGGCAGCCGAAACTACCCCGCTTTGAACGGCGATGCTGTGATCAATGACCAGGGGAGGTTTTCGGGCCTGGCTAGCGCGCGCTCGCGCCAAAGCGTTGCCCATCGGCAAAGCCCCTGATCGGGGGCATGGCGCCGAGCATATCGGGGGCCAGATCGGCCAGACGCGGCAAATGACGGTCGCGCTCCGAAAGGACGACCTGTTGTCCGAACAATTCCCAGTCAATGCCAAGATCGGGATCATTCCAGGCAATGCCGAAATCATGTTCGGGGCTGTAATAGTTCGAGGCCTTGGTTGTGACATGGGTTTCGGGACGCAAGGTCTTGAAGCCCTGGGCAAAGCCTTCGGGGATCCAGAGCTGATACCAGTTTTCTGCACTCAGCTCGATCTTCAGATGCCGTCCAAACGTTTCTGATCGCGGGCGGATATCGACGGCAACATACAGGATTGCGCCCTGTGTCACCCGGACAAGACGGCCCTGGGCATAGGGGCTGGTCTGAAAATGCAGGCCACAAAGCGTATTGATCGGGGTGCTGATGATCTGGTTTTCCTGAACCAGATCGATCTCGCCGATCACGTCGCGGAAATCATCATTGCGAAAGGTTTCGGCAAACACGCCGCGCTTGTCCCGGTGGCGGTTGGGCACAAACAGAGCCGGTCCGTCGATATCAAATTCATCAAATTCCACAGGCATTGATCGTTACTCCTTGATCGAGATCGGAACACGGATCAGTTGACGCGGCACGCGCCAGCGGTCCTTGAAGGGTTTGGGCACCAGACGGACAAAGATCAGGCTGGCCTGATCATCGACCGTGCCAAACAGGCGGTCTGTGCTGTCATCATCAATGATCGACGGATAGGCCGAAAAGCTTTCGCCCGGTCCGGCATCGGGTTGCAGGGGCTGCTGATAGAGCAATTTCGGATCGGACCAGCGGGTCAGATCTGTCGAGGTCGAATAGAAAAATCCTGCGATATCGTCCTTGCCGGTATTGTTCTTACTGCTCTGGCGAATGCGGTGCTGATAGATCGCGATGAAGCGGTTGGAGTTTTCATCGCGGACCAGACCGCGAATGGATGACACCCCCTTGGGCCCGACGCGCGCGCAGTCGGTTTGGCGCACCGACCAGCCCTGATCGGTCAGGGTGGCGGCCTGCTCAAACCCCGATCCGGTCCAGATATCCCATCGGCCCGGATCATTGGCCGGGGCGCGCACCAGACAGTTTCGCGAGTTTTCCCAGCTATCGGCACGTCGCCAGACAATGGCATAAAGGTAGTTCTGCCACTGAACGATATTGGTCACGGTCACATAGCTTGGCGCGCGTTTGCGATCATCGCGATAGGGCCGGGGCGGCGGAAAGGGCGCATGACGGGGCGGATCGCCAAAATAGCTGAACTTCTTGCCGCCATCGGTTGATTTCAGGGTCACCAGACCGTTGATCCAGCAATCGGTGCGCTGGGTGCGGCCTTCACACGGCATGTCATGGCGGTAGGGGATGAAGCTTGCACTGCCAAGCGCATAAACATCGCGCCCGTTGCTGGTATAGATCGCCTGAAGCCAGGTGCGATCATCAAGCAATGCCGGGTCGGCCTTGCCTGCGGCCATGAAGCGGCTGTCGCAATCGGGTTTCAGGCTGTCAAAGCCGTAACCGACAAAGGCCCGGTTTTGAAAATTCGGGGCAAACAGCACCATTTTGCCCTGATCATTGCGAAAGGCGCGGGCCGGTGAGTCAGGAAGATGATGGTTATCACAACCATCGACATCACTGTCAAACATCACGGTTTCCGGGCCCGAGACCGTGATTTCGGTATCGGCTGCGGCTGGCGTCCAGCCGGCAAGACCGCCAATCAGCAGCCCCGCGACAAAGGCCGACAGCGCGACAGATGATCTGGAATATTGAAATCCGGGCACAGCTTACCCCTTTGACAGGCCATAAAAGGACAGGGTGATAAAACAACAAGGAAAAGGGCGACGCGTAGCACTTCTGGGGCAGTGCCACGCGTCACGTCAGCATTGTCACGCCGCCTCTGCGACTTTCGGGGCCGGGAGGAAGCCCAGACAGCGTGCCATGCTGTGTTCCTTGCAAGACACATTTCGCGCATCACGGCATGACCTTGTCCCGGTCAGGAAGGATCGGGTCATTTTGGCATCTCCTGCCGGGTCGGTGAGCACCAGTTGGGGCCGGAACATACCGCACCGGGTCAGATCGCGCCGGGCCACTTGCCAGCATTTGTGCGAACCGCTTGCGCATGTATCGAATGCAGGATGCGGCTTGTCAGGCCGCACTGACTTCGCGGCCCTTGAGGCTTTCTTCCCAGTCAAGGGCGTGCCGGACAATCGCCGTAAGATCATCATGAACCGGCTTCCAGCCAAGTTTCTGACGAATGCGGTCGGCCCCGGCAATCAGGGCCGCCGGATCACCGGCACGGCGTTCGGCCAGATCGACGGTGAAATCAACGCCCGAGACCTGTTTGACGGCGTCAATGACCTCGCGAACCGAGAAACCGCGCCCATACCCGCAATTCATCACATCGCTTTCGCCACCCTTTTCAAGATATTCAAGCGCAAGCACATGGGCATTGGCCAGATCGGTGACGTGAATATAGTCACGGATACAGGTGCCATCGGGGGTTTCGTAATCCTCGCCATAGATGGCCATTTTCGGCCGGACACCGGTTGCAGCCTGACTGGCGATCTTGATCAGATGGGTCGCCTTGCGCGAAGTCTGCCCCGACCGGCCCGCCGGATCAGCACCGGCAACATTGAAGTAACGCAACGCGACATAGCGCAAATCATGGGCGATCGCAGCATCAGCCAGCATCTTTTCGGTCATCATCTTGGATGTGCCATAGGGCGAGATCGGCTTGAGCGCAAAGTCTTCAAGGATCGGGGTGGTTTCGGGTTCACCGTAAACGCCCGCGGTCGAGGAAAAGATGAAATGCCTGATCCCGCTATCGACAGCGGCCTGGGCAAGCGCACGGGAATTGACAGTGTTGTTATAGTAGTATTCCAGCGGATAGATCACGGAATCCGGCACAATGATCGAACCGGCAAAATGCATGATTGCCGTGACCTCATGTTCGGCGATCACCCGACGCACCAGATCATAGTCACCACAGTCACCTTCGACAAAAGCCGCCCCGGCAGGCACCGCCCAGCGATGCCCCTGAGAGAGATTGTCAAGCACGACGACATTGCGTCCGCCATCAAGCAGTGCGAGTGCCGCGTGGCTACCGATATAACCAGCGCCACCTGTTACAAGTACAGTCATTGCCGTGTCTCCTTGTTGATGTTGCCCATTCTGATCTGGACATACTGGACAAGCACGGCCGCCATGACCTTCCCGCGCCGGGGTCGCCATGGCGGCAATACCCGGTGTCGTCACGCAACCTTTCGTTCGGGCTGCGCATCCCTGCTCATGACATTGAGCATCTTGTGATCGATGTTGTTTTCGCTCAGGAACGTCGCCATCTCGCGATAGGTCTGGAACCAGGCGCGGTTGAACTTGTCGAAAAGATCCTGATTCCAGTAATCCTCAAGCACGAATTCCTTGGTCGAGAACACGTCATAGGACGGGATCTGATAGGTTTCGGCGAATTCGACCGTCCGGCTGTCATAGGTGAAATAGATCGACGGAACACCGTTCGACAACGCCATCAGATTGCCGTGCAGACGATAGCCCAGCACGCAGTCCTTTTGACGGACGAGGTTTTCATAATCGGCAACCACGTCGGAATAGAACAGCTTTTCGCGATAGAGACGTTCCATCGTGTCGTCGAGATACCAGTTCCTGACCCAGTCATTGTTTTTGAGCGCCTGCATCGCTTCTTCGCGCTGCATGTTGCTGCCAAAGACCAGTTTTTTCTCTTCGGGTTCACCCTGAGCCATCAGGGTGATGTCATCAAACCTGCCAGCAAGCTCCTTGACCAGATCACGATGGAAGGTCAGGTAACGCTTGATGTCCTGCGCATAGGCCGGTGACACTTCGCGGCGCAGTGTGATGCCGACATTGCGCACACTATCAAGCGACGGCAGTTTGATGCGCATGTCGGGATTGTTTTGACGGAAGGCGGTCGGACAGCCAACGATACGGACATTTGTAATCCCCAGATCCCAAAGGACCTGTGCGGTATAAGCCCCGCGCACCCCGATAGAGGTCGTTGAGTCCGCCATCATGCGCAGAACGGTTTTGGTCTGTTCGGAAAGCTCGAGCTTGCCTTTGACCGGTGCCTGCGCACCAATGCCAAAGCCCAGAACCGGCAATTTCAAGCGTTTGAGAACATCAATGGTATTGCGCCAATCCATTTCCGAATGGATGTAATTCGACCCGCGCAGGAACACATAGTCATATTCCTCGCGAAGACGGTCGATATCTTCCATCTTTGGTTCGGCAATCGGCAGAACACCGAGCTTGTCATAGTTCATCAGTTTCAACGATGAATCGAAAACGAAGGCATCACCGATATTGTGGTAATGGTTGATGCTCCGCTGAACATCCTGATAGTTGTACCACCGGACGCAGTCGTGGTCGTAGACTTCGCCCGACGGGATCATTACGAGAACGCGCGCCATATTGTGTCTCCTTGGTTGATCACGTTTTTGTTCCGAATTCAGGCCGTGCTTGCCACGCTCTGTTCAGAGGCGGCCTTTGCAGACAGCAGGCGCGTTTTCAGAACCTCCCGATACTGCGCAAGATGTTGCTCTGCGCATTCCTGATAGGTCGTGACACGCGGAATCCCTTCGCGCATCCGATCCCAGAGTTTGTTGTCGCTTAGAACTTCGATCAGCCGGTCGGCCAGGTCTTCGGCACTGCCGACACGGAAATGCAGACCATTGACGCCGTCCGTAATTTTTTCGGCCATTCCACCAATATTCGAGCAAATCATCGGTCGACCGTGGAAGAATGCCTCCTGAATGACGACGGGCGAGTTTTCCCACCAGATGGACGGAATGATTGTCCAGTCGGCGAGTTCCATCAGTTTGGGCATTTCCGTATTCTGATAGGCGCCATAGAAGCGCACGCGGTCACCGGCCTTTTCGATCAGGTCATGGACCTTGTCCTGATAGTCCTGAGGCTGGCGGTCCAGATTGCCGCCAAAGATCATCAGACGGGCATCGTCCCCCCAGATGTCATCGGGCACACGCCCCACCGCATCGAGCAGGATATCGGCCCCCTTGAACATCGTCAGTTGCCCGAAAAAGGCAAAGCGCGACCGCCGTGGCTGGGTTTTGGAAAGCGGGCGGTCTTTTGCCCGTTCGTCGATATCAAGACCGTTCTCGATCACCGACATTTTTTCGGCCTTCATGCCCCAGTCGATAAAACGATTGGCCAGAAATTCGCTGGGCGACACATAGTGATCGGCCAGTTCAAGCATCGCCTTGATGAAGCGTTCACGACGCAGGAAGGATGCCGGGGAGATGTTGGGGAAACAGCCATTGCATTCAATCGGGCTTGCCCGGTTGCACAGCTTGGTCCCGCCGCTTTTGAGCATCTGGCCATGGTTGTGGCAGATGGTCAGGAATTCGTGGAACGTAAAGAAGATCGCCGTTTCCGGAAGTGCTTCACGGATGGCATAGATCGTCTCAAGACCAAGGCCCAGATAGTGATGGAAATGCACCACATCGGGTTCGTAATCCTTTACGAAGCGCAGGAAATCGCGATCAATTTCATCAGTACTGCCATTTGACAGCAGGAAGTGATCATAGTTTTCGGCGTGATAAAGGATTTCATTGTCCTTTTGACGCAGGCTCATCAATGCCGATGCGCCATGGCGCGGAACAGGATTGCCGACCCGGGCCAGATAGAAACTTTCGACCCCGTCAATGGCATTGAGTCCCTTATGCAGGTTGTAGGAGGCGACTTCTGCCCCGCCCAAAGACATGCTGGGGTGACCATGCGAAATAACCAGAACACGCAAATCATTCGACGGCATTGTTATGACTCCGCAAGTTTGAGACGACCAGCGACCAGCGGCGATCAAATGCCCAGCGGTCGAGACGATGGGACAGTTCTTCCCAGGCGGGCGCGTTGCTTATGGATTGCTCGCTGCCCAGGACTTCGATTTCGGGAATCCAGAATGACGGGGTTCCGGCCATGCGCAGCTTGAGCGCCAGATCGAGATTTTTCTCGGCCGGGCCGATATAGCCGCGCGTGAAACCGCCAATATCGACGATGGCCTTGCGCGGCAGAATGCAGCATTCAATGGTGCCTGCGGTGACTTCGCTGGGTTCGGCCCCGTCCAGAACAGCACAGGGATAGCCGACATAGCGATCCGACAAATACTGATCACCCTTGGCATCGGCCTCGATCCATGTTCCGGCCCAGCGCACGGAATCGTCTTCAAACAGGATGGTGGGTGACACCAGCGCCTTGCCACCGCGCTTGCGATAGGCGGCATAAAGCTGATCGAACCATCCGTTATAGCGCGGCAGAATATGGGCAGATACCAGCCCAACCGTTTCGGAACTGGTTGCGGCAATCCCGACTTCAAGCGCGTCACAGAAATCCTCGACGCCTTCGGCAAAGACGATGCGGGTATTGAGTTTGTAGAAGGCCGCCAGACGCAACATGTCGCTGCCGACCTGATCGAAACTTTCGACCGGGCCTGCAATGACAATCGGCAGATTGCGGGTTGCCTGATCAAGCCCCAGCAGCGCGATGGTGACACCAATATCATTGATCGTATCATCGACACCGACGACCAGCGTTACCGGAGAATTTTCGTCAAAATCGCCGATATCATGGATATCCACCGCATAGGGGTTTTGCGATGTCATGCCCTGAAGCATCGGGCCGAACTGACGTTCAATACTGTTTGATGCGGTCACCGAACGCGGATCAAGTGACGGCAGGACACGCGACAGGGCCTGACGGGCCGATGAACGGGTCGGGTTCAGGGGACAATATGCCGGAAAGGCATCGCTGATCCCCAGTTCCAGATAAACCGGCTGATCGGAGGGCGGCGTATCGTCAAGCGGACAGAACACCAGAAAACCGTGATTGTTGCGCGCCGGATTGAGCCCCGAAAACATCGGATCATTGGCAAAGGCGCTGGTAACATCGGCACGCGATTGTCTGGTCCAGCGATCATCAATGCGGACCACCTCGCCATTCACACGCAAGAAAACGTTTTCCACAGCCCGGTCAGGATCAAGCATCCAGCCCGAAATCAGCACACCGCTGCCTTCGATCAGCAACGAGAAATCAATGCCGATCCGGACGGGACGATCCAGTTCGGAAACCGTATCGCGGCCATCAAAACGATGGGCAGCCATCTGAAGATGGGTCAGGATATTTTCCGGTGCGCGAACCCGGTCAAGAACCGAACGGATATGGGCCGGGACATCCGAGGGTGCGACCAGAACACGCTGTTGATAGACCTCGATCCCGTACCAGCCTTCGCGGCCCCGGAAATAGACACGTTTGAGTTTGCCGGGATTGATCGGCTTGTCGCCCAGCATCAGGCCGGTTACACCCGATGCCTCGTCACCCAGATCATCGCGCTGAAAATCGGCACTGGTCAGTTCAGCCAAAACCGGAACGTCTTCAATTGCAATCACACGGGTTCGCCCGACCGGGAAGTCGCTTGACCAGCCCTGAATATAGATGTCGCCTTCTTCAAGGCCGCCAAGCACCTCGATAAAGCCGTTGCTGCGCGCTGCGGTCTGCACAAGGGCGGCGACCTTTTTCAGGCGCTTCTTGTCGGGATCGCCGGCAAGCAATGCTTCGATCACGCCATCAATCACGGTTGCAAATGCCGGTCCTGACTGATCGGCAATTGATGACAGGATGGCCTCGACCCGTTGCTGACGGTTTTCGATCCGGTATTCGCGCGGCTTTCCCGCCCCCTGAAACAGGGCCGTTTTCAAACGGCGCGGTGCCACATCCTTCATCGGGACAAGGGCCACGAAACCATAGGCATTTTCAGGATCGGTTTCATTGCGTCGCCAGCTGATCACGGATGCCTGTACCTTGGCGTCAGACTGACTGTTGAGATAAATGGCAATTGTTGCCGGAAGCGCATTCCCCACCCCGACCAGAAGGGCAAGGCTTTCGTCAATCAGGGCGGCGACAACTGTTCTGCCATCAAGAGGCATGCCTTGATTTTCCGTCATTTGCGGGCCTCATGAATTCTGAAAACATATTTTGAAAACAAAGTGCTACCTGTCATTTTCATGGGATCACCAGACAATCGCGCCGATTGCCAATCCGGTCGTCACACCGATCAGGCATGACAGGATCAGAAGCGGTGTTTTGAGATCATTGGTGTGCCGCGCAGTCAGCGCCGACAGACGTTCGTCAAAACCGCCCAGCGATTTGTCGAAACGCACAAGAAAGACTTCAAGCTCGTCAACGCGGCTTGAAAGTTCTTCCTGTCCGGTGCGGACAAGTTTCACCCCGGCTTCGATGCCGTCATCGGCAGAGGCCAGTTCATCCATGCGTTTGGTCGCGCCAATCAGCCGTTTGGCAGCTTCGCGCTGACCGTTTTGCAAGATGTGCTGGGCGGCCAGAAGACGGTCGAGCCGATCAAGAATTTTACCAAGCGGCGCATTCAGGGCGGTATGGGCTTGCTGTTCGCTTTGCGAGGGAATGCGCAGATCAACTTCATCACGTGAGCCGGGCATCAATGCACAGACACTGATGGTATCCGGACTGGCCAGGGCGGCGTCGGGCAATTCGATTTCAAACGCATGTTTGCCATCGCCAATCCCGTTGCGGCGCAGATCGACCCGTTCATTTTCCGCCGTCACCCGCAACAGGGAATGACCGTTCAGGCGGATAATGACTTCGATGCGGGCATCGGGTTGCTGCGGGCACCACACCCATCCGAACAGACGGCTTTGATCAATTGCATCGACCCGCCCTTCGAGCGTCAGCGCATCTTGTGCGTCATTGGCAGACGCATCGTGACCGGCACCCGGTTTCGGGGCGTTTGTCTTGGCTGGCTGTTTCTCGGCGAGTGCCATAATCATCTCCTTGGTGGATATCAGGCCGCGACGAAATCGGGACGAACCATCTTGCGGAACATCTTGAGATGTTCCTGCGCGACGTCGTCGATCAGGGCGGGCGCGCGGACCTGCCCCGAAAGTTTTTTCCAGAGTTTGGGATTGGTTGCGCAGTCCTTCATGACGCGCGCAAGTTCGGCCGGGTCATCGGGGCGGACATGAATGCCATCGTGACCATCGCGCACCATTTCGGCCATGCCACCGATGCCGCTGGTAATCACCGGGCGGCCATGCTGGAAGGCTTCCTGAATGACCAGCGGGGCGTTTTCCCACCAGATTGACGGAACAATGACCCAGTCAACACGCGCCATCAGATCGGCGATTTCATCGCGTTCATAAGCACCCATGTGCTGAACGTGATGGCTGCTTTTCGCAAACAGGTCGTGCATCTTTTCGGTGAAAGCGACAGTCTGAAACAGCACATCACCGTGAATGCGCAACGCGAAATCGGTTTCCGCCTCAACCAGCTTCCGGCTGGCTTCAAGCAGGACATCGGCCCCTTTCCAGGGATTGAGATTGCCGAAATAACCAAACACATTTGGCATGCCGGTTCCGATATTGCGTCTTGGTGCAGGCGCAACCGGTGGCCGACCGTTGTTGATCACAACAATCCTGTCGGGATCAATGCCCCAGTCAACATAGCGGTCCTTAAGGAACGCGCTGGGCGAGACGAACTGATCAACAACACGCAGATGATTGCGGATATTGACCGCGCGCATGACATGCTGATCGGATGTAAATCCGTCCAGTCCGCACAGACGACCGATGGCATCGGGTTTGGTATAGCGTTTGCGCGTGTCACGATGGACCATCAGCCCGTCATTGGGGCAAATCTGATAATAGTCATGCAAGGTCATGACGATCCGGCAATGGGGCAAAACCCGCCGGATCAGCATCGGCAATTCGATCCCCCACAACACCAGATGGTGGATGTGAACAATGTCGGGATCCCAGCTTTTGAGCAGGCGGGCAAAATCGGGGGCAACCGCATAAAGATCGGTTTGCGACATGTTGAACCGGTCAAAGTGACCCGCCCAGAACAGCATCTCATCGCCTGCATCATTGATTGCCTGAAAACTGGTGCCCGGCCGACGTTCGCGATGGACATCGTTGGTCGCCGCCACAAACAGGGCGTCGCATTCGGCGCGCTTGTAGGCGTGGAACAGATCATGGGCAAAAATCTCTGTGCCGCCGGGGTGAAGATCGGGGTGATTGTGTGCAAGCACCATGACGCGCGGGTTCATGCGGACCTCCGCGGTTTTTGGGCAACAAGAATGTCCTGATAGTGATCACCGCCATCCCCGCGCCATGCGCCGAAACTTCTGGTCGCCAGCTCAAGGCCGGTACGGTTCAGGACGTCTTCGATAAAGGCCTCGTCAAAGCCGACAGCAGCCATCGGATTTTCCCCGCGCAGATGCCAGGATGGCTGGCCTTCGGCCTTTTCAAAGCTGGTCAGGCGGGCATCGCATCCCGGTTTTGCCGGATCGTCGGTATCGCGAATGATGAAGGCCGTCATGAAAAGACGACCACCGGGACGCAGCACGCGGAAGACCTCGGAACAATAGGTTTCGATTTCTTGTGGCGGCAGATGGGTTGCCACCGAGATCATTGCAGTGAAATCGAATGTTCCGTCCTGAAAAGGCAGCCGCATGCTGCGTCCGCTGATCGCCCCTTCGGGGTTATAAAGATCGTTATGGATATCAAGCGCTTCGAAGCGGAAATTCGGATAAGCCGGTGTGATCGAGCGTTTGCACCATTCAATGCCGCTACGCACCGGATCAAGACCGCGATAGATCGCCTGCGCGGGATCAAGAAACTGTGTCAGGGGCACGGCAATACGGCCAATGCCACAACCGATATCAAGAACATCATCGGTCGGTGACAAACCGGCACGACGCACAAAATGACCAAGGAATTCGGCACCGATTGTGCGGTAATCGCCATCGCCGACAAAGACTTCTTCCTCGGGCGGGACCGGCAGGAACCGGTTGGCGATCACCTGCTGACACAGCCATTCCAGACGGGTTTCATCGACCGGCATTTTGGGCGGATATTGATGTTCGGACAGGGCGAGAACCTGGCTCATGCCGCGGCTCCTTGTCTGGTTTTGGGGCTGGTTTTGGTGGGGGATTTGTTTTGCGAAACGCCATTGGCGTGGATGTCTTCGAGCATCTCGCGCCAGCGTGACGCATGCAGCCAGCCGTTATATTCGGCAGCCACCCCGCGCATGTAATCGACATGGGTCGAGATCGATTTGCGTTCGAAGTGATAGAGACTGACATCGGGGATATATTTGATGTCAAAATCGGCCTTGCGGATTTTCAGACACAGATCGCTGTCCTCGAAATCCCCGATCACGTAATCCTCGGTAAAGCCGCCGACTTCTTCAAAGGCATCCCGATGGATCATCAGGCAGGCACCGGTGACACCGGGAACGGAGCGTTCAATATTGGCGTCACGGAACTGATCGGGCATGCCCTTGTGATAGTGGTAGTTCAACCACTTGCCGCTTTCATTGGGGGCGAAATACATCCCGGCATGCTGGATCGAGCCATCTTCAAACAGAAGCTTTGGCCCGACGGCGGCGACTTCCTGTGGCCCGCCCATTTTCGATGCCAGTCCCTCTACCCAGCCGGGCATATGCGGGATCACATCGGAATTCAGCATTGCCAGCAAATGGGCACGCGCATGCTGCGCACCGGCATTGCAGGCCCGTGCATAACCGCCATTGCGTGACATGATCACAAGCCGCATCGGGATGCCGTAAAGGATATGAAGCCCGCGCAGCAGATGTTCGCATTCTTCGGCCTGTTCGGGGGAATCAAGGACAAAGATCAGCTCGCAATTGGCAACCAGCCATGGATCACAGGCAAAAGCCCCGATCTGGGCCCGCAGGAAACCAAGCACACGATAAAGCGGCACAATGATCGAGGCATGCGGGTCTGGATGCTGGGGGCCAAGCTCGATCACGCGGTCGGTTTTGGCGAGATTCATAAGCTTTTGCTGCAAATCGCCAATGACCGGCGCCAGACAGTTTTCGATAATTTCATTGGTCAGATGTTGCGGCGGAACAGCGCGCAAGATGCGGGCGCGCGCCTCGGCCGGGTCAATCGGCTGTGCCGGGGGCACCATCAGATGGCGATTGCCCGATGTCAGGCGCATTACGCTTCGGGGCTGAAGGATCGGAACCGGGCTTTGGATATCCTGATAAAAGCCGACAAATCCGGTGGCCGGAACCGTGCGATCCTCGTCCTGGACATTGCCGGTATAGCGATAGAAACCATCGCCGAACGGATGGGCGATGCCGTTGCTATCAAGAAGATCAATGCCGGCAATCATATCGACCGGATCACGATACCAGCCCCCGATCAGCGTGCCACGCGCCGTCGTCACGGCAAGGTCGACCTCGCCACTTGGCAGCGACCCGCCACCGGCAACGCGCTGACTTGCCAGCGGACAACGGATCTGAAATTCAATTGCGGCCTTGCTTGCGGTCGGGCCGGAGCGCGCCAGTGCCCCGATGATATATTCACGCAAATCGGCATCGGACTTGCCGCGTGCCTGCCACCAGCGGGCAAGTGACGGCATCTTTGCGGTGCCGGACAATTTCCGGATGGCAAGGGTGCGCACACCGGTCGCAACCACAAAGGCCCCGTCTTCGGTGCCCGCACGATCCGCAATCATGTAAACAAGGTTCTGGCCGTTCTGGCCGCGATCACTGACATGGGGTGTCTGGGCCAGACGCCGGAAGCCGGTCGGGGACACGATATAGACGGCTTCAAGATCGCTAAAGGCTTCGGGCAATCCGGCGGCAAGCAGCATCTTGTCATCGGTCAGCTTGGCAAGCGCATTGGCGCGCTGCGGACGTTCAACGATTTCCGCGACCAGATGGTTAAGAAAACTGTTGTAGCTTTTGCTCAGGCGCAGCCGGAACATGCTGGCCCACATGCCAAACAGGGCGGCAACCAGCGACAGACGCCCGGCCGGGGTGACGTCATCAATCAGGGACTGGGCATTTACAAAATCGAAATCGCCATCGGGCTCGATTGTGACTTCGTCCTTTCGCCCGAGCGTTCCCGATTCAGCAAGAAACGACACCGGCTCATCCTTGGGACGGCGGATAACGCGCAGCAACCGGGTCCCGCCACCATTGAGCGGCAGACGCAAGGTCGCCTGGGGCGAAATTGCTTTGTGATCGGTGGTTTCGAGCTTGGGCACCTCCCACAATCGGGTCGGTGTATCCCAGATCAAAAGCAGCGTATCAGGGTTCAAAAGGCAAACGTCCGGCGCTTCGCCGGTCGTCCGCACAGCATCGGACGAGGCAAATTCAAGCATGACTATCTTTCGCTTTACTTGAAGTCGGGGACGAAGCGCCCGCAGCAATGGCTGCGGACGCAACTCGTCGGATTACTGGACGCTAAAGAAGCTGTCCGGATCGTCCTGTACGTCTTCCGCATCGACATTGTTAAGGGTGATGGAATCCCCGTTACCAAGGTCAATGACAGTGTTCGCGCCAACCTGCGTTGCACGGGCAGCAACGTCATCGGCGGTTTCAATGCCGGTGTCGTTGATATTGCTGCTAATGGAAAGCATGTCGTCGCCAGCGTGGAAGTCGAGAACAACATCGTTGCCGCCACCGCCGGAGAACACGAATGTGTCGCCGCCAGAACCGCCGGAAAGAATGTCGTCACCGGCGCCGCCATCGATGACATCATCACCCGAACCGCCAAGAATGACGTCATCACCGGCACCGCCCTGAAGAATATCGTCTCCAGAACCGCCCAGCATGACATCATCGCCTTCGCCACCGAGTACGATGTCTTCACCAGCACCACCGATCAGCAGATCACTACCGGATCCGCCATCGAGCACGTCGTTGCCTGAACCGCCAAGCAGGGCATCGGAATCAGCCCCCCCGGACAGAACATCTTCACCAGAGCCACCCATCAAAAGGTCGCTGCCGGCATCCCCGATCAATGCATCGTCTCCCGATCCACCAAACAGGAAGTCGTTTCCTTCGCCGCCAATGGCAATGTCATCGCCCGAGCCGCCGAACAAGGCATCATCGCCTTCTTCGCCAAACAGAACGTCGTCATTGCCTTGACCGAAGATTGTATCGTCACCGCCACGTCCAAAGATGACGTCACTGAAACGAGATCCGAGAAGCGCATCATCAAAGGCGCCGCCTTCGAGAGTTGCCATGTAATCCTCCTTCGTGTCCCAACATTATTGACATCGCGGGGATGTTTCCCTCGCGAGAGGATGGCCGTTCCCTCAGGGCAAACTGAAAGTCGCCCTGAACGACCACTCAGAAACCCTATATTTTTTTATTTAGTATGTGGAGGGTATTGTCGTGTTTTTATTTTGTCAATATTGTGACTTACTTCAAAAATAACTCGCTTATTTGATTATTATTTGTTCTATTTTATTTTTTATTTACTTCAAATTTCGATCAATACTTTAAGTAAAAAGGCCGTCCCCGTTGAGTTTCAGGAACGACCTTGATGGCAAAGGGTTTGATTTCGGCTGCCTTATTCCTCGCGGAATGCCTTTTCCATGCTCTGGGCAATCGGGTCGATGAGATAATCAATCGCCTTGCGCGGTGACTTCAGCACAAGAATGGTGGCCGGCATGCCCGGGCGCAATTTGATGTCTTCATGCTTTGCCAACTCATCAGGATTGATGGCAGCACGCACGATGTAATATGAGCTATCACGTTGCTCATCAACGGTTTGGTCGGCCGCGACATAGCGAACTTCACCGGCCAGCGGGGCCAGTTTGCGCTGACTATAGGCGGTCAGTCGAATTTGCGCCTTTGAGCCGACATGGACCGAGTCGATATCCTGTCGATTGATGCGCGCCTCGATCACCAATGGTTCGTCTTCGGGGATGATATCCATGATCGGCTCGGCCGGGCTGATGACCCCGCCCGGTGTCCTGATCTGGATATTGGCAACGGTTCCCGATTGCGGTGCCTTGACTTCAAGACGATCCAGAACATCGCGGCTCGCACGGATACGCTGGGTCACGTCATTCAGCGCCAGCTGGGCTTCCTGAATTTCGGTTGCGATATCGCTTTGCCATTCCATCTCGATTGAAGCCAGATTGATCTCGGCTTCGGCCTTTTGTTGCTGGGCTGCGGCTTTCTGGGCTTTGAATTCGCCCATATCCCCGACCAGATCCGACCAGTTATTTTCAATTTCAACCAGCTGGGTGCGGGTGGCAAAGCCCTTTTCGGCAAGCTGGCGGATGCCCTGAAGCTGTTCTGCGACAAGCTTTTCCTGCCGGGTGCGCGCCTTGATCTGGGAAGCAAGCGCCTGGGCTTCGGCTTCGAACTGTTCGATCTGTTTGGCCTGGGCATCAAGCTTGGCGGCATAGACTTCCTGACGCTTGGCAAACAGGCGTTTTTCATCGCGGAGAATATCGGCAACATAGCTTTCGGCATTCTGCGTAAGTTCGGTCGGGAAAATGACTTCCCTGTCGCCCCGCTGCTCGGCGCGCAGCCGGGTCAGCTTTGCCAGAAGACCGTAGCGTTCGCCGCGCAACTGACCGAGTTCTGATTCACTGCGCGTACCATCAAGCAGCGCAAGGGTCTGCCCGACCGTGACCCGATCCCCCTCCTCGACCACAAGCTGTTTGAGGATACCGCCTTCATAGTGGTTGACGGTCTTTTTGCGGGAATCAACGATCACCGATCCGTTGGCCACCGCCGCACTGTCAAGCTCGGCTGTAAATCCCCAGGTCAGAAAACCGCCAAAGCCCAGAACAATGACCGCAATCCCGGCAAGGATCGGTTTGCGCAGACTCTGGCGGGATGCTTCGCGTTCTTCGGTCAGGATCTGGTGCCATGGCACCTGCGGATCATCGACCGGGATCAGCGCGCCTTCATTATCAACATCAATGACACGGCTCATGCTGCACCTCCGCTTTCCTGCTTATGGGCGATGACGGGAATGTTTTTGATCCCGTCGCCCTCATTGGACATGTTGCGGATGATGTCCGTCCGTTCGCCAAACTGTTTGACCCGACCGTCCTGCATCACCAGCAATTTATGGGCGTATTGCATGATGCTCTGACGATGGGCGATCAGCACCACCATCGCCCCGGAATCGGCGGCCTGCCGCACGGCCCGGATCAGGGATGCCTCGCCTTCGGCATCAAGATTTGCGTTGGGTTCATCAAGGACAAGCAGACGCGGCCAGCCATAAAGGGCACGTGCGAGTGCAATGCGCTGTTGCTGCCCGCCTGAAAGCGTATGGCGACCCGCCCCAATCGGTGTGTCATAGCCCAGCGGCAGACGCCCGATCATTTCATGCACACCGGCGGCGCGTGCGGCATTGATCACCTTGCGCGGGTTCGAATCGCGCATCCGGCTGATATTGTCGCGAATTGTCCCGTTCAAAAGCGACACCGATTGCGGCAAATAGCCCACCATGTCGCCAAACGATCCGCGTTCCCACAAATAGGCGTTATGCCCATTCAGATAGACCCCGCCCGATGTCGGTTTGGCCGCCCCGACAAGCAACCGCGACAGGGTTGATTTACCCGCCGCAGACGGGCCAACCACGCCAAGGATTTCACCGGGGAAAAGTTCAAAACTGACCCCGCGCAACACCGGCACATTTGATCCCGGCACGGCATAGACCAGATTATCCACCAGAAGCGGACCTTCGGAACGCGGGGTTGGTTTGATTTCACGTTCTGACTGGGTTTCTTCGAGCATCGAGCGAATGCGTTTCCAGGCCGAAATTGCCCCCACCCATGCCCGCCAGTCGCGCGTCACATTGTCAAAGGGCAAAAGCAACCGCCCCATGATCACCGTCCCCCCGATCATGGCACCGGGCGTGGTTTCACCGATAATCACCAGATAAGCCCCCATCGCCAGAATGACGATCTGCATGCCGAATCGCACCGTTCGGGTCATGGAATACATGCCCTTGCTGCGCATATTGCCGACATCAAGAAGCTCGCTTGCATGTATCTGTTCACGCCGCCAGCGCATGGCCAGCGCCGGCATCATGCCCATGGCCTCGATCGCCTCGGCATTGGAAACAGTGGCCCCGATATCGCCAATATTGCGCAGATTGGCATCGGTTCCCTCCTTGGTGACCTGCCGGACCAGCAAATCACCGAGCAAGCTGAACCCGATCAGGATCAGAACCGCGACCAGCCCGGCAATGCCGTAATAGGGATGCAGCGCAAACATCACCAACAGGAAGATCGGCGACCACAGGGCTTCCAGCGGTGCGCCGATTGTCGAACCATTGATGAAGTTTCGAAGATCGGACAAATCCCGCAAAACCTGCGTGCCATGCAGCGATCCCTTTTCAAGGGCGACGCGCATTGCCGCAGAAATGGCGGGCAGATTGACACGGCGCAGCAGGGATTTTGCCATTTCCTGAAAAACCAGTGCGCGTAAAAAGTCGAGAATCCCGAACAGGATGATTGCGGCAATCGCGATCACCAGAAGCAGGATCAGGGTATCGGTACTTTGACTGTTGATAACGCGATCATGCACCTGAAGCATGAAAAGCGGCACGGTCAATTGCAGCACATTGAGAAAGCCGCTCATGACCCCGGCCCAGCCCAACCCCCGCACAAAGGTATATCGGGCTTCGCGGATTACCGACTGCACGTCGAGTGCTGGTCTGGCATCCTTGTTTTCCAAAGGTTTTGCCAGCTTTTTCCGACCAAAATGCATCGAATTTCATCCAATTACTCAAAAGTCATAGTTTTTCCGCAATCTAATCACATAGTTGCGATGACATGATGATCTACAATAAATTTAAATATGTCGATCTCATGTTGATGGTTGGACAATGTAAAAACTAATAACTCAGAAGTAATTCAAAAATAAAAATACTTTAGAATTACTTCTTTAATACGAGCATAACTGTGGGAAGTAAGGGCGTGCGGAAAATCGTTCAAGAACAACGTCCTGTTGTCTTCCCCAAAACGAAAATTGTGCCTTGGCATATTGCTTTGGCATCAAATCTCGCTTGGGACCAGATAACGGATCGAACACCATGACCGTCACTCATCTTGAACTGGCAAATACTGTCGAGCGCATTTATCGACGATTTGCAGACTTGCTTCGGGTTGATCTGATTCGACTCGGTAAAGATGACATCAGCCCCGCACAAGTGGCGCTGTTATTCACAATTGGCGATGATGAACTCTCTGTTCGTGATCTTCTTGATCGCGGCCATTACATGGGTTCGAACGCTTCCTATAACCTCAAACAGCTTGCTGAGTCGGGCTATGTTGAACGGCAGGTAATGGCACGTGACAGACGTTCTGCACGGATCAGGCTTGCCCCAAAGGGTCGTGAATTGTGCCGTGCCCTTCATGAATTTCACGAAGAATATCACGACGCGCTGGCCAACAATCTTGAAGACCAGCAGGAAATGGAAACAGCCCTGCGAACCTTGCGACGCCTTGAGGAGTTCTGGACCCAGACACTTCGATATGGCGGTGTGCCCATCAATGGCATGATTGAAGTAAACGAGGTTCGAAACCGTCGATGAAAATAGTCTTCGTCCATCGTCATGGACCGGGACAGTTTGTTCATCTTGCCTGCCATCTGGCCAATACCGGATGGCAGGTTTCCTTCCTGTGCGAAGCAATGAATGTTCGACTGCCTGGCATCCGCATCCTCCGGCAACGCGTCACGCCACCGGCACCGGCAACACCATTTGGACAATATCATCAGGAAGTCGGTCTCAGGGCAGCGACCACCCTTGATGCGCTTGTTCGCGAAGAAGGACCGCCCGATATCGTTTACGGGCATATCGGATGGGGCAGCATGATGTTTGCCCGCGATGTGCTGCCGGCGACACCGCTGATCGGTTATTGCGAACATTACTATCATGCCAAGGGCCGCGATGTCGGGTTTGACCCGAATGATCAGGTTCCCCTGCAAAAACGCACGCAATTACGCCTGCGCAATGTTGCGCAGCTTGCCAGCCTTGATCATCTTGATGCGGCAATCAGCCCGACACACTGGCAGAAATCGGCCTTTCCAGATGCCTATCACCACAAGATCGGCGTGTGCCATGACGGGATCGATATCCATCGATGCCGCCCGAATGCACAGGCCAGCTTCACATTGCCAGATGGCCGGGTTCTTACGCGCGAGAACAGGGTGATTACCTATGTCGCGCGCGATCTTGAACCCTATCGCGGGTTCCCGACCTTTATGCGCGCCGCAGCCAGACTTGCAAAACGCGATCCGTCGGTGCAGTTCGTCGTCGCCGGGGGCGATGGCGTCAGTTACGGACAGGTGCGCCGCGACGGGCAGAAATGGCGCGATGTCATGATGGCAGAAACCGGTCTTGATCCGTCACGCATCCATTTTCTGGGCCAGATCAGCCATGACCAGCTTGTACGGGTCTATCAGATCAGCGCCGCACATATCTATCTGACATATCCGTTTGTGCTGTCATGGTCCGCACTTGAAGCCATGGCGTGCGGGGCATTGCTCATCGCATCGGATACCGGCCCCTGTCACGACATTATCAGCGATCAGCAAAACGGCCTTCTGACCGATTTCTGGGACAGCGACAGCCTTGCCGAAAAAATGGCGGATTGCCTTGAGAATCAGGAACAGCTTGCGTATTTGCGCGAAAATGCGCGTAAGACAATCACAAACCGGTTCGAATTGCACAAATGCCTGCAAAGACAAACCAGCCTGATTGAAAGAATGGTCGCGGGAAAGGTCGGTGCTGGCAGTACTTGATCATCTCAATATTCCCTGCTGCACCGATCAATCATGCTATTTGGCTCAAAGGATGATGTGAATATACGGTGTTCATGCCGCCGGACCTCTGGCATCCGAAAACCATCCGAAAAGATACTGACTTTAAATCTGGACGGTCAGGGCTTTGGAATTCAGGTCGAATCTTTTGGTTAACTCTATTGGCATCACGCATTCACGAGCATTAGAGTCACTGAGCAAATACGACGTTGTTTGCGGTTCACGGTATGCATCCATTTCCGTCTTCGAAGCCCTAACATAAAGCCCGCGAATCAAACGAAAACACCCGCTGTGGGTAACGACCACATGTGGTTGATCGGTAGAGAGCCGGGCAAGCCAGCGTTCAATTCTCGCGCAAAGCTGACTTTTGCTCTCTCCTCCGGGGACCTGATAGTCCCATAGATCGCGCTGGTGGGCGCCAAACTCTGCTGGACGGGTCCGGGAAACTTCCGACAAAGTCATGCCTTCCCATGCACCATAATTACGTTCCGCAATCGCATCATGACTTTGGAATTCCGAATACCGGATTCCCCAGGAATCAGCGAGGATCGAGGCTGTCTGGCGGGCGCGACCAAGCGGACTGGAGATATAACTGACCGTGCCGGTTGCAGACAACTTTGTCCAAATGTCACGCGTGTTCTCTGCAACGGCGCAAATCTGGCGAAAACCGTTCAGGGTCAAGGGGGTATCCTGCCCACCTTGCAAGCGTCCTTCGATGTTCCACTGGGTTTCACCGTGGCGGATAAGCAGAATGGTCGGGAGTTTGGTTTCAGACATTTTCTAATCTTCGTGAAGCGGGTCATGAAAAATGGGCACTGAACGATCATGACGTTCAGTGCCCCGGCTTTTCGAAATCAGTCGCGGATCAGAACCGCCTGAGCAGGATCAAGCTTCAAGATAACCTGTTTCCCCTTTTCCATCCGCTTCTGGCCACGCGTGTGGCGTTCATCGACCAACAGTTCCTGACCATTGACATCAACGGCATAACGTACCATTCCGCCGAGGAACTCGGCCGATACAACCGAGCCCGACAGGGGGTCTTTCGTACTGTCGCTGCCAAACTCGATACTTTCGGGACGCACCACCAACCGTGCCTTGCCGGTTGCTTCGTCTGCACTAACGGGAATGCGAAGGCCGGCACCGCAATCGAAGCTTCTGCCATCCGCAGACGGGACGACCTCGCCTTCGAGGATGTTTGCCGTGCCAAGGAACTTTGCAACAAAGCTGTTGGCCGGATTGTCATAAACTTCATCGGGGCGACCGATTTGCTGAACCACGCCATCTGCCATTACCGCAATACGGTCACAGATGGTGTTGGCTTCTTCCTGATCATGGGTCACGAAGATGGTGGTAATGCCAAGACGACGTTGCAGTTTGAGCAAATCCTGACGCATCTGCACACGCAGGTTGGCATCAAGATTTGAAAGTGGTTCGTCAAGAAGCAGAACGCGCGGCTCAACCACGATGGTACGTGCAAGTGCGACGCGCTGCTGCTGTCCGCCCGAAAGCTGTGACGGGAAACGTTCGGCATAATCACCCATGCCAACCAGTTCCAGCGCAGCACGGACTTTCGGGCCAATCTCGGATGCCGGGACCTTGCGTTCTTCAAGGCCAAAGGCAACGTTTTTGGCAACCGTCATATGCGGCCAAAGTGCATAGCTTTGGAACACCATGCCGACATTACGCTGCCAGGGAACGGAACCGACAATATCCTGACCATCCAGTTTGATCTGACCTTTAGGGGTCGGACCAAATCCGGCAATGGCACGCAACAGCGTGGATTTACCCGAACCCGACGGCCCGAGAAAAGCAAAGAATTCGCCTGGACGAATGGCAAGATTGACCCCTTTGAGAACTTCGGTATTACCGAATGACAGGGAAAGATTTTCAATGTCGATCTGAACCGGTGAGGTTTGCATCGTGGTCATGGTGTCGGCCTCCGCGCGACGATTATTGGAAGGATTGCTTGTGACGGTCATGCGACGTCCCCTGTGGCTTGTTCCATGCTGCTGCGCTGTTGACGCGCACGGTCAACCATGCGGTGTGACAGATAGGTCGCCAGACCAACAATGATCACAGCCATGACACCCAGTGCCGCACCCGGACCACGCCCGGCAGCCGACTGCATGAACAGATAAAGTCCATAGGCAAGCGGTGCGTCATTTTCAGTCGAAACAAGCATGATGGTTGCGGAAAGTTCCACCGCTGCGGTCGAGAAGCTGGTGACAAAGCCAGCGACAAGGCCGCTTGCCATCAGCGGTACAACAATGCGTCGAACTGTACGGAACTTGGATGCACCAAGGTTTTCCGATGCTTCTTCAAGCGACGGGGAAACCTGCTGCAAGGCAGCGGTGCAAGAACGAAGCGCATAAGGCAAACGGCGCACAGCAAGGGCAATAACAATAATCCCCCACCAGGTTGCCATTGGCTGATCGGTGAATGGCATATTCACGCCATAGAACACACGCAGATAACCGATACCAAGCACGACGCCCGGAACCGCAAGGGCCGAAACCGCAAGGTAATCAAGCCATTTACGACCAATCACATTGGTGCGCATCACCACATAGGCAATCGCCGTTCCAAGAACGATATCAATAACCCCGGCAAGACCGGCATAGATCAGTGTGTTCTTGATAAAGGTCCAGGCAGAGGTAAATGCCGTGCCATAGTGGCTGGTGGTGAAGCTGTCGGGCAGGACACTAAAGGACCAGACAGAGCCGAATGACAGCAGCAACAAGCCCAGATGCGGGGCCAGAACGATCCCCAGGATCGAGAAAATCACAACATAGCAAAGGATGGCTTCATGTGAGCGCAGATCGCGCTTGGAAAGGCCACCACCGCCTTTTTGCGTGGTCGAATAATCCTTGCCGCGCATGCCAAGGAACGCCACCCACATCGCAAAGACCGAGAAGACGATCAGGATACAGGAAATCACATATCCCATCGGGTCAGAGATACCGATCGACGAAATACGCAGATAAGCCTGCGGGGCCAGCATGGTGTTGACGTTCAGCAAAAGCGGCGTCCCCAGATCGTCAAAAACCTTGACGAACACCAGCGACGCACCGGCGATATAGCCTGGCATGGCCAGCGGGAAGACAATTCGGCGGAACAGACGGAAGCCGCTTGAACCCAGCATCTGGCCTGCTTCTTCCATCGAACGGTCAATGTTCTGAAGGCTGGCACTCAGATTGATCAGGATGAACGGGAAATAGTGGATCGACTGAACAAAGATGACCCCATTCAGACCTTCCATGAAGGGAATGTCGAACCCGAACCAGTCGCGCATCAAAAGGTTTACACTGCCATTCGATCCAAACAGCAACTGCATGGCCACAGCACCAATAAAGGGGGGCATGATGAGTGGCACAAAGGCCAGCGTCTGGATAATGACCGAACCGGAAAAATTGAACCGGGTCGTGAAATAGGCCAGTGGCAACGCAAATGCCGACGCAAACACGACAGACATGCCCGACACATAGACCGAGTTGAAGAAGGACTGGCGGAAAAGCGAACTGTTAAAGAAGTCCTGGAAGTTCACCATCGTGAACGAACCGCTGGACGGGTCCTGGAATGCCACCTGAATAACTTTCAGGACCGGCACCAGAAGGAATGCCCCAAGGAACAGGACCACAATCCCAGCGACCATGTATGGACCAAGCGAAGAAAAACGCACCGGTCGCGCAATAGCGGCGGAGGACATGAGTATTCTCCAATGTCGGGAAATTAGGCCCCTGCCAGAGAGGTCAATGTGATGAAATTCTCTGGCAGGGAGGGTGAGCATCATGCAGGCCCCGCGCATACCCCCAGCGGCTGCGTGGTGGCGCTACATGACACCAGGGAGGTCAGTACAGCCTAGAACATGAAGCGAGCCGTATTCGCGAGCTCGGCTGCTTTCTGATAGTTCTGAACAATCTGGTTGTCCCATTCCTGCTCGATCTCAGCCTGACGGCCTTCGACCTTGTCTGTCTGCTTCTTACGCTTGGTTTTGAAGATCGCAGCAAATTCAGGATCATTTGCCTTTGCTTCGTCAACCGGAAGCGTATGAAGAAGTGCCTTGGCTTCGGCGATCAGCTTGGTTGCCTCGGCATTGGCAGAACCGTTTTCAGCCAGGGCAACTTCGGCTTCCTGGATGGCAACAACTGCTGCACGCAGGTCTTCCAGACGATAGGTCACCATGACGTCGAACAGCGAGTTCACAACGTTATAGCGACCCTGCGAAACAGCAGTGTCAAATTTGACTTCGGACTTGATCGAGCCGTCAAACGGGTTCGGCAGGCCTTTCGGTGCGTTTGCATAAACGCTTTTATTGACCGGAAGACGCATGATTTTCGGATCGAACAACAGGCCCTGACCGGTTTCAGACATCAGGAAGTCGATGAATTTCTTGGCCGGCTCGCTATTCGGGGCGTTGTTGATCACACCAATGTTGGCCGGAACAAGTGCGGTAACGCTCGGATAACGGAAATCAACCGGGAAGCCCGATGCCATCGACGAGAAACCAAAGAAGTCGATAACGATACCGATGCCGAATGAACCGCTGTTCACGCCGTCCGGCACGCCAAAGCTGCGCTCGGTGATGGTTTTGGCATTACCGGAAATATCGCGGATGGTCTGCCATCCTTTTTCCCACCCTTCGCCCTGAAGAATGGTTTCAATCGTCAGGTGCGTGGTACCGGAACGCGACGGCGCAGAAATACCGACATGACCGTTATAGACCGGTTTTGCCAGATCTTCCCATTCGGTCGGCTCCGGAAGTTTGTAGGCGTCCATGTAACGTTCGTTCCACATGAAGCCATAACCCGACAGGGCAAAACCGGAATAGTAGCCATCCGGATCGTTGATCGGGTAACCGTTCAGTTCGCTGGCAACGCCGCCGACAGATGATTCATACTTCGCCAGAAGGCTGTTTTCTTTCAGCACCTCAAAAGCATCAGGCGCCGACGCCCAGAAGATATCGGACTGGTTGTTCTGTGCCGTTTCAATCAGGTACTTCACGCCTGACGAGGTGCTTTTATTGACGACCTCGACGGAAATCGACGGGTTTTCCTTCATGAAGGCATTTTTGAAAACGTCGGTCAGGTCAGACGGAAACGACGTAACAATGACAAGCTTGTCGTCGGCGGCATGGGCCGTCGCTGTGGCAAGCATTGCCGCGATCGCAACACCTGTCCCCAGGTGGCGCAGAGTCTTGTGAACCATTTTAGACACTGGTTCCTCCCTATTTGGTTGTTCATTGACCGACAATGTCGGTAACCAAACAAGAGCAACGCCTATGCCAGAACACGCACTTTCCGCATGTTGCTATAAATATCTGAAAAATATGGGAAAATTTAATAACCCCCAGCACACCAAAATACTATTTGGGTCAATATTGACACATTTTCAAAAAGTCACGTGTCACAAACGACCCGTTATTCGGTGCTGGAAAATGTGCGTTTGTCGATCGTGTGGTACTGCATCCGAAGGTACAGTTTCTTGCGCGGGATCGACAGATAATCAGCGGTTTCCTGAACCCGTCCGCCACAACGCCGCAAGGCAGATACAATGACCTTTTTCTCAAAGGCATCAATCTGATCCGGCAATGACATAACCCCGCTATCTAGCGGATCAGATACCATCCCGGCATTTTCGAGCTGCAAGGCATAGCGTTCGGCTGCATTTACCAGTTCACGCACATTGCCTGGCCATGACTTTCCACGTAGCTCGTCAAGATTGATCTCGCTGATTTCCGGGATTGTCAAACCGTGCTTGCGACAGGCCTTGGTCACGTAGTGCACAAACAAAAGTGCGATATCATCCCCACGTTCTCGCAAGGACGGAATGGTCAAGGACGCAACCGCCAACCGATAGTAAAGATCAGCACGGAACCGTGTTTCCTCGGATGCCAGTTCGAGGTCTTCCTTGGCGGCAGCAACCACACGTACATCAATCTTGATCTGGGATTTGCCGCCGAGCCGTTCAATCACCTGCCCTTGCAAGGCACGCAAAAGCTGGGTTTGCTGGCCAAGCGGCATGCTTTCAATTTCATCAAGGAAAAGTGTTCCGCCGCTGGCCTGTTCGAGCTTGCCGATACGGCGACGATCAGCACCGGTAAACGCCCCGGTTTCATGACCAAATAACTCGCTGGCAATCAGGTTTTCGTTCAGGGCACCACAATTGATCGCGATGAACGGCCCATCCTTGCGCGGTCCCAATTCATGTAATGCGCGGGCAACCAGCTCCTTACCGGTACCGGTTTCTCCATAGATCACCGTGTTGACATCCGCCCCGGCAACGACCGCAATTTGCGCGCGCAGTCGCTCGATTTTCGGGTGGTTGCCCATGATGTGGTTTTCGATCTTGTAACCGTCCGGACTGCTATTGCTCAGACGGCGGTTCTCCAGAACCAGCCGGCGGAGTTCGGCCGCACGCGCCATAACCGCAAGCAAAGTGTCGGGGTCTGCGGGCTTTTCGATGAAATCATAGGCCCCGGCTTTGACCGCCTTGGTTGCCATTGGAATATCACCATGCCCGGTCACGATAATAACCGGGATTTTCGGATCAATACGTTTAACCGCATCCAGCACGCCAAACCCGTCCATCCCCGGCATTCGCAGATCTGTCAGGACCACACCCGGCCAACCTGCATCCAGGGTCGCAATTGCCGCCGCCCCGTCTTCGAACGGATGCGGGGTGAAGTCATTCAAATGCAGGGTTTCTTCCCAGGCGCGGCGAATTTCAGCTTCGTCGTCAATCAGCAGGACAGGTGGTTTTACACTGTTATCGGTCACGTTTTAAACAGCTCCACAGTTGCGGTCGTCCCACCCTGATCACCGGTCCCCGGCAAAACCTGCAAGCGGCCGCCAAGGTCACGAATGATGTTAAATGAAATCGACAATCCAAGCCCCAGCCCCTTGCCCGGTGGCTTGGTCGTAAAGAAGGGTTCAAACAGTTTATCACTGACTTCCTGTGCAAATCCGGTGCCATTATCCGCCACCGAAATGATCGCCCGACGGTCGGTTTCACTGATCACCAGATGCAAGGTCGGCGTTTCCTGATTTTCCACCGCATCAATCGCGTTACTGATCAGATTGACCAAGACCTGTTCAAGCTTTGCCGGATCGGTCAGCACATGAACCGGGCCTTCGGGATAATCACGAACAAGTTTGATATTGCCCCGTGTCACCCGCTCGTCAAACAACGACAATGCGTTTTCCAAAACCTCGACCGCGCTATGGCGTGTGACGGCTTCTTGCGGTCGGCGGGCAAAGCTTTTCAGATGGTTCGATGTCTTTGAAAGACGTTTGACCAGCCTGTCGATATCTTCCAGCTTTTCGCGGCATTTTTCGATTTCGCCACGCTCCAGATACAGTTCGGCATTGTGGTTATAGGAACTGAGGGCGGCGAGTGGCTGATTGAATTCATGGGCGATACTTGCAGATAACTGCCCCAACGCAGCAAGTTTGGCTGCCTGCAAAAGCTCAGCCTGGGTTTCGCGCAAATCCTGCTCGGCCTGATGGCGCAAGGCAATTTCGTGGCGCAATTCACTGTTGGTTTCCTGAAGCACCTCGGCATGGGTTTCAAGTTCCTGGGACTTGTGACGGAACAATCGCACCGCATCAGCAAGCTGTCCGATCTCATCCTTGCCATCAACCAGAACCCGGTGCGCAAAATTACCGTCGGCTATGATCTGCATGGAAGACAAGACACGCATCAATCGCTGCAACAACTGCCCACGGATAAAGAACACCGAAAACAGGATCAACAATACCACAGTGGCAACACCGGCAAGGACACCGAACAACTGCCCGTTTCGCACTTCCTGTTTGATCTGAAGCGATACACTTTCTGTCCGCTGACCACTTTCGCGCACCGTATCGGCAACAAGCCCGCCCAATGCCTCAAGCAAGATGGCACTTTCATTCTGAAGCTGGGTATTTTGACGGCGCAACGCCGTTTCACGCAGCTTCAATTCAAGCAGATCACGCGGACTATCCCCATAAGATGCAATTTCACGCCAAATCTGAAGCAGAGTGATGGAACTGCTGTTTTGCTGCAAAGCTGGAAGATTTTCGTTGGCCTCTGTAATGCTTTCCAGAAGCCGGAGCCGAAGTTGTTCAATCGCCCCGAAGTCATCTTCGCCAACCGCGCGCAACATCAAACCGACAATCAGATTACACGCTGCGTGCAAACGACCAAGTGCCTCGGTAAAACGAACTTCGTTGATGACTGCATCGGCCTGAATTTCCTGTCCCGGTGTCGCAAAGCTGCGATCAATTGCCGATGTCACGTTAAAATTGGCATCAATCAGCAAGGGATCGACTTCAAGCAAGAAGTCACTATGCAGCCGGTTGATCCTTGCCACCTGTCGGCCCAGATCGTCGCGCATGGTGAATTTGCCCGCAACATTGGCATCAAGCTTTTCGACGTTGCTCATCAAGGCATCCAGCAACCCCGTCAGCTTTTCAGTCAGTTCCGGCGCATAGATTGCAAGTTCGTCGCTGAGCTGTTTCAGGTCCCTGAAATGGCCTTCCAGATTGTTAAGGGCCTCTTGTCGACCATATTGGGTCGTGGCACTGCCTAAACGCGGGGTATCAACCCTGATTTCCTGACCGATCTCGGCAAAGCGGGCACTGGTCGCGGTAACCGAAAGATTTTCCGATGCCAGATCAGCAACTGTCTGGCTGACGCCGCCCAGTGTCAGGTTGGAAATCACGGTTGCCATCACAGAAACACTGGCGATGACAAAAATCGACAAGGTCAGCTTGGATTTGAGACTGTTCGGACGCCACTTCATTTCACTGCGCCCGTATCAAGATGGCTTTGAAACGAGTCCATTCGCGCAATCAATTCACGGGCCGATTTGAAACGCTGACTGAAATCGTTTGACCAGCTGTCCTGCACGCGAAGCCTGCCAACGACCGAGTTTTCCGATGGAATGGCATCGGAGAACACCCGTTCAAAACTGTGTTCATTGGCCATAAAGGCCGCAACAGGGACAGTTTCCAATGCGTCGCGTACGGCACTTAACAATGGTTTGGTCGCATCAGACTGGGCAATCACCGGAGTGGCTTCCAGCCGGCGCAACGATTGCCACAGTTTTCGAAGCTCAAGCAACCGATGCGTGATCATGTCATCATAAAGCGCATTGACCACCGCCATGCGCCGGGCGGCCAGTTTCAGGTCAAGCCCCTGTGCCGGACTGTTTTCAGACGGTGAGAATCCCGCCTGCGACCACAATTTCGGATCAATCGGGATACGCCGGATTTCGGGTTGCAACAGCAATCTCTGGGCAGCATCACCACGCAGGAAATCAACAAATTCAAGGGACCGCGCATTTTTCGCCCCCAGTCCTGTCACCGCCACACTGGCTGGAAAATACCAGCCGGGAGAAAAGGACTGAAATGACAAGGCATCGCCTGTTTGCGGTTCAGACTGGGCCAGAAAATCAATTCCAATCCCGTACCGGAACCGTTTGCGTGCCACACCGTCGCGGACCCCGAAACTGCGCGCAGTGACCGTGGCCAAGTTCCCGCCAATTTGCGACAGCAATGCCCATCCATCCTGCCAGCCATATTGTTGCAACAGGCTTTCGACAAAAAGGTGGGTGGTGCCGCTGCGTGATGGTGAACTCATGCCCAGCAGACCGTAATAGTCCGGTGACGCCAGATCGGCGATTTCAATTGGTGTGCTTCCAAACGGCTGATCCGCCCCAGACATCACTCCGATCGTCGAAAGTGCAAAACCAAACCGTGATCCGTCAGGTGCATCTGGCTGAATACCTCCACCCCCAATCGGTTTTGATACCTTTTCGGGGAATCTGGCCAAGGCATCTTGCTGGTCAAGAAGCTCGAACGCGACAGGCGAACTGGCCCAGACAATATCGGGAACCGGTCGGCGGTTTTCGCGTACATGGGAGATCAGGCCAATAGTGTTCTTGTTCTGAACGCATACGCCTTCTGCGCCCGTTTGCTGAACAAAAAGGTCAATAAACGGCTTATAGAATGACGACGGATAGGACGTCAGAATGCTCAGTTCACACGCATCCGCCTTACCGTATGTCGCAAATGCCACGATACCGGCAACCAGTCGGACCACAGCGCGAAACGAAATCGCTGGCCTCAAACGCATTGCGTTATTTTCCACGGATCAACGACCTTTGGGCCTGTTGTCCGCGCCTCCCGAATTGGTATTTGTTTTTATATTTTCCGACGGGGCAATACCCCGCCTGACGAGCAGATACTATTCAGGAAGCCACTTCATGGCGACCTTTTTTGACGACTTGGAGTTCGAGGGTGATTCTTCGGACCAGGTTATCAGTCCATATCCCAAAAAAAACCATGGCTGCAAAAGTTCACAGCCATGGTTCCAGATTTATGAGTCAATTCACAAGAGCCGGTCTTAAACGTCGAGGTTTGCGACCTTGAGTGCGTTGGATTGGATGAAGTCGCGGCGTGGTTCGACGATGTCGCCCATCAGGGTCGAGAAGACTTCTTCGGCCTCGTCGGCATGGTTGACCTTGACCTGAAGGAGCGAGCGAACATTCGGGTCGAGCGTGGTTTCCCACAGCTGATCGGGGTTCATTTCGCCCAGACCTTTATAGCGCTGGATTGAAATGCCGCGACGACCGAATTCCATGACCGCATTGACCAGATCGACCGGACCATTGATTTTCCAGGTCTTGTCCTTGGCCACGAATTCCGCACCTTTTTCAAAGGTTTCGCGCAATTCACCAAGAAGACCGGCAATCGCACGGACTTCGGCAGAACGCAGGATATTGCCATCAATCACGTGACGCTGTTCAACGCCGCGCAACATCCGCCAGATGACGATTTCATCCATTGGCGCTTCGCCATGCCAGCCGCGATCAAAATCTTCTTCAAGGCTGTCAAGATGCGTTGCAAGAATCTGTGCTGCATCGGCGCGCTTGCCATCATCATCAAGAAGGGCGGGGTTGAGCGCACCGGCAAGGGTTGCCTGTTCAAGAACCGAGATCGGAAGTTTGATCGAAAGCGGTTCGAGAAGGCCCTTGGCCTTGCGGGCCAGTTCAACAATACGGACAAGATCAGGACCGGCAACCTGCACACCACCAGCAAGAGTCAGAACCGCTTCTTCGGTACCCTGCGCGGTGAGGTATTGTTCCATCTCGCGGTCGTCCTTGAGATACTGGACCGAGTTGCCACGTTTGGCGCGATAAAGCGGCGGCTGGGCGATATAAAGATAGCCGCGCTCGATCAGTTCGGGCATCTGGCGATAGAAGAAGGTCAGAAGCAGGGTCCGGATATGCGCACCATCGACGTCAGCATCGGTCATGATGATGATTTTGTGGTAGCGGGCCTTTTCGATATTAAAGTCATCGCGGCCAATCCCGGTACCCATCGCGGTAATCAGGGTGCCGATTTCCTGACTTGAAAGCATCTTGTCAAAGCGTGCGCGTTCAACGTTCAGAATCTTGCCGCGCAGCGGCAGGATCGCCTGGAAGCCACGTTCACGACCCTGCTTTGCCGAACCACCTGCGGAATCACCCTCCACGATGAACAGTTCGGCTTTGGACGCATCGCGTTCCTGACAATCAGCAAGTTTGCCCGGAAGGGACGAGATATCAAGCGCACCCTTGCGGCGCGTCAGTTCGCGGGCCTTGCGGGCTGCTTCGCGGGCAGATGCAGCTTCGACCACCTTGGTGACGATCTTGCGTGCATCCTGCGGATGTTCTTCAAGCCATTGCTGAAGCTTGTCATTGACGATGTTTTCAACAACCGGGCGGACTTCAGACGAAACCAGCTTGTCCTTGGTCTGGGACGAGAATTTCGGATCAGGAACCTTGACCGAGATCACGCAGGACAGGCCTTCGCGGGCATCATCACCGGAAAGGGCAACCTTTTCCTTTTTGGCGATACCGCTTTCCTGGGCATAGTTGTTGATCTGTCGGGTCAAAGCGGCACGGAAACCGGCCATATGCGTCCCGCCATCACGCTGCGGAATGTTGTTGGTAAAGCAGAGCGTGGTTTCGTGATAGCTGTCATTCCACTGCAGGGCGACTTCAACTGTGATGCCGTCCTTTTCGCCTTCAATGACAATGGATTCTTCGATCTGGCGTGTCTTGTTACGATCAAGATATTCGACAAAGGCGCGAATACCACCTTCGTAATGCAGCTTGGTTTCGACCGGTTCACCATGGCGTTCATCACGAAGTGTGAGGATCACACCCGAGTTCAGGAAGGCCAGTTCACGCAGGCGATGCTCAAGCGTTGCAAGATCGAATTCAAGCTGGGTGAAAATGTTACCATCGGGATAGAAGGTGACTTCGGTGCCCGAAAGCGGCGTCCCGTCAGCCGTCAGCGGCGCATCACCAACCACTTCAAGCGGCTTGATCGCGTCACCGCCCGAGAATTCCATGTAATGTTCCTTGCCATTACGCCAGATGCGCAATTTCAGCAGGGTGGAAAGCGCGTTCACCACCGAAACACCCACCCCGTGCAGACCGCCGGAAACCTTGTAGGAGTTCTGGTCGAACTTACCGCCGGCATGGAGCTGGGTCATGATGACCTCGGCGGCAGAAACGCCTTCTTCCTTGTGCATATCGGTCGGAATGCCACGGCCGTTATCGCGAATGGTGGCCGATCCGTCGCCATTCAGCTGGACCCAGACCGTGTCGCAATGCCCGGCAAGGGCTTCGTCGATTGCGTTATCGACGACCTCATAGATCATGTGGTGCAAACCGGTTCCGTCATCGGTATCCCCGATATACATGCCCGGGCGTTTGCGCACCGCTTCAAGGCCTTTGAGAACCTTGATCGATTCTGCACCGTACTCCTGTGCCGGTTCGGCAATGTTCGGAGTTTCTGTTTCGTTGGTCATAGCGTCACAACCTCGGCATTCACGGATTGGTTTCCAAAGACAATGTGGCATTCTCCACGCGGAAGAATTGCGCACGACCGTCCAAACCTTCAAACAGCGCCCGGTCCGTGCCTGTCATCCAGGCCTGGACGCCAAGCGCCACGATTTCGTCAAACAGGTGTTTGCGGCGTTCTGCATCCAGATGCGCAACCACCTCGTCAAGTAACAGCAGCGGGCCAGCCCCGCGTGCCTTTGTCTGCAAGCGGGTATTGGCCATAATGATCGACAGTAACAACGCCTTTTGTTCCCCGGTGGAACATTGATCTGCCGACTGTCCCTTGGCATCATGCCAAACCAGCAAATCACTGCGTTGAGGGCCGACTATCGCCCCGCCATAGGTCGCATCTCGCGCACGTCCGTCGCGCAATGCAGCCCGCATTCTGTCTTCGACCTCGATGGCCGGATATTTTTCCAGCCAGTCTTCAAGATCGCCCGCCAGCGCCAGACGCGCGGCGGGAAAGGGCCCGATGGCCATGGTTCCGGCCCGGCTCAAACGGGCAAGAAGTTCAGCACGCGCAACCGCAACCGCAATGCCGTGACGGACCATCGAATCTTCGATCGAGGCCAGCCATTTGTCATCGCCCTTGCCTTCCTTGAGCAGCTTGGCGCGCGAGCGCAAGGAATGCTCATAGGCAGCAACGCGGCTGCTGTGATCGGGATCAAGGCCGTAAACCAGCCGATCCAGAAAACGCCTGCGCGCCGAAGGCCCGTCCAGAAACAGGCGATCCATCTGTGGCGTCAGCCAGACAGCAGCACAAACCCGTCCCAATGCAGCCTGACCACGCTGGGCCTCACCGTCGATGCGGACTGCACGGCGTTCACGCCCCTGCTCAAGGGCCGCAGGATCAAGGCCCGATCCGACCTGAAACACGCCGTCCGGCGTTTCAAGATCCGCAGCCACCGCCCAGGCACGGGTCGCACCATTGTCGGCGGGCGGGACACTGCGCGCGATTTCACCCAGCTTGGCCCGGCGCAATCCGCCGCCCGGTGCCAGCAAGGAAACAGCTTCAAGCAGATTGGTCTTGCCCGCCCCATTGGGCCCTGTCAGCACAACCGGTGCCCCGCTTAGCGACAGTCGCAAGCTTTCGTAACAGCGAAACTCGCTGAGCTGGATACGGGATACGGCAAGACGGTTTGTCATGGACGAACCGTCTTTTGGCGTGAGGTTATTGGCAAGAACAGCCACAGCGTATCGTGCTTACCGTCAAACACGCATCGGCATCAGAACATACAATGCCGAGAGGTCATCGGTATCACGCAGAATGGTCGGGCTTGAGCCGTCCGACATCAGCAGGTTAAGCGTATCGCCCTTAACCTGCTTGGCAATGTCGAGCAGATAGCGTGAGTTAAAGCCGATCTCGATGTCCTCGGCATCATAATTGATTTCAAGTTCCTCGGACGCAGTCCCATGTTCCGGGCTTGAAGCCGAAAGGGTCAGGGTATTGCCCGACAGAACGACCTTTACCGCGCGCGATTTTTCAATCGAGATCGCAGAGACACGATCAACCGCATCGGCAAAGGCCTTGCATTCGATATCAAGGGTTTTGTCATTGCCTGACGGGATCACACGTTCGTAGTCCGGGAAGGTGCCGTCAATCAGCTTGGACGTCAGGATCGCATTGCCGAAACCGAAACGGATTTTGGTATCTGAAAGGGCGATATCGACCGCCTCGCCGGTTTCCTCGATCAGCTTGCGCAGCTCGCCAACGGTTTTGCGCGGCACGATGACGCCCGGCATGTTTTCAGCGCCATCAGGAAGCGGTGCCTCGACGCGGGCCAGACGGTGCCCGTCGGTTGCAACCGCGCGCAGGATCTTGGTGCCTTCGGCGTCGGTGGCATGGAAATAGATACCGTTAAGGTAATAACGGGTTTCCTCGGTCGAGATCGCGAATTCAGCGCGATCAATCAGGCCACGCAATTCAGCAGCAGCAAGACCGAAGGTCACCGGAAGATCACCACCCGACATGACCGGGAAATCATCAACCGGCAGAACAGCCAGATTGAATTTCGACCGGCCAGCAGCAAGGGTCAGACGACCGGCACCGGGCTCAAGCGCGATCTGCACCTGCGAGCCTTCGGGCAGTTTGCGGACAATTTCATACAGCGTATGCGCCGGTGTGGTTGTCGCCCCGGCTTCGGAAACTTCGGCCGTCGTGGTTTCGACGACTTCAAGGTCCATATCCGTTGCGGTCAGGGAAAGACGATCATTCTCTGCCCGCAGCAAGATATTGGACAGAATCGGGATGGTGTTGCGTCGTTCAACAACACTTTGAACATGGGTCAGCGATTTCAACAGAGCCGCGCGTTCGATGGTCAGCTTCATGCCCGTCCTATCCGTCTGTCAGTATTAGTTTAACAAATTGATTTTTAATCAGTTTTCTCACCTGACCCCCACCCTTCCGGGCAAGGAAAGCGCATTATAACATGCATGGCACGAAATCGAAGGATTTTTACGGCTTAAACCCAAGCAAATAAAAGGAGTCGCCGGGCCAATTTACGCCTAAAACGCGCAAAGCGGCGCATACTGCGCGACTCGCAGTTTCGCTTATGTGTTTCGGGGGAAATTTGCCACCATCGCAGCCCGGAAATCCATCCGCAGAACCGGGCGGTTTCCCGCCACATCACAACCAAAAGCAATGTGATGTGGCGCAAGGAATACCTAACCTTCGAGCATCCGGCGCAGAAGATCGATATCTTCGGAAAGCGACGGATCGGAGCTGTGCAGTTCTTCGATCTTGCGGACCGCATGCATGACCGTGGTGTGGTCACGCCCACCAAACTTGCGTCCGATTTCCGGCAGGGAATGGGTGGTCAGCTGTTTGGACAAATACATCGCAACCTGACGCGGACGGGCAACTGCGCGCGCACGGCGGGCAGAATGCATGTCCGAGACCTTGATGTTGAAATGTTCAGCCACGCGTTTCTGGATTTCCTCGATCGAGACACGGCGTTCGGACGCACGCAGAACGTCATGCAGAACGTCCTGAACCATCTCGAGGCTGATTTCACGACCGACCAGCTGCGAATGGGCAATCACGCGGTTCAGCGCGCCTTCAAGCTCACGCACGTTTGCGGTGATCTTGTGCGCAAGGAATTCCATGACGCGCTGGGGAAGTTCGACCCCCTGACGTTCTGCCTTGGATTCGAGAATGCCAAGGCGCAGCTCATAGGTGGTTGCATGAATATCAGCAACCAGACCGGAACCAAGGCGCGAACGCAGGCGTTCTTCGATATCTTCAAGGTCAGACGGCGATTTGTCGGCAGACACGATGATCTGGCGACCCTGATCGACGAGCGCGTTAAAGGTGTGGAAGAATTCTTCCTGGGTCGAATCCTTGCCCGAGATGAACTGGACATCATCAACCATCAGCACATCGACGGAGCGGAACTGGTCCTTGAAATCGACCGTATTCTTGTCACGCAGTGCGCGGATGAAGCGATACATGAATTTCTCGGCCGACAGGTAAATCACCGTGCGATGCGGCTGGGTGCGGCGGATATGCCAGGCAATCGCATGCATCAGGTGGGTTTTACCAAGACCGACACCGCCATACAGGAACAGCGGGTTGAACGGCACCGATTCGGCTTCTGCCAGACGGCGGGCCGCGGCATAGGCAAATTCGTTCGGTTTGCCGATCACAAAGTTATCGAACGTGTAGCGCGGATCAAGGGCCGCCGAAATACCATCATCAGACATGCTGGCAATGGCGGTGCGGCCCGATGCCGGCGGCTGGCTTTCGGTACGGTAATTGGTGTTGGAACCGGAAACCGTTTTCGGTGCCGGTGCACTGACCGACATCGTGTTACCGGAAACCGATGCCGACACCGGGCTATCTGCCGTTACAGTCGACGCGTTGTTGCCGGAACCGGAAATGATGTTGATTTCGACGAAATGCACATTGGCATCTTCGGCGTGCCAGAAGGCCTGAATACGGTCGAGATAATGCTGGGTGACCCAGTCACGCATGGCGCGTGTTGGCGCACCAAGACGCGCCACCCCTGCTTCAACACCGATCAGGGCAACCGGCTCAAGCCAGTAGCGATAGGCTGTTGCGCCGAACTCGGCGCGCAGCTTTTCGCGAACGACCTGCCAAATTGCAACTGTATGATCATCAAGTGCTGCCTGCTGGTCACCCTGCATCCCCCCACCGGACTGCCCGAGTGCCGATTGCGTTCCCCTCACGGCGTGCTGCACTGTTTGAACCTTCCCCGATATCCCAAAATTCCACACAAACAAATCTGCAAAAGACAAAATGGTACTGGATCGCGTTCATCACGGTTGTGATCAACACGCTGGTCTTCCGCAAAATCGTGGAAGCGTACTCGCGCCTTTTGTTTTTTTGGTTCTTCGTCTCGGGCCGCTTTGCGCGGCCTGCGAAGTCCAAACACTGTACTGATGCGACCCACATCAGGCAAGGCGATCTTTAACAGAACGTTAAAAGGATTACGGCACCAAAACGTTCCTTATTTTCTGCGGTTTCTTCCACCCGCGGAATCATGGAACAAAAGGTGATTCTCCGGAATCCGGGCAGCGAAAAGGCCGCACCAGAGGTGCGGCCTTCGACTCGCCATCCCGTAAGGGATAAATTAAAGCGCCTTGATACGAGCGGTCAGACGCGAAACTTTGCGAGCAACGGTGTTCTTGTGCAGAACGCCGAGCTGTGCGCCGCGCGCCATTTCCGGCTCGGCGATTTTCATCGCAGCCTGAGCAGCATCTTTGTCGCCAACGTTCAGCGCAGCTTCGACCTTCTTAACGAAGGTACGAATGCGACCGATACGTGCACCGTTGACTTCTGCACGGGCGGCGTTGCGGCGAATGCGCTTCTTGGCCGATTTATGGTGAGCCATTGCGAACCTGTCTCTTCAAACAAATGTTACGTAATTCGGAGCGCGGCTTATAGCTCTGTCCGAAACCCTCGTCAACCCCCGATACCGCGTCGACGCCCTATTTTCTGCGGTTTAGGACTCTGTTGATGTGCAACACAGATATGCAGCACCGGAATCAGGGGTCAACTTGTAGCGATCACTGCACAATCAACGGTGCTTGAAATCGGCTTTTCTCTTTTCAGAGAAGGCTTTCATGCCTTCGGCGCGGTCTTCGAGTGCGAAAGTCGAATGGAATTCACGGCGTTCAAACATCAGACCTTCGGTCAGGGTCATTTCATAGGCCTTGTTGACCGATTCCTTGACCTTCATCGATACCGGCCCCGAGAAGGAAGCGATCTTTTCAGCTGTTTTAAGCGCCTCTTCAAGCAGCGAGTCGGCCGGGACGATTCGCGCGACCAGTCCGGAACGCTCGGCTTCCTCGGCATCCATCATCCGACCCGTCAGGCACATTTCCATTGCCTTGGCCTTGCCAACTGCACGGGTCAGGCGCTGGGTCCCGCCGGCACCGGGGATGGTGCCGATGGTGATTTCCGGCTGACCGAACTTGGCGGTATCTGCGGCAATCAAGATGTCGCACATCATCGCCAGTTCACAGCCACCGCCCAGCGCGAATCCGGCGACAGCGGCAATGGTCGGCTTGCGGCAGCTGGCCACACGGGTCCAGCCCTTGGTGATGAAGTCGTTCTTATAGACATCCATATATGTGTAGTCGGCCATTTCCTTGATATCGGCACCGGCAGCAAAGGCCCGTTCCGATCCGGTAATGACGATGGCACGAATGTTTTCATCGGATTCGAAATCATCAAGGGCCGCACCGATATCCGTGATCAGGGCAGCGCACAGCGCATTAAGTGCCTGCGGGCGGTTCAGGGTGATAAGCCCGACATTGCCTTTTTTCTCGGCGATGATGTTTTCATATGACATGCCAGTGATCCTTTATACGCGATCAACCCGGTTTTCTGGGGGTCGATTCGTCTGAAACCATATTTTGATACTGTTTTACCGAATTCGGTCACGCGCCGCAACCGAACCTGCATAAAAGCATCCGCGATCTGGATCAAAAGATGCCGGGGATCAAACCATCGGGGGGTGCCAGATACGACAAAAGAACACCGGACGGGAACAAACCCCACCCTATTTCTGGCAGGTCGGACAGAAAAAGGTCGATCGCCCGGCCTGAACAATCCGCTCGATTGTGCTGCCGCAGCCATCCGCAATGCAGCTCTCGCCCTCGCGGCCATAGACACGGAAATTATGCTGGAAATAGCCAAGCTCGCCATTGGTCTGACGATGATCCTTAAGGCTTGATCCCCCGGCGGCAATTGCGTCTTCAAGAACCAGACGGATTTCGCGATACAGGCGATCAATCTCGCCCGGCTTCAAATCCTTTGCCAGACGGTCCGGTGCGATACCGGACCGGAACAGGGCTTCGCACACATATATATTGCCAAGACCCGCGACCAGTTTCTGATCAAGCAGGGCGGTTTTGACCGGACTGCCGCGACGTGCGAGTCCCTCTGCCAGCACCGAACTGTTAAAGGCATTACCAAGCGGTTCGGGGCCAATATCGGCCAGCATCTTGTGACGGGTGACCTCATCAGCAGCAATCAGCGTAATGACGCCAAAACGCCTGGGATCATTGAAGCGCACAACCGCACCATTCTGCATGACGAAATCGACATGGTCATGCTTGCCCGGTGCAGGGACGTCTGTTGCCGGATCGTTATGGATGGTCATGCGGCCCGACATACCCAGATGGATCAAAAGAACCTGTCCATCATCAAGATAGCCCAGAATGTATTTCGCCCGCCGGGTCAGCTGATTGATCCTGCGCCCGGCCATCCGGTCGACAAAACCATCGGGAAACGGAAAGCGCAAATTGGGACGACGTTGCACCACATGGTCGACGACATGGCCTTCCATCACGGGGGTCAGGCCACGGGTAACTGTTTCGACCTCTGGCAATTCGGGCATATCTGGAACTCGTCTAAATGAAAGCGTCCCACTTTCTAGACCAGAATCCACCGCAAAATAAGGACCAATTTCAATTGCGTGGTGGCGGACCATTCCCCGGTTGTCCATCGGGGCGCGGTTTTGGTCCCGGCCCGGCCTTGCCAGTGCCGGCCGGACCTTTGCGCGACTGGGCAGAGCCAAGATAGGGTTCAAAGATCACAAGCGAGGCAAGGTCAAAACCCGCCGGGCAGGCATCATCAATATAATCGTAATAGATTGCCCGACCACGAATGGAAGATGCGCGGTCCGCCTCGAAGAACAGGCCATAGCAGGCGGGATTGCAGTAAAAGAGCGCGCCGTCCTGACGATCAATCCGTTTGGTCGTGCCATTACTTTGCAAAAGTTGTTCACCGCGCAAGGTCCCGGTCATCACCCGGCAAACATCCCCGCCAAACGACTGTGACGACGCGGTTTTGATTTCAAAGGGAATCGGCAGACCGACAATATCCTGTCCGGTGCGGTCGCGGCGCATGGTCCAGCGATCCCGGGCAAATCCGCGTGGCGTGCCCGAAAGACAATTCAGAACATTCCAGTCCGGCGTGGTTTTGACATTATAGAAGTAGGATCCCTTGTCATCTTTCATGCCACGACAGGCATCCAGCAGGGGCTCGACCGAATTGGCGGGTTCAAACCAGCCAAGGGCAAGAATCGGGAAGCTGTCCATGGCATAGCCAACCGGCTTTTTATCGATATCGACCCATTGGCGACCAAGGTCATTGATCAGGCATCTTGGCGCGATGTGGTAATGATAGTCATCGCCGCGCCCGGCATGACCGCCGCATTCATCAAGCTCACCCTCGGTAAAGGCCGATGGACGTTTGCCGGTTTGCGGATTGACCGGACCTTGTGTCGACGGATCAAAAATCGGCACCCCGTTGATGGCAACCCCAACTGGCCCGGCCTCGGTCATGGTTGGTCGGGATGCCAGTTGGGGATGTTGCAGAATTTCGAATTCAAAATCATGGGCGGCGGGGAATTGCTGATTGCTGGCGGTAATGCCGGTCATGACAGGATGGGACGGATCGGGCAGACCCTTGGCCGAAAATCGCACCTTGTCGCGATCACAGGCCAGATGGGAAATCTCGTCGGTGAAGCAGGCCTCGTCACATTTGCAATTCTTGATTTCGTGGGCACTGGCCGGGCTTATCGCGCCCAATATCAACGCCAATCCGAAAAGCCAGATCTTCATCACCCTTTCCCCCGATCACTTCCCCGGTCACGACCTGATCGCCATAGAGTATCACGGGTGCAACAAGGCGGTCATCTTCGACTGGACGCCGATCCACAAAACCATATGATGGCGACGCCCGGCGTCGTTGACACCCTGTGCCAGACCAGCGTTCGGGATTTCAAATCGCGCCTTGCCCCACCCTTTGCGCGATGACCTATTTACGAAAGCCGCCCCATGGAATTTGGTTTTGATCTTCTAGCGATCCTGTTTGGCGTTGCCGCCCTTGCCGCCTGTATTGATGCTATTGCCGGGGGTGGCGGACTGATCACCATTCCGGCCCTGCTTTGGGCGGGGGTAAGCCCGGCGCAGGCACTGGCGACCAACAAGCTGCAAGGAAGCTTTGGCAGCTTTACCGCGTCGCTTAATTTCATTCGCAAGGGTCACGTCAATCCGCGCGATATGATTCTGGCCATCGTTCTGACCTTTGCCGGATCGTCGCTTGGCACGATTTTGGTGCAGATGCTTGATCCGGGCATTCTGATGACGATCCTGCCCGGTCTTCTGATCCTGATTGCGCTTTATTTCCTGTTTTCGCCACGGGTCGGCGACATAGACGCCCATCAGCTGATCAGCAAGGCGACCTTTGCCTTTACCGCCGGATTTGGCATCGGGTTTTATGACGGGTTCTTTGGTCCGGGCACCGGATCATTTTTCTCCATCGCCTTTGTTGCCCTGCTTGGCTTCAACATGACCAAGGCGACCGCACATACCAAGGTACTGAACTTCACTTCGAACTTTGCGTCCCTTGTGATGTTCATTGCCGGTGGCGAGGTTGTCTGGGTCGTCGGTGCCGTGATGGCAGTTGGCGCCTTGATCGGCGCACAGATCGGATCACATCTGGTGATGAAGGTCGGTGCGCGTCTGGTCCGTCCGCTACTGGTCGTCACATCGATTGCAATTTCGATCAAGCTGATCATTGATCAATATGGCCCGACCATCAGCCAGACATGGGATCAGATGCGTCATTGGGTCGGATAAACCGACCGAAAAATCCGCAAGCCCATAAGAAAACCCGTCAGCCTTGTGGTTGACGGGTTTTGTGTTTCTGTCTGATGACTTCAGAACCTAGCAGGCATTGGCACCGCTTTCGGCAAAGACTTCATCACCACGATCAAGCAAATGGCTCCAGACCGTAAACAGCAGTGCGAGAACCGCAATCCCGGCACCAAGCCATGGAATATGCTGATAGGAAACGCCGTGCGTGATCGCAAGACCACCAAACCATGCACCCCCGGCATTGCCGAGATTGAAGGCCCCCTGATTAAGAGTCGAGGCCAGGTTGGGGGCCTCGGATGCTTCGTTCACCACCCGCATCTGAAGCGGAGAAACGAGTGCAAAGGCAACCACCCCCCAAAGCATCACCGTGATCACCGCCGGAATCATTTCGGTCAGGGTTTCAGTGAACATGGCAAGGATCACGATCAACAGCACAAAAGCGATGATGATGGCAGGCATAAGACGCCAGTCACCCAGTCGTCCGCCAATATAATTGCCAACCGTCAGACCAACCCCGAACAGCAACAGGACATAGGTGACCTGACGCGGGGTGATACCGGTGATTTCCTGCAACATCGGGGTGATATAGGTAAAGACGCTGAACAAGCTGGCCGAGGCGAGAACAGAAATCAGCATCGCAAACAGCACCTGAACCTTGCCAAGTGATCTGGCTTCGGCCCACAGGCTTCCGGTTGATGCCGCAATCCTGCGCGGCAGGGCAACATAAAGTGCCGCCGCAGCAATGACGCCAATTGCCACAACAGCCCAGAAGGTCGAACGCCATCCGAGTTCCTGACCAAGCGCGGTCCCGAACGGAACGCCCAGCACATTGGCCAGTGTCAGCCCCGAAAACATAAGCGCAATGGCCTGAACCCGTTTATGGGGTGCGACAAGGTTTGATGCCACAACCGCGCCAAGACCAAAGAAAGCACCATGGCAAAATGCCGTGACGACGCGGGCCGCCATCAGGGTCCAGTAATCCGGGGCTACGGCACACAGGAAATTGCCGAGGATAAAGATGGAAATCAGCAGCAAAAGCGCGCGTCTGCGCTCCATCCGGGCCGTTGCGATGGCCAGGAAAGGCGCGCCAAAGGTCACGCCAAGCGCATACCCTGTCACCAGAAGTCCGGCATCCGGAATGCTGACACCCAGATCAAGTGCGACATCGGGCAACAGGCCCATGATGACGAATTCGGTCGTGCCGATGCCAAAGGATGCAAGAGCAAGGGCGAGAATCGGCAAGTTTCCGGGAAATCCCCGGGTGGTGGCGATGTCGATCATGTCAGAATTATCCAGATAAATCCGTGTCGGCCTGCTGGACCCGGATTTTGTGCAACTGCGAGATAGGCATATTGCGCCAATTTTTGAAACGATTCAATTCTGAGATAAATCGATCCGCGAAACCATCGCCAAATTCGCATGGCCGCATGCGCAACATTCACGGCTGACATTTCCCGATCAACATGAAAAAGGCCCGAACGATGTCGGGCCTTTGAATAACGCGATGGAAGGCTGAAGATCAGGAAAGCTCTGCGACGATGCGCTTGGCGGCTTCGACCGGATTATCGGCCTTGGTGATCGGACGACCGATCACCAGAACGTCGCTTCCCATGGCAACCGCATCCGCCGGGGTGACGATCCGTTTCTGATCATCACTTGATGCCCATGCCGGACGGATACCCGGTGTAATCAGCTTGAAATCCGCACCAAGGGCGTTGCGCACCGGGGTAATTTCCTGTGCCGAGCATACAATACCGTCAAGTCCGGCCTTGCGGGTCAGTTCGGCCAGCTTGACGACACGCTCATCAATCGGACCTTTGAGGCCAACGTCGTCAAGATCACCCTGATCCATGCTGGTCAGGATGGTCACCGCAATCACCCAGGGCACTTCACCGCCGGCCTTGTCGGCCGCTTCGCGTGCCGCTTCGCCCGCACGTTTCATCATCTCGATGCCGCCTGTGGCATGGACATTGACGATCCTGAGCCCCATCGGGGTAACCGCACGGATGGCACCGGCCACGGTGTTGGGGATATCGTGATATTTGACATCAAGAAAGATCGGCATGCCAGCCTTGGCAACCGCGCGCACACCCTGTGGACCGTGGGCTGCAAAGAATTCCTTGCCCAGTTTGGCCCCGCCAATCACGCCAGACAGCTTTGACGCCAGATCAATTGCGTGATCAAGGTCTGTGGTATCGATGGCACAGAAGATACGGTCTTTTGGGGAAAGGGTCTGGGTCATGATGTCCTCCGGCGGCTTGCAATTGGGTCATGGCCCACAATCAGGTGCGCGGACCGGACATGGCTTAGCCGATTTATCCACAAAGGCCAATGTCAAATAGTCCCTTTCCGGCGCATGGGCCCATGCATGAGGCAAACACAAGATCGGAACGATCAATAAAAAGGGCCCCTGAAAGGAGCCCTTTGCGGTGTCAGCTATGACCCAGTGCCTTTTGATCAGCTTTGGGGGGCGCATCGTCGGTCTTGATACGCTTGAGCTCGCTATCCATCCGGCGGACGGCCCGGCGATGCTTGCCATGGATCAGCCATTCATAGGCAAAGCCGATGCCAAGCCCGAGAAGCAGGGCAACCATGATCGGCAGAAACAGCGGCAGGTCGACCTCATAGGGCAAAGGCCAAAGCGACAGGGTCACAAGCGCACGGTTGGACACGGCAAAGACGGCAATCAGAACCGCAAGCGGGATAGAAATAATCCAGTAAAGGATACGCATTCTTGGCTCCTTGTGCCTGACGGGATGGCGGCAGATGTCCGGCGAACCGGACATCCCCGAAATCAGGCAACAGGTCACGTTCGGGGATCGATGCGACAGTATGGCGCAAACAGCAGGCAAAAGCCAAGTCACCAGCAACACAGAAATTCTGCATCATGGCAGGTTTTGCACAAGCCATCCGGCCAGACCGGATCGCCGATCAATCATCGCGCAAACGGAAATCAGTTCAAACGCTCGCGGAGCTGTTTACCGGTCTTGAAATAGGGAACCTTTTTCTCGCCGACAGGGACCGCATCACCCGTACGCGGGTTGCGACCGACACGTGCATCACGCTGTTTGACAGAAAAGGCACCAAAACCGCGAAGCTCGACCCGGTCTCCGCGGGCAAGCGCGTCGGTGATTTCGTCAAAGATCGTTGCAACAATCCGTTCGACGTCTCGCTGATAGAGATGCGGATTCAACTCAGCAAGCCGGGCAATCAGTTCAGATTTCGTCATTTCCAGGCCCCATCCTGTTCGTGCTGACAGTATCACTCAACCGCGGATTAGATTATTTTATCGGTAACTATCACTCAGGTTGCCAGACAGCTAGCAAACCGTCAAGTTTAAGCCCCTCAGATGACAGCACTTTTCCAAGGTTTCCCTCAAACAGTGCGGACATCAAATCGTCCTCCGGGTACTCGATTTCAAGCGGCACAACGTCCGCTTCCGGCGTGACACCGGCCTGGGTTTCAAGCCAGCGCAAGGCTTCACGACGGCCTCCTATTTCATCAATCAATCCATTGGCAAGGGCCTGCTGTCCGGTATAGACCCGGCCATCCGCCAAGGTTTTTACAGTATCAAGCGACATATCACGTCGTTCGGCGACCATTCCGACAAACACGTCAAACATGTCGGAAATCAGGCCCTGCATGGCCGATTTTGCAGCATCATCAACCGGTTCGAACGGATTCGGTGCTGCCTTGAGCGGTCCGCTCTTAACTGTCAGCGGCTCGACACCCAGCTTTTCCAAAGTGCCCGAGAAATTCATCGACTGGAAAATCACCCCGATCGATCCGGTCACCGTGCCCCGGCGCGCCACAATATGGTCGGCGGCAATCGCAGTCATATAGCCACCCGATGCGGCAACTGTACCCATTTCGGCAACGATCGGTCGGGTCTCCCCGATACGGCGCAGCGCCTCAAACAGAGTTTCACCACCAACCATGGTGCCGCCGGGACTGTTGATATGGACAATCACACCGACAACATCGCGGTCTTCCTCGATGGCAGCCAGCGCATCAAGAAGATAGGGATCCTCGGTAATCACACCTTCAATATTGACCTCGACAATTCTTGGCCCGAGTCCGCCCAGAACGCTGTTCTGCACACCGGTCCCGGCAAGACCGATGATGATCACAGCAAGCACGGCAATCACAGCCACCACGCGCCAGCGGAAGACTGATTTCTTCAAGCGACGTCGATCCAGCAGAATATCGGCATCCAGCGCCATCAGGGGTGTCCCGGTTATAATTGTTCGATCAAATACTTAGAAAGGAGTGTCTCCTTAAAGCTGCCTTTTCAAATGGTTTTTCTCGGCGCAGAAGGCAAGGACAAAAAGCGTTTAAAATCAAAATTTTCGCTAAAAATGACCAACAATCCGGTGCCGAACACCAATCCGGGGTCAAAACTCGGATGATATACGATTTAGCGTGACAATTCCGGGCGCTAGCCGGTACCGCGCGATTGCGCATCAGTCCGGGTCACACTTGCCGTTCCGGCACACCGATTGGCCAAAAGAAAACGGGCCGCACAATGTGCGACCCGTCTTTTCAGTCCGCCAGAAAGCAGACTGTATTCCTTGGAGGGTGGCTTATTCGCCGCCTTCCTGCTTTTTGCGCAGAGCTTCGCCGAGGATATCGCCGAGCGATGCGCCGCTGTCAGCAGAGCCGTAATCCGCCATTGCTTTCTTCTCGTCAGCAACTTCAAGAGCTTTGACAGAGAGGGAAACTTTACGGGTTTTGGCGTCGATTGCGGTAACGCGTGCGTCGACTTTCTCACCAACTGCGAAGCGCTCCGGACGCTGTTCCGAACGCTCACGCGCCAGTTCAGCTTTACGGATGAAGCCTTTCAGTTCGGTGTCGCCAACAGCAACTTCGATGCCGCCGTCATTGACTTCGGTGATCTCGCAGGTGACGGTTTCGCCACGCTTGATACCGGTAACTGCTTCTTTGAACGGATCGCCAGCAAGCTGTTTGATGCCAAGCGAGATGCGTTCTTTTTCAACGTCAACGTCAAGAACCTTGGCTTTGACGATGTCGCCTTTTTTGTATTCTTTGATGACTTCTTCACCAGCGCGGTCCCATGACAGGTCCGAGAGGTGAGCCATACCGTCGATACCGCCCAGAAGGCCAATGAACAGACCGAATTCGGTGATGTTCTTGACTTCGCCTTCGATCTCGGACTCGACCGGGTGAGCTGCAAGGAAGGCATCCCACGGGTTCGAGGTGCACTGCTTGAGACCAAGCGAGATACGACGCTTCTGTGCATCGACGTCGAGCACCATGACTTCGACTTCCTGCGAGGTCGAAACGATTTTGCCCGGGTGGATGTTTTTCTTGGTCCAGGACATTTCGGAAACGTGGACCAGGCCTTCGACACCAGCTTCGAGTTCGACGAATGCGCCGTAATCGGTGATGTTGGTGACACGACCTTCGAATTTCGAACCGACCGGGTATTTGGCTTCAACACCTTCCCACGGATCAGCTTCAAGCTGCTTCATGCCAAGCGAGATACGCTGGGTTTCGCTGTTGAAGCGGATGACCTGTACTTTAACAGTCTGGCCGATCTGGAGCGCTTCGGACGGATGGTTGATACGTTTCCAAGCGATGTCGGTAACGTGCAGCAGGCCATCAACGCCGCCGAGATCGACGAATGCGCCGTAATCGGTGATGTTTTTGACAACGCCGTCAAGAACCTGACCTTCCTGAAGGTTCTGGATCAGTTCAGCACGCTGTTCTGCACGGGTCTCTTCGAGAACTGCACGACGCGAAACCACGATGTTACCGCGCGAACGATCCATTTTCAGGATCTGGAACGGCTGCGGGTTGTTCATCAGCGGGGTAACGTCACGGACCGGACGGATATCAACCTGGCTGCCCGGAAGGAATGCAACTGCACCCGACAGGTCAACGGTGAAGCCGCCTTTAACGCGACCAAAGATGGTGCCGTCAACGCGTTTGCCTTCGGAGAACTGTTTTTCCAGCTCAACCCAAGCTTCTTCGCGGCGCGCTTTTTCGCGCGACAGAACGATCAGGCCATCTTTGTTTTCATAGCGGTCGACATAAACATCAACGGTATCGCCAATGTTTACTTCGCCTGCGCCAAATTCTTTAAGCGGAACGCGGCCTTCGGATTTCAGGCCGACATCAACGATTGCATCGTCGTCAGTTTTCTTAACGACCGAACCGGTCATTACGCGGCCAACAAAACCTTCGTCTTCAGAACCAAGGGTTTCAGCCAGCAGGGCGGCAAAATCTTCGCCAGTCGAGAATTGTGCTTCTTCAGCGGTGGTCATAAACCAGACTTCCTTTCGAGTATCGTCACTATATTCTGGCCAACCGGTTGTATCCGGTGGTCTTTGCCGCAAAATCGCGGCGATATTGTCAGTCACTGCCCAAACCCGGACATATATAGAAGACGTATCTTCCATACACGAAAAGGTGAACGCACAAGTCGTTCACCTTAGGGACAGGTCATTACGACCGGCACCTCGGGATCGTTCATCGCCTGACGGTTAAAACGCCCTTTGATCAGTCATCCTCGCCCATATGGGTGCGGATATGCGCCATAACGGCATCGAACACTGCATTGGCATTCAGACGGTCCGTATCGATATGGATTGCGTCTTTTGCCATGGTGAGCGGTGCGACATCGCGAGCACTGTCTCGGGCATCCCGTTCTTCAAGCTCTTTGAGAACGCGCTCGTATATAGCAGCGGGATTTTTTTCCTGCAACTGTTTGAACCGACGGTTTGCGCGTTCTTCGACCGAAGCGGTCAGATAAAACTTGATCGGGGCTTCCGGGCAAACGACCGTTCCAATATCACGACCATCAAGAACCGCCCCGTGCTTGCCCCCGGGCGGGGTGGTTGCAAGGCTGCGCTGGAAATCAAGCAACACCTCGCGAACCCTTGGAATCGCTGCAACTTTTGACGCAGCGGTGCCGACTTCCTCGCTGCGGAGCTCTTCGCCCTGCAGATCATCGGCACTCAGATTTTTGGCCGCGCCAACTGCGGCAGTTTCGTCTTCCGGGTCGGCATTTGCGGCCAAAACTTTCGCACCGGTGGCCCGATATAAAAGGCCCGTATCAAGGTAGGCATAGTCCATTGCGTCCGCGACTCGACGCGCCAAAGTCCCCTTGCCGGACGCTGCCGGCCCATCAATGGCGATGATCATATGCTTCGCTCCCTGCTTGTATTAACGGGTCCTGCCTATGGGTGGCCCATCGGTGGCTTGATATCGACTTTTATATATTGGGACAGATCGATCAGGAATGTAGCGCAAATTTTGCGCCCATATCGCCCATCAGTTTTTCAAAGTTCGGGAAGCTTGTGGCAATCGGATTGGCATCATCAACCGAAACCGGTTTTTCCGCGCCAAGACCAAGAACCAGGAACGACATTGCGATGCGGTGATCAAGATGGGTTTCGACCATGCCGCCGCCGGGGACAACACCACCGGTAACAATCAGATCGTCGCCTTCGATCCGGTGGATCACGCCATTGGCTTCAAGGCCAGCTGCCACCGCAGCCAGACGATCAGATTCCTTGACACGCAACTCTTCAAGATCACACATGCGGGTTTCGCCATCTGCATAGGCCGCAGCCACCGCAAGCACCGGATATTCGTCAATCATTGACGGCGCGCGTTCGGCCGGAACAACGATCCCCTTAAGGCGGTTTTTGCCGGTCACAACCAGATCACCGATGGTTTCACCGGCTTCCTCGCGTTCATTGGTGATCGTGATATCGCCACCCATTTCGATCAGGGTGGTGATCAGACCGGTGCGCAACGGATTCAGGCAAACGTCCCGAATGATCACGTGGGAGTCCGGGTTGATCAGGGCGGCGACCATCGGAAATGCTGCCGAGCTTGGGTCGGTCGGAACGACAATGTCGGCTGCCTTCATTTCGACCGGACCGGTCAGGCTGACGGTGCGACCGCCATCGTCATTGACCTTCACATCCACATCGACACCAAAGTGACGCAGCATACGTTCGGTGTGATCACGCGACGGTTTGGGTTCGATCACGGTCGTGGTGCCAGTCGTATTCAGACCTGCCAGCATCACAGCCGATTTCACCTGGGCCGAGGCCATCGGTAGGGTATAGGTCACGGGTTTTGCCTCGTCCGTGCCAATAACGGCCATCGGCGGGCGGCCCCGGTCACGGGTAATGAATTGTGCGCCAAATTCCGAAAGCGGATCGGCCACACGGCCCATCGGGCGTTTGCACAGCGATGCATCGCCGGTAAAGAACGTCGTGATCGGATGGGTGGCAACGATTCCCGCCATCAAACGAATGCCAGTCCCGGCATTGCCCATATCAATCACGCTATCAGGTTCACGAAGCGCACCGACACCAACACCGGTCACATGCCAGGTCCCGTCATCATCCCGGGTAACGGTGGCACCGAGTTTGCGCATGGCGTCTGCGGTCGCCAGAACGTCTTCGCCTTCAAGCAGGCCCGTTACCTTGGTCGTACCAATTGCCAGACCACCAAACATCAGGGAACGATGGGAAATTGATTTGTCACCCGGCACCCGGATATCGCCCGAAATTGGCCCGGTCTTGGCCGAGGAAAGCGGGCGTTTGGTCTGCGAAGAACTCATTTAGCCATACCTGTCAGTAAATTGTTTTATCATCCCTTGTGCCGCCACCCAGAAAAGCCGAGACGTGTTGCCGTGATTTCAGGCGCTCAGGCGTCTTCAGATTGCGCGCCCAAAGCTCTAGCACAAGCGGTTATCAGGCACCAGTATCGAAGCCAAATTTTGACGGGATGATTGCACGGATTGCGGGCCTGTTTCACATCATTGACGGATCAAAGGACAAAAGGATCAATTTCCTTTTGACAAGCCGCCAACAAGATGGCAATTGGGCCTTTCAGACATTACGCTTTGCGCTGCGTTGCAGCACTTCGCGACAGAAAGTCTTTTTCTTAGATGATAACGGTAATTAAGAGGATTTGCCGTAATGTCAGCACGCGGTAAGAAACGTCACTGCCTCGCCTGTGGTACCAAGTATTATGACCTGAACCGTAGCCCGGTTGTTTGCCCGAAATGCAAAACACCTGATGGCGTGACCAAGGTCAAGAAAGCCGCGGTTGCCAAACCGGCACCGGAAGAAGACGAAGATATCGATGACGTCACCGATCTTGACGATGATGTCGATGCGGATCTCGATGACGATATTCTCGAAGATGCCTCTGATCTCGGCGAAGACGACGATGATCTTGGCGAAGTCTACGAGCATGTCGAATCTGATGACGACGACCGCTAAGAAATTTTGAAAATAGGTCTTGCCAACATTTGGTGAACCTTCTAAATATGCGCCGCGCCGCAGAGAAAGCTCAGGCAAATCTGCGACGCGGACAAAGTGGGGCTGTAGCTCAGTTGGGAGAGCGCTACAATGGCATTGTAGAGGTCGTCAGTTCGATCCTGATCAGCTCCACCATTCAAAACCCGTTGCCTTTGGCGACGGGTTTTGTCGTTTCGGGGTGGTTTTCACACCAGCCTCCGTTTTCCGGTAATTGATCCAAAATCTGCCCCACCCGGTAGAGACCAGGGCGATGTTGCACTAGGATGCGATATCGAACAGTCCGTATGGGCATCTGACCCATCGCCAAGATCAAACAGGGATACAAACATGACCAAAGTCTGGACCGTCTATTTATCGGGTGAAATTCACAGCGACTGGCGCGAACGGATTGCCGCTGGCATCCAGGAAGCGGGGCTTCCTGTCGAACTGGTTGCACCGATCACCATGCATGAAGATTCCGATGATTGCGGTGTTGCCGTTTTCGGGCCGGAAGAAAACAAGTTCTGGCATGACCGCAAAGGCGCACAGCTTAACGCCATGCGGACCAAAACCCTGTTGTCAGGATCGGACCTTGCCGTCATTCGCTTTGGCGAAAGATACAAGCAATGGAATGCGGCCTTTGATGCAGGCTATGCGGCAGCCATGGGCATTCCATATATCACCCTGCATCCGGCAGAACACGACCACGCGCTTAAGGAAGTTGATGGTGCGGCCAACGGTGTCGCGCGCGAACCTGAACAGGTCGTGCAGGCACTGGCCTATATCATTCGCGGCGATATGCCGAAGTAACCGTATCTGGCCGGATCAGGTTAATGCAACGTCTGGCCCGATGCCTGATCCGGGTCGCCCGGCGCAATCAGATCACTGGCAAGCATCGTAAATTCGCTGATGGTCCGGGCGACGATAATCCGGCCTTCGACCGGATTGCCCTTTTCCTGACGCAGAACGCCAAGCGCATCCGAGACGATCTCAAAACCGCATTCTTCCATCCATTCGGTGACCGCGCGCTGATGATGGCGGAACCGCTGGCCGGGGCCAAGGTCGAACGGGAAGGTGTCCCCATGTTCAAGGGTCAGCACCATGCAGCCACCAGACTTCATACGCGCATGTGCCGCACGCAAAGCCGGGGCCAGATCACCAAGATAGTTCAGAACATCGGCCGCAATCACCAGACCATATTCCTGCCCAAGATCATCGGGCATGTCGGTAATGTCACCGGCCACAAGCGTACGATAAATGCCCTTGGTGCGCGCCCGGTTGATCATGCGCGGTGAAAGATCAATGCCGTCAATGGCATCAAACTGACCGGCAAAAACTTCGCCCACCAGACCGGTTCCACAACCAAGATCAAGCACCTCAAGCGGGCGCAACAAGGCAGGCAGATACGGACGCACCGCTTCGAGAAGCAATTCCGGCCCGCGATAGGCCAGACGATCGCGCAAACTGATTTCAAAGCGCGGCGCATAATCATCAAACAGCGCGCGGACATAATCAGGTGGCAAACGATCACGCATCGCCGCAGCCCCAAGCAGGGTCAGGCGGACCTCGGCCCCCATGCGGTCGACCGGATCGAGAATCAGATACTGACGGTAAGCTTCAATGGCGTTTTCTTTTTCACCGGCGCGTTCATAAATATCGCCAAGCGTGAAATGGGCTTCTTCCCATTCCATGTCCGCAGACAAAGCCGCACGGGCCACATCAATGGCCGCGACATAGTCACCCTGTGCCACCAGTGCCAATGCCACATCAAGACGCCGACTGGCCGACAGACGATCCTTGCTCATCTATGTTTTGAAATCCGAAAAGGGTCTGGCGGAACCGCCATGAACCACAACCAAAGATACTGCTGTATCTTCTGAATCCCTGACTTTGGCAAGAGGGATAAAATCAAACAAAATCAGTGAATTACATTAAACGATACCTTTTGCCTCGTCGCAATTGGTGATCTGCGTCGCGCAAACGGCACACACAGGGAATAAATCCATGCAAAACTGCCCGGTCACCGGCATGACCGGCAAAAAGACCCGTGTCTGGTCAAAGCACGGATCCGGTCGGAAGATTAACCGGCAAAGCCGCGACCTTTGACGAAGGAAACGGGCCGGACAAATCGAATCTGATTGATAAAATCAATTCATTCGCATATTGTAATGTAAATTCATTTCACTATGGAAAGTCTGATGGAAAACTTTACGCCTGTCTCAGCCCTGTTGGGCGGTGGACTCATCGGATTGGCATCCGGGCTTTATCTTTTGCTCAATGGTCGTATTGCCGGCATCAGCGGTATTGTCGGTGGCCTTCTGGCACCGGCCAAGGGTGACAAAACCCTTGTTGAACGCCTGGCCTTTGTCCTTGGCCTGATCATTGGCCCGCTTGCCCTGATGACGGGTACATCAATCGAAGCCCAAAGCGTCGTCACCAGCCCGCTTCCGGTCATCATTGCAGCCGGTCTTCTGGTTGGTGTTGGTACAACAATCGGCAGCGGCTGCACCAGTGGCCATGGTATTTGTGGCCTGTCGCGCTTTTCGCTGCGCTCGCTGGTCGCGACCCTGTCCTTCATGATCGCCGGTTTCCTGACCGTTCTTGTCACCCGCCATCTGATGGGAGGAGCATGATGCGTATTCTTGTATCGCTGATTTGCGGCACCCTGTTCGGGGCCGGGCTTTATATTTCGGGCATGATCGATCCGCAGAAGGTTCTTGGCTTCCTTGATATCTGGGCGATTGCCGATGGTGGCTGGGATCCGAGCCTTGCCTTTGTCATGGGCGGCGGTCTGATTGTGGCAACCCCGATCTTCCAGTTTGCCAAGAAACGTTCGGATGCGGTCTGTGGCGGGGGCATGAATTTGCCAACCAATAAAAACATCACCACCAAACTGATCCTTGGCGGTGCCCTGTTCGGGATTGGCTGGGGACTGGTTGGCTATTGCCCGGGTCCGGCATTAAGCGCGCTGGCCTTTGGCCAGACCGATACCATCATCTTTGTGGTTACCATGCTTGCGGGCATGGCAGGCGCACGGGCCTTGCGGCTTCATGCGTAACCCCCTGAGTTCGATAATCCCCGCGATAGCTTCCCAGAGCTCCCGTTAGCTCCTTGGGGGCGGGGACGATCTGCGATCAGGCGGCCCTCCCACAGTTGATTGATCGCAGAGCATGCAACCGCCCGCGCATAACGCCGGGCGGTTTCGCATTTATGATCAAAATTCGCGCGAATTCTCGCAGCACCGGGCTTGTGTTTGGCGCTAAAATCCCATAACTGAGCAACAGCGCCACTTTGAAGTCGATAAAGGTTTCTGCATGAAGATCGGCATTCTTGAACCCGGGTTCGCCCCGGAAGAACTTCGCGACGAGTTTAAAAGCTATCCCAAGATGTTTGAAAAACTCCTTGGTGATGTAGACCCCGGTCTCGAATTTGAAACCTGGACGGTCCTTGAAGACGTTTTTCCGGATTCAATTAACGCAGCAGATGGCTGGGTGGTTATGGGCTCCAAACATGGCGTTTATGAAAACGCGCCCTGGATGATCCGCCTGCAAGAATTCCTGCGCGAGGCCGTCAATGCCGGGCAGCCGGTATTTGGCATCTGCTTTGGTCACCAGATCCTTGCAACCGCCCTTGGTGGCAAGGTCGTCAAATCCGACAAGGGCTGGGGCGTTGGCGTTCACGAATATAATGTCGATAACGCAAATGCAGACTGGCTGTCAGACAGTCCGGACACCTTGCGCATCAATGCCTTCCATCAGGATCAGGTGGTTGAGCTTCCCGAAGGGGCAACCGTTTGGGCAAGCTCGGACTTCTGCCCCTATGCCGGATTGCAATATGGCAGCAATGCCGCATCGATCCAGCCCCATCCGGAATTCATGCGCCCCTACGAGCAGGCCTTGCTGGAATCCCGCCATGATCTGATCCCCGAAGATGTGCACAAGGCTGCGATGGCGTCGCTTGAGACACCGATCAGCAGCCCTGAATTTGCCCGATCGATTGTGAATTTCTTGACCCGCAAGCGCACACGCAAAGCAGCCTGAACATCGGGTCTCAAAGTTATTCGTCCCTGAAACGGGCCGCTGTCTGGCGACGGCGGTCCACCTCAAGTTTCAGAATGTCCGGGCGTGAATAGTGACCGACCGGATCAAAATTCTGCCGTTCCTGACGTACCATCGCGTGATCAATTGTTGTGGTTTTGACCACTTCGATACCAATGATCGGCTCGATCACGTAACTGCCATCAGGTGCAACCAGACACGACCCGCCATTGGTCAGCATATCAGCCTCTCCGTTTCCGGCCAGAATCTGTTCAAGATACGGTGTATCGTCCGGGAAATCGGAAACCCGCATCAATCCCGAAACCGACATCACGTAGGAACGCCCTTCCTGTGCCAGGAAAGGTGAGATTCTTGTGTTGCGCTCTCCCCCCGGCCAGCAGGCAAAGTGAAAATCCTCGCCATCGGCATAAAGGGCGGTACGCGCAAGCGGCATCCAGTTTTCCCAACAATTCAGGCCCCCGACCCGGAAGGCACCAAGTGGATGGGTGCGCAACCCGTTGCCATCACCGGGCGACCATGTCAGGCGTTCCTCGTAGGTTGGCATCAATTTGCGATGAACCGATCCGATGGCACCATTTTCATCAATATAGGCCAGACTGCAAAATCCGCTGTGGCCACCACGGTCCATCGGTCGTTCATAAATGCCAAGATAGATCGCCATCCCGTGGTCGCGGGCCTGCGCACAAACCGTATCAAGATCACCGCGTTCAATCACAACAGCCTGATCAAGATAATGCGCATGCAGGTCCTTTTGAACCGGGTCGTTAAAGCGCGCCCCGTCGGTGCGTTCGATCCAGAACGGATATCCCGGCAAAACCGTTTCGCCAAAACCGATCAATTGTGCATTTTGCGCAGCTGCATCGGAAATGGCGTCCGATACCTTCGCCAGTGTGGCTTCACGGTTAAGCCAGACCGGGGCAATCTGGGCAACAGCAACATTAAGTTGATCTTTTTTGGAACTGTTATTTATTGAAAGAGACATTTGGGGCGCGTTCCTGACATAACGTGTTTATGATTGCACAGCACACTGGGACGAGAGTTACAAACAGACCAAGCAACTAATGCATTCTGTTACCAAGGCAGTAAACAGATTTCGAGCAAACCGGCGAGACACGATGATCCAGAATTTGCGACTGTATTCAGGACTGACACTTTTTGCGTATGTCCTGACCCATTTGCTTAATCACATAGCCGGGATTGTCTCACCGGAACTGATGGAATCGTTCAGCGAATTCAGTACCGAAATCTGGCAATTCCCGCCGCTTGAAATCCTGCTGTTTCTGGCCCTGATTACCCATTTTGTTCTGGCTGCAAGCCGACTGACCGGTCGCCGTTCCCTGCGTCTGCGCAAATCGGAATGGGCCCAGATGATCCTTGGGCTTTCGATTCCGTTTTTGATGTTCCGCCACCTGATAGCGACAAGGATTATTGATCTGGGGTTCGACGTTGAATCGAACTATGAGCGTGTCCTGCTTGATCTTGCCGTTTTTGTCCCGATGCAGGGCATCCTTCAGGCCATCACGGTGATTGTCGTCTGGGCACATGGTTGCATCGGGATTCATTTCTGGCTTCGGGTCAAACCGTTCTATCCCAGATGGCGCAATGTTCTGGCCACAGTTTCGATCCTGATCCCGACACTCGCACTGGCCGGATATGCCGCTGCAAGTGCCGAGATCATTCGCCGGGTCGAAGAAGGTGGCCGTAAATATGTGTTTGGTGTGCTTGAAGCGGCCGACGTCAATCAGGCAGCAATCAATTTCTATGAGAACGCGCTGATCCCGTGCTCCATCCTGACCCTTGCACTGGCATTTTGCCCGTTTGGCATTCGTCAGATCAGACAGACGATTGACAGGGTCAAGCGCGGACCGATGCTGAGCCTGCCCAATGGACGATCGGTTCGGGTCCCGCCCGGTGCCACGGCACTTGAAGCCTTGCGTGATGCCGGCATTGCAATGGCATCGGTTTGTGGCGGTCACGGGCGTTGTACGACCTGTCGGCTTCATTGCGGGTCGGGTCTTGAACAGCTTGCCGCACCGGGCCAGATCGAGGCCGCTGCCCTGAAAAGCATTCAGGCACCGCGGGGCATGCGACTGGCCTGTCAGATCAGACCGCAAAATGATCTGGCAGTTGCACCTTTGATGCCCCCCAACGCCACCGCACGCGATGGCCGGCGTCCGGGCGGGTTGTCGGGCAGCGAAAGACAGGTTGTCTGCGTGTTTATTGATCTGCGTGATTCGACCAAGCTTGGCGAACGCAAGATGCCCTATGACGTCCTGTTCATCCTCAACCAGTTCTTTGCAGAAATGACCGAGGCATTGCGCAGCACGGGTGGCTATTACGCGCAGTTTACCGGCGATGGCTTGATGGCGCTTTATGGCCATCAGACCGATGACATCGAAGGCACCATTCTTCAGGCATTCGAAGGGGCGGCTGAAATGTTGCGCCGGATCGAGGGATTGAACGAACATCTGGCGTCCGAACTTCCGCACAAGCTGCGCATCGGGATTGGCATGCATATGGGCAAGGCCATTGTCGGAGAAATGGGCCCGCCGGGTCGCGAAAATATCAGTGCGATTGGTGATACCATCAACACCACCGCCCGCCTTGAAGCCGAAACCAAGGGACATGGCGTGCCGTTGGTGATTTCAAAATCCCTGTTTGATCTTGGTCCGATTCCCTTGCCGGAAAACGCGGTTTTGCATGAAGTGGCACTGCGCGGCAAGGATCAGTCGGTTGCCTATTATGCGCTTGATGCCATGCCCGATCTTACACAGGTCAAGCAGTGACTCGTATCAATCCTGCCAAAGCGGCCTGTGGGCTTCCTGTGCATAAGTTTTTCGGGGTCTGGCGGCGAACGCAATGCAGCAGGGAAGTCTTGACTATCACGCAGAAAATCACATTTATTCCAATATATGGATACGTTCGGTGCCGAAAACGTCGGGTCGGACAAACGGATGCCCGAAACGCACGATGCGTGGGGTCTGAAGATTAATCACACTCGCTCTGACCGAGGAGGTGCTGCCAATGTCGCGAATTTCTATGTTTAACAGCCCGTTGCTTCTGGGTTTTGATCAGATCGAACGCGTTCTTGATCAGGTGTCAAAAACCAAGGCCGAAGGCTATCCACCCTATAACATCGAGCAAATTGCCGAAAACAAACTGCGCATCACTGTCGCGGTTGCCGGATTTGCCGAAGAAGATTTGTCCGTAACCACAGAAGATAACCAGCTGATCATTCGCGGCAAGCATACCGATGATGACAGCGAGCGTGTCTATATCCATCGTGGTATCGCATCGCGACAATTCCAGCGGTCCTTTGTTCTGGCCGAAGGAATCGAGGTTGTCGGTGCCCATCTCGATAACGGCCTGCTTCATGTCGACCTGAACAGACCATTGCCTGAACCGGTGGTGCGCGAAATTGCAATCGGATCAAGCAAGAAGAAAGCGGTTCCGTCACGGACCATCGACATGAAGGTTGAAGACGAAGACGGTACTGCCGAAGATAATAACGGCAAGGCCTAATAAAGGAGTGGTTCAAATGACAAACCGCACAGCAAACCACGATACCGAGATCACCCAGCGCGACGCGCAGGATACCGGCCTGTTGTCGAATGTTGATTTCGCCATGTTGGGCATTCATGACTTTGCCTATATCCGGCAGGTTCCAAATGCCGAAGAAGACAGTGACGAGATGGTTTTTGGTGTCTTTACCGCCGATGGCACCCATATCGCATCGTTTGAAAGCCACGCGGTTGCCGACGCGGCCATCCGACAACACGATATGGAACCGCGCGCGGTTCACTGATCTTCCTGCCAAATGAATCACAAAGGCACCTGCCCTGGCAGGCACCTTCTTTTTGCACCGGTCTGGTTCCCGCAACATGACGTCCACATCCGATATGTCATCGGCCAAGTCGTATTCCGAACTCCATAACTGGCGGCTTATTCGCAATACTGCCGGGCTTTCGGATGCGCCGATCCTTGTGTTGTCACACGGATTTGGAACCGATCATCGCAGCTGGCGCCTGTTGTTGCCCGAATTGCTCAAACAGTTTGATGTCGGGGTCTATGACCTTGCCGGGGCAGGCCCGAATGGTGGACGTAATTTCGACGCCACCCGGCATGTATCGATCACATCCTATGCCGATGATCTTCTTGCACTGCTTGATGAACAGGGCATCACATCCTGTCAGATCCTGACCCATTCGGTCAGCGGCATGGTCGCGCTGATTGCCGCCCAAATGCGCCCGGACCTGTTTCGGCGCATCTTCATGATTGCCGCATCACCGCGTTACCTTAACGAAGACGGCTATCATGGCGGTTTTTCACAAGATGATCTGAATGGTCTGTTTGATGCGATGCATTCGGGATATGAGGCCTGGGCAAACGGGTTTGCCCCGATCATTGTCGGCGAACCCCTGCCGGAATTTGTTCTGGAATTTACCGCCGGGCTATTGAATATGCCTGCGGATGTCGCGATCCAGACAGCCCGCTTTATCTTCCAGTCGGATTTCCGTCATCTGCTTGCCGAGATTTCCGTTCCGACCGTGGTGATCCAGCCCAAAAATGATCCGGCCGTACCGATTGAGGTCGGCAGCTATCTGAAAGCGCATTTGCGCAATGCCGTGCTTGAAATTATCGAGGCACGCGGCCATCTGCCGCATCTGACAGCTCCCTATGCGGTGCTGCATTGTCTTCATAAATCGACTGAAACCGAGCCGCTGGCCTAGCGGATTTCGATGACTTCGCCCGGAACCGCCATGCGGACCTGATCATTGCCCTGAATGATCCTTGCCATCTCGGCGCGGACGTCACGCTTGATGTGATAAAGCCAGAACCGTGCACCGGGCATATCGGATGCCAGTTGCAGGACGGTTTCCAGATCACAATGGGCCGCATGTTGCGGATCATGACGGGTCAGATAGGTTTCCTGGAACACAAGATCCGCCCCGGTAAACAGGGCCGCGGTATCCGCCGTGACATTTCCGTCCCCGGAATAGGCAAATCCCTTATTGGCATAGCGCAGCAAGATGGCGTGGTTCTGCACACTGTGATCCGACCTTGCGAACTTGCACTCGAACGGCCCGATCATGTCGGTTTCGAGAATCGAATGCCAGATGATGGTGAACGGCCAGGCTGACCCCAAACCGGTAAAACCAAGCTCCATCAGTTTTTCAAGATGGGTCTGCAATTGCGGGCTGCACAGGATATGAAGCGGCTTTGACCGGCCATCATCGCGCCAGTTCAGCATGACCGGGATCAGACCAAAGATATGATCAGGGTGCATATGGGTAAAATAGATCGCATCAATCGCATCGGGGTCGGAAAACTTCCCCATCAGCTGACCGGCAATGGTTGCCCCGCAATCAATCAGCAAACGATAGTCATCTGCTGTGACCACAACAGACGAATTTGCAAAGTTCGGGTCGAACGCCTCGCCCACACCCAGAACATCAATGCGCATGTAATCGCTTGTCATAACCTGACCGTCCCGCCTGTCTGCCTCACACAGCCTGCCAAAATCCGGCGGCTATTCTTGCGATTTTGCACGCAGCAAAGCAAGACGTTCTGAAAATCGGTCAACGGTCATACGCAAATTGTCATAGAACTGCAAAAGGCAGAACCGGGTGGCTCTGCCTTTCGCAAGATTTTGAAATATAGAGATATTTTATACTTATCGCGCCAAAACTTCGGCCGCTTCACGGGTTTTGTAAACCGAGGATGCAACATCGTCACTTGTGGTCCGGATCACTTGCAAATTCCGGCTCAACTCTTCGACGGTGTTTGCCATGTTGCGCATATTGGCACTGACATTGTCTGTAACAGCGGTTTGTTGCACCACAGCCGACGAAATATTCGTCACATCATTACGCACCGTTGCGACCGACCCGCGGATGACCTGAAGGGCTTCGGCAACCTCGTTGGAGATCGCCTGAATACCGGTGATCTCTTTTGAAATGTCCTCTGTCGCGCGTGCTGCCTGATTGGCAAGGTTTTTGACCTCGTTTGCAACCACAGCAAAGCCTTTGCCTGCTTCGCCTGCTCGCGCACTTTCGATGGTTGCGTTCAAGGCCAACAGGTTGATCTGCCCTGCGATATTCTGAATAACCTCGACGATACTGCCCATCTGATCAACAACCCCGGTCATGCGCTCGGTCATTGCATTGGCGGTTTCGGTCTGGTCATAGGCACGTTCGGTTTCGGTCTGGGACTGGGTCATGCTATGCGAAATTTCGGCAATCGAGGCCGCCATCTGTTCCGCACTGACCGCAACCGATTTGGTGAGTTCCATCGTCCCGTTCGAAACATCAACGCTTTGAGCCGTACGGCTGTTAAGTTTGGAAATATTGCCTTCGATCTCGGCAAAATTGCCATCAATCATCTGTTTCAGATTAAGCAAAAGCTTGGTCTGTTCGGTAATATCGATGGCGAACTTGATCACCTTGATCGGGTTTCCAACCGCATCCAGAACCGGGTTGTAGGTTGCCTCGATCCAGATGTCCTTGCCGCCCTTGCCAATGCGTTTGAACTGACCGGCCTGGAATTTCCCCTGATTGAGGTTCTGCCAGAAGGTCCGGTATTCCGACGAGTTGCGATGTTGCGGTTCGACAAACATCGAGTGGTGCTTGCCGACGATCTCGTCAAGGCGATATCCCAGCAGCGACAGGAAGTTTTCATTTGCCTTCAGAATTTTGCCTTCAAGGTCAAACTCGATCACCGCCTGCGATGCGCTGATGGCTGCGAACACACTTTGCAGAAGGGCGCGCTCATTACGACGCTCGGTGATGTCGCTTGCAAATTTGACGACCTTGATCAACTTGCCCTTGTCATCAAAAACCGGGTTATAGGTTGATTCCAGCCACACCAGTTCGCCGTTTTTGCGTTTGCGCGGAAAGGCTCCTGACGCAAACTCGCCATTGCCAAGCTTTTTCCAGAATGACTGGTAATCGGCCGAATGCACGATTTCCTCAGGGACGAACATGGAGTGATGCTTGCCGACAACTTCCTCAAGCGAATAGCCCATGGCTTTCTGGAAATTTTCATTTGCCCACAGAATATTACCCTTCACATCGAATTCGATGCGCGCCATCGAACGACTCAACGCTGCGGCGACCTGTGTTTCGGCCTGCGCGTGTTTATCGTTCCTGAAGATACCAAAACCCACTTTAATGTCCTTCCGTTCCGCTGTTCCCGAGCCATCCTTGGCCGTTTCAAACGGGGTCAACCAACACAAACACCACCTTCGTATAGCTCCTGAAACTTCGACAACTGTCCCATTTGCATGGTGCAATTACGGAATTCATTGCTTTGAAGACGGTAAGATTCATCTGGGAATTTCGAATATCATCTCAATTACAGCGGATTACGATATGCATCCTGATGCATATTCCGTATTGCTGTCATTTTCCAAAAATCATTCACAACTATTTGTTTATGTTAGATTTTCTGTTTGATATCCGCTTGATTCCTCATCGTGATCGATGCTCTTGCCTCGATAATTCTCTATCAGGCTTTCTTTACGAGCAATTTCCTTTGGCCGATCACTTTGATCAACCATTCACTTTATGAATAATTGATCTTCGTAAAATACATATACTTTTGAATAGTTCAACTACTGATTTTGAACAGCTGTCCCGATACCGGTCCGGAATGGTGACACAACCCGGAACCGGAAGCAGGACATATGGGGAATTTCAGAACATCAGCAGGAACTTATCGCCCGGTTGCAAAAGTACCAGACGGGACTTGTTTATTTCAGAGACGTTGCCAGACACTGTTGGTCAAACGGCTATCAGAAGGCCAACCGGCTCTGTGGTATTGCTGCGGCATCAGCCAAGTGCTTCAAACCAGACGAGTCACACGCTCTGACAAGCCATTGATTGACTCGGTCGGATCAGGCAGGCCATTTGACGATATAACGCGTCAGGTCGGGATGAGCATCATCTTCGGAAATCACCATGCCGCGCACAGACATACCGGCAATAAAGGTAGACTCGCGATTTCCCGTTACAAGCGGGTGCCAGTCAGGAAGACCTTTACCCTCCGACAGCAGTCGATAGGCACAGGTTGACGGCATCCAGTTGAGTGTTTCGACATTTTCCTTCGACAGCTGGACGCAATCGGGAACATGGACTGTCCGGTTGGGATAGTCCTTGCACTGACAGGTTTCACAATCAAGCAAACGACAGGCCACAGAGGTGTAATAGACAAAGTCGTCATATTCGTCCTGCAACTTGTGCAGACAACATTTACCACACCCATCACACAGGGATTCCCATTCATCCTGTGTCATTTCTGCAAGTTTTTTGGTTTCCCAGAATGGGTCTGCCGGAAGGGTGACGGGATTGTTATCAGTCATTGTCTCTCTCATGCGGGCCGTCTGTTAAGCATGATACAGGGTAATACAGCCCGATGCATCACACGAACTCACGACATCGGCGCAAATGTTCAACTCTGCGCGATCACATGGAAGAACGACCCGAATACCCGCCCCTGAACCAGACCCGCCGGACCAAGATCGCCACCCAGCGCAGTGCGCATGCGACAGAACGGTATCCCGTCTTCGGAAAGTGTCGTCGCATAGTGGAACTCATGTCCGCGCACAGTCATGCCCGCCGGTCCGAACGGTGTCGGAATACCGATTTTGGCTTCGCGATAACCAAGATGAAGCCGTCGGGTGGCAAAGCTTGTCGAAAGCGGCAAAAGACCAAGCATCTGATGTGTCGTCCCGTCAGCATCGGTCAAATCCGTCCCGAGGGTCATATAGCCCCCGCATTCCCCGTAAATCAGAACGTCCCGCGCAGCCGCCTCATGCATTCCGGCCTTGAAGATATCAGCTGCGGCAAGTGTGCTGGCATGAAGTTCGGGATACCCGCCGGGCAGATAAATCGCATCGCATTCGGGATCGGGGGCCTCGTTCGCGAGCGGTGAAAAGAACGTGACAGATGCCCCGGCACGCCGCCAGCCATCAAGAATATGGGGATAGCAAAACGCAAAGGCCTGATCACGCGCCACGGCAATCCGTTGCCCAAGCGGGGCGATAAGGGGGGCATCATCAAGATTGCCCGCATCACCGTCTTGCGGATCAGATGGCTTTGTCTGCTCTGCCAGCCCGGTCAGCGCATCAAGATCAACATCCTCGGCAATGATATCTGCGGCACGCTCAAGGAATGCATCGAGCTTGGGATGTTCACCGGCCTGCACCAGTCCAAGATGACGTTCGGGAAGGGTAAGCTCATCAGACCGGCGAACCGCCCCGATGATTGGCAAGTCCGGTAGATGCCTGGCACAGGCATCAATGATCATCTTGCCATGGCGGGGGCTTCCGACCCGATTGAGGATCACGGCGGCGACATTGATATCCTTGCGGAAATTGGCAAATCCCGAAATCAGTGCCGCAGCGGAGGCAGACTGTCCTTTGACATCGACCACCAGAACCACCGGCCAGCCGGTTTGTGCGGCAAGATCGGCAGTTGATCCTTCGCCATTTGCCGCCCCGTCAAACAGGCCCATCACGCCTTCGCACATCACAAACGATTTTCCGGTGGCGTGGCCTGCGGCCAGCGATGCGATCTGGTTACGGCCCATTGCCCAGGGATCAAGATTGATACAGGTCCCGCGACAGGCTGCGGCCTGAAATGCCGGGTCGATATAATCAGGGCCGGTTTTCGCCGCTGCAATCTTGCGCCCCTGACGGGTCAGGGCGCGTAACAACGCCAGGGTAATAACGGTCTTGCCACTATTGGACGATGGTGCTGCAATCAGAATGCCCGGAACGGGGTCTGCTTTTTCACGGGGCATATGGCGGGGTCTCCGGCACGGATGGACAGGCAGGCGGTGATATCGGGGACAATAATCCACCCCGCCTGCCAATCATAGCATTCCGATCATAACATTGCCGGTCGATCGATCAGCCGTTCTTTTTTACCGCCTCGGTGATGCCCTTGGCCATTTCTTCGGGGGCAGTGCCATAGTTGAAATGGCGAATGAACTGACCATTGCGATCCATCAGATACACAAAGGACGAATGATCCATCAGATAGGCGTCGGTATTTTCCGGTTCACCTTCGGGAATGGCCTTGGCGTAATATACCCGGAAGGTTTTTGCCGCCGCCGACGTCTGGGCGACGGTTCCGGTCAGGCCGACCATTCTGTCATGGAAATGCGGCACATAGGCCTTGATGGCCTCGACCGTGTCACGTTCGGGGTCGACGGTGAAGAAGACAGGTGTCACTTCATTGGCAAGGTCAGCCGGCATCTGGTCAAGCGCATTGCCCATGACCTGCAATTCGGTCGGGCAGACATCCGGGCAAAAAGTATAGCCGAAATAGATCAGCATATATTTTCCGGCAAAGTCCTTCTCGGTCACGGTCTTGCCGTCCTGATTGACGAGCTCGAACGATCCACCGATGGATGCAATTCCCGATGACTGGGTTTCTGTCCCCATCATCATCAGGCGATAGGTCAGACCAATCCCCAGAACCAGGGCAATCGCCAGAATTGCCAGAAGCGTCTTTTTGCTCACGCGTCCTACCTCTTTTCTTTTGACCGCACTTGACCGGCCTTTAAGCATTCCAAACTATCGGGGCACTATAAATGCCCTGTGCAATCCTGCAAGGGCAGCAGCTGTGGGAAAGCTCACACCACGTTACAAAATCCTGTAAATATGACACTTTCCACAACATATCCGGTGTCCTGATCAGGCAATTGCCTTTGCGGCAAGGGCAAACAGGATCAACCCGTTCACAATCATCAGTCCGCGCCCGACCGGCACCATCAAGCTGCGAAACCGCTGGGCAGCGTATTGACCGATAAAGCCTGTGACAAACAGCATCGGCACCGTGCCAAGACCAAAGATCACCATCACCACCCCGCCATTCAGCGCACTTGCGGTCGCCGCAGCCAGAACCAGCGCACCATAGACCAGCCCGCACGGGATAAAACCCAGCATGATGCCAAGTGCATATCCCCGCATGCCAAAGGGGGCAGCAAAAAGCGGTCGCAAGCGGCCACCAAACAGGCGGTTCCACCACCGCGTTTCACCAGAAGTCGGCAACAGACCACCCAGATGGGGCAGCAACCCCATGATCCCGAAAATCAGGAAGAACGCACCGGCAAGCACCAGCAAGACCGGCCCGATCCACCAGATACTGGTCAATGCCGAGATACCATCGGCAAAGAAACCCGCAAGCACGCCGAGCAGGCAATAGGTGGTCAAACGCCCGAACTGATAAGGCAAAAGAGCCGCCCCGGTCAGACGACGCAGCTCGCTCATTTTTTCGAGCGGAACCTGTTCCATCCGGCTGGTGACCTGCGAAATCACAAAAGGCCCGCACATGCCGACACAGTGGGTAACACTGCCGACAAGCCCGGCAATCAGCGCAGACAAAATCACCCCGCCATCATCGCGCAGGATTTCGGCACATTGTGCCCAGCCGCTTTCAAGGATGCGGATCAATACCTGTTGTTCGTCCATGATCCATCCGGGTCAATTCGATTGCGGCGATTGTGACAAGCACGCGCCTGACGGACAACGATATATATCAATCCACTGGAATGGATTTAATAAGGGGAGTGACCTAGTCTTTTAGCGGATCAGACGGGGTCGAAATCAGTTCAAGTACCTGTTCGAACGGCACATTGCGAACCGATTTGACATCGTCTTGCGGCGACAGCCAGTTCAGGCGATCCCGCAAACCGACAACCTTGCCCAGAATGCAGATCGCGGGCGGTTCAACACCGGCACGTTCAACATCATCGGCCGCCTTTTCAAGCGTGGTGATCAATATACCCTGATCGGCTGTGGTCGCCTGATTGATAACCGCAAGCGGCTCATCCCCGGAACGGCCATTGGCCATCAGTTCCGAGGAAATCCGGCGCAAATGCTTCATCGCCATATACATCACCAGAACCGGCGCCCCCTTGGCAAGGGCTGCCCAGTTGATGTTGTCGGGAACCTCGCCACTTGATCCATGGCCGGTGACAAAGGTCACCGATGAATTGCAATCGCGATGGGTTGTCGGAATACCGGCATAGGCCGCCCCGGCAATCCCGGCGGTAATGCCCGGCACCACGCGGAAGGGTACATTGTGCTCAACAAGGGTCAGGCCCTCTTCACCGCCGCGCCCAAAGACAAACGGATCGCCCCCCTTAAGGCGCAGGACACGCAAGCCCTGCTTGGCAAGATCGACCAGTTGCAATGAAATATCGGTCTGTTTTGACGACGGACGTCCGCCACGTTTGCCCGCATATAAACGTTTGGCATCCGCACGCAGAAGATTGAGTATCCGTTCATCAACCAGCGCATCATAAACAACGACATCAGCCTGTTGCATGGCATTGACCGCATGAAGTGTCAGCAAGCCCGGATCCCCGGGACCCGCACCAACCAGCCATACCCAACCCGGTTCAAACACCGGAAAATCAAGACCAAGAGTCGTCATTACGCGCTACTTCTGTTCCGTGAATTTCGGTCCATCTGTGCAGGACCGTTTCAAGAGGATATGTTAAACAACAATCAAACGATACGTCCAACATATTTCCGATATTTTGTCGTATTATTAAAAGAACAACACAATTTAATATGTTTAATTAAAATTCCCGCGATGGCAGGAACTTCGCGCCATCAATACCGGGAACCAATGCCAGAGTGACAGGAAAAAATCGAGGAATGGTCAGAAAACCGGAAGGACCGCTGCGCAAGGGATGGACAACGGGGGCCTGTGCCACCGCCGCCACCCGTGCTGCCTGGCAGGCCCTGCTATCCGGTACGTTTCCCGATCCGGTCACCATTACCTTGCCGCGCGGTGAAACCCCGTCTTTTGCGCTGGTCAAAGCCGAAAAGGGTGATGGCTGGGCACGTGCAAGCGTGATCAAGGATGCGGGTGATGATCCCGATGTCACCCATGGGGCTGAAATCGTTGCCACCCTGCGCATCGGAAAACCCGGGGCCGGTATCAGTTTTCATGCCGGGGACGGGGTCGGAACCATCACCAAACCGGGTTTGCCCCTGCCCCCCGGCGAGGCCGCGATCAATCCCAAGCCACGCGAAATGATGGTTGGTCAAATCACCGAGCTTTACGAAAAATTCGGCGCCACCCCTGATGTCGAGATCGAGATTTCCATTCCCGGCGGACAGGAAATTGCCACCAAAACATGGAATGGACGGCTGGGTATTGTCGGCGGTTTATCGGTTCTGGGCACGACCGGGATTGTCATCCCGTTCAGTTGTTCAGCATGGATTCATTCCATCCATCGCGGCATTGATGTAGCGCGCGCCACCGGGCGCATCCATGTCGCGGGCGCAACCGGTAAAACATCCGAGGCCGCCATTCGCGCATTTTATGGCCTTCCCGAAGAAGCCATTCTTGATATGGGCGACTTCGTCGGCGGGATGCTGAAATATCTGCGCAAGAACCCGGTGGAATTTGTCAGCATTGCCGGTGGCTTTGCCAAACTCGTCAAGCTTGCCCAAGGGCATCTTGACCTTCATAGCAGCCGGTCGCAGGTCGATTTTGACCGGCTTGCAGAGACCGTCAAACTGTCAGGTGGCAGTTCCGATCTTCAGGATCAGACCCGCTGCGCCAATACGGCAAAACAGGTTCTGGAACTTTGTCAGGCCGCAAACGTTGATATTGCAGACACCATTGCGCGTCAGGCCTCTGAATCGGCACGTGCCACCCTTGATGGCGCAAGTGCCGTAGAGATCCTGGTAACCGACCGCGAAGGCCGGATCATTGCGCGTCATGGTGTTGGTGATTTTGACCGCTTCAAACCGGTCACATCTGCCTGATCTGCATCCGCACACTGAACATATCACAACAAGGTCACTGCCCATGTCGCTTTCCCGCCCTGCCAAACGCCCGAAGCATGTTCTGATTTTTGGCGGTACCGGGGACGCTAATCGCATTGCCGAGGACCTAATGCATGAATTCGGCCGCGACATCCGGCTGCAACTATCCCTTGCCGGTCGCACCAGTGCACCCAGCCTCCCGGACGGGGTTCCGGTGCGGATTGGCGGGTTTGGCGGACCGGAAGGCATCATTTCCTATGTCAAAGGCGAGCAGATTGATCTGGTGATTGATGCGACCCATCCTTATGCCACCCGGATTTCAAGCAATATCGCGCAAGCCTGCCACGCAGTCGCGATGCCCTGCATCCAGTTTTACCGCCCCGGCTGGGAAAAGACGCCCAAAGACAACTGGATACCGGTCCGTTCCATCGAAGAAGCCGCCCGTATTCTGCCCGACCATGGCACACGCGCCCTGATCGCCAGTGGTGCAAAGAACCTGCATGCCTTTGAAGGCCTTGAAAAGACCTGGCTTTTGGTACGAACGGTTGATGCCCCGCGCGATCCGTTTGATCTGGCATACGGGGAATGGCTTTTTGCCCGTGGCCCGTTCAGCGTCGAAAGCGAGACCGAACTTCTTGAACGCCACGGGATTGATGTGATCGTCTGCAAGAATAGTGGCGGCACGGCGACATTTGCCAAAATCGAGGCCGCTCGCAATCTTGGCCTGCCGGTGATCATGATTGAACGGCCGGGTGCCGCACCAGTAACGCAAGCACACACCCGGGAAGTTATACTTAAAAGCGTTCAAAAGTTTCTTGATGAAAACTAATTTCGCAACATTGCAACACAAACACCACTAGACCGCTTCTGACTTTGATTCAATAATATTCCCAAGGACGGAAATAACCGTCAGAGACAAGTTACCGGCCATAAATGGCGCTTGGCTCATATAAATCAAAACAATCCATGAGTGGGAATATCATGACCGGCAAAGTTGGTTTGCGCGGTAGGCTAATGGCGGCGATTGTCCCCATTGCTCTACTTGCTGTTTGTGCCGCCGCACTGGCGGTTTTTTCTTTTCGTATGACTGAGTCCCAGCAACGGGTCGTCACTGCAGAAGCGATTCCTGCCCTTGTCAACGGGCAGGAGCTTTATGCCAGCAGCGATGCGATCATTCGTATTGCACGCGCGGTTGCCAGTGCGACCAGCCATGACGAAGTTGTTGCTGCGACCGCAACGCTTGATGCTGTCGAAAACCAGATGAATGATCATATTTCCGGTTTGGCGGCATTGGGGGTGAATAACGAGATATTGCAGCAATTCTCGGATCAGACCGGGCAAATGATCGTCAATATCCGCCGTCTGGAAGAGACCATGGGTGGGGTCTTTACCAATCGGGACGAACTTGCGTCCATGCTTGATGAGATCATCCGTGCTGCTGGTGCGATTGAAGTCAGTTCGCGTGAACTCTCGACCAACGCCAACATGACGCTGACCAACAATGCCGGTGAACTTTACAGTCTGGTTGGCAAGGCGGACAGGGAAGGCGAGATTTTTGATCTTCTCGATCAGCTGATTGATGAAGACGCCCTGACCGCACAGAACATGGCCGAGCTTCGCGCATTGGCCCTCAAGATCCCCGATCTGGCCCGAATTGCAAGTTCAGCTACTGATATTGACGGCCTTGATCGCGTCAAATTCTGGTCCAGTCCGATCATCACGCAGATGGGTGCCAGCATTGCCGAAATTCCGGTTGATGACCTTAAGGCCCGTTCGGAGGAAAACTTCAAAACCCTGTCGACCGGACTTGATCCCAACAGTGAGAAGAACCTGTTTACCCTGCGTCAGCGCGGTCTTGAACAACAGGTTGTCCTTGCCGATCTGCTTGAACAAACCACAACCATTGCCAATGGTATTGGGGAAACAGCCGATCAGTTGCTGGGCGAAATGCGCAGCAAGATTGATGCTGCCAATGCCGATGTCAGCAAGACCATCACGGTTGCCGAAACCGTAATGCTGATTGTTGCAGCGGCGGCCATCATCATTTCAATCCTGATCATCTGGCTTTATGTCCAGCGCAACCTTCTGGCCCGGCTGATTGGCCTGAACAGTGCCATGGATCGTCTGACCAATGGCGATCTGCGCACACCGGTTGCCGACAAGGGATCAGATGAAATTGCGGCCATGGCCCGTGCGGTCGAAACCTTCCGCGAAAACGCGCTTGAGGCCGAAGAACTCCGGGCCCAGAACAAGGCCAACGAGGAACGTGCCGAACAGCAACGTCGTGCGGCCCTTCTTGAAATGGCTGACGGTTTTGAAAGTTCGGTCAATGGACTGGTCACTGACCTTCTGACCCAGATCACCGAAATGCGCAATGCGGTCGATCATATGGCATCGAATGCCGGTGAAAACGTTGTCCGGGCAACCGATGTCAGCAATGCCTCGCACAATGCGTCGGAAAATGTCAGCTCGGTCTCGTCTGCGACCGAGGAACTTTCGGCATCAATCGCCGAAATCGAACGCCAGGTTGGCAAAGCCGAGGAAGTCTCACGTTCTGCTGTCGAGGAAGCCCGCCGTTCGGATGTTACCGTTCGCCAGCTTTCCGATACGGCCGAGAAAATCGGTGAAGTCATTGATCTGATCAACACAATTGCCGATCAGACCAACCTTCTTGCGCTGAATGCCACAATCGAGGCTGCACGTGCCGGTGATGCCGGCAAGGGCTTTGCCGTGGTTGCCAACGAGGTCAAAAACCTTGCAACCCAGACCCAGCGTGCGACCGAGGATATCAGCCGCCAGATCGACGAAATGCGCACCGTCAGTGCATCCGCCGTCGAGATGATCTCGGCCATCGCAACCACGATCGGCGAAGTCGACACGATTTCAAGCTCTATCGCGGCTGCCATGCGTCAACAGGGTTCCGCCACCGCCGAGATCGCCAGTGGTTCCGAGGAAGCAGCCCGTGGCGTTCGCGATGTTTCGGCAAACATGACCGAAGTTTCCCGTTCTGCCGAGGCCGTTCAGACACTTTCGGGCGATGCCCGTGGCACGGCCGAGGAGCTTCTGACCAAGGCCCAGCGTCTTCAGGAAGAAGCAAACGGCTTTGTCGCCCGCGTCCGGGCAGGCTAATTCTGTTTTTCAACAAAGAAAACCCCTCCGTCGGCTGGCCCGGCGGAGGGGTTTTTATTTGGGGCCGCTGATTTTGCAGGGCCTGCCTTCTAGCCTGTATAACCAAACAGGCGGGGCAACCACAGAACCATGTCAGGGATCAGCACCAGCACGATCAATGCCCCGATCAAGGCTGCGACAAATACCCATATTTCACGAATGATGTCGCGTAACGGAATGCCCGTAACACCGTTCAGAACAAACAGCAAAATGCCATAAGGCGGCGTGATGAGACCGATCATGATGTTAATCGTGATCACGACACCGAAATAAACCAGATCAATGCCAAGAAGCTCTGCGGTTGGCAGGAAAAGCGGCACCACGATCAAAAGCAGTGTCGTCGCATCAAACAGACATCCCAGTACCAGAATGATCACATTGATCACCAGCATAAAGACCAGGGGCGACATGTTGGTCGCGGCCAGCTCGTCCGCGACAAGGGCAGGCAGGTTTTCACTTGCCACCAGATAGTTCAGCACCAAAGCCGACGCGATGATCAGCCCCACGACCGAGGTCGATTTGGCCCCGTCGAGCACCAGAAGATAGAAATCCTTCCAACTGACCGACCGGTAAAACAGTGCGGCAAGTATAAGCGCATAAACTGCTGCAATTGCTGCGGCCTCGGTCGGGGTGGTGATACCGCCATAAATCCCGTAAAGCAGGATCACCGGCAACATCAGCGCCGGGAAAGCGCGCATCGTCACGCGCGGAATTTCGCGCAATGGTACGACATCATCACGTTTGAAATCCCGTTTGCGGGCAATCACGACATTCAGGATCATCAGGACCAAGGCCAGAAACAGTCCCGGCACAATCCCGGCCAGGAACAGATAACCGATCGATGACCCCGAAATCAGTGCATAAAGGATCATCGGGATCGAAGGCGGGATGATCGGACCAATAACGCTCGATGCCGCCGTCAGGGCTGCGGCATAGCCGCCAGGATAACGGTTATTTCGGGTCATCAGATCAATGATAACCCGCCCGATTCCCGCCGCATCGGCAATTGCCGACCCCGACATGCCCGAAAAAATGACACTGGCAAGCACATTGACATGGGCAAGCCCGCCACGAAAACGTCCGACAATCGCAATACAAAATGTCAGCAACCGGTCACTGATCGTTCCGGCATTCATGAAGTTGGCCGCCAGGATAAACAGGGGCACGGCCAGCAAAACATAACTGTTAAACAGACCGTTCAAGGCCTGCTCAGCGACCAGACCGACATCCTGTCCGGAAATGAACATATAGCCGATTGACGCCGCAAAGGCCGCGATTGCAATAGGCATCCCAATCGCACCAAGCAACAGGAAGCCGCCAAGGCTGATCAAAAAAGCCATACTCATGCCTTTGGCTCCTTTGTCACAAACGGATCACAAAGCGATTGGTCCGGCTGTGTCGGATCGCCAGCGATTGCCGCAATTTCCTGGCCATAGCTTTTGGCGCGCATCAGACGCCACAAGGAAATCAGGCTCCGGATAATCAGCGCGACGATAAAGACCGGGAAAATTGCATAGACATAGTCAAGGGTGATGCGCGTAACAGGCGCCTTTTCGATCCGCATGAACATGACGTAATCCACAATCACCGGGAATCCGGCGATAAAGGCCGCCGCAATACATCCAAGACCAAGAATTGCCATAACCCGCCGCCCCCGTGTCGGTGCGGCAAGAAACAGCATATTGAACGATACATGGTCATGTTCACGCAGCAAGAAAGCAGACGTCCAGAACACCAGCCAGATATACAGGATGATGCATAGCTCGACCGTCCAGCCCAGCGGGCTATTGAGAACATAACGCGCAAAAATCTGTAGAAGAAAGGTCCCGAACATCGCGATAAACAATGCCACCGCGATGATTTCGGCACCTTTTTTGAAGGGTCTGCTCAGATCACGCACGATCTAATCACTTCACCGCATTGATTTGTTCAACGATGCCTTCCGGCCAATCCTTGGCAAACTCGCTTTCCAGATAGGCATTCTGGACTTTGGTGCGGAATGCCGCAACGTCAGGCGCGTAAATCGACAGACCTTCTTTCTTGAAGAAATCAATCAGCGACTTTTCGTCTTCAATACGCATCTTGTTGTTATAGGCGGTTGCAACTGCTGCGGCGTCCTTTACCTTTTTCTGCTGATCTGCAGACAAGTCATCATAGGTGTTTTTAGCCATCGACAGGAAAACCGCATCGACCAGATGATCTGTCAGAACGATCTGTTTGGTCACTTCATAGAATTTGACGGCCTTGACGGTCGGCAGCGGGTTGTCCTGACCATCAATCGTTCCGGTCTGAAGGCCGGTGTAAACTTCGCCAAATGCAAGCGGAGTTGCGTCTGCGCCAAGCGCATTGCCAAGGAACAACCATGCATCGGAGCCCGGCATGCGCAGTTTCACGCCTTTGAGGTCATCCGGGGTGGTAATTTTCTTGTCATTGGCAAGATTAAGCTCACGCGTGCCAAGATAACCGACATCAAGAATCTCGATATCCATGTCATCTGCGACCATCTGATAGAACTTCTTCCCGATGTCGCTGTTGAAAACCTTTTTCTGATGTTCCGGATCACGGATCAGATAACCGGCGGTGAAAACCGACCATGCCGGAATCTGCTTGGCGATATCCTGTGCTGAAATCATCGCCATATCGAGATTACCACGCTGCATTGCTGCGGGCTCTGTACCCTGTTTGAACAGGCTGGCATTGAGATGGATTTCAACATCGAATTCGCCCGGCGCGGTCTTTGCAAGCTCGTCCTTGAAGACGGTCAGCATCTTGGCATGCCAGTCGGACTCAACGGCAGGCGTTGAGATGCGCAGCTTGACCGCGTCCGCCGCAAAGGCAGATGTTGCGCCAATCGCAAATGTGCAAATTGCGGCCGATGCAATTCTTACCAGACTGCGTGCCATGGGTGTTTTGGTCATTGGATCCTCCCTAAAGGACATTAAGTGTCTGTTTTTCTGATGTGTCGTTATTGTTTTTAGGTCTTTCCGCAGATGAGAATCAACAACATCTGCACTGACACGACACCTATTGTATAACTAACATGTTAGTGATAGACAACTGTTTCAATACCGATAAACACTGCGCCATGTCAAATGGCTCGAAACAGGAATGTGTCATGCCCGTCACCAAAACAGACAAATTCGGCATCTCGGCTGCGATCACAACGCCCTTTACCAGCACCGGTGCGATCGACACCGATCTGCTGTGTAAACATGCCAAATCATTGATTGCCAAGGGATGTTCATCCTTCACACTTGGCGGGACAACCGGTGAGGGTCCGCACCTTTCGCGTGATGAAAAAGTTGCTGCGCACAAAGCCCTTCTGGCATCGGGTATTGAACCGGCCCAGATCGTTGTTGGCATCATCGAATCCGCACTTGGCGATGCAATTTCCGCCGCAAAAACGGCCGATTCTTTTGGCAGCAAATATGTTCTGGTCACACCACCCTATTATTTCAAAGGGTCCAGTGATGCCGGTCAGATCACCTGGTTCAGACAGTTTCTTGATGCCATCAGCGACACCCGTCTTCAGGTCATTCTGTACCATATCCCGCAGGTTACAGCCGCCCCGATCTGCCCCGACATGATCGCGGCACTGATTGAAAGCCACCCTGCCATGATTGCCGGGGTCAAGGATTCATCAGGTGACTGGGAAAATGCCAAAACCCTGCTCGACCGGTTTGCAGACCGTCACATCCTGATCGGCGATGAACGCATTCTGGGCGCGGCCATTGCGCTTGGCGGATCGGGTGCAATCAGTGGTGTCGCCAACTTTGCACCGGACCTTCTGATCCCGCTTCTGGATGGCGAAACCCCCGATCAGCGTCTGGCACCGCTTGTAAATGCCCTTGTCGAATTGCCGGTGACACCAGCGGTAAAGGCGCTTGTTGGCCACATCACCGACTCTGCCCAGTGGTCACGCGTGCGCGCACCGCTTGTCGAACTGACACAGGAACAGTATGAGTGGATCACAAATACTTACGATACCCTGTTCGCAACCAGGAATGATTGATGAGCGAAAACAAGCGGCAACCAGCAAGACAGAGTCGGCGAAGCGAAGCCTATAACAGCTTCACCGAACATCTTTTGGCCCGTGACATCCGGCCCGGTCAGTTTATCTCGCAACGTGAACTGGTCGAAATTACCGATATGCCGCTTGGTGCCATCCGTGAACTGATCCCCCGCCTTGAGGCGGATGGTCTGATCACCACTGTTCCCCAGCGCGGTATGCAAGTCGCCCATATCGACCTTGATCTGGTGCGCAATGCGTTTCAGCTGCGTATTTTTCTTGAACTCGAAGCAGCCCGGTTATTCACAGTGCAGGCCAGCGACAAGATGCTGGCCAAACTGCGTAAGGCCCATGAAGATGTTCTGGAGTCAGCCCGTGAAAACGGCATCACCCCGGAACTGCTTGAGCATGCCCAGGCGGTGGATTGGTCGCTTCACGATACGATCATTGATTCACTTGATAATGAAATCATTTCAAAGATCTACAAGGTCAATTCCGTCAAAATTCGCCTGATCCGACAGGAACGTTTCCGACTGACAGAAAGCCTGTTGCAGAATGTGATGAACGATCACCTTGCCATTATCGCAGCCTTTGAAAAGCGCGATCCTGAACAGGCCGCAATTTGCCTGCGCCAGCATCTTGAAAATGCACGGGGACGCGCACTGGGTCTGGGCGACCGATAAGGACCGCGCGTAAATCAAACGCTGCCCCGAAATGCAAAACCCCGCCGAAAACTGGCGGGGTTTTTCGTATTCAAGATCTGGGCTGCCTCAGACAAAGCGGCGGAACTCGCCGGATTTGCGTGGCGGGCAGAACCGTTTCAGATAGGACGGTGCCACGGCTTCAAGGCTATTGGGGGTAATTCCCAGTTCGGCAAAACCCGCCGCACCTTCGGACACGACATTATCGACCTTGAGCAACCGGACCTGATCGGGTGTCATCGGCGGCACCGGCAGGAATTGCAGGAAGAACGCCTTGATCGAGGCCAGCCAGAACGGAACAGGCATCAGAATGGCGCGTTGACGGGTGATACGCAGCATGTCGCGCAGAAGACCCATGAAGGAATAGGTTTCCGGCCCGCCCAGTTCAAATGTCTTGCCCGCAAGCGACGGGTCACAAACAGCTGCGACAAACGCATCGGCAACATCGCCGACATAGACCGGCTGGAATTTCGGGCCACCGTCGCCAAGAATATCAACCTTGCCTTCGCCAAGATCGACTTTCGGCAGACCCGGCGCACCAATCACCGGCAAAATGGGCGAAAAACGCGCCAGCGTTGCGAATTTGTTGAGGAAATTGTCATTCGGGCCAAAGATGACCGACGGACGGAAGATCACCGCATTCGGGAAGACCTCGCGCACGGCATTTTCACCGGCAAGTTTCGATGTCGCATAATTGGCGGCACTGTTTTTATCCACACCAAGTGCGGACATATGCACCATGGTCTTTACGCCACATGCCCTGGCTTCTTCGGCGATGCGTTTCGCCGCTTTTACATGGATGTTGAGGAAATTGTTGCTGCCACGTTCGTACAGAATGCCAAGCAGGTTGATGACGGCCTCGGACCCTTCGATTGCGCCCTTGATGCTGTCTTCGTTGCGCACATCGCAATGGACCGGAACGACCTGACCGAGATAGCCCATCGGTTTGAGCTTTTTGACGCGCTCGAAGCTGCGGGTCGGGACGCGAACGATAAAGTCACGTTCAAGCAGACGCTTGACGATGTGACGTCCGACAAATCCGGTGCCACCGAAAACGGTTACGATACGACGATCCATGCTTGCTTTCTCCTTGCCGATGACAATATGCGCAGAAGACCTTCCGCGAGACATGCCAGCGTTAGATGCCTTCCGGGCCAGTCAGGCCTGACCACCCGGTCGATGTTATCCTGTGGACATTCATATTGTGCCCGAACAGAGAACGATATGAGTGTCCGCAGGCTCTTGGGTTATATACGACGCGTCATACGGGTCAACAATGCGCCGAGATTAATCAATTTCCTCGTGGGATTCCAATCGGGCCAATATTTCATCATAAAGTGGCGTCAGACCGGCCCGATAATCGGGATAGCGAAGCTTGACACCAAGTTCTTCCTTGATACGTGCGTTCGAAACCCGCTTGTTGTCTTCATAAAAACTTGCTGCCATCGGGCTGAGCCTGGCGGTGGCAAAATCTTCTTCTGCAGGCGGATCAATGCCAAGCATCCCGCAGGCATAAACAATCACGTCCTGGGGCGGGGCCGCATCATCATCGCAGACATTATAGGCAGCCCCGCAATCAGGGCGCTTGATTGATGCCAAAACGGTCTGGGCGATGTCTTCGACATGGATACGCGAAAAAACCTGACCGGGTTTGATGATCCGGCGCGCACGACCGGCACGAACGGTTTCAAGGGCATTGCGGCCCGGCCCGTAAATCCCCGCCAGACGGAAACTTTGCACGCATAATCCATGACGACGGCCCAGATCAAACCATGCCTTTTCCGCAGTCACCCGACGTCGGCCGCGCTTGCCGCTGGGCAAAAGTTCGTCTTCTTCGCTGACTTCTGCACCGTCACGATCCCCATAGACACCTGTCGTCGACAGATAGCCAATCCATGTGCCTTCGGGCAATGCCGCAAGATCATTGCCATGATGATGGATCACCGGATCCCCTTGCCCGCCGGGCGGGGCAGAAACCAGGACATGGGTCACCCCGCGAAGGGCGGTTTTGATATCGGCAACCGGTTGATCATCGCCAAAAATAAACGGCTCGATCCCGTCTGCCTCAAGCTGTTTGGCCTTGTCTGCATTTCGGGTGGTTCCGGCAATTTTCCAGCCTTCGCCCTGCAATTGATTGGCAACCAGACGTGCGGAAAAACCCAACCCGAAACAAAACAGCTTATTGGTCATATAGGCACCTGTATCTTACGCATGATCTCATAATGCGCACAGTAACGGCGCGGACGGCGCGATACAAAACCTTTTGGTCTGCACCGGAATTCGGTACCGCACAGCCGAATGGATCAGACAATCATTATCTTGCCGTTTTCATCCTGTTTTTTGGGGCATCGGGGCATTCAGGCATGGCGGTGCGGGGGCATCATCCCCTATGCTGTCGGCGACCCGGTTTTGCCAGAAACGGAGCTTTTGAAACCATGTCACATCTTTGCGGCCGATCCACATTTGCACGCGCAGCAGGCGTTCTTCTGCTGGCGGGGTTTGCTGGCATCTGGACAGCACCGGACCTTCATGCCCAGACGGACAGCAACGGCACCCTGACGCTTGAGGAAAAGCAGCAATATCAGGACTGCATCAAGCTGGCCCAGCTTAAACCCGAAGACGGTTTTGAAAGTGCAATCGCCTGGCGCGACATGGGTGGCGGTGAACCCGCACGTCATTGCGTTGCGGTCGCACTGATATCGCTTGGCAAATATGAAGAAGCCGCAACCAGACTGGATGCGCTGGCCAAGGACAGCACCGCCGAGCCGGGGGTTGTCGCCGGGATGCTGGCACAGGCCGGACAGGCATGGATGATGGCAAACAATCTTGAATTTGCCTGGCGCGATCAAAGTCGTGCGCTTGAACTGGTGCCCAACAACCCGCAACTTTGGGTTGATCGCGCCATGGCGCTTGGGCTTGCCGGGCAATATTGGGATGCCATTGATGATCTGAACAAGGCGCTTGATCTGCAACCCGATCAGGCAGATGTCCTGATTTACCGGGCATCGGCCTGGCGGATGCTTGAAAGCTATGACCTTGCCATGACCGACATTGACAATGCGCTCAATCTTGAACCGGGGAATGTTCAGGCACTTTTTGAACGCGGAAAGCTTTACCGGATTGCCGGGAAAAACGATCTGGCACGTCGTGACTGGCTAAATGTCATAGAAAATTCAAACGGAACCCCTGTCGCTGATGCGGCAAAAGCGAATATAGAGAAGATGGATGTTCACACCGGATCAAACTAGGTTTGCTGTGGTCAGTTTCCTTGTATATGTCCGGTAGAGAATCATACCGGATTTTGACCGAACACCATTTTGGGGGACGTAATGCGTCGTACGCTTGCCTTGACTGCCCTTGCCGCGTCTGTCGCACTTGTTTCTGCTGTCTCTGTGGCACAGGCACGTGATCAGGTTCGTATCGTCGGCTCGTCGACAATCTTTCCGCTAACCACCAAGGTCGCGGAATATTTTGCCAAAACCACCGGTCAACCGGCTCCTGTTGTTGAAAGCACCGGTTCTGGCGGTGGCTTCAAGCTGTTTTGTGGCGGGATCGGGGAACAATATCCCGATATCGTTGATGCATCGCGTCCGATTTCCGGTTCGGAAACCGCAATTTGTGCGGCCAATTCGGTCCGCAATATCAGCGAAATCAAAATCGGCTATGACGGCATCGTTCTTTTGGGATCGCGCGAAGCGCCGACCATGGAACTTACTGCCCGCCAGCTTTATCTGGCCCTTGCCCGTACCATCCCGGTCAATGGCGCCAGTGTGCCCAACCCCAATGTCAAATGGTCTGATGTCGATCCGTCATTGCCGGATTTGAAAATCCGCGTTTACGGCCCGCCGCCGACCTCGGGCACCCGCGACCTTATGGGGCAGCTTTTGCTCGATAAGGGCTGTTCAACCTTTGCCGATATCGCAAGTCTTGAATCATCCGATCCTGACAGCTTCCGGTTGCTGTGCCGAACCATCCGCGAAGACGGGGCCTATATCGAGGCAGGTGAAAATGATCGCCTTGTCATCAGCAAGCTTGAAAAAGACCCGACATCCTTTGGGGTGATGGGCTTTAACAATCTTGAACGAAACCGTGACAAGCTTCAGGGCATCACGATCAACGGCATCGGACCTGATTACGAAACCATCCTTGATGGCAGTTATCCTGGGTCGCGTGCGCTGTATCTTTACGTCAAGGACGACCATGAACAGCTTGTCAGGTCGCTCAATGCCTTTATCACCACCTATGTTTCGGAAACCGTGATTGGCGCAGAAGGTCTTCTTGTCGATAACGGTCTGGTGCCGCTGACCGATGAAGAACGCCTTGAAACAATGGCAGCATCGAAAAAGTTTGCTGGCAACTGATCAGTCGGAAGCCGGATCAGAATTCAAGCGGCCGGACATCAGTCCGGCCGTTTTGCCATCCAGACCTGATTGGTGGCATATTTGGGTGGACTGCCCTTGAAATCAGAAAATTCCGATATCGAAACAAACCCGGAAAGTTCCAGCATCAATCGCATTTCGCTGCGCGTCACCCAGCGCAAATGATGCCAGGCGTCTTCGCGCCGAAGAACCACGCCATCCGGACCGACTTCCTCGAACCGCCAATGTTCGCTAAATCGCTGGGTCAGGGGATCGTTGGTGCGCTCCATCGCCGTGATCCGCAATTGGCTGTCTGGCTTTCCGACCCCGTCGGGCATCGGAAAGATCGGCAATTCGACAAAATCGGGATCGCCTTCGGGCAGGCAATAACGCAAATCAGGATCCATCAGATCAAGTGCGATGACCCCGCCGGGTTTGAGATGGGCAAAGGCCCGTGCAAGGGCACGGCGCTGATCATGGACATCGGTGATTTCCTGAAGCCCGCGAAACGGGATGATGACCAGATCAAATACCCGGCCCAGATCAAAGTCGCACATATTGCCGGGATGCCAGACAAGATCGGGATATTTGGCACGTGCCTGATCCAGCATGGCCGGGGACAGGTCCAGTCCTTCGACCGCAATATCAAGATCGGCAATCGCGGCACTGATCCGTCCGGTGCCGCAACCGAGCTCAAGCACGCCAAGCGATCCCGCAAGGCTTTTGGCAAGGCGTGTATAGAATGGAATGGGATCTTCGAAAATTTTGCGATCAAGATCAGCGCGAAGATCGTAACTTGCCGTATTTAGCCCACCGACCGGATAGAATTCATCAAGATTGGATGAATTCGTCATTCAAAATCCAGTTCCGCATAGTGACTGGATGGCGGGAAGCTGGCCTGACGATCAGCCAGAATATCACGCATGGACGGACGGCTTTTGATCCGCATATACCAATCCTTGGCGCGCGGATGTTTGGACCAGTTGATATCGCCCATATAGTCGATCACGGAAATCTGTGCGGCAGCAGCAAGATCAGCCATGGTCAGATGATCCCCGGCAAGCCAGTTCCGGCGTTCAAACAACCAGCCGATATAATCAAGATGATAGGCGGCATTGGTCCGACCGGCACGCAGCACCTTGGTATCTGGGGTGCCGGTGGAAAAGAACCGTTTCAGAAGCTTTTCACCAAGCAGATGATCGGTGACCTCGCGGTTAAACTTACCGTCAAACCAAGCAACAAGACGGCGGATTTCGGCGCGTTCCTTGGGGTTTGAACCCAGCAGCTTGGGTTCCTCGTCAGAAATCTCGTCGAGATATTCGCAAATCACGGTCGAGTCACACAGAACCGTTCCGTCCTCATCCTCAAGCACCGGGACTTCACCGGCCGGATTGAGCAACAGAAACTCGTCGCGCCGTTCCCAAACCGGTTCGGCTTTCAATTCGAAATCTAGTTTTTTCTCGGCCAGAACCAGGCGCACTTTGCGCGAATATGGTGAAAGCCAAAAATGATATAACTGACGCATAAACGTGAAGATACCCGACCAAGGATGAACGTTTTGCAAAGACCCGCCAGCGGTGTTCAGATATTGGCAAAACGGCAATTCACACAGTTCATTTCAGAACCGGAATTGCAAAATCTGTCAAACCACGCAACAGGACGGAAGTAAAGGCCTTCAACGCAAATGTCGTGCGATTTTCACGCTTTTGACAAGACTTGCTGTCAGAAATCCGAAGGCGGTGCTATTTGCCGCGACTTTTTGCCAGTTCAAGCAACCCGTCAAGGTCAAGACAGGTTTCAAGATGGTCCGCCAGTTCATCAAGGGCGGCGTCGACTCCGGCATCGAAACTGCTTTGGCGCGGGCCGTCATCGCCACCAATTGCCGCCAGAAAGCCGTGACGGAACGCGTCACAGCCAAACAGCCCGTGCAAATAGCATCCCAACACCCGGCCATCGGCACTGATCGCGCCATCGGGGCTATCAAGCCCGTCAAGTGCCAGCCAGCCCCGCACGCGGTCTGGTCCCTCGGTCTGGCCCATATGGATTTCATAGCCGCTGACCGCGATCCCGCACTCAAGTACCCCTCGAACGGCGTCCGATGTCGTTACGCCATCGGTTTTGCGCAGTGTCTTGTCACCCGCCATGACGGTTTCAACATCCAGAAGACCCAAGCCCGCCTCGCTTCCCGCTTTGCCTTCGACCCCGTCAGGATCATGGACCATCCGGCCCAACATCTGATAGCCGCCGCAAATCCCGATGACAAAGCCGCCGCGCCGGTGATGGGCAAGAATGTCGATATCCCAGCCCTGTTCTTTCAGGAAACGCAGATCCGCCATGGTCGACTTTGAGCCGGGCAAAAGCACCAGGTCACAGTCGGCAGGGATCACCTGACCGGGTTTGATCACCAGAAGGTCGACATCATCCTCGGCCGCCAGCGGATCAAGATCATCGAAATTGGCAATGCGCGGCAGATGTGGCACGGCGATCCGGATCACGCGCCCGGCTTCTCCATTATCCTTGGCATGGTTGTCCTTCGCCGCACCATCTGCGCGGCGCTGATATTTGCCCGCTTTTTCAAGGGCCACGCCATCTTCGGCGGGCAGTTTATGCGCGCCCTGCCAATATGTTGCGATACCGTAACTTTTTAGCCCGCATGCCTGTTCGATGATGTCGGTTGCCGATGCAAACAGCGACACATCACCGCGGAACTTGTTGATCACATAGCCCTTTAGCCATGTGCGATCATCGTCGGACAAAAGCGCATGGGTACCGACGATGGATGCGATGACCCCGCCGCGATCAATATCGCCCACCAGAATGACCGGGACTTTCGCCGCCTCGGCAAAGCCCATATTGGCGATGTCAGCCGCCCGGAGATTGACTTCCGCCGGTGACCCGGCCCCTTCGACAAGGACAAGGTCGGCATCACGCGCCATCACCTCGAAACTTTCGATGACCTTGGGCAAAAGATCACGTTTGAGACGATAGTAATCGCGCGCCTTGGCACTGGTCAGGACTTTACCCTGTACGACAACCTGCGCGCCGATATCACTTTGTGGCTTGAGCAGGACCGGGTTCATATGGACCGTGGTTGGAACCCCGGCAGCACGGGCCTGAAGCGCCTGCGCACGGCCGATCTCGCCGCCATCATCGGTGACAGCGGCATTGTTGGACATGTTTTGCGGCTTGAACGGGCGCACGCGCAGGCCACGCCGGGCAAAGGCGCGGCACAATCCGGCAACCAGCATGGATTTACCGACATCAGATCCGGTCCCCTGAAGCATCAGGGCAGGAACAGATTGCACGTTCATTCCGGTTTCAAAACTTTCACCTTGTTCCCCAATAACGGCGATATCGCGCCAGATTGATCAGAACTCAACACCGATCTGGGCTTTGATGCCCTGTTCGCGGAACGGGTGCTTTATCATGGTCATTTCGGTCACCAGATCAGCAGCCTCGATCAGGGTATCGGGCGCGTTACGGCCGGTAAGGACAATATGCTGATCGGGCAACTTGTTTGAAAGCGCTTCAAGCACATCGCCAAGCGGCAGAAAATCATAGCGCAGAACGATATTGATCTCGTCAAGGATGACCATGGCAAAGCTTGGATCACGCAGCATTTCCAGCGCCTTGTTCCAGGCTTCACGCGCCAGTGCGACATCCTGCGCACGGTTCTGGGTTTCCCAGGTGAAACCATTGCCCATGGCGTGGAATTCGCAAAGATCGGGGAACTTTTTAAGCAGTTTTGCCTCGCCGGTTTCCCAGCCGCCCTTGATGAACTGAACCACACCGACCTTCATGTCATGGCCGACACAGCGCATTGCCATGCCAAAGGCCGAGGATGATTTGCCCTTGCCCTTGCCGGTATGGACAATGATCAGGCCCTTTTTATCGATCTTCTGGGCCATCATCTTGTCGCGCGCGGCCTTGATTTTCTTCATTTTTTCATCATGGCGCGCGTTGATATCAATGTCTGGCTGGCTTTTATCGGTCATGGTTTCATCCCTTTGAAGTGCGCCCCCACAATGCGGCGAAAGCGCATGCGGGATCAAGGGCAGTTTTGCGGTGTTTGATCAAGCTCAAGCCCGGCAATCACACCCTGAAAACCATGCTTGCGGGCTGCCGGGCAAAATAGGGCCGGATCCGCCCCCTCTTCAAAATATTCCACGGCAAAGACCGGCTTTCCCTGTGCAATATAGGGATCAAATTCATCCATGAAGCCAAGCCGGAATGCCGATTCAAGTAGCGCAAAATCCATCCGGTCCACCAGATCATCGACAAGTTCGGAGGCATTTTTCTGTCCGATGGCAAGACCGCGATCATGGGCCAGATCAATCAGCCATTCGACATAGCGCACCTGATCTTCACGTGTGAGCTTAAATCCCGTTGTCCTGTTTGACTGATCGGCTTCGTAACCGTCAATATTATCGGGTTCTACCGCCAAGAATCCCTTTTGCCGGCACCGGTCAAACCGGGCCGTCATGATATCGGCAAAGCGTTCATAATGGGCGATATCAAGCCAGTATTCGCCGTCCCAACCCCAATAGGCATTGCCAACCACATCCGTCGGGAACTGATGATAATCGTCGCGCCAGTCTTCAAGTGCGCCGACATTGATATAGCAAACCGGATAAAGTCCCGCCTTGCGCCATTTCGCCACCTGAAGCGCGGTTGTTTCATCAAGATCAGCACCAATCACAGCAATGCTGGCCGGATCGACAGCAATTTCACCCTGCAGCTGCCAGTGAAAAGCCCCATGAGGCACGGAAAACCATCCATTGTTTTCTGTGGCCCGCGCATTTTGTGCCACAGGCATCAGACAAATGGCGACGCCAAACAGGCAGAAGACAAAGGAAAACAATCTTTTCGCGTCGTTCATTGATGGCCCCGGAATATGACCGCCTCACTTTGCCCGCCCGCGGCAAGCAAGACAACCCTTACACCCCAGGACCATGCACATAAGAAAAGGTGCGGCCCAAAGACCGCACCCTTCTGCTGCCATTGGCAGCATTCCCCACCCACAAACCAAACTGTCTTTCCGGAACGATATTTCCTTAGCAGATCGTGCCTTCGCGCGGTGACAGACCAAGATCACCGGTGACAAGATCAGCCCACTTATCGGGTTCGCGCATATCGATATTGCGCAATTCCGGGCGCCGCATCCGGGCCTTGTTAAACAATTGCAGACGATCACCTGGCGACATGCGTTTCAGCCGCATCAAGGCTTTGCGCACGGTTTCATTGTGCGATGTCACCGGGGTCTGGAAACTGTGTTCGACGACCTCAAGCCTGCGTTCAAGCCAGTCGCGGCTGACAACCACCTCTTCGATCAGGGCCCTGAATTCCCGGACCACCGGAAAATGATCAAGGGCCACATGGGCAACCGAAATTGCCGTGCGCCAGACCTGACGTTCGACACCTTGCAGGTAGCGCCAATAAATCTGAACCTTGGCATCAATTTCGAACCGGGTCTGGTCCGGGCCGGGCAGATGATGGGCAAGTTCGGTCATGCCGGCATGAAATTCTTCAAAGCTGACCGGGCGATGCTGGCCGTTAAAGCGTTCACGCACGTCAAGAACGGCGCGAATGGCCCCGCGGGCCGGGCGATAACGCCCCTGTCCGTGCGTATCGGCCCGCAACCAGTCGGGCATGTCACAATCTGCAAGCAGGAAGTCAATGATATCTGCGTGCCCTTTGTGGGCAGGCAAGGGAGTTTGCAAATAGTCAGGCAAACGAACGTTGGTCTTGTTCTCCATCGCGGCCTCCTATCTTTTCGATCGTCCTGCTTCCCGTGCAGACGATCCGAAAGGTGTGCCCCGTCCCTCACAACTTATTAACAGTTGGTTAATCGAGATATGGTGCGAAAACGTAACGTTTCAACTCCTGACAATGTTCCCTTGGTAAATTTCTTGTGAATCCCGTCAGTTAGTCGACCACACCTATGGGCGGTCCATCAGTTCGGTGGCAACGCTGTTGCGACGTGGCTGCCAAAGGCCGCGTTCGATTGCTTCGCGCAGGCGATCCCGAATGTCGCGCAGGGCATCTGGGTTGTGCTGTTCGATAAAGTCGCGAACCTTTGGATCATCAAGATAGGCATCATAAACCAGATCAAAATGATGATCAGCCACACAACGCGCCGTTGCCGCAAAGGCAAACAGATAATCCACTGTGGCTGCCATCTCGAACGCGCCCTTATAGCCATGGCGCATCACGCCATTGATCCATTTGGGATTGACCACACGGGCCCGGACCACACGGGCGATTTCTTCTTCCAGCGTGCGGATTTTGGGGCTTTCGGGGCGGGAATGGTCACTATGATAAACAATGGGCTGTTTACCCGACAGATTGCGCACCGCCGATGTCATTCCGCCTTCGAACTGATAATAGTCATCGGAATCAAGCAGATCATGTTCACGGTTATCCTGATTATGGACAATCGCATCAACATTCGCCAAACGGGTTTCAAACAGCTTGCGCGCAGCAATGCCCTCGGCCCCGTTCCCATAGGCATAACTGCCCCATGCCAGATAGGCATCGGCAAGATCGGCTTCGTCTTCCCACAGCTGTTCGTCGATCATCGCCTGCAAACCGGCACCATAGGCACCGGGCTTTGATCCGAACACGCGGAAACCGGCCTGCTGGCGGGCCTGATCGGCATCCATGCCCTGATCGCTTAGTTTTGCCGTCTCCCGCGCGATACGCGTGGCAATCGGGTTGATGTCCTCAGCTTCATCGGCCTGATCGGCCACCGCGCGTACTGCACTGTCAAACAGGTCAATCAGGCCCGGAAACGCATCGCGGAAGAACCCAGATATGCGCAAGGTTACATCAACACGCGGACGGCCCAAAAGCGATGCCGGCATGATCTCAAACCCGGTCACACGGCGTGACGCGCTATCCCATGTCGGACGTACCCCCATCAGGGCAAGGGCCTGCGCAATATCGTCACCACCCGTGCGCATATTGCTGGTCCCCCAAACCGAAAGTCCAAGGGCACTGGGCCATTCCCCGTGATCCTGCACGTGCCGTTCAAGCAGCAATTCTGCCGATTTCCATCCCAGTTGCCAGGCCGCTGGCGTCGGGATTGTGCGGGTATCCACCGAATAGAAATTACGTCCGGTCGGCAACACGTCGGGCCGTCCGCGGGTTGGCGCCCCCGATGGTCCCGGTTCGACAAACTTGCCCGAAAGGCCGCGCAGAATGCCGGAAATCTCGGCCGCACCACAACCGGTTACGGCCGGGCGAATATTTGTTTCGATATCGGAAATAACATCATTCACTGCATCCCATGCCGGATCGGCAGTGAGGGTGCCATTGACCAGATCACGGGCCAGAAGTTCGATGCGTTCGACCGTATCACCCGTCGTGCGCCAGGGCCCGATATCCTGATCATCATAGGCGGCAAGAATATCGGGCTTGGCACCGGGCCAGAATTCAGCGAATGCGCAATCAAGCGGGTCAAATTGCGGATCAGCAAGAATATCCCTGGCGATTGCCCGATGCAGCGATGCCTTTGGTCCCGTATCAGCACCGCGTGGCAAGCGCGCCAGCGCGACCAGAAGATCGGTCAGAAGATCACCCTCAGGGGCCTTTCCAAAGATATGCAGGCCATCGCGGATTTGTAGTTCCTTGAGCTCGCACAGATAGTTATCAAGCTTGGCCAACGCGCTTTCTTCGTCTTCGCCGGCTTCGATCCCGCAATCACGATCAAGGCCAATGCGAATGGCAAGCTCAAGAATATCGCGTTTGAGGATCACCAGACGGCGCGGATCGACCGCAGCAGCGTCATAATATTCGTCCACCAGTGCTTCGAGATCCTTGAGCGGGCCATAGCTTTCCGCCCGCGTCAGGGGCGGGGTCAAATGGTCAAGGATCACGGCCTGTGCCCGGCGTTTGGCCTGCGTGCCTTCGCCCGGATCATTGACGATAAAGGGATAGAAATGCGGGGTTGGGCCAAAGACCGCCTCGGGGAAGCAATCCTCGGACAGTGCCAGTGACTTGCCCGGTAACCATTCCATATTGCCGTGCTTGCCAAAATGAATGATCGCATCGACGCCAAACACATGGCGCAGCCAGATGTAAAAGGCGAAATAGTTATGCGGCGGCACCAGATCGGGCGAGTGATAGCTTTCAAGCGGATCAATGTTATAGCCACGCGCAGGCTGCAACCCGACCACCACATTGCCCATCGGCAGGATCGATAGCGCAAAGCTGTCCTGATCGGGCAGATAAAACGGATCGGTCTTCGGGTCGCCCCAGGCATCCGTCACCTGATCCTGAATGGATTTTGGCAATTCCTCAAACGCGGTCCGGTATTTTGCCATCGGCAAGGTCACGCGTATGTCGCGTCCGGCAAGGGATTTGAAATCGTTGGTCGGTCCGGCCTTCACCGCCGAAATCAGGGCGTCGCCATTATCGGGCACATCGGTAAGCTCATACCCCTCTGCCTGCATGGCACGCAGGGTTTCAATCATGCCAGCCGGGGTATCAAGCCCGACACCATTTCCCAGACGGGCATCCTTGTTGGGATAGTTCGCCATGACCATGGCGATCTTGCGGTGCGGGGCATCAGTGGTACGCAGCCTGATCCAGTTGGCGGCAAGTTTGGCCGTGAAGGCCACGCGATCACGTACCGGGATATATTTCACCAGATCGATCTGCGTCAGGTCGTCCTTGCCCGCCGATCCCTTGAACGAAATGGCACGTGCCAGAATACGCCCGTCGACTTCGGGCAGTGCGACATTCATCGCAATATCCCGCGCGGCCAAGCCGTTCACGCCATCGCGCCAGGCTTCTTCGCTGCCACCCGACAGCACCACCTGAAAGACCGGGGCATCGACTGTATCAAACGGCCCGTCAAGTCGTTCCGATCCCGGAACGGAAAGCGCAAACCCGGTGGTATTGAGGATCAAATCCGCGCATGTTTCCGATAACCAGTCACTAACCAGCGCACTTGCCACCGGGTCCTTAAGGCTGGCGACAAAAATTGGCAATGGATTGAGATGGTTGACACAAAGTTCTTCAACCAATGCGTCAATTACGTCGAGATTCCCGGCCTGCACGAGGGATCGATAGAAGATTATCGGTGTAACCGGTTGATCTTTAACCCAGTTTGACCGGATTTCATCAAGATTTGCGTGGGATTTTCCCGGCCAATAGCCACCCGCCTTGACCAAAGGGGCGGCTGGGGACCAGTTCCAGCTCACATTTACATTTAACTTTTCATATATAAGACGAAGTAAATTCTCGGAATTTTGCGGGCCACCTTCAATCAGATAGCGCCAGATATGCTGATATTCACTGCCTCTGAGCGTCGAAAGCGAAAGCAGTTCGGCATCGGGTTGATCATCACCCGGCAGCAAAACCAATGGAATGTCCCTGGCGCGCGCCATGGCAACCAGTTGCTCGACGCCATATTCCCAGTAACCGCGCCCGCCCAGAATGCGCACAATGATGAATTTGGCATCGCTTAATACATCATCGACATACAGATCGACCGACATATTGTGGCCAAGCTGCAAAAGGCTGGCCAGACGCAAGGATGGAACGTCATCACCAAAGGCATCGATCAAGCGCGCCTGCGCCCCGGCAAGACAGGCAAGCTCGGACTCGGCAGCAGACAGGATCACGACATCCCCTGGTTCCTGACCAAGGTCCACCGCCTCGCTGCCATCGGTAACCATTCCGGGCTGAGCTGCCAAAAGATGCATTTGAAATTCCGTCTTTTACGTCGTCAAAGGCACCGATACCGGATGCAAAACACCCGGTATCGGTCAGATTGATCTGTCTTTGGAAAGACGGCCTCAGGCCGCCTTGATCGCGGTCTCGATGGCGGCGCGATCCAGTCCATGCAGACCGATCACCACCAGCTCGGAGCGGCGGTTTTCCGTTTCTGCCCACGGGCGATCAAAGTAACGCTGGAAACGTTCGCCAACACCCTGAACCACATGGCGCATCGGCTTGCCGGGGATATCAAGGAAACCCTTGATGCGCAGAACATCAAACTGGCGGACAACATCGACCAGGCGCTTTTCCAGGGCAGCCGGATCATTGACCGCATCAAGCGACACCACAAAGCTTTCAAAGTCATCGTGATCATGCTCATGACCATCGTCGTGATGGCTTGGGCGGCTATCAAGGTCATCTTCGGCAGCGGCACCAAGCCCCAGCAGAATGGCGTTTTCAACGCGAGAATGTTCGGTTGCGATGATCTTGACCGACGGTCTTTTCAGCTCTGCCCGAATGTCGGCTTCGACCTTGGCGCGTTCTTCGTCGGTCAGAAGATCGGTTTTGTTCAAAACCACCATATCCGCGCAATGAAGCTGTTCTTCAAACAGTTCTTCAAGCGGGCTTTCATGGTCAAGATTTTCATCAGCCTCGCGCTGTGCCTGAACCGCATGATGGTCATGGGCAAACAGACCGTCGCGCAGGGCCGCGCCATCAAGAACCGCAACCACCCCGTCCACGGTCACACGCGACCGGACTTCCGGCCAGTTAAACGCCTTGACCAGCGGTTTCGGCAAAGCCAGACCAGATGTTTCAATCACGATGTGATCAGGCGGTGTTTCGCGATCAATCAGCCCGCGAATGGTCGGCAGGAAATCATCTGCGACCGTGCAGCAGATGCACCCGTTTGCCAGTTCAACGACATCATCCTCGGCACAACCTTCGATGCCGCAGCCATTGATGATGCCACGATCAACACCAAGATCGCCAAATTCATTGATGATCAGGGCGATACGTTTGCCATTGGCATTTTCCAGCATGTTGCGGATCATGGTTGTCTTGCCCGCACCCAGAAAACCGGTGATAACCGTTGCCGGGATTTTTCCCAATTGCGCCATCTTATAAATCCTTAAAAATCAATATATTAACTTGTTATTTGACCTGCATCGGGATGCCTGCGACCACCAGTGTCACCCGATCAACCAGTTCAGCGATGCGTTGATGCAGCCGTCCGGCATGGTCACGAAAGGTCCGCGCCATTGCATTTTCCGGAACAATGCCGAAACCGACTTCGTTTGATACCAGCAAAACCGGAATCTTCAATGTCGGGATCAGTTCGCAAAGCTGATCAAATTCCGCATCAATGTCACGATCTTCAAGCATCAGATTGGTCAGCCACAAGGTCAGGCAATCAACCAGAACCGGCTTTGCGCCCGTTCGGTTGCAGGTTGCAAGCGTGCCACAAAGATCAAGGGGTTCCTCAATCGTTTGCCAAAGATCGCCGCGCGACTGTTTGTGAAGGTCGATGCGGTTGGCCATTTCATCATCCCATGCCCGACCCGTCGCGACATAAATCCCGCCACCGGCATGATTGATGATGTTTTCGGCAAACCGACTTTTACCCGATCGTGCACCGCCAAGGATCAGGTGCATCCCGCCAAGCGGGTCATTTTGGGTCATTGTCTGTTCCTCGCCATGGCCTCCCACCGAGGCCCGATTGCGTCGCCACCGGTTCTTGACTGGTGACACCTTCGGCTGGTTTCCTGGCTGCGGGCATGAAAGCAATCCGCCTTCCCGGTTTCCCGGTGGCTGATGAACGACCTTGCGTCCATCTGGATCACCCAACCCGATACAGTTGCGGGGGCAGCATCGGCATCGCACCGATTTCCCATCACCGAACGGTGCGCCGAACCTAACAGGTTTGGTTCCGAACCCAAAGGGCATTCTCCAATTGGCGAAGCACCCTAATCGAAAGGTCAGTATTTGTAAGAATTGTCTTCTTGAGGGGAGCCCTCCTTTAAGAGAACATAATATTATCACGCTGGAATTAGAGTGAGACAAAATCACCTTCCAGTGGGATCGCCGGGACAAAAACCATCATAACCCGGTGTGCCACAGAAAAAATGTGGCAACTGAATCTTGGGGTTAACTGGAATTTTTCATAATCAGATGGCAGTTTCTGCACAACTATCGAAAATCCGAAAACCGAACACGCCAAGCTGGGTTACATCGTCCCGAAAGGATATGTGGCTTGGCTTGCTTGAACGTTTGAACTCTGAAAATCGCGCGTTTCAGACCTTCTTGCACGAATATGCGACGGATTCAGAGATCACGCTTTCGCGACGTGATGTTCGCAACATCTTTGCGCTTGATGCCTCCAAGGGCGTGATTGGAACCATTATCTGGTCCCATTCCCGAGGCATCCGTGTGAATGCATTGTCGCTGCTTGTCCGCGACCTTCCGACATTGATTACCCTGATGTCGATTTCCGATTTCGGCGAAGAGGAACTGAACGAATTGCTGGCCCAGCCGGGCATTTCGGTTCCGACCGCAAGCAAGATGCTCTCGGCCTGCGGCAAGACCTATTGCGGCATGCCAGCAGCCATTATCGACGACAATGTTATTCAGGTGATTGAAAATACGGCATTGTCCGAAGATTTTCCGAATGTTGCCAATTTGCGCAACAAGTCGCGCAGCCGTCCGATGCCCTATTATGAGGCCTATCTTCAGGACGTGACCGCGATCTGCGAAAAGTATGACATTTCGGCAGATCTACTCGATCGATATCTGGCCGAACAGGCTTTTGACGATCTTTCCCCAAAAGCAGAACTACAATCGGCCTGAACGCGACCATCCGGAAATCGATCCGGCCAGAACCAGAAACGGCATCATCTCAAACGGGATAGATGCCATTTCTGGTTCTGCAGGGCCGAGATGGTGACACCGCAGTTTCCGGTTTTAGTAAGTTTGATTAACACCGGTGATCCGCCAGCCGGGCTGATCAACCCCGTCAATATATTCAAGCTTGGTCAGGCTCAGCGTATCAATATGAAATGACAGGGCCGCCTCAAGCGACAAGCCAAGGGCATTGGCCATGATCGCCCGGATCGTTCCGCCATGAATGACCGCAACGATATCGCGCCCGGCCCAGTATCGGTTCAAACGATTGAAAATCGGACCAACCCGGTCGACCACATCGGCGAAGCTTTCGCCATTGGGTGGTTGCTGACGGGCGAAATCGGTCCAGAACTGCGTGGTTTCACCTTTGGGAAGATCATTCCAGTGCTGCAGTTCCCACGCGCCGAAATGCTGTTCGGAAAAGCCGCTTTCGCGCGTTGGCACAACGTCTTCGTCAATAACTTCCTGAAGCTTGAGCGCGGTATCAAGAGTCCGGGAAAGATGACTTGTGACCCAGACCGCATCGCGCGGTAAATGGCGGGCGACTGCACGTAATTTCTTTTCATCAGACAAATCAGCGGGCATGTCGCTGCGGCCGTAAACCAGACGTTCCGGGTTCTCGACCGGGGCATGTCGCACCAGCCACCAGCGCGTTGTTTCAGCTTTGATCATATATTCCTCAGACCAATCGGGCTTTGGCGATGAAGGATCGCAAACGCTGTCATCTTACCATCATGCCATGGTCATCGCTGCGATAAATCCGATACCGGCAAACAGCTCTGCACAGATTTGCGTTGCACCCAAAACGTCGCCTGTTTGCCCGCCAATCTGCCATTTGGCAACCAGCCGGACCAGACAAATGGCAAGGGCAACGCCGCAACTAACCGCAAGCGTTGCAACAATGCCGGAAAGGACGAGAACAATCGCAGCCGCAATCGCAAATCCGATCAGGATCGGCAGCCCGTCGGGCCGTCCGGCCCCCTTGCCCAGACCATTATCGCGCGCCGGGGGCAGGATACGCATCATAACCGGTATGGCGGCACGTGAAATTACCGCGACAACCAGGAAAATAACCGCCCCCTGGCCCATATCCGCAGCCGCCATAATCAGGGTCAGACGCAATGCCAGACCAAGTATCAAGGCAACCACGCCATAAGTACCAACCGTACTGTCGCGCATGATTTCCAGTTTGCGGGCCTGATCGACACCACCGCCAAAACCGTCTGCGCAATCGGCAAGACCGTCTTCATGCATGGCCCCGGTCAATAGCACCATGGACGCAACTGCAAAGATTGCAAATATGACCGCATTTCCGGTCAGGTAATGGGCCAGCATGGCAGGAAGCAAAGCAAATCCGGCCAGCACCAGACCAACAAGCGGCCAGCACCAGACTGATCGTGCAATCATGACAGGACGAAAGTCATCAATATGGTAAACCGGCACCCGGCTCAGCAAAGCCATGGCCCGCCAGAAGTCGGTCAAAACAGATGTATCTGCGATGGTTTCGCGGCCAAATTCCTTTGACTTCGCATCCGGTCGATCTGTGCTTTGCATATTTGTTTCGTTTTGGTTATGATCTTCGGGCACCGTCAAATTCCGATATTCGAACTGGCATTCTGTTGCACATGGGCCTAGTTTGAGGCCGATTTCCCCGGCGCCTGTCATCCTGCCATCTGATGGAAGCTGCCCCGCACCGGGAAACCAGAAACCTGATGAACAGCAAGACGCACCATTTGATTGGTTTCTGAACCTAGTCCTTACCATCTCAGAAGCCAAGCGGAACACGCTTTCGACGAAATGCCGCCAGCCGGAGACCAATATGTTCAATGCCAAGCACCCGCCCCAAAACCTTGATGAGATCCGCACCCTTCTAGCTGAATTGCCCGGTGTGGATAGCGACGCACAGGCAGCGGTACTCGAACGCGAACCGACCCTGACCAAGCCGGCCGGATCGCTTGGGCGACTGGAAGAATTCAGCTTGTGGCTTGCAGGTTGGCAGGGAACATCGCGTCCGCGCATGTCGCGTCCACGCGTTACGGTCTTTGCCGGAAGCCACGGTGTGGTCGCGCAGGGAGTTTCGGCCTTTCCGCCAAGTGTGAACCAGCAGATGGTCGAAAACTTCATCAATGGCGGGGCGGCCATCAACCAGATTTGCAAATCGGTTGATGCGGAATTGCGGGTGATGGAAGTTGCCCTTGAAATCCCGACCAATGATTTCAGCCAGGAACCGGCGATGGATGATGAAGGCTGCGCAGAAGCGATGGCCTTTGGCATGAGCGCAATCGAAAAGGGCCTTGACCTGTTTGTTCCGGGTGAAATGGGGATTGGCAATACCACCGCGGCCGCCGCAATTGCACATGCGCTTTATGGCGGAACCCCGGCCGAATGGACAGGCCGGGGCACCGGGATTGATGATGCCGCACTCACACTCAAGACCCGCGTGGTTGGCGATGCCATCATCCTGCATAAAAACCAGATGCATGACGGGCTTGATGTGTTGCGCTGTGTCGGCGGTCGTGAAATCGCCGCCATGGCTGGTGCGATTATTGCTGCGCGTTATTCACGGGTGCCGGTTTTGCTTGATGGCTATGTTTCCTGTGCGGCGGCTGCTGTTCTTGCTGCGGTGCGTGCTGATGCGCTCGATCACTGCCTTGTCGGTCATGTTTCAGCCGAGCCGGGGCATATCCGCTTGCTCGACAAGCTTGGTAAAAAGGCCCTGATTGATTTTGGTATGCGCCTTGGCGAGGGATCAGGTGCCGCACTTGCCATCCCGCTTCTGCGTTCGGCAGCCGAATGCCACAACGGCATGGCAACCTTTGAAAAAGCCGGAATTGATGGCAAGGAAGAGGCGTAAGCTTTTCCAAGCGATGCGATAAGTGATGTTATCGACAGGATAGCGCCGGAGGCAACCGGCGCTATTTTTTTGTCCGCTCGCTCATCAGGTGCTCGACATGGCGGCCCTGGAACATGGTGATATTGATTGAATGGCCAAACTTGATGGCCCGTTCATCATCGCAACGGCAAAGAATCACACGCGTATCACCAGATTCAGCAACCGCAGCCCGCATGGCTTCGCGATGCTCTTCGTCCATGCTTTCCATCTCCGGGTCCCAGATCATCTTGATCATATCAACGCCAAGCTTGTTACGGTTGATATAGGGAAGCGACAGATGGCTGATACCATCAATACAGATGCGATACCCGCGATCACGGCAAAAATCACGCGCGAAGAAGAACGCACCCAGATCGGCGAAAATATCGATCTTTTGCAGTTCAAGAACGATGGTGCCGCGCTGACCGGCTTTGACATTGCTGTCAAAGGTCAGGAAATCAGGTGACAGCAAGGTCGACACATTGAGATTGATACTGACCGAACCGGTCACGGATGCATCATTGGACCGCGTCAAAAGCGACAGCATGCGACGATCAAGAATTTCCGTCAGATGCTGGAACAGCCACCGGTTCGACAGAACATTGACATCGGGCAGGAGCGTTTCCTGCAAATCCTTGATTGAAATGAACAATTCATGGAATACCGGCGTCGGGTTGGCATCGCCGACCACAGCACAAATCGCCTGACGGCGCATCAGATTGGACAGATCGGCACGACGCAGGGATTCATCAATACGGCCAAGAATTTTAGGTGTCAGCGGCGCACGATCATCCCCATAGTCCGGGTGATCGTTATGGCGTTCTGCTGCCTTGCTGACGACGCGTGGCCGGTTGGCGTTTGATCGCACCAGCATCTGGGTCAGATGCAGGAATTCCTTATATTGCTGACCGACATCGAAATAGTCGGTGAAAGTGGCCGGTGCACCGCTTTCATCCTTGCCATCGCTGATCAGTGGATCATCATTAAACAGGAACTTAAGCCGGAAAATGACGGCATTGACCTCGTCCATTTCCGCGGCATCGAAAATGAAAATCAGATCCTGATTCGACAGGGTAAAAATGCGACCGGTGACTTCCGGCACGATTTCTTCAAAGGCAACAATCGCCGTGCGGATATGGTGATCACGCCGGTTGAATGCCTGCAATTTCGAGAAATGCACATGGATAGCACCGACACCGTCCTTGCGCCGCTCAAGGCGCCGCACATAGTCGACGAGAAAGGCCTCGGGTGATGGAAGTGAGCTATCAGACATTAATGCAAAAACCAGATTATTGTTTTATCGGAACCAATGCCGATACCAAGCCCGTTTCATAATAGAGCCTGTCGATTAACAGGTTATGTATTTATCATTCATATCTATTGAAACCAAACGTGAAAATCGGACATTTTCAAACATCTGGCGAAAAGATAAGTCGTAGCTTTCCGCCATCCAAGCTGCTAGTTTCAGCCCGATTTAACATCTGAGCGATAGGTCAAAGAACGATATGTGGCGACGTAATCGCATTCTTGTGACGGGTGGTGCCGGGTTCTTGGGCTCACATCTCTGTGAACGTCTGCTTGAAGAAGGCAATGACGTCCTTTGCGTCGACAATTTCTATACCGGCAGCAAAGACAATATTGTTCATTTGCTTGAAAATCCGCATTTCGAACTGATGCGTCACGATGTGACCTTCCCGCTCTATATTGAAGTCGACGAGATCTATAATCTGGCCTGCCCGGCATCTCCGATAAATTACCAGTACGACCCGGTCCAGACAACCAAGACCAGCGTACATGGTGCGATCAATATGCTCGGCCTTGCAAAGCGGGTTGGTGCAAAGATTTTCCAGGCATCGACCAGCGAAGTCTATGGCGATCCGGAAGTACATCCGCAAACCGAAGATTACCGTGGCAATGTCAACCCGATCGGCCCGCGCGCCTGCTATGACGAAGGCAAGCGCTGCGCAGAGACCCTGTTCTTTGACTATCACCGCCAGCACGGCCTTGATATCAAGGTTGCCCGCATCTTCAATACCTATGGGCCGCGCATGCATCCACAAGATGGTCGCGTGGTTTCAAACTTCATCATTCAGGCACTTCAGGGTGAAGACATCACCATCTATGGAGACGGTGAACAAACCCGTTCCTTCTGTTTCTATACCGACCTGATTGAAGGATTCATTCGTCTGATGGCGACTGATAAATCAGTGACCGGCCCGATGAACCTTGGAAACCCGTTTGAAATCAGCATTCGCGAACTTGCGGAACGTGTGATTGACATGACGTCATCGTCATCCAGGCTGATCTTCAAGGATCTGCCGGCTGATGATCCGCTTCAGCGTAAACCCGATATTACCTTTGCCCGCAATACACTGGGCTGGGAGCCGAAAGTGGCACTGGAAACCGGTCTTGGCTCAACCATTGAGTATTTCCGCGATCTGATTGCGAAACACGGTTAAGACGACTTACTGCAGGATTTTGACATACGATGGATATCAAAGCCTTTTTCGATGCCGAATTTGACGAGCATCTTGATCTGGTCAACAAAACCCGCGAAGCAACCCGCGATGCGTTCATTGAACTGGTCGAAATCTGTACCGATGCGCTGAATGACGGCAACAAACTGCTGTTTTTCGGCAATGGCGGCTCTGCGGCAGATGCCCAGCATATCGCAACCGAATTTACGGTTCGCTATATCCATGATCGTCGCGCCCTTCCGGCCATTGCCCTGACCACCGACAGTTCGGCATTGACCGCAATCGGCAATGATTTCGGGTTCGATTACCTGTTCTCGCGCCAGATCGAAGCACTCGGCAACCCCGACGATGTTGCAATCGGTATTTCGACATCGGGCAACAGCAAGAACGTCAATCTTGGGCTGGCCAAGGCCAGGGAAATGGGACTGATTGCGACCGGCTGGACCGGGAAAACCGGCGGCGATATGATTGATCTGTGTGATCCGCTGATGATTGTGCCAAGCAACACCACGGCACGCATTCAGGAAATGCATATCCAGCTTGGTCAGATGCTGGTCGGTGCCCTTGAGCACACCCTTGGCCTGACCAAACGATAAGTTCGCCTGACAACTGATTTATAAAATACTCAGACAGAATAAAGACGCAAAGCATGACCGATCTTAGCCATCTGGCCCGACAGGTAGAACAACTGACCGATGCCAAAGTTCTTTGCATTGGCGATGTCATGCTTGATCGCTTTGTCTATGGATCGGTCAACCGTATCTCGCCCGAAGCCCCGATCCCGGTAATCCGGGTCGAACGCGAAAGTGCAATGCTCGGCGGTGCGGGCAACGTTGCGCGCAATGCCACAGCCCTTGGCGCGTCTGTTCAGTTTCTGACACTTGTCGGGGATGATCTGCCGGGTCGGGAAGTCATGGAATATGTTTCCAGTGACAAGGGTGTTGAGCCCTATATCCAGACCGAACGCAATCGCCCGACCACGATCAAAACCCGCTATATCGCCAGCGGACAGCAATTGTTGCGATCTGACAACGAAACCACATCCGATATTGCCCCGGCGACAATCAGCAACCTTTCAGCCCTTGCAGGGCAGCTGGCACCAGACGTTGAAGCGATCATTCTGTCTGATTACGGCAAGGGTGTTTTGCACGCCGACGTGGTTGCCGCCGCCATCAATGCGGCACGCAAGGCCGGGAAGCCGGTCATTGTCGACCCGAAAGGCAATGATTACAGCATCTATCGCGGTGCCACCGTGGTCACGCCGAACCGCGCCGAAGCACAGGCCGCGACCGGCATTGCGGTTAATAGTGACGAAGATGCGGTTGCTGCGGCAACCAAAATCATCACCGAATGCGGCATTGATAATGTCCTTCTGACCAGAAGCCAGGATGGCATGACCCTTGTCACCAAGGGGGGTGAGGCCATTCACCTGCCAACCGAGGCCCGCGAAGTGTTTGACGTATCGGGTGCGGGTGACACGGTGGTTGCCTGCCTTGCCTCGGCCGTGGCGGCGGGATCAAGTCTTGCCGATGCGGCGCGCATTGCCAATGTTGCCGCCGGTATCGTGGTTGGTAAAATCGGCACTGCGATTGTCTATCCTGATGAGCTGGTATCGGCCCTGCACCACCATGATCTGATGATTGGCGAGGCCAAACTGATGCCGCTTGATCGTATGGTGGATCGCGCAGAGCGCTGGCGTCGCAAGGGATACAAGGTCGGCTTTACCAATGGCTGCTTTGACCTTTTGCACCCCGGCCATCTCAGCCTGCTCCGACAGGCACGCGCAAATTGCGACCGCCTGATTGTCGGGCTTAATTCCGATGCATCGGTCAAACGTCTCAAAGGCGAAAGCCGCCCGGTTCAGTCCGAAGCTGCCCGTGCTGCTGTTTTGGGATCCCTTGAAACCGTCAGTGGCGTCGTGATTTTCAGTGAAGACACACCGATCAAACTGATCGAGGCGATCAAGCCTGACATCCTTGTCAAAGGTGCCGATTACACCATCGACAAGGTGGTGGGTGCCGATATCGTGCATGGCTATGGCGGCAAGGTGGTTCTGGCCAATCTTGAAGACGGGTTTTCAACCACCTCGACCATTGCGCGCATGAATGACGGCAAGAAATAAGGTCTGACTTTCAGACGACCTTATGGAACGGCTTTGACGTCATCGGGCCATGGCCCGATGACCAGTTCCGGCCAGATTTTCTTCCAGCGCGCGACTTTCGCCTCATAGACCTTGCGGATTGGCAAAACCGGATTGGGTATAATCTGGCCTGACATCGCGGCCTCCAGCCCAAACGGGGAATAGATGCGAAAGCTGCCATTTCTGTCTTTTCGCAGTCCGATTGCCGTTGTCTGATAGGCAAAACGGTCGATCCCGTCGCTGGCATAATGGACCGGGCCACAGTCAAAACCGAACTTTTCCGGATACCAGATCGGCACGCGCGCCTGATTTCGGACTTCAATGCGAACTGGCAAATCGGCAAAGAGTGCCGCGGCTTGGGAAATCACCCGATCCTCGGCCTTCCAGTCCGTATCGGGATCGAAATAAAAAATGTCGTAATCGTTGATATCGGCTTCCGACTGCCGTCCGGCATTCAGGTTCCAGATGGTTTGCGCCAGACAGCCGGCGGTCAGCCACCAATCGGAAAAGCCAAGTGATCCGAACCGACCCAGAATTTCGCCATTGAACCGGTTTTGAAGAACCCCGTTTACGAAGTCTGCGCCGAGAACACACTGATCAATGAGTTGCCCCGAACTCATAACCCGACCCAGAGAAGCTTGATCACAACCGGCCAGGCTGCATTGATCAGGCAGGCCCCGGTATAAAGCGACAATGCCCGGTCGATGTCCGAGGCCGTGACATCACGCCGCCCCGATCCGATATAGGGGTCATCAACGATCTCGTCGCCATATTGGCGGGGTCCGGCAAGGGCAAGATCAAGCGCCCCGGCAAAGGCTGCTTCCTGCCATCCGGCATTTGGGGATTTATGTTTGCCTGCATCGCGCAAAAGTGTCTGCCAGGCGGCTTTGCCACTGGTCTTTGCCCCAAGAACAGCGGCCAGACAAATCACCCCCCCGGCAATGCGGGCCGGAATGAAATTCACCACATCATCAAGGCGCGCGGCAAAACGCCCGAAATACAAATAACGTTCGTTGCGGTGACCGATCATGGAATCAAGGGTATTGATCGCCTTATAGACGCAAATGCCGATCGGACCGGCAACCACATACCAGAAGAGTGGTGCGACAACACCGTCCGAGAAATTTTCAGCACAGCTTTCAATTGCGGCCCGGCTGACACCGGCTTCATCAAGCTTGTCCGGATCGCGCCCGACAATCATCGAAACCGCCTTGCGCCCGCCAGCAAGCCCGTCTTTCCTAAGCGCTGTCGAGACGGCTTTGACATGCTGATAAAGCCCCTTTTGGGCAATCAGAACTGCGACCAGAAGAATTTCAAATCCCCTGAAGACATCCCCCAGCGTCGAAACCAGCTGAACCACCCCGCCAAAACACCCGGCTGCGGCAATCACCGCCAAACTTGTTACAATCCCGCGAACGATCAGATCAGCATGGCTGCGACCCGGACGGTTAAGGCGGGCTTCAAACCACGCAATCAGGTTGCCAATCCAGACAACCGGATGAGAAATGCGCGAAAACAGCCAGGGGAAGTCGCCAAAGATGGCGTCCAACACCAGCGCCAGCACCAGTATTGTGAAAAGTGGCCCGGAAAACCCGGAAACCGGAATAAGAAAATCGACGAGATCAGGTTCCATCGGCGCAATGTGCGTCCTGCACAGCCAACCGTCAATGCCAATGACAAGCCCTGTGGATAAGTCATTCTATCAACAAGACGATTTGCCATTCCCGATCCGGTTTGCTAGAACATTTTCATACGATTTTTAATTTCATCATACTAACAGGTCAGTGACCGAAGTTTCGGTCACATCAGACACCCCTTGCGATCACCAGCCAGATAAAGACATCCCCATAGCTAAACGCCCCCTACAACATCTTCGATATCAACAGATACCCTGCCCACAATAAGTAGTATTTTCGCCCCCGATGTGGCCTGCGATCCATCTTCTGTTACCTGCCGCTTGCATTCCGCAAGCCAATCGGTGAAAACGGGGGTGGCATCGGGTACCGCGATGGCAAAAGCATCGCGAAGAACACCAAAAGAGAGACAAAGGAGCAGCCTTTTATGTCCCCCAAAGGCGCAGTAATGATTTGCGGCCACGGTTCGCGCGACGAACGCGCCGTTTCACAGTTCAACGCCATGGTTGAAACGATGAAACAGACCCATCTGGCCGACTATGATGTCGAAAGCGGCTTTCTCGAATTTGCCCACCCGATCCTTCGTGACGGCTTTGAAAAGCTCAAAGCCATGGGCCACAAAAAGATTTATGCCCTTCCGGGTATGCTGTTTGCTGCCGGTCACGTCAAAAATGACCTGCCAAGCGAAGTGAACAATTTCGCCCATGAAAATCCGGATATCGAAGTCCTGTTTGGCCGCGATCTGGCCATTGATCCCAAACTTCTGAGTGCGGCCAAAGACCGTATCGAGGAAGCGATGGCCGATGCCGACGACAGCGTGTCACGCAAGGAAACGCTTCTGATGGTTGTCGGGCGTGGCACCAACGATCCGGATGCCAATTCAAACGTCTATAAAGTTGCCCGCATGCTGCAGGAAGGTATGGGCTTTGGCCGTACCGAAATCAGTTATTCCGGCGTTGCCCATCCGCGCGTCAATGCGGGTCTGCGCGAAGCGATGAAACTGGGATACAAGCGCGTCGTCGTCTTCCCCTATTTCCTGTTCGCCGGTATCCTGATTGACCGCATCTATACCCACACCGATGAAGTTGCCGCCGAATTTGGCGATGTTGAATTCATCAAGGCAGGCTATCTTAAAGACCACCCGATGGTGCTTGAAAGCTTTGCCGAACGCCTTGCCGAGATCGACACCGGCGACAACAATATGAACTGTCAGCTGTGCAAATACCGCGAACAGATCATCGGCTTTGAAGGCGATGTTGGCACCCCGCAGGTTGGCCACCACCACCATGTGATGGGGATCGGCACGGACGGACACAGCCATGGTCATAGCCACGGCCATCATGACCATGGTCATGGGCACCATCATCATGGACACGAACATGGTCATAGCCACGATCACAGTCATGACCATAATCACGGGCACAGCCATTCCCATGATGACGTGAATAAATCGACCGGTTCCTGACCGGTCGATCCCGGGATTCTGAAAGGCGCGACAATGTTTGACTATCTGCGTGATCCGCAGGAAATCTATGCCAAAAGCTTTGCCACCATCGAGGCCGAGGCTGACCTTGCGCGCTTTTCAGATGACCAACAGCCTGTTGCCATCCGCATCATACATGCCTGTGGCATGGTCGAAATGGCGGCCCGGATCGCCTTTGGCGGCGATCTGGTCGGTTCGGCAACAGCTGCGCTAAGATCGGGAAAACCCGTTCTCTGTGATGCGGAAATGGTCCGCCAGGGCATCATTTCCCGCCTGTTGCCTGCAGAAAACAAGATTATCTGCACCCTGAATGACGACACGACCCATGACATTGCCAACCGGCTCGGTACAACCCGGTCAGCCGCCGCAGTCGAGGCATGGGCAGATCATATCGAAGACGCAATAATAGCCATCGGCAATGCGCCGACGGCCCTTTTCCATGTGCTTGAAGCCATCCATGAAGGACGCCTGTCCAAGCCCGCCGCCATCATCGGCATGCCGGTCGGGTTTGTCGGCGCGGCTGAAAGCAAGGATGCGCTGATTGACCATGCCGGGGATATTCCCTTTGTCACCTTGCGCGGTCGATTTGGCGGCAGTGCTGTGACGGCAGCAACGGTCAATGCTTTGGCTCGTCTGGCGCGCGATGACGCGACCACACCCGATGGCACCCTTGATCGCAGGAACGGGGGCATGCCATGAACGAACAAGCCCCGCTCAAGGGCCGCATCACAGTCATCGGGATCGGTGAAGACGGTTATGACGGCCTGTCGCCGATGGCCCGCAAGATCATTGAAAATGCCACCGTTATCTTTGGCGGCAGCCGCCATATTGCCATGCTGCCCGGATCAAACACCGCCACCCTGAACAAATGGATCACCCCGTTTGAAGCCAACCTGCCGCTGATCGAGGATTGCCTTGATCAGAACCCGGTGGTTCTGGCCAGCGGTGATCCGATGTATTTCGGGGTCGGCAACACGCTGATAAAATATTTCGGACCCGAACCGATATATGCAATCCCGTCGCCATCAAGCATTTCACTGGCGGCATCGCGCCTTGGCTGGCCATTGGCGGAATGCGATGTGATCACGCTTCATGGCCGTGATCCGGAAACCTTGCGCGCCCATTTGCGCCCGCATGGCAAACTGATTGCCCTAAGTGCCGATGGATCGACCCCGGCACTGGTCGCGGTCATGCTGTGCGAAGCAGGCTTTGATCAAAGCCGCATGTCGGTGTGTGAACGGCTTGGCGGTCCGGAAGAACGGATCACCACCCAGACGGCCCGCACCTGGCAGTCCACCGCCACATCGATGCCAGACGTCAAGGCCGTCGATCCGCTTAATCTGATCATGATTGATCTCGAAGCCGGGCCAAAGGCCAATCCGTTACCCACGGGACCGGGCTTGCCCGATGATGCCTTTATTCATGACGGCATGATCACGAAATCCGAAATCCGTGCCCAAACCCTGTCATCGCTTGCACCCTTTGCCGGTGGCATATTGTGGGATCTGGGGGCCGGGTGCGGTTCGATTTCCATCGAATGGATACGCATGCGCGGTCAGGCGGTTGCGATTGAACGCGATGCCCAACGTTGTGCAATGATCAGGAAAAATGCCCTGCACCTTGGTGTCCCCGGACTTGTGATCGAACAAAGCACAATTGAAGACGCAATCATGTTTGCCGATCGCCTGCCGCGACCCGATGCCATTTTTATTGGCGGTGGTATCACCAGCAATGGTTTGCTCGATGCCTGCTGGGACCTGCTTCCGACCCATGGGCGGCTGGTCGCCAATACGGTCACGCTTGAAGGCGAAGAAAAATTATTACGTTTCTATAATGAAAAAGGTGGCACGCTGTCGCGCCTGTCGGTATCCCGACTTGTCCCGCGCGGCACGTTCAAGGGCTGGAGCAACCTTGCCCCTGTCACCCATTACCTCGGAGTAAAAGCATGAGCAGTGCGGACCTTCCCGCAGAGCGCCTTCCGGTTGCCGGAACGGCCTATGGGCTTGGTATCGGACCTGGCGAGCCTGATCTGATCACGCTCAAGGCCTATAAAATCCTGCAACAGGCGGATGTGATTGCCTATCCTGCCCTTGAAGACGGCGTCAGCCTTGCCCGCCAGATTGTCGATCCGCACATTCCCGAAGGCCGGATCGAAATTGCCATCCGCATCGAAATGGGCAAAACCGCCGACCCGGTCTATGACGCCGCCGCGATTGAAATCGGCAAGCATCTGGCTGACGGCAAAACCGTTGCGGTACTTTGCGAAGGTGATCCGTTCTTCTATGGCAGCTTCATGTATCTGTTTGGCCGTCTGGCCGAGGCCGGCTATCCGGTCAAAACTGTTCCCGGTGTCAGTTCCATGATGGCCTGTGCCGCCCAGCTTGGCGCACCACTGGCCGCCAAGAATGACGTATTGCAAGTCATTCCCGGCCCGCTGGATGCTGATCGCCTGCGCGCACAGCTTGCCAATACCGATGCAGCTGCCATCATCAAACTCGGCCGCCATTTTGCCAAGGTGCGCGACGTGATCAACGAGCTCGGCCTGACGGACCGGGCGCGTTATATCGAACGTGCAACCCTGGAAACCCAGAAAATGGTGCCGCTTGGCGATCTTCCGGCAGATGCCAAGGCCCCCTATTTTTCCATGATCCTGATCCACCGTCGCGGAGACGCATGGCGATGACCGCCCAGAACAGCTCGAACAGCCCGGCATTGCCGACCAACCCGATCGCCCCGATTGCCGTCATTTGCCTGACGCAGCGCGCCCTTCCGACTGCGCGCAAGATCGCATCGAACCTTCAGGGTGCAAGTGTCCATGGCTTGCGGACCCGCGTGTCGGTCAAGGACGTTGATGTTGCCTTTGACGATACCATTGCGCATCTGCAACAAACATTCTCGTCTGATCATGTCATCATCGGTGTCTGTGCCGCGGGCATTCTGATCCGCGCCCTTGCGCCGCTTCTGGTTGGCAAGTGGCAGGATGCCGCCGTCATTGCCGTTGACGAAGCAGGCGATACCTTCATCCCGCTTTTGGGTGGGCATCACGGTGGTAACCGGCTGGCCCGCGATCTGGCCGAACGGCTGGGCGGCAAGGCCGCAATCACCACCCCGGGCGATGCGATGCTGGGCCTTGCCCTTGATGAACCGCCTGCGGGCTGGAAACTGGGCACACCCGAAACGGTCAAACCGGCCACGGCGGCCCTTCTGGCCGGGGCCTCTGCCCGGATTGAGGTCGAAGCCGGATCGGCGGCATGGCTGACCAACAGTGCCATCGCCCAAAGCGAGGATGGCAGTGTTCTGATCACCGCCACCGCGCGCGAGGGGGCTGATGATGACACCATCAGCGATGGTGCGGAAACCGCAATCACCTATCACCCGCCTGTTCTGGCCCTTGGGGTTGGCTGTGAACGCGGCTGCCCGGTTGATGATCTTTATGACCTTGTGATGGAAACACTGGCCGGTCAGTGCCTGAGCCCCAAGGCAATTGCCTGTGTCAGTTCCATTGATCTCAAGGCCGACGAAGCTTGCGTCCATGAACTGGCTCGCCGCCTTGGCGTTCCGGCCCGGTTCTTTGATGCCCAGACCCTTGAGGCCGAGGCAGACCGTCTTGTCACGCCATCCGATGTGGTCTTTGCCGAAACCGGCTGTCATGGCGTGGCCGAGGGGGCCGCACTTGCCACCGTCGGGCCAAACGGCAAACTGATCGTCCCCAAACACAAAACCGGGAAATCCACCTGTGCGGTTGCGCTGTCACAGGACGACATTATTCCTGACACCATCGGCACGGCACAGGGCAAATTGTCCATCGTTGGCATCGGTCCGGGGCAGATCGGCTGGCGCAGTCCCGAAGCTACTGCTTTGATCGGACGTGCGACCGATATCGTCGGCTATCAGATGTATCTTGATCTTCTGGGATCGCTGATTGACGGCAAGGCATGCCATCATTCCGATCTTGGTGCCGAGGAAGCCCGTGCGCGCCACGCCCTTGAACTCGCTGCCACTGGCAAGGATGTTGCCCTGATCGGGTCGGGGGATGCGGGCATCTATGCACTGGCAACACTGGTGTTCGAATTGCTGGATCGTGAAGATCGCGCGGACTGGAACCGGGTTGCGGTTCAGGTATCGCCGGGCATTTCCGCCCTTCAGGCCGCAGCATCGCGCATTGGCGCACCGCTGGGCCATGATTTCTGTGCGATTTCGCTTTCCGACCTTTTGACCCCGCGTGAAGATATCCTGCGCCGCCTCAAGGCCGCAGGCGAGGGCGACTTTGTCATTGCCTTCTATAATCCGGTTTCCAAGCGCCGCCGTGATTTGCTGGCCGTGGCCCGTGATATCCTTCTTGAACACCGCCAGGCTGACACGCCGGTTGTTCTTGGCCGTCAGCTTGGCCGCCCGGACGAGGAAATAACGGTCGTTCCGCTTTCGAAACTGGAAGTCGACATGGTTGATATGCTGACCACGGTTCTGGTCGGATCAAGCAACAGCCGCCATATCACCCGTGGCGAGAATGAATGGGTCTATACGCCGCGCGGCTATGCCAAAAAGGGCCCGGATGCGGCCAAGGCCCCGGTTCATAGCAGCACTGACACTTCCAGAAACGACACTTCCAAGAAAGGCGGGGCACAATAATGGCTGTTCATTTTATCGGTGCCGGTCCCGGCGCTCCGGACCTGATCACGGTACGCGGTTTACGTCTGATTGAAAAATGCCCGGTCTGTCTTTATGCGGGATCACTGGTGCCCGAGGAAATCGTCACAAGCGCCCCCGAAGGTGCCCGCGTGATTGATACTGCCCCGATGAATCTTGATGAAATCATCGCTGAGATCGAGGCCGCCCACGCCAAGGGTCAGGATGTGGCGCGTGTCCATTCAGGTGATCCGTCGATTTATGGCGCAATCGCCGAACAGATCCGTCGTCTGGATGATCTTGGCATTCCCTATGATATTACGCCGGGTGTTTCAGCCTATGCCGCAACCGCAGCCGAGATCGGCGCAGAGCTGACCCTTCCCGATATTTCGCAAACCGTGATCCTGACCCGCACTGCCATGCGGTCATCAAGCATGCCCGAAGGCGAAAGTCTTGCCGAACTGGGCAAATCACGCGCGACACTGGCAGTCCATCTGTCGATCAACAATCTGGCCAATGTGGTGCGCGATCTGATCCCGCATTATGGCGAAAACTGCCCGGTGGTGATTGCCTATCGCGCGACCTGGCCCGATCAGAAATATATCTTCGGGACCCTTGGCGACATCCGCGCCAAGGTCAAGGGAAGCGGCATCACGCGTACCGCCCTCATCATGGTGGGCGAGGTCTTTGGCCGCAAGGATTTCACCGATTCCCGGCTTTATGCCGCCGACCATACCCACGTATTACGCCCGGCCAAGGCGTAAACCGGATCGGGCGGGCGCAAAACCCGCCCGTTTTTTGTACAAAGCCCCTATGCACCAAGTTCATTTTTTCAGCACAAGAGAATTTTGCCGAAAAATCTGTCATTTCAACCCTGAACATCCTTGACCGCCAAGCCCCGCCACGCCTTTAATCGAAGGGTAATAAAGGGGAGTATGCATGTTCAACGAGATGACAATGGACGACCAGGTCCGCGAGCCATATCGCGCACTGGTTGACTGGATGGAAGCAAACGGCCCCGAGGTACTCGAACAAAAGCGCCTTGAAGCTGAAACTCTCTTTCGAAAAATCGGCATTACCTTTGCCGTCTACGGCGAGGGCGGAGACCCGGAACGGTTGATTCCGTTCGATTTGATCCCGCGCATTTTCACCGCAAGCGAATGGCGCAAACTTGATCGCGGCGTCAAACAGCGCGCACGGGCGCTCAACACGTTCCTCTATGACGTCTATCACAATGCCGAAATCATCAAGGCCGGGATCATTCCCGCCGATCTGGTGTTCAAGAACGACGCCTTTGAACCGGCTGTGATTGGCATCGATCCCCCGCGCAAGGTCTATAGCCACATCGTTGGTGTCGATATCGTGCGCACCGGGCCCGAAGATTTCTATGTGCTTGAGGATAACTGCCGCACCCCGTCTGGCGTGTCCTATATGCTTGAGAACCGCGAAATCATGATGCGCATGTTCCCCGAGCTTTTCAAAAACCTGCGCATCGAGCCGGTTGAAAGCTATCCGGACATGTTGCTCAAGACGCTCAAAAGCATCGCACCGCCCAAATGTGACCGCGAACCCAATATCGTCGTGCTGACACCCGGTGCGATGAACAGCGCCTATTACGAACATTCGTTCCTTGCTGACCAGATGGGTGTTGAACTTGTCGAGGGTCAGGACCTGTTTGTTTCCGACGACCGGGTCTATATGCGGACCACCCGCGGCCCGGCAAGGGTCGATGTGATCTATCGCCGGATTGATGATGCCTATATCGATCCGCTGTGTTTCCGGCCGGATTCTGTTCTGGGTGTTCCCGGACTGATGAATGTTTATCGTTCGGGCGGGGTTGCCATCTGTTCGGCACCGGGGGCCGGTGTGGCCGATGACAAGGCGGTTTATACCTATGTTCCAGACATGATCCGGTTCTATCTGGGGCAGGAACCGATCCTTAATAACGTTCCGACATGGAAATGCGGCAAGCCCGATGATCTGAAATATGTTCTTGAACATCTGGGCGAGCTGGTCGTGAAGGAAGTTCACGGTTCGGGTGGCTATGGCATGCTGGTCGGTCCGGCATCAACCAGGGAAGAACAGGCGGCCTATGCCGAACGCATCAAGGCCGATCCGGGTGATTTCATTGCCCAGCCAACGCTTGCGCTGTCTGCCTGCCCGACCTTTGTTGAAAGCGGCATCGCACCGCGCCATGTCGATTTCCGGCCTTTCTGCCTTGTCGGAGATGACATTCGCCTTGCACCGGGCGGTTTGACCCGTGTTGCCATGCGTGAAGGATCGCTTGTCGTGAACTCGTCGCAGGGCGGCGGGGTCAAGGACACCTGGATCATGAGTGATTAACAAGGGAAAGGGTTGAAAGATGCTTAGTCGTACCGCAGACAACCTTTTCTGGCTGTCGAGATATGTCGAACGGGCCGAAAACATGGCCCGCCTGATGGAGATGGGCTATCGCATGGCGTTGATGCCTGCTGTTGGCGATGGCAACCGTTCGGAATGGGAATCGGTTCTTTCGGCGTCCGGATGTCTTGCCGGATATGATCCTGATGCACCGCTGCGTCAGGAAGAAGTCGCCAATTACCTGATTTTCAATCGGGATAACCCGTCTTCGATCATCAATTGTTTTGAATATGCGCGCGCCAATGCACGTGCCATGCGTACCGCGATCACCGCAGAAATGTGGGAGGCGCTCAACAATGCCCTGATGGAACTTCGCCGTCCGTCGATGCATAATCTGGCCAAGAACGAGCTGCCAGAATTCATCGACTGGGTGAAAAAGCAGGGGTCACTGTTCCGTGGCGCAACTGATTCCACCATCCTGCGCAATGACGGCTATGACTTTATCCGTCTGGGCACCTTTATCGAACGGGCCGACAACACTGCCCGTCTTCTGGACGTGAAATATTATGTGCTGTTGCCTGAAACCAGCATGGTTGGCGATGGTGTGGATAACTATCAATGGACCACAGTTTTACGTGCGGCATCGTCACTGCGTGCATTCCACTGGGTTTATCGCGATGATTATTCCCCGCATCGCATCGCGCATTTCCTGATCCTTAATCCGTTCAGTCCGCGATCATTGGCCCATTGTGCCGAACAGATCACACAGCATCTGGAACGGCTGGCGCGTCACTATGGTCAACGCCATGACGTTCACGGGCAGGCCGTCGAGATGTATTCGCTTCTGACGCAAAGTGCGATGGACGAGATTTTCTCGGAAGGTCTGCACGAATTCCTCACTGACTTCCAGATCCGCAACGGTGCGCTTTCAAGTGCCATTGCCGAAGCCTATTATTTCGGGGGGCAGTAAGATGCGCCTGACAGTCGAACACAGAACCCATTACCGCTATGAATCCCCGGCCCGTCATGTTGTGCAAAGCCTGAAGCTCACACCGGCACAATTTGAAGGTCAGAAAATCCTTAACTGGTCGATCACTGCCGAGGGTTGCCTGATCGGGACGGAATTTACCGACGGCAATGGCGATATCATCAGCACATTGACGGCAGGCGGACCGGTCGACGAGATCGAGATTGTCGTACGCGGCGAGGTCGAAACCACCGACACCGCAGGCGTGCTTCGCGGTCACAAGGAACGAGCCTTTCCGACTGTTTTCCTGCGCTCGACACCGATGACCAAATCCAGCGCTGCCATCCGCAAGCTGGCCGAAAAAGTCGCCAAAAAGACCAGGGACGCGTCCCTTCTTGATCGCGCCCATGCACTTTCCGCAGCAGTTTCCGATGCCATCGCTTATGCGCCGGGTACGACCCATGTTCACACGACCGCGGCTGACGCACTGGCCGATGGCAAGGGGGTCTGTCAGGACCATGCCCATGTCCTGATTTCAGCCGCCCGCCATCTTGATATTCCGGCGCGTTATGTATCGGGCTATCTGTTTGCCGATCAGGATGGCAAGCCCCATGAGGCATCCCATGCATGGGCGGAATTACATCTGCCTGATTTCGGCTGGGTCGGATTTGATCCGGCAAACCGTTGTTGTCCGACAGATTATTATATTCGACTGGGGGCTGGACTTGATGGGCAGGTGGCTACACCTATACGGGGTGTACATACTGGTGGCGCGAACGAAAATTTGGATGTAACAGTCGTCATCGCGCAATCACAACAGTAACCGGACCAAGACGAAAAATGACCTATTGTGTCGGTTTGATGCTGAACGAAGGGATGGTTTTCCTTTCAGATACGCGGACCAATGCGGGCCTTGATAACATTTCGCGCTATCGCAAAATGTTCACATGGGAAGTGCCCGGTGATCGCGCCATCGTGGCTTTGTCGGCAGGCAATCTGGCCATCACCCAAGCGGTGATGAGCACCCTGCATGAAGCCATTGATGATCCCGACACCGAACCGGGTAACTGCATCCTGAGTGCGCCCAGCATGTTCCGCGTTGCCGAGCTTGTTGGCGAAGCCATGCAGAAAGTTCAGCACAAATACCATGACACCCTTGAGCAGCATCACGAAAGCAGTGCGGCCTCGATCATGGTGGGTGGTCAGCGCAAAGGTGGCGAGCAGCGTCTGTTTCTGGTCTATGCGGCAGGCAACTTTATCGAAGCCACAGCCGATACGCCCTATTTGCAGATTGGCGAACATAAATACGGCAAACCGATCCTTGATCGGGTCATCAGCCCCGAAACCCCGATTCAGGACGGGGTAAAGGCGGTTTTGCTATCGATGGATTCGACCCTGCGCTCGAACCTGTCGGTCGGCATGCCACTTGATCTGGCCGTTTTGCCCGATGATGCCTGCCAGTTTTCCGAACTGCGCCGGATCGAGGCCGATGACAAGGGTTTCCGCGCCCTTTCCGATGCATGGTCAAATGCGCTGCGCGATGCCTTTGCCGATATGCCAGACGAACATTGCGATCTGGCCGCCGAGTAATCCGGCACTACTTTAAGCAGTCCCGAGTACAAATCCGGACCTGTCAGGGTCCGGTTTTTTTCATTCCCGGTCTGAAATTTTTCCTGCTTGCACGACGCTGGCATGAACTTTCCAGTGACAAATATCGCGCATCAAATTATCTATAAAATCATGACAGAAAAGACCGACACCACCGTTACCGGGCGGATCACCCGCACCCTTGCTGATCGCATCATTGCCGGCGATATCGCGCCGGGCACCAAGCTGCGTCAGGATCACTTTGCCGAGGAATTTGGTGCAAGCCACGTTCCCGTGCGCGAAGCCTTTCGCCGCCTAGAGGCACAGGGTCTGGTGGTCAGCGAACCCAGACGCGGTGTGCGTGTCGCAAGCTTTGACATCGCCGAAGTCCGCGAAGTCGCAGAAATGCGGGCATCGCTTGAAGTTCTGGCCCTGCGTCACGCGGCCCCGCATCTGACCAGCGCGATCCTTGACGAGGCCGAGGATATCAATCGCGCCGGTGAAAACGCCAAGGATGTCCGGGCATGGGAAGACGCCAACAAGGCGTTCCACCGCATCATTCTTGAGCCGTGCAACATGCCGCGCCTGATGGCGAGCATCGATGATCTTCATGCCGCCAGTGCGCGTTTCCTGTTTTCCGGTTTCCGCATGGAATGGGAAGCCCCGACCGATCAGGACCACCGCGCCATCCTGCGCGCCCTGCGCGAACATCAGTTTGATGTCGCTGCCGCCACCCTTGCCCGCCATGTCAAATGGATCGGCACCAAGCCCGGCAAAAACAGTCGCAAGCTGTCTGCGATCTGATCAAAAATCCAAATTTTCTGGTCTGATGATTACCGATTGGATGCCTTTGGCATCAATCGCGCCATTTTTGCATCTACATTTCAACATTTTATAGATAATTTTTATTATTCATTTTCAGTTAGTTATCTAAAACTTCCTAGGGACCTGCAACAAATTTGCTGATTTTGCGATTTTTGGATTGATTTCACGATCCAATGGCGGCGTAATTAATAGATCAGATTCAATTTTATAGATAATTTTAGAACAAAGCCGGAGGAACACGTCATCATGGTCAATTCCGTCACCCCGGAAAGCAGCACCGCACTCCACAATCCTGTCCTCAACGGAACGAAAAACACCCTGATGGTTTTGGCGGGCGTCGCCCTGATCACGGCAAGTGCAAAGATCACTGTTCCGTTCTGGCCGGTGCCGATGACGTTGCAGACCATGGCGATCATGGCCATCGCCGTTGCGACCGGTCCGCGCATGGCCCTGACCACCCTGCTGGCCTATCTTGCCGCCGGGGCTGCGGGCCTGCCGGTCTTTGCCGGAACACCGGAACGCGGCATCGGCATTGCCTATATGATGGGTCCGACGGGCGGTTATCTCGCTGGATATCTGGTAGCGGCCGGTCTGGTCGGGGCCTTGGCACGTGGGCGCAGCGCAGCCGGTCAGTTTGCTGTGATGATGGTCGGTATGGTGCCGGTCTATCTTCTTGGACTGGCGGGGCTTTCGGCCTTTGTGCCGTCGGAAAAGGTCGTTGCCCTTGGCTTTACCCCCTTCATCCTTGGCGACATTCTCAAGATTGCGCTGGTTGCCGTTGGCTTTGCCGCCATCCGCCACCTTAAAAGCCCGAACAAGGCGGCCTGACCGATGACGGGTGCACACTCAAACACGACTTCGCCCCAGCCCGGTGCGCGCAATGCGAACCCGCCTGCTGACGGCACCCTGCGCCATGACTGGAGTATCGAGGAGATCGAGGCGATTTATCGAAGCCCCCTTCTTGACCTTGTCGGGCGGGCAAGTGCCGTTCACCGCGCCCATCACGATCCGTCCCGTGTTCAAAAGGCCAGCCTGCTATCGATCAAGACCGGCGGTTGTCCTGAAGATTGCGCCTATTGCCCGCAATCCGCCCACCACCGCGAGGTCAAGCTGGGAAAGCAACAGCTTCTTGACCCGGCATCAGTAATTGAACTGGCCAAACGCGCCAAAGATGCCGGGGCAGACCGGTTTTGCATGGGGGCTGCATGGCGTCGTGTGCGTGACGGGGCGGCCTTTGACGCGGTTCTTGAAATGGTGCGCGGGGTTGATGACCTTGGCATGGAGGCCTGCGTCACCCTTGGCATGCTTGAACCCCGTCATGCCAAACAGCTCAAGGATGCGGGGCTTAAAGCCTATAACCACAATCTTGATACCAGTCCGGAATTCTATGGTCAGATCATCACCACCCGAACCTATCAGGACCGGCTTGATACGCTGGCTTCCGTCCGGTCACACGGGATTGATCTGTGCTGTGGCGGGATCATCGGCATGGGTGAAAGCATCCGTGATCGGGCATCAATGCTTCAGGTCCTAGCGGGTTTTGATCCCCATCCCGAAAGTGTGCCGATCAATGCGCTGGTGCCGGTCGAAGGTACTCCGCTTGCCGGGCGTGATCCGATTGATCCGCTTGAACTGGTGCGCATGGTGGCAACCGCGCGCATCACCATGCCAAAATCAACCGTGCGCCTGTCGGCCGGACGCACCGATCTTAATCGCGAAGCCCAGATCATGTGTCTGATGGCCGGGGCCAATTCGGTGTTTTATGGCGAAAAGCTTCTGACCACGCCAAACCCCGAAGAAAACAGCGACAGCGCCTTGTTCGCAGCCCTTGGGCCGGTTGCCGCCTGACCATTCAGGCACAAAGTTCAACCCCCGAACCCGTGCCGCCCGCATGGGTTCAACTGGCGGAGCTCTCCTTCCATGGGAGCTTCGCCATTTTATTTAAAGCAATATGGAAAAGGGAAACACGCAACCAGCACGGCCTAGTTGGCCTGTGCAGTTTCCTGCGGCTGATAGATGAAACCATGTGCCGGGTAAACGCTGCCAAACGTGCCCTGGGTATTCATCATGCGGACTTCCGACCAGTCGTTTTTCGCTGAAACATCGACCACCGGCTGACGGTAATGGACCTTGCCGCGCGTGCGCGAATCACTGCCCCAGTTGGCGTGATTGACCAGAATCTTTCGGCTATCAAGGATGGCCGAAACCACGGCAACATGACCAAGTTTCAGACGGGATGTCTTGCGAAGTGCAAGAACGGAACCGACCTGCGGGCGGTTGCCGCGCTGGAAATTCTGTTTTCCGGCCTGCGCCCACCAGGTCCAAGCATCGCCATAAATCTCGATCCCTGATACTTCACGGGCATAGGGCACGCATTGCAGGAACTTGTCGGTCGGCGCAAAGGGATTAAGACGCGAGCTCGGCACATTGACACTGGCAAGTGTGGTGACCGTATCACTTGGCATGGGGCCGGTCGTCTGGGTTGCGGAATTGCCCGTGCTAAAACACGCAGAAAGCACCAAACACAGTCCGACAATTCCCAGAAAACGCATCTGAAATTTTCCCCAAATGACTCACATTGGCTCACCATAGGGGGGCATGCCTTAATAATCCTTTACCGCACTGCATCGGAAATATCCGAACTCCTGCGACCAAGTGCACCGATCCGGTACAATCGCCAAAGCCCGACAGATGCCGCACACAGGATCAACACCCCTGAACCGCGCGCCGTATATTGAATGTTTCCTGCTTCGGATATCGCACCAAGCATGGTCCCTCCCAGGGCCATACCACCAAAACTGGTCGCACTCCAGAAGCTCATGACCCGGCCCCGCAATTTGTTATCCACGGTCAACTGCAAGGCGGTTTGCGATCCGACCCCGACAGCTGTCAGGCCAAAACCGGTCAGCGCCACCAAGCCCACGGCAAGCTCATACCATGGCGAAAAGCCAAGACCGAACATGCCCATCGCCGCAGCAAAGGCACCGACAATGGTAATACGTTGAAAATCAGCAGCATTTGATTTCACCCGCGACAGCATAAAGGTCGATGCCACCGCCCCGATCCCGCCCGCAGATGCCATCATGCCAAGCCCGGTAACCCCGCGTTCATAGACCGCCTCAGCAAAAACCGGCATCAGTTCGATCATTCCCGTTCCGACCAGCGATACAAAACAGGACAACGCCAAGACAGACCGGATCATCGGATGGGAAATGGCATAACGCGCCCCATCGACAAGGGCTGCCCAGATTCGCCTGCTTTTGGCATCGGGTGCCCGTTCAAGATGAATGGTCACAACCGACAGGACAAACACCATCGGAAGATAGCTGATGGCATTCAGCATAAAGGCAACGCCCGTCCCCCATGTTGCGATCACAACCCCGCCAATCGCCGGACCGACAAGCCGCGAGATATTGAAATTCATTGCCGCATAGGCAACCGCACGGCTCATGAATTCCCGGCGAACAATGACCGGCACCAATGACAAACGCACCGGCGTCATCGCACTGCCCAATATCCCCATGGATGCCGCCAGAATCACCATCCATGGCAGGGTCATCATCCCGGCATGGGACAAACCCATCAGAAAGAATGAAATTCCCGCCTGCCCAAGATTGAGGATCATCGCCGTGCGGCGCAAATCAACCCGGTCCGCCATCACCCCGAAAATCGGCCCCAGGAAAAAGGCCGGGGCGAAATTCAATGCCGCGATCAGCCCCGTCCAGAATGCCGATCCGGTCAGCGACCAGGCCAGCCAGGACATGGCAATTTTCTGAATCCACAACCCTTGGGTCGAGATGCATTGCCCAACCAGAAACAGCAAAAAATTGCGGTCGGAAAAAATCGATTGTGATGCGGCCTTTGACCCGCCCAAATCTTGTGGCGGATCTTGTGGCAGGTCTTGCAGCACGTCAGATGTTTCCGGATCAGGGGCAGCTTTTGGCACGGGGGCTCCGGGATGATGTGGGGCGGAAATCCATCCATCTGTCTGTCGGGGCAAACAGACAACCGGCAAGATCGTCAGGATGGCCGGAACTGGATGAACAGAACTGCAAAATGGTGGTCATGCAGTAATGTGATTATAGGAAAGACTAAGCTGTTTGGCATTAATTCTTCGCAAATTAGCTGTATCAGGCCTTCCCAAAACCCGCGATAAGACACATATCAAAATAACAAAACCATCGGCACAGAACCGATAAAACGTCCTTGAAAACATGGTCCTAGGCCAAACCGGGTATCGCATCACATGACGACTGAATTTCGCGATATCGAACGTGAAAAGTTCGCGATCAATGCCAAAACGTGCGAATGGACCATTCGCGCCATGACCGCACTTCGCGCCAATATCGACATCAGCATCAAAATGCACGGGCCGCGCGATCATCTGGATCAGGGCGATATTTTCATGTTCAACCATTTCGCCCGGTTTGAAACCTTTATCCCGCAATTCCTGATCGCGCTTGAAACCGGCGTCTATTGCCGGTCCATCGCATCGGGCGAGTTTTTTGCCCAGGACAACACATTCTCGCGCTATCTGCGCGCCCTTGGCGGCGTACCCAACGACTATGAAAGACTGCTGCCCTTTCTGGCCGAGGAAATCCTGCGCGGCGGCAAGGTCGTCGTGTTTCCCGAAGGCGGCATGGTCAAGGATCGCCGTGTTCTTGCTGCGGAACGCCCGCACCCCAAGCGCCCTGATTACAGCGTTTATTCGCGCACTGCCGATACCAGGCGCGCCCATCATACCGGTGCGGCCCTGTTGGGTCTGTGTATTGACGGTTTCAAAATCGGGCTTTCGACCCTGATCGAAAAGGGCCATCGCGATGAACTTTCCCGCTGGGCCGGGATTCTTGAACGTGAAGAGGACGATCTTCGCACCACCCTTGCCAAGCCAACCCTGATGTTTCCCGCCAATATCACGTTCCATCCGCTGCGCGTTGATCAGAATCTTCTGGCCTGGGCGGCTGACATGTTTACCGGCGGGCTCAACCCGAAAATGGCCGAAGAACTGATCATTGAAGGCAACCTGATGTTCAAGAAGACCGATATGGACATCCGCCTTGGCGATCCGGTCGATCCGCGCCTGCAATTTAACTGGCTGGACCGGCGCATGCTGGCCAAACGCGTGGAACGGGCCCGATCAATTGATGATCTTTTCCGGCCTGCCAGCACACTTGAGAAAATAACAGACCGGGTCACCCAATACGCCATCACCCGGCATATCAAACCGCTGCGCAATCATTGCATGGCGGTGATGTATTCCAATCTGACGATCAATGTCAGTCATCTGGCGTCGCGACTGATCATGATGTGGCTGGCTGATGGTGTGACCGAAGTCGATATCAGACATTTTGATCGCACCCTTTATCTGGCCATCAAGAATATCCAGCAGGCCGAAGACGTTCACCTGCATCGCGGCATGAAGAACCCGGCCGACTATATCGGTATTTTTGAACTCAATTGCCCGCAAATCCGGTTCTTCATTGATAGCGCGGTTCAGCTTGGCCTGATCGAACGCAAGGATCAGAAATATTGCTTCCTGCCAAAATTGCAGGAGGACGCCAATTTTGACCAGATCCGCATGGATAACCCGATCATGGTCTATGCCAATGAAATGGCTCCGATCCATGCAGCCTGGCAGGCGCTTGAACGGGCCCGGATAGAGGTCGATCACTTAAGCCCCGTTGATATCGCCCATCGCCGGTTTGACGATGAAATTCGTGCGTGGTCCTGGAACCGCGCAAAATACAAGGGCCCGAAATACGACGCCATCAATCAACAGGAAACAGCCACGGCCGATAGCCGACCCTATCTTTTGTTGCCCAACGGACAGACCCGGTTTGCCTGTGGTGTATTGCTGGTGCATGGTTTTCTGGCCTCGCCTGCGGAACTCAACACGCTTGGCGAAAAGCTTTCCGCACTTGGCTATGCGGTAATGGGGGTTCGGCTTGCCGGACATGGAACATCGCCGCATGAATTGCAAAAGCGCAAATGGACCGACTGGCTGGAATCGGTTCGGCGCGGTTATGAAATCCTTGCACCTTTCTGCGATCAGGTGATCATCGTCGGCTTTTCGACCGGCGGGGCGCTATCGGCTATCCATGCTGCGGATCATCCCGAAAAGCTGGCCGGGCTGGTTCTGGCCGGGACACCCCTTAAATTCCGCAACCGCAATCTGATGTTTGTGCCGCTGCTGTATGGCGCCAACAAGCTGATGGGATGGATGCCATCGGCACAGGAAATGCTCAGTTTTCGGCCAAATGAATCCGAACATCCCGACATCAATTACCGCAACATTCCGATTGGTGGTCTGCATCAATTGCGTCAGGCCGTTGCCGAGATGCAAAAACGCCTGCCTGATATTGATTGCCCGACATTGATCCTTCAGGGCGATGGCGATCAGGTGGTTGATCCGGCCAGTGCAACCATGATCCGCCGGATTGCAACCAATGCCCCGGAAATCGATGTTCAGATGATCAAATCCGAACGCCATGGGATTGTGAACGAGGATATCGACGGCACCCATGACCGGATCATCGATTTCATCAGTGATCATTGTGCCGCCGAGATGATCGAGGCCAGCGCCATTCCTGCTCAGTAGCCTGTTACTTCAGGTACGGCTAACGCCCCTAACCGGGAACCGCCGGGATCACCTGACGCAGATCGGGTTGATCATGGATAAAGGTCAACTGGATCGTCGCCGGGATCTCGGCCAGAAACACGGGATCTGCCTTCATGGATTGCGCACCACCGACACAATCGACCTCTATGTCGCTGGAACGAAGGAAGTCGCAAAAGGCATCGCATTGCCGACCATCCATTACAAAGCGGATGGTTGCCATCTTGTTGGAATAAAGCTGACTGTCTTCAATCCAGCCATGCGCCTTGCTGATCGCCTGCTCGACAATATCCATCACATGGTGTCGATCCTGACGGGTGACTGCCTGAAAACTGATTGGTTTTGGGCGCATTATTACCCCCCATTTTCGGGCCACATCCCGGCCATACACACCAAAAAAAAGACCCGAAACCCGGCCAAATTCAACCTATAGATTAATACCCAAATTGCCTTGCAACAAGCTTGACGTTGTTTTGGCATTCTCATAGTTTGGATCCATGGATACAAACATTATCACCCAAACACTTGAACGCGAAATTCAATCGGGCCTGCTGGCACCGGGAACAGTGCTCAAACAGGAAGAACTGGCATCACGTTTTGGCGTTAGCCGCCAGCCCGTGCGCCATGCCCTTGAACGGTTACGCACATCGGGCCTGCTTGAAAAACGCCCGGACAGAAGCCTTGCCGTCACGGGACTTCGCACAGAAGACGTTCGCGAGCTCTGCCAGATTCGCATCGCCCTTGAGACCACCGCACTGACGCTTTCTGCCCCGAACCTTTCGGCCAGTGCGCTTCGCAAGGCGCGGCGCCTGAATGAAGACCTGTTTGAAGAAGAAGACCCGGAAATCCTTGCCGAACTCGATCGGGATTTTCACCGCACGCTGTATGGTGCCTGCGGCAATGAACGGCTGCTTGCAATGATTGCTGACATGCGCGGCGAGGCAAAACGCGCCTATGCGCTGCAACCGGCAGGATCACGCCCGCGCAGTGCATTTTATGACGAACATAACCGGATTCTTGATGCGCTGGCGGCACATGACGTCACCACCGCTTGCGACATCCTTGCCACCCATATCGGGATAACCGCAGCAACCCTGATCCCGATTGATCAACCCTGACAAACAGGAGCCCCGCATGAGCAGTTTTGGCGCGAAGGTTATCTGGCACCGCCAGAAATCCGAAAAATTTACCGACCGGCGCTATTGCCGTGGCCATGTCTGGCAGTTTGATGGCGGAGTCGAAGTTCCGGCATCATCGTCACCGCATGTCGTGCCGCTGCCCTATTCGCTTGCTGAAAATGTCGACCCGGAAGAAGCCTTTGTCGCCAGCCTTTCAAGCTGCCACATGCTGTTCTTCCTGCATTTCGCATCCGATGCCGGGCTGGTGATTGATCATTATGCTGATGCGGCCATGGGGGTGATGGAAACGGTCGATGGCAAAACCATGATCACCAAAGTCACACTTCGCCCCGAAGTCACCTATGGCGGGCAGGCACCCGACATCGCCCTTGAAGACGATCTTCATCACCGTGCCCATGATGCCTGCTTTCTTGCCAACTCGGTCAGGACCGAAGTCGTAACCGAGCTGGTGCGATAAACCGCACGATAAATCGCAACCGGGCAAAAGCCGCTCAGTTGGCAAGCGGCTTCTGCGCGCAGATGGCATAGCGATGCTGGGCACCGCGCTCCAACCCCTTGGCAAAGCTGATATGTTTCTTCTGGGCGCTGTGAATTTGTCTAAGGTCGAAATCAATCCGGATCGGATCAAATCCGGCCTGTGCCAGCATTGATGAAACTTCATCGGCACGGGCGCCTTCGGAAAAATGGACACGCGCCAGGATATCGCGGTGGGTCTGCATATGGGCAACCGCTTCGACGGGTTTGCGCAACCCGATGGATTCCAGGAAGCCAGCCATCACCTTGTTGAATTTGGTTGCCCAGGTCGGCGAGACAAAATCGCCATCCACCACCAAAAGCTTTCCACCCGGTTTGAGAACCCGGAACCATTCGGCAAAGGCCGCCGCCGGATCAACCAGCGTCCAGACCAGATGACGGGTAATGATCACATCATAGCTGTCATCATCTTCAAGAGTGTGTTCGGCATCGCCGAGCAGGAACCGGATATCTGATCCGCGCAGCTTTGATTTCGCACGTGCCTTTTCAAGCATCGCCTCTGACCAGTCCATGCCGGTGACCGCAAAGCCAAGATCATGCATCAGATGACTGATCACACCGGTCCCGCTGGCCAGATCAAGGGCCTGACGACCTTCGCCCTTGCCGAAATGTCGTTCAAGCAGGGCATGCCAGGCATTGCGTTCTGTCTCGGAAAAAATCTCGTGCCCGGGCTGTTCGTCGAACGTGGCGGCGCGCATCGACCAGTATTCCCTGATCTCTTCCCGCAAGTTGTAGTTGCTGGCCTGATTCATGATCTTGATGCTCTCTCTGTCGTTACGCGGCAGAAAACGGCGTTCCTTACCTGTTTTCGACGGGGCATTTTCCCCTAAAAAAGATAATGAATTGCATTTTCATTGCGAAACATATTGATTTGCATTCTCAATAACTGATAAATCCGTCGTCAGGCAATCCTAAAATAAGGGAACGGGAATGAAATTTTCGGGTGCACTTGCAGCTCTGACAATGCTGGTCGCGGGTACAGCACAGGCTGCTGATTCCATCAAGGTAACAGATGTTACCGGGCGGGAAGTCTCCATCAATCTGCCGGTTGAACGTGTCATTCTGGGCGAAGGTCGCCTGATTTATGGTCTGGCAACGCTTGATAGCGAAGATCCGTTCGAACGTGTCGTCGGCTGGAGAGATGATCTTAAAAAAGCCGATCCGCAGACCTATGACATCTATGCTGCGAAATATCCGCGCATTGATGATATCCCCACCTTTGGTGGCATCAAGGACGGTACCTTTGACGTCGAACAGGCGATTTCGCTCAAGCCTGATGTTGTCATCATGAACCTTGAAGCCAAGGGTGCTACCGAAGATGGCGGCTATGATGACAAGCTTGCTGCCGTTGGCATTCCGCTGGTCTATATCGACTTCCGTGAAGCGCCGATGAAAAACACCGAAACCAGTATGAAAATCCTTGGTCAGCTGACCGGCAAGGAAGATCGCGCTGCCGAGTTCATCAAGTTCCGTTCCGACAGCATCAAACGCATCACTGATCGTCTGGCCAAGGCAAACCCGGCAAAGCCGCAAGTCTTTATCGAACGTGCAGCCGGTTACTCCGAAGAATGCTGCATGTCATTCGGCAACGAAAACTTTGGCACGATGGTCGAGATGGCCGGTGGCGTAAACATTGCCGCGGCGATCATTCCGGGCACCTTTGGCACCATCAACCCCGAGCAGGTTGTGGCATCCAACCCCGATCAGTTCGTTGGTACCGGTGCAAGCTGGGAAGCCTATGTCCCCGGTGGTGCCTGGGTTGGCCTTGGTCCGGATGCAGACATGGTTGAAGCCCGCCGCAAGCTGATAGGCCTGATGGAACGTCCGGCATTTACCGGTATCAAGGCTGTTCAAAACGGTCAGGTCCATGCTGTCTGGCACCAGTTCTATAACAGCCCGTACCAGTTTGTTGTCATCGAACAAATGGCCAAATGGTTCCATCCGGACCTGTTTACCGACATCGACCCGGAAGCAACCTTCAAGGAACTGCATACACGGTTCCTGCCGCTCGACTACCAGCCGGGTTACTTCATTTCTGCAAGCGATAGTGTCACAAACTAATGTCGACCACTCACGTCAGTATCGAAGCCGGGAGCGCGCATTATAAAGCGCGCTCCTTGCAGCGTTTTTTAATCCTGCTTGCAATGAGCGGAGCCCTGGTATTGTCATTTGCCATTGATCTGGCAACCGGACCTGCGAACTATCCGCTAAGCGATGTGATCGCCACCCTGATTGATCCCTGGTCGGCCACCGACCAGATGCGCGTGGTCATCTGGGAAATCCGCATGCCGATTGCGCTTATGGCGCTGACGGTCGGTGCGGCCCTGTCGACCGCAGGCGCACAGATGCAGACCATCCTTGCCAACCCGCTTGCCAGCCCCTTTACGCTTGGTATTTCTGCTGCCGCCGGGTTTGGTGCCGCCTTGGCGCTGGTTCTCGGTGTTGCGCTTTTGCCAGCCTTTGTTGATTTCATCATTCCGATCAATGCCTTTGTCATGGCGATGGGAACGGCACTGATCATTCATTTCTTCAGCCGCCTGCGCGGGGTGACAGTCGAAACCATCGTTCTGCTTGGTATTGCGCTGGTCTTTACCTTCAACGCGCTTCTGGCACTTTTGCAATATCTGGCCAGCGAGCAGGCACTGGCCGCTGTGGTGTTCTGGACCATGGGCAGTCTGGTCAAGGCCACCTGGACCAAGGTTGCGGTCACCGCATGTGCCGTTGTGATTGCATTGCCGCTGTTTGTGCGTCAGGCATGGGCATTGACCGCCCTGCGTCTTGGGGATGCTAAGGCCGAAAGTTTTGGCGTCAATGTGCAGGGGCTTCGTTTACGGACCATGCTGATTGTCAGCATGCTGGCAGCAATCCCGGTATCCTTTGTCGGCACCATCGGCTTTATCGGGCTGGTCGGCCCCCATATCGCCCGCATGCTGGTTGGTGAAGATCAACGCTTCTTCCTGCCGGCATCGGTGCTGTGCGGGGCCTTGATCCTTTCGGCGACATCGGTTCTGTCCAAACTTCTGATACCGGGTGCAATTCTTCCGATCGGGGTGATTACTGCCCTTGTTGGCGTGCCCTTCTTCTTCTCGCTGATTTTCGCAAGTCGGAGGAAATCATGGTAACGCTTCGTCTTGATGACATTGGTACCCGCTATGGCAAGGTGCAGGTGGTTTCAGGGATCACAACACCGGTCATTCAGCCGGGTACCGTGACGGCCGTAATCGGACCGAATGCGGCCGGCAAATCAAGCCTGTTCAAACGTATTGCCGGACTGGCAAAGGGCGATGGCACGGTTGATCTTGGCAGTGCGACCAAGGATCGCAACACGATTTGCTATATGCCACAGGATACCGGATCAACCGCGGTCTTGTCGGTTTACGAGTCGATCATTCTGGCCGCCAAGCAGGGGTCAAGCCTGCGCGTGCGTGCCGAAGAACTCAGCCGGATTGACGACATTCTGGCCGCCTTGCGCATTGCCAATCTGGCCGGGCGCAATCTGGGCGAACTGAGTGGCGGGCAGCGCCAGCTGGTTGCCATTGCCCAGACACTGGTGCGCGATCCGAAAATCCTTCTGATGGACGAGCCGACCTCGGCCCTTGACCTGCATCGTCAGATGGAAGTCCTGTCTTTCATGCGCGATGTTGCCAAGGGCCAGAACATCATCGTCCTGATCGCGATCCATGACCTCAACCACGCCTTGCAATATTGCGATCAGGCCATGGCCATTCGCGATGGCAGAATGGTCGCCTATGGCCCCTGTGCCGATGTGATTGATCGCGATCTGTTACGCGATGTCTATCAGGTAGATGGCCATGTCGAACTGAACTCTCTGGGCCATCGCCATATCGTCTTGCGCGGCCCAAGTGACGAGACCGACAGCCGTCACAACACCGCAATCCTGCGCAATCCCCCATCAGAATCTGCGCGTGCTGCCCAATAGGCGGGCGCGATTTTCTTTCTGATTAAAAACTTTGCATTTGGGGAATTTTCTGTTTCCATAGAAGCATGATGATCACCGCCCGGCAGGGTTTCCGATCCTGCCGGGTAACCATATGATAATACAAACAAAAATATCATGTGACGTGATCGATGCTTCAGGAGGCAGAACTTGCAGACCGGCGCGCCATTCAGTTTCGAACATTTTACCTTTCCCGATCTTAAAACCCTGCTGGCTAAGGCAAGCCCGCTGCGGTCCGGCGACGTGCTTGCAGGACTTGCGGCGGGTTCGGACGAAGAACGGGTTGCGGCACGCTTTGCGCTGGCTGATGTGCCGCTTAAACGCTTTCTGAACGAGGCACTGGTTCCTTATGAGGATGACGATGTCACGCGCATGATCATTGACGGTCATGACGCCGATGCCTTTGCGCCGGTATCGTCACTGACCGTCGGGGAATTTCGCAACTGGTTGCTGGGCGATGACGCCACGCCCGAGGTTCTTCGCAACCTTGCACCCGGCCTGACGCCCGAAATGGTCGCAGCGGTCTCCAAACTGATGCGCAATCAGGACCTGATTGCCGTGGCCAGGAAATGTCACGTGGTCACTGCCTTTCGCAATACCATCGGCCTGCCCGGCCATCTGGCCGTGCGCCTGCAACCCAACCATCCGACCGATGATCCGGCCGGGGTCGCGGCATCCATCCTTGATGGTTTGATGCATGGCAGCGGCGATGCGGTAATTGGCATCAATCCCGCAACTGACAGCCCCGAAGCGATGATCGATCTTTTAAAACTGATCGACGAGGTTCGCGAACGGATCGATATCCCGACCCAGTCCTGTGTGCTGGCCCATGTCACGACCGCGATTGACGTAATGGCGCGCAATGCCCCGGTTGATCTGGTGTTTCAATCCATCGCCGGAACCCAGAAGGCCAATGAAAGTTTCGGTATCACGCAGGCCATGCTGGCCGAGGCCGAAGACGCCGCCAAGGGTCTTAAACGTGGCACGGTTGGCAATAATGTCATGTATTTCGAAACCGGGCAGGGTGCGGCATTGTCAGCCGATGCCCACGAAGGACTTGATCAGCAAACGGTTGAAACGCGTGCCTATGCGGTTGCCCGCAAATATTCCCCGCTTCTGGTCAATACGGTGGTCGGCTTTATCGGGCCGGAATATCTGTTTGATGGCAAACAGATCACCCGTGCCGGGCTTGAAGACCATTTCTGTGGCAAGCTGCTTGGCGTGCCGATGGGCTGTGATGTCTGCTATACCAACCATGCCGAAGCCGATCAGGACGATATGGATAACCTCCTGACCCTGCTGGGCGTTGCCGGATGCAACTTTGTCATCGGGGTGCCCGGTGCGGATGACATCATGCTTAATTATCAAAGTACCAGCTTCCATGATGCGATGTATCTGCGGTCGGTACTTGGGCTGGAACCCGCCCCGGAATTTGCCGCATGGCTGCGCAAGATGGATATCCTTGATCAGAATGGCCGCACCCGTCCGCAGCTTGACGGGCAAGCCGCCCAGAACCTTCTGGCATGGTCGGGGGCCGCGTGATGAGCAAGCTTTCTGACAAGAAAATCCCGAGCGGCCTTGATCCATGGAATGCATTGCGTATCCATACCGATGCCCGTATCGGTCTTGGCCGGGTCGGGGATGGATTGCCTACCGAAAGGTTGCTTGAATTCCAGATGGCCCATGCACGCGCCCGTGATTCGGTGCATATGGCATTTGATGCCAGTGGTGTGCGTGCACAGCTTGCATCCCTTGATCAGACGATCCTTGATGTCCATTCCGCGGCACCGGATCGGGCAACCTATTTGCAACGCCCCGATCTGGGTCGTTTGCTTGACGATGCTTCACGCGAAACGCTGACCACGCACAAGGCGCGCTATGACGTCGCCTTCATTCTGGCCGATGGCCTGTCGGCGCGGGCGACCCATGATCACGGCGCCAATACGCTGTCGCTGATCCTTAAACGGTTGGGTGATAGCTGGTCGATTGCGCCGATCACACTGGCAACCCAGTCGCGTGTCGGACTGGGCGATGAAATCGGAACCGCCCTTGGAGCAAAACTGACCGTGATGCTGATTGGCGAGCGCCCCGGATTGTCGAGTGCAGACTCCCTTGGGGCCTATCTGACATGGGGCCCGAAACCCGGTCGATCCAATGCGGATCGCAACTGTGTCTCAAACATCCGCCCGGCCGGGCTGGCCCCGGAGAAGGCGGCCGACAAGATTGCCTATCTGATGAGCGAGGCCCGGAAACTTGGTCTTTCAGGCGTCGCCTTGAAGGATAACTCATCCAGTCCGGCGCTGATTGAAGGCTGATTCGCCCAAAAAAAAGGGGGGCGATGCCCCCTTTTCTATTTCATTTCCAATGGCGTCAGGCCCGAAGCGCCTCAAGCCCGTCGGCAACCATGACCGGATCAAATTCAGTGATGGTGTAGTCGGCCAGATCATGTTGATGAAACGGATCGCGGGTCAGTTCTTCTTCAAGGGCTGCCCTGTCGCCACGTGCCAGAATCACACCACCATCGCGCGGCACCTTGCGCCCGGATGCCAGAAACATCCCCTTGGCATAGGCTGATTTCAGCCATGCAATATGCCCGTCAATATGGGCATCAACCTGTTCGAGTGGCACCTTGTAGCTGAGCGATACGATAAACATCAGATCTTCCTGCAAGCGGTTCAGATATCGGGTTCATTCGGAAAGTCGGTAGTTTCGCAACAAACCGCAAATCACATTTTGGCGATGTGGCCATTGCTGTGTGATCAGTCCTGATGGCCTGAAAGCCGGTTCAAAAGGCGTTCAATACGCTCGGCATGGGCGGCTTCGCCGCGGGCAACACTTTCAAACCATGCAGCGACATCTTCAAGGCCTTCCTCGCGCGCGATGCGGGCCATTTCCGGATAGCTTGTCTCTGCCTCGTCCTTTTCCTGGGCAAGGGCTGCTTCCAGATTAAGCCGGGTGGTGCCAAGCGGCTTTCCGGTCAGAGGATCACCGCTGGATTCCAGAAATTCCAGATGGCCAAATGCATGACCTGTTTCGGCCTCGGCGGCGGTTCTGAAAAGTTCGGCTGCCTCGGTCTGACCTTCAATATCGGCCTGTTGGGCAAAATAGAGATAGCGACGGTTGGTCTGGGCTTCTGCGGCGAAGGCTGCGCGCAGGTTTTTCTCGGTCCGTGTACCCTTGAGCGCCATGTGCGCTGTCCTTTGTTATTGTTCGCGATCGGTTGTCACATAACCACGCGAAAGACGTAAAAATAAGGCGGCGGGACATTTCATCCCGCCGCCTTCTTATGTGTCCTGAAATTCCGGATCGTCAACCGTCACAGGGGCAATTGCACCGGGTCAATCGCGGATTTCATCTGTCTGTTACGCACCACAACAGACGATGTGGTCACAGATCAAATTCAAACGCCTGACGGCTTAGGCCGCATCCTGTTCCGTGCAATTGCGGCGCAGACGGAAGACCAGATCAACCGATGCCAGTTCGGTACCGTTTGGCATGCTCGGAATGCTGTTGATCTGTACCGAGTCTGCGGGAATGTCGGACAGAAGCCCGTCTTCCTCGCAATAGAAATGGTAATGCGGTGAGGTGTTGGTATCGAAATAGGACCGGCCCGGATCAATCACGATCTCGTTGAGCAAACCGGCATCGGTGAACTGATGCAGGGTATTGTAAACCGTTGCCAGTGATACCTTGATGCTGTTGCTCATGGCTTCGGAATGAAGCTGTTCTGCCGTGACATGCCGATGTCCGTTTTCAAACAGCAGACGCGCAAGCGCCAGTCGCTGACGGGTCGGTCGCAGATTGGCATCTTTGAGCCGGTTCAAGGCGTCGGTATATGGACGCGAAGTGGTTCTCATGTCTTTGCCCCTATCATTGGTAAAACCGGCATTGCGGTTCCGTTAAATTCCATGATCAGACTAGAGAACCCGGGCGCACGATTCTTTGATTTTGATCAACTACAATAAGATGTAGAAACCAGACCGCCCCAAATAAAAAGGGCCGGAAAACCGGCCCTTTTCGAATAAGTATGCGATTTGACTGATCAATCGCCGGTCATGATGCGATCAACCAGCTCCTTGACGGTCGGAATATTGCCATTGGCATAGAACGGATCTTCACCGAATTTGTAGGCATTGTGGCCTGCAAACATCAGTTCATTTTCGACCGATGCACCATGGGCAATGTTCTGAAGCGTCTTCTGGATGCAGAAGGAACGCGGATCGGCACGCTTGCCGGTCGTACCTTCATGCTGTTCCCAGTTGGAGAACTGGCACTGTGACAGACAACCCATGCAATCGATCTGGTCTTTCTTGATCGTCAATGCACTGTCTGGCGTCACAAACACCATGGTCTCGTCCGGGGTCGGCATGCCTTCGGTATAGCCGGCTTCAAGCCATGCACGTACCTTATCGGCATCGTCTTCACGGACATAGATCGGGCGACCACGACGTCCCAGCGGAATACCGACATGCAGGTCTGCTTCGGCCGTACGGGAATACCGTACCTGACGATCAGAACGCTGATGCAGGTCTTCAAGGAAGTCGTTGCGCACAGCCGAGCTATAGAAGCCGGTCGGGCTGAATTTATGCAGCGACACATCACCGTTCTGAAGACCGGTCAGGCGTTGTTTCCATTCAGCGGAAATCTCGCTTTCCTGGGTCAGAAGCGGACGGGTACCGAACTGGAAGGCCACCGGGGCAACTTCCGGATTGTCGATCCAGTCTTCGAAATCACGCAGGAACCAGACACCACCGGCCATGATGATCGGAACATCATTAAGGCCGACGGAATTCATGAATTCACGCAGGGCCGCAACACGCGGGAACGGATCTTCGGGCACCAGCGGGTCTTCGGAATTCGAAAGACCGTTATGGCCACCAGCGCGCCATGGATCTTCATAGACCACGCCACCAAGCCATTCCGGAATCTTTTTATAGGCACGCAGCCACAAGGCACGGAACGCCCGTGCCGATGACACGATCGGATAGTAGTGAACACCATATTGCGCGGCGATCTGGGATATCTTGTAAGGCATGCCAGCCCCACAGGTTACCCCGTGAATCAGGCCTTTGGCACCTTCAAGAACACCATGAAGGATGGGTTCAGCACCCCCCATTTCCCACAGCACGTTCATGTGCAGACGGCCTTCGCCGTTGCGCATTTCATGTGCGATCTGGGCCTGCGCAATACCGCCGCGGATACCATACGCAATCAGTTCCTGATGGCGATCACCGCGGGTTTTTCCTGCATATTCGACCGGGACCAGATTGCCGTTCTCGTCATACGAGTCGGCATTCACAGCGGAAAAAGTCCCGATACCGCCGGCAGCAGCCCATGCGCCGGAACTTTTACCCGTCGATACAGCAATGCCTTTGCCACCTTCAATAACTGGCAAGACTTCTTTACCCGACATGACGAGCGGTTTAAGGGCTTTCAAATTCGTCTCTCCCATTCGGCATTTGCCTGCGATGCCTCTGCATCGCACAGAGTGCCGGACGACGTATTGTTATTGTCGTCGTCCGGCATACCGTTTTGCTTATTCGGCTTCGCCTGCTTCGAGGTCGGCACCGGTTTCCTGATCGACGCGTTTCATCGACAGTTTGATTTTGCCACGGTCATCGAAACCGATGACCTTGACTTTAACCTGGTCGCCTTCTTTCACGATGTCCGAAACCTGTTTGACACGCTCTGGTGCCAGCTCGGAGATGTGAACAAGACCGTCGCGTGCGCCGAAGAAATTAACGAACGCACCGAAATCAACGGCCTTAACAACCTTACCATCATAGATATGATTCAATTCAGGTTCCGCAACGATGGATTTGATCCAATCCACAGCCTGCTTGCCTTTTGCACCGTCGGTATGTGCGACAGTGATCGAACCATCATCTTCAATATCGACCTTGGCACCGGTTTCTTCGCAGATTTCGCGAATGACCTTGCCGCCCGAACCGATGACGTCACGGATTTTGTCTTTCGGGATCGAGAACTGGGTGATGGTCGGCGCGTTGCCCGATACTTCACCACGTGCTTCCGGCAGAGCCTTGGCCATTTCGCCAAGGATGTGCAGACGACCGTCACGTGCCTGTTTCAGAGCGATCTGCATGATCTCCGGGGTTACCGAGGTGATCTTGATATCCATCTGAAGCGAGGTAATACCGTTTTCGGTACCGGCAACCTTGAAGTCCATGTCGCCAAGGTGATCTTCATCACCCATAATGTCGGACAGAACTGCGAAGTCTTCTTCTTCCTTGATCAGGCCCATTGCAATACCTGCAACCGGACGTGCCAGCGGAACACCGGCATCCATCATCGCAAGCGAGCTTGCGCAAACGGTTGCCATCGAAGAAGAACCGTTGGATTCGGTAACTTCGGAAACGATACGGGTGGTGTAAGGGAAGACGTCCTTACCCGGCATCAGCGGATGCAGGGCGCGCCATGCCAGTTTACCGTGACCGATTTCACGACGGCCCGGCGAACCCATACGACCAGCTTCACCAACCGAGTAGGGCGGGAAGTTGTAATGCAGCATGAAGCTTTCACGGTATTCACCGTCAAGCGCGTCAACGATCTGCTCGTCCTGACCGGTACCAAGGGTAACGACAGCCAGTGCCTGGGTTTCACCACGGGTGAACAGCGACGAACCATGCGAGCGCGGCAGAACCGAAACTTCGCCAAGGATCGGGCGAACGTCTGCGCCGGTACGGCCATCGATACGCTTGCCGGTTTTCAGGATCGCACCGCGAACGATGTCTTTTTCCAGATCCTTGATGATCGAGGAAACCTTGCCTTTGAGTTCATCAGGAACTTCATCACCAAGTTTCTCGACGATGGCAGCTTTGGCCGCCGAAACAGCAGCCGAACGTTCCTGTTTGACAACATTGGCATAAGCCGCGGTCAGGCCTTCGGTGCCAAGACCGGCGATTTTTTCGACCAGTGCTTCGTAACCTTCCGGAAGCTCTGCAACGTCACGCGGTTCTTTGGCTGCTTCTTCGGCCAGATCAATGATCAGGTCGAGAACGCCCTGGAACTGTTCGTGACCGAACTTGACAGCGCCGAGCATGATTTCTTCGGACAGTTCGGATGCTTCGGACTCAACCATCATCACGCCGTCACGGGTACCGGCAACAACAAGGTCAAGATCGCCTTCCTTGATGGCTTCGCTCGACGGGTTCAGAAGGTATTCACCATCCTTGTAACCGACGCGTGCCGCACCGATCGGACCGAGGAACGGCAGGCCGGAAATGGTCAGGGCCGCCGAGGTACCAATCATCGAAACGATGTCCGGATCATTTTCCATGTCATGCGACAGGACAGTACAAACGATCTGGGTGTCGTTACGGTATTGCGGGTGGAACAGCGGACGGATCGGACGGTCGATCAGACGCGAAACAAGGGTTTCTTTTTCCGACGGACGGCCTTCACGTTTGAAGAAACCACCCGGGATTTTGCCAGCGGCAAATGCTTTTTCCTGATAGTTGACGGTCAGCGGGAAAAAGTCGACATCCGGGCGCGGCTGCTTGGCGCCAACAGCGGTACAAAGAACGACGGTTTCACCATAGGTTACCTTGACGGCACCATCGGCCTGACGAGCAATCTTACCGGTTTCGAGAACCAGTTTGGCATTGCCCCACTGCATTTCCTTACGGACGACATTAAACATTATTTTCTCTTCCTCTTACAAACCTCTGGCGGACCCGGAATACTACACGAGTTCCGAACACATTAATTATGAGGCTTTCATAACAGCTTCATAATTAATGGGTCCGGCGCAAGCAATCGGGTCGGCCCATCCGACCCTGCTTCTCGTGTCCCGATCCACCGGAACAATAAAAAACGACGGCGGAGGTCTCCCTCCGCCGCAGTTTGAAATCAGCGGCGAATACCGAGGCGTTCGATAACGCTCTCGTAACGCGACTGGTCTTTGCGCTGCAGATACTTCAGCAGGCGGCGACGCTGACCAACCATCATGAGAAGACCACGACGGCTATGGAAGTCGTGGTTATGTTCTTTCATGTGCTCGGTGAGGTTCTTGATCCGCTCGCTCAGGATTGCAACCTGGACTTCGGGGGAACCGGTGTCACCGTCTTTCTGAGCGTATTCTTTGATCAGCTCAGCTTTGCGTTCAGCAGTAATCGACATCAGGCATCCTTTCGCCTTTAGAGATTAAAAACACGTACAGGCCGGATTTCGCCACCATTGATCTCCGCCAACGCTACTGCGCGGTCATGGAGCATGGCACAGACGATTTCGTCCTGCACGACGGGGTTTTCGAGAGCATTGCGCTTTGCCACCGGCAACAGCCCGACAGGCTGCCCGGAAGAAAGGCGTTGCGCCTCGACTTCGGTCAAGGCCAGCGCCGGGATGTCGTCCAGCGCGGTCTCAACCGGAAGCATTTTCTTCATCACCTCTTCGGGGTCCATCTCGAGCAATTCCTGCAACGGGATGGCATTTTCCTCCGAAAATGGCCCCGCCGATGTCCGGCGAAGCGCGGCGATATAGCCGACAGTACCAAGGCGCAGCGCAATATCGCGCGCCAAAGATCGCATATAGGCACCCTTGCCCGACACAACATCGAACACAGCGTGATCGCGATCCGGCATCTCGACCAGTCGAAGATCCTTGATCAGAATCGGACGTGGCTTCAACACCACATCTTCATCGCGGCGCGCAAGATCATAGGCACGTTTGCCATTGACCTTGATCGCCGAAAACTTTGGCGGCACTTGCTGGATTTCGCCAATAAACTCGCCCAGCACGGCCTTGATTTCGTCTTCAGTCGGACGATGGTCAGAGGTTTCAATAACCTCGCCTTCGGCATCGTCCGTGCTGCGTGCCTCGCCGAATTTCAGCGTCACACGATAACTTTTGCTGCCATCCATGACATAGGCAACCGTTTTGGTTGCTTCGCCAAAGGCAATTGGCAGTACGCCGGATGCCAGCGGGTCAAGCGTCCCGCCATGTCCGGCCTTGTTGGCATCAAGCAGACGACGCACCTGGTTGACCACCGTTGACGAGGTGATCTCAAGGGGCTTGTCGACCGCCAGCCAGCCATTAATGCTTATACCGCGACGGCGACGCGCCATCAGTCGTCCTCATCTTCCTGGTCACCAGACCGGTCATCCACCAGATCCTGCGCGACATGCGGGTCGCGCAGCAGGGCGCCAATATGGTCGGCGACATCAAAACTTTTGTCTTCGACAAAACGCAATGCAGGCACAAATTTCATGTGGACCGTATGGGCCACATGGTTGCGCAGGTGTCCTTTCTGACGCGTCAACGCCTTAAGCGACGTTTCGGCCTCACCGCCGCCAAGCGGGGTAAAGGATACCATAGCATTGCGCATATCCGGTGAAAGATTGACGCCGGTAATGGTTACCGGGCGACGTGTCAGATCCGGATCGTAAATATCTCCACGCTCCAACGCCTGCGACAGCGCCTGGCGGATTTCTTCCGCCACTCGGAGCTGTCGCTGACTTGGTGCCTTGGCTGGTTGCTTCGCCATTTCAGTTCCTCACCGTCTTACAGTTCGACGGCGATTTCCTCGTTTTCGAAGCACTCGATCACATCGCCAACCTGCAGATCGTTATACTTGGCGAAGGACATGCCACATTCATAGCCCTCACGGACTTCTTTGACTTCGTCCTTGAAGCGACGGAGCGTCGACAGTTCGCCAGAATGGATAACGACATCGTCGCGCAGCAGGCGGACACCCGCACCGCGTTTGACGATACCCTCGGTGACCATACAACCGGCGATCTTGTTGCCAGAAATGGTGAAGATGTCGCGGATTTGTGCGTAACCCAGGAATTTCTCGCGAACTTCCGGAGACAGCATGCCCGACAGCATCTTTTTGATGTCATCAGCAACATCATAGATGATCGAATAGTAACGAATATCAACGTTGTCGCGACGGGCCTGTTCACGGGCCTGCTGGTTCGCACGCACGTTAAAGCCGATGATCAGTGCATTGGATGCACGCGCCAGCGTCACGTCAGATTCGTTGATACCACCAACGCCGCTATGCAGAACGCGAACCGAAACTTCTTCGTTACCAAGTTTCTGCAGCGTCCCGATAAGGGCTTCGACAGAACCCTGCACGTCACCCTTGATGACGATCGGAAGTTCTTTGACCTCACCGCTCTGCGAGAACATGTTCTCGAGTGCGGATTTCTTCATCGCAGCAGCCTGGGTTTCACGGATGCGACGCTGACGGAAGTCGGCAACTTCACGGGCCTTGGCTTCGTTTTCGACAACCACGAAGTCATCACCTGCAGACGGAACACCGTTCAGACCGGTAACCTCGACCGGCATACCCGGAATGGCGTCGGAAACACGGGTACCGTGATCGTCAACCAGGGCACGGACACGACCCCACTCGGCACCGGTGACAAAGATGTCCCCCGTACGCAGCGTACCGCGCTGAACCAGAACGGTTGCAACCGGACCACGACCTTTTTCCATACGGGCTTCAACAACCACACCATCCGCAACGCGGTTCGGGTTGGCTTTGAGGTCAAGAACCTCGGCCTGCAGAAGAATGGCTTCTTCAAGTTCGGTCAGACCGGTGCGCTGCTTGGCCGAAACCTCGACAGCCTGGACGTCGCCGCCCATTTCCTCGACCACGACTTCGTGCTGAAGCAGTTCGGTTTTAACTTTCGACGGGTTGGCACCCGGTTTGTCGACCTTGTTGATCGCAACAATCATCGGAACGCCAGCAGCCTTTGCGTGGCTGATCGCTTCGATGGTCTGCGGCATAACCGAGTCATCAGCAGCAACAACCAGAACCACGATATCGGTTACCTTGGCACCGCGCGAACGCATTTCGGTAAATGCTGCGTGGCCCGGGGTATCGATGAAGGTAATCTTCGAACCGGTTGCCATGGTGACCTGATAAGCACCGATATGCTGAGTAATGCCGCCAGCTTCGCCACCGGCAACATCGGTTGCCCGAAGGGCATCCAGCAACGAGGTTTTACCATGGTCAACGTGGCCCATAACGGTCACGACCGGCGGACGACCCAGCAGCTGCTCTTCGCTGTCATCTGCAACAACCAGTGCCTCTTCAACGTCGGCATCCGAAACACGTTTGACGTTATGGCCGAATTCCTCGACCACAAGCTGTGCGGTATCGGGATCAAGGCTCTGGTTGATGGTCGCCATAACGCCCATGCTCATCAGGGTCTTGATCACGTCTGCAGCGCGTTCAGCCATACGGTTGGCCAGCTCCTGAACGGTAATAACGTCCGGAATGATAACGTCACGTACGATTTTCTCTTTCGGCTTCTGCGGGCCCATTGCACGGGCCTTGGCTTTGGCCTGCTGGCGCTTGATCGATGCCATGGAACGACGACGGCCACCTTCATCACCGGTCATTGCATTGGCGATCGACAGCTTGCCACGGCGGCGACCATCGTCGGTCTTGGCACGTGCAGCACCTTTTGCTTCTTCTTCGGCGCGCTTGCGGGCTGCCTTGCGGGCATCTTCCTCGTCCTGCTCCTTGCGGCTTTTCGGCTTCGCAGTTGCAGGCGCAGAACGACGACGTTCCTCGGGAACCAGCGGCTCTGCCGGCTCACCCATGATCACTTCTTCTTCCTTGGCTTTGGGAGTCGCAGCCGGTTTCGGCTTGGAGGTTTTGCCTTTTGCCGTCGATGCAGCAAGCTGCTTTTCAACGTCTTCGACAGAAACTTCAGCCTTGTCCTTGGACTGCTCTTCCTCGACCGGCGCAGCTTCGGCAGCTTTTGCTTCCTCGGCCTTGCGGGCTTCTTCCTCTGCAGCCTTGCGGGCAGCTTCTTCGCGCGCACGGATTTCGGCGTCAGCTTCTTCCTGCTTGCGGCGCTCTTCAGCGGCCTTCAAAGCAGCCATACGGGCAGCACGTTCGCTATCGGTCAGGTTGCCATGATCTTCGACAACCGGGCGCGATTTCGGCTCTTCTACCGGTTCCTTTTTGGCTTCCGGTGCCGGGGTTTCAGCCGGGGCCTGCTCTGCAACGATATCCTTTTTCACTTCACGGAAGCGGCCGGATTCGTTCTTTTCGAATGTACGCTTCTTACGCACTTCGACGGTCACAGATTTGGACCGTCCATGCGAGAAGTTTTGACGAACCTGCCCTGCCTCGACCGTCTTGCTCAATTCAAGCTTCGATCTGTTGAGGCTCAGCGGTTTCTTCTCCTGATCGCGATCACTCATAATCCGTCCAACTTCCTCATTTCCTGCGGGATCGACTTCCAATGCCGATCCTGTCCTGTCCGTCCGGCGCATATCTGATGTCAGACTGCGCGAAATCCTTCTAGCCGCTTCAGCGAGCGACCCAGCCGTTTGGCCAGACCACCTGGTGCAACAGCCACATGTACTGCTTTTTCACGGCCAAAAGCCGCGCCGATTTCAGCAGCATCCAGAACGGAATAAATCGGCAGATCCCGGGCCTTGGCCTCGATCTTGGATTTTCCGTCCGCAGCACCATCGCGTGCTGCCAATATCAGAGCCGCTCCCTCAGCTATCTGGGCGCGGGCCTTTTCAAATCCGGCGACAGCCTGACCGGCGCGGCGCGCAAGCGACAGCAGATCGAGGCATTTCTGCGTCAGCAGCTGCTCGATCCGGTCTGCAAGCGCGGCGTCGACCACGACTTTTTGCCGTGCTGCCCGGGCAAAAGCGTTTTTTGCACAGGCGGTATTTACCACATCCCGCGACGGGCACAACCATAATCCCCGTCCCGGTAGCCGTTCCTCAAGGTCGGGAACAACCGAACCATCCGGCCCGATCACAACCCTGAGAAGATCTTCCTTGTCCCGGACTTCGCCGGTGACAATGCACCGGCGTTCCGGAACCTCGGCTACCTTGCCGCCTTTACGATGCGACATGGTGTCCTCCGATCGGCCTTAAGCCTCTTCGCCTTCGACCGCGTCTTCGGAAGTTTCGTCAGTCTCGTCTTCAAGACCTTCGAACCAGCCAAGCTTGCGACGGGCTTCCATGATCAGGTCGTTTGCCTGATCCATGGTCATGTTGTCGGCATCGCCGATATATTCGATCAGCTCGTCACTGGCCAGATCAGCGAAATCTTCAAGGGTTTTGACGTCGTTTTCGCCAAGGCGAACAACAACCGCCAGCGACAGGCCATTGAATTCGACCAGATCATCGGCAACCTTGAGCTCTTCACGACGCTTCTGCAGACGCTCGGCTTCTTCAGAAAGGAAGGTCCGTGCACGGTTGCGCAGCTCTTCGGCGATTTCTTCTTCGAAACCTTCGATCTCTGCCAGTTCGGCCAGCGGCACGTAACCGACTTCCTCGATCGAGGTAAAGCCTTCGGCGACCAGGAGATGGGCGATAACTTCATCAACATCAAGTGCCTTGATGAACATTTCCGCACGCTTGCGCGCTTCTTCCTGACGACGTTCGCTTTCGTCTTCCTCGGTCAGAATGTCGATATCCCAACCGGTCAGCTGGGATGCCAGACGCACGTTCTGACCACGACGGCCAATTGCGAGGCTCAGCTGATCGTCCGGAACGACGACTTCGATACGGTTGGTTTCTTCATCAAGAACAACCTTGGTGACTTCGGCCGGAGCCAAGGCGTTCACAACGAAGGTTGCCGGGTCTTCCGACCACTGGATGATGTCGATTTTTTCGCCCTGCAGCTCGGCAACCACGGCCTGAACACGCGAACCGCGCATACCAACACAGGCACCGACCGGATCGATCGAGCTGTCAGAAGACAGAACCGAAATCTTGGCGCGCGAACCCGGATCACGGGCAACCGATTTGATTTCGATGATGCCGTCATAGATTTCCGGAACTTCCTGGGCAAACAGTTTTGCCATGAAGGTCGGATGGGTACGCGACAGGAAAATCTGCGGACCACGCTGTTCGCGGCGCACATCAAGGATCAGTGCACGTACGCGATCGCCCTGACGGACGGTTTCACGCGGGATCAGTTCTTCGCGGCGCAGGATTGCCTCGGCGCGACCGATATCAACAAGGACGTTGCCAAACTCGACACGCTTGACGACACCGTTGATAACCTCATCGGTGCGGTCTTTATATTCTTCGAACTGACGTTCGCGTTCTGCGTCGCGAACTTTCTGAACGATAACCTGTTTTGCGGTCTGGGCAGCGATACGGCCAAAGTCAATCGGCGGCAGCGGATCAATCAGGAATTCACCCAGATTGATATTCTCGTCGCGAATACGCGCCTGTTCGAGTGACATCTGGGTAAAATCGTTCTCGATATCATCGGTTACCTCGATGAAACGTGCGAGTTTGATTTCGCCGGTTTTGCGGTCGATATGGGCACGAATATCGTGCTCATGGCCATATCTGGAACGGCCAGCCTTCTGGATGGCCTGTTCCATTGCACCAAGAACCTCGTCACGATCAATGCCCTTTTCACGGGCAACGGCATCAGCGACCTGCAAAAGTTCCGGCCGCGGCATTCCCGAAGTTGCTTCCATATCCAACCTCTATTCTGCGTTGTCGTCAGCACGGCGTTCGCCGGTGACATGCGCGATCAATTCATCCGTCAGAACCAATTTCGCCTTTGCGATATCAGCCAACGGCAACAAGACACGTTCACCATCGACAATCATGGCAACCGCATTATCTTCAATTCCATCCAGCAGACCGCTGAAACGGCGACGACCATTGATGGCCATCACCAGTTCGACCTTTGCCTCGAACCCTTTCCACACTTCGAAATGCGGAGCACGGGTTAGCGGGCGGTCGATCCCCGGAGAACTGACTTCAAGGTGATAGGCACCCGAAATCGGATCTTCGACATCCATAAGAGCAGAAACCGTACGGCTGATCTGGGCGCAATCTTCAACATTGATGCTGCCTTTCGCGTCCGGGCGATCTGCCATGATTTGCAGGATATTGTGGTCCTGTCCCGTCATGGAAACACGGACCAGTTCAAATCCGAGCGCATTAATCGACGGCTCGATAATTGCCGTGATTTTCGCCATCAACGGATCTTTTAACTGTTGTCCAATCAGCTCAGCCATATAGCGATGCCATACCCCAAAAAGCACAAAAGAGCGGGCGCGAGGCCCACTCTTTGTCAGAATTTACAAAAAGCTTGGCCGCTTTATACAGCCGGTTTGCGCAGAAATCAAGTGAGGATACAGGGCCCCCACGCCATTCAACCCAAGGATTCAGCGCGACACAGCCAGCCAAGCACATCACCGATCTATAGCGTGACAAATCCTGATGGTTTTCGTGCCGGACCGCTTCAGGATGTAAACCTGATCACATCGGGCAAACTATTGGATTATCGGCACGAATTGCAGTCGGGCCGAAGGATACCGTTCAAATCGAGCCATGCGGCGCCCAAGACCCGGCCATCACAGCCAATCTTCATGAAACAGTAAAGGGCCGGACTTCGTCAGTGACCCAGCCATGTCATGGTCGCACAGCTGCCCCGAGAAGGGCTTGCGTGTGACAGACAGGGGACTTTCTGACTCTATTACCGCCGACTCCCCGGTTCAACACAATCCGCGGGAAAAGCTGGCACAATCAGGCAGCGCGCGGCTTACGGCGGAAGCGAAGATAGTTACACTTCTTACCCTGACGCAGCGCCTTTTGTTCATAACGGGTTTTGACCCAGTCATGGGGCGGCGTGCGCCAGTCATCGGGCCCTTCGGCCAGCCATTCAAAGTCCGGGTGGTTGTGCATATGCTGCAAGGTCCAGGAGATATACTGCATATCATCACTGGCAACCCGGAACTCGGCACCATCTTTGAGAAGGCGGGCAAGCAGGGCGAGGTTCCTGGGGCCGATGAAGCGTCGTTCGGCATGGCGTTTCTTGGGCCAGGGGTCCGGAAACAGAAGAAACGCACGGTCAAAGCAGGCATCAACAAGCTTATAGAGCAACGGGCGCGAATCATCCGCAACCACACGCACATTGGTCAGGTTGCGTTCGTCAATGTGGCGCAACAGGCTGCCAACACCATCCATGAACGGTTCAGCCCCGATGATACCGACATCCGGATTGGCCTGTGCCTGACCGGCAAGATGTTCGCCCCCGCCAAAGCCGATCTCAAGCCACAACTGATCAGGTGTGCTGTCAAAATAGCTTTTGGGATCAACACCGTCCTGTTCGGGATAACGGATGCCGATCTTTGGCAACAGGGTATCGACCAGCGCCTTGCGGGAATCCTTTAACGGGCGGCTTCCACGGCGGCCATAGAAGTTCGGACGATCAGGGGTCGGAATCGGACGTTCTTTGTTGCGCATGGTCGTATCAGTTGATCAATCAGGGTCGGGACAAAACTCAGTCAATGTGATCATTGGGCCAAACGGGCCAGATCACAAATCAAAACGGGCGACCCGAATATTCCGGGCCGCCCGCCTCATATCACGTCGTGCGAATTTGGCAAATCGCACTTTTGCAATGCTGGTGCCTGTGGATCAGGCGCCGAATGCCGATTTCAGTTCCCCGACCAGATCGGTGCGCTCCCAGGAGAAGCCACCATCTGCAGTCGGCTGACGGCCAAAGTGACCATAAGCAGAAGACGGGGTGTAAATCGGACGGCAAAGCGAAAGATGCTCGCGAATACCGCGCGGGCTGAGATCCATCAGCTGACGCAGGGTATCGCCAAGCTTCAGCTCGTCAACATTACCGGTATTGTGGTTGTTGACATAAAGCGCCAGCGGCTTGGAAACGCCAATCGCGTAAGCCAGCTGAATGGTGCAACGTTCTGCAAGACCGGCAGCAACCACGTTTTTCGCAAGATAACGCGCAGCATAGGCAGCCGAACGGTCAACCTTGGTCGGGTCTTTACCAGAGAATGCGCCGCCACCATGCGGTGCAGCACCACCATAGGTATCAACAATAATCTTGCGGCCGGTCAGGCCGGCATCGCCATCCGGACCACCAATCACAAAGCGACCGGTCGGGTTGATGTAGATTTCTTCATCAGACGGCATCCAGCCAGACGGCAGGGCAGCTTCGATATAGGGCAGAACCAGCGCACGGACATCAGCCTGCGACAGACCATCGGCATGCTGGGTCGAAACCACAACCGAGGTTGCGCCAACCGGCTTGCCATCGACATAGCGAAGGGTCACCTGGCTTTTGGCATCCGGACCGAACTGCGGTGCTTTGCCCGAATGACGGTCTTCGGCCATGGCACGCAGAATACGGTGCGAGAACTGGATCGGTGCCGGCATCAATTCGTCGGTTTCGTTACATGCGTAACCGAACATGATGCCCTGGTCACCTGCGCCAAGGTCTTTCTCGCCTGCGGAATCAACGCCCTGTGCGATATCAGCAGATTGCTCATGCACATGGCATTCGATTTCGGCGGTCTTCCAGTGGAAGCCTTCCTGCTCGTAACCGATCGCACGGATGGCTTCACGTGCTTTTTCGATCATGACCTCTTTGGTCACGCTCTCAGGGCCGCGAACCTCACCTGCGAGAACCACACGGTTGGTGGTTGCAAGGGTTTCAACAGCAACGCGCGAATCTTCGTCCGCAGCAAGGAATGCATCAACGATGGAATCGGAAATGCGGTCACAGACTTTGTCCGGATGACCTTCCGAAACGGATTCACTGGTAAAAAGATATTCGGAAAGAGACATTAAGACCTTCTCCGGTAATGGGTTTCCAAAACTGGACCGGAGGGCTCTCAACACCGGATCGGTATCGATAGCGCCCACTTAGCCTTTTTTTGTGTGGTGGCAAGCGGTCCAAATCCGTCCACATATTCGGTACAGTTTTACAACTGCATGACGCTTTTGCCTGATCAGTTTTCGCAGGTCAAGCATCATTGACGCAAAAGAGTAACCGGCAAATTGCATAGCACCGGCATTCTCTTGCGCCAAAAGCAAAGGCGCATCCCGTTATCTTGCGAGATGCGCCTGATATTAACAGTATGAAGGCGCGCGATTATTTCTGATCAGCGTCGCCAGCCTGCAAAGCCCCCATGGATTTGACCAGCTCAAAGATTTTCTTGCGCTGGTTGGGGTCAGTAATCCGGTAATAGGCGCGCACCAGTTCAAGGGTCTCGCGGCGGTTCATCGGATCATTGTCAAACGGATCCGGGCTTTCGGACATCTCGCGGCGTTCATGGACCGATTTCGACGATACTTCTTCGGGCATATCATCAAAGAAGAACGATACCGGGACTTCCAGAACACGGGACAAGTCATAAAGGCGCGATGCACCGACACGGTTTGCACCGCGTTCATATTTCTGGACTTGCTGGAATGTCAGGCCGATGGCCTCACCCAGCTTTTCCTGGCTCATGCCAAGCAGGGTCCGGCGCAGGCGAACGCGCGCGCCAACGTGAATATCTACAGGATTTGGTTTGCCACTTGCGGTCCGGCCACGGCCACGACCACGGGTGTTTTTCACCATCGCGCTTTCATCCTTGGGCGACATAAGGTTGTTCCTTCTCTCACTCCGACCTACCCGTCCTTATTTAGATGGGACAATCTCTGGACGGTTCGGTGCTTTTAACAGCCGCCTAAAGGGATTTTGATCGTCGAGTATATCCCATAACGAGAACGGCGAAGAAGGTAACAATACCGTAAAATAGAATATCGCGCCACAAATAATATACTGTAGTATGGTTTTTATCACTCAAAAGGGGGTGAACCAAGATATTACTTGCACTTAAGGGGAGGGAGGCCAGTTTACGTCCGTAGGCATCGAAGAAAACAGATACTCCCGTATAGGCGGCCCGCACCAAAGGAAGCCCTTCCTCCACAGCCCGAAAACGTGCCGCCGCCATATGCTGATATGGACCCGCACTATCGCCAAACCAACCATCATTGGTGACATTTAACAGCCATTCAGGCCGATTTTCCGGATCGGCAACCGCTCCGGGGAAGATGACTTCATAGCAAATCAGCGGCGAGAAACTTGGCATTCCGGCCACCGACAATGTCTGCGGCCCGGGTCCGGCCGAGAAATCCGTCCGCCCGGCTGTCAGTTTCGGAAATGGCAGGATCGAGCGGAACGGAACATATTCCCCGAATGGCACCAGATGAAATTTGTCAAAGCTTGCAATGATATTGCTGCTGGCATCAATCACCTGAACGGAATTCCAGACCTTGTATTCGTCGGTGTCGCGCGGATAGGTCCTTGGCGCCCCGGTAATCAGGATGTCGTTCGGCCCCAGGGTCTCGGCCATTTGCTGGCGTGCGATGGTCTGGGTCTCGACAAAGAATGTCGCTGCTGTTTCAGGCCAGATCACAATACGTTTTTGCGTCGGGCTCATGCCCGCAGGACGCTGCGACATTTCCACCAGCCTAGTGAAATGCTGGCGCTGCAATTCAGGACGCCATTTGTCGCGTTGGGGAATATTGGGTTGAACGATCTGCACCACCGGAACATCTGCAGGCAGTTCTGAAAGCGGCATATCAGAGCGATCTGGCCCGGAAAGCGACAAACGAACAGCACCGCCACCCCACAAAAGCACTGCGATCAAGACACCACCAAGAGCGGCCAGCTTGCCGGGCTTTGCCCCAATGACAGCGGCAGGAAGCGTTGCAAACAGCGCAGTCACAAAGGACAGGCCATAGACCCCGACGACGGACGCAAATTGCATCGGAGCCGCATCAACGGCCCAGATATGGCCCAGAAGGTTCCAAGGAAACCCGGTCAGAATATGCCCGCGCGCATATTCCGCCACCGACCAGAAGACGGCAAGCAACACCGCGCGCCGGATCAGGCCATCGGTCAGGCGCCATGTTGCCCAGACGGCAAGCATCGGGAAAATTGCCAACCCTCCGCCCAGTCCCAAAAGCGCAAAGGGGATCATCCAGCCATAGATTTCCGGCTGCACCAGAAAGGCATGACTGACCCAGTAGAAACCGGCAGCAAAATGCCCGGTTCCAAACCACCATCCCGCCGAAAGTGCGCCCTTGTTGCAACGGACTCCCTCAAGGCTCCAGAGCAAAATCGCAAAGGCAACCGGCAAAACGGGGATTAAAAAGAAAGGCGGCAGCGCCAAAACCGCAACCGCCCCGGAGAACAACCAGACAAAACGCCTGCGCCAGCCTGACAGCCCCGCCAGACGTGTCGCCATCGTTTTAATCATCCGTCTTTTCCTGATTTTTGGTTTCTTCTGATGGCGTCGGCGCATCCCGGCGCACCATATGGATGCGCAATCTGCGAATGCGGCGTGGATCAGCATCAAGAACTTCGAACTGAATGCCGCTGGGATGTTCAATCAGCTCGCCGCGTGCCGGAACCCGTCCTGCAAGCGAGAAGACAAGACCGCCAAGGGTATCGATATCCTCGTCCTCATCTTCATCAAGCAAGCTAAAGGACAGTTTTTCTTCAAGGTCCTCGACCTCAAAACGGGCATCGGCAATATAGCAGCCATCCGAAAGCCGGATCAGTTTCGGCGTCTGGTCGATGTCATGTTCGTCATCAATCTCGCCAACGATTTCCTCGACCAGATCCTCGATCGTGATCAGACCGTCAATACCGCCAAACTCGTCGACCACCAGCGCCATATGCGTGCGCGACAACCGCATTTCCGACAAAAGATCAAGAACCCGGATCGCAGGCGATACAAACAGAACGCGCCGCAACAGGGCCTGAAGACTGAATTCGCGATCTGCGGCCACACAGCCCAGAACATCCTTGATGTGCACCATGCCGGCAATGTCATCAAGCGTATCGCCATAAACCGGCAGCCGCGAATGCGCCTTTTTGACCATGACCTCGACCAGAGCTTCAAGCTCGATGGTTTTGGGCACCGCCACGATGTCGGCACGCGGGATCATAACGTCTTCTGCCGTCATGTCGCGTAGCGCAATGATGTTCTCAAAAAGCGAACGTTCGTGCAGCGAAACCGGTTCGTCGTCTTCCTCGGTCCGCTCGGCAAGTTCTTCGAGCGTATCGGAAAGCGAGGCCTCGCCATTGCGCGACTTTCCGCGCTTGAACCCCAGGGCCGAGGCCACATTATCCCATAAGGAGCCGGTTTCTGACTCCTGAATTGCTTCCTCGCCTGTGCGAGGGCGCATACTGTCGTGGTCGTCGTCGCGTTGACTTATGTCGTTCATGGGTCGGTTTCGACATCCTTTAATTCAAACAAGCCTTTCGGCTAAACCGGCGCATCTTCAATCGGCTCATAGGGATCATCAATCCCGAGGCCAGCAAGAATTTGGCGTTCAAGTTCTTCCATCTCTTCGGCTTCATCATCAACCATATGATCGTAGCCGACAAGATGCAGCGTGCCATGAACGGCAAGATGAACAAGATGATTTTTCAGTGATTTGTCCTGTTCGACAGCCTCGCGCGCGCAGGTTTCACGCGCAATCACAATATCGCCAAGCATCAGCGGCATGTCCGGAGCCATCATGAAGGCATCGGCATCATCTGCACTTTCAAGGGCCGCAAAGGACAAAACATTGGTTGGGTTGTCCTTGTCGCGGTAATCGCGATTAAGGATCCGGACCGATGCATCATCAGACAAACGCACACCAATCTCGATCACCGGGGCAACCGATAAAAGCGACGCACCGTCGCCTTCATCCTCTGTACCATCAGTCGGAACGCCGTCATCATCCCAAAGCGCGCCGTCGGCAAGCGCACCGTCAAGGGCCGCAACAATCGCAGCTTCAATCGCCGCGATTTCGTCCTGCTGCCAGTCGCCGGCCTCGACCTCAAGATCCAGATCAAGCGGTGCCGTCATTGTCCGCATCCTTGTTCGCGGTATCCTTTTCGCCGCGATAACCCTTTTTCAGGCGATCACGCAACGCATCGGCCGCGTCATAGGCCTGAACGATCTTGGTCACCAGATGGTGGCGCACAACGTCGCGCTGATCAAACTTGATCGTCGCCACGCCCTTGACATCACCAATGGTTTCAAGCGCATCACGCAGACCCGATTTGGTACCATCGGGCAAATCGATCTGGGTCAAATCGCCGGTCACCACCATGCGCGATCCTTCGCCCAAACGGGTCAGGAACATTTTCATCTGCATCGGGGTGGTGTTCTGGGCTTCGTCCAGAATGACAAAGGCATGTGAAAGCGTACGCCCACGCATGAAGGCAAGCGGAGCCACTTCGATCTCGCCACTTTCCATGCGTTTGATCACGACATCACCCGGAAGCGTGTCATGGAGCGCATCATAAAGCGGGCGCAAATATGGGTCGACCTTGTCTTTTAGATCACCGGGCAAAAAGCCAAGCCGCTCGCCAGCTTCAACAGCCGGGCGCGACAAGATGATACGATCCACCTGACCCAGGATAAAGGCCTGTACTGCCATGGCGACCGCAATATAGGTCTTGCCCGTACCGGCCGGACCAATGCCAAAGATCAGTTCGTTATCAAGGATCGCCTCGACATAATCCTTCTGACGTTTGGAGCGCGGCGAAATCCGGCGCTTTTTGGTCTGAATGGTCAGGCGCGACCCGCCAAACATATCCTTGGTCTGGCCGTTCCACGGATCGGTGTCATCCGGTTCGGACAGACGAATGGCCCCGTCCACTGTTTCGACATCGATTTGATCGATTTCCTTGTCGCGCAAGCGCGCATAAAGCTGCGATAGAACTTTTTTGGCCTGTGCAACCTTGGCCGGTTCACCGGTCAGCATGACAACAAGACCGCGGCTTGATACCTGAACGCCGGTGCGCTCGGACAGACGCGTCAGATTTTCCGCCTGTGGCCCGTATAGAAGCTGGGCCAGGGCGTTGTCCTGAAACTCGATCTGATCGGAATCCTTGGGGGCGTGTTTTACTTTGGCCGCTGGTTTGTTTGTCGGTTTGTTCTTAGTCGGGGTGCCGCTCACGCAACGTTCCTTTCCGATTTCTGGCCGTTATTGGTGGCATCGACCAGTTCGCCGCCAAGGGAATTAGGCAGCGCTTCCGTGATTTTCAACCTTACGATCTGACCCAATGCGGTTTCCGGCAGTCCGGAAACATGAACCGGCTGCATATAGGGGCTTTTGCCAACCAGCTGCCCTTCATATTTACCGCGGCGCTCCAGCAGGACATCCATCTCCCTGCCGACAGAGTTGCGGTTAAATTCAAGCTGTTGCTCGGCCAGAAGCGCCTGAAGACGCATGATCCGTTCGGTTTTGACTTTTTCAGGCACCTGCAGCTCCATCGCCGAGGCCGGGGTACCCGGACGCGGACTGTATTTAAAGCTGAAAGCCTGAATGAAGGTGATATCGCGCACGATATCCATGGTGTCTTCGAAATCCTTGTCGGATTCACCGGGGAAGCCAACGATAAAGTCCGATGACAAGGCCAGATCCGGGCAAGCATCCTTAAGACGCTTTGCAATATCGCGATAATCGGCATTATCATGCTTGCGGTTCATCGCCTGCAAAACACGGTCCGATCCGGCCTGAACCGGCAGATGCAGGAACGGCATCAGTTTTTTCAGATCACGGTGTGCGGCAATCAGATCATCATCCACGTCGCGCGGGTGCGAGGTCGTATAACGAATGCGATCAAGCCCGTCGATCTCGGCCAGTTCGCGGAGCAAACGACCCAGCGACCATTCCCCACCATTGGAGGCTTCACCGTGATAGGCATTCACATTCTGCCCCAAAAGGGTCAGTTCCCGCGTGCCATGCGCGACAAGCTGTCTGGCTTCACCGATAACATCCATCGCCGGACGCGAATATTCCGCCCCGCGCGTATAGGGCACGACACAGAAAGTGCAGAATTTATCGCAACCTTCCTGAATGGCCAGAAACGCTGAATAGCCCTGGTTTGAAACCTGTGCGGGCAGATGATCGAATTTTTCCTCGGCCGGGAAATCGGTATCGATGATGCGATTGCGTCCAATCGCACGGTTGGCGCGCGCAACCATTTCCGGCAGGCGGTGATAGGTCTGCGGGCCGAACACCATGTCGACCATCGGTTCGCGCCGCATCAGTTCGGCCCCTTCGGCCTGTGCGACACAGCCGGCGACGGCGACGATCATCTTGTCACCGCCATTGGCCTCTTTGGCTTCCTTGTGCTTGCGCACACGCCCGAGGTCGGAAAACACCTTTTCGGCCGCTTTTTCGCGAATGTGACAGGTATTGAGGATTACCATATCTGCGCCCTCGGCGCTGTCGACCGACTGGTATCCCAGCGGCGCCAAGACGTCCTGCATGCGCTGGCTGTCATAGACATTCATCTGGCAGCCATAGGTTTTTACAAAAAGTTTCTTCGGTTCAGTCACGTAAGATCCGTTTCGCTCTCTCAAAACGCCGAAAAGCGGTGTGAATAAGTCACACCGCGCTTGAGTTCCGCATAGTCGCAAGGCCGGAACTTTCGGACATCTCGTTATCTGAATTTCCGGTCAGGTGAAACCCAATTTCACATCAACCGGTGCATTATACGGCAAAATGATCAGGAGCCGAACTGTCGATCAGGACCAAACAGTCGAAAATCTTCTGAAATGATCGCCAAAGGCGAACATCCGATCAGTTCTCCGGACAAACCGCTGTCGATCAACTGGACCGGAACACCCTGATGCAAACCACGCAAAGCTGCCTGATGTCCTTCGGCAACGCGGGCTTCGCAAATCCGGGCAAGTTCCTTGCGCGATCCTGCTGCATCCGCCAGCGTCACAGGCGCATGGACAACAATTTCAACCGTCACCTTGCCGAGCGCGAGAAACTGCCACAAATGCGGGGCCAAGTCCATATCCCCGTACCAGGAATAGAATGCCCGCAAGTCACGACCAATCGGCGCACCATCAAGCCGGGTGGCTGCAATCGAGACCGGCTGGAATTTTACGGGCGACCCGTCGGGCATGGCCCGTTCGGCCGATGCAAACAAAGTCGATTTGAATGGCAGAACCCGGTTGCCATCATTGCTGGTTCCCTCGGGGAACAGGATCAGCTTGTCGCCATTTTGCAAACGGTCACCGAGCTGCTGGTTCTGTTCTCGCGAACGTACCGCGCGGCGTTCAACAAAGGTGGTACGCGACAATTTGGCAAGGACACCAAATACCGGCCAGCTCGCCACTTCGGTCTTGGCAATGAAACTGCCACGCGTCAGCGCGCCCAGAACCGGGATATCAAGATAGGATGCGTGATTGGCAACAATCACACCGGGCCCATCCATCAGATCCACACCCGATACCCGCACCTCGATATGAAGGATACGCAGGCACAGCGCGTGATAGAAACGCGGCAATTCATCTGCCAGACGCAAACGACATGCGATCGCCACCATCTGTACCGGCAACAGTACAAGTGTCAGAAGCATATAGGCCATCAGCCGGATAGCGGCGCACACATAGCAGTTCACGATACCCTCGCGGTCCGTTCGTAATGCTTGTAATAGCGATCAGTTACCTTTTCAGTCGGTAACACAATGCAGATGTCCGTGGTATTGAACTGATGATCAACCACCGCACCATCGCCGACAAAACCACCCAGTCGCAGATAGCCCTTGATCAGCGGCGGCAGGTCACGCAATGCCTGGCGCTGGTCGATGCCGTCAATCTCGGCACGGGCCATCGGTTCATAGCGTTCCTCGATGGCGCGCGGGCGCATGTCTTCGGGTGCCAGATGATTGTGATGCAGATAGGTCAGGACATCCTTGAAGGCATCCGGATCGGTGCCATGGAAGGATGCACAGCCAAACATCAGCTTGATGTCGTATTTGAACACATAGGCCGCGATCCCCTGCCAAAGCAGTTGCAGGGTCGGCATGGTGCGGTAATCCGCCTCGACACAGGAACGGCCAAGTTCCATGATCTCGCCGGTTTCCTTTACCGCAGCAAGCATGCTTTCGATATGGTATTCGTCCGCGCTGTAAAAACCGCCATGTTCGTTGGCAACCGACTGACGCAGCAGGCGATATGTCCCCACCACCGCATCCGCACCGGCACCGCGATTATGGTCAAGCACCAGAAGATGGTCGCACAGCGGATCGTAATGGTCGAAGTCGCGTTTTTCGGCGGCCATTTCGGCGGTCGGCTTTGCGCCGCGCTCTTCATAAAAGACCTTATAGCGAAGTTTCTGGCTGGCGAGGATTTCATCCTCGGTTTCCGCAAGGCGGACCTCAAGCCGTTGAAGCTGTCTTTCGTCGCGCATGACAACACCCTTTTGTTCATCTGCCCGGATTTTGCGCGCGATTTGCGTGAAGGGCGAGTGAAGGGTTTGTGAAGAACGCGTAACAAAATTATGAAAGCCACTTGCACAAATGCGCAAGTGGCTCTGATTTTCGTCAATCAACAGTGCGGTTGAAAACCGGACTTATTTTTCGTCTTTCAAAGGAACGCCGTAAAGTTCAAGACGATGACCGACCAGCTTGTAACCAAGTTCCTTGGCAATCTCTTCCTGAAGCTTCTCGATTTTCTCGTTGGAAAACTCGATGACATCGCCCGAACGCATGTCGATCAGGTGATCGTGATGCTCTTCGGTAAGTTCTTCGTAACGCGCACGTCCGTCACCGAAGTCATGCTTTTCAAGAATGTCGGCTTCTTCGAAAAGGCGCACCGTGCGATACACGGTTGCGATTGAAATCTTGGGATCGATGTCGGTTGCCCGGCGATAGACCAGCTCCACATCAGGGTGATCTTCGGACTCTGACAGCACGCGGGCGATAACCCGGCGTTGTCCTGTCATTTTAAGGCCCGCGTCGACGCATTTCTGCTCGATGGTTGATTCTGCAAGCATTGTCTTGTCTCGTTTCCGTTTCCGGTTCCGCCTGTCCCCAGCCAGGACTTAACCCCTAGGCTCTCTAATCTCTGTGGCTAAATATTGAAAAATCCGCCACATATCGCAAGGTTCAATTCGCGATAAATTCGTCAATTCGCAATCGGAAATGCCAAAGCATCTGCTAATCGCTTGAAACCGGCTCTTTCCTATGCCCCTTGCCACCTGCATACAAGAGCGCTACTTCACAAGTGCGCACCAAGTCAGGAGACCGGAATGGCCATCAAAAATCCCGACCATAAAATAGACATCACGTCTGATGTCTGCCCGATGACATTTGTCCGGACCCGCCTCAAACTTGAAACCATGACACCCGGTCAGGTACTTGAGGTCACTCTGGGTGCCGGGGAACCGTTGAAAAACGTTCCGCGCTCGGTCACCGAGATGGGCGACGAAGTCATCGAATTGGTCGAAATTGCCGATACACCGGGCACTTTCCGGTTAACCATCCGCAAGGCGTAGGTAAACCGCCAGTTCCAATGCAGGCTTACAGTACAACAGGTTGATGTGTAAAACCACACCCTTTATGTGGATATAACAGATTAAAATGCGTCCAACTTGCGCAAGGCCATGACGACAAAATAAACTTTGCCGGTTTGATGTTCTGACGTCAGTCGCCCCAACCCAGAACACAAGATCCAAGACCCCGCTCCATCACCAGCGCGTCGACCTCGCGGCCCGACTTTCGCCGGTAATATCGCTTGCGTCGACCGATGTCGGTAAAACCGCATTGTCGATAAAGGGCAATGGCCGGCGCGTTATCCTCGGCCACTTCAAGCAACAGCCGACCAACACCATTATCCCCAAGGCGATCCACAACCCCTGCCAGTAACTTGCGCGCAACACCGCATTGGCGGGCTTCCCTGGCAACGACGATGGTATTGATTTCGGCCTCATCAAGCATTGTCTGGATCAGAACAAAGCCCAGGGGCATATCATCACGGTTTTCCGCCTCGTTACCGGGCGCATAGGCCAAAATTCCGAATGCCCCTGGCACATCAAGCAACCGGATGATGGCATCGGCATCCCAGCAATCCTCAAATCCCTGCGCATGCAATTGCTCCGCGACGGACGCAAAGGCGGCGGTCAGAGGCACCAATTCAATTGTGCTGGCCACACTCTTTGAGGGATGCGGGTTCATTCCTTTTTACGCGGCCCCTGATCTTCGATACGTCTTGCATCAGGCGCACGCAGATACATCGGTACCGGCGCAAGGTTTTCACCACTTTCCCAACGTTCAGCCGCAATCCGTGCCACATTTCCCGCGCGCGGCAGTCCGGGTGCCGTACAGTCATAAAACGCATCTGGCGCATGGGCCGCAGCCGTCAGAAGACGCGGGGTCGCATCCCCGGCAAGCAAGGTATCACCAGGTGGTGCCATCATCAGAGCCTGACGCGGGGCAACACATTCAGCCGTACTAAGCGGGCGTTTTTTGCCATCAAAGGCCTGGGCGAAAATTTCGTTTCGCTTGCTATCAAGGGCAACAAGGATATTGCGGCCCTGCTGATCGCGTTCCGACACACCATAGGCAACAGCTTCGAGTGAACTCACCCCGACAACCGGAATTTTGCGGGCAAGACCCAAGGCGCGCGCAGTTGCAAGACCGATGCGCATTCCGGTAAAGGCACCCGGTCCGACCGTAACCGCAATGCCGTCAAGATCGGCCATTGTGACTTTGGCGGTTTCGAGCGTGCGGGCAATAAAGCCCATCAGATGTTCGGCCTGACCGCGTTCCATATCCTCATAAAGCTCGCCCTTGACCACACCATTGACCAGAACCGCCGTCGAAAGCGACGTTGAGGCGGTATCAATGGCCAAAATCGTTGGGCCGGATGTCTCCGGACTTCGCGACGATGTTTGCGATGCATTATGATCTGCGCTATCTGATGAGCGCGGCTGTCCAGTCAGCATCTTCTTTATGTAATCGGTGAACGACAAGAACAGGGAGCCTCCGGCGATGGCGCTGGTCGAAATTACGCCTTCTGAATATGATGTCGAAATTGATATCGTCTATGCCACGGATCGGAATTTCACCGGGGCACCAATCTATACACGACCTGCCTGCTATCTTCATGCGGATGCGGCTGCATGCCTGAAAAAGGCCGCGGCCATGGCAAAGCGTCAGGGGGTCAAGCTGCGCATTCTTGATGCATTCCGGCCCCAGGAAGCCCAACGCGCCCTTTGGAACCATTCGCCCAACCCCGATTTCGTCGCCAATCCGGATTTCGGATCGCCACATGGTCGTGGTGTGGCCATTGATCTAACCCTGATTGATCAAAACGGCAAGGAACTGGATATGGGGGCAGGGTTTGACGAAATGCATAGCCGGTCCTATCACGGATCCGAACTGATCTCCAGACAGGCTGAAGCCAACCGTTTGCTGTTGTTGGGCATCATGGTCAGTGCCGGGTTCGAATATTACGACCATGAATGGTGGCATTATCAGCTGCCCAAGGCATCCAGCAGATATCCGCTTTTTTCTGACAGCGCCCTTGCCGAACCGATGATGCAACGTTAACCGCCATCGCAAAACGGCGGAGCAATCATGCCCCGCCGCTGCGTTCTGCTTTACCTGATACAGAACGAAAACAGTCTTGGTTTCATTCCCACCCGGGCCGGTTCCGCTTCATTTCAGCATGTCACGCCGTCAAAAGCGCCTGACCGCTTTGCGAATCAAACAATGTCATTCGCGCCCCATCAATCAGGATTCTGGTATCACTCCCCGATCTGAAAATCTGTTCGGGGCCACTGCGCGCAGTCAGTTCCGACCCGGCAACCGCGAGGCGGACATATTGATCCGGCCCGGTCGGCTCAGCCAATAAAACGCGCGAAGAGATGCCGGTTTCATCAAACAGCATATGTTCGGGTCGCGCGCCCAGCGTCATCGGACGCCCGATCAGATCACGCGCCTCGGCCGGGACATTGACCAGCGGCAAACATCCCGCACCGCTGTCAAAGACAATGTCGTCACCATTTTGCGAAAGCTTGCCATCAAGAAAGTTCATCGTCGGGGCGCCGACAAAGCTTGCAACAAACCGGTTTGCGGGTCTGCGATACACATTTTCCGGTGTGTCGACCTGTTGAATGCTGCCCTTGTCGAGAACCACGACCTTGGTGGCAAGCGTCATGGCTTCGATCTGGTCGTGCGTCACATACACAATCGTCCGGCCAAGCCGTTCATGCAGGCGCTTGAGCTCGATGCGCATATCGGCACGCAATTTGGCATCAAGGTTGGAAAGCGGTTCATCAAACAGGAACACAGACGGTTCGCGTACCAAGGCCCGGCCAATCGCTACACGCTGTTGCTGCCCGCCCGAAAGCTGCGATGGCTTGCGATCCAGAAGCGGCGTGATCTGCAAAAGATCGCCAACCTCGGCGACGCGTTTGTCGATCTCATCCCTGGGCATGCCCCGCATTTTCAGACCAAAACCGATATTCCGGCGCACAGACATGGTCGGATACAGCGCATAGGACTGAAACACCATCGCAATGTCGCGCTCGTCCGGTTCAAGACTTGTGACGTCGCGTCCATTGATATGGATAGAACCATCGGTTGTCGGCTCCAGCCCGGCAATCATGTTCAGAAGGGTCGATTTGCCACATCCTGACGGGCCCAGCAGCACCAGAAAATCGCCATCGGCAATTTCAAGATTGATATCTTCCATCACCGTCAGCCCGGCATAGGCCTTGGTAACATTACGAAGTTCAACGCCGTTCATTCCCGTTATCCTTTCACTGCGCCCGCGGCAATCCCGCGCACAAACAACCGCCCCGACAGCAGATAAACCGCAAGCGTCGGCAAGGCCGTCAGCATGGTCGCAGCCATATCAACATTGTATTCCTTCTCGCCGAATTGCGATCCGACAAGATTGTTCAGTGCAACCGTCATCGGCTGTCCCGCACGTCCCCCAAAGGTCAGGCCCAGAAGGAAATCGTTCCAGATATAGGTAAATTGCAAAATCATCGCGACACCAAGGATCGGCAACGATATTGGCAACATCACATGCCAGAACAACCGCCAGAACCCGGCACCGTCAATGCGGGCGGCTTTAAGCAAATCCTGCGGAACCGTCTTGAAAAAGTTGCGAAACATCATGGTGGTAAAGGCAACACCCCAGATCACATGCACAAGGATCAGTCCGGGAATGGTGCCAAATATCCCCAATTCACGGATCATGATGATCAGGGGATAAAGGGTTACCTGCGGCGGAATGAACATGCCGACCAGAAGGGCCGCGAACATCACATTCGCACCCTTCATCTTCCATGCGGCCAGGGCATAGCCGGTGATCGCCCCAAGCCCGACCGACAGGATGAGGGCCGGGATAACGATTTTGACCGACGTCATGAAGGATGACGAAAGACCGCCACAGCCCTCGCCGAGCGTCTTGGCACAATCGCCAAACCACGCCTTGCTCCATGCCGCGAATCCGGGATCGACGGGAAGGGTAAAGATGCTGCCATTGCGGATTTCATCCATGGATTTCAGCGATGTCGAAATCATGATGAAAACCGGGGACAGGATCATGATTGCCGCCACACAGAGCAATCCGTAAAGGGCAAGCCGATTATATCGCATGATCAGTGCCCCCGCCCGCTGCGCTCTTTTTGCAGCTCGAAATAGATATAGGGTGCGATTACGGCGATCACGGTACAAAGCAGGACAAACGCCCCCGCCGCACCAAGCCCAAGTTCCTGACGGTTTAGAATGTGATCAACCACAAAACGGGCAGGAAGGTCAGATGAAAAGCCCGGACCGCCCCCTGTCAGGGCAACGACCAGATCAAAGGCCTTCATGACAATCGCGCTCATCAGAATGAAGACCGTGAAGAACACCGTGCGCAACATCGGTGTGATGATATGCAAATAGACCCGCCAGACCGGAATGCCATCCACACGCGAGGCCTTCCAGATATTGGGATCAATATTGCGAAGGCCTGCAAGAAACAGCGCCATGCATAACCCGACCTGTTGCCAGATACCCGCAATGGCAAGCGTGTAGATTGACCGGTCGGGCCGCACGATCCAGTTGAATTCAAACCCGGCCCAGCCAAGCGCCCGCACCGCTTCCTGAAGACCAAGACCGGGATTCATCACCCATTGCCAGATCACGCCGGTCACAATGAATGACATCGAAAGCGGCAACATGAAAACAGTGCGAAACAGTCCTTCGGCCTTCACACCCCGATCGACCAGAATGGCCAGTAAATAGCCAAAAACGATACAGCCACCGATAAACAGGAAGCCGTGAATCGCAAGGTTCTGCATCGCCGTCCACCACCGTTCATTGGCAAACAGACGGGCATATTGATCAAAGCCGGTGAATTTGTAGACAGGCAGCAAACGTGACCGCGTCAGCGAAATCACGAATGTCCAGATGATGAACCCGTAGAAACAGAAAATGGTGATCATCATGGCAGGGATCAGCGCCATTCTTGCTGTCCATTGCGGACGCCAGCGCCGCCTGCCTTCTTTTTGCGTTTCTTCCTGTGCGACAGAACGCTGCAACACACCTTGTGCCGGATCGGCCATAGACATTCTCGCTTCTTTGTAAAGGCGCCGCTGCCCCGCATATTGCGGTTTGCAGCGGCGCATCCCTGCAAAGTCTCTGGAGTTTTCGCCTTACTTGGCGTTGGAGATCGCTTGATGGAACTTCGCCTGACCCTCTTGCGGGCTCATATCCGTACTGTTCCAGAAATTCGAGATGCTGTCATCAATTGCACCCGAAACCGCACTTGGCACGCCGAAAAGACCGGTACTGACAAGGTGGGTTTTCTTGTCCTGCAGGGTCTTGATCGCGGTCTGGGCACAGCTATCAAAACTGTCCGCAGGCACATCAAGACGGGCCGGAATAGATCCCTTTTTCTTGTTAAAGGCGATCTGCACATCGGGCTCAAGCATCACATGGGCCATCTTCGCCTGGGCCGGTGTGGCTTCTTCCCCGTCCATTGCCGAGAAGGCAAAGGCATCGACCGTCATGATATAGGCCGTATCAATTGCCGGGGCGAAGGAACATCCGACCGTCGTACCCGGTTCAATCCCGGCGGCAATGATTTCACCCTTGGCCCAGTCCCCCATGAACTGGAAGGCTGCATCCCCCTTGATCACCATGCTGGTGGCCTCGTTCCAGTTACGGCCGGGGCTGCCTTCATCAACAAAGGGCTTAAGAGCTGCAAAGGTTTCAAACACCTTGCGCATGGTATCGGAATCAAGGAGGTCATCATCAAGCGTGCTGTAAAGATCGGCATAAAATTCGCGCCCGGCAACGCCCAGAAGAACGCTGTTGAACATGATGCGTTCCTGCCAGGGCTGACCACCCAGCCCGATCGGGATAATGCCGGCATCTTTCAGTTTTTGCGCAGCCACCACGAAGTCATCCCAGCTTTTGGGAACATCCACGCCTGCTTTTTCAAGGGCGGCCTTGTTATAGAACATCCAGTTCTCGCCATGGATGTTGATCGGGGCTGCGATATATTCACCATCATATTTCGCGGCCTTGACAATCAGTGGCGGTAACTTGTCGTCCCAATGTTCTTCGTTTGCAATCTTGTCGACATTGGCAAGCAGCCCCTGATCAGCCAGCTCACGCAGTTGCTGACCGATGGAGAACTGAAAAACAGCCGCCGGATCGCCACCCAGCATCCTGTTCACTGCAGCAGCACGGGCATTGCCACCTCCGGCAATCGGGGTATCAACCCATTTGCCACCACTTGCCTCAAACACCTTGCGCACTTCGGCAAGAGCGGCCTGCTCGCTGCCCGATGTCCACCAATGCAGAACTTCTGCTGTCTGGGCGTGAAGCGCACCGGCAGAGACACCTGCGCTCAGAAATGCCGCAATGGCTGCGACTTTGGAAAATTTCGTCATAACGGATGTTCCTCCCTATTGGATACGTTCACGCCCGATCTCTTCTTAAACGGAAAATCGTAACGTTACGATTTTTTTGATAAGCACTTTATTCACCCTTGTCAATCCACAAAACCCAATGATATTAGGATAAGAGAGCGGCGAATATATTTTTTTGCCTGAATTTTCGAAACGTTACGATTTTGGATGCATTCAACAAGAACATCCGCTGAGGGTAAGGAAACAACCATGACAAAATCATTCCCCGACGGGTTTCGCTGGGGTGTCTCCACCTCAAGCTATCAGATCGAAGGCGGTGCTGATGACGACGGACGCGGCGACAGCATCTGGGACACATATTGCGCCACTCCGGGCCGGGTCGCCAATGGCGACAATGGTCGCGTTGCCTGCGACCACTACCATCGCTGGGCCGAGGATCTTGACCTGATCAAGGGGTTGGGGGCACGGCATTACCGGTTTTCGGTCATGTGGCCGCGCGTCCTGCCCGAAGGCACGGGCAAGGTCAATGAAACCGGCATCGATTTTTACAGCCGTCTGGTTGACGGCATGCTTGAACGTGACATTGATCCCTGGCTGTGCCTGTATCACTGGGATCTGCCGCAAGCGTTACAGGATCGCGGTGGCTGGACCAATCGCGACATTGTCGACTGGTTTGGTGATTATACCGAATTGCTGGTGACACGTCTGGGCGACCGCATCAAATCGTGGGTCACATTCAACGAACCCAATGTTGTCGCCTGGGTTGGCCATGAAGAAGGCCGGCATGCACCGGGCATCACCGATCCGCGTGCCGCAATGCGCGTGACCCATCATCTTAATCTCTGTCATGCGCGCGCCACCCGCATCATCAAACATCATTATCCCGATGCGCCGGTCGGATTCGTCTTGCCGATGCACAAGGCTTATACCCTGCCGCATCGTCGCGAACAGGATGCCCATCTGATCGAGCTTTTCGAAGCCAAATGGAATGGTGCCTTTCTTGATCCGGTCTATTACGGGCGTTATCCGGAACTGATTCTCGACCGGATGGAACCACATATCCGGCCGGGCGATCTGGAAGCCATCAGAACCGATGTCGATTTTCAGGGCCTTAACCAGTATTTCCCGAGCTACATCCAGGCTGCCGAAGGCAAGGCATGGCCGTTCCAGCACGTCGAACCGCCAAAATATTTCCGGCGCACCGAAATGGGCTGGGCAATTGACGGAGACTGCTTCTATCGCACCATGAAAATCCTGCAGGAGAATTACGGCAATCCGCCGGTTTTCGTGACTGAAAATGGTGGTGCCTTTACCGATGTCCCCGGCCATAACGGTCATGTCGACGATCAGGATCGCATTGCCTATTACACCGAATATCTTGATGCCCTTTTGCGCGCAGTTTCCGAAGGTGCGAATGTTCAAGGCTATATGCCATGGTCCTTGCTGGACAATTTCGAATGGGCTTATGGCTATGACAAGCGGTTCGGGCTTGTTCATGTGGATTATGAGACTCTCAAACGCACCCCAAAGGCGTCCTATGAATTTATGCGCAATGTGATTACACAGAACGCATTGCCATAGGATGCGCCGGACGCTTAGATTGTCCGAAAGAACATAAGAACGGACTTGTCATGCCTGCTTCTCGCCCTAACCTGCGCACGATTGCCGACCGCCTTGGCCTGTCGGTTACGACAGTGTCGCGCGCGCTAAAAGACGGACCGGAAGTCAAATCCGACACCGTTGCCAAGGTCAAGGCAGCCGCAGAGGAAATCGGCTATCGCCCCGATGCCAGGGGCGTCATGCTGCGTACCGGCAAAACCATGCAGGTCTGTTCTATCCTTTACTCACCCGAAGTCGGCGATTACGGCGACCCGGGCTTCTTGGCACAGGTCGAAAGCCTGGCACAGGGGCTTGAGGCCGATCATTATTCTTTGGTGGTTCTGGCACAAACCAGCGGGGAGGATCCCCTTGAACCGGTGCGCAAGGTCCATACCCAACGCATGGCCGATGCCGTGGTGTTTTCACGCACCACCCTTCAGGACAAACGTGCCAAATACTGCCTTCAGCATGATTTTCCGTTTGTCAGCTTTGGCCGCACCGAACTTCTGACACCGCATGCCTTTGTCGATCATGATGATGAACAGGCCGCCTATGACGCGATCACGCGCCTGATCGAGGATGGCCACCGCAAGATCGGCATGATCGACCCGCCTGAAGACCTGACCTTTTTTGGCTATCGCAAACGCGGGGCCCGCCGGGCCATGGTTGATGCCGGGTTTGATCCCGATAGCCTGATCTGGATGCCATCGGACGTTTCGGTGCGGGCCGCACGCGAAGCCACCACGAAATTGTTTGGCCATCAACGCGACGCCACCGCCATTGTCTGCGCCAGCCAGATGACCATGATCGGGGCGCTTGAAGCCCTGATGGAACTTGGCATGGATACCATCCGTGATGGCATCGGGGTTGTCGGTTTTGGCGGCATGCCGTTTCGTATGCTGTCAAAGCAAAAACTGGCCTATTACTATCAGCCGCAACGACATGTCGGTGAAGTCCTTGCCCGACATCTGCATGAATTGATGAGCGGGGCGAACCCCGAACAGCTCCAAACCTTGCTGCCCTATCGCCGGATTGATGATCTTGCCGCATTCCGCGAAGGCGAGGATTTCTGAGCCAGTCGGTTATATCCGCACCCAAATCCGCCCTATTGGTCCGGCAACCTGCCATCGCCCATATCCCCGGCTTCGCCCGTCAGCCAGTCAAAAAATACCGCAATGCGCGGGTCGCGTTTGGGTGGATCGAGCGTGATCAGCACATAGTCAAAACCGGTCGGCTCCATACCATGCGGGGCAATCAGCCGCCCGGTCGCCAGATCATCATAGACCAGCGGCAAGGGGCCAATCGCCGTACCAAGACGGTTCACCGCCGCCTGCAGGGCAAAAAAGAAGTGATCGAAATATTGCTCGCTGGCTGGCGATACATTCAGATTACTGGCACGCTTCCAGTCATCCCATGCATCAGGCCGGGTGCGACTGTGAAGCCAGCGCGCATTGGATAAATCCCGATCAAGAATATTTTCCCAGCAATCAGGGTCACACACCGGTCCGGCATATTCGGCCCATAAATGCGTGGTGATATAATCTTCCGAAATCCCGTAATCGGCCCTGCGAATGGCAAGATCGCAACCATCAGACAGCAAATCTACCGGGCCACCAGCAAGACGCAAATCGATATTAAGATCGGGATTAGCCTGACGGAATGCCCCGAGCCGCGGCATCAGCCAGCGCATGGCAAGACTTGGCTCGCACGATACCGTCAGGATCGGTGAGGTTCCGGCATGGCGGTGGATATCCTCAACCGCCTGATCAAGCCCGTCCAGCGCACTTCCCGTCGCCTTCAACAGCCTTTCGCCCGCCGCGGTCAGCCAGACCCGGCGATTGCGACGGACAAACAGATCAACCCCCATGCGTTCTTCAATCTGGGCCACCGCCCGGCTGATGGCGCCGTGGGTCAGGTGCAATTCCTCGGCCGCGCGTGAAAAACTTTGATGGCGTGCTGCGGCCTCAAAGGCTGGCAAGGCCGCCAAAGGAGGCAGGCTGCGTTTTTTGTGAATATTACTCACAATATTTCCCGGTATTTTTCGATTTTCTGACGATTGATCCAGTTTGATACTCAATCTACTCACAGATCAAACGGTTTTTCAGCCTAGTCAGGATCACATCCATGCCCGAATTATCAAATCAGTTCCTGTCGATGGAAATCATCGCCGTTGGCATCATCACCCTTCTTGCGGTCATCAGTCCGGGCCCGGACTTTGCCATGGTCACACGCATCGCACTTGCGCGGGGCAGGCGGGCCGGGGTTCTGTGTGCCATCGGGATCGGTAGCGGTGTTTCGGTACATCTGACCTATACCCTGATCGGACTGGGTGTTGTTTTTGCCAGCAATGTCTGGGTTTTGAACAGTCTGCGATATCTGGGTGCAGGCTATCTGATCTGGCTTGGAATGTCGGCCCTGTGGCCAGATATTCGCGTAATTTTTGGTCGCCGCAGGCATCTGAAAAATGTGAATGTCCGGGTAACCACAATGTCAAATGCACCGAAGCCGGATCAAAACCGGAACAACGCGGATCGCCATGCTTTCTGGACCGGATTTGCCTGCAACGCGCTGAACCCCAAGACCATGCTGTTTATCGTATCGCTGTTCAGTCAGGTGATTTCGCCAAACACCCCGATACTGCAGGAAATCGGATATGGCTTTTATATCGCCGCCTGCCACATGATCTGGTTTGCACTGGTCGCGATAGCCCTGACACTCCCTGCTGTGCAGCCCCGCATGGCGGCGATCAAGACATGGATCGAACGGGCCGTCGGCTTGTGCCTTGCAGGGCTTGGCATCAAGCTTATGGCAAGCTAGGCCGTTCTTTCTGCAGGGGATCAGGAACGGATTCCCGTGTCGCCCGATCAGATAAACAGCATCTCGCCGTTCTGCTTGGCGTCATTAAGGAAGGTTACGACACCACCGGTTTCGATGGAAAGCTCATCGCGGGTGGCTTCGTTTTCCAGACCCAGCGCACGCAACCCCATCTCGCAAACCATGAATTTCGCCCCCAACGACGCACAGGCTGACAGCAATTCTTCGAAACTGCCGATCCCGCGGGTCGAATAGCTCAGGTCAATCGAGGTCGCGGTCGCCCCTTCGGCCTCGGTGCGCAAATGCCGCCATCCGGAGGGCGCAAACAGTGCACGGCTGGCATCCATGGTAAAGAACAGGGTAACGTCGCGCCCGGTCGCCAGCGCCGCCGATGCCATTACGAGTGCGTAATGAACTTTTTCAAAGCTGCCGGAAAACACCACCAGCGAGAGTTTTTTCGGGCTTTCCGTCTCAGTGCTCATGGATTGAAAGGTCCTTGATTGTGGCGTTTTCTGAACAGGTCGGGCAGCCGGGATCACGCGGCACCCGGATCTTGCGAAACGATGCTGACAGGGCATCAATGATCAGAAGCTGCCCGGAAAGGCCATCGCCGATCCCCATCAGCTCCTTGAGCACCTCGGTCGCCTGAATACCGCCAATCATGCCGACAACCGATCCCAGAACGCCGCCTTGGGCACAGGATGGAATGGCGTCTTCGGGCGGCGGTGCATGATAGATGCAGCGATAGCACGGATGTGGCGCGCCCAGATGGGCCTTAAACGTCGATACCTGTCCGTCAAAACGAAGAGCCGCGCCCGATACCAGCGTCTTTCCCGCCAGATAACAGGCGTCATTAAGCAAAAAGCGCGTCTCGAAATTATCCGACCCGTCAGCAATGACGTCATAACCGGCAATCAGTTCCATGACATTGGACGCATCAAGGCGGGTATTATGGGCGTGAACCGTGATTTCCGGGTTCATATCAAGCATGGTTGATTTCGCACTATCGACCTTGGGGCTGCCAATATCCTTCATGCCATGCGCGATCTGGCGCTGAAGATTGGAAAGCTCGACCGTATCTGCATCAACAATGCCGATTGTGCCAACACCGGCCGCGGCCAGATACATCGCAAGCGGCGATCCAAGGCCACCGGCCCCGACGATCAGAACCCGCCCACGCTTGAGCTTCATCTGGCCAGTACCGCCCACATCCTTAAGAACGATGTGGCGGGCATAGCGCTGCACTTCATTTTCGCTGAAATCGAAATCGGTCACGCGGTCAAACTATCCTGTCAGGACGGATCAAGGGAACTAGGGTCAGAACCTAGCTTCTGGATATAGCCTGCCCGTCACATCTCTCAAGGAAAAGATTTGATTTTCCATCGAATTCCCCGATTGCCCGAACCCGTCTGAGCCAATCATTGTCCAGTTTTTCACTGCCGGATGGAAAAAACCGGACTGGCGATAGGCCTGATCAATCCGGCCGATCTTTTGCAGTTCCAGCAATCCCTGATCGATTGCAACAATCAGATCGTGGCTATAGGGCGTAACCCGCGTTACGGCGTAATGACGGCTGCCATCAAGGGCAATCTTGTAGCCTTCGATTGGCAGTAAATGCACATCATTGACCACAAGCTCCATTTTCGGGCCTGGCTGGAACGGTGCCAACAGGAAATCTGCCCGGCCCTCGGCGACAAATTGCACCATCAATTCCCAGTTTGGCACATGCAGTAAATCAACAAGACCCAGCTTGCCCAAGGCCTGCCAATCGGGTTTCCAGGTCCGGTTTGACACCCCGCGTAATCGCTGGAGGCTGCGTAAACTGCGAATTTTCGATCGATTGGGGCTGTCTGCCCGCATATAGAACCCGGCCTCAAACCGGCCATTGGGAATCACGGCCCCGGATGGGGAAATCCTGTCCCCTTTATGTTCAATGTCGCGCAACCATGTTGAAGAACCGGTAAGGTCTGCTTCGCCATCTGCGATCATCTGCATCATGCGCGCATAATTTCCGCCGGCAATCAGATTGATGGCCCCGCGCCAGCCGCCCTTTTTCAGGGCCTGCTGGATCAGAACGACCTCAACGACATCACGGCGGCTGTGCGGACCGTCAAAGGATGTGATGGCAAGCGGATCGCGACCGTCCCGGAATTTCTCATAATCGACCAGAACATCATCGGCAACAACGATCCGAAGGCTGTGCTCGCCGTGATCAGCCCTTACTGTTTTGATATCGAAACAAAAAACAGCCACAACCAGACACAGCATCCCGATCCATCCGGATGCTCTGAAATGCCTGATTTTTCGATCATTTGACGTCATGCACATGTCCCGTTTCTGCCCTATCCTTCAGATTGGGACGATGGCATCCAACATCCAGTAGCGGGCAAAGGCCACACAGCAAAAAAGGCCCGGCGCGATACGCCGGACCTTTGAATTTGTTATATTTGGTCGTCTGGCAAAGAACTTATTGCAGACCTTCGAACAGGGCAGTCGACAGGTAACGTTCAGCAAAGCTCGGGATGATGACCACGATGCGTTTACCGGCATTTTCCGGCTTCTGACCAAGTTCAATACCCGCAGCCACCGCTGCACCTGACGAAATACCGGTCGGAAGGCCTTCAACCGCAGCCAGTTTGCGTGCGGTGGCAAAGGCGGTCTCGTTGCCAATGGTCATGACCGTATCAATCACATCGGTATTGAGGTTGCCCGGAATGAAACCGGCACCAATGCCCTGAATCTTGTGCGGGCCGGGTGCGCCACCGGAAATGACCGGGCTGTCTTCGGGTTCAACCGCCACAATCTGAATGTTCGGGTTATGTTTTTTCAACACTTCACCAACACCGGTCAGCGTGCCGCCCGTGCCAACACCGGCAACAAAGATATCGACCTTGCCGGCGGTATCCTTAAGGATTTCCTCGGCCGTGGTGTTGCGATGAACTTCCGGGTTTGCCGGGTTGTCAAACTGCTGGAGCATGATAGCGCCATCAATCTCGGCCACCAGTTCCTCAGCACGGGCAACCGCACCCTTCATGCCCTTGGCTGCCGGGGTCAGGTCAATCTGCGCACCCAGAAGCATCAGCATCTTGCGACGTTCAAGCGACATGCTTTCAGGCATGGTCAGGATCAGCTTGTACCCCTTGGCCGCTGCAACGAATGCCAGCGCAATACCGGTATTGCCCGAGGTTGGCTCGACCAGGGTTGCGCCCGGTTTAAGCTTGCCGGTTTTCTCCGCATTCTCGATCATCGCCAGACCGATACGGTCCTTGACCGAGGCCAGCGGGTTGAAGAATTCAAGCTTGCCGATCAGGTCGGCTTTCACACCTTCGGCTTCGGCCAGACGTGAAAGGCGCACCAGCGGCGTTGCGCCAATGGTGTCAATGATGCTGTCGTAAATCTTGCCGCGAAACTCAGTCATGTTTTCCTCGCACGTTTCTGTATTTTTGCCATCAAGCACACGATGCATTTGTATTTATATCGCTATCCCACAAGGTCAAATGGATAGAAGAAATTTTTACAAATCTGCTGGCAGACGGCATTCCTGATGCCTGTAGTTTATCGAAAATTGCAGCGGAATCCTGTTGAATAAGAATACACCACTCCGCTGCCAGCCCAGAAGACTAAATGATGAAATCAGGGGACTCTTCGATCCCGCTGCGCAGACCCGCATCACGGGCACGGTTGCACAGGTCCTCGACCGTGATTTTTTCAAGCTGCTTCATCATTTCGTCCTGCAATTCACGCCAAAGCGGACGCACAACTTCCTTGCCCAGCGGCGATCCTGCCGGATCCTCGATCGGATCGTCGGATGTTTCCATCGACCGGATGACCGAAACTATATCGGCAAGCGTGATGCGGCGGCGTTCACGCGCCAGTCGATAACCGCCGCGCGGTCCACGCACACCCACCAGAATATCGGCACGCACCAGCTGCTGAAGGGTCTGTTCAAGGTAACGTTTCGGAATGCCCTGACGCGCGGTGATATCTCGACTTTGGACCGGCTCACCCGCCGCGTTATAGGCAATATCCACGACCGCCTCGATCGCAAACAGCATCTTTTTTGAAAGCTTTAGCATCGTTTCATCTTACTCCCCTTGTGGTCCGGCCATCCCCCCAGATGACATGCAAACCTGGTTTCGTCAGAGCAACCATCAAACCCCTGCCAAACCGCAAACCGGCCCGGCAGGTGCAAATCATTTGACCGGACTTGCCGTCCCGGTCGATCCGAAACCGCCCGCGCCGCGCGCAGTTTCATCAAGATCATCCACGGCCCGCCATGCCACCTGTGTCACCGGGGCGACCACAAGCTGGGCAATGCGCATGCCACGTTCGATTTCAAAGGCTTCGTCGCCATGATTGATCAGGATGACTTTGATCTCGCCGCGATAATCGGCATCAATCGTACCCGGACTGTTCAGAACCGTGACCCCGTTCTTGGCAGCAAGCCCCGAACGCGGACGTACCTGCGCCTCGAACCCGGCGGGCAGGGCAATTGCAATACCGGTTTCGACCAGCGCCCGTTTTCCCGGTGCCAGAACCAGCTTGCCCGCGATTGCGGCCTGCAAGTCGACGGCTGCGGACTGGGCGGTTGCATATTCGGGCAACGGCAAATCCGCCCCGTGGGGCAGCTGTTTCAAATCAACGCTAAGAGCCGACATATTCCATCCTTGTTTATGGCCCGGTCTGAACCGGGATATGCGTTATTGCCTGCACGATCAGGGTCGTGTCAGGAAAAATGTCTGATGATCCGTGCGCACAGGGCCTCGGCAATGCCGGTTTTGCTTTGGCGCGACCAATGTTCATCGGTCCTGGCATCATCACCTGAAATCAGGAAAATCTCGTTCTGATCCCCGCCAAAGGTCCCGGTTTCAGGGGCCACATCATTGGCAAGGATCCAGTCACAGCCCTTGCGTGCCCGTTTGGCACGCGCATGTTCGGTGACCTTTTCGGTTTCTGCGGCAAATCCGATCACAAGCCCCGGGCGCGACGCACCGGCCTTGCTGATCGTTGCCAGAATATCGGGATTTTCCGAAAGCCTGAGGTCCGGAATAACGCCCGATCCATCCTTTTTAAGCTTCTGTCCGGCTTCGTCGGCCGTGCGCCAGTCGGCAACCGCTGCGGCACAAATGGCGATGTCAGCCGGAAGGGCGTTTTTGACCGCAGCCAGCATCTCGCGCGCGGTTTCAATGCGCACAACTTTTACCCCGGCCGGATCGGGCAGGGATACCGGACCGGTCACCAGCGTCACATCCGCACCGGCATTGCAAAGCGCCTGCGCAATCGCATGGCCCTGCTTGCCAGACGACCGGTTGGCGATATAGCGCACCGGATCAATCGGCTCATGGGTCGGACCGCTGGTGACAACGGCCTTTTTCCCGGCAAGCGGCTTGGGCGCGGACTGACCATCAAGGAAATCAAGCACATTTGCGATGATCTCGGCCGGTTCTGCCAGACGGCCCGAACCGGTTTCACCACAAGCCAGATCACCCGCAGACGGCCCAACCCGGATCACGCCACGGCTTTCAAGCGTTGCGATATTGGCCTGTGTTGCCGGATGGTTCCACATCTCGACATTCATGGCCGGTGCAATCATCACCGGTTTGTTGGTGGCAAGAAGGGCGGTTGTTGCCAGATCACCGGCCTGACCGGTTGCCATTTTTGCCAGAATATCGGCACTTGCCGGGGCGACCAGCACAAGGTCAGCCTCACGCGACAGGCGGATATGCCCCATCTCGGCTTCATCGGTCAGGGAAAACAGATCCTGATAGACTTTGTTTTCGGTAAGGGCTGCGACAGAAAGCGGTGTAACGAACTGTTCCCCGCCCCTGGTCAGGATGGCGCGAATATTGATTTCGCGGTCTCTGAGCCGACGGATCACCTCAAGAACCTTATAGGCCGCAATGCCGCCCGAGATGATCAGAAGGATATTTTTGCCTGCCGCCACTGTGATTACCAATTAATTACGGTTTAAAAGTGTGGTTAACCTACATTGTCTCATTATGGGACGCAAGCGCCCAAAACCGAAATGGAAACGCCGCGTCCCCCAAAGGGTCGCGGCGCTGATTTTTCACCCTGCTTTCAACAGGTTTATGACGGACCAAATCCGGTTCCCATCATGGCACGGTATATAACATCCCGAACCACCGCCAACGGGACTCGGGCCCCATCGCCGTGCAGTTAATCCGCCAACGCCCCGATGCCACCGGTCCGTCGAGACGAATTTCAACGCGTTCATCGCCCAGTCGGGTCATGGTTGCCTGACCATCTGACGGGTAGCAGGCAATATCGGGCGTCGGATCCGTAAGCGTAAAGCCGAATGCCGGCGGATTGCGCGTCAGGGTATAATCACCCGGCGTAATGTCGCTAACACGCAGCGGCAATGAATTTGCCGCCAGCTTGAAACGGTCCATTGCGCCATAATGCTCGTTTAATGCAAAACGCGGCAGATACATAAAGTCGGATTCCGTGCTCATCGCACCGCTTTGCTGACCAAAGGCGGCCTTGTATCCGGCTTCCTTGACAGCATTGATGACATCGGCATCCGCCTCGCCATAGGGATAGGCAAAGATATCGGGCACAAACCCAAGCTCGGCCTTAAAGCGTTCGGCCGCATGGGCAAGCTCGGCCTTGACGGCTTCGATATCAAGATCGGGCAAATGCGAATGGTGCTGGCTATGACCGCCAATGGTGACACCGGCCTTGACCATTTCACGCACCATGTCCCAGGTCATGTAATTGGCAAAACCGTCATCGAGCTGTTCGGTTGAAACAAACACCGTAAAGGGCATGTTGTTGGCCCGAAAGATCGGCCACGCGGTTTCGTAAACCGAGCGATATGCATCATCAACCGTGATCCCGACCGTGCGATCCGGAAGGCCCTTGCCATTTTCAAGCGCCTCGACAATCTGTGGCAACCCCATCACGGTGTAATTGCCATTGGTGAGCTCGGCGACATGCTCCTTGAACTGTTCCGGGCGAATATTGGTAGAGGGATATTCACCCTCGCCAAAGCGGTGATACATAAAGACCACTGCCGAACTCGCATCACCACCGGGGGCCGCAACAGCCGGTTCGGACGCATCTTGCTGTGCCGTCGCCATCTGCGGTTCGGTTGCCGGTTCCGCCTCCGGTTCTGCCTCGGCCACCGGGGCGTCCGGTGCGGCCACATTGCCCTCATCACCGGCGGGTGTTGCCGCCGAACTGGCTACCGGTGCCTCTGTTTGCACGTCTGAGGACGTGCCGGTTCCGGTTTCGACTGACTGGGCATTGCCCGGTTCGATGCCGAATGTTAACCCGACGGCAAATGACATGCCGAACACCGCGCTGCGCAGCATGGTGCCGGACTGTATCAGACCAGCTGCCGATAACGACCTTTGGCCTTTGGCCTTAAAATTCATATCTGTTTCCAGTTTTCTACCAACCACTCCAGACAGGACCTTGTGTGCGGATCGGTCCTGTACCCCGGCTTTGCTGTTTTTGTCATTATCCGGGGGCATCGTCCCGTTTGCCGGGATCGTTTTGCAAAAGCAAAAATACCAGCGAACCGTTTGTTTTTCCATATTTCATATAGATGGTTGCGAATTGGACGACCGGGGTTACCTTTAATACAAACCGATAACTCCAACCCCAAGAGGTCCCATGCTTAGTTCTGATGCTTTTGGTCTTTTGTTCCGCAACGCCCGCACATTCAGCTATTGGCAGGATCGCGATGTCGATACGGATTTGCTCAGACAGGCCTGGGATTTGACGGTGCTGGGCCCGACCAGCGGCAATTGCGAACCGATGCGCGTCACCTTCGTCAAGTCCGAAGCAGCCAAGGAACGCCTGAAACCCTGCCTGGCCGAGGGCAATGTCAATCAGACCATGACCGCACCGGTTACCGCCATCATCGCCCAGGACATGGAATTTTACGAGAAGCTGCCCGCCCTTTACCCCCACACCGATGCGCGGTCATGGTTTGCCGGCAAGGATGAGGTGATCAAGGCCACCGCATTTCGCAACAGTTCCCTGCAGGCTGGCTATTTCATCATGGCACTGCGCGGGCTTGGTCTGGATTGTGGTCCGATGTCAGGATTTGATCAGGCCAAGGTGGATGCCGAGTTTTTTGCAGGCACCCCGGTCAAAAGCAACTTCCTGCTCAATATCGGGTATGGCAATCGTGAAAAGCTTCATGCGCGCAGTCCGCGGCTCGGTTTTGATGAAGGGGCCGAAATCCTCTGAAACCGACACATTTTCAGACAGGATTAGACAAGGGTCTCCATCACCGGAGGCCTTTTTCATATTCAAGCCTTCTGATTTTCTGATAGAGCACATGCAAACGACGTTTCGACGGTTTTTTTCAATCCGTCGAACAACTTGAAAACTGTCATCAAACTTTTATTTGATCTTTACTGGCCCATAACCATTTTAGGTCCACTTTTATATACGCGCGTATAGAACCAGATTCACCCCGTAAACAGGAGCGTTAATTGGGCTTTCGCCAATTGATCCTTACAGCTTTGGCCATTGCCTTTCCGGCTGGCGTTGTCTTTGTCGTCCTTGCGGCGATGGAGCTGCTTGGCTGGGGCACGGCGATTGTCTCGGCAACGCTATCCTGGATCGGGATTACGGCGATGTTGCGCATCTATTTTGGCGATCTGCGCCGGGTTGCGCGCTATGCCACCGATCTGCGTGACCGGTTCAAAGGCACCCCGCCACAACATATTACATTTGCCGCCGCGTCCGAGCTGTCATCACTTTATACCCAGATTGCCGGGGCCTTCCGTGATCGTATTGCCCTTCTTGAAGCGCAAACCAGTACGGACGCCGAAATCCTTGATCACCTGCCAAACCCGGTGGTGATGGTCAACCGGCATCGAGTGGTGACCGGCTTTAACCAGGCGGCGAAGGGATTGTTTCACAATCTTGAGACCGGTCGCGACCTGACGCGTTTTATTCGCGATCCGATCCTGCTTGATTCATTTGATGACGTCGCCAATGAACGCGAAATCATGAAACATGCGGAATTTGTTTTGGCCAGTGACGCGCATCGTCATTATGACGTGCTGACAGCGCGCCTGCCTGCGGCGACCGGGGATCGCAACTTTGTGCTCAGTTTCTCGGACCTGACCGAGCTTCGCAAACTTGAACAGATGCGTGCCGATTTCGCGACCGACGCCGGGCATGAGCTGCGCACGCCGCTTTCGGTTCTTCTGGGCTTTATCGAAACACTTGAAGGCCCGGCCAAGGATGACCCCGACGCGCTCAACCAGTTCCTGCCGGTCATGCGCGATCAGGCCCAGCGGATGCAACATCTGATCGAAGATTTGCTTTCCCTTGCCCGGATCGAGCTGAATGAACATACCCCGCCATCAAGTGATTGCGATGTGGGCAAAGTCATCAGCAAGGTTGCCGAAAGCCTTGCCATGAAGGCACAGACCAAGGGCATGAATATCCGCGTGACCCAGGAACTCGAAAATACCGAGATGATCGGCGAGGAAAAGGAACTGACCCAGGTCTTTGTCAATCTGGTGGAAAACGCCATCAAATATGGCCATTCCAATACCAATGTCGAAGTCACGATCAGCCTTGTCAAAAACCCGCCCGGTGCATTGGCGCGTTTCCGCCATGACCGCATCATGGCCGTTGCCATCCGCGATCATTCCGACGGCATTGCGCGCGAACATCTGCCACGCCTGACCGAACGGTTTTACCGGGTTGATACCGCGCGATCACGCGCAGTTGGCGGTACGGGCCTTGGTCTGGCCATCGTCAAACACCTTGTCCAGCGCCATCGCGGCACCATGCAGATCGAAAGCGAACAGGGTGTCGGTTCGGTCTTTACGGTCTATCTGCCGGCCAAAACCGGCGACAATGTCCGGAAATTGCATTCCGCCTGATCCCGGTCAACAGGACCAAACAAAAAGGCCAGCAACATCGTGCTGGCCTTTTGCGTATCTGGATCAATCGAACGTTTCGATTACAGAATAAACTTCGAAAGATCGGTGTCCTTTGACAGGTCTTCGACCTGTTCGCGGACATAATTGGCATCGACCTTGAAGGTTTCGCCCGCCCGGTCGGTCGCGGTAAAGCTGATATCATCGAGCAGCTTTTCCAGAACCGTATGCAGGCGGCGTGCGCCGATATTTTCGACCGATTCATTCACATTGGCCGAAATCCGGGCAATTTCATCAATCGCGTCATCGGTGAAATCGAGTGTGACTTCCTCGGTCTTCATCAGGGCAACATATTGCTTGATCAGCGATGCTTCGGGCTCCATCAGGATGCGACGGAAGTCGCCTTCGGTCAGTGCCTTGAGCTCAACCCGGATCGGCAAACGGCCCTGCAATTCCGGCAGAAGATCCGACGGCTTTGCTAGATGGAATGCCCCCGAACAGATGAACAGGATATGGTCGGTTTTGACCGTACCATGCTTGGTCGAAACATTCGTGCCTTCGATCAGCGGCAGCAGGTCACGCTGCACACCTTCGCGCGAAACATCGCCACCGCGTTCGGAACGCGCGGTGATCTTGTCGATTTCATCAAGGAAGACGATGCCGTTCTGTTCGACATTTTCAATCGCCTCGGCAATGACCTTGTCCATATCCAGCAGCTTGTCGCCTTCCTCGTCGATCAGGCGGTCAAAGGCTTCTTCGACGGTCATGCGTTTGGGCTTGGTATTGCCGCCAAACGCCTTGCCGAACATATCGTTGAGGTTCAGCATCCCCATCTGGGCACCGGGCATGCCCGGAATATCGATGGTCGGCATCGAGGCCGAGCTGCTTTCCTGAACATGGATTTCGATTTCTTTTTGCTGAAGTTCGCCTTCGCGCAGCATCTTGCGGAATTTCTGGCGGGTATCAGGCGATGCATTTTCGCCGACCAGCCCGTCCAGAATGCGTTCCTCGGCCTGCATTTCGGCCTTGGCCCGGACTTTCTTGCGCATGCTTTCGCGGGTCAGATCGATGGAAACTTCAACCAGATCACGCACAATCTGTTCAACATCACGCCCGACATAGCCGACTTCGGTAAATTTGGTCGCCTCGATCTTGATAAAGGGCGCATCGGCAAGCTTCGCCAGACGGCGCGCAATTTCGGTTTTACCGACACCGGTCGGACCGATCATCAGGATGTTTTTGGGCAGAACTTCATTGCGCATGGTGTCGTCAAGCTGCTGACGGCGCCACCGGTTACGCAGGGCAATGGCCACTGCACGCTTGGCATCCTTCTGACCGATAATATGTCGATCAAGTTCGGAGACAATCTCGCGCGGGCTGAAATGTTGGGTCATGATTTATTCCGTATCTTATTGCGACGAATGCCGTAACAGGGCCCGGATTGCTCCAGCGCCTTACTTCGCATCCTCGATTTCAATCTTTTCAAGCAGGACATTGCCGTTGGTATAGACGCAAATCTCGCCGGCAATTGCCATTGCCTTGCGGGCGATTTCCTCGGCACTCATGTCCATATCAATCAGGGCACGAGCCGCCGAAAGCGCATAATTCCCGCCCGAACCGATGGCAATAATGCCGTCTTCGGGTTCAAGAACGTCACCCTGACCGGTCAGAACCAGCGAAACATCCTTGTCGGCTACCGCCATCATGGCTTCAAGCTTGCGCAGGTAACGATCGGTGCGCCAGTCCTTGGCAAGTTCGACACAGGCACGCATGGTCTGACCCGGATGACGATCAAGTTTTGCTTCAAGCCGTTCAAGCAGGGTAAAGGCATCTGCGGTCGCCCCGGCAAAACCAACCATGATTTCACCTTTCTGACCAATGCGGCGCACCTTGCGGGCATTGCCCTTGATCACGGTCGGGCCAAGAGAGACCTGACCATCACCGGCCACCACAACTTCATTGCCCTTGCGCACCGACAGAATTGTCGTGCCATGCCAGCTTTGTTGTTCGCTCATGAATTATCCTTGAATCTCGTCGATTGCTTCGCCCAAGAGTTAGCACGGCAGACGCCCCGGTCAAGGGCAGAAGCCACCCATTACCCCCAAGATTACCTTTGCTGTGACCCAAACACAGTTTCAACGCCCACAGGCATAAAAAATTCAAAGCACACAGCCACGACATGCTTTACCCTTGACCATCAGAAAAGAATTTCAAGAAAACAGGACCCGAAACCATGAGCAGCACCGATCTTTCGCAAACCCATCTTGGCAAATGCATCCTTGCCGGTCAGGGCAGGGTCAAGGCCGATCTGGTCCTGCGCAATATCGGGCTTCTTGATGTGATCACCGGCAAGGTCACCCAAACCGATATCGCCATTGTCGGTGACCGGATTGTCGGCACCCATGACAGCTATGCTGGTGAAACCGAAATTGATTGCACCGGCAAATTTGCGGTTCCGGGCTTTATCGACACGCACCTTCATATTGAAAGTTCGCTTGTCACCCCGCTTGAATTTGATCGCTGCGTCTTGCCGCATGGTGTGACGACGGTTCTGTGTGACCCCCATGAAATCGCCAATGTGCTTGGTGCGGAAGGGATCCGCTATTTCCTTGATTGTGCCGAACAGACCATCATGGATGTGCGGGTCAATCTGTCATCCTGCGTACCTGCAACGGCGTTTGAAACCGCTGGTGCGCGTCTTGAGATCGAAGACCTGTTGCCATTCAGAACCCATGAAAAGGTCGTTGGTCTTGCCGAAATGATGAACTATCCCGGCGTTCTGAACCTTGATCCGGGCATCATGGCCAAGCTTGAAGCCTTTCAGGATGGTCATATTGATGGCCACGCGCCACTGGTGCGCGGCTTGAACCTTAATGGCTATATGGCCGCTGGCATTCGCACCGACCATGAAGCCACATCCGCCGAAGAAGCCCGCGAAAAACTGGCCAAGGGCATGGCGATCCTGATCCGCGAAGGATCGGTTTCCAAGGACCTTGAAGCCCTGGCTGAAATTCTTGATGAAAACAGTTCAAGCTTTGTGGCGCTGTGTACCGATGATCGCAATCCGCTTGATATCGGCGAAGAAGGCCATCTTGATAGCCTTGTGCGCCGCCTGATCGGTCATCTTAAGGCGCGCAATTGCCCGATCCATCATGCCTACCGCGCCGCATCGCATTCGGCTGCCCGCATTTTTGGCCTGCGCGATCGCGGTCTGATCGGACCGGGCTGGCGGGCCGATATTGCCATTCTTGATGACCTTGAAACCTGCGATGTCAGCGATGTCATCGCCGGTGGTCGCCTTGTGACCGATGATCTGTTTGCAACCCGTACCCCCATCGCACCGGTCGGCCTGACCTCGATGAAGGCAACGCCCGTGACAGCCGCAGCCTTTGCCTGCGATCCCAAGCCCGGTCAGAACCAGACACCGGTGATCAAGGTCAAGCCGGGTCTTATCCTGACCTTCCGTGACGAGGCAACGCTTGAGATCGGCGATAACGGGCTTGAGCCCGATCTGGCCAATGACGTGATCAAGGTGGCCGTCGTCGAACGCCACGGCATCAATGGCAATATCGGGCGCAGCTTTGTGCGGGGCTTTGGCCTGAAACGCGGCGCTATTGCATCCTCTGTCGGCCATGACAGCCACAACATCACCGTGGTCGGGGCCAGTGATGCCGATATGGCCGCAGCGGTTAATCGCCTGATTGAAATGGGCGGTGGCTTTGCGGTTGCCAACGAAGGCAAAGTTACCGCCGAACTGCCATTGCCCGTCGCCGGACTAATGAGCACGGAGCCGTTCGAAGTGGTCGAAAAGGACCTGATCACGTTGCGCAAGGCCGCCAAGGATCTTGGATGTGTCTTGCCCGAACCGTTCCTTCAGGTTGCCTTCCTTGCCCTTCCGGTCATTCCGCATCTTAAAATGACGGATCGTGGCCTGTTTGACGTTGATAAATTCGACTTTGTTTAGAATGCGTCAAAACAACCCTTGATATATTTTTATTCTACGTGATCAACCTGATATTGTTTTCGGCCCGATGTGATCTAATCTGTTGATATAGCTGCATGACATAGGCGGCCTTAGTCAGGGTCGCATAACAAGGGCAGAATATCAGGTGAAAATCAGGCTTCAGATCGGTGTTACCGCAGCCTTCACAACCATTGCGGTCCTGATGTTGGGAATAACCGTTGCATTTCTGTATGAAAGCAACCGTACCCTTGCACTTCAGACAGCCCATAATCAGATGGAGACCGCGCGAAAAATCACGGTCGAAAGTCTGGTCAATGTCATCACACCGGTCAGGAAAATCGTTGCCACCACCGCCGATCTGGTCAATGCGTTCCCGGATGCCATTTCCCAACCGCGCGGTGGTGAAATCATGGCCAGCCAGATCAATGGCCATTCCCAGATTTATGGTCTGTTTTTCGGGTTTCAGAATGATGGACGGTTTTTTCAGGTTGTTCAAATCCCCGAAGGCCTGAAAACCTTTGGTCCGCATGACAGTGTCATTCCCGATAAAAGCAAGATTGTCTATCGGTCGGTTGATTATGACTATTCGGGCGGCATGCTTGATACTTTTCTTTATCAGTCAAGCTGGGGAAAGGTCACGGGCCAGGAACAAAGCGCTGTCACCTATGATCCGCGCAACCGGGCCTGGTATAAGGGGGCACAGGGTAATGATGATGTCTTTATCAGCCCGTTCTACACCTTTAACAGCACCGGCAAACCCGGTGTGACCTTTGCCAAGCGCGTGCTTAACCCTGACGGCAGTCTGATGGGTGTTGTCGGCGCGGACCTGACTTTGGAAAAGGTCACTGAAATTCTTAGCAATATCCGCATCGGCGCAGAAGGCCGGGTGTTTCTGCTTGGTTTTCAAAATCGGGTCATCGCCTATGCCGGTCCGCAGGGCATCGACGGAAATTCATCCTTTTTCACGGTCGGCAACCAGAAAGCCAGTGACCCGATTGTCACCAACGCCATCTTGAAATGGAGCCAGAAGCCCGAAGCCTTCTTTGAGTTTGTCGACGAAAAAGATGGGAAAAAATACCTTGCCTCGGCGGCAATCGTGCCGGGACTCTTCGGCATGGCGCCGGTTCTGGGCCTTATCGTTCCCGAAGACGAATTTATCGGCGCGATCAAGGCAACCACCAAATATGTGCTGAAAATTTCCGGGGCGATCTTTATTTTCACCATCATCCTGATTGCGATTATCTCCCGGATGATGAGCCGCCAGCTCAATATCGTGGCTGCCGAGGCCGAAAAAATCGGCCGGTTTGATCTTGGCGGCGATTTCAGGATGACATCGCATATCTATGAGGTCAGCGCGCTGTCATCGGCGATTGCCAATATGAAGGTCAGCCTCAAAAGTTTTGGGGCCTATGTGCCGACCGATCTGGTCAAATCCATAGTTTCCAACGGCAATCCGGTCGAAATCGGCGGCGAGGCCCGTGATCTTTCGATCATGTTCACCGATATCGAAGGCTTTACCGCCAAGACCGAAAACTATTCCCCGACCGAGCTTGCCCGGGAACTGTCGAACTATTTCGCCGCCATGGAGCACCAGATAACGGCCAACGGCAATGGCACCATCGATAAATATATCGGTGATGCCATCATGGCGTTCTGGAATGCACCGTCGGATGATCCCGACCATGTTGATCATGCCTGCCGGGCGGCTCTTGCCTGTCGGTTGGCCGGGCGGCAGCTTAATTCCATCTCGCAGGAGTCTAAGCTGTTCCCGCTTTATACCCGCTTTGGCCTGCATACGGATCGGGTGGTTGTCGGCAATGTGGGATCGGAACATCGGCTGCAATATACCGCCCTTGGCGGGGCGGTTAATCTGGCATCGCGGATCGAGGGACTGAACAAGATGTATGGCACACGCATTCTGGCCAGTGACGCCATTGCCCGCCGCGCATCTGATAATTTCCTGTTGCGCTATGTGGATCTTGTGATGCCCGTTGGCACGTCATCGCCACTTGCGATTTACGAGCTGATCGGGGACAAATCCGATACCAGCAACAGGCTTTGCAACATTGCCGAACAGCAGAGTGAGATCGCGGCATGGGATGCCTGTATGGCGCCTTACCTCGATCACAGATGGGCCGAAGCCCATGCTGCTTTCAGCGCCCACATTGCCGATGCCACAACCCCGAAACTGGTTGAAATCTATATCGCGCGCTGCCGGGCTTTCATGACCAATCCGCCGCCAAAAGACTGGGATGGCATCAATCATCTATCAAGCAAATAAGCCCGATCAGGTTCCCCATCACCGATTGAGGATCAAACCGGCAACCAATTCGGGATTTTGCGGCCATTACTTAGCCACTTAAACTGGCTTTTCCGTGGGTTTGTTGCTACATACGTCCCATCATATGCATCAATACCTGCAGGAAAGGAGCTTTGCATGCGCAAGGCCCGCGTTGAGCGTAATACAAACGAAACCCAGATCATGGTTGAACTGAACCTTGACGGGACCGGCGTCTATGATGTCGAGACCGGGGTCGGTTTCCTTGATCACATGCTCGAACAGCTTTCGCGTCACAGCCTGATGGACCTTAAAGTCCGGGCCAAGGGCGACCTGCATATTGATTTCCATCACACCACCGAAGATAGCGGCATCGCAATCGGTCAGGCCTTTGCACAGGCACTGGGCGATAAAAAGGGCATCACACGTTATGGCAGCTGCCTGCTTCCGATGGACGAGGCCCTGACCCGTGTGGCACTTGATATTTCAAGCCGCCCCTATCTGATCTGGAATGTCAATTTCACCCGCGACAAGCTGGGTGATATGGATACCGAATTGTTCCGCGAATGGTTCCAGGGCTTTGCCCAGGCAGCCGGCATTACGCTGCATGTCGAGAACCTGTATGGCGAGAACAATCACCATATCATCGAAAGTGCCTATAAGGCGCTTGCACGGTCCTTGCGCGATGCGATCGAAATCGATCCGCGCAAATCCGATGCCATTCCGTCGACCAAGGGTGTTCTTGGCGGGTCGCTTTGATCTGATGTGATCTGATCGGTTCAAGATCGAACAATACCGGCAGTGTCCTGCACTGCCGGGACCAGAAAATCGGTTTTCGATGAAGGTTTACACAGTCCATACCCATCCCGGCGATGCCGACCCGATGGAAAATGCCATCCTGATCCGCGAAGGGTTCAATTTCTGGGCCTTTCTGCTGTCGGGTCTTTGGGCGTTGTATCATCGGCTGTGGCTGGGCTTCCTTGGTCTGGTCGCGGTGTCGTTTCTGTGCAGCTTTGCCGTCATGTTCTTTGATGGCGGGCCGGAAATGGATTTTGCCCTGGCCCTTGTGACCGGGATCGGCTTTGGCCTGATTGCCAATGATCTGCGTCGGCGCAAGCTTGCCGCGCAGGGCTGGAAAATGACCGATATTGTTGCCGGAAAGAACGAAAGCGATGCCGAGCATCGCTGTTTTGAACGTTTGAACACATCACGTCCGCGCGTCCCGCATATCGCGCAGACTGCTGTTTCCACCCCCTCAACCGGGAGCCCATCCTACCCATGAGTGTTGCGATTATTGATTACGGTTCAGGCAATCTGCGCTCTGCTGCCAAGGCGTTCGAGCGTGCCGCCCGCGAAACCGGCTTTTCTGACGAGATCATTGTCACCGATGACCCGGAAAAGGTCCGCAACGCCAGCCATATCGTCCTGCCGGGCGTCGGTGCCTATGCCGATTGCCGGGCGGGCCTTGATGCCGTCACGGGCATGGTTGATGTTTTGACCGAACAGGTGATCAAGGGCGGCAAACCGTTCTTTGGCATCTGTGTCGGCATGCAGTTGATGTCATCGGTTGGCCGTGAGTTTGAAGATACCGCGGGCCTTGACTGGATTGCGGGTGAGGTTGTGGCGATTGAACCCAGCGACCCGGCTCTTAAAATCCCGCATATGGGCTGGAACGAACTGGTGCTTGATCCGGCGGGCAAGGCCCACCCGGTCCTGAAGGGTATTTCGGACGGGGATCATGCCTATTTCGTGCATAGCTATCACATGCATGTCGCCAATCCGGCCGAACGTCTGGCATCGGTATCCTATGGCGGCGACCTGACGGCGATGATCGGACGTGACAATATGATCGGCACCCAGTTCCACCCGGAAAAAAGCCAGAAAACGGGGCTTACCATCATTGGTAACTTCCTGGGATGGAAGCCATGATCGCACCATCTGATACTATTCAGCCCGGTGTTGTTGCCGAACGCGTGACCGAACTTTCGGCAGGCGAGCTTTCCGACATTGTCGATGCCTGTACCCAGGCAATTGTCGAAGGGGGCGGCTTTGGCTGGCTCACGCCGCCAGATCGCCCGGATATGGAAAAATACTGGCGCGGTGTTTTGCTGATGCCCGGACGGCATCTGTTTGTATCGCGCGTGGATGGCGTGATTTCCGGCGCGGCCCAGCTGATTGAAACCCCGGCCAACCTTGAAGCACAACGTCATTCTGCCCAGATTTCCGGCCATTTCGTTGCCCCGTGGGCGCGCGGGCGCGGCAATGGCAAGGCGATTGTGCGTTCGATTGAATATTTCGCCCGTGAAGCGGGCTATAGCGTATTGAAACTGGACCTTCGCGAAACCCAGAAGGCCGCCATCGCGCTTTATAACGGGCTTGGTTATGTCCGTTGGGGCATCAATCCCTATTACGCGATGATCGACGGCAAGATGGTCGAAGGTTACTACTACACCAAGAAATTACAGGACCCCGAACAGTGAATCTTTATCCCGCAATTGATCTGAAAGACGGTGCATGTGTGCGCCTGTTGCGCGGCGACATGGACAAGGCAACCGTATTTAACGATGACCCCGGCGCACAGGCAGGCGAGTTCGTTCAGGCTGGCTGTCACTGGGTTCATATTGTTGATCTGAACGGGGCCTTTGCCGGTGAGCCGGTCAATGGCGCGGCAGTTGATTCGATCCTGGCCGCCGTTGACGGCAAGGCACAGACCCAGCTGGGTGGCGGCATCCGCACCATGGAAACCGTTGATTACTGGCTGGATAAAGGCATCACGCGCGTCATCCTAGGCACCGTCGCCCTTCGCAATCCCGATTTCGTCAAGGAAGCCTGTGCGAAATGGCCGGGCCGGGTTGCTGTGGGCATTGATGCCCGTGATGGCTATGTCGCGGTTGAAGGCTGGGCGGAAACGTCCGAAGTCACCGCCCTTGAGCTGGCCAAAAAGTTCGAGGATTGCGGTGTGGCCGCCATCATCTTTACCGATATCGACCGCGATGGCGCAATGGGCGGCCCCAATATCGAAAGCACGGTCGCACTGGCTTCCGAAATTTCGACCCCGGTGATTGTATCGGGCGGGGTATCGTCACTTGATGATCTGATCGCGGTGAAAAAGCATACGAGTGCTGGCATTGACGGCGCGATTTCGGGCCGTGCGCTTTATGACGGGCGCATCGACCTTGCCCAAGCCATCGCAGCCCTTGCGTAACCGAGCCAAACAGGAAACCGACCATGTTGAAAACCCGTGTCATTCCCTGTCTTGACGTCAAGGACGGCCGCGTCGTCAAAGGGGTCAATTTCGTTGATCTGATTGATGCCGGTGATCCGGTCGAACAGGCCCGCATCTATGATGCCGAAGGCGCCGACGAGCTGTGCTTTCTGGATATCACCGCATCATCTGATAACCGCGACACCATCTTTGACGTGGTTGCACGCACGGCCGAGGCCTGCTTTATGCCCGTCACCGTCGGTGGTGGCGTGCGTAGCCTTGAAGATATCCGCAAGCTTCTGCTGGCCGGGGCGGACAAGGTTTCCATCAATACAGCCGCGGTCAAAAACCCCGATTTCGTGCGCGAAGCGGCCCGCAAATTCGGTTCGCAATGCATTGTGGTATCGATTGATGCCAAATCGACCGGCCCGGACAAGTTCGAAATCTTTACCCATGGCGGGCGTGAAGCCACGGGTATTGATGCCGTTTCGTTTGCAAAACAAATGACCGAATATGGCGCGGGCGAGCTTCTTGTCACCTCGATGGATCGCGATGGCACCCAGTCGGGCTTTAACATTCCGCTGACCCGCACGATTGCCGATTCCGTTCATGTGCCGGTGATTGCATCGGGTGGTGTTGGCACGCTGGACCACATGGTCGAAGGCGTGACCGAGGGCCATGCATCAGCCGTTCTGGCAGCCTCGATCTTCCATTTTGGCACCTATCGCATCCGCGAGGTCAAGGACCACATGAAGGCCGCTGGCATTCCGGTGCGCGAGGAGTAAGTTATGGCTGATCAACACATCCTTGATGCGCTTTATGCCACTGTCGCCGCCCGCAAGGGGGCCGATCCGGACACCAGCTATACCGCCAAGCTGTTTGCCAAAGGCACAGCCAAAATCGCCCAGAAAGTCGGCGAAGAAGGTGTTGAAACCGTGATTGCCGCTTTGGCCGAAACCCCGGACAAGGTCGCATCGGAAAGTGCAGACCTTCTGTACCATTTGACGGTTCTTTGGGCCGATCAGGGGGTGAAGCCCGAAGATGTCTGGCAGATCTTGGCCGAGCGTCAGGGTATTTCGGGCATCACCGAAAAAGCAGCGCGCAAGGGCGACTAATCAGTCTGGCCTTCCCGGACCTTTTTCCAATCCCCGTCATGCCCGCGCAAGCGGGCATCTCGCTTTTTGGCATCAAGGATTGCGGATCTCTGCATTTTTCCGCCCGGAATGACAAAATTTGGAAAATGCTCCTGCTTTGTCAAAATCGAAATTGCACCTGACGCCAAGCCTGTCCAATATGGCACCCATAATCAGAATACATCGATCAGGAGCCCCAAGATGGCCGTCAAACCATACGATCCGGAAAACATCTTTGCCAAAATCCTGCGCGGCGATATCCCGTGCACCAAGGTCTATGAAGATGACCATGTTCTGGCCTTCAATGACATCGCGCCCCAGGCCCCGACCCATATTCTGGTGATCCCCAAGGGGGCCTATACATCCTATGACGACTTTGCGCTGAATGCCTCAGACGCCGAAATCATCGCCTATACCCGCGCAATCGGCAAAATCTCGGAGGCCGCTGGTGTGGTTGAAGACGGTTATCGCCTGATCGCCAATACCCGTGACCACGGCCGTCAGGACGTCCCGCATCTGCATGTGCATATCATCGGCGGTACCAAGCTTGGCCTGATGTTGCCCAAAGCCTGATTTACCAAGACACCATCAAAAAGGCAGGGCACCGCATCGCGACCCTGCCTTTTTTGTCCCGATCAGAACCAGCCAGTAATGCCATGACAACACCCATGCCCGAAGCATCCGATATCTTTGCCGCCCTTGCCGGGCAATGGTCCCTTATGCGTGATCTGGGCGAGGTCGGGCAATTTGTTGGGGATGTGACCTTTCAGGCGCTCGATCCCGACAAGCCCAATGTTCTGCGCTATCGCGAGGAAGGGTTTCTGACGCGTCCGGACGGCCAACGTTTTGATGGCTATCGGGAATATGATTTTGTCCTGCACGAGGACCCGGCGGCGATTGAGCTTCTGTTTCGCGATCCGCTCAGTTTCGGCAATCGCTACGTGATGCTACACTTTGGCGAGGATGCGACTGATGGCCTGTGCGCACGTGACATTCATCCCTGTGGCGAGGATTTCTATCATCACTGCATGATCTGGCAGGATGATGATCATTTCGAAACAAAAATAAAAATCACCGGCCCAAAGAAAGACCATCTGCTTCATAGCATCTATCGCCGCAAACAAGGCGATTGAACCGCCAGAAAATCCCAATAAATCAATGAGTTCGGCAAGTTTAGGCCGGACGATGATCCACGACTTCGCGCAATAACCAGTCGCGAAACGCGTTGACTTCGGGCGTATCCACCCGGTTTTGCGGGGTAATCAGGTAATAGGCACCAGGATTTTGCAAGGTGGCTTCACAGACCACCTCAAGCAATCCATCGGCAAGTGGCCCTTCGATCAGGACACGCGGCAAAAGGGCTATGCCCATACCGGCCTTGGCGGCCTCGATCAGCATGAAGAAATGCTCGAACCCCGGTCCGGGCGCACCGGATATGGCAACGCTATTGGCTTGCCCCCAATCGTGCCAGGCCTTGGGCCGGGTGGTGTGGATCAGGCGGGTTTGTCCCGCGATCAGGGCATTCAGATCGGCTCGATCACCGGCTGCGGCGGTGCCCGGTTTGGCGACAACCACCTGAATTTCATCAAAAAGCCTGTCGGCGCGAGCATCCGGCCACATGCCATCACCAAAATAAAGCCCGACATCCATCTGGCGCGTTGCAAGATCGGGACTGCGTTCCGGGGTGGCGAAATTAAGCGCCAGGGTTTCGATCACCGGACGGATATCAGGATGTTCGTTTTGAAACCGGTTCAATCTTGGGATCAACCAGCTGCTGGCCAGCGTATGCAATGCCCCGATCACCAGCCGCCGTTCGCCCGCCCCATGGGTGACAAGGTCAAGGGTGGCAGCCTCGATCTCGTCCAAAGCGCGGCGCAGACTGGGCAAATAGGCGCGTCCGGCTTCGCGCAAGCTCAGTTTCGGGCCATTGCGATCAAACAGCACCATGCCAAGGCTTGCTTCCAGATTGGCGACCTGCTGGCTGATTGCGCCCGGGGTCACCGAAAGCTCCTCCGCGGCACGGGCAAAGCTGCCCAAGCGTGCAGCGGCCTCAAAGGCGCGCAATGCATTGAGCGGCGGGGTGGTCGGGCGCAGCGCCATAACAATAGATTTCCTGATTATATACGCAGAACTTCTGATTTTGATCGCAGTATTATGCTGATTTAAAATGACTCTAACAACCAAGCATTAGATTATATAGGCCCTAACCCCTGGAGATATCCATGTCGCTGCCCCCGTTCCATCTGGCCTTCCCGATCAAATCAATCGTCGATACCCGCGCCTTTTACATCGATATCCTTGGCTGTGCCGAAGGGCGCTCGACCGAGGCCTGGATTGATTTTGATTTCTTTGGTCATCAACTCTCCGCCCATGTCCGCCCGGAAGCCGGTCAGAACAAGGGTGCAGGCACCGTCGATGGTGATGCGGTGCCGATCCCGCATTTCGGGGCGGTTCTGGACTGGGATACCTGGCACGATCTGGCCGACCGCCTGAAATCGGCCAATGTGCCTTTCCTTCTGGAACCGAAAATCCGCTTTAAGGGCGAACCCGGTGAACAGGGGACCTTCTTTGTCGAAGACCCGGCGGGCAATGGTCTTGAATTCAAGACATTCCGCGACCCGGCAATGATTTTCGCCCATTAGGCCAGAGAATCCGATCAAATCGCGGGTAACATACATACCTGTCAGACATCAGGGAAAGACAGTCGATACCCCGAACGCCAGCTGTTCGGGGTATCGACCCTGTCGAAGCAAGTTGAATTCCTTAGAGATCAGGCTTATCGGTTCGATTGAACAAAACTTACCGCGCCAGAACTTCAGCAGCTTCACGGGTTTTTGTGACAGAACCTCCAACCGTGCCGGAAATCGTCTGAATCTCGGACAGTCTTTGAGCAAGTTCTTCAACCGATACGGCCATTGTCTGCATGTTTTCCGACACACTTTCGGTCACGGCACTCTGCTCTTCGACCGATGCAGATATGCTTGTCACACTGTCGCGTGCGGTTTCAATTGAGCCGCGAATGGTTTCAAGCGACTGCACAACTTCGTTCGAGATTTCCTGTACGCCGTTGATTTCGGCCGATATCTGGTCGGTAGCTTTTGCCGCCTGATTGGCAAGGTTCTTGACCTCGTTGGCGACCACTGCAAATCCCTTTCCGGCTTCGCCGGCCCGGGCGGATTCAATAGTGGCGTTGAGCGCAAGCAGATTGATCTGTCCGGCAATGCCCTGAATGACCTCAACGATGCCGGTCATTGCAGAGACCACATCCGCCATTTTTTGCGTCGATTGGTTAGCATTTACGGTTTGGGAAAACGCGCGCTCAGTCTCATCCCGGCTCTGTGCCATGCTGCGAGAAATTTCGGCGATTGAGGCTGACAGTTCCTCTGCACTGGCGGCAACGGTTTGCACGGAATTGGAGCTTTGCGCTGCTACCGATGCACCGCTTGCTGCCGCCGTGTCGAGATTGATAATATTCTCGTCAATCTCGCCAAAATTGGTATCGATCATTGCTTTGAGATCGATCAGAAGCTGCACCTGTTCGGTGATATCCGTAGCAAGTTTAACAACCCTTTCCGGAGCGCCATTTTGATCGAAAATCGGATTGTAGGCGGCCTCCAACCAGACTTCCTTGCCATTCTTACCAATACGTTTGAACTGGGCTGCCTGAACCTCGCCCTTTCTCAATTTGTTCCAGAAATCTTTATACTCGGATGAACCCTCATATCCCGGTTCAACAAACATGCTGTGGTGTTTTCCGATTATTTCTTTCTCTTCATATCCCATGGTGCTGAGAAAGTTCTTATTGGCTTTGAGAATCTTGCCATTGAGATCAAATTCGATAGCTGCCTGGGAGCGATCAATTGCATTGAGCATACCCTCCAATGCAGCGCGCTCTTTGCGTCGAGCTGTAATGTCCGTGGCAAACTTGACGACTTTAACCGGCTTGCCGGCCGCATTGAGGATCGGATTGTAGGTTGCTTCAAGCCAGACTGTTTCGCCGTCTTTACGAATACGCTGAAACACATCACGCTCAAATTCACCGCTTGAAAGCTTTTTCCAAAATTCCTTGTAGGCGGGACTTTTGGCGTATTCGGATGAGACAAATATCGAATGGTGCTTGCCGGTAATCTCGTTCAATTCGTACCCCATTGTAGCCAGAAAATTGGGGTTGGCTGTTAGGATTGTACCATCAAGAGAGAACTCGATAATAGCCATGGACCGACCCAGAGCTTCATATATCTGCTGTCCTTGAAGCGCATTGACGCCATTCTTAAAAAAGTTGAAAGCCAAGGAATTTCCCTCCCCCTTAACAATGAGTGACAACCAAAACAGGAGATCTTTGGTCGAGTGCAGACCATCCAATACAACCACCTATTCTTAGGTATGGGTAGGATTCGCCCTATTCAAGCCCGTGAAATCGAAAACTGATATCGAGAATCTTTAGGGTTTCTCACCAAGCAGAACGCATGTTGAAGGGTTCCGACATTCTCTATTTTTGACTTTATGTTGAAAATGCATCCAAGTTTAACGCTTTGGATGCCACTGATTGCAGCAATCCTATTCAGAAGATTTCCAGGTGTTCTTGAGCTATCTGACCGAGAGCTGGTCAGAACAGGTAGCCAAGTGATTGACCAGACAGTCAATTAGCTGCCATCAATAGACGCGCCAGAATTTGCAAGGGAACGCTTTGCGGTCTGGCGCGTTCTAAGTTCTGCAGCATATGCGCCACCCGTAACAAAACCGACAACCCGAATATCAGGAGTCCCCCATGTCAGCCGCCAACAGCGCCCCCAATATCCTTATTTCTGCCGCCGGCGAAGATGCCGCGTGGAAAAAGGCCATGACGGCGCGGCTACCGGGTGCTGCAATTGTCACCGGCGATGATAATTACGACCCCAAAACGATTGACTATGCCCTGTTCTGGAAACAGCCACAGGGATTGATCAAAACCCTGACGGGTCTTAAGGCCATCTTCTCGTTGGGGGCCGGGGTGGATCATGTTGTTTCTTCGCCAAGTTTGCCGGTTGATCTGCCGGTAATCCGGCTTGAAGATGCCGGAATGGCCGATCAGATGGTGCAATATCATCTTTATGCCGCCCTGCATTTCATGCGCGATTTCGATGTCTATGACGCCCAGCAGGCCAAAGCAGACTGGACCCAACATCCGGTCGCACGCATTTCCAAATGCCGGGTCGGGGTCATGGGGCTGGGGGCGCTGGGGGCGGCAGTCGCCACAGCGCTTTCAAATCTTGGCTTTACCGTTTCAGGCTGGAGCCGGTCGATGAAGGCAATCGAGGGCATTACCACCTTTGCCGGCAAGGAAACGCTGGCCGAATTTCTGGGCCAGTCCGATATCCTGATTTGTCTGTTGCCCCGCACGCCGGAAACCGAAAATGTGCTGGAAAGTTCGACCCTGTCGTTCCTGCCCAAGGGGGCGGCGATCATCAATGCCGCACGCGGGGCCATGATCAACGAGGCGGATCTGCTGCGCGCCCTTGATACCGGGCATCTGCGTGGCGCGTTCCTTGATGTTGCGGTGACCGAGCCGCTGCCGGAAAGCCATCCGTTCTGGGATCACCCGAAAATCCGCATCACGCCCCATATCGCGGCCGAAACCCGGATCGAGGAAGCAGTTGATCAGATTGCCGAAAATATTGATCGCATCAACCGCGGCGAAACCCCGCGCGGGCTGGTCAATCGCAAAACCGGTTATTAAACCGGCTTTACCCGCCCTGAAATGACGGGCCATATCCCGTCCTGCGCGGTTTCACTTGTCGGGCGATGTCTTTTCTGAAAAGAACAGGCATTGCCTGCCAGCCCCGTCCAGACAGGATTTTAAATGTCGGCCAAGACCTTTGTTGCCCTTCGTGTTGAATGCGATCCCGAGACCGCCTTTGAGACCTTCATCACCGATATTGATCACTGGTGGAAGCAGGGCCCGCGCAACCGTTTGATCGGTATCCGGCCGGGCATCATGCAGTTTGCGCAAAGGGACGGGACCTATGTCATTCAGGAAGCCGACAAGCGCCGACCGGATTTCGTCATCGAGGCCGGGAAAGTCACCAGGTTCGAACCGGGCAAACGGCTGATATTTGACTGGCGCTGGCCAGCTGCCACCGATGATGAACCCGCCACCATTGTCGATATCCGCTTTGCCCCGGCAGGCGATCAAACCCGCATCACGCTTGAGCATCTGGGTCTGGAAAAGCTGTCTGCCGCCCATCCGGCGCGCAACGGTCTGAACGACAACCGCTTCAAACCGATGATGACCCAGTATTGGCAGGCTCATCTGGTCTCATTACGAAACCGGATCAAAACCCTTTCTACCCCGTCTGGCCAAACAGCTTAACCCTGAATGTCAGAATTCGGTTCTGGCAAACAGATCGCAGATCCAGTCGACAAAAACCCGCACTCGCGCAGAAAGCTGCCGGTTTTGCGGATATAGCACGGAAACCGGCATCGGTTCGGGCGGATATTCAGGCAGAACTTCAACAAGCCGCCCGGATCGAAGATCATCGACAACGCGATAGCGCGGCACCTGAACAAGGCCAAGCCCGGCCGCCGCACAGGCGGCATAGGTATCGGCACCGGTGACCGAAATGCTGGGCGGCAGGGTGATTTCACGCACCTTGCCTGCAACCACAAAATCAAGCGGGATTGGCTTGTCATCTGCCCCCGAAAGAAAGCAAACCATCTGATGGCCTTGCGCCTCAAGATCATCAAGGGTTTCGGGAATGCCAACCCGGGCAAGATAATCGGGGCTTGCGATGGTCACTTCGCGCAACAGGGTCAGGCGCCGCCCGATCATTGATGAACTGGCCAGATCGCCACTGCGCAGCACGCAATCAAATCCTTCATGGACCAGATCGACAAACCGGTCGCCATCAGCAATCACAAGATTGATGCACGGATAGCGCTCCTTGAATTCGGAAATGGCGGGAATGATAAAGGTTCTGGCAAGGGTCCCCTGAAGATTGACCCGAAGCAATCCCCTCGGATCGGGATTAGTAAAGCTGGTATCGGCATCTTCAAGATCGGCCAGAATCCGCACACAGCGATGATAATAGGCCTCACCATCATGGGTGGGCTTTACCGTGCGTGTCGTGCGTTCAAGCAACCGCGTGCCCAGCCGGTCTTCAAGGCGCTGGATCGAATTGGTCATGGTGGCGCGCGGGATCAAAAGATCGCCCGCGGCCTTGGTAAAGCTTTGGCGCTCGACCACCCGGACGAAATTGCGCATGTCTTCGAACCGGTCCATCACAGATTCCAATTGTTGATAAAATTCGAACAGTCAATTCGAATATAGGGCAATTATCCGAAAAGTCATCCGGGGCATAGTGCGCTCATCACATTTGAGGTTGTCACCCCATCCAAGGAGACTTTTCATGTCTGCCAATCAAAACAGAACTGCCATCATCACCGGAGCCGCGCGCGGGATCGGCGTTGCCCTTGCCAAACGTCTTGCCGCTGATGGTTTTGCCGTGGTTATCAATTATGCCAACTCTGCCACCCCGGCCGAGGAACTGGCCCAAAGCCTGAAAGCCGACGGGTATAAGGCCATCGCAATCGGGGCCGATATTGCCCGCCCCGATGCGGTCACCGCCCTGTTTGACAAGACCATCACCGAATTTGGCGGGGTGGATGTCATCGTCAATAATGCCGGTGTCATGACCACCCAGCCGATTGCCGACATGGATGACGCCACCTATGACGCGATGATGGATATCAATGTGCGCGGCACCTTCAATATGCTGCGCGAAGGGGCCAAACATCTGCGCGATCATGGCCGGGTGATCAATTTTTCGACCACCGCCCTGCATCTGAAATTACCGGGCTATGCAGTCTATAACGCCACCAAGGCCGCAGTCGAAGCCATGACCGCAGTCTATGCCAAGGAACTGCGTGGTCGCCATATCACGGTCAATGCCGTTGCCCCGGGTCCGGTTGCGACCGAGCTGTTCCTCAATGGCAAAAGCGATGAACAGATCGCCCAGTTTGCCAAGATGCCGCCGCTTGAGCGGCTTGGGCAACCGGACGACATCGCCGGTGTCGTTTCCTTCCTGGCCGGGCACGATTCCGGCTGGGTTGATGGTCAGACCATCCGTGCCAATGGCGGACTGGCATGATTTTCACCTAGATACCGCAATCAGGGATCAATAAACTGCGCAGATAGCCCCCCAACCCCGTATCTGCGTTGGCCCAAATTCCTGAAAGACTGGCAAATGACGTTGCCTGATCCTTTGTATCGGGCGGCGTCATTGCCGTTTGGCGATGACCCCCCACGCGATGTGATAACTTTTGCCGGTTCAATCACCCTTGCCGCAAAAGCTTCCTTTCGGCCATGATGCCCGGCCACCAATGAAAGGGACCCCATGTCAGACAGCACCAACCTCACGTTTCGCTATGCCACCCGCGAAGATTTGCCTGCCATCGTTGCGCTTTTGGCCGATGATGAAAAAGGCAAAACCCGCGAGGAATTAGCCGATCCATTGCCCGATGCCTATTATCAGGCCTTTGATGCGATGGAGTCCCAATCGACCGACGCATTGCCCAACAAATATCTTCTGGCCATTCTGGGCGACGATATTGTCGGTTGTCTGCAGTTGACCCTGATTGCCGGATTGTCGCGGCGCGGACAATTGCGCGCCCAGATCGAAGGGGTTCGGGTCTCAAGCAAGGTGCGCGGTCAGAAGATCGGTGAAAAACTGATAACAGAATCCATTTCGATTTCGAAATCACTTGGCGCGGTGCTGATCCAGTTTACCACCGATAAAACCCGCAAGGATGCCCACCGGTTTTATGAACGGCTTGGCTTTGTCGCCAGCCACGAAGGCATGAAAATGGCGCTTGGCCAGATGCCGTAATCTGTGGCTTTGCGCTTGCGCAATAACATTGCGGTCAATTTCTGCTAGACTGTACCAGTCCCTTCAAGCACGGATCGGAGCACCATCATGAATTTGATCGAATTGCAGGATATGGCCCGTGAACGCGGTTTCATCCATCTGTTCAGTGCCCGTAACAATCATGTGTTCTGTGATGGCAAACAGGCAAAATACCATGCCGATGACCTGACGATCCTTGACAGTCGTGGGGTCGATAACGGCACCGATCCCGGCGATGACGCCACCCTTTATATGATTGAGGCCGCCGACGGCACACGCGGCATGCTGATTGTCCCTGACAGTTTCCATACCGATCCCGACAAGGCCGATCTGGTCGATCATTTGCGCCGTCGTCCGTCCTGATCTGTCGCGCACCTGTCATGTGTCGGAACATTCCTGACATCTGTGACGTTTTACCTGTATCAGGAAATTTCGATCACGGAGGTTCCCATGACCCTTGCCGATCTTCAGGCAAATGCCAAAGAACACGGCTTTACCCATCATTTCATGTGCGAACGCGATGGTGTGCGCAGCGACGGCACCGGTCATCTTTATGCCGCCGACGAACTGCGACTTGTCCATTCCAACAGCACCGATCACGGTACCGATCCGGGCGATGATGCAACACTTTTCATGATCGAGGCCAAAGACGGCACCAAAGGGATCATGATCGTCGCGGATTCATTCCATACCGACCCGCACAAGGCCCGCATCATCGATCAGCTGCGCCGAAACCGGGCGAACAGCTAGACAGGGCTAATAGCCAATTGTCACTTGCAAATGAAGTCGGCTGGAACGGTCGGTAATGACGTCTGCGTTATCGGCAAGCTCCCAGCCATAATCCGCCGAGACCGAGATTAACGGTCCGAGGAAATAACGCAGGCCCAGTCCGGCTGATGCAACAGTGACGGTGGAATCCTCGCCAGCAATCGGAAACTTGTTCCGGCCAGCCCCCAGATCAGCAAATGTCAGAAATGTCAGGCTGTCCTGAGCCGGAAGATCAATATCGGCCAGATTTTGCGACAGTCCGGGCAGCAAATCGACAAGCCCGAAGGACGGAGCATGCAACTCAAACCGGCCAACAATTGCCTCATCGCGATAAATTTTGCCATCCTGATAGCCGCGCACCGCAGATGAACCAGTCATCATGAGCTGTTCGCTTCCCAGAAGATTACCGGATGCCAATTGTGCATTGACCGATCCATGCAGGCTGAAATCATTGGGCAAGGGCGTGGCAAAGGAAAAGGCCCCCCGGCCGATAAGGTAATTGGCCTTTGCCCCCGAACGACTGGTATTGAAATACTGATCCTCATTTCGCGATGTCAGGCCACCAGGGCTGGCAACGATGGTGCCGCCAAATCCGAACGTTGTGCCATCCATCGTATAATTTCCGGAATAGCCGGCCTCGGCCTGGACGACATGGGTCACATTGTCTGTAACCGGCGTGGTGGAATAGAGCAGGGTGTTATCACTTGATTTGAACGGCACACTGAAATTCAGCTGGTCGGTATAGGCTCCGACCGTCTCAAGCGGAGAATCACATCTCCGCCTGATCGGGCTGACGACTAATCTTCATACTTTTCAACACACTATACAGAATCTTTCTAGGGATAAAATTCAACCTGCACATCATGAATATGTGATTTCCGCGCATATCATGCTTGACATCCCTTCTTCTGATATAGATAGTTCGGTAACAGAACGAATTAAATAAACCAAATAAAAATCAGATCATCAGGAGAGGCCGGTGAGCGAAACTTTGCGCATTTCCCGGAAGTTTTCCCAGCGTGCAGTAATGGAGACCATCGTCCAGAATGGTCCGATTTCGCGTGCATCCATTGCCAAACAAACCGGTCTGTCAAAACAGACGATTTCCGAAATTGTCCGTCAGCTTGAAGAAGCCGGCTGGGTACAGGAAACCGGGCGCACCGGCGGCCATATCGGTCGTACTGCTGTTACCTATGAACTGATCCCTGACGCTGCCTTCATTGCCGCAGTTGATCTTGGCGGCACCAAGGTTCGCGTCGCCATTGCCGATCTGGCCTGTCAGGTCTTTGCCGAGGAAGTCGCTCCCACCGATCCCCGTGGCGGTCAGGATCTGGTCAACCAGATTGCCGAACTGTGCTGGCAAGCGGCCCGCAACCAGAAGATCGACCGCGACCGCATCCGCCTTGCAGTTATCGGCGTGCCCGGTGCCCCGGACCCGAAAACCGGTCGGGTTCTGCTGGCGCCAAATATTGCCGGTTTTGAAGACATGAATGTCTTTGCCGCGTTTGAGGAGGCGTTCGGCTTTGACGTCATGCTTGAAAATGACGTCAATCTGGCTGTTCTGGGTGAAAACTGGCTCGGTGAAGGCCAGGGCATTGATAATCTGGCCTTTATTGCATTGGGCACCGGGATCGGCAGCGGCCTGATGGTGAATGGCGAACTGGTGCGGGGCGCCCGGAATGCGGCTGGCGAACTTGGTTTCCTGCCATTCGGTGCAGACCCGTTTGATAGCGAGTCCATTCGGGCCGGGGCTTATGAACGTGTTGTGGCCTCGGTCGGAATGGTCCAGCGTTACAAGGCATTGACCGGACGTGACGTCAAAGTGCCCGAAATCTTTGATGCCGCCAATGGCGGCGAAGTAGCCGCCAGTCAGGTTCTTGATGAAACGGCCCGCTATCTTGCCTTTGGGGTGGGTGCAATTGCCGCCATCGCCAATCCGGAAAAGATCATTCTTGGCGGTTCCATCGGTGATCGTCCGGAACTGATCGCGCGCACCCAAAAATTCCTGATCCAGATCATGCCCCAACCGGTCGAAATCGTGCCCAGCAACCTGCATCAGCGCGCCGCCATCATCGGGGCTGCGGCCATCGGGCTTGGCCATCTTCATAATACCTTTTTCGGGGCTGATGCCCCGGACGGGCGTATTTCCCTGCCCCCGGCCAGCTCGGTATCGCTGCAAGGAGCCGGGAAATGACCCAGACATCCGACCTGCACACCAAACTGGCCAAATTGCTTGATCGCGATGATGCGCTTGACCTGTTCCGGGGGGCCATCGGGGCTGAAAGCATTACAGGAAACGAAGCCAACTTCGTCGCCTATCTTGCCAGCCAGATGGAAAAGCGCGGTATTGAAGCCATCGCAACCGCCGAATTTGAACCCGGTCGCCCCAATATCTGGGGAGAGCGCAAAGGGACCACCAGTCATTCCGATAACACATCGAAACGACTTCTGTTTATCGGTCATACCGATACGGTCCATGTCGATGGCTGGCGCGAACATTGGCAGGGCACAGAACGCGAAGATCCGTTTGGTGCGCCATTGATCGACGGTGAAGTCTGGGGCCGGGGATCCGGTGATCTCAAAGCCGGGATTTGCGCATCGCTTGCAGCACTCAGCCTTCTGGATGCAGCGGGTATCCGGCTTAAAGGCGATCTTGCCTTTGCCTATGTCGGCGATGAAGAAAGCGGTCAGCCCGGATCGGGCATCTCGGCCGGGGTAAAGGATTACACCAACCGCATCAAAGCGGGCGAGATCGCCAAGCCTGACTTTACAGTCTATGTCGAACCAACCCGTCTTGCGGTCTATCCGGCCCAGATCGGCTTTTACATCGCCGATATCAAAATCACCGGAAAATCGGCCTATTTCGGCGTGCCGGAACTGGGCAAGGATGCACTGAAAGCTGCACATTCCGTCATGTCCGCACTGTGGTCGCATTCGGATGACCTGAAATCGCGCGGGCATCACGACCTGATCGGCGAGGGCTTCCTTCTGATCACCGGACTGACCGGCGGCGGTTTCATTGCGGTTCCGGAAGAATGTTCTTTGTCGCTGATCCGCAAACTGTTGCCGGGCGAAAGCCTGGATGATGCGGCCCGCGAAATGGAAGACATCATTCGCAGCGCCATCGTTGATCCCGATATTGCAGTTTCGATCAGCTATCCGGCTGGTCGTGATCATCCGCTTGGAGGATCAGCCGCCGAAATCGACCCGACTTTGCCCGAAGTGCGCGCTTTGTCCGAGGCTGTCGCTGGTGCGATGGCAGGACGGGGCACCATTGAAGGCGCGCCGTTCTGGTCGGAAACCCCGTTCTTTGTCAACGAGCTGGGCACACCGGCGGTCTATTGCGCGCCCGGTGATATCCGCAACTGCCACACATTCGAAGAACGCGTTGATATCGAAGAATATTTTGCAGGCATCGTCGCCTTTGCCTGCTTTATGGCCCGTTATTGCGGAGTCGCAGACTGAGACCAGGCGACAGCTTACCACCACCAGAACCGACCAAAAACAAGACCAAACAAGACAAAAAACACATTATCTATCAGAGGAATGGCTCATGCTGATCAAGGGATTGCTTAAAACCGGTCTGATCGCCGGTATCATGATGACAAGCGCACTCGCCCATGCCCAGACCGTTGGTCCGAACGGCGAAACCGCAACGCCAAGTGCCGAAATCACCCTGTCGGACGCCGAGTTTGCCAGCCTGAAGGAAAAGGGCCTCAAGGCCGCTTTGCTGTGGCATACCTCGTCTGATTTCATCAATGCGGTTTCGGCTGGTGCCACCGATGAATTCGCCAAGGCAGGCGTTTCAATCGCCGTGACCACCGATGCTGGATTTGATGCCGCCCGTCAGCGCAGTGACATTGAAACCGCCCTTACCGTCGAACCCGACGTGATCCTTGCCCTGCCGCTTGATCCGGTGACCTCGGCCGCAGCCTTCCGCGAGGCGGTTGCCAATAATACCAAGCTGGTCTTCCTGTCGAACCTGCCATCCGGGTACGAACATGGCAGCGACTATGCCGCCATCGTCACCGATGACCTGTTCGAGATGGGCAAACAGGCCGCAGATGCCCTTGCCAGGGATATCGGTGAAAAGGGCAAGGTTGGCTGGATCTTCCACGATGCCACCTATTACGTCACCAACCAGCGTGACAATGCCTTTAAAACTACAATCGAAAAAGACTATCCTGGCATTGAAATCGTTGCAGAACAAGGCATTACCGACCCGGCTCGCGCCGAGGAACTGGCATCTGCCATGCTGCTCCAGCACCCGGACCTTGACGGCATCTATGTCACCTGGGCCGAACCGGCAGATGGCGTTCTGGCCGCCCTTCGTGCGAGTGGCAACAAACACACCAAGATCGTGACGCTTGATCTGTCCGAACCGGTCGCGCTTGACATGGTACGCGATGGCAATGTCACCGCGATTGTTGCCGACAAGGCCTATGAACTCGGCCGCGCAATGGCGGCAACCGGCCTTAAGGCGCTTCTGGGTGAAGAAACCCCGGCCTTTATCGTGGCCCCGGCACTGACAGTCGAAAAGGCCAATGTGCTTGAAGGCTGGAAAGAGTCGCTTAACCGCGAAGCACCGGAATCTGTCATCAAAACGCTGAACTGATCTCGGCATAGATACGACGATGCGGGGCGGCTCTTGCGGCCGTCCTGCATTTAAACTTCCCGACTTTTCCGCACCTTAATACCTTGCCGTTCTGCCCAAGAAAGTGACTGCCATGTCTCAATCAAAAACCGGCACCCCGATATCTGCAAAATCCCCGGCGCAAAGCACGCCTGGCAAGATACTGGGCAAGATCAACCTGCAGCAATATGTCGTCTATTTCGGCTTTCTGGCGATCTTCCTGTTCTTTGCCGTAACTCTTGGTGATAACGGGTTCCTGTCGGTCAGAAACCTTTCGAACATTGTGTTGCAAACCGCACCGGCGACCATCCTTGCCATTGGTCTGGTTTTTGTGCTTTCAGCTGGCGAGATCGACCTTTCCTTTGGCTCCATCGTTGCCATGTCTGCGCTGGCAGCCGCCGTCGTGATGAATGAATATGGCATGACAGCCGGTATTCTTGCCGGCATGGCGACCGGTATTGTCGCAGGCGCAGTCAATGGTGCAGTCGTTGCCTTTGTCCGTTTGCCATCATTTCTGGTCACCCTTGCGACCATGGGACTGTTTGCCGGGATTGCGCGATCCATGACCAATTTGCGCTCGATCCCGGTTCTGGATCTTGATTTCGCCGGTTTCTTTGGCTCGGGCAGCTTCCTTGGCATTCCGTCCCTGATCTGGTGGACGGTGATGGCGGTTGCCATCGGACATTTCATCTACCGTGAAACCCGTTTTGGCGCGCATGTATTGGCAACCGGTGACAATCCGCGCGCAGCAAGTGTTTCAGGCATCAAGGTCGCGCGCATTCGCCTTTATGTCCTGACCCTTTCGGGTGCGCTCGCCGGTCTTGCCGGACTGCTGTATGCCGGGCGCTTGCAGGCCGCCAAATATACCCTTGGGGAATCAGATCTGATGACAGTGATTGCTGCTGTCATTGTCGGCGGCACGCTTCTTCATGGTGGCAAGGGCACCATCATTGGCGCGCTGATCGGATCACTGATGATGGGGATGCTTAATAACGGGCTGATCCTGATGGGGCTTTCGGTTTCCGATCAGATGATCGTCCGGGGTCTTATCATTCTGGCGGCGGTTGCTGTCTCGTTGCGCGAAAAAGCGCGGTAATCCAGAACGCAGGAGCAAAAAATGTTTCTTGATGTATTGCGTCGCCGCAACCCGAAATTCATCGAAGCCGCGATGGCCCTTCACCGCGACGGCAAGGTTCCGGCAAATGCCTATATCCTTGATCTTGATGCGGTCGAGGCCAATGCCCGCACCCTTAAAACCGAAGCCGACAAGCACGGCCTTAAAATCTTTGCCATGACCAAGCAGGTCGGGCGTGCCAGCTCGTTCTCGCATGCGGTCATGCGTGGCGGTATTGACCGGTCTGTTGCAGTCGACATGGCGTGTGCGCGTGCAACCCATAATGCCGGATTGCGGGTTGGCCATCTTGGCCATTTGCAACAGGTAGCAAAGTTCGAAGCCGACGCCGCAGCCGAACGGTTCCGCCCGGATTACTGGACCGTCTTTAACGACATCAAGGCCAAAGAAGCCGCATCGGCGGCCAAAAAGGCCGGTTATGTTCAGGATCTTCTGGCCCGCATCCATGCCGAGGGGGATACATTCTATCGCGGCCATGAAGGCGGCTTTGCTGCTGATGATATCGCAGAAGTTGCTGATTTCCTTGATGATCTTGACGGCGGGCGCTTTGCCGGTATCACCACATTCCCCGCCTTGCTGTTTGATCATGACAGCCGCAAGGTCCTGCCGACCCAAAATCTGGGCACGCTTGCCAAGGCAGCCGATCTTCTGGCAAAACGCGGTCGTTCTGATATCGAAATTAATGCACCGGGCACCACGTCATCTGTGCTTCTGGCCGGTCTTGCCGAAGCCGGCGCGACCCAGTGCGAACCGGGCAATGGCATTCATGGCACCACAGCCCTGCATGTGGTTGAAGATTTGCCCGAACTGCCAGCGGTTCTTTATCTGACCGAGGTCTCGCATCTTTCGGGTGGCAAGGCATATTGCTTTGGCGGCGGGTTCTATATTGATCCGATCTTCCCCGATTATGACGTGCAGGCCATCGTTTCCGATGAACCGACCACCGCAAGCACCGCACTTCGGTCCGTTGAAGTCCCGCCACCCTCCATGATCGATTATTACGCGATGATTGATGCCACCGGGCCAAAGGCCCCGAAACCGGGCAATACCGCCGTGTTCGGGTTCCGCGGGCAGGCCTTTGTCACACGCGCCTATGTGGTAGGTGTATCGGGCATTTCGACCGGTAATCCGGTTGTTGAAACCATTGAAAACAGCTTTGGCGAAACAGCCGCCTGGCCGGTATAGGAGATTAGGGATGAACAGCCAAAAACCGGTCCTGAGCCTTAAAGACATTCAAAAGCATTTCGGTGCCGTAACGGCCATCGAGAATTTCTCGCTTGATATCCATCCCGGCGAGATCGTCGCCCTTGTCGGGGACAATGGCGCAGGAAAATCGACCCTGATCAAGATCATATCGGGCGTGTATGCGCCGAGTTCCGGCACGATCACGATCGAGGATGAAACCGTCTCGATGGCCAGTGCCGAAATCGCCCGATCCCACGGGATCGAGGTAGTCTATCAGGACCTTGCCCTTGCCGATCAGCAAAGTGTTTACATGAACATGTTCCTGGGGCGTGAAATCACCAATCGCTTTGGCCTTCTTGATCGCAAGACCATGATTGCCGAAACCCAGAAGCTGGTCGACGAACTTGATGTTCGTATTCCAAGCCCGCATGCGACCATCCGCGATCTTTCGGGCGGGCAGCGTCAGGGGGTGGCGATTGCTCGTGCGACCCGCTGGGCCAAAAAGGTCATCCTGCTGGATGAACCGACCGCAGCCCTTGGGGTTGCCGAAACCGCCAAGGTCGAGGAAATCGTTGAATCTCTCAAGGCCCGCAATATCGGTGTTCTGATCATCAGCCACAGCCTTGATCAGGTCTTCCGCCTGGCCGATCGCATCTGTGTACTGCGTCGCGGCCAGCAGATCGGCATTCGCGAAACCGCCAAGACAGATAAAAACGAAATCATCGGCATGATTACCGGCCTGCAGCAGCAGGATGCCGCTTAAAAACCGTTATTGAACTACCAGCAATAAACCATCTGTCGATCACTCAACGACACGGCCCCGCTTTTGCCGTCCGAAAACGCAAAAAAAGGGATACCAAAGGCTTGGTACCCCTTTATCTGCATCATGACTCTTCACAGCCGATGGAAACGTTTGATCACCACAAATGATGGACGTGCGGGGCGATGCGCTGCTCATAGATTTTGCGCAGTTCGCCGATCACTTCCGGCGGCAGTGGCGCAACATCACTTGCCGCCGCATTCGCTGCTGCCTGGGCTGCATTCTTTGCCCCCGGGATCACAACACCAACCGACTCTTCCATCAGAATCCAGCGCAGGGCGAACTGCGCCATGGTGATATTGTCCGGAACCAGTCGGCGGATTTCCTCAATAGCCTCGAGCGCGACATCAAACGGCACACCGGCGAATGTTTCGCCTTTGTCAAACGCCTCGCCGTTGCGGTTAAACGCCCGGTGGTCGTCTGCGGCAAAGGCGGTTTCCTTTGTCATCTTGCCCGTCAAAAGGCCCGATGCCAGCGGCACACGGACGATGACCCCGACATTCTTTGCTTTTGCCTCGCGGAAGAAAAGTCCGGACGGGCGTTGGCGGAAGATGTTGTAAATGATCTGAACCGACGCGACGCCGGGATATTCGATGGCTTTGAGACCTTCTTCGACCTTTTCGACCGAAACACCGTAATTGCGGATTTTCCCGGCGGTAACCATTTCCTCCATCACCTCGAACACATCCGGGCGATAGAAAACCTCTGTCGGCGGGCAATGAAGCTGCACAAGATCAAGACAATCCGTCGCAAGGTTCTTAAGGCTGCGTTCAACAAACGCTGTCAGGTTCTGCTTGTTGTAGCCCTCGGACACATGCGGATCGAGGCGACGTCCGGCCTTGGTTGCGATGAACGGACGTTCGCCACCGCGTTCTTTCATGACATCGGCGATGATTTTTTCCGACCGGCCATCACCATAAACGTCGGCGGTATCAATGAAGGTCGTGCCATTATCAAGGGCGGCATGCAGGGCCGCACGCGCGTCAGCCTCTGAAACATCGCCCCAGGCGCCACCAATGGCCCAGGCACCGAAACCGACTTCCGAAACCGTGCGCCCTGTCTTACCAAATTTTCTGTAGTTCATGTATTGTTGCTCCTAAGGCATTAACTGGCCGCCATTGACCTCGATGATCTGGCCTGTGATGTAGCCCGCCATGGCGTTCGAGGCGAGAAACAGGAACGCCCCGACACATTCATCCGGTCGGCCCACGCGGCCCATCGGTACTGTTGCGCTTTGCGCGGCAAGAACATCAGGCGGTGTATAGCGGTCATGAAACGGCGTCTGAATAAGACCCGGCGAAACAGCGTTCACGCGAATGCCGTCTGCCACAAATTCCTTTGCCTGTCCGCGTGTCAGGCTGCTGACAAAGGATTTTGCCGCCGCATACAGCACAGCACCACCGCCGCCGCCATTGCGCGCAGCAATTGATGTCGTATTGACCACAAAACCGTTTTCCGACGCTTTGAGGTAAGGATACGCCGCCACCGTGGCTTCCCAGACCGATTTGCCATTCAGGGCAAAGACACGGTCAAAATGGTCAGGTTCGACCTCGGTTGTGGGCACACGTCCGAGCATGCCGCCAGCATTATTGATCAGGCCATCCAGCCCGCCAAGAATCCGGGCGGCTTCCCTGACAACTTTCGACGGTGTACCCGTTACACTCATATCGCCCTGAACAGGAAAGACATGTTCAGGAAACTCTGCCTGAAGGGCAAGTGCTGCTTCACGGCTTTCATTGTAATGAAGGGCAACCTTGGCACCCTGCGCGGCAAACCCCCGGACAATCTCGGCCCCGATCCCGGTTGAGCCCCCGGTTACCAAAACACGCCGCGACATCAGGTCTGGAATCCTGATTGCCTGAATATCACTCATCGTATTCCTCCGGCTAAATTGTCTGACTTTTGGCCAGATTACTTGTTGCACGGACCGGTGTGGTGTGGTTTCTCATGAATTGAAATCATCCACAAAGTGAATAGAGTTCAACTTGGCTGGAATCGACCGCGCAGAGTTTGCCGATCTACGCCTGTTTCTGGCAATTGTCCGCCGCCAGAGTTTCAAGGCTGCGGCCATTGAATTCGGGCTTTCACCGTCGGCCGCAAGTCACGCGATCCGCCGTCTGGAAAGCCGCCTTGGCGTAAAGCTGATCAATCGAACCACCCGCGCAATCGTGGCAACCGAACTGGGTCAGGACCTTGCAACCAAGCTTGCAGAGGGCTTTGACAAACTCGATGAAGCACTCCAGACGCTTGATGCACCCGGTGCCGCCAGCTTTGGCGAGGTTCGCATCAACGCCTTTTCCGATGCCGCACACCTTCTCATCGCCCCCGCACTACCTGAATTTGCCAAGACCTTTCCCGACGTCAGCCTCGGCATTGTTGTTGAAAACCGGCCGATTGATATTGTCGCAGAAGGATATGATGCCGGCATCCGGTATGGGCATCTGGTCCCGGAAGACATGGTTGCCGTCGCCCTCAGCGGACCCCAACGCTGGGTGGTGGCAGGCGCACCAAACTACCTTGAACGGCACGGAAAACCCGATACCCCCGAAGATCTGCGCAATCACACATGCCTGCAACTTCTTCTGGGTGACAATTCGCGTTTTCCCTGGGAACTTGGCACCGGCCCGGATCAGAAAAGCTATCGCGTGCCCGGCCACATCACCATTCAGGACACGGCGACCACGATTTCGGCCGCCAAGGCCGGACTTGGACTGGCCTATCTGCTGGAATCACGGATTGCCGACGAGCTTGCCAGCGGGCAGCTTGAAATCGTGCTGGAAGACTATGCATCATCTGATGATCCCTTCCATATGTATTACAGCAGCCGCCACAACAATCATCCGGGCTTGCGCGGCCTTATCAATATCATCCGAAAACAGAACGGCCTGTCGCGCATATGATCTCACCCAGGTCAGCAATGATCGGCACCCAAGATTTGGCAAGACGGCAAGCGCTTTCAAATGTCTTGCGACAAGGGTGCAAAAGTACCAACAATGATGGATTAGCGCCGATAAACCATCTGCCGGTAATTCAGCGCCTCGGCAATGTGGCCGCGTTTGACACCCGCACTTCCGGCCAGATCGGCGATGGTGCGGGCCACCCGAAGAATACGGTGATAGCCGCGCGCCGAGAGCTTCATCTGACGCGCCGCATCCTGAAGCAATCTGCGCCCGTCAGCATCCAAAGCCGCGGCTTCTTGCAGGACTTCGCCATCGGCCAGCGCATTGGTCGATATGTTTTCGTTTTTATATCGCAACATTTGCAGTTCCCGGGCGAGAAACACCCGTTCGCGAATGATCGCACTGCTTTCACCATTGGCTGGCAAATCAAGTTCTTCAGGCTTTACCGCCGGGACCTCGATCTGAATATCAAAGCGATCGAGAAGCGGCCCCGATAACCTTGCCTGATAATCCTCGCCACATCTGGGCGCACGGGTACAGGCCAGATCATTATCGCCCAGATAGCCGCAACGACACGGATTCATCGCCGCGACCAGTTGCACCCGTGCCGGATAGGTCACATGCGCATTGGCGCGCGCCACGGAAACCTGCCCGGTTTCAAGCGGCTGGCGCAGGGCATCCAGCACATTGCGTTGGAATTCCGGCAATTCATCAAGAAACAACACCCCGTTATGGGCCAGTGAAATCTCGCCCGGTTTGACCCGGTGACCACCCCCGACAAGGGCGGGCATGGATGCTGAATGGTGCGGTTGCCTGAAGGGGCGGGTGCGAATAAGCCCGCCTGCAGGCAGCAATCCTGACACCGAATGGATCACCGTGGTTTCAAGCGCCTGTCTGGCATCAAGATCGGGCAAAATACCGGGCAGGCGGGCGGCCAGCATGGATTTTCCCGATCCGGGTGGTCCCGACATCAAAAGGTTATGCCCACCGGCGGCTGCGATCTCAAGCGCGCGCTTGGCACTTTCCTGTCCCTTGATATCGCGCAGGTCGCCGTGAAATTCGCTGATTTCGCCGTCCTCATGGCGGACCGGACGGGCAAGAATCTGCGTTCCCTTGAAATGATTGATCAGGCTGATCAGCGTCTTGGGCGCGAGGATTTCCAGATCACCGGCCCAAAGGGCTTCGGCCCCGTTATCACGCGGGCAAATAATCCCGCATTCGCACATCCCGGCTTCCATTGCAGCGGGCAAAACCCCGCCAACCTTGGTAATACTGCCATCAAGGCCAAGCTCGCCGAGCACCAGAAACCGCTCGATATCCTCATGGCCGATCACATCCATTTCGGCCAGAAGGCCCAGGGCAATCGGCAGATCGAAATGCGATCCTTCCTTAAGCAAATCGGCGGGTGCAAGATTGATGGTAATCCGTTTGGGCGGCAAAGCCAGTCCCATCGCGGAAAGGGCGGATCGCACACGTTCGCGGGCCTCGGAAACGGCCTTGTCAGGCAGCCCTACCACCGTAAAAGCCGGCAGGCCACTTGCCATTTGCACCTGAACATCGACGGCAATCGTTTCAATTCCGGCAAAGGCAACTGTCGTAACCCGCGCTGTCATGCTGGCTGATCCCCGTAACCACAAGTTGCATTACTTTGACGGGAAACGGGGATCAGGGCAACAAATCGTTTATCAACAGCGGACTAGGCGGATCCTGCCTGCGCATCGGCGGGCATCTCGGTATTGATCATCCAGGGCGTGCCGAACCGGTCGACAAAGATGCCATAACCCGGCGACCAGAAGGTTTCCTCGAACGGCATGGTCACCGTGCCACCGACCGAAAGCGCATCGAAAATTTTCTTTGCTTCGTCGGGCTCTTCAAAATGAAGCGAGGCATTCATGCCCTGCATCGGACTGAAGTAACCAGGCGGGCAGTCCGATGCCATCAGATGCCAGTCATCCCCCATCAGGCAGGCATGGGCGATCTTGTCATTATGGTCTGGCATGTCACCGGCCATCGGCGTATCGCCATAGGCCATCATGATCAATTCACCGCCCAGAACAGATTTGTAAAACTCAAATGCTTCACGGCAGTTGCCATCAAAATTCAGATAAGTGATCAGTTTCATCGGGATATTCCTTGTAAAAAAGGTGGTCGCAAGGGTCACGGCTCCAGCCCGAACTGGGCTTCACCGCTGTCACAATCAAAAGGCACCGAAAAATGTTCATGCATGATGCGCCAGTGCCCACCCTGCTTTTCAAGATGGCTGGTGGCGCGCATCCAGCTGGCCTGTTCGCTGCCATCCGGGTTACGAATGCCACACCGGATCAGGAAATGTGCCACCGCAAGATGGCCAGACGCCCGGATAACCGGTTCCTGTGATTGAAAAATCATGTCGCCCTGATCGGGTATGCAGCTTTGCCAATGGGCATGATAGTCGGCCCGCCCGTTAATTTGCAGCGGCCCGACCGCGTCATAGGAACAGATATCGTCGTGATAAAGTTCCATGATGGCATCAACATTTCGATTACTGGCCGCTTCAATCCAGCGGTCAAAAACGTTTTTGATCTCCTGATAGTCTTTGCTGGTCGCATGTTTCATCAGACATATCCTTTGTTGGTGACACGAGGGGGTCAGATGTTTGACGAACGAGGGATAAGCAGCCTCACCCTGCGGCACAGGCACGTTCAAGCTTGGCAATATCGATTTTTTGCATGGTCAGCATGGCCCCAGCCGCCCGCGCAGCGATCCCGGGATCGGGATCGGTCATCAGGTCAATCAGACGGGTCGGAGTGATCTGCCAGAACAGGCCGAACCGGTCGCGGACCCAGCCGCAATCGCGTGGCTCGCCGCCTTCGGACAGACAATCCCAGTAATAGTCGACCTCTGCCTGATCCTTGCAATCAACGACAAAGGATACGGCTTCGGTGAATTTGAATTCCGACGGGTAGTTGAACGCCGTAAATTGCCGTCCGAACAACTCAAATCCGATGGTCAGAACCTGTCCCTCCGGACCGGGTCCGGCAGACGTGCCACGCATGACCTTGCCAATTTTCGTGCCCGGAAAAACCGTGGCATAGAAATTGACGGCTTCCTCGGCATTGCCGTTGAACCACAAAAAGGGGCTAATTTTCTGCATGGGGCATCCTCCTTGCCGGGCAGAATGAATTTGGATCGGCGGCGACACTCAAACCGGATGATTGATTAGTCTTTTATGATTTTCCCGTTTGACAAATACGTTGATATCAACATAATTATTCCATGTCAAAAAAAGATTTCAACCACAGCGATCAGAAGGTCCCGTTTGCCGATACCATTATGGTGCGAGACTCGTGCCTTTGCCTGCATGTCAGGCGGGCGGCACGCACGATTGCACGGCGGTTTGACGATGCCTTTCGACCGCTTGATCTGACCAGCGGGCAATATTCGCTTTTGATGTCCCTAAACCGGCCCGCACCACCACATATGAAAGATGTTGCCGATCTTCTGGCGATGGATCGCACCACGCTGACCGCCAATCTCAAACCGCTGGAACGACGCGGACTTGTTGAAATCACCCCGGACCCCAGGGACAAACGCGGCCGGTTGCTCAGCCTGACCAAGGACGGCATGGCGCTTCTGGTGCGCGCTTTTCCGATCTGGAAGGAAACCCAGGATCAGCTCGAAAGTCTGGTCGCCAGCTCCAATGCACAACAACTTCTGGCCGATCTGATCAGTCTTTCGCAGGAACCGGAACGCTAGGCTGCGACCCCGTCAGAAAAACCTGATCCGGCTAAGCAGTATCAAGCCGGTATTTCAGGAAAACTGCCCCTTCATGGCTAACCTGCCCGTCAAACACAGCCCCCATGCGTTTTAACGCCCCCAGTTTCGTGCGGGTTGGCGGCAGCAAAAACGTGACAGAGGAAATGCGCCGATCCGAACGGGCAAGATCAAGCGCCTTGCGGGTGATCACCATGCCCAGTCCGAAATTCTGTGGCCTTAAAACCAGCCCGTAATCCCAGTCTTCACCCTCTTTTTGAAACCCGCCCCAGCCGACATAGTCGCCATCGCACAGGATCACCCAATGCCCCAGCCCGTCACGCTGCCAGTATTGCGATTTATGGGCCATAAATTGCTGATAGCTGTCCTGATCCCACGGCCCGTCAAGCAACGGCATATGCGTTGCCATTCGCGGATCGGACATATGGGCGATAATGTCATCAGGGGCGATGGTCTCAAGGGGTACAAACGCGATGTCGCAGATGCCCGATGGCGGCAAGGCAGCATTTTCTGACATGTCATCCTGCCAGTATGATCAAAGAAAAAGGCGCAAGGGATTTGCACCCATTGCGCCGTCTGGCAGATCAAATGTCAATTCACGGCCCATCACATTTGCCGACAGGCAGCAGTAAAAACAGGAAAAGGGCCTCGCAACGATCAGTCGTCGCTTTTATCCGCTCCGTCCTGCGGTGGCAGGAATTCCTTGCGGCAGGGTACAGCTTCTTCGTTCACAACGGTCCAGCCGAAATTGCGAAACTTGCCAAAGCTTTCCTTTTTCATGGTGATGCCGCTGGCTTCATGCTTGCGCACAATGCGGGCGTCCTCCCCGTCAATGCGGGCGGCACGGGCCCAAGCGCGTTCACGCATGGCTTTGGTGATTGTCGGTTCGGTCATGAAGGCTCTTTTCATCGAATGGGGCCAAATCGCATTATAGCGCGATCAGGCAGGTTTCACGATGGCTTTAACCCATGACCTGATCGCAGGCAATTGGCTTCTGATCGCTGTCAATCCGTGTCATGGGGCAAATGGAACACAGTTTCAGTCAAAGATTCCCGTTCGGACATGATCGCCATCCAGTCGCGTACCCGGACCGGAATGTCAAATCGCCGTTCGGGCCAGCGGAAATCAATGTAATAAAGCCCGACCAGAACCGACCATGTGCCAATATGTGGCGCTTCGGTCCGCAATTGCGGCAGGCCGTCCAGGATGGCATCAATTGCGCTTTGTACTGCGGCTGCCTGACGTTCCATTACGAAATCGGAACGATCTGTTTCATCGCGCTTTGAATCGGCAAAAAGGCGTCCCGTCGCCGCCATCATGCCATCGGCAAGTCCTTGCCATTTCAGGGCATTAAGCCGCTCCGCCCCGCTTTGGGGAATCACGCCTTCGGACTGGCCTTTTGATCGGGCCAGCTGGTCAAGATAGTCGCAAATCACCGCTGATTCAAACACCGCCATCCCGTCTTCAAGGATCAGGGTCGGAACCTTGGCCAGCGGGTTATGGGCGCGAAGGGCGGCATCGGTCCAGGGATCAATCAGGATTTCACTGACCTGTTTTTCCAGACCCAGTTCACGCAAAACAACACGTACCTTGCGCGAGAAAGGTGACGTTGGAGAATAGTAAAGCTGCATCATGGTCAAAATCCCTTGCCGTTATTGAACGTTACGGATTTTGTAACGCCCTATATCGTCAGATCCGGTGTCTCGCCGATCCCCTCAAGATGCCAGTTTGCATCCCAGCGTTCATTCTTGCGGGCCAGTGTAAGGTAATTTCGCGCTGCACAATAGGTTCCTTTGCGCCCCGGCAGCGGTTTTAGTCTGGTCGGGCGATCCGGCAACGGATGATCCCCGATCCATGCAAGCAAACCCAACACCCTTGCAAACATCACCGGCGGGGCGGTGTGGGAAATGCCCGAGGCCACCAGTTGATGAAGGGTTTTACCCGCTGTTTCAAAAGTCCCGCGGGTTGCAACATGGATTTCCCCCGACAGAAGGGTAATTTCATGATCATGATCATTGGCAATGCGTTCAAGCAATTCAAGGAACCGGCACCATTCGCGCCGGTGCCATCGGCTTTGCCACTGGTCACGCAGATCGTCTTCATATTTCTGGGCGCTGGGCAACAGATGCAAAAACATCTCGACCAGTGACAGGCGCGGACCAATCACCGGCACGCTCGACATCAACAGGATGCGGTTGCCATCGGGTATGGTTTCAAGGGCACCCGGAAGATCGCGCCAGCCGTGATCACCGATAATGTCATTGGGCGTCCGTTCGGATCGAAGATCGGGCGCAATCAGGCTCAGCCCCGGATAATCCACCCGCCAGCCAAGGCTTCTTCCGTCCCGGTCAAGCACCATTGCAGGCAGGGTTTTCGGACCGGTATCCGGACTGGTTGCAAGCTGCATCAAACAGAATGCCGCCCGCGCGCAGGCAAACATGCCACGCGCCACTTGTGATCCCTGAAACCATTTCTTGTGGCTGCCCCAGCCATCAAAAATATCATGGTCATCCCACATCATCAGCGACGGCACGCGGGCAAGCATATGACTGATCTGGGGTTGCCCATAGATCGCCAGATAATGATCAAGATAGAATTTCAGAACCGCATCACGCATGTCTTCGGTAAATGCCGTGGCAAGTTTCTGGCGGCGGCGCGCCTTGTCCCAGGCAATGATGCCCGGATGACACTCCCACACCCCGTCGGCATAAATCTGATCCCCGCCATGGAGCAACAACGCAAAAGGCCTGTCCTGATGTTGTCTGGCCAGATCAATCCACAATGCATTGCGGTCTTCAAGCGGCCGGTCAAGATCACCGTCTTCCTGCCCGTTACAGGACACAAACCCAATCCGCAGATCACCGGTAAAATCCGTGCAGACAGAATACGTTTCACTTCCGAAATGATAACAGGCACCCGCATTGGCGGGAAGCTCGAACTCAAACCGCCAATAGCAGCGCCCATAAAGTGTCGCCAGCAATTCCGGTAGAACAGGCTGGCCGGAATCGGTGCGAAATTCGGGAATGTCGAGCCCTTCGGGCGCAACCACAAGTGCGGCGATCCGCGATATCTGACCGGTGCCGCCACGGGCAAACAGGAACGGCCCGAACAGGTCGGTATCAGTGCTTGGTGATGGCGTGCTGGCTGTCATCTGTCCCTGTCATCTGCCGAAGTGCTACGTCACTTATACGTTCAGTCGGTAAGGCGGTTCCGTGTTGATGGACATAAAACCTGACCACATCCTGAACGGATTGTTGAAGTCCAGAGAAGCAATCGAAACAAAAAAGGGCAAGCGACCCGGATCACTTGCCCCTTGATTTCGAAAAAGCCGTTCACTTAGGACAGGCGCGTCTCGATCGCATCCCAGATCAGGCTTTCAAGCTTCGATCCGTCAAAGCGGTTCACTTCCTGCAAGCCGGTCGGCGAGGTGACGTTGATTTCAGTCATATAATCCCCGATCACATCGATCCCGACAAAGATCAGATCGCGCTTTTTAAGCTCCGGCCCGATGCGGTCACAGATTTCAAGTTCGCGCGGGGTCAGAAGCGATTTCTCGGCAACACCGCCAACATGCATGTTTGATCGCGCCTCGCCTTCGGCCGGAACACGGTTGATCGCGCCAACCGGTTTGCCGTCAACCAGAATGATGCGTTTGTCGCCCTTGCGCACATCAGGCAAATAGGCTTGAACCATCAAGGGTTCGCGCGACTGGGCTGCAAACAGTTCCAGCAGGGAATTAAGGTTCTCATCCCCCGGTTTGAGATGGAAAACACCCGCCCCGCCATTGCCAAACAGCGGCTTGACGATGATGTCGTGGAATTCTTCGCGGAATTCACGGATGCGCGCAGCCGATCGCGTGATCAGGGTTGGCGGCATCAGATCGGGGAATTCGGTGACAAAGATCTTTTCTGGCGCATTGCGGACATGGCCCGGATGGTTGACCACGAATGTTTCCGGATGGATCGCCTCAAGCAAATGGGTCGCCGTGATGTAATTCATGTCAAACGGCGGGTCCTGACGCATCAGGATGACGTCGGTTTCCTTTGCCAGATCAATGACCCTGGACGCGCCAAGATCATGATGATTGCCATGCTCGTAGCGCAGGGTCATCGGGCGAACTTCGGCCTTGATGCGGCCGCGGTCATAGAACATGTCATCGGGATGATAATGCAAAAGTTCATATCCGCGCTCCTGGGCTTCAAGGCCCATGACAAAGGTGGAGTCCCCTTTGATATCGATTGATTCGATCGGATCCATCTGGATGGCGACGATACGGCTCATTAAACGCGTTCTCCTGTTCACCGGGACGGTGCTGCCCCTGACCTGCATGTCGACAATTATGGCCCAAAACGGCCAATTGTGATCATTTGCGGGCATGGCTTGACCCGGCTGGCCTTCCCGGCCAAATGATGCGATATGTAAGATGTTGCGATTACATTTGGCAGGATTTTTATCATCCGCCATTCATCTTCCGCAATCGCCATCAATTATTTGTTTTGAAGACCGGACAGGCACATGACTTTTTCGCGTAAGAATTCCAGGGCACATTTGCAAAATATCGGCAAGAAAAGCCGGTCCTTGATTGCTGCAAGTGTCCTTGCCACTGCCATCGGTCTTGGAACCCTTGCCAGCGTCGCTTTCCTGCCACAGGCAGCGCACGCCCAGTCGGCTGACAAAATCAGCCCGGAAATGATCAGCAAGATCGAAAACTATCTGGCGAATATCACCACGCTCAAGGCCGATTTCGTACAGATTTCCTCGGATGGCGGGGCCGCCGAGGGCGAATTGTTCATGGAACGTCCGGGCAAGATGCGGTTTGAATATAACCCGCCGGCACAAATCCTTCTGGTCTCGACCGGGCATGATTTCATTTACTATGACAAGGAAATCAATGCGCCGACCTATTTCGACATTGATGAAACCCCGGCCGGTATCATTCTGGCGGAAAACATCTCGCTGACCGACAAGGTCAAAGTCGTCAATTTTCAGCGCACCGCCGAAACCATCCGCGTTGAACTGGTCCGTAAAACCGATCCGGGTGCAGGCAGTGTGACGCTGGTCTTTGCCGAAAAACCGATGCAGCTGCGCCAGTGGATCGTCACCGATCCGACCGGGATTGAAACCACAGTAACGCTTTTCAACACCGAAGAGGGCGTTGCGCTTGATCCGGCCCTGTTCAAATTCAAGCGTATCTGGCCGCAAAGTGGCAACTGATCATAAAAATTTCTCATCTGTCTTGCCCGATCAGACAGACCGGCTTTCGGGCCGGTTACTGTTAAATATTTTTTGATTCAAACCCTTGTCGCCATTGGGGTTTCGTAATGAAACCGGCCATTGTTCAGAATCACTCAAACATTCGTGAGGCAGGGCAAATTTCGGCCCGGATGCTATGGCGGAGGGGCAGCGAGCTTCCTATATGTGAGTCTGTCACAAGGTTCCCCTTAATGATGGGAACCCGGTGTGAGGAAGAGGTCTCCCCTACCTTTCCTCACGCTCCAGATCATCGGAGCGCTGGCGTCCGGTTCTCCCCCCTGGCCGGACGCCTTTTTTTTGCCCAAACGCCACGATAAGACGGAAAACTTGGTTTGGGTCCCGACCCGGCCGGATTTGGGAAATTTTCTGCTTTTTTGCGCAGATTTCACGGGCTGTTAATTTTAATTGCATAGGAACATCAGGCATGATTCCCTTGCAGGCAAAGTTCGCCAAATGACACGACAGGACCGACACGTTCGATGATCAATGACTTTCTGAAATCCATCGCACAATTTTCCGACCCGCGTTTTCGCAAAGTCGTACTGATTGGTGTTGCCGGTGCATTGGCCACCATTATCGGTCTTTGGGTTTTGATCTGGCTTGGCCTGAATTCCATTACCTTTTTCACCGATGGCGGCTGGCTTGAAAGTGCGGTCGACTGGCTGCTTGGCATCGGGTTGATGTTGCTGGTGATTTTGCTGTTTCCCGCAGCCACGGTTCTGATTTCAAGCCTGTTGCTTGATCAGATTGCCGATGCGGTCGAAGACAAGCATTACCCGACCTTGCCCGAAACCCGTCCGCAGCCGATTTCCGAGGCCCTGATCAGCGGCCTGAAATTCGCGCTGACGGCACTGGCGCTTAACATTCTGATTTTGCCACTTCTTCTGGCCGGTCCGCTTTATGTCATCGCCTTCTACACGATGAACGGATATCTTTTGTCGCGCGAATATTTTGAACTGGTTGCGGCACGCCGTTATGATGCACGCACGGTTGAGACCATTCGCCAAAGTCGCCAGAAAAAGCTTTGGCTTGCCGGTATCGGCCTGACATTCCTGATGACCATTCCGGTGGTCAATCTGGTCGCGCCAATTATCGCAACAGCCTTTATGGTCCACTATTCTGTTCGCCTTGGCACCTTTGTGCCCCAAAGTGCATAACGCTGGAACACCGCCGCATGACACGGCACGCACAAGGCAGACGGAGAGCGGATTGCTGAACCGAAACTGCAATACAAGGATCTGGTCATCCAATGTTTGGGAAGAAAAAAGCCAATAAAACAGTCGACAGTAATGCGGCTTCGTCCGATACATCTGTCAAGGATGGATCAGGCACCCTTTCCGGGACCACGACCAGGTCGACAGAGATCGCATCCGAGCACGCCTCTGGCAGTGCCGTAAAAACAGAAAAACGTACTGAGCCGCAGCTCTTCACCAAGCCGCGCACAAAGGATGAACCGCAAATGTCCAGTAAACCGCATTCTACCAGCTTCCGCCCGGAAATCCCGAAACGCCCGCTTGAAATCCCGACCCGTGGCAACTCGGGCCGTCCTGCAAGTGCGGCCAGCAATGCCGAGGGCAAAAAGCTGACGGTCGGTCGTGATATCACGCTTAAGGGTGAAATCGGTTCCTGTGACGTTCTGGTCGTCGAGGGCGTTGTCGAAGCCCAGATCAAGGAATGCACCCGTCTTGAAGTGTCCGAAGGCGGTTCCTTCATCGGGTCGGCACAGGTTGACGAAGCAGAAATCAGTGGCAAGTTCGAAGGTGACCTGACCGCACGTCGCGTCACCGTGATCAATTCCGCCGAAATCAACGGCAAGATCACTTATGGATCGTTGCAGATCGAAAATGGTGCCCGCATCAAAGGTGAACTCGACTATGTCGAGGGCAGCGACGATGGCCTGTCGCGCGCCGGTACCACCGCGGCGATCACCATTCCGCGCAAATCGGAAGATTCCTAAGTCCCGTGCGCGCAGTTGGTTTGACCATACAGACACCCCGATCGGACATCATCCGTCCGTTCGGGGTGTTGTGCATTCTGGCCCTGATTGCCGTGGGCTTAAGTGCCTGTGGCGGCAATGCCGTACCGCCAGGCACCACCAATACCAACTATGGCAAGCTTGAAGAAAGCGGCCAGATCAAGACATCACGACCGGTTGTCCGCAAGAAGCCTGAAAATACCAAACCGGGCAAAACCGCTGCCATCCCGTTCAAGCAAATCCCGAGCGAAACGCTTAAGGGCCTGTCAGAAGACGCCTTTGAAGCCAGAATCGGCACACCGGAAATGGTCCGCGGCGAAGGCGAAATCCGCGTCTGGCAATATCGTTCCGAACAATGTTCCTTTGATGCCTTTTTTGTTCCCAAGGCAGAAGGACAACCACGTGAACTGGCTCACATGCTGGCCCGTATGCGCCGTGGAAACAGCGTAATTTCGGTTCAGGATTGCCTTGATCAGGTTGTAAAATTGAATCTCGCCAACGGATAGGACCGGAAATCACCCGCCAGCCTGCCAATTCGCAGATCGCGCTGATCATCTTGGTTTAATCTTTACCTTTTGTCGGCAGACTCAGCCAGGCAACCTCATAAATTTGCCATATCTGATGGCTTTATTACCTCCTTCCTGGCCCGTTTGGGCCTGTCCCGAAACTTCAGACACGATACGCGACCTCATGAAAAAACACGCCCATCGTCTCGTCAGAACTTCGATTGCCGCTGCCCTGTCAGCCTTTATCTCAGTGATTGCGATCAGCATTCCTGCCACCAGCGCGCAGGCCCAGAATTCGCCCAAGCTGATTGACGTTTTTGGCAAATGGGAAGCTTACACCTATTCCGAAGAAGGTCAGAAAGTCTGCTATATGGGCAGCCAGCCGACATCGGCCAAAGGTGACTATACCCAGCGCGGCAAGATTTACGTGATGGTAACTCACCGTCCGGGTCTGAAACTGTTTAATGAAGTCAGCTTCATTACCGGTTACACCTACAAGGACAAAAGCACGGTCGATCTTCGAATCGATTCCAAGAAATTCAGCCTGTTTACCCATGCGGATTCTGCCTGGGCGGTTGATGCTGAAACCGACCGCAAGCTTGTCAGTGCCATGAAATCGGGTTCGAACATGGTCGTGGTTGGCTATTCAACGCGTGATACCAAAACCACCGATACCTATTCGCTGTCGGGCTTTACGGCCGCCTATAATGCTATTTCAAAGGCTTGCAACACCAAGCCGGTCAACTGATCGCGTTTTGCAAACCGATAGGTGATGCTGCGTCCCTTTTATGTGCAACCCTGATTGCATATGCGCGATAGCAGCAATGTGAAATTTATCGTTTCTAATTTCGCCCGGCCCCGCTATATGCGGGGCCAAGCATTTTTGCATCTTTTCTGGTATAGTCACGCGATCGCGTAAAACGCATAGCCCCCAGACAAGACCCGCAAGACCACAAGAACCAAGAGAGAGACCCCGGGATGACCGACGTCCTGACCGAAAACGCACCCCAGACCGATGCCCCTGCGACGCAGGACGGGCCATCGCTGTCCGACTTCGTTACGCGCGCCGCCAATGGGCAGGCTGCCGACGGTCGGCGCGATCTGGTCGGGATTACCCGCGAAGAACTGACCGAACTCATGGCCGACATGGGTGAAAGCAAGTTTCGCGTCAAACAGCTTTGGAATTGGATCTATAACCGCGGTGTGACCAACATCGACGATATGACCAATATTTCCAAAAAGCTGCGTGATCGTATCTCGCAGGATTTCTATGTCGGGCGTCCGGTTCTGACAGCTGATCAGAAAAGCTCGGATGATACCCATAAATGGCTAATGAAGTTCCATGACGGTAACGAGGCCGAGACGGTCTATATCCCCGATCGCAACGAAGATCGCGGTGCTGTCTGCATTTCATCACAGGTCGGCTGCACGCTGACCTGCAAATTCTGCCATACCGGCACCCAGCTTCTGGTGCGCAACCTGACACCGGGCGAAATTGTCAGCCAGTTCATGGTGGCACGCGACAGCTATGGCGAATGGCCGACCCCGGCCAATGGCATTCGTCGTCTGTCCAACATCGTCATGATGGGCATGGGCGAGCCGCTGTTTAACTATGAAAATGTCCGCGATGCCCTGCGCATTGCCATGGATGGCGAAGGTATTTCGATCTCGCGCCGCCGTGTGACGCTGTCGACATCCGGCGTGGTTCCGGAAATCGTACGCTGTGGCGAGGAACTTGGTGTCGGTCTGGCGATTTCGCTGCATGCGCCTGATGATGATCTGCGCAATGAAATCATGCCGATCAACAAGAAATACCCGCTCAAGGAACTGATGGATGCCTGCCGGAACTATCCGGGCATGTCCAATTCGCGTCCGATCACGATGGAATATGTCATGCTCAAGGGCGTCAATGACAAGCCCGAGCACGCCCGCGCGCTGGCCAAGCTGGTCAAGGGCATTCACTGCAAATTCAACCTGATCCCGTTCAACAAATGGCCGGGTTCGGATTATGAATGCACGCCCACCAACGACATCAAGAAATTCGCGCAGATCCTGCTTGATAACGGCTATGAAGCGCCGATCCGCTGGCCGCGCGGCCGCGACATTCTTGCTGCCTGCGGTCAGTTGAAATCCGAAAGCCAGCGCCTGCGCAAATCCCGCGTTTCGGGCTGCGGCAAATCGGGTGCGGGCGTGGATGACTCCGGTGATGAAGCTGTGGTTGCTGCACAGTAACCTGCTCTGACATCACGATATTCTGGGATTTCGATCAACACCGGATGGCGATGCTGTCCGGTGTTTTTCTTTGTCACCATGACATTGTTTTGATTGTCGAACGACGATGACAGGCATAGCGTGAATTTTCCCCACACGCCCCAATACCCCAGCAAAACCTCCGCAAGGTCCCAAGCCCCATGTCACTTGGTCAGTTTTTCGCAGTTCTTCTGGTCGTCACCATCTGGGGTGCGAACTTTACCGTGATCAAGCTCGGGCTGGGTGAAATGCCACCGATCCTGCTGTCATCGCTGCGTTTTGCCTTTGCCGCCTTGCCCGCTGTGTTCTTCCTGCCGCGGCCGAAATGTCATTGGAAATATGTGGTCGGCTTTGGTGTGGTTCTGGGCTGTATCAAGTTTTCCCTGCTGTTTCTGGGCATGGATCTGGGCTTGTCGGCCGGGATTTCATCCCTTGTCTTGCAACTCCAGGCCTTCTTTACCCTGATTTTGGGCATGTTTGTGCTGGGCGAAAAGATCGGCCCGCATCGCTATGTCGCCATGCTGGTGGCCTTTTTCGGGGTCGGGTTGCTGATGTTTGTCTCCGACGGATCAATTACCGCCATCGGCCTTGTTCTGGTGGTTGCAGCCGCCGCCGCATGGGGTGTGGCCAATATCATCATGAAACAGGCCGGTTCGGTTCAGATGCTGTCCTTTGTCGTCTGGGCCAGCCTGATTCCGCCAATCCCGCTGGCCATTCTGTCCTTTGCAACCGAAGACCGCGCAAATCTGGCCACACTGAGCGATCAGATCAGCTGGATCGGTGTTGGCTCGATCCTCTATCTGGCCTATCCGGTGACACTGGTCGGCTTTGCGATCTGGGGACGGTTGCTTTCGAGCTTGCCGGTCGGGCTGGTCGCCCCCTTTACCCTGCTGGTGCCGATTGTCGGCATGGCGACCTCGGCCCTGGTTCTGGGCGAGGATTTTGGTCCGATCAAGATGATCTCGGCGGCATTGGTGATGGCCGGACTTGTTATTAACGTCTTTGGTGGAAAGCTTATGGCGATGTTTTCCGGTCAGAAGACCAAGTTATCTTGAAAACAAGATCAGATAACTATATCTATCCGATCAAACCCATCGCAATTGCGGTTTTTGATCAGGGGTTTTATCCGGGGTCTGGATATTGCTGATATCGATATTCATCACCAGAATCCCGCCAAGCCCCCCGACGGTGATTTCGGACAATCTGCTACCGACCCGGTCACCATCAAGTTCCGCCAGATAGGCGTCCCGCGCGGCTTCATCGACGAAATCGATATTATAGCCATGGGTAAAACCCTGGCTAAGACCGCTTCCAATCTTCTTTTTGCCACCACAAAAGGCCTTTGTGCCAGGAAGGGACAGGGCGGTTTTTGCCAATTGGTCAATGATGGCATCAATGTGATCTGCCGGGATGTGATCAGCGACCTGCAAAAGTACAATGTGACGGAGCATAAAGTGCTTTTCCTTCTGGTTTGCCAAGATCGAACCGGATCAAGTGCTATGTGATGACCTCTAAACCCTGCTTCAAATGATAATCTGGTCAGACTTGACCATTCACTGCGTTGCTTTCGGTTCCCAGCTCGCCGGATCAATGCTGTTGGGCAGCAAAACATATTTCTGACCCTTGCGGTTCATATGACCGGCAAACAATGCGGCATCTTCGCCCGGTCCGAAAAAGATATCGCCGCGCACCGGCCCCCGGATCGCCCCGCCAGTATCCTGGGCAATCATCATCCGGTTAAATGACCGGTCCGCATTCATCGGATCACGGGTTTCAACCCACACCGGTACTCCCATGGCATGGAAACGGCGATCCACCGCCAGGGAGCGCCCCGGTTCGAGCGCAACCCCCTGTGATCCCAGGGGACCTGCTGTCGGATCGGTCGGGTCAGTCTGAAGCGGGCGGAAAAACACAAAGGATGCGTTGGTATTCATTACCCCGTCGGCCTCGCCGGGATTGTCGTGAAGCCATTTGCGGATGGTCTGAAGTGATACCGTTTCTCGGGTCAAAGCCCCGCGTTCAATCAGCTCGCGGCCAATCGCAAAATAGGGATGCCCGTTTGTGGCGGCATATCCGATGCGCAATACGCTGTTATCGGGCAGCACTACCCGTCCGGACCCCTGAATTTGCAGGAAAAAGGCGTCAACCGCATCATCAACCCAGACCATTTCAAGATCGCGGCCCGAAAGCGCCCCTTGTTCAATCGCGGCCCGGTCAAAATAGGGTTTCAGGTTGCTGCCTGTCAGGCGTCCGACAAGTTTCTTGCCTTTCAGCTCGTCACTGAAATCGCCAAGATCGACCGAAATCATATCGTCGGGTTTCAGATAGATCGGGGTCTGATATGGGCCTTCACGGGTCAGGCTGCCACGCAATTCCGGTTCGTAATAGCCGGTGAACAGGCCTTCGGGATTATTGGCATTGCCACTGAGATAGGGTTTGAAATCGCTTTCAAAGAACGCGCGCGCATCTTCCTTGCGCAGGGCGTCAACATCAAGCGATACCGCCATTTCGCACACATTGCGCCATTGCCCGATGGTTCCCATGCGCCCATCAGGTCCGACCATCTTGTCATCATCGCGCCGCAGCATCGCCTTGCAGGACCGCGCAAAGGCACGAATGGCCGGGCGCATGTCATCGGATTGCCAGCCATCAAGCATGGTGAAAGTCGCCGGGCGCAGGCTCAGTTCATCTTCCGGCTTTGGGGGTGCTTCGAACTGGCCGGTAATTTGCGGCCAGAACATCCAGATCAGGGCAGCACCGGCGCCAACAAGAACAGAGATAATGGAAAGACTGCGGGAAAGAACCAGACGTCGCTTCAAGATAGAACCCGTTCATTAGCATGGCATTGGCATGACTTGGCAAGGCAGACAGCACCGGCAAGATTGCGGCGCACGAACGCACCAATTTTGCCCGCAACATGCTTAACAAGCCGATAACCGCAGGCACTTGCCATCAAACCTTGCCAGCCCGGACAATAAAAAAGGCGACCCGGTTGCCCGGATCGCCCAGAATTTCTGATCTCGCAAGAACCCCGTCAGTCGGTGGTTTCTTCTTCCGGGGTTTCGGTTGCCACCAGTTGCCAGTTGGGATCGCGGCTTTCGATATTGCGCGCGAAAGTCCAAAGGTCTTCGGCCTCGATCACCTGATTGGGATCACCGGAAATCACGTCACCTTCGTCATTGCGAATGACCGAGACTTCCTCGGAGACGAATTTGACCGTGACATAGGCCGTGCGCCCTTCAAGGCTGGCATCATGAATGGTTGCACTTTTGATGCCGACAAGGGTGGTTTCCTCATGCTCGCCCTTTTGGGCGCGGGCATCGATTGCTGCGGCAAAGTTCTTGTAAACTTCTGCCGAAAGCAGCGGGTTGAGGCCATCCTTGTCGCCCTTGGCAAAATATTCGACAATCATTTCGAACGCCATGCGCGCGCCATTCAGGAAGTCCTGCTGGGTAAAGCTCGGATCGAATTTCTGAATCTTCTGCAAGGTCGCAAAGGTGCCTGATGGAACATCTGTCGCATCCTGTTCGTTTGCAGAATCAGGCAAACGATAGACATTGTCCGTCTTGGGCGCGGTCGCATCCTTCTGCGCGCCATTGGCATCCTGTTCATGGGACTGACGGCCAAAAATATTGGATGGCCCCTGTTTTTCGTTGCCGGTACGGCGGCCAAGAACACCCCGCAAACGCAGCACAAGAAAAACAGCAATCAGTGCGAATAAAAAGATATCGAAATACTGCAAGACCGATCTCTTGATCCTAGTGGTTTCAAACAGGCCGGATTTATATCACAACCGTGGTCGAGAGATGGTATGAACCCAACCAAATGCAAGGGCAACCGATGATCACGCTCTGTCGTGTGATCGTCTTCACCATCATATGGCGATGATACTGGCGCTCTGCCGCATTTTTGTCGCGTTATGGCACTAGTTTCCCGACCAATACAGACTGCAGAGTAATAGGAAATCACTGAAATCCAAGTTGTTTTCTGCAATTGTTTAAGCACAGCGTCAGGAATGACGTTAAAATACGATCCAATTACCGGAAAATCTGCGGTCAAAGGCGCAAGGAACGGAGAAAAAATGGGTTTTTATGTCCTGGCGATATTCGTCGCAATGCCGATCATTGAAATCGCGGTCTTTATTCAGGCTGGCGAACTGATTGGCTTGTGGCCAACCATCGGCATCGTCATTCTGACGGCTATTCTTGGAACGTCGCTGATGCGCGCACAGGGATTACAAACCCTTGCCAAGGCCCAAAGCCAGATGGATCAGGGCGAAATGCCTATCGGTCCGATGTTTGATGGCATCTGCATCCTGATTGCCGGTGTCTTGCTTCTGACGCCGGGCTTTGTCACCGATACCATGGGCTTCCTGCTTCTGGTTCCGCCCCTGCGCCAGCTGGTCGGGGCAAAGGTCATCATGAAACTGGTCCAGTCGGGCAATATCCGCACAAGCTTTGGCGGTGCCGGTTTTGGTGCCGGGCGCAGCAGTCATACGGGTCGCCCCGGTGGTATGGGTGGCGGCATGGGTGCCGGAACAGGTGCTGGCCGGGGTACTGGCCGTCGCGGGGCCGGTCCGATCATTGATGGCGATTTCGAAGATGTCAGCAGCAATACCAACGGTGCGCGCAACGATGACACACCGTCTGACCGGGATATGAACAGCAAGACAGATTCCGGTATTCCGCCAAATCTGCCACCGCGCAGCTAGACGGCAATTTCACCGTAAAATCACAAATTCACAAGGCTGGCCAAATCAAACGGCCAGCCTTCTATGATTCTGTTTGTGATTCTGCCTGTAATTTCAAAACCCGCGCAGCCTGACCATCACTTAAAACCGCAGAAATATGGGCTTTGCAGACAATCTGATTGGCTTGCCCGTGGCTGTTATCCGTGCTAGGCCAATTGATCTGCCGTAATTGCACGGCGTCAGAAACAAGCAGTTCAGCCGGTTTGTGACCACAGCCCCGCAAGGTAATCAACATCCTCGTCGGGACCGCTTGCGCAAATCACCAGCCTGAAGGCTTTTTTCTGACCAAGACCGAAGACTCAAGGGAGCTAGACTTTAATGGCCGAGAATACCACCGGTGCAGAAAGCGGCGCACAGCAGCAGCCAGCCGGCAATCCGATTACGATCCATACCCAGTACATCAAGGATCTTTCGTTTGAAAATCCGAATGCACCGGAAAGCGTTGCCCTGCAGCAGCAGCCGAAAATCAACATCGATGTCGATGTCGAGGCACGCACCACCCAGGATCAGAAACTTCACGAAGTGACCATCAAGATCAATGTCAAAGCAGACGTTGGCGACAAGGTCGCTTTCATCGCAGAACTTCAGTATGGCTGTGTGGTCACCCTGAATGTTGCCGACGAACACCGTCTGCCGGTTCTGATGATCGAAGTTCCGCGCCTGCTGTTCCCCTATGTGCGCAAGATCATCGCAGACCTGACTGCCGATGGCGGCTTCCCGCCGCTGATGATGCAGCAGATTGATTTTGCTGATCTTTTCCGCAAGAAATTTGCAAAACAGATGGAAGGTCAGCCGGCTGGAAATGCCTGATTGACCCAATCTGTTCTCTACTTGGTTCGATACCAAAACAAAGGCCGCCGGTTTGGCGGCCTTTTTATTTTCATATCGTAATGTTTAGACGCTATGCCGAATAGGCAATGCTGTTTAGAACGGACGCCCGATCACCATAAAGACCACAATGATCATAAGGACCGTCGGTACTTCGTTGAAAATACGATAGAATTTCTGGGATTTCGTATTGGCGTCGGCTTCAAATGCCCGGCGATAACGGGCCAGCATCATATGGGCAATCGTCATCAGCACGACGCATAACAGCTTCACATGGAACCAGCCGTCGCTCATCACACCGGCAACATGGATCAGATATCCGCCAAATACCCAGCTTGCAATCATTGCCGGGTTCATGATGGCGCGCAAAAGACGCCGTTCCATGATCTTGAATTTCTCGCTGGCTTCCGAGCCCGGTTCAACTTCACAGTGATAAACATAAAGCCGCGGCAAATAGAGAAGCCCCGCCATCCAGGCAATGACACTGATGACATGCAGGGATTTTACAATGCTGTATGTATCCATCTCTCTCTTCTCTGACTGAACGGTCTGATGCTGTTGGCTTTACCAAACCTAGCGCGGAATTTTTCAAACCATAACAGCAAACAGGCCAGTCCCAAAACGGAACCCGCCTGAAATCATTTGCATTTTTACCTATACCCCGGCGGGCTTGAGACCCGGCTGTTTGGCATTTGCACAGGAATGTTCGTCCGGGCACCACCAGCCACGGCTTTCCACCGTGTAATCGTCGGAGCCCTTTTGATCGAGTTCATCCTGTGTTTGTTTCACAACCGAAACAAGTCCATTGATGAATTTCGGATGGGAACAGACCGTGCGCACACGTTCATAGACCGGAACCTGCTTTTCATGGGCCAGTTCGCCATATTCGATGTCAAGTTCGACCAGGGTTTCCGAATGCTCGGTGACAAAGGCAATTGGCACAACAACGATGGCCTTGCCTTCGCGTCCGGCCCGCTCGATTTCATGTTCGGTCGACGGACCGATCCATTCCATCGGACCGACCCGGCTTTGATAGCAGACATTCCAGTCCAGTCCCTCGATCGCCATCTTTTCGACCACGGCGGCCGATGTTTTTTCGATCTGCGACTGATAGGGGTCACCACGCTTGGTAATCACCGCCTTGGGCACGCCATGGGCCGAAAACAGGACACGCGGTTTATCAATGCCAAGTTCGACCGTTTTGGCCAATGCCCGGTCGTAACCTTCGCGGATCATCTCGGCTGATGCCTCGACAAAGCCCGGATTGGTCGGGTAGCAACAGGCGGTCTTGATCGGTGCAGTCAGGCCAACCTTGTGACAGGCCCGTTTCCAGTCCTTGACCGATGATCCGCTGGTCGTGGTCGAGAATTGCGGATAAAGCGGCAGCAATATCTGCTCATCGGCACCCCATGCCTTGACCGCTTGCGCACTTTCATCGGCAAACGGTTTCCAATAGCGCATGGCGATAAAGCAACGGTTTTCATAGCCGTCATCTTCGGAATTCAGGGCTGCCTGCAAGGCATCCGCCTGTTCCCGGGTGAGTTCCAGAAGCGGTGACTTTCCGCCGATATGATCATAGATCTCGCGGGCAATCGGTGCGCGACGGCGCGAAATCAGTTTGGCCAGCAAAAACCGGAACGGATTGGGCAAGCTGATGATCGCCGGATCATTGAACAGATTGAACAGAAACGGTTCGACGGCTTCCGGGCTGTCCGGGCCGCCAAGATTGAAAAGAACAATGGCGCGTTTCTTGCGCGTCGTCTCGGACATAGGATTATCCTTACATGGCGTTTTGACCAGTTCCGACCAACCGGAAATCTCGTCAATGGATAAACCCGTCCCGCTCCGTGCCCTATATTGGTCAAACAGGGCGGATACGCAACGGATTTAACCCATCATACGCATTGAATTTTCCAATCGATTTGATTGATTTCAATAATCACGAAATAAAATGCAGTCATTGCCTGCACTTGATGCTTATTGATTGCGGATAAATTTCACCAGTTTCTCGACATTTTCCGGCGGCGTTTCCGGGGTAATGCCGTGACCAAGGTTAAAGATAAACGGCCCGTTGCCCAGCGTATCAAGAATCCGTCTGGTCTCGGCAAGCATCGCATCTCCACCGGTGATCAGATACATCGGATCAAGATTGCCCTGTACCGGGCCCAGTTTCTGAAGATTTTCTGCCACCCAATCAAGCGGAACCCCGCTATCAAGGCCAACACCGGTCACACCGGTCTGGTTTTTAAAATCAATCAGATGCAAACCGGCCCCGCGCGGGAAGCCGATAATCGGCAAATCCGGGTGGATCGCCCGCAAATTGGCAACAATCTGTCTGGTCGGTTCGATCACCCAGCGCTTGAAGCCGGTTTCAGAAAGCACACCGCCCCAGGTTTCAAACAGCTGGATGCATTCGGCCCCGGCTTCGACCTGTTTGAGCAGATATTGCGTGGTGGCCTCGACCAGAATGTCGATCAGCTGGGCAAAGCCGTCCGGATCGCCATAGGCAAAGCGGCGGATATTGGCAAAATCCTTGGACCCCTTGCCTTCGACCATATAGGTCGCAACGGTCCATGGGGCGCCAGCAAAGCCGATGAGGGCCGTGTGCGACGGGATGGCTGCCGAAAGCTTCGAAACCGTCTCATAGACCGGTCCAAGCGTGTCATGGATGCCTTCGACCGAAAGTTTGCCAAGGCCCGAAGCATCGCGGATGGCCTCAAGCTGTGGGCCTTCTCCCTGCTTGAATGCCAAATGCTGCCCAAGTGCCTGCGGTATAACGAGGATATCGGAGAACAGAATTGCCGCATCGAAGTCATAGCGCCTGAGCGGCTGCAACGTAACTTCGCAGGCAAGATCGGGATTATAGCAAAGATCAAGAAATGATCCTGCTTCTCCACGGGTTGCACGGTATTCTGGCAGATATCGACCTGCTTGGCGCATCAGCCAGATTGGCGGTACCGGCAAGGTTTCACCGCTAAGGGCGCGCAAGAAAGTCTTCGTGGTATTGGGCATCTGGTTTCCTGTTCGTCTGTCCCGATCGCTTTTTTATCTGGTTCCGGTCTTTGACCCGAGGACCAGGTGGCCAGTTTCGTTTCCGTGAATTTTGTCCTGGGAACTGAGCCAGGACGTTTTCCACGTTCTGCCTAACAAAACCTTATTTAATAAAAAAGGATGTTGTTTGTAGGTGGATACCTGTGGATAACAGGGATTAAATTTAGTGCACAGTTTATTCACATTCCGACTCGGGAAAAATGATTCATCTCAAACGGGTTTGGGGAAAACTGTGTACGACTCCGAACGACTCCCAGACCTGAGCTTGGGAAAAGCCGATTTTGAATAACGGGGATAAGGTGAATAAGACTGGTTTTTGCCTTCTTATCCCTGCTATTACGGGAAAAAATAATTACTTATCCCGGTCGGGACAGACGCCTTGAGAAAGTTTGTATGAGGGGGAGGATAATTCCTGTGGAAAAAATCGGGCCGGAGTCGCTCCCGTTATCCACAATTGTCCACAGGCCCGACTCCGATTGCTTAACTCCGGGTTGGGCTAATATACCTTATCCGTCCGGTTAGTGATCGGAATATCGAACACCCAAATCCGGGTTTTAAAAAACTTGGAAAAATCGCTTGGCGCGCAAAAAGTGGATAAAGCAGGCTTGCATTGCGAAAAGTGATCAAAAAACGGACAGCATATGGTCGAGACAGACAATATTTTTCATCTTCATCTGGTCTCGGACTCAACGGGCGAAACTGTTGACGGTGTCGCGCGCGCCTGTATTGCGCAATTTCCCGATGTGCGTGCCCATGAACATGTCTGGTCGCTGATCAGAACCGACGCCCAGCTGGCCCGTGTTCTGGCCGATATTGAACGCAATCCCGGCATTGTCCTTTACACCGTGTTTGACAGCGACATTCGCCGCAAACTCGAAGAAGGCTGTCGCAGGCTTCAGGTGCCTCACAGTCACGTCCTTGATAATACCGTGACCATGATGGCCGGTTACCTTGGCCAGCAATCGCGGGGTCGTACCGGCGCCCTTCATAAAATGGACGAGGAATATTTCAGCCGGATCGAGGCAATTGATTACACCCTGTCTCATGATGACGGCCAATCAGGCTGGGATCTTGAAGAGGCCGATGTGGTGATTGTCGGTGTGTCGCGAACATCGAAAACCCCAACTTCGGTCTATCTGGCCAATCGTGGCATCAAGACGGCCAATATTCCCTTTGTGCCCGGATGTCCGCTGCCGCCTGAACTTGATAAGCTCAAAAAGCCGCTGGTGGTTGGTCTGATCAAGGATGTTGATCAGCTGGTTTCGATCCGCAAAAATCGCCTGCGTCAGATCGAACGCGGCGAGGGCGGTGATTATGTTGATCCGGTGGCCGTGCGCGATGAAGTCCATCAGGCAAGACGCTATTTTACCGATCGCGGCTGGAAGATTATCAATGTCACCCGCCGATCCATTGAAGAAACCGCTGCCATGATCCTGGCAACCATGTATGACCGGCGCGGTCACTAACGGACTTTCGAACAGGATATAAAGACTTATGAACCATCGGCTTATTCTGGCTTCCAGCAGCAAGACCCGTCATGCCATGCTGACTAATGCAGGTGTCGCCTGCGAAGCAGTCGCCTCGATGATTGACGAGGAAGGCTATAAACAATCGATGAAGGCCGAAGGGGCCAGTGCCGCCGAAGCTGCCGAAACACTGGCGGAAATGAAGGCGCTGCGCATGTATCGTCAGCAGCCCGACGGGATTGTGATTGCCGCTGACCAGATGCTTGAATGCAATGGCATCTGGTTTGATAAGCCGCGCGACCGTGACAATACAAGAGCACAGCTTTTGGCCCTGCGGGGTAAAACCCATCAGCTGGTTTCAGCCGCTGTTATATATAAGGAAGGGTCACGCATCTGGGGCACGATTGATACCGCCCATCTGACGATGCGCAATTTCAGCGATGAATGGCTTGAAGATTATCTTGATGCCGCCGGTGAAGAGATTTTCAATTGCGTTGGCGGTTATCAGCTTGAAGGCATTGGTGCGCAGCTCTTTACCGAAGTGCGCGGCGACTATTTCACGGTTCTTGGCTTGCCGTTATTGCCACTGATCGGTTTCTTGCGCGATCATGGTGTGCTCAAGGCATAAAAAGCACTTTGCCAAGCCTTGTGGACTCCGGCCTTTGCGGGAGTGACGGTTTTGGAAAAATCTTCTTTTTTCGTCATGCCCGCTCAGGCGGGCATCCATGCGGTTTGGCACATTATTTAAAACAAAACGAAAACCCGAATAACTCCCGTCAGGCAGGAAACTATCGCATCATGACAGCCCGTATTCCGTACCGTACCCTTTCTGGAACCTCGCGTCTGGCCGGTGTGATGGGATGGCCGGTATCGCATTCCAAATCGCCGCGCCTGCATGGCTACTGGCTTGCGAAATACGGGATTGATGGCAGTTACATGCCCCTGCCGGTCGAGCCGGAAAACTTTCAGGCAGCATTGATTTCGCTTCGAAATCTGGGCTTTTCCGGGGTCAATGTCACCATCCCGCAAAAGGAAATGGCCATGCCCGAATGTGACGAGCTTTCGGACCGGGCACGTCGCATCGGGGCGGTCAATACCGTGACCTTTGCCAAGGATGGCAGGCTTTTGGGTGATAATACCGACGGGTTCGGCTTTATTGAAAACCTGCGTCAGGAAGCCCCCGGGATCGATTTTACATCCGGTCCGGCGGTGGTGCTGGGCGCGGGCGGGGCATCGCGCGCCATTCTGGTTGCCCTTCTCGACGAAGGAAGCCCTGAAATCCGGATTGCCAACCGCACCCGCAAACGGGCCGAGGATGTGACACGCGAATTCAACGATCCGCGTCTCAAGGTTATTGACTGGCCTTTGTCGCCCGATGTCCTTTCGGACGTGGCGCTTCTGGTCAATACGACAAGTCTTGGCATGGTCGGGCAGCCGAAACTCGATATCGACCTTGATGGTTTGCCGACATCGGCCCTTGTCACCGATATTGTCTATGCGCCGCTGGTCACGGATCTTCTTGCCCAGGCGCGTGAGCGCGGCAACCCGATTGTCGATGGTCTTGGTATGTTGCTTCATCAGGCCCGACCGGGATTTCATCGCTGGTTCGGCATTGATCCGGAAGTTACCCAGGAACTGCGCGATTTCGTTCTTTCGCCTGATTAAGCATATAAAGGTAATCCTGTTATGGTGATATTGGGCTTAACCGGGTCGATCGGGATGGGAAAATCGACGGCGGCATCGATGTTTCGTTTTCTTGGCGTGCCGGTCCATGATGCCGATGCAACCACCCATATCCTGATGGCACCGGGCGGACTTGCCTTTGATCCGATTGCGGCGGCTTTTCCCGATATTATCAAAGATGGCAGGATTGACCGGCAGGCACTGGGCAAACGGGCATTTTCCGATCCGGAAGTTCTTAAAAAACTCGAAGCGATTCTGCATCCGCTGGTGCGGGCGGCTGAAATCCGGTTTTTGCGCAGCCAGCAGATGCTGGGACGGTCTTTGGTGGTGCTTGATATCCCGCTTTTATATGAAACGGGCGGTGAAAAACGCTGCGATGCCGTTGCGGTTGTTTCCGCACCGGGGTTTGTTCAACGTCAGCGTGTTCTTGCACGACAAGGGATGACGGATGAAAAATTTTCCGCCATTCTGTCCAAACAGATGCCCGATATTGAAAAGCGCAAACGGTGCGATTATGTCATCCCGACAGGGTTGGGACGTGCGGTGACTTTTCAATATATTCAAGGCATTATTGACCAGTTAAGCTGACCATCGGACCCAGATTTTATGCGTGAGATTGTCCTCGATACCGAGACCACCGGCCTTGATCCCTATGCAGACCACCGCCTGGTGGAAATTGGCTGTATCGAACTGATCAATCACATGCCGACCGGGCGGCAATATCACCAATATATCAATCCCGAGCGCCCGATGCCCAAAGAGGCCTTCGACGTTCACGGGCTTGGCGATGACTTCCTGAAAGACCAGCCGGTCTTTGCCGAGGTTGCCGATGATTTCATCGAATTCATTGGCGAGGATTCGGTTCTTGTCATTCACAATGCCGCCTTTGACATGAAGTTCCTTAATGCGGAACTTGAATGGTTGAACAAGCCGCGCATCGCCATGGACCGTGCGCTTGATACAGTGCAGATGGCGCGCAAAAAGTTTCCGGGATCCCCGGTCAGCCTTGATGCATTGTGCCGCCGTTTCAAGATCGACAACTCCAACCGTACCCTGCACGGGGCACTGCTTGACTCCGATCTGCTTGCCCGGGTCTATCTTGAACTTCTGGGCGGGCGTCAGCATGGCCTGTCACTTGATCCCAACGCACAGGATGGCGATGGCAATGATCAGGGCAATGGAAGACGCGTTCTTGGTCCGAAATCAAACCGGCTTGAACCGCGTCCGCATGTCATAAGTGAGGCAGAACTTGCCGCCCATCAGGCCTATATCGAAAGCAAGGTCAAAGACGCCCTTTGGTTAAAGAAACAAGAGGCGTGATATGGGGAGGCGAAATAGCCTGAAATCCCGTTTCCGCGATCGGCATATTGCCAAATGCATCAGTTCACTTGTTCTGGCCGCCTCTTTTCTCTTTATTCCAATTCCAGATTTATCTGTGTCTTTCGCCCATGAGAACAGGGGTGAAGCACATGCGCAAAGTGATCATGCTCCATTTGACGGGCACTATGTCATTCATCTTTCCGAAAATGCACGCAGCCGGTCAGCCGGTCGGCGTGAACCGGGATATTTTGACAGTCTTGTAATCGAACTTTTTGACAAGGCCGGATTACAGGCCAGACTTGTCGATCAGATGCCCTGGAAACGACAGCTTGAAGAAGCCGATCACGAAAGCGGTCATGTCATTTATCCGATGACCCGGTCGCAGGATCGTGAAAACAGTTTCAAATGGGTTGGTCCGGTCAGTCGGACGATATGGAATCTCTATGGTTTCGCAATGCATGGCTGGGCGGAAAGGGGATTTTCCAACATCCTTGAGGATGCTCGCATCGGTGTCCTGATGGGGTCGGCGCGTGAAACCTATTTGCGGGCGCGCGGGGCACAAAGACTGGTTATTGTACCGCGTGAAGAGCTTCTTTTGCCGATGATGCGGGCAGATCGTGTCGATCTGATTGCAATTGGTGGCAATGTGCTGCGCTATTACATTGATCAGGCCAATGACGAGGCTAGGGGGGAAGATCTTCCCGAGATTGACGGCGTCGTGCCCTATCGCAGTTGCTACCTTTACATTGCCATAAGTGGCGATGTTCCCGATGACGATATATCCGGCCTGCAAAGACAGCTTGATCTTTTTAAAACTGACGGTTTCTTTGTTGAAAATCGCCGCTCTCACGGGCTTTCAGCCAACCCTGAAAACGGGTTCATCCGGGCGATGCTCGATCTTGGAAATAACGGCCTGGGATGTATCGATCTCTCGGGTCTTGATGAATAGGAAACGGCTGGAATCAGTTCTGTGACGGATCGGCAAACAGCATGCCGAATGTGTCGCGGTGTTTCTGATCACCGATCAGATTGACCGTTGCCCAAAGTCCCGCCACGGCACTTGAAACCACCGGAATTCCCGTTTCCTTTTCAAGGGTCGGTGCCAGATCAATCGTCCGCAACCCGCCACATGAAATAAGCAAGGCATCGCATTCCCCGCTTTGCATCAGCAATTCCCGGCACCGCGCCATCAGATATTCGCCCGAAATATGCGGCAGATCGGCAATATTGCGAATATTGAGGCCCGCGATTTTCATTACCCTGATGCCATAGACAGACAGATAGTCGCACAGCTTGGCATTCACATCGTCTTCATAGGCGCTCAGAACGGCAATTTTTTTGGCAGAAAACCGGGCCAGACCATCAATGATCGCCTGACTCATCGTGGTGGCAGGCAGCCCGGTTGCTGATTTCAATATTGAAATCAGCTTTTCATTGAAATCCGGGCCTTTAAAAAAGCTTAGCGACGTTCCCATCAGACTGACCGCATCTGCACCCGATGCAGCAAGCAAAATGGCATGATCGGCAGTATCGGCGATGACCCGGTCGTAATCCTTGTGGGCCATTTCCACCAGACCAAGACCGCGGGCGATAAAATTCATATCCGGATAGATATGCTGTGCTTCGGGGGGGATCTGGCCTTCACGCGGTGGTACGATCAGTCCGAATGTTGGAACAGGATCTGGCATTACGATACCTTCTGCTTTTTACGCAATTTCAATTCGCTGCGCAGGCTCCAGACAATCGAAAGAACCGCAATCGCAAGAAGAATGCCCGATACCGGATTGGTAATGAGTGGCAAGAAGCTGCCATCATAAATTACCAGACCGGATCTGAGATTCTGTTCTGCCATCGGGGTCAGGATATAGGCGATGATAAAGGCTCCCGTGGGGATCCGGGCCTTGGTCATGACATATCCCAGGCAGGCAAATACCAGCATGACACCAATATCAAAGAACCGGCTTGAGACCGAAAAAGCCCCGATCATACAGAACACAACAATGGGCGCGAGAAGGTAGGCTTTGTTGATATGGGCAAGTTTGGCCAGAAACGGTGTTGCGACCACCATGATCAGAAACATCGCAAGGTTGCCTGCAAGGGCACCGGCAATGATGGTATAGGCAACGTCGGGGTTTTCGGCGAAAAGCAGCGGGCCGGGATTAAGGTTGTGAATGACCATCGCCCCAAGCAAAACCGCCGTAATCACTGACCCGGGAATGCCAAGGGTGATCAGCGGTACGAGTGCGCCGACCGTACCCGCATTATTTGCAGTTTCAGCAGCAATAATGCCTTCTTCAGCACCGTTACCAAACTTTTCCGGGGTTTTGGAGGCTGCCTTGGCCACGGAATAGGACGCAACAGATGCAGCTGTTCCGCCAACGCCGGGCAAAATGCCGATCCAGGTGCCGATAAAGGAAGACCGGATATAAGTCATCAGATAATTGGTGACATCGCGCCAATGCATGGAAACGCGGGCTTTTGCCTTGCCTGCCTTGGTGCCGCTCAGAACACCTTCACAATCAATCAGGACCTGTCCCAGAACCAGCATGCCAAGAATAACCGGCAAAAGGGTCAAACCGTTATCAAGCGACGAAAAGCCGAATGTCAGGCGGATGGAGCCAGAAATCGGATCAATTCCGGGCAGGGAAAGCATTGCGCCGAAGGCCGCCGATATCAGGCCGGCCAGAAGACTGCCCTGTGATACTGCGGCAATCAGGCTGAGCGCGACAACCGTCATGGCAAAGATGTCAAAGGGCCCGAATTTAACTGCGATTGCCGACAAGGGCGGCGAAAGAACAGCCAGCATCACCCAGGCGAAAATACCGCCAAAGACAGATGCCAGAACGCCAAGACCCAATGCCCGTCCCGGTTCGCCGCGGGCCGCCATAGGATAGCCGTCAAGGGTGGTCATGATTGCGGCTTCTGTGCCGGGCATCCGCATCAGGGTCGCACTGATCAACCCGCCGGTTGTTGCGCCGATATACATCGATACAAGCAACAGCAAGGCATCATTGCCATTCATGAAATAAGTCATCGGCAAGGTCAGTGAAATAACCATTGCACCAGACAGGCCGGGGATTGAACCGACAAATATCCCGATCCCGGCTCCGGCAAAAATCCAGATCAGACCGGACGTAAAGACATAAATATATGCGTCGAGCATTGAGATACTCCTGACCCCGCAATCTGTGCCGGGACGTTAGATATCGATATAAAACAGATGCTTGAAAACAAGGTCGAGCACGACGGCAAGCACGATGCTGCTTCCGGCAATCAAAAGAACCTTTTTCGGACTGTCGGGTCGGGCCAGAAGACACATGGCCAGACACAGGAAGACCGATGTTGAAATGCGGAAATCAACCCCGGCATAGGACATGGCCGCAAGGTAGAGCACCATGGTCGCCAGCATCAGCGCCGGTTTGCGGTATTTCTTCCAGGAAAAGGACCGGGTGACACTTTCCGGATCCATTGGGGATTCAGTGCCGGAATGATTTCTGATCAGACTGATCGCCTGCAAGGCAACCAGACCAAGAGTGATCAGTCCAAGGGCTTTGGGAAAAGCGGCGCTGCCAAGCGGTTCGTAGCTGGCAGGGGGTAGCAGGCTGCTTCCGTAAAGGCTGGCCGCCGCAAAAGCGGCGACCAGAAGTAGGAAAACAATCGCTACCGCGTTCTGAGTGAGGAAGCGGTACATTGGACTACTCCAATTTCGCCCCGATCATTGATCGGGGCGGGGTGTCATCTGCGAACAGGGAACGCCTTTTACAAAGGGTTTCTATTTGGCAGAAGACTTCTTGACGATCTCCACCACGTCAACATAGCGCTGATAGTCCTGCGCAACCGCATCCTTCAGCTCCTGTCCGCGTTTGATGGACAACGTTTCACCATTTTTCTCGAGATAGGCCGCAACTTCCGGGCTGTGCAGGGCGATTTCAATCGCATCGGCAAGTTTGTCGATATTTTCCTGCGGGGTTCCGGCCGGAACCCAGTAACGGCGGTTCAGGCAGGCCTCGACATCAAAGCCGAGTTCCTTGGCGGTTGGCAGATCGGGGGCATCGTCAAAACGTTCGTTACCAAGAGCCGCCAGCGGTTTCAGATCTTCCTTGCCGCGCGTGATCCAGGATGCAGACATGAATGCCATGTCAAGCAATCCGCTTTTCAATGCGGCAAAGCGTTTTGACGTTCCGCCCGTCGGAACAATCGTCCAGCTGGTATCGGAAGCCGCCATCAGCTGTGCAGACGGGAAGTGCGTTGCGCTTCCGATATCGTCGGCCTGTTTCAGATCGCCCGGATTCTTCGCGGCGTAGTCGAGCATATCCTGAAGGCTGTTGAATTCGGAATCGATTGGCACAGCAACAAACATGCAGCCCTGGCTGGCCTGAATGACCGGTTCAAAATCGGCGGGGCTATAGTTCACGCGGCCAAGGGCGGCGGCGGCAAACATTTCCTGATGAATCTGCAGGACAGTATAGCCATCCGGCTTTGATTCAAGCACGTGACGGGTACCAACTGTGCCTGCTGCACCATCGGCATTCACAACAACTACCGGCGCTGGCAGCAGTTTTTCTTTTTCGATAACTGCCTGAACGGCACGGGCCAGACCGTCACTGCCGCCACCGGCACGGAACGGAATGATCAGTTTTACCGGCTTTTCAGGAAACTCGGCTTGGGCCGGAAAGGCAGCTGCGCCGAACGAAATTCCGATCAGGGCTGCAATGGCTGTCTTGGTCATAAATCGCATTTTGGATCCTCCCAGGGTTTTTCTGTGATCGCACATTCTCGCTGGTGTCGATCATTAAAATTAGATTGACTATAAACATTCTAGTAGTCAACTATCTAGTTATACATTATTTCAAACTTATCGTTTTCGGGTCGCAGAAACCCGAACAAAAGCCTTATAAATCAAGGAGAAGAAACGTGAACCTTGCCATCAAATCCGTTAAGGCCATCCCGGCCTATATCCCGGTAAACCTTGCTGTTGGACCGGTTGATGTTGAAACGGCACTGTCTTGTGTTGTGATCGAGATTACAACCGAAGACGGGGTGGTGGGGCATGGTTTTACCGCTATTACCGACGAGGAAGTCATTGCCGGGATCATCAGTGAACTTGTCGAACCGAACATCGTTTCCCTGAACAGTCTCAACCGCGAACATATTGCCGAACGTCTATACTGGCTGCTCAGCCCGCGTGGCCAGACCGGTTACGCCAGCCACGTTGTTTCGGCGGTTGATCTCGCACTTTGGGACATTCTTGGCAAGGTGGTCGATCAGCCCTGCTGGCGTCTGCTTGGCGGTGCACGCAACGAAGTACCGCTTTATGTGACCTTTGGTTTTGGCTCCTTTGATCGTGACCAGCTTTCTGATGCGGCAAAGCATCTTAAAAATGATGGTGTCGAACGTTTCAAGATGGTGGTCGGCCATCATGCCCTTAAGAAACGCAATGATGGCGCATCGGTACGCGCAATCATTGACGAAGACATCCAGCGTGTCCGCATTGTGCGCGAGGCAATTGGCGATTGCGACCTCTTCATTGATGCAAATTGCAGCCTGGATGCGTCGTCGGCGCGTTATCTTGCTGATCGTTTGCGAGACTATAATGTGACCTTCTTTGAAGAACCGCTGCGTGACAATGATGTGAAACGTATGCGTGACTTGCGAGAACAGACCGGAATGCGGACTGCGGCCGGTCAGAATGAAGGTCAGCTTTTCCGGTTCCGTGACCTGCTTGAAGCTGGCGCGGTTGACGTGATTCAGCCCAATGTCGCGATTTGTGGCGGTCTGACAGCCGGTGCGAAAGTTGCAGCCCTGGCCCAGGCCCACAATGTCACGATGGCAAATGGCGGTGCCTTCCCGTTCCATAACATGCATCTGCATGCGGGCATGGCAAATGGCGGTCTGGTGGAATGGCATCTGATATCGGTCGAAATGTGCCGCGCGCTCTATGGCAACCTGCCCGATCGTGTCGGCTCGACAATCACCCTGCCGGAAAAACCGGGACTTGGTTTTGTTGCCGATGCCGACGCATTGCGTGATTTCGCGTCCCGTCCGACATCGCATGGTGTTGGCAAGGGCTGATATCATGTCGCGACTTGTTTCATTTGATGATGCACGGGAAAAAGCGCGGCGGCGAATGCCGCGCTTTGCCTTTGACTTTATTGATGGCGGGGCGGGGACCGAAACCGGTCTGGGGCGCAACCGTGCAGCTTTTATCAACCGTATCCTTGAACCACGCGCCCTGATCAATGTTGATGGGGATCTGTCAACCCGGGCCCGGTTTCTCGGCAAGTCCTGGGCGGCACCATACGGAGTGGCCCCGGTTGGACTTGCCGGACTGGCCTGGCCGGGAATTGACCGGTTTCTTGCCCGCGCGGCCGAACAGGCCGGTGTGCCCTATTGCGCATCGACCCCGTCGACCGCCAAGCTTGAAGACCTGCGCGACTGTGCGCCGAATTCCGGCTGGTTCCAGCTATATGTCGGCAGTTCGCAGGAAATCGTTGATGATCTGATCGAACGGGCCCGCATCGCCGGATATGATACCCTGATTGTTACTGCCGACGTGCCGCGTCCGGGCAAAAGACGTCGCGATTTGCGCAACCAGTTTGCCTTGCCGCTTAAAATCACGCCGCGATTCATCTGGGAACTGGCAAGTCACCCGAAATGGTCGCTTGGCGTTTTGCGCCATGGGGCACCGCGCTTTGCCAATCTTGAACGCTATGCCGAACCGGGGGCGAGTACCACATCGCTTGCCAGCCTGATGGCCAAGCAAAGTTCTGGTCGGCTGGATTGGGATCTTCTGGCCGATATCCGTTCGAAATGGCCGGGCAAGCTGATCCTGAAAGGGATTTTGTCGCCACAGGACGCACAAAGGGCCACAAGTGAGGGCGTGGATGCCATTGTGGTTTCCAATCATGGCGGGCGGCAGCTTGATGGTGCACCGGCAACCCTTGATGCGCTCGGACCGGTCCGCGATGCGGTCGGGCCTGATTTCCCGCTGATTGTTGATGGCGGGATCAGAAGCGGCGAAGATGTTCTCAAGGCCCTGATGGCCGGGGCTGATTTTGTGCTGATGGGACGGGCGTTTCTCTATAGTGTTGCGGCACTTGGGCAGGATGGTGCGGCAGAAGCATTCACCATGCTTCAGACAGAGCTGACGAATGCTATGGCCCAGACCGGTGTGCGGGATATAGTTGATATTTCGAAGTAACGAAGTTATTCGAAAAGACATGGCGTTGATCGGGTCCGATTTCCGTGTCTTTCAATAGAACGAGATTAAAAACTTGGCTAAAAACAACGATGTCGCGCTGGGTCCGCTTGAAGATTTCATCGGATTTTATTTGCGCCGCGCCTATGAAAAAGCATTCTCGGATTTCTCGGAGATTCTCGGGAACGATTCCCTGCGACCGGGGAATTTTACGCTTCTGGTCCTGATCCATGAAAATCCCGGTATTACCCAGGTCGAGATTTGCCGTGCTGCCGGACGGGACAAGTCCGGAGTGACCCTGTCGCTGCGCCAGATGGAAGATGACGACCTGATCGAACGCATTCGTGTTGAAGGTGATCGTCGTTCCTATGCCAGCTATATCACCCCCAAGGGACGCGAGCTGTATGCGCGGGTACTTGAAAAGGGCGAGATCCACAAAAAACAGCTTGATGATCGCATCGGTGCCGACAAAAAGGCCGAAATGATCGATCTTCTCAAAAAGCTGATCGACGAGAACTAGGTACTTTTTTACCGGGTTTACCGGGCACGATGCCATACCGGTTCCTGCAAGTGCAGGGCCGGGTTTGATGTGTCGTGCTCTGTAAATAATGACAGTCGTAATGTTCTTGGTCTGGACCTGTCCGCCCGAAATTGGTAATACCAATTATAAGAGATTTCGGCCAGACGGATTCCTGCCCGCACAAAACATCCGTCAATGGCCCAAAAGCCCGAGAGAGGATACGCCATGACGCCTTCAAAACCGCGCGTTGGTCTTTTTGTGACCTGTCTTGTCGATATGTTCCGGCCGACGGTCGGCTTTTCGGCAGTGAAGCTGCTTGAAGAAGCAGGGTGCGAGGTCGATGTGCCCATGGATCAGACCTGTTGCGGGCAACCGGCCTATAATTCCGGTGACAATGAATCGGCGCGCAAGGTCGCCCGGCCGCTGATCGATATGTTTGCCGATTATGATTATGTCGTTGCTCCCAGCGGGTCCTGTGCCGGCATGATCAAAAAGCATTTCCCCGAACTGTTTGCCAATGATCCGGCCATGGCCGACAAGGTCAAGGCTCTGTCTGACAAGACGTTCGAGCTGGTTTCCTTCCTGACCGATGTGATGAAGGTCGATGCGGTCCCGGCAAGTTTCGAGGGCAAGGTCACCTATCATGACAGTTGTTCGGGCCTGCGTGAGCTCAAGGTCAAGGAACAGCCGCGCAAATTGCTCAATTCCATCAAGGGGCTTGAGATTTCCGAACTTTCCGAACCTGAAACCTGCTGTGGTTTTGGCGGGACATTCTGCGTCAAATATCCCGAAATTTCCGGCAAGATGGTCGGTGACAAGACCAAAGATATCAAACAGACCGGGGCCAAAACCCTTTTGGCAGGGGATATGGGCTGTTTGATGAACATGGCGGGCAAGCTTGCGCGTGAAGGATCGGATGTCGAAGTTCGCCACGTTGCCGAAGTGCTGGCCGATATGACCATGGCCGCCCCGCCAATTGCCGGATCAAATTCCAAGACGGGTGGGGAGTAAGCATCATGAATGTGTCAACATCCCCGAAATTCAAGGAAAACGTCCATGGCGCGTTGCGCGATGAAAGCCTGCAACGTGCCCTTGGCCGTCTGAAATCCGGTTTTCAGGAAAAGCGTTCTGCGGCCGCGGCAAAAATGCCGGAATTTGAGGCGCTGCGCGATCAGGCCCGGGACATCAAGAATCATACGCTTGAAAATCTTGACCATTATCTTTTGAAGTTCGAAGAAAACGTCAAGGCCAATGGCGGTCATGTCCATTGGTGTGCCGATGCCGCCGAGGCCCGTGAAGTGGTGGCAAAGATTTGCCGCGACAAGAACGCCAAATCGGTCCTTAAGGGCAAATCGATGATTTCCGAGGAAATCGGCCTGAATGACTTCCTGGAAAAACAGGACCTCAAAGTCGTCGAGACCGATCTTGGTGAATATATCATTCAGCTCAGGCACGAACCACCAAGCCATATCATCGCACCGGCCATCCATGTTCATAAGGAACAGGTCGCTGACAGCTTCCGCGAAACCCATACCGGGCGCGATCCCAACAGGTCACTGGTCGAACCGCGGGAATTGCTTGATGAAGCGCGCGAAGTCATGCGCGAACATTTCTTTGCCGCGGATATCGGGATTACCGGGGCGAACTTCCTGATTGCCGAAACCGGCACCTCGGTGATTGTCACCAACGAAGGCAATGGCGATCTGACCCAGACCCTGTCGCGGGTTCATATTGCGATTGCCAGCCTTGAAAAAGTGGTGCCGACCCTTGAAGACGCGTCAAGTATCCTGCGCGTTCTGGCCCGCTCGGCCACGGGTCAGGAAATGTCATCCTATACGACGTTTTCGACCGGCCCGAAACGCGATGGCGATCTTGACGGGCCCGAAGAATATCACGTGATCCTGCTTGATAATGGTCGTTCTAACATGCTGGGCACCGAGTTCCAGGACATGTTGCGCTGTATCCGTTGTGCGGCCTGCATGAACCATTGCCCGGTCTATGGGGCGGTGGGCGGTCATGCCTATGGCTGGGTCTATCCCGGTCCGATGGGATCGGTTCTCTCTCCATCGCTGATTGGCGTGGACGAGGCCGGGCATCTTCCCAATGCCTCGACCTTCTGCGGGAAATGCGAAGAAGTCTGTCCGATGCGGATCCCGCTGCCCAAAATGATGCGTCATTGGCGTGAACGGGAATTCGAAAAACATCTCAGTCCGTCCTCATTCCGTTACGGTATCAAAACGTGGGCGTTTTTTGCTTCAAAACCAAAGCTTTATCGGGCCGTCACCGGGATTGCCTCAAAGGTTCTGGGCAAAATGTCAGGCGGCAAGGGCAAGATCGCCAAATTGCCGCTTGCCGGGGGCTGGACCGACATGCGTGATCTTCCGGCGCCCGAGGGCAAAACCTTCAAGGAACTCTGGGCCGAAAAACAAAAACAGCAGGGAGGTTCGAAATGAGCACCTCGTCCAACACCTCCTCGCGCGATGCGATTCTGGGCCGGATTCGCAAAAGTCTTGGCCGGGGCGCGGGCGAAGCTGCGCCGGTTTCCGTAACCGAACGTTTGTCATCGCCCAAAGCCAATCCGGTGGTGCCCAAGCGTGCCCAGCTTGCCCATCCCAAGCAGGTCGAACTGTTTGAGGAAATGGCAAAAAGTGTCAATGCGACCGTTGCCATGGTGGTCAGCGATAATGACATTCCGCGCGAAGTGGCCCGTTTCCTTGCTGATCACAATTTACCCGCACGGATTAAAACATCCCCGGATTCTGCGGTTTCCGGGTTGCCCTGGAGTGATACGGCACTCGAAGTTTCAACCGGGATCGCCGGTCCGGAAGACGCTGTTTCGGTGACGCCAAGCTTCAGCGGTGTCGCCGAAACCGGAAGCCTGATGCTGCGCAGCGGGGTAGGCACGCCCTATACGCTCAACATGCTGCCAGACACCCATATCGTTGTTTTGAAGGCATCTGATATCGTCGGAACCTATGAAGAGGTATGGGCGCGGTTGCGCGAAAAGGAAGGACACGGCAATATGCCGCGAACATTCCTTTGGGTGACCGGACCTTCGCGAACGGGCGATATCGAACAGACGATACAGCTTGGCGCACATGGACCGCGCCGACTGCATATCGTTCTGGTGGATGACACAAAAGAAAACAAATAAACGACGCCGTACCGTCAGTGACGCGGAAAAGACCCTGTGGGAGGTCTTTACACGTGACGTCAAACCCTTGCGCACCAAACGGCGCAAGGGTGATGATGCCATGTGTGCACCTGATGATGACATCCATACCAGCGATACGGCCATCCAGTTGCCCGACAATCTGGCTGAAAACCTTGAACGGTCCGAGGAAAACCGGGCGGCGCGCAATTTGCCGTCGGCCCGCAATGCCGATCGTGGCCCGCAGATCAAAAAGCAAACGCTGGCTGATCTCAAGCCCGGTGTGACCGACGGGATTGACCGCTCGACGGCCAATAAGTTCCAGAAAGGCAAGATGACCATTGATGGTCGCATCGACCTGCACGGCATGACCCAGGATGTTGCCCACAATGCGCTTAATGCCTTTATCGAGGAAAGCTGGCAGGCTGGAAAACGCTGTGTTCTGGTAATCACGGGCAAGGGATCGCGGGCTGATGAATATGGCCGTACCGGGTTGTTGCGTCAGCGGACCCCGCAATGGCTCAGTGCGCCGCGCCTGCGAAATCGTATTCTTGCCATCAATCAGGCCCAGATCCAGCATGGTGGTGCCGGGGCCTTTTATGTTTTGTTGAAACGGAGACGCCCGTGACACCTTTTGGTAATCGCATTCGGGAATTACGGGCCCGCAACAATGTCACCCTGACCGATATGGCAACGGCCTTGCAGCTGTCACCGGCCTATTTGTCGGCGCTTGAACATGGCCATCGCGGTCGGCCAAGCCCCGGTCTGGTGCAGCAGATTTGCGGCTATTTCAATCTGGTCTGGGACGAGGTCGACGATATCAAGCGCCTGGCACAGCTTTCACACCCGAAAATCACCGTTGATACGGCGGGACTTGAACCCGAAGCGACCGAGCTTGCCAATCTTCTTTCCGAACGGATTGCCGGGCTTAGTGACGATCAGCTCAGCCGCATGCTTGAAATCATTCGCGAACGCCATGCGTAACTGCGCTGCACTGCGCTGATGGCCTGTCATGTCAAACGGATCGGCGGTTGAAAACCGTTCTGTTCCGGTCTGTTGATTTTGGCATATCAAGAAAACTTGATTTTCCGCGCTGCACCCCAATATCAACCTGATGGGGGAAATGTGACAGCTTCACCCGATAAAATTGTAAAGCAACCCGCCCGGCCTTTCACAGGACCGGAAAGGGCTTGCTTGCCCGGGAGTGGGTAATTTCTGGCGGCCATCGAAATCAGTATCTTCGGGGGCCAGCATGTTCAGTTCTATCCGTATCGGACCAAAAATCATCCTGTCACTTGTCCCGCCGGTGGCCGGGTTGGTGATATTGGCAATTGTGATTGTCAGTGGCCGTTTCCAGCAAATGGATGAACTGTCGAGAATCCGTGCGTTGACCGAGTTTGCCGGTTATCTCGGCGCGACCGTTCACGAATTGCAAAAGGAACGGGGAACATCGGCCGGATATATCGGATCGTCCGGGGCACAATTCGGACCGCAACTGGCCGCGCAGCGCGACCTTTCCGATGACAGTATGGATGCCTTGCGCACTGTGATCGCCTCCTTTGACCTGGCCGATTACGACCCGTCTCTTGGGCGCGATATCAACCGTTTTGTCACCCTGATGGACCAGATTCCCGCCACCCGGCAAAAGGTCGATGATCTGCAACTGAAACTGGGTGAAACGGTTGGTTTTTACAGTTCGATCATTTCGGGGATGCTGTCGACCGTCAATGTCATGGGCGGGCTGAGCAATGATCCGGAAATCCTGCGGGTCATTGCTGCCTATAACAATTTCATGCAGGCCAAGGAACGCGCCGGTCTTGAACGTGCGGCCGGGGCGGTGGGCTTTGGCAAGGGCGAATTCGCCCCTGATCTTTATCGCCGGTTTGTTGAACTGGTGACCTTGCAGAGCGCCTATCTCGCGGTTTTTGCCCAATTCGCACCGGCCGACATCCGGGCATTTTATGATCAGACCTTAAAGGACCCGGCAATCAAGGAGGTCGATGATTTGCGCGCGCTGGCGCTTGATTTCCCGGTAAGCGGCACAACAGGTGACATTCGCGGCGATGACTGGTTTGCCAAGGTCACGGTCAAGATCAATCTCTATAAACAGATCGAAGATCACATTGCCCAAAGCCTGAACGGGCTTGCCGAACACAAGCTGATGACAGCCGAAACCTATTTCTATGCCACCCTTGCCGGATTGGTGATCGTGATCGCGGTGGCCTGTACGCTTGTGCTTGCGGTCGGGCGCAGCATCACTGTTCCGATCGGGAAAATGACCGAAAGCATGACCGAACTGGCATCTGGCAATCTTGATTGCACGATCACCGGTCAGGATCGCGGCGATGAAGTGGGCGATATGGCCCGTTCGGTCGAGATTTTCCGACAGAATCTTGAACAGAACCGGGAAATGAGCAAGCAGCGCGAAGCCGATCAGGCCCGGCGCATTGCCCAGACCGAACAGATCGAAAAACTGGCAAAGGCGTTTGAAAGCAGGGTCGACAAGCTTCTGGGCGATATTGGCCGCTCGACCGATGATTTGCGCTCGACATCCGAAAACATGACCACCGTGATCAGCACTAGCCGCGAACGGGCCGGTGTGGTGGCAAGCAATGCCTATACTGCATCGGAAAATGTTGCGGCTGTGTCCTCGGCGACCGAGGAGCTGGCAAATTCCATTCTCGAAATTTCACGCCAGATTTCTGCCGCAGCCGATATTGCCTCTGATGCCGCCCGTGATGCCCGTGCGGCTGATACCATTGCCGATGCCTTGCAAACCGGGGCGGCCAAGATCGGCGAAGTGATCGGTCTTATTCGCGATATTGCCGAACAGACCAATTTGCTTGCTCTTAATGCAACGATTGAGGCTGCGCGTGCTGGCGAAGCGGGCAAGGGCTTTGCCGTGGTTGCCAATGAAGTCAAAAATCTTGCCTCCCAGACATCGCGGGCCACCGATGAAATCACCGGCCAGATGGGCAATCTGCAAGATGCAACCGAACAGGCGGTGGCGGCCTTTGGACGGATTGGCAAGCGGATCGGTGATATTGACACCACCTCGGCTTCTCTTTCGGCTGCAGTTAATCAGCAACAGGCGGCAACATCGGAAATTGCCAGCAATATCGAACGGGCCTCGAACGGGACCAGTGAGGTATCGGGAAATATCGATGAAATCCGGGCTTCAACCGATCAGGCCGGACAGGCGGCCGAGAATGTTCTGGTGGCGTGTGAAAGTGTGACCGGCGTTGCGCTTGATCTGCGCCAGGAGGTCGAAGAATTCCTGAGTTCCGTTCACAAGGTTCAGGCAGGCTAGGGCCGCTTGCACATTGTTATGGCGGGAGTTATGGCAGGACTTTGAAGACAGTCGAACTGTTTGTGGATCCCGTAAATCGCTGGTTTTACGCCGCTATATCCGTGATCTGGCAACAGAAACGTGCTTTTTGAACAACATCGGCTGCAAAATAGCTGCATTGCGTGAAACACGGTTTGACTATTATGGCGTTCGAGGTTATCAATCGGGGGTGTTTCGATCCAGAAACATGAAAAGTCCTGCCTTTCTTGCAACTACAAGGTTTGGAACCGTCCGCACGCCCCAGCAATCCTGAGCGCCTTGCCTGACGGTCAACCGCACTTCTTATCCTATCCCAAAATCTTCGCCCATATCCTCTCTTATCTGGCAACCACAGATCATTAAACGCACATATGCATCTTCAGGAACTCAAAAAGAAATCTCCGACCGAGCTGCTTGCCCTGTCTGAGGAACTCGAAATCGAAAATGCCAGCACGCTCCGCAAACAGGAGCTGATGTTCGCCATTCTCAAACAGTTGGCCGAGAACGACCATGCCATTTTTGGCGAGGGGGTTCTCGAAGTGCTGCCCGATGGTTTCGGCTTCTTGCGGAGCCCGGAGGCAAACTATCTTGCCGGGCCCGACGACATTTATGTCAGCCCGAGCCAGGTACGGCGTTTTGGTCTGCGGACCGGCGATACGGTAGAAGGGCAGATCAGATCGCCCAAGGAAGGCGAGAGGTATTTCGCGCTGCTCAAGGTCGACAAGGTCAACTTTGATGCGCCGGAAAAAGTCCGTCATCGCATCAACTTTGACAACCTGACCCCGCTTTATCCCGATCAGCCGTTGCGCATGGAACGGGAATGCGACCAGGAAGGCAACAAGGACACCACCAACCGCGTCATCGAACTGGTGTCGCCGCTTGGTAAAGGTCAGCGTGCCCTGATCGTCGCCCCGCCGCGTACCGGTAAAACCGTGATGTTGCAGAACATTGCGCACGCGATCGAGGAAAACCATCCGGAAGCCTATCTGATCGTTCTTCTGATTGATGAACGCCCGGAAGAAGTGACCGATATGGACCGCTCGGTGAAGGGTGAGGTTATCAGCTCGACCTTTGACGAACCGGCCCAGCGTCACGTTCAGGTCACCGAGATGGTGCTTGAAAAGGCAAAACGTCTGGTCGAACACAAGCATGATGTTGTCATTCTGCTTGATTCCATCACCCGTCTTGCCCGTGCCTATAACACCGTCGTGCCAAGCTCGGGCAAGGTCCTGACCGGTGGTGTCGATGCCAACGCCCTGCAGCGTCCGAAACGCTTCTTTGGTGCGGCACGTAACATCGAAGAAGGCGGCTCGCTGACCATCATCGCAACCGCCCTGATCGATACCGGTTCGCGTATGGACGAGGTTATCTTTGAAGAATTCAAAGGTACCGGTAACTCCGAACTGGTTCTGGACCGCAAACTGTCTGACAAACGTATCTTCCCGGCGATTGATATCCTTAAATCGGGTACCCGTAAGGAAGAACTGCTTGTCGATAAAAGCGTCCTGTCCAAGATGTGGGTTCTGCGCCGTATCCTCAACCCGATGGGTCCGCAGGACGCGATGGAGTTCCTTCTGGGCAAACTCAAATCGACCAAGAACAACGACGATTTCTTCGATTCCATGAACGGATAATCGACATCCGGCGTAAATGGCCGGATACAGATAATTGTCTGATGATTAAACGGGGTCCTGTGGGCCCCGTTTTTTATTGTCTGATGATTGGAAAGGGGACCTGCATGATCAAGGTCACAGGGCCGACTTGCAGCATTGAAAAAGGCTGCCTAGATAGGGCGCCCAATCAATAACAACCTGTTTTAAAATGAATTTGTCCTTGCCGCCGTTCCCGATCGAAACCAGCCGTCTCTTCCTTCGCCCGTTTGTGTCTTCTGATTTTGAGGGCTACGCCGCCTATCACGCGTTGCCTGCGGTGTATCGTTATCTTTATTGCGACCCGCCGGCGGGCGATGCGTTGAAGCAACAGTTTTCCGATCTGCTGCGTGCGCAATTCATGCAGGATGGCGATGTTTTCACCCTTGCGGTCACACGCCGGGAAGATGGCGCTGTGTTGGGCGAGGTTCTTTTGAAACTTGCCAGTATCAATGCCCGTCAAGGCGAGGTTGGCTATATCTTCAACCCGGATTTTGCAGGCAGCGGCTATGCCACCGAGGCGGTCAGGGCAATTGTCGATCTGGGCTTTGCGCATTTCGGGTTTCACCGGATTTTTGCACGGCTTGATGCGCAGAATGCCGGGTCATCCGGTGTTGTCGAACGGCTTGGTTTTCGTCGCGAGGCGCATCTGATCGAAAATGATTGTTTTAACGGGCGTTGGGGTGATGAATATATCTATGCCGGGCTCTTTTCGGAGTGGCAATCCCAAGCCCGGTCATCGTCGCTTCAGGCCAGGATCAGTGTCAGTTCGGCGGTGTGACCATCCAGTTTCTGGCCTTCCGCCCGGGCATCCCCCGGTTCAAAGCTGAATGCGCCATTGCCCAGATGCAAACCGATATGATGGGTGCCGTAGCGCATGGTGATGGCCAGTTCGCTGGCGGTGGTAATCTCGCAGGTGGCCTCATCGCCGATATCGAGATGGTGCGGTGGATCGGTTTGCCAGCCACTGCTTGGTGCCAACGAGCTCAGATGCAGGGGGTTTTGGCTGCTTTCATTGCGCAAGGTCAGTTTCAGTCGCATGTCCTGTGACATATGCCAGGCCCTCCTGATTGAAAAACATCTCTGTTTTGTATGTAGGGACGGGATTTTCGAAGTCGATAGGACATGAATGCTTGAAACAACGCATGAGCCATGTGAATCTGGGGTTCTTGGTTCACTATTTTATTGCGCTTGATGCAGCTTTTACTCAAATCCGTTGATTTTGCCGCGCGCGCCCATCGCGACCAGCGGCGCAAGGGCCCGGCCGAGGAACCCTATATCAATCACCCGATTGAGGTTTCCCGCCTGATTGTTGAATGCGAACCCCATACGGATGAAACCATCCTTTGTGCGGCAATTCTGCATGATGTGATCGAGGATTGCGGGGCGACCCGCGACGAAATCGCCGCCTGCTTTAACGACGCCATTGCCGACATTGTTCTTGAGGTCAGCGACGACAAGGCCTTGCCACGCGATGATCGCAAGGCAAAACAGGTCGAAAATGCCCCCAACCTGACCCCGGGAGCCAAGCTGGTCCGACTGGCCGATAAAGTCGCCAATGTCGGGGCGATGCTGACCGATACCCCGATTGGCTGGGATGAAAAACAGATCCTGGCCTATGTCGACTGGGCCGAGGCGGTGATTGCCCCGTGCCGCGAAGTCAGTGACGGCCTGTCTGCGCGCTTTGATGCCATTGCCCGTGATGTGCGCGCAGTACATAGCGATGACAAAGAAGCTGTCATCTAGCTGGCTATGTGGTTTTGCGAGTGAACGTGATGATCGTTATTTAACGTATTCATCGGGGAAGGGAAGCTGCTCGACAGCGCGCCAATCCTTGGTAACGTAGTTGATGATCAATGATTTTCTGACCCCGGAAAAGCTTCTTTTTTCGAAGCCATGCCAGGTGTTGCTTGCAGGGACAAATATCAATGCCGAGTTCGGCAGAAACGGGGATGCCTTTATATGTGTTTCCGCATCCTTGTAGATATCCGTTCCAAGCTTTTCGTGTCCGGGCTCATCCGATAGATAGAGAAGCATTGTAAAACGCTTCACACCGATATCTGTATGGGGCTGCAGCCAGAAACCATCGCGATCTTGTGCGAATTCAAGCCTGATGCGTGTTTCGCTCAGATCAGCCCCAAAAACGTCTTCGACAGCATCGACAACCTCGCGAGAATGGAACGCCTGCGCAATGTCGTTTGCTGTTTCGTATTTAGAAATCGTTTCCTGATCAAAATACCGGCGACTTGAATTGTTTGCTTCGCGTGTCCCTGCATTAACATCAAGAACAGGTGCCAGAATCGGAAGGGAACATACTTTTTTGGCAATTTCGACCGGCAGGACGTTTTCAATGAACCAGTGTTGATACGGATCTTGAGAAGATTTTCCCGAATTGAAAGCGCTTATTACAGAATTTCTAATTTCTGAAGTCGACATCAACGATTGTCCTAAACATAAACCTGCTGGTTTGGATTAATTTATAAAGTGTAGATTTAACTACCGATTTTATAGAGATATCAAAACATTTTTATATACGGAAGGTGAAAAACCACTCAATACATTGAATTATATGGATTTTTTAATAGGTATCTAAAGTCTCGATAACAAGGAAGCCGTTACTAAACAGTAACGGCTTCCTAACATTCAATCGAACTATTCTTGTTAAGTTTCGGCTTGATCAGACCGTAAAGACGATGGAGCCGTTGGTTTTGCGGCCTTCGAGATCGTCATGGGCACGGGCGGCATCGGCCAGCGGGTAGGTTGCGGTAATGTCGATCTTGACCACGCCGGATTTCAGCACCTCGAACAACTCATCGGCACTTGCCAGAAGCTCTTCGCGGGTGGCGTTATAGGTGAAGATGCTCGGACGGGTCAGGAAAAACGCGCCCGGGGCAAGCTGTGCCAGTGTGATGGGCGGAACTGCGCCGGATGACTGACCGAAACTGACCATCGTACCAAGGCGTTTGAGGCATTTAAGTGAGTCTTCGAACGTATCCTTGCCAACGGAATCATAAACAACTTCAACACCCTGGCCATTGGTGATTTCCTTGACCCGTTCGGAGACTGTTTCCTCGCGATAGAGGATCGGGTAATCGCAGCCTTTGGCCTTGGCGATCTCGGCCTTTTCCTGTGATCCGACCGTGCCGATCACAGTGGCTCCAAGATGTTTGGCCCACTGGCAGACAATCTGGCCCACACCACCTGCAGCCGCATGGATCAGGATCGTATCGCCCTTTTGCACCTTATAAGTCCGGCGCAGAAGATATTGCGCGGTCATGCCCTGAAGCATTGCAGCCGCCGCCAGTTCAAAGCTGACATCATCGGGGATTTTGACCAGTCCCTTGGCCGGCATGACGCGGGCTTCGGCATAGGCACCAAGCGGCTGTGCGGCATAGGCAACGCGATCACCAACCGCAAGATCAGTGACACCGTCACCAATCGCCTCGATCACGCCAGCGCCTTCAAGCCCAAGACCCGATGGCATCGACGGGGCGGGGTAAACACCCGACCGGAAATAGATATCGATATAGTTCAGGCCGACGGCCTTCTGGCGCAGGCGGACTTCGCCCGCACCCGGTGTGCCAACTTCCACATCCTCAAAGCGCAACACATTGCTGCCGCCTGTTTCGTAAAAGCGGAATGCTTTGGTCATTTGTGACCTCCCATTGTTTCGTTCTTTTGAACGTCTGTTTCGTCAATGGATTGAGTTTAGGTCAGAAAAGCCCGATTTGCAGCAGGCGAGTTATGTATTTCGCAGGATGAAAACACGGGCCGCAAAACCCCGTGCGGTGATCCGGGTTCTAAAGATCAAAACTGCCCTGATCATCGCCGATAACAAGCTCGACACCCTCAATCTTGAGCAGATCACGCTTGGTTTCGAGCCCGCCCTGACCGGAATAGCCGCCCGGTTTGTCGCCGCTGGCAAGAACCCGGTGGCAAGGGATGATGATCGGGATCGGGTTCATGCCACAGGCCGATCCGACCGACTGAAAGGCCTTGGGCGATCCCGCCGCCGCGGCAAGTTCCTTATAGGTCGCGGTCTTGCCCTTGGGGATGTCGCACATTGCTGCCCAGACCGCCTTCTGGAAATCGGTGCCGTCAGGTGCCAGGGGAAGATCAAATTTTTCAAGCTGACCGGCAAAATAGGCCGTGAGCTGCTTTTTGGCTTCTTCCAGAACCGGGCTGGTTTCCATTTCATCAACAAATCCCCAATCAAGCGCAACGATCTGATCGTCAAACTCGAAAATCGTAAGCGCGCCGACCGGGCTATTGATGGAAATCTGGGGCATGACGGGGTCTTTCGTGATTGTAAATGCGGTGCTGTGGTCAGCACGGTGGTGGCGCAGTTATCCTTGGGCTGCCTTATGCCGCCCTGTTTGGCAGATCGGCAAGCAGTTTGGCAAGGTCATCGGCATTTGTCACCGGGGCCGAACAAACAGGCCCCTGACAGACATAGGCGGTTTCCTTGCCGTCAATCGCGGTTTTGCCCCGGGCCGGATGACCATCGGGCAGGGGATCACCATCGCCCAGAATGGTAATCGCCCGGTTGGGCAGATAGCAGCCAAAAATGGCCCGGCGCATATCAAGATAGGTCTGCGAGCGATCCCGGGCGATCAGCACGATCTGGACCGGGTTTTGCAACATCTCAGCCGCCAGAAGCAATCCGGGCATATTGGGGAATTGTTCGCCAATCCGTCCGGCAAAGGCCGAAAGCGTGATTTCCGCCCGATCACGATATGTGCTGTTACCGGTCAGGACATAGAGCTTTGCCAGATTCTGGGCCATGATGGCATTGCCTGATGGCACGGCATTATCCATGAAGGGTTTCTGGCGCACGACAAGATCACTGGCGTCCGAAGCGGACTGGAAATAGCCGCCCTTGGCATCGGCAAACAGGGTTTCGACCGTTTCCGACCAGGCAATCGCATCACGCAGATAGGCATCCTCGCCAAAGCATTCAAACAGCCGCAGGGCTGCGCGGATCATATGGGCGTAATCTTCGAGCATTCCGGCATGCTGGGCCTTGCCATCGCGATAGCTGTGCAGGAAGCGGTCACCCTTCATCAGGCTGCTGGTGACAAAGTTAAAGGCAAGCTTGGCGTAATCCAGCCAGTCCGCACGGTGGAAGGTCAATGACGCCTCGGCCAGGGCGGCAATCGTCATGGCGTTCCAGTCGGTCAGCGCCTTGTCATCCCAGCCCGGACGAATGCGCTTGGCCCGCGCCACAAGCAGCTTTTCACGCAACTCGCGAAGCTTTTCCTCGGTCGCATCATCGGCAAGGCCAAGCCCCGACGCCGTGCGGTTGAGGATATTGCTATGTTCCCAGTTCCCGAGTGCCGAAACGTCGTAGAATTTCTTGAAAAGTGGCGCATCCTGGCCCAGAAGGTCGTCAATCTCGGTTTCCGACCAGACATAGAATTTGCCTTCGACACCTTCGCTATCGGCATCAAGGCTTGCGGTAAAGGCCCCGCCGGGAATGCGCATTTCACGCAAGATCCAGGTGATGGTTTCTTCAACCCGTTTGGCATAAAGCGGATTGGGATCAACGCGCCAGACATCACATAAAAGATCAATCAGCTGGGCATTGTCATAAAGCATCTTTTCAAAATGCGGCACCAGCCATTGATCATCAACCGCATAGCGGGCAAAACCGCCGCCCAGATGGTCATAAATCCCGCCCTGACACATGCGATCAAGGCTGTGTTTGACGATCCGCTGAAGCTCGTTTTCCTTGGTGCGGACACCGGTCCGCCAGATCAGCGACAGCAGGCTGGGTTGCGGGAATTTCGGCGCACCCGATGTGCCGCCATTTTCCCCGTCCATGATCTGCAAACAGCCATGCCCGCAGCGATCAATCATCTCAAGGTTTGGCACCGATCCGTTAGCCCCGCTATTCATCTTGATCAGCGCATTGGAAATCTGGGTGACGTTGTGACGGACATCGTCGGGTTTGTCGGTGAAAATCCGCGACACGGTTTTCAGCACATCATCAAAACCCGGTCGACCATAGCGGGCTTCTTTCGGGAAATAGGTCCCGCCCCAGAATGGTTCGCCATCCGGTGTCAGGAACATGGTCAGCGGCCAGCCACCCTGTTGACCCAGCAGGGCCAGCGCATTCTGATAAAGCGCATCAAGATCGGGGCGTTCTTCGCGGTCAAGCTTGATATTGATGAACAGATCATTCATCAGGGCGGCCATGCCGTCATCTTCAAAGCTTTCATGGGCCATGACATGGCACCAGTGACAGGCGGCATAGCCCACAGATAGCAGGATAGGCTTGTTGGCGGCCTTGGCCGCAGCCAGAACCTCGGTGCTCCAGGGTTGCCAATGTACCGGGTTATCACGGTGCTGCAAAAGATAGGGGCTGGTTTCCGACCCAAGATTGTTCCGTGCGAGTTCCATGTCGTGTCCTGTGCCACCGGTTTGACCGCAAGGGGCCGGGATGGCGTTATCGTTGTGGCTTGGCCGTCTTCATGATCTCATGACCGGCAACGCTGTTAGAACGACTCTAAGGGTAACGGCGTCATACATAAAGGCAAATGGCTGTAATATTTGTCTCAAATCCGTGATATTGCCGGTAAATGATCCAATATGCTGCCAATATGGTTATTGTGATTGAGATGGCCGGTTCAGTCGCCATAATGACGCAGACAAACAAGCAGAAACAAAAGGAGATCAGGGCGATGAAAGTAACGGTAAACATTGATTGCACCCCCGAGGAGGCCCGCACCTTCTTTGGTCTTCCTGATGTCCAGCCGATGCAAAAGGCGATGATGCAAGAGATCGAAGACCGGATGAAAGCCAATCTGGCGGCAATGGACCCGGAAACCATGCTCAATACCTGGCTGCCGCAGGGCATCCAGAACTGGGAACAGCTTCAGAAAGCCTTCTGGGGCCAGTTCAACAGCACACCGGGCAGCAGCGGTAACAAGGACTGATCCAAGTGAGTGACCACTACTATCAGGCACATGTGTTTGTGTGTCAGAACGAACGCCCCGCTGGCCATGAGCGGGGCTGTTGCAATTCCAAGGGCGCGACCAAGTTGCGTAATTATATGAAAGTCCGCGCCAAGGAACTCGGCATTCCGATGACCCGGATCAATACCGCCGGATGTCTTGACCGGTGCGAACTGGGCCCGGTGATGGTGATCTATCCCGAAGGCACCTGGTATCGCTACGAGACGACCGAGGATATCGACGCCATCCTTGATGATCATCTGGTTGGCGGGCAGGTGGTCGGAAGATTGCAGCTCAGCCCCGATCAGTAACAATGCAAACGGTCCCGAAAGAGGGGCCGTTTTGTTTTGGCTGTTAAAACCCTGTTTGCCAAAACTGCGATATGTTGACCTTTTGGCCGGTCTGAACGATATCGACTGCAAGATTTGATGACGTGCCGCAGGGAAAGCAGCTTGGCGGCACACCCTTACTTGAATAACTGGAATAACGGACAAAACATGATTGCAAGCCGAGAAACCATCTTTGCCCTGTCATCCGGGGCCGGGCGTGCAGGCGTCGCGGTGATCCGGTTATCGGGACCGTTATCGGGGCAGACCCTTTGTGCGCTTCTGGGGCGCGATGCGCTTCCCAAGCCGCGCCATGCGGTCTATGCGCCGATCCGTGATCCGTTATCGGGCGAACGGCTTGATGATGCGGTGGCGATCTATTTTGCCGGTCCGGCCAGCTTTACCGGCGAAGATGTGGTCGAGCTGCATGTCCATGGCGGACGCGCTGTGATCGAAGGGGTGCTTGATTGTCTGTCGCGCCAGAGCGGCCTGCGCATTGCCGAGCCCGGTGAATATACCAGGCGGGCCTTTGAAAATGGCAAGATGGACCTGACCTCGGCCGAAGGCATTGCCGATCTGATTGATGCCGAAACCGCCGCCCAGCGCCGACAGGCCGTGCGCCAGATGGCCGGTGAGCTTGGTACGCTTTATGAAGGCTGGCGCGCACGCCTGATGAAGGCACTGGCCCATATCGAGGCCGATATTGATTTCCCCGACGAAGATTTGCCTGACGGGATTGTCCCGGTGGTGCATGGCGATTTGCGCAGCGTGAATGACGAGGTCAAACGCCATCTGGCCGATAACCGCCGCGGTGAACGGCTGCGTGAAGGCTTTCAGATTGTTATTCTTGGTGCGCCCAATGCCGGGAAATCCAGCCTGCTTAACCGGCTGGCCCGGCGCGATGCCGCCATTGTGTCCGAGATTGCCGGAACCACACGCGACATGATCGAGGTTCATCTGGATCTGGGCGGGTTTCCGGTCACGATGGTTGACACGGCGGGCCTGCGCGAAAGCGGTGATGTGATCGAAAGCGAAGGCGTGCGGCGTGCGACCGAACGGGCCGAAAATGCCGATTTGCGGCTTGTCGTTGTCGATCGCGCCGACTGGCCTCATATCGATCCCGAGGCCGCCCGCCTGATTGATGACAAGACCATCATTCTGATCAACAAGGTCGATGACAGCGCCAAGGATGCCTTGCCCGCCGTCTGGCAGGGCGTCTCGGTTGAAGGGGCTGGTCTTGAGCTTCCCGTTTTGGCCATATCGGCCATGACCGGGCAGGGGGTCGAAACCCTCTTGCAACTGCTGGAAACTCGCGTAAAAGAGGGGCTCGATTTTGCCGGACCTGTGCCTTTGACCAGGCTGAGACACCGGCGCGCACTTGAAAGTGCCAGCGATCATCTTGATCGCGGATTGCAGACCGAAATCGCAGAGCTTGCTGCCGAGGATGTTCGCCTTGCAGTGCGCGAGATCGGCAAGATTACCGGACGTGTCGATGTGGAAGACTTGCTCGATATTATCTTTGGGGACTTCTGTATCGGCAAATAAGATTAGGGAAGAGTCCCTAGAAATGTTTCACGTGAAACATTGGTCCAGTTTCTGGACAGAATAAGCGTATTCGAACCGGACAAGGTTCAAGCCTGCCAGCGGATCAGCGCAGGGATTGAGTGAGGAATTCGATGTCACAGAATGTGTCGCAAACCCGTTTTGATGTGATTGTTGTTGGCGGTGGCCATGCTGGCTGCGAGGCCGCGGCAGCGGCTGCGCGCATGGGGGCGGCGACCGCCCTTGTCACCCATCGCGCCGATCGCGTTGGCGAAATGTCCTGCAACCCGGCGATTGGTGGTCTGGGCAAGGGGCATATGGTCCGCGAGGTTGATGCGCTTGACGGTGTGATGGGGCGTGCGATTGACCGTGCCGGGATTCAGTTCCGGATGCTCAACCGGTCCAAGGGCCCGGCGGTTCGCGGCCCGCGTGCCCAGGCAGATCGCAAGCTCTATCGTGAAGCGGTTCAGGACATTCTGGCCAATCAGGAAAATCTGACGATCCTCGAAGGTGGTGTCGAAGACCTGATCATTGACGAGAATAACCGTGTTGCCGGTGTGATTACGGGTGAGGGTGCTGAATATCGTGCCGGTGCGGTGGTTCTGACCACGGGTACGTTCCTGCGCGGACTTATTCACATTGGCGAGAAAACCACACCAGCCGGTCGTATCGGTGATGCCCCGGCAATGGGGCTCTCCGAAACGCTGGAAAAATACGATTTCAAACTGGGCCGATTAAAAACCGGAACACCGGCACGTCTTGATGGCCGCACCATTGATTGGGCAAGTTTGCAGGAACAGCCGGGCGATACGCCGCCTGATCCGTTTTCCTTCCTGACCAGCGAAATCACGGTGCCGCAAATCCCGTGTCATATGACCTGGACCACCGAAGCGACCCACGAAATCATTCGCGCCAATCTTCATCGTGCGCCGATGTATAGCGGCCAGATCAAAAGCAGTGGTCCGCGCTATTGCCCGTCGATTGAAGACAAGGTCGTCCGCTTTGCGGAAAAGAACCAGCATCAGATTTTCCTCGAACCCGAAGGGCTCGACGATCCGACCGTCTATCCGAACGGTATTTCCACCTCGCTCCCCGAGGAAGTTCAGCTCGCCATGCTGGCGACCATTCCGGGTCTTGAGAAGGTCGAGATCTTCCGTCCCGGCTATGCAGTCGAATATGACTTCGTTGATCCGCGCGAATTGCGTCATACGCTCGAAACCAAAAAGGTCGCGGGACTGTTCTTTGCCGGTCAGATCAATGGTACCACTGGCTATGAAGAAGCTGCCGGGCAGGGCCTGATTGCCGGTGTTAATGCGGCATTGGTCGCCGATGGCGGTGAACGCGAATTCGTGCTTGACCGGGCCGATGCCTATATCGGTGTGATGATCGATGATCTGGTGACACTTGGCACGCGCGAACCCTATCGCATGTTTACCTCACGCGCCGAATATCGCCTGATGCTGCGCGCCGATAATGCCGATCAGCGCCTGACAGATCGGGGCCTTGATATCGGCTGCATTGCCTCAACCCGAGAGCAGGTTTGGGGCGCCAAAAAAGCCGCCCTTCAATCGGCAAAGGATCAGGTTTCTGCGCTGAACGAAACGCCAAATGGCCTGGCGAAGTTCGACATCCGGATCAATCAAGATGGGGTGCGCCGGTCGGCCTATGACCTGCTGGCCTATCCCGATATTGATTTCGATACGCTATCCAAGGTCTGGCCGCAGCTTGCTGCGCTTGATCCGGCGATCAAGGAACAGGTGACGATTGATGCGCAATATAAGGGCTATCTTGATCGACAGTCCGCTGACATTGCGGCCTTCCGCCGTGACGAGGAATTACGCTTGCCGCGTGGTCTTGATTTTGATGCGGTCGGAAGCCTGTCGGCTGAGATTCGCTTGAAGCTCAAGGAAATCCAGCCCGAGACCATCGGGGCAGCGTCACGCATTCCGGGCATCACCCCGGCGGCAGTCACCGCATTGCTCGGTCATATCAAAAGCCATAAGCACAAGACAGGCGAGAAGGCGGTGAAAAGCGCCTGATACTTTTGCGGGCAATTGTCAGGACATTGTTTCTGACAGCGTCGTTGGCAGTGTCTCTGATAAGTGTCTCTGGCGCTACTTCTTTGACTCCGTTCAAACCAAAGCAAATTTGCCAAAACCCGGTTGTCAACGCAGCCGGGTTTTTTCGTGGCCGCTGCGCGCCATAAGCTTCATCAAATTGCAGAGCGGGTAACAAGGCGACGGGGCGGGAGGCTTTGTGCAGCAGGTCGGGAAGTGCTGACACCGGGATGCAAAAACACCCAAATCACCTGACCCACGGCGAGTACAGGGCAACAAGGATAGAAGGGCACAACGACACAACGACAATGTTTCACGTGAAACATTTACCACACTCTTTCGTGGCAGTATCAGTGTCACCGTTAGCGCCCGGGGTGGTTTCGATTCCGGTTTCGGTTCCAATAGTGATGCCGATGCGGGTTGCTCGTGCCGATACCGATGCTGGATCGGAGTGCTTCAGAAGAGGTAACATCCTTGATTCGCAAATGCTATCTACGGAGGCAAAGCCTTGCCGCAATGTTTCACGTGAAACATTTTTGGTGATTTTCGCGTTTTGATCGGTTTCGACGCGATGAAAATCGCAAAAGTTAAAAAATCAAGTCTGGTGTGTTTTTCAAACTGGACGTATAAATCATTTATGCAATCCATTTCAGCACCCGTAAAAACGTGGTTTGAACGCGATTTGAATGTTTCACGTGAAACATTGGACCGTTTGAGCGACTATGCAGACCTTGTCGTTAAGTGGCAGCCACGCATTAATATCGTTGGCGCTAGTACGGCAGAAGACGTTTGGGGACGTCATTTACAGGATTCTGCCCAGCTTTGGCCTTATCTGCAGGATATTGCTGCAGAGGGTAAAATTGTTGATTTTGGCTCCGGGGCAGGGTTCCCGGGCATTGTCCTGGCGATTTTGGGTGCCGGAAATGTCACCATGATGGAATCCAATACCAAAAAGACAGTGTTCCTGATGGAAGCGGCACGGGTCTGTGGTGTGCTTGGTCAAACCGAAATTGCCCGCGAACGCATTGAAGCCGCTGCACCGCGCGACGCTGATGTGATTACCGCACGGGCCTTTGCCCCTTTGCCAAAGCTGCTGGAGCTGGGGCAACGACATCTGAAATCCGGTGGCCATTATGTGCTGCTGAAGGGACGTGCCTTTGAAGATGAGCTGGCGGACGCACGCGATGCCGGTTGGTCATTTGATGTAACCACGCATGCCAGTCTGGTCGATCCCGATGGTGTCGTGATGATCTTAAAAGGAGTTGGCCGGTGACTGATGTAATTGACTTACCGCTTTCGACCCAATCACAGGGCCAGTCTCAGGGCATGGGACATCGCCCGCGTATCATCGCGGTTGCCAACCAGAAGGGCGGTGTTGGTAAAACCACCACGACCATCAATCTCGCCACGGCACTGGCCGCCGTTAATCAGCGTGTTCTGATCGTTGATCTTGACCCGCAGGGCAATGCCAGTACCGGTTTGGGACTGCGGCCATCGGATCGCCAGATCAGTTCCTATGATGTGCTGATCAATGGCAATTCGCTTGAGGAAGCCCGTCAGGATACAGCGATCCCGCGATTGACCATTGTGCCGTCGGGCATGGATTTGTCCGGGGCCGAGATCGAGCTGGTTGATTTCGAACGTCGCGAAATGCAGCTTAAGGAATCGCTTGCCAAACTGCCGCAGGATGTTGATTACGTGCTGATTGATTGCCCGCCGTCTTTGGGGCTTTTGACCCTGAATGCGCTGGTGGCATCGGACGCGGTATTGGTGCCCTTGCAGTGCGAATTCTTTGCGCTCGAAGGCATCAGTCATCTGGTGCGTACGATCAAGCGCGTCAAAAAGGCATTCAATCCCGAACTTGAGATTCAGGGCATCGTTTTGACCATGTATGACAAGCGCAACAACCTGTCGGCACAGGTGGCCAATGATGTGCGCGATTATTTTGGTGATGTGGTGTACCGCACGGTGATCCCGCGCAATGTTCGCGTGTCCGAGGCGCCAAGCCACGGTACGCCGGTGCTGGTCTATGACATGAAATGTCCGGGATCACGGGCCTATCTTAATCTGGCCAGTGAAGTCCTGAAACGCGAAGGGGTGAAAGCATGAGCGACGCAAAGAAACGCGGCTTGGGAAGAGGACTGTCTGCACTTCTGGGCGAAGAAGACGACGATGTCAGCGTTGCGGTTTCTGGCGGTCAGGACAGTGCCACGGCGGGTCATCCGGGACCGGGCGGGACGACACAGCTGATTGCGATCACCGATCTCAAACCGTCACCGTTTCAGCCGCGCAGCAATTTTGATGACGAGGCGATTGATGATCTTGCTGCCTCGATCCGCGAGAAGGGCATCATTCAGCCGATTCTTGTCCGGGCATCGTCAACCGGTGAAACAACCTATGAAATCATCGCCGGCGAGCGTCGCTGGCGGGCAGCCCAGCGTGCGCAACTGCATGAAGTGCCGGTTCTTGTGCGTGATTTCGACGATCAGGAAACCGCCGAGATTGCCCTGATTGAAAACCTGCAACGTCAGGATCTTTCGCCACTTGAAGAGGCCGAAGGCTATAACCGCCTGATGAGCGAGTTTTCCCACACGCAGGAGGCACTTGGCCAGGCGCTTGGCAAAAGCCGCAGCCACATTGCCAACAGTCTGCGCCTTCTGGCGTTGCCGGCACCGATCAAGCAGATGCTGTCTGACAAGGTGCTGAGCTCCGGTCATGCCCGCGCCCTTCTGGGGGCGGAAAATGCTGTCGAGCTGGCCGGGCAGATCGTGAAGAAGGGCCTGAATGTTCGCCAGACTGAAAAACTGGTCAGAACCGATGGCGGAAAGGCATCGCGTCCGAAAAAATCATCGGGTGGGGCATCTTCGAACAAAGACCCAGATACAGTGGCTTTGGAACGCGACCTTAGCAACATGTTGGGGTTGGCGGTGAATATCGATTTTGACGGTGCATCGGGAAAAATCTCGATCCGCTATGAAACGCTGGAGCAGCTTGACGATATCTTGCAGCGCCTGACACATGGCAAGACCACTGACCTTGCCAGCGAGGATGATCTCGGCGACTCGGCGAATTCGGATGAGAATGAATTCGACTCGATGTTCATCGAGGACGAAGAAGCCGATGACAGCCTGACAGCGGAACTTGAAAATATCGCGGATGCGACCTTGCCGGAAAGTAACGGCCAGGATGATGATCTTGATCTTGATGATATCGTGATCGACGGGCCTGAAGGCGATGATCCGATCGAAAGCGATGAAGTGGATGAAGATGAACTCGATGAATTGATCAAGTAAGCTGATCAGGGCATTTGTTCCACGTGAAACACAAAAGCGGGCCATCCATTGGGTGGCCCGCTTTTTTTCAAGTTGGATTGCCTGTGATCGATCACGCTATCTTAACGGTGCCAGATCAAAGAAGATGTGGCTGAGTTCTTCGTCACCGAAGCTGCCATCCGGGGCAGGTGACCCGCCGGCATTGTGGCAGAGGAAGCAGTTTCCCATTTGCGTGCCCTGAAAATAGGTTTCCATGGTGGTATTGGCCAGCCGTGAAGAGCCGACCTGAGGTGCCAATAGGGCGACGTCACTGTTGGTTTGATCTGGAAGCGGGCTTTCGGGGATGATCCCGTTTGATGTCCATACGGAGCCGATTTGTACATAATTTGCCCGGATATCACCCGAGACGAGATTGCCCAGAACATTGTTGTTCATCGAGATAATTTGCGCATTGACCGTGGCACTGTTGGCATCTGGTCCGGACGTTCCCCAGGGGTTGGTGCGTACCACAGATGTCGGAACGATTCGGGTGGCCGGTGGGGTCAATACAATATTGCCATGCTTGTCGGTATGGGCGGTTTCAACATTCACACCGTTTACGGGTGTGTTGGGGGCATAGAATGTATAGCCAGAGGCAGACGCGTCAAAATTGACTTCTGTAACGGCGTTTGCTCCGCTCTGATAATAGAATGTACCGTTCGGCGTATTGTTTTTATGCTCGAACGTTGACCAGATCATTTCCGGATGGCCCTGTACAGAGCCGACAATATGCATCCCTATCAGTGCGAGCGTCCTGGTTTCCGTGCCAACCAATGTCCATTGGGTCGGAACGCTGGTGTCATATTTCGGGACTTCTGCCTTTACCTGAATGTAGTTTTCGGGATCGGGAACCGTGCTGGCATCAATCCATGACGTCTTGAGCTCGATGGCAAGCGCCATTGCGGCCGAGGCATCAAGGCCGTTTGCCTTGGCGTATTCGACGACAGCGGTCTTGTCTTCCTCGGTTGTCGGGAAGAAGGTGCCAAGACTGATCTTGCCAGCCTTCTGACCTGTTAGAAATGCGCCATAGAATGTATTGGTATGGATCCCGTAATAAACAAGCGATCCGGCCTGCGAAATCAGGATACCGCCACCACCAGCCTGACCGGTTTCACCGATGGTTGTCGGGACGCCCTGATCCTGTTTGTTGACACGAATCAGGAAATTGTTGATCGGGCTGTCATTCTTCAGAAATCTGCGGACACCCTTGTCATTTTCTGGCGAGATATCATAGAAGCCGTCCGCATCGAAAAGATAGGTCATGTCGCCGGTCGATTTCAGCTCGGCAGGGGATGTCAGCCACAAGAACATTTGTGCAGACCATTTAAAGAAGTCGCAATTGGTGTTTTTCGTCGGAAAGGCGGCGCTATTGGCGGCCATCACCTTGCCATTGAGTGTGATTTCCTTGCCCTGAAACCAGGTTTCCATCTCCGCCTTTTCAAGCGGGCAGCTATTGAAAGCATCATCAGGCAGGATTGATGTTCCTGCCAATCCGGCTAGCGGAAGCGCCAGCATTGCGCTGCCAAATGCGCCAGCTGCAAATGTGCGACGAAGTGCATTGCTCATTTTGGTGTCCCTCTCTCACCTGTTTGCCAAGTACCGTTCTGTCCCGGAAGTGCTGTGTTTATAATCGACCAGCATGTGTGCTTTTCAGGCATCTAACCGATTGAGATGGGAAGCCGCCGGGCAATAAACAGGGTTGCTATACCGAAGAGGAGGTAAATTGGGAGGCAAGCGTGAGATGGGTAGGAGAACTTGCTGCATACAAAAATGCTGCAATGCAGCATTAAGGGATAGTGTTAAAAGAACGGGGATGTCTAGTCCTGGCTTACAGGCTGCCAGCGTGTAGCTAGCGACGGCCCTGTTTCTGACGGGCGACCGCGACCTTGATCATCGCACGATGGGCAATGGTCTCTGGGATGGCCAGACCGCTTTTGCAATCCTTTTCGGCCTCGAGCAAGATTTGCAGGGCGCGTTGCAGATTATTGACCGCCCAGTTATTCAGACTGGCGCGGAACTGGTCTGCGGCCTTGAAAAACAGGGGCGGGCGCAGGGATTTCATGGCCTGATCGGCACTGATGCCCTGGTCAACCTGACCTTTGACCAGGTGCAATTTCTGAAAATAGCTGATCATCATGCGCAGTGCCCCAACAGGATTGAGGCCTTCCTCGACCAGACGGGTCAGGGCGGCATCAAGATTGACGACATTACCCTGTGAAACAGCCTGAATGACATCGTCATAATGGCGGGCCGAGCTGTCACCGACACAGGCCATGGCGTCTGCCAGCGTCACCTGACCTTCCTTGAGAGCGTATAGGGCAAGCTTTTCGAGCTCGCTGCGTGAAATCATGCGGTCAGAGCCAAGATTGGCCACCAGATACCGTGTGGCATCGCGGTCAATGCGCAGTTTGTGTTCTTCCATGATCGACTGGATCAGGCCTTCGATATCACGCCCGCTATCGGCATAGCAGGGCAGGGCCATGCCATTGCCGGCCTTCTCGACCGCCTGACGCAGTTTGGATTTTGATGCCAGACTGCCGGCCTCGATCACGATCAGCGCATCACCGGCAGGATCAGTGAGAAAATCAGCAATCAAGGGGGCCTGCGCTTCGCCAATGTCGCGGATTCGAATGACACGGCGTCCGCCGCCAAAACTGATGGCGGCGGCCTCGTCGCGGAGGCGCCCTGCGTCTTCCTTAAGCTGGGGAATGCCAAGCTCCACAACCCGGAACGGATCCTTGAGATCCTCGACCACGGTCCTGGCCAGTTTCACGGCACGTTCACGCACAAGGCCCTCATCCTCACCATAGATCAGGATAAGCTGCGCCTTGGCATCGGGGGCACGCAAAAAGTTCTCAACTTGGGCTGCTTTAAGCTTCATGAAGCGCCTTGGTTAAAGCAATGGGGTGTCGCATTAATTTACGAATTCACCGACCGGGCAATTACTGAGACCGCAAGCCAATGGCGACCTGGTTTGCAAGTTGCTGGGCAAGAGTGCGGGCAGCATCTGCCTGTGCGGCACTTTCTGCTTCGATGCTGGCGAAGTCGGATTCAACGATGTTGTAACTGGTACGGGTTCGTACATTGCCTTGGCGCAGAATTTTGGAATCTTGTCTGCGCACCAGCTCGTAAGTTGCAGTGATCAGATAGTCGGCAATGGTTGCTTCATTGTCCTTGGTGAAGCCCTGTTCACTGGTCGACTCGCTCAAGTTTACCTTCAAGTCATATAGTGGACTGGCGCTTTGACCGCGTGGAGTCAGGGTCTCGATCAAGGCATTCCGGGTTATCTGGCCGACGCGGTCATCGATTACAGCGACATCAACAAGTGCCATGTTTGCCGCGGTATTGTAGCTGTCGCCCTTGGTGGCATAAAGCGGCCGGAAACCACAGGCGCTTAGTGCTGTCAGGGTGATGAGTGCAAAAACCGGAAAAACCGCGCGCAATTTCATTTAATCAAGCCTTCTGTCTTTGACGGCCGTGATCAGGCCTTGTCGCCACAATAGTTCGGTTCCGATAAAAGGGCAAAACAGAGTTAGATTGGCAAGGAAAGTTTGATAGCGGATGCAGGTTTTGTCGCTCTGGCCGGAGTCGAGTTTTTGAAAGCTTTGCCGCAGCAGGGCAATGGCCGCATTGTTGCGGCCATGCCGGATGGCTTCAACGATTTCAGGGTGGGGCGCGAACTTTTCCAAGCCCGTATCTGGTCGGGATGGATAGGTCAAGGGGACGCAATGACGCCACACCTGTCGCAACCAGCGCCATTGTCCGATCAGACTGTTATGGGTCAGGTGCAGGGGCCGGTGGATGGGAACGTCGGCCAGTAAGGCAAGTGACAGGGTGTCGAGGCCTACTTCGTCATAGAGAGACGCACTGCTCTTGGCGATTGCATCCGTTGTGACCTTTGCGGCTACTTTGCCTGTATCGGCCTGGATGTTTTGGTCATTTCCGGTCGTGGCAAGAATGTTCGCGATGCGGGCAAACAGTGTCAGACGCATGTCATCAAGGCTGTGAGCCAAACCGGCATAGATCTCGGGGTATTGCGCACGCATGAAGAACCCCCAGTCACGTTCCAGCGAATGGGGGTTATATTCAGGTGATATATATAAAGTATATCCGGTCATTGACCCTATTGGACATTGGCGCTGTCAATACGCAACTGACGGGCACGGGTCAGGATGGCGTCTTCGAGCGATGTAACAGTTCCTCCCTCAACCACAGCATCCTGCCACTGGTTGGGACCAACATTGACCTGACGGAATACCGAAACCTTGATGGCGTCAGAACGCAGCGCAGTGCCAAGGATATATGCGGTCAGCTTAAAGCGTTCATTGGGTGTTTCGGCCGGTGCATACCAGTCGGTAATGATCACGCCGCCAAACGGATCGGCAGAATTTAACGGCATGAAGGACAGAGTATCAAGCGTTGCCCGCCAGAGGAAGCTGTTGACGCCGATTCCAGAACCGCCGGTACCTTTCTGGCTATCCTCGCTACCGAAGATGTTCAGGCCGTCTTGACCAAAGACCGAACCCTCCTTCTTCAAGTCAGCACGCGTCGCACTACGCCCATTGACTTTGCGGTCTCCCGGAGCAGATCCTGGGAAATTATCATAGTCTTCTTGTGTGCCGGCACAGGCTGCCAAGAAGGCAGACAGGGTTGCAATACACAGGATTTTGGCGAAAGAACTGTTCACGGTGTAGCCCTTAATAACGAGAGTCGTTCATCAGTTGCCCGCACTATAAGGCGGATGGGGCGCAGGGCAAATAAAAACATGTGTGGTTTTTGTGCAACATGATGTGAAAAATGTCGCATTTTGATCACAGTATCGTTGACGGAACGGAAAAATACTGGCTCCATAGCGTCGAACCGAGCGGTAAAAACAAAAAAGCTGCTCACCTAAATTTTGTTATGCGGTAACCGCATTTGCAAAGACGTTGAGGGAAAAGATGAAAAAGATTCTGGTAGCTTCCAGCGCACTCGTCGCTGTTGCTTTCGCAGGCCAGGCACAGGCTTCTGAAAAAATTAGCCTGTCGGTCAGCGGTTTCATGAACCAGCATGTTGGTTATGCTGATGTTGATAAAAACCTTGGCAACCGCCACAACTTCCAGCAGTCCAACACCGAAGTTCACTTCAAAGGTGCAACCACCCTTGATAACGGCATTGAAGTTGGTGCTTCGATCGAGCTTGAAGGTGAAGTAGCTGGTGTTGACGAACAGTACCTCTACATCAATGGTGGTTTTGGTCAGGTCAAACTCGGCTCTGAAGACGGCGCAGCGAATGACATGGTCATCTCCGCTCCGAAAGCTGGTGCAATCAGCCCGAACGATGATGATTTCACCAACTGGGGTGCAAACAACACCGCAGACGTCTGGACTGATGCGTCCTCTGACGACATGAAAATCACCTACTACACCCCGTCACTTGGTGGTTTCCGCGCTGGTGTTTCCTACACCGACAGCACCGCGTCTGAAGGTAGTGATGCCAAAGAACTGAGCGGTTTTGAAAAGAGCGTTCTGTCCGCTGGCGCAGAATACCGTGGTGATTTTGACGGTGTTTCCTTCGCAATTTCTGCTGCTGGCGAATCGACCAGCCCGCGTGAAGGTTCTTCGGCTATCACCAACTACAACCCGAAAACCGGTAAGTCCTATGCGATCGGTACCAACGTTGGTTTCGGCAACTTCACCGTTGGTGGTTCCTTCGGTCATTCTGACGAAGACTTCAACGCTACTCGCGCGACTGCAGGTACCGTTTCGGGCGCAACCGAGAAAACCGGCTATGACCTCGGCGTAAGCTACAGCATGGACGCAGCAACCGTTGCTCTGACCTATGCATACACCGATCGTGAAGCGTATGCTGGTTCTGCTTCTGGTAACCTCGTACGTAACGCTAGCAGCGATCTTGAAGTTCAGGGCGTTAGCCTTGGCATGAACTACACCCTCGGCGCTGGCGTCACCTGGGTTTCTTCGCTCTTCTGGAACGAAGAAGATGCGGCTACAGCTGCTCAGGACGGTGAAGTTTACGGTATTGTAACCGGTCTGAACCTCTCCTTCTAATCCTCACTGGGTTAGTTGAAGAATTTGAAGGAGGCGGATATTCCGCCTCCTTCTTTTTTGATCAGATTTGCTTTAGTGATGAAGCTCGGAAGAGTCGAGGCGGTATTGCCGGGATGGGTCTCTAGGTGTTTCACATTAGAAGAAACAAGTCATATGTGGATTGGTTAATCTGACAAGATATGCCTCTGAAGTAAGCCCCTGTAACAGGGGCTTTTTTGTTTCCTTGATTGAGTTGCGGCGAAGGGTTCTTTTAATGTCTGTTGTCCAGGAGGCTAAGAACTGTCTTGCGGGAGATTCCGCCATGCGTAATTAATGACCAACAGATATTTACGGCGGAAACATGATTCACGTATCTATTTTTCAGTTAATTAAGTGACCGATACCATCGTTATAACGACGTGAAACCTCATGATTTTCTCGTATACACGGAGATTTGTAGTCGAATACCGTGTCATAAATGCAACACTGAGATATATAAATGACCAATAGTTAGTTAAGTATATTGACCATAAGTCATTTAATTGGCTTTATGACCCTCGACAGATTGAAGGGCCGCTCGGTTCAACCCTTCATTCCCGAAACGTCATTCTTTGAGGGTAAAGATGAAAAAGATTCTTTTTGCTTCCAGCGCACTTGTCGCTGTAGCTGTCGCAGGCAACGTTCAGGCTTCTGAGAAAATCCAGCTTGAAGTTGGTGGTTACATGGAGCAGTGGGCTGGCTTTGCTGACCAGGACATTGGCGAGCGTAAAAACGCCTTCCAGTCCGATACCGAAGTTCATTTCAAAGGTAAAACCACCCTTGATAACGGCATCGAAGTTGGTGCGGTCATCGAGCTTGAAGGTGAAACCTCTTCTGACCAGATCGACGAACAGTACCTGTTCGTAAACGGTGGCTTCGGTCAGGTTAAACTCGGTAAAGACGACTCGGCTGCTGATTCGCTTGGTATCACCGCACCGTCTGTTGGCCCGGTAGGCGTTAACGACGGCGATCTGACCAACTGGGTTGACGCATACCTGATCGACACTGTTCCGTCGAGCGGCGACCAGAAACGCGTCACCTACTTCACCCCGAATTTCGGTGGCTTCCAGGCTGGCGTTTCCTATGCTGACGACAGTGGTTCGAACAACAACGACACCGCAACTGGTGGCGACAACATCGTTTCTGCTGGCGCAAGCTACCAGGCTGACTTCGATGGCATTTCCTTCGGTGTTTCTGCTGTCGGCGAAAACCAGGGCGAAGGCAACTGGTACGGAGTCGGGGCCACCGTTGGTTTTGGTAACTTCGTAGTCGGTTCTTCCTGGGGCCACATCGAAGATGACTACGCACAGGGTAAAGGTAAAAAAACTGGCGGCGATACAGACGCATATGACGTTGGCGTTTCCTATGCGATGGATGCTGCCAAAGTTTCCCTTACCTATGGTTATGCTGAATACGGCAACCGTGACATTGATCCGTCAAGCACCGTTACCAACCTCGCTGGTACCGGTGAAGTCAGCACCGTTGACCTCGGTCTGGCTTACACTCTTGGTGCAGGCGTGACCTGGAAATCCTCGATCTTCTGGTTCGACGATGAATCCGACAATGCTGCTATCGCAGACAATGACGGTTACGGCGCTGTAACTGGTCTGGTTCTGAACTTCTAATTCTTCGGAATTGGATACAGACGAAGAAGGGGTGGCTTTGGCCACCCTTTCCTTTGTTTGAACGCCATCAATGGGGATATGAACGTCGATCTGGTGTTCAGCTCAGATTCAGGTCGGTTTTGAGTTTTTCAAGAATATCAGGTGCTTGCTGGTGGAGTTGTACAACACAAGGTACCGGGTGATCTGTCACCATTGCGATGGCCAAAGCCGGATCGCTTTTTTGGGGTAATTGGCCGAGTTCAGCTGCAGACAGGTTCAAGCTTCCCATGCAGCCGATTTTTCCATCTGCTGTTGCCCGCACTTTGGCAAGACCACATGGCGCGGCGCAATGGGGACCGACAAAATCACTTTGCCAGCTTTGTAAATTCTGATGCCGTCCCTGAAGAATATTGGCCGAGGCAGAGCTATATATGCCAAGACCGGGGGTTTGAAACAGCTTGGTGATATGGGCCGGGCCGCTATCGGCAACCACCATATAATCCTGCTCTGAAACGAAATTTACCAGATCACCGATTGTTTTGAAGCCATCAATCATCCGGACGTTTTCTGATTCGAAATCTCCGAGGGCTGCCTTATAGGCCTTCATCACCCCCTGATAGGCATTCAGAACGATTGTGATCCTTGTGTTCTTCTGATCGAGAAATGTTGTGATCTTGCACACAAGATCAATCGGCAAAGTTCGTAATGGCGATGATGCCATCGGCACAATCCCGATCCGCATTTCAGGGCCAGCGCCAACTTTGCGGGGGGGCAGAGGACTGAGCGGGATATCAAAGGCTTCGCACAACGCTTCTTCCGGATTAACCGGCATGGTCGCGATATCTTTCCAGCCTTCCATCTCGCTCAGGTCAATCACATGGTCGAACCGGGCAAGTTGTTTGGCGGAGATAAAAAGCTGATAAATCTCGATATCGGGGACCAGCGCAAAGATGTCCGAGGCCGCACCGCTATTTAGCACCCCAATTCTGATCGAGGGATAACGCAGACGAAGGGCCTTGAGGAAAAGTGTCATGCCAACACAATCGCCCAGCGCATCATCAGGCACCAGAAACAGCACGGAATTTCGGGAAAAATCGGTATCTGCCCATTTTGCACGTGGAAGTACCTGAAACCGAAAAGCATCCGACTTGATATTGACACCTTTGGCAGTACCAAGAACCTGTTGGCGCAAAAGGGAATTTACGCGCGTAAAATAAACAGGACTGTCGTCAGATTGCTGAATTAAAGCGGTGCTGACATTGGGCAAGCCAAACTGAAAGGCGTGTCTGGAGGCAAAGCGCGAGAATGTTTTGCGCGATGGGTGCAGATGGCGGGGCATTTTGCGGTGGTTCTCCGATCAACCGGATTTGGGCGGTTTCAGCCAGAAGAAAACCCTATCCCGGCCAAAGAAGCAAGGGATGAGGACCGCAGATTTCTGCATGTTTTTGCATTAATCCCGCCAAGCCCGATCGGGGTGATGCCCAGATGTTTGCAAATACTCGCCATGTGCAAAACCGTTCTGTGCGAAAGGGTTGGTGCGCCGGGATGGCTTCGGGTTGGAAATACCGGCGAGATCAAAACACCATCGGGGCGATATCTGGCCGGGAGCAATGCGAGGTGCCTCAGGGTCACCATGCCGTGGCAGGCCGATGTCACGACCATATCACGCGGAATTTTCCGATAAATCTGCGGCGTTTGCAGGATACGATATTGCGGAAGATGAAGCCCGTCTGCCGAAACCGTAAGGGCCAGCGAAAGGTCATTTGCCACCAGAAACGGGATGTGGCGCGCCCGACATATCTGGCGCAATGTTGCGGCCAGGCGGGCGCGATGGGGATGATCGTAATGGCGAAAAATAACCATGCTGTCGCGCGGTAATTGCTTGATTGCCGCCACCGGATCGGGCAAACGCAGATCATCTGTCATCAGAATTACCGGCGCAATGACACCTGTTGGCCCGCCATTGCGCAAATTGAGTTGGCGCGCCTGCTTTATCAGGGTGTCATCCATTGATACAATCCTGGTTCTGCACGTTTGGGGCGTGCATTCTTTGCCACCGTTTAAAGGCCCATCATCCATGAGCGATAATGATCTGTCACCCGGCAAGAACGATGTTGCCGAAAATCTTGCTGAAATTCAGGGCAATATCAACACTGCCTGTGCCGTGGTAAAGCGCGATCCGGCCGAGGTCACCCTTGTCTGTGTCAGCAAGAATCATGAAGCAGATCATGTTCGCAAGGCACTTGTTGATGGCAGGCGCGTCTTTGGCGAAAACCGGGTGCAGGAGGCGGCCGGAAAATGGCCGGGTCTGCGCGCAGAATTTCCCGATATCGAACTTCATCTGATCGGGCCGCTTCAGACCAACAAGCTCAAGGATGCGGTTGCGCTGTTTGATGTGATCGAGACCGTTGATCGCCCGAAACTTGCCAATGCATTGGCCAAGCATCGCGACAATACGGGGCTTTGCCCCGACCTGTTCATTCAAATCAATACCGGCGAAGAAGATCAGAAAGCCGGTATCGCGCCCAAGGATGCGGATGATTTTATCAACATGTGCCGGGATGAGCTGAAACTTCCGATCAGGGGATTGATGTGCATTCCCCCGGTCGACGAAGAACCGGCACCGCATTTTGCCATGCTTGGCAAGATTGCCGAGCGTCATGGATTGAAAATCAAAAGCATGGGAATGAGCGGTGATTACGAGGCAGCAATCCGTCTTGGTGCTACGCATGTCCGGGTTGGAACGGCTATTTTCGGGTCAAGGGGCTATTGAACGGCCAATATTGCCTTAAATTGAGGGGAATTTTGGTATTTTGGCATCAAAAACCGCAAATATCGTGAATTTATCGCCATAAATATGCGGGTTTATCCAAAAAAATACGTATTTTTGATTTTCTGTGGATAATCAGGCCGAGTTCATAGACGGATGAACCAACGGTTTGTGACAAAAAAATCCCGTAAGGAACGGGATTTTTTTATCCAACGGCAGAAATACAAAAAAACCGACGGAAATTCGGGGTTACGGGATCAGTTTGTAACCGCCAGGCTCCGTGATCAGGATTGCGGCATTGGATGGATCTTTTTCGATTTTCTGACGTAACCGATAGACGTGGGTTTCAAGCGTATGCGTCGTAACCCCGGCATTATAGCCCCAAACCTCGTCCAAAAGGGTCTCGCGGGTGACCGGCTTGTCACCAGCCCGGAACAGGAATTTCAGGATCGAGGTTTCCTTTTCGGTCAGGCGGACCTTCTTTTCGGTTGCGGTTTCGATCAGGATTTTCGCACTTGGCTGGAAACTGTAGGGGCCAATCACAAAAACGGCATCCTCGCTTTGTTCATGCTGGCGGATATGGGCACGAATGCGCGCAAGCAGGACATTAAGCCGAAAGGGTTTGGTGACATAGTCATTGGCCCCCGATTCAAGGCCAAGAATGGTATCGGAATCGCTATTGGCACCGGTCAGCATGATGATCGGTGATTTTACACCGGCCCGGCGCATGAGCTTGCACACATCGCGACCATCCATATCGGGCAATCCGACATCAAGCAGGATCACATCAAAATAGGAGTCCTTGGCGGCTTCAAGCGCGTCTGTCCCGCTTTTGGCGACCACGCATTCAAACTCTTCATGCAGTCGGAGCTGTTCGGTCAATGACTGGCTGAGCGCTGCATCATCTTCGACCACAAGAACCTGTTTACCTGTCGACATTCACCATCCCTTGCTGCTTGCGCGATCCGGTCTATATATTGGGCTTGCCTTACTGCCGGATACATTCTTGTTTTTCTGGAACATCCGGGCCAGCCCGCCCTATATAAAGTACATAACCTAGGATCAGCGCCTTAAAGTGCATTTTCAAGAACAAACTGTTTTCGCTTTAACCCTGTGCAGGACCCAGTTTACTTAATACAGTCACGTCGTCGGTTTATCCGGACAGTTTTGTCGTAAAATCTTGAAAGATGTTTATCTTCCTGCGATTTTGCGCAGCACTTGGAAACGAACCAGACAGACCAATGCGGTTATATTAAGTAATCCGGGTCCTTATCCAGCCCCATACCCACCGGATCGCGATGTTGTGATCACAAAGACAAGATAACGATGACTCAAAGTTCTGCCGCCCCGGCCCAAAATAACAGCAATCTGACCCCGGCCACCGATCTGGTGACTGTGTCGCGCGCCGTGGCCGATTTGCGCCGTGGCGAGGTCGTCCTGGTGCAGGGCCATGACAATGGTGAAGCCCACAGCGTTGCCGTGATTGCCGCAGAACCCCTGTCGCAGATCGGTTTTGATCGCCTGTGTGATATTGCCCGCGAAGGCGAAGCACCGGCAATTGTTATTCCGCGCGTTCGGGCAAAATCCTTGGGGCGGGCATGCAAGGATGATCCGTTTATCGCCTTTGTCAGTGCGGATCGATCAGGCATCAATGCCGATCGTCTGGGCGAGATCGCCAATCCGTTGCTTGATCTTGATGCATTGCCAAAGGGTGACTGGCGCCCGGTTTCGATGGCCGAAAGTGCCGCCATTCGTCTGGCCAAACTTGCCCGCCTTTTGCCTGCTGTCGTAACCGTACCGGTTGCGCCCGATCAGCTTGAAAACCTTGCGCGTGCCCAGAATTTGCTGGTGCTGCAATCAGAAAGCATCAATGGATATGAAAATGCCTCGGCAGCAAGTCTGCGCGAGGTCAGCCAAGCCCGCGTGCCGCTGGAAAATGCCGAAAATGCAACCGTGATTGCGTTTCGTCCCGAAGATGGCGGGCAGGAGCATCTGGCCATCGTGATTGACGAACCGGCCAAGGACAAGCCGGTTCTGATCCGCCTGCATTCTGAATGTTTCACCGGTGATCTGATCGGATCACTGCGCTGCGATTGCGGACCACAATTACGTGGCGCGATTTCAGAAATCTCGCGGGGCGGGCAGGGCGGCATTGTGCTGTATCTGCGTCAGGAAGGACGTGGCATCGGACTGGTCAACAAGCTGCGTGCCTATGCCTTGCAGGATCGTGGTTTTGATACGCTTGATGCCAACGAAGAGCTTGGCTTTGATGCGGATGAACGTGTGTACCGCCCTGCGGCCGAAATGTTGCGCCAGTTGGGATTTGAAACGGTGCGTTTGCTGACCAACAACCCGGAAAAGATGACGGGTCTGGAAAGCTGGGGGGTGAAAGTGTCGGAACGTGTTCCGCACAAATTCCCGTCCAATGGTCATAATGAATTCTATCTTCAGACCAAGAAAGAGCGGGCCGGGCATCTGTTCTAGGGTACCCGGCAGAAGATTCCGACAGGCAGGAATGCGTCGGAGCTACTAAGAATAAAATCCTTATTTTTCAATGAATTAATTAAATCACAAATTGGCACTCCTTTTGCAAATTATCTGGCAAGAGGAGGACAATCATGTCGATTGGTGCAAATTGGCGGCAAATTTCGCCCGGTAGCGTTCCGGGCGTCGCGGGGGATGTGGCAGGCAACAAGTTTGCCCAGTCCAACGCGGCTGACCAGCTTTCCGATACATCGGAAGGCCGAAGCTTTTCCGAATATATGTTCGGCAAGGATGGCTTTGAATTCAGCGATGTGATTGATGTAATTAATCCCCTGCAACATATTCCCGGTGTCGGGATGATTTACCGGTCGCTGACCGGTGACGAACTGGGTAACGGTGCACGTGTCGTTGGTGGCGGGCTGTTTGGCGGGGTCTTTGGCCTTGCCGGGGCGGCAATTGATGCCGTGGTTGATGCTGTGACCGGTGAAGATACCGGCGCGCACGTCATGGCCTTTGTCGAGAACAGCTTTGGTGGTGGTTCCGGTGATGCCGGGACCGCGATTGCCGATGCGTCCGAAAACCCCGCAACACCGACCAATGTCGCAGCCTTTGACGCCACATATCAGGGGGATCTGGTTCTGCCCTGGATGGCCGGGCAGCAAACAACGCCATCCGCTCTTGCAAGCACCTCAGCGGCAGAGCAGGCAACGATTGTGCAAACAGCACCCACCACCCCGGTTGACCAGACCATTCTGGCATCGGCCAATACTGCCTCGAACGCAGCTGCCTATGGCATCAAGGCAAGTGATCTGAATCTGCCTTGGGGTCAAAGCGCGGCATTGGTACAACCGATAGCAAATCCGGTGCTGCAGGCACAGCAAACTGCACAAATGCATCCGCAATCCGAGCCCCAGCTTGGCCAGGCCGAAAGCGCAAGCCAGCTGCCCGCTAATGATCCCGCAGAACTGGCAGTTGCCATGGCCTCAGCGGGAACCACTAACCCGGTATCGAACGTCAAACAGACCATTGCGTCAAACTCGTCTGCCAGTGATGGCCTTCGTCGCCCGACATTTAGCAATGATGGCGGCAATACGGTATGGGCACGCGCGCAAAATGGCGGACGCCTGAGTCGTGAAGCAAATACAATGGCGATTTCTTCTGAGATGGCTGAATACCAAGCGCGTGAATCAAAGCGTGTGTCGGGTGCCTCGGCTAAACAATCATCGCTTAATGGTGTGTTGGATAAGGTGAACAATCCGGGCACTCAAGATCGGTCAAATCTTGGCGGCGGTGAACCGTTATCCGCTGCCGAAATGGCAGCACGGTTTAACGCAGCCCTTGGGCGTGACAAGGCACAGACCATGGCAGCAGAAGCCGTTGCAAGCAGCAATGCGGTCGCCGATCAGGGGACTATGACAGCGCGCCCGGTCAGCCACAGCAGCGATACGCGCGTGAATAATGCGACAAACAATACGGCCAACAGCGCAGCAGAGGATGCAGCCGAAATGCACCCCCTGATGGAACGCGCATCAAGCCATATCGGGACAGAAGAACCGGTCGGTGCATGGTTCAGTCAGACCATGATGGACGGGTTGAAGAAATATCAGGCCATGCAAAAGCAAAACCAGCCCCAATCGACGGGCAATGCCATCTGATCGTCCTTGGCAATGCCGCGTTTTAAAAAAATCCCGCCTGTGATGCACAAGCGGGATTTGTCATTTCAAACGGTGATCTGATCAGCTGTTAAGGAAGCCGACGATTTCCTTGACCTCGCGCAGGATCGGCTGGGCGATGGCATTGGCGCGCTCCGCACCCTTTGCCAGTGCACTGTCGATATAGGCCGGATCGGCTTTAAGACGTGCCATTTCCTCGGTGATCGGGGCGAGTTTTTCAACAACCACATCGGTCAGCGCCTGTTTGAAGCCCGAGAATTGCGTGCCGCCATGCTCGGCCAGAACCGCATCAACCGTGCTGTCGGTCAGGGCCGCATAGATGGTGATCAGGTTCTTGGCTTCCGGGCGGCCTTCAAGACCGGCTGCTTCACTCGGCAGTGGTTCCGGGTCGGTTTTGGCCTTGCGGATTTTCTTGGACAGCGTGTCGGCATCATCCGTCATATTGATGCGCGCCATATCCGATGCATCGGATTTGGACATCTTTTTCGCGCCATCCCGCAGCGACATCACACGGGTTGCCGGACCAAGGATCAGTGGTTCGGGCTGCGGGAAGAAATCTTCAACGCCGTAATCATTGTTGAATTTCAGCGCGATATCGCGGGCCAGTTCAAGATGCTGTTTCTGGTCTTCGCCAACCGGAACATGGGTCGCCTTATAGGCCAGAATGTCTGCGGCCATCAGGCTCGGATAGGCATACAGACCAAGGGAGGCATTTTCGCGATGCTTGCCGGCCTTTTCCTTGAACTGGGTCATGCGGTTCATCCAGCCGATACGCGCGACACAGTTAAAGATCCAGGCCAGTTCGGCATGGGCGGAAACCTGACTCTGGTTGAACAGCACATGTTTTTCCGGATCAATGCCCGACGCAATCATGCTCGCAGCAAGTTCACGGATGTTGGAACGCAGTTCTTTGGGGTCCTGCCAGACCGTGATGGCATGCATATCAACAACACAGAAGATGCAATCATACTGCTTCTGCAAGGCAACCCAGTTACGGATTGCGCCAAGATAGTTGCCAAGATGAAGGTTACCGGTGGGCTGAGCGCCCGAAAACACACGTTCCATAACGTTGTCGTCCATTTCAAGTGATGATCAATAAAGCCTGCATACTCCGCCAAGTTTTGGACACCCGCCGGCGGACGAGCATGCAAGCAAGCAGCGCGGAGTTAAGCCGCCCGGCGCGATGAGGTCAAGCAGCTTGTCGGGAATTGGCCGGATTTATTGCGTGCGGGGGGCTTTTCCGCGTTTGAAGGTCGCCTTGAGCTCGGAAAGGTTGGTTGCACCAAGCAGTTGGGCCGATAGGCCATAGATCATCAAACCGCCAATGACACAGGCCGTCATGATGGTGATCCGCATGACCGAAAGCGCATCATTGTCCCAGAAGACATCAATGGCAAACCACAATGCCGCCCCCATCAGAACCGATGCCAGCAAGATGCGCGGCAACCGTCTGACCAGTCGGGCATCAAACACAAGATCGCCGCGGCGATGAAGCAGGAAGCCCAGTGATCCGGCATTGACCCAAACCGAAACAGAGGTCGCGGCAGCAATGCCAAGATGGCCGAACCATGGCATCAGGGCGATGATCAGAACGATATTCAGGATCATGCAGGAAATACCGATGCGGATCGGAGTTTTGGTGTCTTCACGGGCAAAGAAGCCCGGTGCAAGAACCTTGACCAGAACCGAGGCCGGGAGGCCAAAGGCAAAAACGATCAGGGCAAGGCCGGTCATGCGGGTTTCTTCGGCCCCGAAGGCCCCGCGCTCAAACAGGACATTGATCACAGGCAATCCCATGACGCCAAGGGCAACCGCGGCCGGAAGGGTGAGCAAAAGCGCGATTTCAATGCCGCGATTCTGGCTATACATCGCGGTTTTGGGATCAGCCCCCTGCAACTGGCGCGAAAGCGTCGGCAAAAGAGCAGTGCCAATCGCAATACCGATCACCCCGAGCGGGAGCTGTTGTACGCGGTCGGCATAATAAAGCCAGGACACCGCCCCGTCGGAAACAAGTGATGCCAGCATGGTATCGATCAGAAGGTTCAACTGATAGACGCCAGCCCCGATCATGCCCGGGATCATGCGTTTGCCAAGCAGTTTGACCCGGTCATCGACCCTGGGCATCTGCCATTTGATGGCAAATCCCGCGCGTTTGCAGGCAATGACCAGACAGATGAACTGGGCGACACCGGCGGCGGCCACCCCCCATGCAAGGGCATGGGCCGGGGTTTCGGTCATCGGTGTCAGGCCAAGCAGGGCGGCAATCAGACAGATATTGAGAATGATCGGCGCCCCGGCGGCGGCGGCATAGCGGTGAAGGGTGTTTAAAACACCCGACATCAGCGCGACGGCAGAAATAAAGGCAAGATACGGGAAGGTAATGCGCGACAATTCGACGGCGAGCGCGAATTTTTCCGGGTCCTGGGCAAAGCCCGGCGCGAAGACATACATCGCCCAGGGCATTATGATTTCAATGATTGCAACCAGAAAACCGGTAATCAACACCAGCATCGACATGGCGCGTGCGGCAAATTCGCGCGCGGCCTCCATGCCGCGCTTTTCAATGTCACCGGCCAGAAGCGGGATGAAAGCCGCCGAAAAGGCTCCTTCGCCAAACAGACGGCGAAACAGGTTTGGGAATTTGAACGCAACAAAGAATGCGTCGGCCATGCCCCCGGCCCCCAGCATACCGGCAATCAGAATGTCGCGGCAAAAGCCCAGCAATCTGGACAACAGGGTAAAGCCACTCACCGTGGCAATGGAGCGTACAAGCGACATTCGAAAGCATTCCGTCTCAAGGAGTCGTCGGGTTTGGCTGTGATGATCGCCAATTGCGGCAATTATCAAGCTGGCTGGATGAAAATCTGACAGGTGAAGGTGAAGAAGTCGTAATGAGGCGTCGCAAACCGGGTAAACCTATATCACAGAAATATGAAAGTCGTTGAACCGGGGCATTTTTTTTTCGCCGGTTGTGACAGTCGTCACAGAAAACATGTTGCTGAGGGACTAAATTCCAATTCGCTGAGGATTCGTTGGGACGCGAGCCTCATTATTGGACGGGCGGGGAAATAAGGGGATCCACCTCAACCTGCTGCACTCCGAGGACAACGACATCGTGAATAACAGGTCACGATGTCGGATTTGGTTTTTACCCTTCCTCGTCCGTCACAATTCTCCATACGACAAGATACCGTTCTGATCGCGGAGATTGGAACTACCGGATTGATCCATACCGTGGTGGCGTCAAGGACGCCATATGGGTACTGGATCAATCCGGTTTGTATTTCACGGGTCTTAATTATTCTGAATCGATTGCGTCAGGGTTTCCTTGACCTGGACAAATTTGGTCCGGCTATCGATTTTCAGGCCAAACACATCCTTCACATAAAAGACGTCAACCGCGCGTTCGCCAAAGGTGGAAATACGGGCTGATGCGATCTGCAATGACAGGTCGCGCAAGGCGCGCGTGATGTCATAAAGCAGGCCAAGACGGTCGCGCGCAGTAATTTCAATCACCGTATGGGTGCGGCTGGCCTTGTTATCGATGATGACGTTGGGTTCGACCTTGAAGACGGCGGTGCGGTGCGAGTTGTCCTTGGTCTGGCGACGTTCGATTTCATGACTGGGACGCAGGCGGCCCGAAATCACCTGTTCAAGGGTTTCACGCAACTTTTCGAGCTTGGCCGTGTCGTTAAACGCCTCGCCATTGGTGTCCTGAACAAAGAAGGTATCAAGCGCCATGCCATCTGCAAGGGTCAGGATCTTTGCATCAACAACGTTGGCCCCGCACAGGGCCATGGCACCAGCAATCTGGGAAAAGAGGCCCGGATGGTCGGTGGTGTGAACCGTGATTTCGGTGGCATCGATTTCGGTATCAATGCGGACATCAACGGTGATCTCGGCACCGGTTTTCTTGGCATCCCGGGTCAGATAGGCGTGTTTGACATGCACATCGGTATCGAAACTGAGCCAATAGGACGGATAGCCGCGATCAATGAAGTCTTCGATATCGTCCGTTGGCCAATCGGCCAGTGCCTCGCGCAGGGCCATCTGCGCATTGGCAACACGCGAATCGCGGCTGTCGGCGTTCAGGCCACCCGACAGAAGATCGTCGGTGGCAAAGTAGAGCTCACGCAAAAGCGTTGCCTTCCAGCCATTCCAGACATTCGGGCCAACCGCGCGAATATCGGCCACGGTCAGACACAGCAACAAGCGCAAACGTTCCTGTGATTGCACCAGATCGCCAAAGGCCTTGATCGTGGTCGGATCATTGAGATCACGCTTGAAGGCGGTCAGGCTCATCCACAGATGGGCCTTGACCAGCCAGGAAACGGTTTCGGTATCTGCCGGTGACAGGCCAAGACGCGGACAGAGCTTTTCGGCGACCTCGGCCCCAAGCTCGGAATGATCACCGCCTCGTCCCTTTGCAATATCATGAAGCAGGACGGCAACATACAGCACACGCCGCGAGATGACCTTGCCCATGATCCGGGTGGCCACAGGGGCGTCTCCGGCCAGTTCGCCATTTTCAATCTGGTTGAGGATGCCAATGGCGCGGATGGTGTGCTCGTCCACGGTATAGGTGTGGTACATGTCATATTGCATCTGGGCAACGACACGCCCGAAATCGGGGATGAAACGGCCAAGAACCCCGGCCTCGTTCATCTTGCGAAGGGCAATATCGGGGCTGTTGCGGTGGGTCAGGATTTCAAGAAAGACCTCGTTGGCAACCGGATCATTTTGCAATTTGTGATCGACAAATTTCAGGCTTTGCGTCACCCAGCGCAGGGTTTCGGGATGGATGCCGACCCCGTTCTGATGGGCGACCAGGAACAGGCGCAAAATCTTGATCGGGTCTTCTTCAAAAACGCCGAGATTTTCAACGGTCAGTCGTTCATTGCGTAATTCGAACCCGTCAATTTCCTTGGTGCCAAACAGCTTGCCGGGGAAACGGATCAGCGGGCGACGCTGATGGCGTTCTTCAAGGGCGGCACAGAATATGCGCGTCAGGTTGCCGACATGTTTGACCATCAGATAATAGTGTTTCATGAAGCGCTCGACACCCGAGGCCCCGGCATGATCGGTATAGCCAAGGCGGGATGCAATTTCGCGCTGCGTGTCAAAGGTCAGACGGTCTTCTTCGCGATCAGACAGATAGTGCAACCAGCACCGCACTGCCCACAGGAAATTCTGGGCTTTGAGGAAGCCTTGTGCTTCCTTGCGGGTCAGGACCTTAAGGTCGACAAGTTCCATCGGTGAATTGACGCGATAAAGATATTTGCCGATCCAGAACAGGGTGTGCAGGTCACGGAGGCCGCCCTTGCCATCCTTGACGTTGGGTTCGACCACATAGCGCGAATCCCCCATCCGGACATGGCGGTCATCGCGTTCATTGAGTTTCTTTTCAATGAATTCAAGACCGCTGCCCTTGACCAGTTCATCCATGAATCGGGTGCGAAACAGATTATAGGTTTCCTCATCGCCCCAGACGAACCGGCTTTCTAGAAGGTTGGTGCGAATCGTAATGTCCTGTTTGCCCATGCGCAGGCAATCATCAACTGACCGGGTGGCGTGACCGACCTTAAGACCCAGATCCCACAACATATAAAGAATGAATTCAACCACCTGTTCGCCATGGGCGGTCTGTTTGTAGGGGAACAGAAACAGGATATCGACATCCGAATGCGGCGCCATGTCGCCACGCCCGTAACCGCCGACCGCGACAATCGACATGCGCTGTTCATTGGTGGGATTATGCAGCGGATAGACAAAACTGATGGCAAAATCATGGATCAGGCGCACCAGCTGATCCATCAGGAAGCTGTTGGAAAAGACCGTTTCCTGACCGGAATTGCTGGCTTCAAAGCGGGTGCGAATGACAGTGCGACCGGCCTCCATGACCGATTTCAGCTTTTTGAGAACTGCGGTGCGCTGTTTGAAGTTTTTCAGATCCGGGTCATTTGCAATCGCTTCAAGCTCGGCAAAGACTGTTTTCCGGTCGATGATTTCGCGCTGCTTTTTGATCTTGTAGGTCACGTTGGTCGGTTTCCTTGCGCCTGCTTGCGGTCTGAGTGCCGATTAAAGCCAATACCATAGTAACGACAATTTATTGCGACCGCACCCTATGCATGTGCCGTGCCGAAATCCGGGCTGTTAGATCGTGTTGCTTGCTCGTCAAAACAAAACAGGCACCTGCCTCATATAAGGGCAAGGTGCCTGTTTTTCATGCGCCAGATCCAGCTTTGCCAGATACAGTTTTGATTGCCTAGTCTTTCAAAGCACGCAGCCGATAAAGTGCATCAAGGGCTTCGCGCGGGGTCATGTTATCGGGATCAAGATCGGCAACCGCATCAAGAAGGGCCTTTTGACCATCTGACAGGGAAGGGGTGCTCGCACGTTCTTCCTTTGCGGCCTGTTCGATGGCCACCGCAAACAGTGGCAGGTCATCGGCAAGTTTGGAAACCGCACCGCCCTGTTCGCCCTTTTCAAGGGTTTTCAGAACCTGTTCGGCGCGCTTGATCACGGGTTTTGGCAAACCGGCAAGCTGGGCGACGTGAATGCCGTATGAACGATCCGCACTGCCTGCACCGACTTCATGGAGGAACACAACCTCGCCCTGCCATTCCTTGATCAGCATGGTGTGACAGGACAGATGGGCAAGCTTGGCGGCAAGCGCGGTCAGTTCATGATAATGGGTGGCAAACAGGCCACGGCATTGATTGATTTCATGAAGGTTTTCAACCACAGCCCAGGCAATCGACAGGCCATCAAAGGTCGCCGTGCCGCGCCCGATTTCATCAAGGATGACAAGCGACCGGTCCGTTGCCTGATTAAGGATCGATGCAGTTTCAACCATCTCGACCATGAAGGTCGATCGGCCACGGGCAAGATCATCGGCCGCCCCCACGCGCGAAAACAGCCGGTCAATCACCCCGATATGGGCCTTGGCCGCCGGAACGAATGCGCCGATCTGGGCCAGAACCGCAATCAGGGCATTCTGGCGCAGGAAGGTCGATTTACCGGCCATGTTCGGACCGGTGATCAGCCACAGGCTTTGTTCATCTTCAAGGCGGCAATCATTGGCAACGAAGGGTGAGTCGCCATTTTCACGCAGGGCTGCTTCGACCACCGGATGGCGACCGCCGCGAATGTCAAAGGCAAGGCTGTTATCAATGTTCGGGCGCACACAGCCCTGATCACGGGCCAGTTCGGCAAGGGCGGCAGATACATCAAGACCGGCCAATGCCTGCGCACATTTGGCGATGGCGTCGGCCTTGGTCAGAACGGCGGCAACCAGTTCCTCGAACAGTTCAAGCTCAAGGGCAAGCGCCTGGTCGCCTGCCTTGGAGACCTTGCTTTCAAGTTCGGAAAGCTCGACGGTGGTGAAACGCACCGCATTTGCCATGGTCTGGCGGTGGATGAACTCGTCTTCTTCCATCATCTTGTCGGCGGTTTTGGCCGATACCTCGATGAAATAGCCCAGAACGTTGTTGTGTTTGACCTTAAGATTTGAAATCCCGGTCTGCTCGGTATAGCGGGCCTGAAGATTGGCGATGAGTTTTTTGCTTTCGCTTGAAAGCATGCGCAATTCATCAAGCGGCGGGTGATATCCCCCGGCGATAAAGCCGCCATCACGGGCCAGAAGCGGCAGGTTTTCCGACATTGCCCGACGCAACAGATCAATCAGATCGCCATGATGGCCCATTGCGGTCAAATGATCGCCAAGTGCCTCTGGCTGGGTGGTCAGGCCATCATTGCCGCCATCGGGCTTGGCCAGCAGATTGCCAATCGCAAAGGAACAGGACAGACCGTCACGCATCGCCGCCAGATCACGCGGACCACCACGACCAACCGACAAACGCGACAACGCACGTTCAATGTCGGGGCATTCCCCAAGGGCGGCGCGCAGGTCCGAGCGCAGCGCATCGCGATCATGGAAATATTCAACCAGATCAAGGCGTTTATTGACTTCTTCGGCATTGGTCAGAGGCGCCGACAGACGGGCGGCCAGCAACCGTGCCCCGGCCCCGGTCCGGGTGCGGTCAATGACCGAAAGAAGCGATCCTTTGCGCTCACCCGACTGGGTCTGGATCAGTTCCAGTGATCGGCGGGTGGCGGCATCGATTTCCATCGCCGCACCCTCGGCCACACGGGTCGGGGGCGACAGACGGGGCATCTGGCCTTTCTGGGTCAGATCGACATAATCAATCAGCGCCCCGGCTGCGGAAAGTTCGGCAATCTCGAACCCGCCAAAGGCATCAAGAGCTTCGACCTGATAGAGCTTTTTCAGGCGCAGCTGGGCATTTTCAGCATCAAAGCGCGCGGTCGGCTGCGGCGTGATGATGTTTTTGTATTCGGCATAAATGTCAAACACGTCTGCGCGGTTGAGCATCTTTTCCGAAAACAGGATTTCACCCGGATCAAGCCGTGCCAGGGCAGCCGGAAGGCCTGCCATATCACAGGGCTGAACAAAAAAGTCGCCGGTCGACATATCAAGCCAGGCCAGACCGACCTTGCCACGCACTTCCGAAACGGCTGCCAGATAATTGTGGCGCCGTGCATCCAGAAGGCTGTCTTCGGTCAGGGTACCGGGCGTGATCAGGCGAACGACACCGCGTTTGACCACGGATTTTGCACCGCGTTTTTTGGCCTCTGCCGGGTCTTCCATCTGTTCGCAGACGGCAACACGGAACCCTTTGCGAATAAGACGCTGAAGATAGGTTTCGTGACTATGGACGGGAACACCGGCCATGGGAATTTCGTTACCCTGATGCTTGCCGCGTTTTGTCAGGGCGATATCAAGGGCTTCGGCGGCTTTGACTGCATCGTCAAAGAACAGCTCGTAAAAATCGCCCATCCGATAAAACAGCAAGCAGTCCTGATACTGTTCCTTGATTTCAAGGAACTGCATCATCATGGGTGTTGCGCCTTCACGGGAAAAGGATGGCGCGGTCGGTGTGGTGTCGGATGTATCAGCGATGTTGTTCATGACGTCTGTGATAGCAAACCCTGAAGGCATTGACGAGAGGTGGCAAAGTGCGAAGTCATAGTTTTTGACCTATGCCATTGCAACGCCTGAATTTCCGTAAAATATATATGTATTGCACCGGACAGGACTGTCGATGTGTACTGACATTCTTGTAGCGGAAAACAGTCACCAAGGAGAGCGCAAAATGGCAGCAGAACAGACCACCTCGCAGGCCCCGGAACTGGTCGGATTGTTCGATACGAAAGACAGCTTTGATGCTGCCGTGAATGCACTGCGGGGCAGTGGTTTTGCGCGAACCGATCTTTCGGTTCTGAGTTCCCATGAATCGATTGATGTCGCCGGATCAGACGGCCGGTCCTGGTCAGATGTGCTGACCGCACTGGTCGGCGAAGTGAAATATGAAGTGCCGCTGGTGGCATCTGGTGCCATTGCCCTGTTTGGCGGCGCGGCAACCGCCCCGGCAGCAATTGTGATCGGGGCAGGGGTTGGTGCGGTCGCCCTTCGTGAATTCATTGATGAAGTTACCTCCACCCCCCATACCGAGGATTTTGCCCGCGCAGTTGACGCAGGCTCCGTGATCCTGTGGGTGCGTCTTGATCCGTCGATGGAAGGTGCCGAAGCAACGGCAAAAGCCATTCTGGAAAAACATGGGGCCACCAACATCCATCTGCATGTCGCGAAATAGCGACCAAAAGGCCGTTTAGTTGGCCAGCCTGTAGCTCAGACGGGTTGTTTGCGTCTGACCGGCGGCGATAAAGGTCTGGTGATGGTCGATCTGGGTCGGCCATCCGCCAGATCGCGGCAGGGTGGCGGTAATCGTCGTCTGGATGTCGTAATCTTCCCAGGCGCGGAGCTGTTTGGTGGTGCGTTCCATTGATGCCTTGTCCATGCCCGCCATCTGCGAAAGCAAAAAGGCAATGCCGTTGCGCACACTTTCACGGGTGTAGCTTTGGCTGAGCGTGAGGGTCGCCTGATCCTCATTGATCGCGGTTATTTTCATCTCGCCAGTGACCACAAGGTTCGATCCGGTCAGCTCCCACGGTATTTCCCGATGGATGGCAAGCGGTTCGTTAAGGGGCAATTCGATCCCCGTGACCGAAAAGACCGGCAAGACATCGCGCAGGGTGATCTGAACCCCGGCCCCGGCTGACATATTGGCAAAGGCCTGTCGCACCGGATCAAGGGTCGCGGCCATGCGCGGGTTATCAGTATAATGCGCGATCACATCATCAAGTTTGGCAAAGACCCGCGGCAGAAGATCGGTTTTGACCGCCTCCATATTGGTCAGGGCAACCGGAACGCCGGTATCGGTTGTACGGAATTCAAAACCGAACCCCTCTGTCAGTCTGGCAAGCCCGGTGGCAAGGCGATAGGCCGGGTCATCGGCATCTGGTGCGGTAATGGCGATGTCGTTATAGGACGCCCGCATTTCAAAGCCCTGATCATCCTTACCCGTCACGGTTATCGGGATCGACATGGTCAGGCGGTTGGTGCTTGTCTGATCACTTTGAAGATTGCGCCGGGTTTCGCGGGTTTTGACCACATCATACAGGCGGCTTTCACCTGTGGCCGGATCAAAGGGGAATGAAACGGTTTCGCCAGCGGTTGCGGACATTACGCCCGGTGTCGCGACGCAGATTGTCATTCCGATGATGGTCAGAACCCTTAGAAGCGGTTGCATCACCCTGTTTCCTCTGAGTTTTTCCGGATCGTGGAAAAGGTGTTTTTCCGTTTGAAATCCGTCCGTTATTGCGCGCTGCAACGTGTTTTATGCCCGGATGGCAGGATCGGGATCGCGCAATTACGTCACTGAAAAATCACGTCTATTTGCCAACAGATTTGTCATGATCGGACCCGCGGTCAACTGGCAATCGCGAAAACAGGATCAAAATATACAGGTAAGGATGTGTATTGTTGCATCGCAACATACAGAAAACGCTACGTAATTTTGCGGTTGCCGTTAACGTCGCCTTTGACCCGGGGCGCGAAGCCTGATTTATTGGGCGGTCCGACATGACGGTCCCACACCGAATTTATGTCGATCAGGATAAACTACACACGCAATACAGATTGCTTTCCAACTTACCACGCAAGCGTCAGTGAAAACATAATGTCAGATAAAGAAATCAAGGTTCGTGACCGCGAAGCGCTGCTGTTTCATTCCAGCGGCCGCCCCGGCAAAATCGAAATCACCGCATCCAAGCCGCTGACCACCCAGCGCGACCTGTCCCTGGCCTATTCACCGGGCGTTGCGGTGCCGTGTCTTGAAATCGCGAAAAACCCTGCCACTGCCTATGATTACACCTCGAAGGGTAACATTGTTGCGGTCATCTCCAACGGGACTGCGGTTCTGGGCCTCGGCAATCTTGGGGCTTTGGCTTCCAAGCCGGTGATGGAAGGCAAGGCTGTGCTGTTCAAGCGCTTTGCCGATGTTGACGGCTTTGATCTTGAAGTCTCGACCGAGGATGTCGACGAATTCGTCAATTGCGTGCGTTTCCTTGGGGCTTCGTTTGGCGGCATCAACCTTGAAGACATCAAGGCACCGGAATGCTTCATCATCGAACAGCGCCTGCGCGAAGTGATGGATATTCCGGTCTTCCACGATGACCAGCACGGCACGGCCATCATTGCGGCATCGGGCCTGATCAATGCCTGCGACCTGACCGGGCGCGAGCTTAAGGACATCAAGCTTGTCATCAATGGTGCCGGTGCGGCGGCGATTGCCTGCTGCGAGCTGGTCAAAAGCATGGGTGTGTCGCCGGACAATGTCATCATGTGTGACTCGCGCGGCGTGATCTATAAAGGTCGCGAAGATGGCATGAACCAGTGGAAATCGGCGCATGCGGCAGAAACCGATGCCCGTACGCTTGAAGAAGCCATGGATGGTGCCGATGCGTTCTTTGGTCTGTCGGTCAAGGGGGCAGTGACGGCCAAGATGGTCAAATCGATGGCCAAACAGCCGATCATCTTTGCCATGGCCAACCCGGACCCGGAAATCAGCCCGGAAGAAGTTGCCGGGATCCGCAATGATGCGATCTGTGCGACCGGGCGTTCGGATTACCCGAACCAGATCAACAATGTGCTTGGTTTCCCCTATATCTTCCGTGGTGCGCTTGATGTTCAGGCATCGACGATCAACGAGGAAATGAAAATTGCTGCGGCTCATGCGGTGGCGTCGCTGGCGCGTGAAGATGTACCTGACGAGGTGGCTGCGGCCTATTCCGGGCGTCGTCTGCAATATGGTCCGGAATATATCATTCCGGCCCCGTTTGACCCGCGTCTGATCATTGCGGTGCCAAAGGCCGTTGCCCAGGCGGCAATGGATAGTGGCGTTGCCCGTCGCCCGATCATTGATATGGCAGAATATGAAAACCAGCTGCGTGGTCGTCTTGATCCGACGGCCGCCCATCTTCAGCTGATTTCCGATTATGTCCGCGCGCATCCGAAACGCATCGCCTTTGCCGAGGGCGAGGAGGAAACGGTCATTCGTGCAGCTGTGGCCTATCGCAATTCGGGCTATGGCACGCCGATCCTGATCGGACGCGAAGATCGCATCCATGAAAGTGCCAAGAAACTTGGCATCGAAAGCCTTGAAGGTGTTGAAATCAACAATGCTGCACTTTCGGGTCACAATGCCGAATATGCCGAATTCATGTATGAACGCCTGCAGCGCAAAGGCTATCTGTGGCGTGATTGCCAGCGCATGGTGAACCAGAAACGTAACGTTTTTGCCTCCGTCATGGTGGCAAAGGGTCATGCAGATGGTCTGATCACCGGTCTGACCCGCAACTTTGCGCGCAGCTTTACCGATATCGCAACCGTGATCGATGCCAAGCAGGGCGAAATCCCGATGGGTCTTTCGATCGCGATTGCAAAGGGCCGCACGGTGTTTATCGCCGATACGCGCGTGCACAACCTTCCCAATGCCGAAGAACTGGCCGAGATCGCCTTCCAGGCTGCCGAGAAGGCCCGTCAGCTTGGTCATGAGCCGCGTGTGGCGATGGTGTCGCATTCGACCTTTGGCAACCCCTACAGCCCCGATACCGACCGTATCCGCGAAGCTGTTGGCATCCTTGAACGCAGCAATGTCGATTTCGAATTCGATGGTGATATCGCGGTCGATGTCGCGCTCGATACCGAATTGCTGAAGCTTTATCCGTTCTGCCGCCTGTCCGGTCCGGCCAACGTGCTTGTCATGCCGGCCCTTCATGCGGCAACGACGGCATCGAAGCTTCTGGACAAGCTTGGCGGGGGTACGGTGGTCGGTCCGGTGATGATCGGGCTGGAAAAACCGGCCCAGATCGCACAGATGGGCTCGACCGTGAATGATCTTGTCAATCTTGCCGCCCTTGCCGCCCATGAGGCCGAGCACGGTTAAGGTAAAGATCTGACGATTTTTTGCAAAATGGCGGAGCTGATTTTCAGTCTCCGCCATTTTTGTCTCTATGCTGCGTTGATGCAGGCGCTATTCGACGGATTGACCGAAAACTGCGATGACGGTGGCCAATGCGGCGAGCAACGCGTAAAATCCGACCCGATGCCAGCCAGCTTGTTGTTTGGCCGCGATCACCGCACTCAAGCCCGCCTGCAAGCCGTAATAGATGGCAAAACCGCGCGAGGCATAGCTGACAATCGCATAGATATCGGCCGACCAGGTCAATGCAATGCCGATCACAGCCAGTAGCAAATAGGCCTGGCGTTCGCTGATACGCTTGCGCGACAGTTCGGCAAACAGACCACCCGATCCGCTGGTATCGGCAACTGCCGCACTGAATTGCGATGCCAGCGCGGCTGCGACCAGAAGGAAGGGCAGGATCGGGGCGACAATCTTCATCATGTCGATGATGCCGGTTTCAGATGGCGACATCTGATCGGGGCGAAAGACATATGAAATCAAAAGGATGTAAACCAGATAGATCGCCGTCGACAGCCATTGGGCCAGACGCATCGATCTGATGCGGGTTCTGGCATCATATTCCGATCCAAGATAACGCGATGTCTCAAAGCCCTGGACGGCGATCAATAATCCGAAGGTCAGCGTGACAGCGGACCAGCCGGTAACTTTTTCCGGATTGAAAATAAGGGCGTCATCAAGCGCCCGATGGCCGAAATGCGCCATCAAACCGACCAGCAACCCGGCAATGATCGCCAGTTTCAAACTGACCGATACATATTCCATCTTCTCAAGGCTTTTGAAACCGCGCGACCATCCGACCAGAACGATAGTGATGAAAACTGCGGTGGTCAGAAGTTTGGCGTCAAAACCGGACTTGAATGGTGTGAGACTGAGCGCAAAGGCACCCAGAAGATTGAGGTAATAGGAAACCGAGATGATATAGGCAAAGGCCAGCGCCCAGGAGGACAGGGTTTCGATCCGGATCGCAAGCGGGCCAAAGTCGCCATCCTGAATGGCCTTTTCACCCGATGCGATATTGTAGCGGATCGCACCGCCAAACAGATAGGCGACAAAACACAGAACCAGCATGATCAGCGGCGCATAGCCGCCATATCCGATATTCAGGATCGGGCCAAGCAACAAAAAACCGCTGCCAATGATTGATGCAAGCGGGGTAACAACGGCACGCCACAAGGGAAAATAGGCGACAGAACGCATCGACAGGACTATTGCAACGCAGACAGTCGCAAATGCAATGATCAGATCAAAAATCACAATTCAGTTCCAGAAGCCTTGGGTGCAATGCCTTGATTCATAAAGGATCAAGCTTGGTGTCCTGTCCAGAGCATAGTTCCGGATTATGCATCAGCATGGATATCGATTTTGATCGAAATATGGTCCTGACCAGACACGGCATTTCTGAAATAATGGATGGATATCTTATGTGATACCATATGGTGGCAAAGGCAATTTGACCCGATTTTTGCCACATGATTTGGGCATATGACCAACATGTCATGCCATTATTGCACAAAAAATAGGAAATACCGTATGGGCCAGCTGACCCGATTTCTCGCTGTTTTCATGTTTTTCCCGCTTCTTGCCGCCTGTGAAGACGAACAGGCCAGCGGGCCGAATGCCGACGAGATCACCACAGCGGTGATCGAACGTTTTCGCGAAGATCCCTATGCCAAGGTCGGCCATGTGGAAAATGTCACCAAAACCAACAGCATTTCCGAAGGAGATGACGAGGTTATTGTGATGGTGCGCTATGAGCTGGTCTTTGATCGTTCAATCGCCGACTTTGCCGATGATGTCAGCGAAAGGGGCAAGGCTGCCGGAAATATGGATGATGTTGGCAATACGGTCAGTGACGCGATTGATCTGGTGAAAACCAAAATGCTGGCAATGAAGGAAGGCGAATTCAAGCCCGGTGACCGGCGCACGGTCGAGAACGAAATCCGGTTGCTGAAGTCCGAAAAGGGCTGGATCTATCGCGGGGAGCGATAAGATTTCCGACTGCCACCTGACACTGTCGTGCGACGAAGTAAAAAAGGGACCCGTTCGGGTCCCTTTTGCTTATCTGTTGGTCCATCCAGTCGACCGTGATCAGTCAAGTGAGGCCAGAACTTTTGGCGGCGGAGGAACATCGCCAGCCGCAAAGGTCAGACCATCCAGCTCATTGAGGCCATTGGCCCGCATGATGGCATGAAGGCTATCGACATATTCTTCGCCGCGTTCTGAATATTTGGTCAGGGTTTCGGCAAGGTCCCAGCCATTGATCAGGTCACCATCGGCCCGCAGAACCGCGCGGCGTTCGCGCAGGGCCTGATAGGCCGGATGGGAATTGATATTACGGGCATAGGCGCGCACACTGTCCATCAGGCTGCCAAATGACTTGATGACGTGATTCTTGCCTTCCTCACGATCTTTGGGAACGATCCCTTCTTCGTCACCCCACGCCCACTGACCAAACAGGGCATTGCCTGCACGGACAAAGCGCGACGTGCCCCAGCCGCTTTCCTCGGCCGACTGGGCAAGGATCAGAGAGGTCGGAATAATATCAATACGTTCAAGCAGAGCCGTGATTCCGCCATCGGTCACGCGATAACGTTTCATGAGCTGCTCAACCCATTGCTGATCGGCCGCACTGACCGGAGTGCCGGAAATGCCTTTGGCCTGGATGGCCATCAGGCGGTCACGACGGGTGGCAATTTCTTCATTCACCCGCATGGCCAGCGGCAACATGATGCGAAGGAAAAGCGTCTTGCGCTCGTCAACGGATGCCAGTTCCCCAAGACCCTTGGGGACGCGCTTGATATAGACGCGCGGTACTTCCGTCATATCACTCAGGTCATAACCGATGCTGTTGAAATACTGGTTAAGTGCAACAACCTCAGGTCCCCGGCGATAAACGGGCTTTTTCTTTGTGACCGTGACTTCTTTCGGGCTGGCCGCAGGAATATCGATCCCGAACCCGGCTGGGGTCGGAGAGACATCAATTCCGGAAAAAATGCCAACATACAGTAAACCGATTGCTCCGGTGACCGAAGCAAGCGCAATTTTCCGGTAATTTCCTGTTTTTGCGCTAGTCATTCTTGTATCTCCAGGATCAGTAACACTGTCCATCCCAAGTGGACGATATCTATGCCTTCCAGCGCCAAAGATCGCAACGGGCAATATTTCCACAAGTTGAAAACGCCGCGTAAACCTTCCCGTTTACGCAAAATAATAACGCCCGGCGCAGGCAAAAGTTTGCGCCGGGCTAAAGATTTTTTTAACGACTCGGAAAGATCAGTCAGCCATTACCGGTTCGACGGCCTGAACTTCTGGCACGTAATAACGCAGCATGTTCTCGATACCCATTTTGAGGGTCGCGGTGCTGCTCGGGCAGCCCGAACATGCGCCATGCATCTCAAGGTAAACAACGCCGTCTTCGAATTTGTGGAAGACGATATCGCCGCCGTCCTGGGCCACAGCCGGACGCACACGGGTATCAAGCAGTTCCTTGATCTGGCTGACCAGTTCGTTGTCGCCTTCGGCAGCGGTGCTGGCACCGGTTGCGGCATCGGAATTCTGGTCAAGAACCGGCTGGCCGGAGGTGTAATGTTCCATGATACCGCCAAGAATCTGCGGTTTCAGGGTCTGCCAGTCTTTGGAATCGTCCTTGGTGATCGTGATGAAATCACCGCCAAGGAAGACACCGGCGATGCCATCAACTTCGAACAGCTTGCGCGCAAGCGGCGATTTGACGGCTTCGTCACTTTTGACGAAGTTCGCGGTGCCCAGACGGCCCATCACTTCTTCGCCCGGCAGGAACTTGAGTGTCGCCGGGTTCGGGGTCGGTTCGGTTTGAATGAACATGGTCGGCTTGTCCTCTCACTCTGATTGCCGGGGCTTATGCTGCCCGCTCAACAATCTGCATTTCATTAGGTTAGCCCCTAAATGGGGCAAAAAGCGGAAAAGATCAAGTCGCAGCGCGCAAGTCAGGTATTCCCCGTACGGTCAGATCGGGGCGCAATGACGCTTAACGCTGCAGGATGCTGCTGATTTCACGCATCTGCGTGCGTGCGCGCAACAGATAGAAGCCCAGTCCCGCCAGATGGTTGGGGAAAATGATTCCGTCCGCTGACCCGTTCACCACAACCAGTGGATCAAGGGCGGCGGCTGATTGCAACGATCCGATCATTTCTGCCCAGGCTGGCGCAATTTGCCGTTCATTGATGATCTGTTCGAAATCGGTTCCGAGATCGCGCAGGATCAGGCTGTAGGCATAAAGGCGTCCCTTGGTCGCATAGAACACGTCATCGGCGGTGCGATCAAACAGGGACGGTGCATCGACCTTGTCATCAATCAGGGCCGATGCCGAACCAAGATCATTGGCAAACCGGTTCAGGGTTTCCTGAAGATTGTCTGCGCGGCGTTCAAACACGGCCTCGCCGGTGGTCAGACGCTTGTTGTAATTTTCAAGTGCGCGGATGGCCTGACGGTATTGCTGTTCGGATGTCACACCGGGCAGCAGCGAGACGGTCGGATCAAATACCCATTTGTCGCCACGGAATTTCAAAAGTCCGGCGGCATCATCAAGATCGGGGTCAACCTGGCTTGATCCGCGGGTACGCCCGATCTGATCGGACAGTTCAATCGAAAAACGCGACAGGGCATAAATGATGCCGGTCTGGAAGTTCGGCATATTGTCGAGTGCGCTACCGGGCAGGAAGAACGGGTCGTTCGCGGTCCAGCGGTTCTGGTTGACCTCGCGGTCGATCAGACCGGCAGCGGTGCTGACCGCATGGCTGCCACCCTGGTAATTGCCGGTAAAATCGGGATTGTCATCAATACGATGTACAAGCGCCATGCCCGCCGGATAATAGACCAGCGCGATCAGAACGATTACGGCAAGGCTGCGAATCCAGAATTTGCGCGATCCGAAAATACCTTTCAGACGTGCCCCGAAACCAGACATTCCGCCCTTTTTATACAGATAATCGTCTTCAATCATGACTTGTCCCGTGAATTAATTCAGCTCTTGAACCTAGGGTGTCGCTGCCCAAACGGCAAGTGCATGATTTCACTGTGAGATGCAGATATAGGTTTCGTATTGCACCAGACCCAGAAGTGTTTCCAGATCCTGTTCTGAAAGGGCAATACATCCCTCGGTTCCGCTATAGTCGGGTTTGGCAATATGCATGAAGATCGCCGAGCCCTTTCCCGGTACCGGCGGGTCATCGTTATGACCAAGAACGACAACGATGTTATAGAGATTGTCGTCGCGCCACAGTTTTTCGTGGCCTCCGTTAAACGGAAGCCTTACGGGACAATTATAGGACGGGTGATCGGGATCATCGCACCAGCCGTCCGAGAAGGAAATGGTGGTTGCGGGCAGTTTTGTTCTCGGGCAGGGTTTGCGATCAGAGCGATACATCACATAGCGCAATTTCCAGCGTCCGGCCGGTGTCTTGCCGTCGCCCTCGGTCTTGCTGTGGGCATCAATGATGCCATTCACCCCGAATGCACAGCGAAATTCGTGATCTCCCACGCGCAGGACACCATCCGCCGAAGCCGTAATTTCAAGCGGTTGGGATATTTCATGTGCAATGGCGTCGCTTTGCATTCAGTCCGTGCCTTTTTGGTATCTGCGCAGTGCGTCTTCGAGACAATTGCGCGCCGAGGATGAGAAACAACAAAGGTAAATTTGTGGCATTGCGGCAATTTCGCCAGTCGCCTCACAAATGGTTGATACGGCGATGTCGGCGGCAAGGTTTTCCGGATAGCCGAAAATTCCTGTGGATATGGCCGGAAACGCCATTGATTTGAGGTTGTTTCGCACTGCGATCAGAATTGCGTTGCGGTAGCAGGCAGCAAGCAGGGTGGCCTCGTTACGGTTTCCGCCCTCCCAGACGGGACCAACCGTGTGAATGACAAAACGGGCGTTCAGACCAAATCCCGGTGTGATGCATGCCTGTCCGGTCGGGCAGGGCGCAAGCGGGGCACAGGCCCTGGCAAGTTCCGGTCCGGCAGCTGCATGAATGGCACCACAAACACCCCCGCCGGGCAAAAGGGCCTGATTGGCGGCGTTGACAATCGCATCTGTGTCCAGCGTCGTGATGTCGGCACTTATGATTTTTATGATGCTGGAAGGGTGGTCGTTCTGTTCATCGGGCACGGATCGAATTCCGATACGTTATGAGAGCCCCAAAACACACTGCATTGTCGTCTATTTTGACAAAAAGTCAAAAAAACAACGCTCTGTCATTCGAACAGAGCGTTGTTTGCAATTATTATAATCGTGCAGGGCCGACTATTTTGCCAGATTTACTTGGCCAGGCGTGCGACACCTTCTTCGATCAGGCTGGCAGCTTTTTCAGCGCCTTCCCAACCGGTGACCTTTACCCATTTGCCTTTTTCGAGGTCTTTGTAACGCTCGAAGAAATGCTGGATCTGGTCGCGGAAGATCTGCGGAAGATCTTCGTGGGATTTGATGTCGGTATAGTAGGGGTCGATCTTGTCATGGGGAACGCAGATCAGTTTTTCGTCCTGACCGGCTTCGTCTTCCATGATCAGAACACCGATCGGGCGTGCACGGATCACCGAACCGGCAACGACCGGCTCGCGGAACATGACCATCGCGTCGACCGGGTCACCATCTTCGCCAAGGGTGTTAGGAATGAAACCGTAATTGACCGGGTAATACATCGAGGTATGCAGGAAACGGTCAACAAAGACAGCTCCGGAATCCTTGTCTACTTCGTATTTGACCGGTCCGCCCTGCGGAATTTCGATGACGACATTTACGTCCCACGGAACATCTTTGCCGACGGCAATCTTGCTGAGATCCATCTGGGAAAATCCCTTTCGCTTCTATAAAGGCATGCCCCGGTATCCGGGACGGCTGTGTTCGGCTTCGAAGATGCAAAAATGCACCCGAAGGAGAATGATGCCGACCTTTTATCGCGAATTGCCGCAGCTTCCAAGGGGGTCCACATGCATCCTTGGTCGAAAATCAGGCAATTTCTTTTGCGGATGCGAATAAAGAAGACGATTCAGGGGTTTCTGCCCGGGCAACGACGGTTGATGGCAGGAAACGATCATGATCATTTAGCAGGTGTTCGTTAAACAGATGCCAGTTGGATACAAGGCCGCCCTGATGACGCGCTGGAATTTTGCGATCATGGAACAGATGCAGCACCGGCGAGCAATATTCGACATTCTTGCGCCGCAGGCCTGACCGCAACAGGCGCAGGACAAAATCGGAATCTTCCCAGCCATGTCCTTCATATGCTTCATCAAAGCCGTGAATACGATCAATATCGGCTTTGAAAACGCCAAGATTGCAGGTCTGTGCCTTGCGCCAGCAATTTTCATGCTCCCAAAGCCAGGGGCCTTTATGGGGCAGGCGAATGAACTGGAACGGTCGATTGCAGAATCCGAAAAGCGATACGGCAAAAAGGGCTGCGCGCGGCCATTTGTGAAAGGCCCATTTGCGTTCGAGAAGGGTTTTGGTCAGGCGCTGCTTGATGAAAACGCGCTTGCCTGAAACAAGGCATCCGGCCTCGGCTGCCTTGCGGTGGCGGGTGATGAAGTCGGGCATGACACAGCAGTCACCATCAATAAAGATGACAAGTTCGCCTTCGGCCATGGCAATGGCGCCATTACGCGCCTTGGCGACGCGAAAACCGCTATCTTCATGCCAGTAATGTTTGACCGGAACCGGGCAGGTTGCTGCAAAATTTTCGATCACACGTGTGGTCGGACCTGCTGATCCGTCATCGGCAATGATGATTTCAAAATTACGATCATTCTGATCGGCAAGCGAATTCAGCACCAGAGAAAGTGCTTCAGGCCAATTATAGGTCGTGACCACGACCGACACCAAGGATGTCATCTTCCCCCCACGTACCCCGTTTACCCCGTTTTTGTGCAGCTTTGCCCGTTTTTATTACCCGAGCCTACCCTTACGAAATCTTAAGGGCAATTGACAAATTGCTTACATAAACTTCTTTCGCGCCAGTGACGCGGTTTTGGGATTGATCAGTTCCCTGATCCATTTGGCGGCTTCGATCACGACAGGGTCTTTCTGGCGTGCAGGCCGGATCAGAAGGCGATACCACCAGTGCGAAATGAAATCCGGGAAATTCAGCGGAACCAGCTCGCCACGTTCGACATAGTTACGTGCAACGACATCGGTGCTTGCAACGATGCCCTGTCCGGCGCGTGCGGCTTCGAGTGCCCAGATATGGTGGCTGAAGGTCCAGCAATCGGCGAGCGAGAAGCTGGCATCCTTGAACCATTGTTCGATCTGGGCAAACTGTTCGCTGTCACTGTCAATCAGCAGAATATCACGTGGGCCCAGTTCCGAAACATTGATATGACACGCATCAAAGCCGCGCTTTGCCAGCCATTCGGGGGCGGCAAAGGCGGTATAGACTTCCGGGGTGAGAAGTTCGGTTACCCAGTCTTCCGGACCGGGCAGGTCCTTGGGCGCGATTTGAAGAGCCAGATCAATTTCAAGCGGATCAAGCCCGTCATCAAACTCGATCTTGCGGAACTGGACGGGAATATCAGATGGCAGCCGGTCGCGCAGGTTATCAAGTTCATAAAGCAATACGGTCAATGCCGGGGTTGCAAGCGCGCCGATACGGATTGCCTTGCCCTTGTCCGGGCCGACTTCGCTGGTGATATCGGCAATGCCGTCAAGGGCCTCGGTCAGGCGCGGCAAAAGAAGTTCTGCCGATTTGGTCGTGCTTAGTCCCCGACCTTTGCGGGTGAACAGCACAACACCAAGGTTTTCCTCAAGCTGGCGCAGCTGATGGCTGATGGCACTTTGCGTGACGTGCAATTCTTCGGCTGCACCTTTTACGCTTTGGTGGCGGGCGGTGGCTTCAAAAGCGACAAGTGCGCGTAAGGGGGGCAATTTCCGGCGCATTTTGTGTTTCCATACGAACAGTTTCCTTCGTCAATATTGTCTATCAGGACTGATGTTAAAAAGGGGCAAAAAAAACTCAACAATGGCTGAAAACCTTTCATTCGTATTTTTCCAAACAAGCGGGCAGTATCATCTGCATAAAGGGTTTCCGGCCGAAGATTTTCCGATGTCTCCTTGCGCCACCCCGTAAGCCAGTCTCCCTGACTGCCGGAAACCCCCAAATAACCCATGAAATTGGAAACGATCATGACCGGGACGCTGATGCGCCTGAGCGGAAATGTCCGCGGCGTTTTATGGATGACTGCTGCAATGGCCTCGGGCGTTTTTGTCGATGTCTGTGCCAAGCTGGTGTCCCATGATGTCCCGACCGCACAGATCATCGCCATGCGTGCAGTCACCACAGTTGCGGTGTTCCTGATCGTTCTGATGTTTATTGGCGTGCGTCCAGTCAGGACCCGCCGCCCGATGGCCCATATTGCGCGCGGAATATTGTGGTACGGGTCGCTGTTCTTCGTGTTCTTTGCGCTGCGCCAGATGAGCATCGCCGAAGTGAATGCCTATCTGTTTATCGAGGCATTGCTGACAGTCCTGCTCGCCGTCGTGATTCTCGGTGAAAAGCTGACAGCGCGTAAAATGATTGCCACCCTGCTCGGACTGGTCGGGGTTTGGGTGATGTGCGCGCCGCGCATGGATGGTTTCGGGGTGCCGCTTGGTGTTGCCGCGGCCCTGTTCGGGGCTTTTTGCTTCTCGGCCCAGACCCTGTTTGCCAAGGTCATGACGCGCACCGAAACCAATTTTTCCATGCTGTTCTGGCCGCAGATCATCGCAGTTGTGATCTGGGTTCCGATTGCCCTGATTTCCTGGCAGCCGGCGTCTTTTGCCGATTGGGCCTATTCGGCGGGGGCCGGTTTCTTTGCGATGATGACCAATTACATGGTTCTGCGGGCCGTGCGGGTGGCCGATGCCAGTGTGGTGTCGCCAGCGGCCTATACGGCCCTGCCGTTCTCGGTGGCGATGGATCTGATCTTTTTTGACATGTTGCCGGTGCCGGTCATTTTTGTCGGGGCGGGGATTGTCATTCTGGCAGTGATGCTGCTTGATTACAAAGGCGGTGCCAAACCACAGCAGATTGACGACGCAGAAGAGGTCGGGGATGACGAAGCATCCCCGAAACCGGCAGAGGCCTGATCAAAAAAAACTTATGATCTAGGGACTTTCATGCTGATGGCGGGAGTCGGCAGGCGCCTGATCGCGTTCATGCATGCCATAATCACGGATCACGCCTGCCACGCGCAGCCGGTAATCTTCAAATATCGTATTTCGGCCTTTGCTCTGTGCCGTGCGATGTTCACCGATATTGCGCCATGCCTTGACCGCTTCCTCGTCGCGCCAGAACGATAGTGACAGAACCTTGCCCGGCGTGGTCAAGCTTTGAAACCGCTCGACCGAGATGAAACCATCCATTTTCTCAAGCACCGGTTTGAGATCGGCTGCGATGGCAAGGTAATCATCATAGCGGGCCGGATGGGGCGTGACTTCGAAGATGACGGCAATCATGGTTTGATCAGCTCCGTATGCGGGGTGGAAGCAATTTTGAGAAACTGGCGTTCCTCGCGCAGGATGAATTTTTCACGTTGGGAAAATTCGTAGTTTTCCCGACCCAACGGATCGTCCTTTAACCGGGCGCGATAGGCTTCATATGAGGCCAGATCGGGCAAATGGTAGATGCCATAGGCGGTTGAGACCGATCCTTCATGCGGTGCGAAATACCCGACAAGGTCGGCCCCGCAGCGCGGAATGGCCTGTCCCCAGTTGCGGGCATATTCAATGAAGGCATCCTTTTTATATGGATCGATTTCATAGCGGATGAAACAGGTGATCATGACAACGTCCTTTCAGGAGATCAGGTGACAGGACCATTATCGCGATTGCCGGTCATAGATGCTTCGATTACCATCGAACTATGAAAGAAGGACCCGATATTGCCCGCGTGGCTGCATTGCTTGGTGATCCGGCGCGCGCAAACATGCTGACCGCTCTGATGGGTGGTCGGGCATTAACCGCAACCGAACTGGCGCAAGAAGCCGGTGTAACGCCGCAAACTGCAAGCTCGCATCTGGCAAAGCTTGAGGCCGGAATGATTGTCACCCCGCGCAAGCAGGGGCGGCATCGCTATTTCACCCTTTCCGGCCCCGATATTGTCGAGGCGCTTGAAGTGCTGATGGGGATTGCCAACCGGGTCGGGCATAACCGGGTGCGGACCGGCCCCAAGGATCCGGAATTACGCCATGCGCGCGTTTGCTATGACCATCTGGCCGGGGATATGGGGGTTGCGCTGTTTGAGGGGCTAACAAAGCGCAATCTGATTGAAAGTGACCTGAACGATGTTGCCCTGACCGCAGCCGGGATCACATTTGCCGGGGAATTCGGTATTGATCTTGATGCCTTGCGCCGCAAACGCCGACCGCTTTGCCGCGAATGTCTGGACTGGAGTGCACGGCAATCCCATCTGGCCGGATCATTCGGCGCGGCATTGCTCGACCGGTTTTACGATCTGGGCTGGGCCAGGCGGGTGGCGGAGTCGCGTATCGTACGTTTTAGCCGCGAAGGCGAGCGTCAGTTTCGCGATCTTGTGAATTTCTAGTCCTTGAGCAAAGCCGCGACAAATCCCGGCACCAGATCGGTTGCCGCCCCATAGGCGCTATGATCAAACAGGGTTGCGCCGGAACTGGGTTCAAGATTGAGCTCGACGGTTTCGGCCTCGGCTTCTTCACGGGCGACCTGCACAAATCCGGCTGCCGGATAGACATTGCCCGACGTTCCGATTGAAATGAAAAGCCCGCATTTGCCAAGGGCGTCATAAATACGTTCCATCTCAAGGGGCATTTCGCCAAACCACACCACATGCGGGCGCAAGCCCCCCGCATTGCCGCAGGACGGGCACGGGGTTTCCCGGGCGAGATCATCAGCCCAGACCGTCAGAAGGTCACAATGGTTGCAGCGGATTTTAAGAAGCTCGCCATGCATATGGATCAGGTTTTTTGATCCGGCCCGGTCATGCAGATCATCGACATTCTGGGTGACCAGCAAAACATCCCCCGGCCATTCGGCTTCAAGGCGTGCAAGTGCCAGATGTGCGGCATTTGGCACGATGGCGGGGTCGCGCAATCCGGCGCGCCGGTCATTATAGAAATAATGCACCAGATCGGGATTGTTAACGAAGGCCTCGGGCGTTGCGACTTCGGCAATATCGTATTTCGCCCAGATGCCATCGGGATCGCGGAAGGTATGAAGACCGCTTTCCTTGGAAATCCCCGCACCTGTCAGAATGACAATCGGAACGGCTTCGTCGCGCAGGATTTCAATCAGATCGGGGCGGAGCGGCATGTAAATATTCCTTGATTGGCAGCGTACTTTTGTCCGACAGCCTAATGCAAACAAAACACCCCCGCCAAGTATGTCTGGCAGGGGTGCTTGCTAAACCCGATCCGCTAAAACCGGTTTATCTGAATTTCTGGTCGTTATGCCGAGGTATCGACATTGCCGCCGGGCGTATCATCCTTTGACGGATTGCTTCCGGCCGGGTTCTTGGTAACACCGACCATTGCCGGGCGCAGAAGACGGCCCTTAAGGACGTAACCGGCCTGCATGACCTGTGCGACATGGCCATCCGGATATTCCGGGTGCGGCAGTTCAAACACGGCCTGATGGTGGTTCGGGTCAAGCTTTTCGCCAAGCGGTTCAAGCTTTTCGATCCCGTTCTTTTCAAGAGCCTTTTGCAGGGCCTGTTCGGTCATTTCAACGCCTTCAAACAGCGTTTTCATGGCCGGGTCGGCCTGTGACGTGTCACCGGCGGCATCAAGGGCGCGGCGCAGGTTGTCACCCACATCAAGAAGGTCACGGGCGAATTTGGTGATCGCGTAGTTGCCGGCATCCTCGACGTCTTTTTTGGCGCGGCGGCGGGTGTTTTCCACCTCGGCGGCCTGACGCAGCAGACGGTCTTTCAGCTCGGCGACCTCGGCCTGAAGGGCGGCAATCGGGTCTTCGATGACAACTTCTTCACTTTCTGCGCCGGTCGCCTCTGCTGCGACGTCCTCAGATGCGGTTTCTTCTGCGGCATTTACATCCTGCAGATCTTCCGGAGTGTTTTTTGCGGTTTCCGACATGGCTAACCTTGTACTTTCACGTTATGCGGCCTGACACGCAGCGCCGCGATTTATCCAATCAGTCGACCGACCAGTTTGGCGGTGTAATCGACCAGCGGAATAATCCGGGCATAATTGATCCGGGTCGGTCCGACAACCCCGATTGCACCCACAATGCTGCCTTCAGCATTCTGATAGGGTGAAATCACCATCGAAAGACCCGATCCGCCAAACAGTTTGTTCTCGGACCCGATGAAAATCTGAACGCCCTGGGCATCCGTCGTCACATCGAGCAATTCAATCATCTGATCGCGGGCCTCAAGCACGTTAAACAGGCGGCGAACGGTCTCAAGCTGTTCGATTGTATCGATATTTTCAAGCAGCTGGGACTGGCCCTTTACAATCAGGGACGATCCCTTGATCCCGCCAGCCCATGTCGCAAGGCCCGCATCAATCAGTGTGGCGGAAAGTTCATCAAGCTCCTGCTTGAGGCGATCACGTTCCTGCGTGATCAGCACTCTTGCGTCATCAAGTGTCTTCCCAGCCAATCGGGTATTTAGATAATTCGCCGCTTCTGTCAATGCCGAGGCGGGCAAATCGACCGGAACATCAAGGATTCGGTTTTCGACACTGCCATTTTGCGACACCAGTACGGCAAGCACCTTGCCCGGTGACAGGGCAACGAATTCGATCTGTTTGAGGCGGATGCCATCGGTCTTTGGCGCAACCACCAGCCCGGCACAGCGCGACAGGCCCGAAAGCATTGATGTTGCCTCGCCCAGCATCTGATCAAGCGAATAGCCCGCCTGTTCGCAATTCTTGGTCAACTGGTCACGTTCGGCATTGGGAAGGTCGCCAACCTCCATCAGCGCATTCACAAACAGCCGCAATCCCTTTTCACTGGGCAGGCGCCCGGCCGAAATATGCGGCGCAACCAGAAGCCCCATCTCTTCAAGATCGGACATGACATTGCGAATGGTCGCAGCAGAAAGGTTTTCGGACATGCGTCGCGCAATCGACCGCGAACCGATCGGTTCGCCGGTTTCGACATAGGCATCGACAATCTGGCGGAACACTTCACGTGACCGCGCATTCATGTCGCCCAGCAATGTATCGTCAAAATGGGCCATGTGTTCCAAGCCTGCGGGTCGAGACAAAGCTGTTATCAAGCTCAGGGAGAATTTAGTCAGGCATTGGGTATACGTCAATTGCGCCCTTGCAGGGCAAAAGCCGGAAGCCACACCGGTTTCAAGTACTTGGTTTGAAAACGTTGTTTGTATTCCTGATGGGTTTTGGGCGAATCCGGGTCGATCAGGGCCGGGAAACTGCTGGACCTTTGGCGGGTGTCATCTTACTTTGGGCCAAATTTCAAGCCTGTTTGCATCTGCGATCCATCCGTCGGTGCCAGAGCTGCAACCACAAGATCTGTAACCAAGAGGTTCTCACACATGCGCCCATCCGGCCGTACCCCCGATCAGCTTCGTGACGTAACGATTGAAACCGGCATTTCCAAATATGCCGAAGGGTCCTGCCTGATCAAATTCGGCGATACCCACGTCATCTGTACCGCCACGGTCGAGGACAAGGTTCCCGGTTGGATGCGCAATACCGGCAAGGGCTGGATCACCGCAGAATACGGCATGCTGCCGCGTGCCACCGATTCGCGCATGCAGCGTGAAGCTGCGCGTGGTGGCCAGTCGGGCCGCACCCAGGAAATTCAGCGCCTGATCGGTCGTTCGATCCGTGCGGTGGCCGATATGAAAGCCATGGGCGAAATGCAGATGCGCCTTGATTGCGATGTCATTCAGGCCGATGGCGGCACGCGCACTGCGTCGATCACCGGTGCCTATGTTGCGGCCCATCTGGCGTTTCAGGGCGTGCGTCGTCTTGGCCTGATCAAGGAAATCCCGCTGACCCAGCCGGTCGCAGCGATTTCTTGCGGGATCTATAACGGCGAAGCCGTGCTTGATCTGGATTACGCCGAAGACAGCAATGCCGGGGCGGACGCCAATTTCGTGCTGGCGGGCAATGGCGGCATTGTCGAAGTTCAGGCCACTGCCGAAGACGTGCCGTTTGATCGCCAGTCTTATGACAAGATGTTCGCGCTGGCCGAAAAAGGCTGCAAGGAACTGTTTGCCAAGCAGCGCGAGGCCCTTGGTCTTTAAGTTAAACGAGACTTTCCGCGGCAGGAACCATACCTGCCGCTTTTCACATCTGACCCCTACCGAATCTCAGGCAGAAAAATGGCCCGTCGCTTTACGGAAAAAAAACTCGTCATTGCCAGTCACAACAAAGGCAAGATCAAGGAAATCGGTGAATTGCTAGCACCCTTCGGGATCGAGGTTTTCTCGGCCGGAGAACTTGACCTTCCCGAACCCGAAGAAACCGAAAAGACCTTTATCGGCAATGCACAGCTGAAATCGGTGGCGGCGGCCAACGGGGCCAATCTTCCGGCCCTTGCCGATGATAGCGGCCTTGCGGTTTCTGCCCTTGATGGTGCGCCGGGCATCTATTCGGCGCGCTGGGCCGGGCCGGACAAGGATTTCGACATGGCGATGGAAAAAGTCCAGAACGGGATCGGCAACCATCCCGACCGCCGGGCATCCTTTATCTGCGCGCTGTCACTGGCCTGGCCGGACGGGCATGTCGAGAATTTCGAAGGCAGGGTCGAAGGCGAAATCGTCTGGCCGAAACGCGGGCGTCACGGCTTTGGCTATGATCCGATTTTCCAGCCCAAGGGATATGATCAGACCTTTGGGGAAATGGACCCGGCCAAAAAGCATGAAATGAGCCACCGTGCCGATGCCTTTGCCCAGATGGTCAAGGCCTGCTTTAAATAATCAGGTTTAAATAATCCGGGCCTTTTGGCGCCCGCATTGAACATATGCACGCATCGCTGATGTCATGATCGGCGGTGCGTGTTAGTTTATCCGGGTATCAGGGATATAAATGCCCTGCTTTTCCCGCAATCAGGATCGAGTTCCGCGTGTCCGCATCTTTTGCCGAAACCGTGCCCTTTGGCATCTATATCCACTGGCCGTTCTGTCTGTCGAAATGCCCCTATTGCGATTTCAACAGTCATGTGGCGAACAGTGTCGATCACGCCCGCTGGCGCAAGGCGCTCCGGGCCGAGCTTGCCATCGGGGCGGCCCGCCATCCGGGCCGTGTTGTCGGTTCGATCTTTTTTGGCGGGGGCACGCCATCGCTGATGGACCCGGAAACGGCGGGGGCGCTTATTGCCGATATCAAGACCTATTGGCGGGTCACCGACGATCTTGAAATCACCCTTGAAGCCAATCCGGGCACGGTCGAGATCGACCGGTTTTCGGCCTTTGCCGCCAATGGCATCAACCGGGTATCAATCGGCATTCAGGCACTTAATGACCGCGATCTTAAATTCCTTGGGCGTGTGCACTCGGCCAAGGAGGCGCTGCGCGCCCTTGATGTTGCGACCACGGTGTTTGACCGCTTTTCATTCGATCTGATCTATGCCCGCCCGGAACATGATCCCAAGGCCTGGCGCAAGGAGCTGCGCGAAGGGCTTGATATCGCCAATGGTCATATCTCGCTTTATCAGCTGACCATCGAGCCGGGCACACAATTCTATACGCTTCATCAGCGCGGCGAGCTGGTGGTGCCTGACGAAGACCTTGCGACCGAGCTTTATGAAATCACCCAGGAAGAAACCGAGGCGGCGGGGTATCGCTGTTACGAGGTTTCCAACCATGCCAAACCGGGGCAGGAAAGCCGTCATAACCTCGTTTACTGGCGCTATGGCGATTATCTGGGCATCGGGCCGGGTGCGCATGGCCGCGAAGCCGTGATCCAGCCTGATGGCAGTACCGTTCCGATGGCAGTACGTCGCCATCGTGCGCCGGAAATCTGGCTCGACCGGGTGGAAAAGCATGGTCATGGTTCGCAGGAAGAAACCGTGCTTGAGGCCGATGAACGCCTGCTTGAAATGGTGATGATGGGCTTGCGACTGAATGAAACCATTCCTGTGTCGCGGTTTGAACGGATTATTGGCAAGGGACCGCGTGATGTGCTGGATTCGGAACGGCTCGAAACCCTGATTGTTTCGGGTGATCTGGTCTGTGATTCTGCGGGGCTGCGGGCCACACAGCAGGGCCGGAACCGGTTGAATGGTGTTCTTGGCTATTTGTTCGACCATTCGGCGTGATCGCGAATGACCGAAATTCCAAGGGAAACCCTTGTGTTTTCGGTCCAGGGCCGGGTCAGGTGATTTAGTTTCACCAAACCATCAAAAAGTTGGTTGACACTTTAAGCTGACCGCGTATATTCCGCCCCGTTCCGGCGGACACTGCCCGAACAAAACCAGATGCCCCTATGCCCAGGTGGCGGAATTGGTAGACGCGCTGGCTTCAGGTGCCAGTGGCCATTAGGTCGTGGAAGTTCGAGTCTTCTCCTGGGCACCATACCCCAGCACATTTCTGATGTGCTGGGGTATTGTCGTTTTGGGGCCTGTTTTTCATTGTCTCTTCAACTATTCTCGTCATCCTACATTCATCCCCTGCATTCAGAGGTTTTTTGCTAATGAATGAGATTGATGACGATCCAAAGTTCCCATTATCCCCGGCAAAAGAAGTGTGTACCGAGATTGCTTTTCGGTTCTTCGAGCGGCATTTCAAAATTTTCAATTTTCTATTCTTCGCTTCTAATCTCGCGCAGCATCAAGACGAAACTAGAAAGATCGCGATCGAAGCGCTTTCTAAGGTCGATCCAGAAAAATACAATTTGGAGGACGCAGCCAAGCGGAAAAGTGCTTTCAAGCAACTTCAGCAGTTTCGGGATTACCAAACCGAGAATATGTGCATTCGCCTATCGGATAATTTTTTATGCTATCTCTCGGAAATCATTCAGGCTTGTGCGCTTAAAAATCCAAATATTATTAAATCAAAAGAGAATATATCAGTAGAAGATGTTCTAAAATTTAAGAGAAACAAAGATATCGTTCGTTTTGTTGTTGATAGAAAAATAAATAGCCTGTCATACGGAGGTGTTGTCGAGATTGATGAATTTATTTCAAGTAGAATTGGTTATTCAATTTTGGATGATGAATCAAAGAGGAAAATCATTTCATACTCTATTTCTCTGAGGAATCTTTACTCACATAATAGAGGGGTAGTTGATAATATATTTAAAAGAAAAATGAAGGGTAATGATCTATTTAACGAATGTGATATTGGAGATGTATATGAGGTTGATTATGATGATTTAGTCGTGATGGCTAACAATTATTATAGAATATGCCAAGAATTGGATTTATTAATTTCTAACAAGTTTCATCTGCGCCGAAAGAAGTTTGCCACATGGAGTAGGGGTAATTCCTCATAGGCATCTATGTGGAATGTGTCGTCTTAGATCATTTAACTATCCAGACTTTTTGCGATGCCACATGCGGTTTGCTGTGTTAAGAACAGGCAAATTCTGACATTTGGAGAACCGCGATGACCAATTTCCTCCATCTCGGAGATCTGCCGGACGATCTTGACCTTGGCAAGGTTGTGGCAATCGACAGTGAGACCATGGGCCTGAACCCGCACCGCGACCGTTTGTGTGTCGTGCAGCTTTCAAGCGGGAATGGCGATGCCCATCTGGTCAAGTTCGATGGAGAAGATTACAGCGCGCCGAACCTCAAGAAACTGCTGGCCGATCCGTCGGTCCTGAAGCTGTTTCATTTCGGGCGTTTTGACATTGCGGTCATGGACAAATATCTCGGTGTGCGCTGTGCGCCGGTCTATTGCACCAAAATCGCCTCCAAGCTGATCCGTACCTATACCGACCGTCATGGTCTCAAGGACCTGTTGCGTGAACTGGTCGGGGTCGAGATTTCCAAGCAGCAGCAAAGCTCTGACTGGGGTGCGCCCGAGCTTTCCAAGGAACAGATCGATTACGCGGCATCCGATGTGCTGTATCTGCACAAGGCCAAGGAAGAGCTTGATCGTCGTCTGGCCCGCGAAGGCCGTACCGAACTTGCCCAGGCCTGTTTTGATTTCCTGCCGACCCGCGCGACGCTTGATCTGTCGGGCTGGGAAGAAACCGATATTTTTGCCCATTAGGCCGTGCGGTTAACCGCCTGTGAAGATTGGCGGTGTATGGGGGTTCAATAGAATTGACCCCCACACCCGGCAGGTTCATAGTTTTGGCGCATTGGTCTTGCAGAAAGGGCGATATGCCTTATCTCCGGGCAGGAAACGCAAACAAGAAACAGATGACAGTGACCCCGAACGCTCCCACCACCAAAAATACACCGGTTCCGGCTTCTGAGGCCGATCTTGCGATTGCGCGCCGGGTTCTTGATATCGAAGCATCCGCGCTGCGCGAACTGGCAGACTCGCTTGATGGCGATTTCTGCAAGGCGATCGACCTGATCGAAGGCCTTAAGGGCCGTCTGGTGATTACCGGCATGGGCAAAAGCGGTCATATTGCCAAAAAGATCGCGGCGACCTTTGCCTCGACCGGCACCCCGTCCTTCTTTGTCCATCCGGCCGAAGCCAGCCACGGTGATCTTGGCATGATCGGCAAGGATGACGCGGTTCTGGCACTGTCGAATTCCGGTGAAACCCCGGAACTGTCCGATATCATCGCCTTTACCCGCCGGTTTAACGTGCCGCTGATCGGCATGACCCGCAAACCGGAAAGCTCGCTTGCCAAGCAGTCGGACTGTCCGCTGGTGCTGCCGGCAAGCCCGGAAGCCTGCCCGAACAAGCAGGCCCCGACGACCTCGACCACAGCGATGCTGGCCCTTGCCGATGCGCTGGCGGTGACATTGATGGAACGTCGCGGTTTTAGTGCCGATGATTTCCGTACCTTCCATCCGGGCGGAAAGCTTGGTCAGCGGTTGTTGCATGTGCATGATGTCATGCATGGCGCAGACAGCCTGCCATTGATTGCGCGCGATGCCCTGATGTCCGAGGCACTGGTGACCATGACCGGTCATTCCTTTGGCTGTGTCGGTGTGCTGGGCGATGCCGGGGAGCTGATCGGGATTGTCACCGATGGCGATTTGCGTCGCCACATGGCCGATAATCTGGTGGCGATGAAGGTCGGTGACGTGATGACGGCCGGACCGAAAGTTACCCATGCCGATGCCCTGGCGGTTGAAGCCCTTGCGATCATGAATGATCGCAGCATCACCGCCCTTTTCGTGCTGGATGCGGCCGGCATTCCGGTCGGCCTTGTGCATATCCATGATCTTTTGCGTTCAGGGGTGGCATAGGCAATGAGCACTGAAGGCACACCAAAGGTCGCATCCCAAAGGGCCGAAGGCCTTTCGCGCGACCGGCTGCCTTCCGGTCGGCGCGAAGTCCGCATCAATCCGTTCCGACGGATGATCGTGACCATGCTGAAATTCGTTTTGCCGCTGATTGCCCTGACGCTGATGGCGCTGGTGGTGTTGTGGCCGCAGATCGAACAGGTTCAGGATAGCGGGTTCCGGCTTGGATTTTCGACATCGCCCGAAGACCTGATGGAAAATGTTGCCATGAGCAATCCGCGCTTCTTTGGTGTGGATGGCAAAAAGCAGCCCTTTACCGTGACGGCGCGCGAGGCGGTCGAATCCCCCGAAACCCGGGAACGCAACGAGCATGTCTATCTTGATGCGCCGCAAGCCGATATCACGCTTGAAGACGGATCCTGGATCGCGCTGACCGCCAATGAGGGATTCTATACCGAAGAAAACGGGATGCTCGACCTTGTTGGTACGGTCAATATGTATCACGATAACGGCTTTGAAATTCACACCGAAGAAGCTGAAATTGCTATGAATTCCGGCAGTGCAAGCGGTACGGTTCCGGTCGATGGCCAGGGACCGTTTGGCACGATCAAATCCGATTCCGGGTTCGAGCTGGAAAACAAGGGGGCGGTGATCCGCTTTTTGGGAAAATCCAAACTGGTGATTTTCGATAGCGCATTGAAAGGGAAGTCATGATCGCAATGGGGCTTCTGAGCCGAAAAACCGGAACGCTTGTTGCGGCAATGATGCTTGGCGGTGCGGTTCTTGGCCTGTCGGGCCTGTCAGATCGTGCGCAGGCCAACCCGCTCGGGCTGGCGCAAAATGGCGCTGGCGGTCTGGAGGTCGAGTCAGATAACGGCATTGAATGGCGTCGCGATGAACAGATCCTGATTGCGCGGGGCAATGCGGTTGCCAAACGCGGCACGTCGCGGGTTGATGCCGACGAACTTCAGGCGCTGTATCGTGATCGTGACGGCAATAGCGAGATTTACCGCATCATTGCGATTGGCAATGTGAAGCTGTCCTCCGATACCGATGTCGCAACCGGCGACAAGGCGGTCTATGACATTGACGAGGCGGTTGTGGTTCTGACCGGGGATAATCTGAAATATACCACGCCAAAGGAAACCCTGACCGCACGTGACAGCCTTGAATATTGGGAAACGGAACGGATTGCGGTGGCGCGTGGCAATGCGGTGGCAATATCCGAAGATCGTACCTTGCGCGGTGATACCCTGACCGCACGGTTTGATGTCGCCGAGGGGGGCGCAAATGAGTTGCGTCGCATCGATGGTCAAGGCAATGTGAATATTCGCACAGCCACCGACTTTGTTGTGGGCGATCAAGGCGTTTATGATGCGAAAACAGGTATCGCCACATTGATCGGATCGGTTAAGATCACGCGCGGAGAGAACCAGTTGAACGGGGACCGCGCCGTTGTCGATCTCAATACCGGCGTCAGTCGCCTGACAGCAGATGGCAATGGCAGTGGCAAGTCCCGTGTTCGGGGTCTTCTGGTTCCTGAAAAAGATGAAAATAAAAGCCCGGCCGATGCCGGGACCGGTAACTGAGGAAAGGTCGGGAATTTGTTCTGGTCGCGCAAGGGCGTAAAATCCGATGACGCAAAGACGCAAGGCGCGTCTGCCGGTGCGCAAGCATCCTCAGGGGCGGGGGCCGCAGGTGGTCCGCGTCTGATTACCGCAAACAAGGGCCTTGTGGCGCATAATCTTGGCAAAAGCTTCAAGAAGCGCCCGGTTCTCAAGGATGTATCGGTGTCTGTCCAGCGTGGCGAGGCGGTTGGTCTTCTGGGGCCGAACGGGGCGGGCAAGACGACCAGTTTCTATATTATTACCGGCCTGATTGCCTCTGATCGCGGGACGATTTCGCTTGATGGGCGCGATATCACAGCGATGCCGATGTATCAGCGCGCCCGTATGGGAATCGGCTATCTGCCGCAGGAAGCCTCGATTTTCCGGGGCATGACGGTTGAACAGAATATCATGGCGGTGCTTGAAGTAGTCGAAGATGACCGCATCAAGCGCGAACAGAATCTTGAAGACCTTCTGGCGGAATTTGCCATCGAGCATTTGCGTCGTACCCCGGCCCTTGCATTGTCGGGCGGGGAACGCCGCCGTTGCGAGATTGCACGCGCCCTTGCCGCCCATCCGAACTTTGTTCTTCTTGATGAACCGCTGGCCGGGATTGACCCGATTGCCGTGGGGGATATCCGTGATCTTGTTCGTCATCTGAAAGATCGTGGCATTGGGGTCTTGATTACTGACCACAATGTGCGCGAGACTCTCGACATTATCGACCGGGCATATATCTTGCATGATGGTCGGGTTTTGATGGAAGGTGGTCCTGATGAAATCGTCAGAAATGACGATGTTCGAAGGGTTTATCTGGGCGATCGGTTCAGCCTCTGATAAAGACACCGGACAAAGATAGTGGTCTTGGGGGGATGATCGGATTGACACGGGGTAATGTATAAATGGCCCTGAAGGCGCGGCTCGATTTACGTCAGTCCCAGTCTCTTGTCATGACGCCCCAGCTGCAGCAGGCGATCAAGCTGCTGCAGTTCAATAATATCGAGCTTTCCAATTTCATCGACAGTGAGCTTCTGGAAAACCCGCTGCTTGAGCGGGCTGATCCCGGCCAGACCTTTGCCGAAACCGGCGACGGGGCCGTTGGCAATGGTGATGACGGGATTGATAGCCGGTCGATTGACAATTTCGCCGACCGCGAAGACCGTCTTGGCACCGACCGCCTGACGGCCAGTGAAACCATGGGCAGCGAAGATGGTCCGCTGGATGTTTCAAGCGACGCGCTTTATGGCGGCGAAGGTGAAATCTCGCGCAATGGCGAACCGGTTGCGGGCAATCACGATTATGCCTCGCCCTATGGCAGCGGGACCGGCGGATCTGGCGGAATTGGTGGATCGGGCAGCAGCGATGATCTGCCGGGACTCGAACAGACACTTGCCGATGAAGCAACCTTGCGCCAGTCGCTTGATGATCAGCTCAACATCGCCTTTGCCGATGCCATGTCGCGCATGATCGGAAGCTATCTGATCGATATGCTGGATGAAAACGGCTATATCAGCGGCGATCTTGACGAGGTTTCCGAAGCCCTTGAATGCCCGATGGCAGAGGTCGAACGGGTTCTTGCCGTCATTCAGGGCTTTGACCCGGTCGGGATTTTTGCCCGTGATCTGGCGGAATGCCTGGCTTTGCAGCTGCGCGAGAAAAACCGGTATGACCCGGCGATGGCGGCCTTGCTGGCCAATCTTGATTTGCTGGCCAAGCGCGAATTTGACCGGTTGCGCCGCGTTTGCGGCGTCGATGCCGATGATCTTCATGACATGATTGCCGAAATCAGGACGCTTGATCCGCGTCCGGGTCGAACCGCGGATGGCGAGGCGGCAACGCCGGTGATCCCCGATGTTCTGATGCGATCAGCAGGCAACGGCAACTGGCATCTTGAGCTTAATTCCGAGGCCCTGCCGCGTGTTCTGGTCAATGAGGATTATGTCGCCCAGATCGGGTCGGGCCTGCGCGACCGCGAAGAACGCAGCTTCATGAGCGAAAAGCTGCAAACTGCAAACTGGCTGGTCAAGGCGCTGCATCAGCGTGCTACCACCATCATGAAGGTGGCGAGCGAAATCGTGCGCCAGCAGGACGGGTTCTTCAGCCACGGGGTATCGCATCTGCGTCCGCTGATCCTGCGCGATATCGCCGAAGCCATCGGAATGCATGAAAGTACGGTTTCGCGTGTCACGAATGGCAAATTCATGTCGACGCCGCGCGGCATGTTCGAGCTGAAATACTTCTTCACGACGGCAATTTCGTCTTCGGATGGCGGAGATGCCTATTCTTCCGAAGCTGTGAGACACCGGATCAAGTCATTGATTGATAATGAAGATCCGAAAAAGATTCTGTCTGATGACAAACTCGTTGAGCTGCTCGGGAAGGAAGGGATCGACATTGCCCGCCGAACAGTGGCAAAATACCGGGAGGCGATGCGCATTCCTTCGTCCGTCCAACGTCGTCGCGAAAAAAAATCACGTGCTTCCTAGCATCGTTTATACGAAAAAATGCACTGTAACGTACTGCAATCAAAGGAAACATACCCATATCTTGACTTGGCAATGACGAGGGAATATGGTGCGGCCTCCTGATTGAGGGGCGCCAAACATCCATATGTACTGGGAAGTCACTCAACTGGGGATAGGCGATCCATGCAAATTACGGTTATCGGTAAGCAACTTGACGTTGGTGATGCGCTTCGGCAGCACGTCGTCGAGACCTTGGACCCTGCGGTAGAGAAATATTTCGATCACGCGATCGAAGCCACGGTGACCATCACCAAACAGGCGCATCTCTACGTGGCGCAAATATCGGTCCATGTTGGCAAGGGCATGATGGTGCAGGCGAAGGCATCGGCGGATGAAGTTTATCCCGCCTTTGAATCGGCCTGCGACAGAGTGACCAAGCAGTTGCGGCGCTATAAACGGCGCCTGCGTGATCATCACGCAAGCCGGGACCATCACGAGCAGGCGCGTCTGGATGCGATTCACTATGTAATCGCGCAAGAAGATGACGATCATTCGGATGACGATCACGTAAACGGCTATGAACCGGTGATTGTTGCCGAGACACCGGATCGCATTGATACGCTCTCTGTTGGAGAAGCTGTCATGCGGCTCGACTTGGGGGACATTCCGGCACTGATGTTCCGGAATGGCAAACATGGCGGATTGAATGTTGTGTACCGTCGCTCTGATGGCAATATCGGTTGGCTAGACCCAAACGATAAAGATGCTGGTGGCGCGTGACGAACACAGATTCCGAGCCAAACAACGCAACGCGAAAAATGGACATATCATCTATTCTTACCCCGTCCGGGGTCATTCCGGCACTGCGGTCCGGTGCGAAAAAGGCTGTGCTTGAGGAACTTGCCGAGAAAGCAGCCGACGTTACCGGACGCGATGCAAGCGAGATTTTCTCTGTCCTGCTTGATCGTGAGAAACTTGGCAGCACTGGCGTAGGCGGTGGTGTCGCGATTCCGCATGGCAAGCTCAACGATCTTGACCGGCTCTACATGGTCTTTGCCCGTGCTCAGAACCCGATTGAGTTCGATGCAGTTGATGAACACCCGGTCGACCTGTTCTGCATGCTGATCGCACCAGAAGAAGCCGGTGCCGATCACCTGAAAGCGCTGGCACGGATTTCCCGTCTGCTGCGTAACCAGGGCATGTGCGACAAACTGCGCGGGGCTGGCTCAGCCGACGCGATCTACGCGCTCCTGACCCAGGACGAGGCCGAACAGGCCGCGTGAAAAGGTCAGTAAAAGGCGGGTAACCCCCGTAACGCAGACCAGATTTAAAAAAACCGGACGCTCATTGGGCGTCCGGTTTTGTTTTGGGCAATGTGTGATTACGCGTCGGCGTCTGAAGCCGGTTGGGCTGCGGGGTCCTTGACCTCGGTCATGCGTCCGGCCAGCACCACCAGCCACAATACCGGGATGCCGATGATCGCGGTTCCGACAAAGAACCAGCTATAGCCGACCGCATCGACCACCGTGCCCGAGAACCCGGCAAGGATTTTCGGAAACAGCGTCATGATCGAGCTGAAGATCGCATATTGCATGGCGGTAAAGGAAATGTTGGTCAGCCCCGACAGATAGGCGATGAAGGCCGCAGTCGCCAGACCACCCGAAAGGTTGTCAGCCATGATCACGACGACAAACATCGTGGTGTCCGGCCCGATATGGGCCATGAAGGCAAACAGGATATTGGTAATGGCTGACAGCAATGCGCCAAGAAACAGGATTTTCACCACGCCATAGCGCACCGACAGCACCCCGCCAAGGAAACTGCCGCCAATCGTCATGAACAGACCAAAGGTCTTTGAGACGGCGGCGATCTCTTCCTTGGAGAAGCCAAGATCGGTGTAAAACACATTGGCCATCACGCCCATAACGATATCGGCAATACGATAGACCCCGATCAGGGCAAGGATGATGATCGCGGTCTTGCCATAGCGGTCAATAAAGTCCTTTACCGGCGAGATATAGGTTTCCTGCACCATGCCGGTCGGGGTCAGGCCGACACGGGTGGTCAGCCAGGCGACAAGGATGGCAACCGCAATGGCAATGCCAAGTTTCAGTGTTCCGGCAATAAAGCCCGACAGCTCCCTGATCATGCCCGCGTCGCTCAGGGCAGTCTTGAGCGGATCGGTGATATCCCCGGCATAAAGATTGGCAAGGATGAAGGCGATGACGGTGACAGCAAACATCGCAAGGAAACGAAGATAGTCTGACGTTTCGTGGAAATACTTGCTGTCCGTTCGTGGGGCATCGGGTTCACGCACCAGAAGGGTGGTGATCACGCCCACACACATGGCAAGCGCCATACAGCCATAGGCCATGGTCCAGGCAAAGTGCTGATAGGTTCCTTCGGCCTCAAACAGACCGGCAATGGTCAGTGCGCCGGCACCGGCGACAATCATGCCGATGCGATAGCCCCCGATATAGGCCGAGCTCATCATCGCCTGAAGGTCGGTATCAGCGGCCTCGATGCGATAGGCATCAATAACGATATCCTGGGTTGCCGAGGCAAAGCCAAGGGCGACTGCCGCAAAGGCCATCATGGTCAGGTTTTCGGATGGATCAGTAAGCCCCATCCACAGAATGGCGGCAATGATGCAGCCCTGCGCAATGATCAGCCAGCTGCGCCGTCGGCCCAGAAGGCCATGCAAGACCGGAAAAGGCAGCCGGTCAATCAGCGGTGCCCAGACAAATTTGAAAGAATAGCCAAGGGCCGCCCAGCTGAAATAGGTCACGGTCGAACGATCCACACCCGCTTCACGCAGCCAGATCGACAGGGTCGAGAAGATCAGAAGAATGGGAATGCCAGCCGACAGCCCCAGAAACAGCATGGTGATGACACGTGGATGAATGAAGGCGCCAAAGGCCTCACCCCAGCTTCGTTTTTCTGTGCTGTGCATCGACTTCCCCCAACCTGAAACACGTGGTCACGAAGCTAGTGCAAACAGGTTAATGAATAGCCAACCCATCCAGCCGCTGTTTCATGGGGCAGTTTCGTGGGGCAAAGGTATTCGGTGCGCATGAAAAAAGGCCGATCCATCGAACCGGCCTTTTTGAATTTCATCGCAAAAGAAGGATCAGCCTTCTTTCTTGCGGCTTTCGCGCTTACGAACGTTCGGGTCAAGATGCAGTTTGCGGATACGCACGCTCTGCGGGGTGACTTCGACCAGTTCGTCGTCCTGAATATAGGACAGGGCTTCTTCAAGCGACATACGACGCGGCGGGGTCAGGGTCACAGCTTCGTCCTTGCCCGATGCACGGACGTTGGTCAGCTTCTTGCCCTTGAGCACGTTCACTTCAAGGTCGTTGTCACGGTTATGTTCACCGATGATCATGCCCTGATAGACGCGTTCGCCATGTTCGATGAACATGATGCCACGATCTTCAAGGTTAAACAGGGCATAGGCCACTGCATCACCCTGATCGTTGGAAATCAGCGCACCGTTACGACGGCCGGCAATCGCACCCTTGACCGGGCCATAGGAATGGAACACGCGGTTCATGACGCCGGTACCACGGGTATCGGTCAGGAATTCACCGTGATAGCCGATCAGGCCACGTGACGGCGCGATGAAGATGATACGGGTCTTGCCACCGCCCGACGAACGCATGTCGGTCATCTCGGCTTTGCGCAGGCTCATTTTCTCGACGACGACGCCGGAATATTCTTCGTCAACGTCAACCTGGACTTCTTCGAACGGCTCGGACATGACGCCGTCGATTTCCTTGAACAGAACGCGCGGACGCGAAATCGACAGCTCAAAGCCTTCACGACGCATGGTTTCAACCAGAACGCCGAGCTGAAGTTCACCACGACCGGCTACTTCAAACGCGTCCTTGTCGGCGGTTTCACCGATCTTGATCGCGATGTTGCCTTCGGCTTCACGTTCCAGACGCGCACGGATCATACGCGAGGTAACCTTGTCGCCTTCCTGACCGGCCAGCGGCGAGTTGTTGACCGAGAAGGTCATCGCCAGGGTCGGCGGATCAATCGGCTGGCTTTCAATCGCGGTGTTAACGTCGGTTGAACAGATGGTATCGGCAACGGTTGCTTCGGTCAGACCGGCAATCGCGATGATGTCACCGGCAACGGCTTCGTCCTGCGGGACACGTTCCAGACCGCGGAAGCCCATCAGTTTGGACAGACGGCCGGTTTCAACGGTGCCATCGCCGCGAAGAACCTTCACCGGCATGTTGAGTTTCGCACGGCCCTGATAGACACGACCGGTCAGAATACGACCAAGGAAGTTATCGGCATGCAGCATGGTTGCCAGCATGGCGAACGGTGCATTTTCATCGACGTCCGGTGCCGGAACATGGCTCAGAACCAGTTCCATCAGCGGGGTCAGGTTTTCTTTCGGGCCTTCCGGGCTTTCTGCTGCCCAGCCATCACGACCGGATGCGTAAAGAACCGGGAAGTCGAGCTGCGCGTCGGATGCTTCAAGCGATACGAACAGATCGAAAATCTCGTCGAGAACTTCTTCGGCGCGCTGATCCGGGCGGTCGATCTTGTTGATGACAACGATCGGGCGCAGACCAAGTTTCAGGGCCTTGCCCAGAACGAATTTGGTCTGCGGCATCGGACCTTCGGCAGAGTCAACCAGCAGAACCACGCCTTCGACCATGGAAAGGATACGCTCAACCTCGCCACCGAAATCGGCGTGGCCCGGGGTATCGACGATGTTCACGCGGGTATCGCCCCACTGAACGGCGGTCGGTTTTGCGACAATGGTAATGCCGCGTTCACGTTCCAGATCGTTGCTGTCCATGGCGCGTTCATCAACGCGCTGGTTGTCACGATAGACACCGGACTGACGGAACATGGAATCGACCAGCGTGGTTTTGCCGTGGTCAACGTGGGCGATGATGGCGATATTGCGCAAGCTCATGGGCGCGGACTCCAGAAATAAAAATGCCGCGCGCCGGGGGCTGCCCATGCGCATCGGTCTGTAAAACGTTTCAAGGCCAGTAGATATTCAGCAGCCATATGACCGATATCGTTCGATCAACAAGGTCATCACTTCCGCGCAATCCATTCAAGAACGCGGCACATGCTGAATGTTTACTGGTCCGGGCTTCATATATCTTGCCCGAAGGCCGCCTTGTCATAGCCAATGTAGAGGCGAATGACCAGCTTTGTGCGCGCCATGCGGGGTTGATTTTTCTGCAATGCGGGCTGTTTGCGCTAAAGTTTGTATAAAGTCAATGTTTGTGTTGCGCTGAAATGCCCGGAAATCTGCGCTTAACCCGTATCCTTGGGCATGAAAAACGGGACGGCAGTCGATTGTTGCCGTCCCGTTAAATCTTTGGACGTGACTGTTATCAGTCACGAAAACCGGTCAGATCGCCTTGGCAATCAGTTCCTTAAGATCGGCATCAGGGCGTGCGCCCATGTGCGAAATAACCTCGGATGCGCAGATCGCGCCAAGCTGACCGCAAACCGGAAGCTCATGCCCCTGGGTGTAGCCATACAGGAAGCCCGATGCGAACAGATCGCCAGCCCCGGTGGTATCAACCACTTTGGCAACCGGTTCGGCGCTGATTTCATAAAGTTCGTTTTCAGCGACGATTACCGCACCCTTTTCACTACGGGTCAAAGCCGCGACCTTGCAATGCTTGCGCACTTCGGCCAGCGCCTCTTCAAAGGTCTCGACCTCGTAAAGCGATTTGATTTCGTCTTCGTTGGCAAACAGGACGTCGATATGATTGTGGACCAGATCACGGAATGAGTCGCGATGACGGTCAACACAGAAGGAATCAGACAGGCTGATTGAAACCTGACGGCCGGCTTCGTGGGCGACTTTGGCCGCTTTGACAAAGGCTTCCTTGGCTTCGGGGCGATCCCAGAGATAGCCCTCCATATAGGTAACCTTGGCCGATTTGATCAGATCTTCGTCGATATCTTCCGGGCCAAGCTCGGTGCAGGCACCAAGGAAGGTGTTCATGGTGCGATGACCATCCGGGGTAACAAAGATCAGGCAACGCGCGGTCGGTGACCCTGCGGTTGCCGGGGCGGAATTGAACTGGACACCAATGGCGCGGATATCGTGGCGGAAAACCTGGCCGAGCTGATCATCGCGCACCTTGCCGATATAGGCACCCTTGCCACCAAGGGCGGCAATACCCGCCATGGTGTTGCCAGCCGAACCGCCAGACATTTCCATGCCCGGACCCATCTGGGCATAAAGGCTGTCGGCGGTTTCCGCATCGATCAGGGTCATGGCGTTTTTGACAAGGTTCAGGCGGGTCAGGTCTTCTTCCTTGCAATGGGCAAGGACATCAACAATGGCGTTGCCAATACCAACGACGTCGATTGTGGTGTCGTTCATGTAGTTCAATTCCTGCAATATGTTCGGTTTGAACGGCACCGCAAAGCCCGGTGAACCGCACTGACGCGCCAATCGGGCAGAATGCATGATCGGGCGTCGGAAAACTGACTGGCGCGGAGTATATGCATTGCAGAACCCGGTGCAAGTGTTGCGACCGTTTCGTCCCCGGTTGTTTAACCTGTCGTTAGGAACCGAAAAACTACAAAAGATGTTTTTCCGGGCAGACAGGGGGTGAAATTCGATCTGACTGCGGTTTCATTTTTGTCGTCGTACCAATCACCGGATGGTCAGACCGGTCTGCCGGTCGTTGGGCCAGGATCAAAGCCCCTGTTTCTGCGGGTTTGGGAATCATTCAGTCTTTTCTTATGTAAATCCTGTCCTGTATCCGAAAAACAGGCAGAAAATACCGGAACAAGCATTCTTACATGACTTTGAAGCGGGAGTTTCCTCGGATTGGATGCGCACGGAAAACCAAACGAACCAGTTTGTTTGGGTTTAGGATTTATCGAACATGTTTATTTATCTAAGTATAGATAACAATAAATAATCTTAAATGTAAAAATACGTCATTTTCGGTGCTGAATCACGGCCCGGCGACAAATAGCGTGCAGAAGGCGGTTTCACGGAAGGCGGCGCAAAATCCGGGTCAGAAACAGGTGGCTTCAGGCATCCCGATCCGGAAAAAGCGGGATCGGCGCATTGGATTTTTGATCGGATTCTGCCGTAGCGGGACCGGAATTTTCCGGGCGTGCCGGAATGGCTTTCGGATCATCCTGATTGGCGGTTTCCTGATCAAGACGTTCGCGTAATTCTTCGATCACCGCCTGGATCCGGGTGCGATGAAGCGGGTCTTCACAGCGCATGACGAATTGTTCAAACGCGCCAAGCGCCTTATGGTCCTGATCCTGTCGGGCATAAAGTGCGCCGAGCTGATGCCAAAGTCCTTCATGTTCCGGGGCAATCAGCAAACTATGTTCGATCACACGTGTCGCAAGGGCCAGTTCCCCGGCGCGAAGGGCACGAACCTTTATGTTGTTTTGAAGTCGTAACAAAATATCGACGTCGGATGACGGGCGATAGTGTTTGGGTTCAAGTTCGGCATCAAGGCCGCTAAAGGACTTCAAAAGCTCGCGCAATTCGGCGGGGCCAAGGGTGATGCAGCCATGAAACGGATCAATCATCCGCCGTTTGCCATTGGCCTGCACCCGCAACAGGAAATGACCGGGAAAATCAATACCGGTCATCGCAATCCCGCAGCGCTGGGCAGCATGGATATAGAGCAGACCCAGGGCAACCGGCAGACCACGTTTGCGTTCGATCACCTGCAACAGATCGGCATTGGCCATGTCGTCGTAATTTTCCATATCGCCCTGAAAACCGTTGCGTTCGGCGATAACGGTCTGAAGGCCTTTGACCACCTGTTCGATGGTCGGTTCGGCTTCCTTGTCATCAACCGACATGCGCGCGGCATCCGACAGGGTCGTGAAGTCAGGTTGCAGGGTTGCGCGCGCAAGTTCGGCCCGAAGCTGTTCGGCCAGATCGTCAAGATGGTGCAAATAGGGTGCGATATCGCGTTTGCGCCCGTCTGCTGACTGGTTCAGCCGGGCAAAATGCAGGGCCGCCTCGGCAACACTGGCATCCGGTTTCAGGCCCTTGGCATAATCGACAAGCCATTGGCGATCCGGATCGGTCGGTGCGATGATGTGGCTTACGGTACTAATCGATCAGGTTCCTTGCCGGTTGGCGTCATCTTTCAGGCGGATATGACTGACCACGCGTTTGACATAGCTGGTTTCGCGCGCATGAGAGATAACACGTTCGCGTTCACGTTCATTCTGGGCAATGCCCATCAGATGTACGGTGCCGTTTACGGTTTCGATGCTGTAATTGATTGCATAAATATCCCCGTCAAACATCAGGGCTGCCTTGATGCGCGTCGTGATCACAAGATCGCCTGCGCTATCCATCAAAGACTTGCCCGATCCGATATCAATTTCATTGATCACCCGCTTTACGCCACCAACCTGCCAGGTCAGGCGCACAGCTTCGAGCTGATCTGTAACGGACGGAACCCGTCCGGCCAAAAGAACTTCGCCTTCGACGACCTCGATCTCGACATCCAGAAACAGTTTGTCATCCTGTGACAGAAATTTCTGCCAGATTTCTGCGGTAATGGCCGAATCACTGACCGCACCATCAAGACCGCGTTCCTGCATGGCGGCAATTCCGGCCGTGGCCCCCGCACCAATCACCAGTGACGTGCATCCCGAAAGCGGCAGAAGGCAGATTGCCCCGATCACCAGATGCCTGAATATGTGCATATACCGTGTCGTATGATCCGGCGGTTTGGCATTGGCCTGCCAATCGTTGTCTGTTCGTGACGACATATGGTGATGTCTCGCCCCAATTCCCTCTGTCCTTCGGGCAATCATCGCGCCTTGGGGTTAAAGAGTTTTAAAATCCGGGACGGTTTATCAGCAAAAATGCATTTTTTACAAAATTGGACCATTCGCGCGGGCTCAATGTGCGCTTTGCCCGAGAAGACTGGCCCAGCGACCCGGTGAAACGCCATAGGTCTGACGAAAATGCCGGTTGAAATGACTTTGATCGGAAAATCCGGTTTCCGCGGCAATTCCGGCAAGGGGTTGACCCAGTGCCATCAATGCCCGGGCCTTTTGCAGGCGGCGCATCATCAGATAGCGATAGGGCGTGGTGCCAAACCGGGCCCGGAAATGCCGGATCAGGCGAAACCGGTCCATACCGGCAATCTGTTCAAGTTCGTTTGACTGAACGGGCCGGTCAAAATTGTCTTCCAGAAAGGCACGCACCTGATCCATCCGGTCGGCGGCATTAAAGCGCGGCTGTTTAAGTGGCGCCCTAGCATGCTGTGACAGGCGCTGGGCGATATCGGCGACAAACTGATCACGCAACAAGGGATCAACATCACTTTCAAGTTCGCCAAGCACAGAGGCAAGTATGGCCCAAAGAACCCGGTCATTGATCACCGGTTCGCCAACAAAGGGCAGGGGATCGGACTCCCGGTCAAGTCCGGACCGCAACAAGACCGGTTCAAGATACAGCATCCGGTATTGCAAACCGTCATCGGTCCCCGCCCCGCCGTCATGCAGCTCGTCAGGGTGGAGGATAATGACATTGCCCGGATTGCTCGCGCGAAACTCGCCCCGATAATTAAAGGTCTGAACCCCCTGCATGGTAATGCCAAGCGCATAGGTGTCATGGCGATGCGGGCTGAACATATTGCCGTAAAACTGTGCTTCGATCCGTTCGATCCCGTCGCTGGTCGGGGCGGCGATAAAGCGTTCGCGCTTTTTGCACAAACGTTCAATACCGGGATCGGTGCTTTGATTTACTGCTTCTTTCATCACCTGATTATCTGCCCCGTTGGAGGATGCATATGTTTGACACCAAAGTCGCGCTGGTCTTGCGCAACGATCTTGAAGCCTGGCAGTCGCTTAATGTCACGGCCTTTTTGATGAGCGGTATTGTCGCCCAGACACCCGATATCATCGGCGAACCCTATATTGATGCGAAGCAGAATATTTATAATCCGCTGTCGCGACAACCGGCGATCGTGCTGGCCGCTGACGGGGCGACCATGGCCAAAATTCACCGCCGGGTGCTTGAACGTGGCGTGTGTGCATCAGCCTATATCGAAGAAATGTTTGCCACCGGTCACGACGCGGCCAACCGCGATGTATTTGCCAGCGTCGATCCCGAACAGGCGAAATTTGTCGGCATCGGTATTCACACCGACAAACGCATCGTCGACAAGATTACCAAAGGGGCCAGAATGCATCCGTGATCGCGACCGGTGATGTTTTGCCCAGGGATCGGGCGTCTAGGCCATCTGCCAGGCATTGCAAAGATGCTCGATCCGGGCAAAACCGCGCACAATCATCAGATCAAACCGCAAATCACCGCTATGTCCGATCTGACCGGCATAGCTTTCAAGTGCGCGCGCAATCCGGTTTTGCTGTTTGGGGCGCAAGGATCGAAGGGCGGTGTCGCGATCAGCACGGTTTTTGACCTCGACCGCGATCAGGACATTGCCGCGTTTGGCGATGATATCAATCTCGCCGACCGGGCTTTGATGGCGGGTGGCAAGAATGCGGTATCCCTTAAGCCGCAGCCAGAAGACACAAACGGCTTCTGCGCGCCGTCCGGCCTTTTCCGCCCGCTTGCGATGTGATGTCTGATCATGCAAGGGACGGGGATGTGGCATGGCTAGTCCGCCTTGGCCAGTTCAAGCGCACGATTATAAAGATCGCGCTTCTTAAGGCCGGTTTCCCGGGCAAGGATATCGGCGGCATCCTTGGTCCGGTGGGTTTTGATCAGCTCAAGCAACCGGGCATCGATATCCTCGGCACTTGGATCGTTGTCGCTCGCATCGGCAGGTCCGACAATAATCACGATCTCGCCCTTGGGGGCACCGACCTCTTCATAATGGGCGGCCAGTTCATCAAGAGTGCCGTTACGGACTTCTTCAAACATCTTGGTCAGTTCGCGGGTGACGGCGGCCTCGCGCGTGCCGCCCAGCACGCTTGCCATATCGGCAAGGCTTGCGGCCAGACGTTTGGGGCTTTCAAGAAAGATCAGGCTGCCCGGAATGGCGGTAAAGCGTGCCAGTTCCTTTTGCCGGGCCATGGTTTTGGGCGGAAGGAAACCTGCATAAAAGAAATGATCACTGGGAAGTCCCGACAGGATCAGGGCGACAATTGGCGATGACGCGCCGGGGGCTGCGGTAACGTTAAAGCCCTCGGCCTTGCAATCCCGCACCAGTTTGTAACCCGGATCATTGATCAGGGGTGTCCCGGCATCGGAAATAAGTGCCAGTCCCTGACCCTTGCCAAGGCGCTCCATGATTTCCGGGCGCATCTTGGCGGCATTATGTTCGTGATAGGCGATTCGCTTGGTCTTGACCCCGTAGCGCGACAGCAATTTTCCCGATGTGCGGGTATCCTCGCACAGAATAACATCAGCACGTTTGAGGATTTCGAGTGCTCTGAACGTAATATCGCCCAAATTTCCGATTGGAGTAGCAACAAGATAAAGACCAGATGAAAGTGGCAAATGACTTTCATCATGTTTACTTGCTTCGTCACGCGCATTACCCTGCGTGCGAAACGACTTATCGGGAGGTGAGAGTGGGTTGTCCGAAACGTCATCCGTCAGAGAATCGGATGCAGAATGAGGCGCTGCCGCGTCAGGCGTTGCAGAATCTGAATCGGGGTTCGGCCTGGGGCCGGATTGCACGCCGGACGGCATCTGTTGTTGTCCTCTCTATCGGGCTTGCCGCATGTAATGCGACCACGAGTATCACGGACCTGTTTGGTACGCAACGTGGTGCCCCGGTCGAAACGGCCAACCAGCCGTCGGTTGATCCGACAAGCGCGCCTGATCAGGGCCTGATTCCGGATGCCAATCCATGGCCAAGCGATGCGGCCCTGCCCGAGGGCGAGGGGGTGCAGCTTCCGACCCTTTATAATGATGATGCGGCGATGTTTGAAAAGCGCGTCGCACTTTTGTTGCCGCTTTCGGGGCAGCATGCCGATCTGGGTCGGGCGATGCGCCATGCGGCTGAACTTGCGATGTTTGACATTGCCGGGGACGATTTTGTCCTGATGCCGATTGATACTGCCGGAACCTATCAGGGCGGGCAGAATGCGGCGCGTCAGGCGATTGATGCCGGTGCAAAAATGATCCTTGGTCCGCTGTTCTCCGAATCGGTCAGCGGGGCCAGTGAAGTTGCCAAAGCGGCCAATGTGCCGGTCATTGCCTTTTCCAATAATCGCCGGGTTGCCGAAAGCGGTGTCTGGGTCAGTGGCCTGATCCCCGAAGACCAGATTGCCCGTGCGGTGGGCTATGCCACCAGTCAGGGGCATTTCCGGTTTGCGGCATTGCTGCCGCAAAATGACTATGGTCGCCAGATTGCCGGTGCGCTTAATGGAGTTGTGTCGCGGGTTGGCGGAACCCTTGGCCGGGTGGCGTTTTATCAGCCCGGTTCGGAAGGGTTGCAGCAAACCATCCGCGATTTTGCCAATTATGATGCCCGTCGTGCCAATCTGCGCGCCCACAAGGCCCAGCTTGAAGCCGATGGCAGTGCCGGGGCAAAGCGTGCCTTGCGCCGTCTGGAAGGGGTCGACACCTTTGGCGAACTTGATTTTGATGCCCTGATCCTGCCGGCTACCGGCGGGGATTTGCGCCAGGTATCAGCCCTTCTTGCCTATTTCGATATTGATCCGTCCGTGGTGCAGTTTATCGGCACCTTTGGCTGGAACGATCCGGGTCTGTTTGCTGAGCCAGCCCTTAAGGGCGGGATTTTTGCCGCTCCCAACCCGGAAAACTGGACCCTGTTTGCCAGCCGGTTTGAACGGACATTTGGCAATCAGCCACCGCGTATCTCAAGCCTTGCCTATGACAGTGCGGCCTTGGCTGCCCTGATGGCGCGCGATGAAAACAACATGTCGCAAGACGCCCTGACCAATCCAAACGGATTTGTCGGCGTTGATGGTATTTTCCGGCTAACCGCAGACGGCCAGTCCGAACGCGGCTATGCCATCATGCAAATCCAGCCCGATGGTGCCAAGGTGGTTGCCCCCGCACCCGCGACCTTTGATCAGGTCTTCTGATCCGTCATAAGCGCGATTGAAATTTGTGAAACCAAACGCCTGCCGAGTTAAGCCCCGGCAGGCGTTTTGTCTTTGAAATTGCACAGATCATTGACAATGCAGTCGCCACAGCGCGGCTTGCGCGCCTTGCAGATATAGCGCCCATGTAGGATCAGCCAGTGATGGGCATGGGTCATGAAGCGCGACGGCACTTTTTTGAGCAGGGCCTTTTCCACGGCCAGAACGGTTTTGCCATTGGCCATGCCGGTCCGGTTGCCCAGACGGAAAATGTGGGTATCAACCGCCATGGTATGTTCGCCCCAGGCGATATTGCGCACCACATTGGCGGTCTTGCGGCCGACACCGGGCAGTTCTTCAAGCGCTTCCTGATCGTTGGGGACAATACCGCCATGCTTTTCGACAAGGATTCTGGCCGCTGCCATGACGTTTTTGGCCTTGCCGCGATAAAGCCCGATGGTCTTGATGTGATCAATCAGGGCTTCTTCACCGAGATCAAGCATATCCTGCGGGGTCGAGACGATCTGAAACAGCTTTTTGGTGGCCTTATTGACACCGACATCGGTCGCCTGAGCCGAAAGGGCAACCGCAACCAGAAGCGTATAGGGATTGGTGTAATCAAGCTCGCCTTTGGGTTCCGGGTCGGCATCAGACAGACGCTGGAAAAATTCTTCGATGGCGGCTTTGTTCATCGGGCGGGCCATGGACTTTATTCTCTTTTTCTAACGGGCTGATTTTTCAGCCGATTTGGGGATGGTCATCAATTAATATGTGCCATCCCTGATCCGATCTCCTGCTTGGACAATATATAAAGGCGACCGGATGAAAAATCGAATTTTGATTGCATGTCGGGCAAAGCCCGGCGCACCATGGCGCAATCACCGCAACAGGCCGCTTTGATCAACAGGTGTCAGATGTCAGCCGTGCCCCGCAGTGCCAAACCGATCTATCGGGTGGATCTTTTTCCGCCCCGGTCGCTGTCGCGCCGGGCTGCGCGCAATATCATCCTGATCGTGGCGGCTTTCACCACAAGTATGGGGCTTGTTTTCTGGTCGGTGGGGGCCTGGCCGGTGATCGGGTTTCTGGGTGTCGATGTTTTGTTGCTGTCGCTGGCCTTTCATTTCAGTTTCCGGTCTGCCCGTCAGGAAGAACGCATCGAACTGCGTGATGGCAACCTTCGGGTGACCCGCATTTCGGTGCATGGCGAGCGCCAGGAATTTAACTTTCAGCCCTATTGGCTGCGCGTGATTCTTGAACGTGGCGAAGATGATCAATGCGCGCTGTTTTTACGAACCCATGGCAAAAGTCTTGAAATTGCGGGTTTTCTGGGGGCCGATGAAAAGGCCGATCTGGCGCAAAAGCTTGAGACGGTATTGCGTCATACCCGTTGTAATCCTGCCGATATTTCGGTTAGGGCACCGTGATTTGACGGATTTACAACCCGGTTATGATCGATTTGAAAAGCGTGCTTTGGGGGCTCAAAACAGGGGCGAAATTGCCAGATTTGCGTGGTGATCCTGGTGATATTGCCCGTCATTGGATAAAAATTGCACTTTGAATGCCAAAAACAGCCAAGATTCCCCTCTTTGACCGCTTGCGACTTTGTGGGGACTTTCATATATAGGTGCGCGGGGTCATGAAGAGACCCCAGAAAAATTACGTGTATTACAACCATTGGTCCCAGGAGGTCCTGCGCGGCGCTTCAGATCGGAGGCTGCGGGACGGACCGGCCGCTAAAAGAGGAACTTACTATGGGCAAAATTATTGGTATCGACCTTGGCACCACCAACTCGTGCGTTGCAGTCATGGATGGCAAAGAAGGCCGCGTGATTGAAAACAGCGAAGGTGCCCGTACCACCCCGTCAATGGTCGCTTTCACCGATGATGGTGAGCGCCTTGTCGGTCAGCCGGCAAAACGCCAGGCTGTCACCAACCCGGAAAACACCCTGTTTGCGATCAAACGTCTGATCGGTCGTCGTTACGGTGACCCGGAAGTCGAAAAAGACAAAGACCTCGTCCCATACAAAATCGTTGCTGGCGAAAACGGTGACGCATGGGTTGAAGTCAATGGCGAGAAAATGGCCCCGAGCCAGATCGCAGCCATGGTTCTTCAGAAAATGAAGGAAACCGCAGAAGCCCATCTGGGTGAGCCGGTAACCGAAGCCGTGATTACCGTTCCGGCATATTTCAACGATTCCCAGCGCCAGGCGACCAAAGACGCCGGCAAGATTGCGGGTCTTGAAGTCAAACGTATCATCAACGAGCCGACCGCAGCAGCGCTTGCTTATGGCCTTGACAAGAAAGACGGTGGCACCGTGGTTGTTTATGACCTTGGTGGTGGTACCTTCGACGTGTCGGTTCTCGAAATCGGCGATGGCGTTTTTGAAGTTAAATCGACCAACGGTGATACCTTCCTTGGTGGTGAAGACTTCGACAAACAGATCATTGATTACCTTGCTGACGAGTTCAAAAAAGAACAGCAGATCGACCTGCGCAAAGACCGTCTTGCCCTGCAGCGTCTGAAAGAAGCTGCGGAGAAAGCCAAGATCGAGCTTTCCTCGTCGATGCAGACCGATGTCAACCTGCCGTTCATCACCGCTGACGCATCGGGTCCGAAACACCTCAACATCAAGCTGTCGCGTGCGAAGCTTGAAGGTCTGGTGGGTGATCTGATCGAACGCACCATGACCCCGTGTAAGGCCGCGCTTAAGGATGCCGGAATTACCGCAGGTGAAATCGACGACGTTATTCTGGTCGGCGGCATGACCCGTATGCCGAAGGTTCAGGAACGCGTTAAAGAGTTCTTTGGTCGTGAGCCGCACAAGGGTGTGAACCCGGATGAAGTTGTTGCCCTTGGTGCAGCAATTCAGGGTGGTGTTCTTCAGGGCGACGTCAAAGACGTTCTCCTGCTTGACGTGACCCCGCTGTCGCTTGGTATCGAAACGCTTGGCGGTGTCTTCACCCGCCTGATCGACCGTAACACCACGATCCCGACCCGCAAGTCGCAGACCTTCTCGACCGCTGAAGATAACCAGACGGCCGTGACTATCCGCGTCTTCCAGGGTGAACGTGAAATGGCTGCCGATAACAAGATGCTTGGCCAGTTTGATCTGGTTGGTATCCCGCCGGCACCGCGTGGCGTTCCGCAGATCGAAGTGACCTTTGACATTGATGCCAACGGTATCGTCAATGTGTCTGCCAAAGACAAGGCGACCAACAAGGAACAGCAGATCCGCATCCAGGCATCTGGTGGTCTTTCGGACGACGAAATCGAAAACATGGTCAAGGACGCGGAAAGCAACGCCGAAGCTGATAAGAAGCGCAAGGCACTTGTCGAAGCACGCAACCAGGCTGAAGCCGTCATTCACGCCACCGAAAAGAACCTTTCGGAGCATGGTGACAAGGTTGACGATGCAACCAAATCGGAAATCGAAAACGCCCTTTCGGCTCTGAAAGATGCCAAGGACGGCGAAGATGCCGACGCCATCAACGCCAAGGTCAACGAACTTCAGCAGGCTGCAATGAAACTTGGCGAAGCCATGTATCAGGCACAGCAGGCCGAAGAAGGTGCCGAAGGCGATGCCGGTGCATCTGCTTCGCAGGCCGATGACGGTGTTGTTGATGCCGACTTCGAAGAAGTCGATGACAACAAAAAAGACAAGTAAGACGACCGCAGAGGTCGTCTTGAACGACGCCCTGTAAAGAAAAATCGGGCCGTTCCGGACGCAAAGGATTGCGGGAACGGCCCGACCGTATTTCGGAGTTACAGATGGCGAAAGAAGATTTTTACGAGCTGTTGGGTGTCGCCAAAGGGGCGAGCGCAGCCGAGCTGAAAAGCGCCTATCGTAAAAAAGCGATGCAGTATCACCCGGACAAGAACCCGGGCGATGCCGAAGCCGAAGTAAAATTCAAACAGGTCAACGAAGCCTACGAAGTCCTCAAGGACGACGAAAAACGTGCAGCCTATGACCGTTTCGGTCACGCAGCCTTTGAACAGGGCGGCCCCGGTGGCGGTGGCGGCTTTGGTGGTGGTTTCGGTGGCGGCGGTTTTGCCGACGTCTTTGACGAGATCTTTGGGGCCATGGGCGGCGGACGTCGCGGTGGCGGATCGTCGCGCGGGGCGGACCTGCGCTATAATATGGCGATCACGCTCGAAGAAGCGTTCGAAGGCAAAAAGGCCGAGATCACCATTCCCGGATCTGTATCCTGTGAAGAATGTGACGGCACCGGTGCCGAAGCAGGATCACAGCCGGTCAATTGCCCGACCTGTAATGGTCATGGCAAGGTCCGCGCGCAGCAGGGCTTCTTTACCATCGAACGCACCTGCCCGAGCTGTCATGGCAAAGGCAAGATCATCAAGAATCCGTGCAAATCCTGTCACGGTGTTGGTCGCGTCGAAAAGGAAAAGACCCTTCAGGTTACCATTCCGGCCGGTGTCGAGGATGGCACACGTATCCGTCTGGCAGGCGAAGGCGAAGCAGGGACCAACGGGGCACCTCCGGGGGATCTCTATATCTTCCTTGATATCGCCCATCATCGCTTCTTCCAGCGCGAAAGTGCGAACCTCTATTGCCGGATCCCGATCCCGATGAGCAAGGCCGCGCTTGGCGGAACCATTGAAGTTCCGACGATCGAGGGCACGCGCACCCGGATCAATATCCCGGCCGGGACGCAATCGGGCCAGCAGCTTCGTCTGCGCGGCAAGGGCATGACCATCCTGCGGTCGCAGGCCCGTGGTGACATGTTTGTTGAAATCAGTGTCGAAACGCCGGTCAATCTGACAGAACGTCAGAAAGAACTGCTTGAGGAATTCGACGAGATTTCCCGTGAAGAAGGCTCAAGCCCGGAAAGCGAAGGCTTCTTTTCCAAGATGAAGGAAATCTGGAAAGACCTGACCGACTAGGTCCTGTTGTCGTTTTTCCACCTGAAATTCAGGACCCCCGGCAGACCCGCCGGGGGTTTTGTTTTGCGCGACCCGGGGCTTGTGCTAAAGCAGGGGCATGAATTGCAAGCTTTGTGACTAGGAGACCGGAAATGAAGATCGGGATTGTTGGTTGTGCGGGCCGTATGGGGCGGATGCTGGTGAATGAAACCGCCCGGACCAAGGGCCTTGAGGTTGGCGGTGGCACCGATCTGCCCGGAAGCCCGTTCGTCGGCAAGGACATCACCCTGATTGCCGGTCTTGAAGAAAGCGGCGTTCTGGTCGGCGATGATGCCAAGGCATTGTTCGAAGCCGTTGATGCGGTGATTGATTTCACCGCACCGGCTGCCACCATGAAACATGCGCAACTGGCTGCCGAAACAGGCACGATCCTTGTGATTGGCACCACCGGACTTTCGGGCGATCAGAAAGACGAACTGAAGGTCGCCGCCCAAAAGGCCCCGATCATCTTTGCCCCGAATATGAGTGTCGGGGTTAATCTGGCCTTTGCGCTGGTCGAAAAGGTTGCCAGCATCCTTGATAAGGATGTTGCTGATATCGAAATCGTTGAAATGCACCATAAACACAAGGTCGATGCTCCGTCCGGCACGGCCTTGGGTCTTGGTGAAGCAGCGGCCAAGGGCCGGGGCGTTAATCTTGACGATGTCGCCGTGCGCAGCCGTGACGGCTTTACCGGTGCGCGCGAAGACGGCACCATTGGCTTTGCAACGCTGCGTGGCGGCGATGTGGTCGGCGATCACACGGTTGTCTTTGCCTGCGAAGGCGAGCGGATCGAGATCACCCATAAGGCATCCTCACGCGAAGTCTTTGCCAAGGGCGCGGTTCGTGCCGCCAAATGGGCCGAAGGCAAGGCACCGGGCCTTTATTCCATGCGTGAAGTGCTGGGTCTTTAGGCCCGGGAAACAAACAGGCGCATCTAGAAAAGGCCGGGCATATTGCCCGGCCTTTTTGTTTGGGTTCTGATCTGTGTGTGGACAGATTAATGCGCATCGGCCCAGCTGTCGCCAATGCCGGCATCGGCGATCAGCGGGACAGAAAGATGGGCGGCATTTTCCATGACGTCACGGATGACCCTGATGGCTTTTTCGGCCTCGTCTTCCGGGGCTTCAAAGATCAATTCATCGTGGACTTGCAACAGCATGCGGGTCTTGAGCCCGGCATCGACAAGTGCGCCGGGAACCGCGATCATTGCGCGTTTGATGATATCGGCAGCCCCGCCCTGGATCGGGGCATTGATGGCAGCGCGTTCACCAAAGCTTCGGCGCATGCCGTTCTTGTCATTGATGCCGCTGATATGGATATGGCGACCAAACAGCGTACGGACAAAGCCGTGTTTGGTGGCGAATGCCTTGGCCTCGTCCATATAGGTGCGGATGCCCGGATAAATCTCGAAATAGGCATCGATAAAGGCCTTGGCTTCTTTTTGCGGAATGCCAAGCTGATTGGCCAGACCAAAGGCCGAGATGCCGTAAATGATGCCAAAGTTGATCGCCTTTGCCTTGCGACGGACCATCGGGTCCATGCCTTCTATCGGCACGCCAAAGACCTTGGACGCGGTTGCCGCGTGGATATCCTCGCCATTTTTGAAGGCTTCGCGAAGCGCTTCGATTTCGGCGACATGGGCCAGAAGGCGCAGCTCGATCTGCGAATAGTCGGCAGAAATAAGCTTGTGCCCCGGCTCGGCGATAAAGGCGGTGCGGATTTTCCGGCCTTCTTCGCTGCGGATCGGGATGTTTTGCAGGTTCGGATCGTTGGATGACAAACGCCCGGTATTGACGTTGGTCTGACCGTAACTGGTGTGAACGCGCCCGGTTTTCGGATTGATATGATGGGCTAGGGCGTCGGTATAGGTGCTTTTGAGCTTGGAAAGCTGACGCCATTCCAAAAGCCTGGCCGGAAGATCATGACCAAGGGCTGCCAGTCCCTCCAGCACGTCGGCACCGGTTTGCCATGCGCCGGTTTTGGTCTTTTTGCCGCCCGGAAGGCTCATTTTGTCAAACAGGATTTCGCCAAGCTGCTTGGGGCTGCCAAGATTGAACGGCTCGCCAGCCAGTTCATGAATGGTCACCTCAAGGCTTGCCATGCGTTTGGCAAAGTCCTCGGACAGGTTTTTGAGGATTTCGGCATCGACCTTGACGCCAAGGCTTTCCATTTTGGCCAGAACCGGCACCAACGGACGGTCAAGCGTCTCATAGACCTTGGCCATATGTTCCTGTGCGATCCGCGGTTTGAGCAAACGATGCAGGCGGAGCGTAATGTCGGCATCCTCCGCGGCGTAATCGAGCGCCTTGTCGAGCGGGACCTGATCAAAGGTGATCTGGGTTTTGCCCGATCCGCAAACGTCTGAAAACTTGATCGGCTTGTAATCAAGATGCAGTTCGGCCAGTTCATCCATGCCATGCCCGTGGCTGGTGCCGTCCAGCACATAGGACAGCACCATGGTGTCATCCATCGGTGCGACATTGATGCCGTGAAGGGCCAGAACGATCATATCGTATTTCAGGTTCTGACCGACCTTGAGCACACCCGGATCTTCAAGAAGCGGTTTGAGAAGCTCGATCGCGCGTTCAAGCCTGATCTGCTTGGGTGCGCCCTTGTTCTCAGACGGATTGTCGCCAAAGTCAAAGCCGCCCTGGGCTTCGCCGCTGACATGGCCAAGCGGGATATAGCAACCATTGCCCGGCTCGGTCGAAAGCGACACGCCGACCAGTTTTGCCTGATGGGCATCAAGGGACGTGGTTTCGGTATCAACCGCCACGGTGCCAAGATACTCGGCCTTTGAAATCCAATGTTTTAGGCGTTCTTCATCCTGCACCAGTTCATATTCGGCCTTTTCGACCTTGATATCATTGACACCAATGCCGGGCTGGGTCGGGCTGTCAAATTCAACATCGCCGCCGAACTTGGCTTTTACTTTAGAAAGAAGTGATTTAAAGCCGTGACTTGCGATGAAGCTTAAAAGAACTTCCGGATCGGGTTCTTTGAGATCGAAATCATCAAGGTCCTCAACCACCGGCACATCGGTTTTGAGGGTGACCAGATCACGTGAAATACGGGCCAGTTCGGCATTCTCGATCAGCTTTTCGCGGCGCTTGGGCTGTTTGATTTCGCCTGCGCGTTCCAGTAGAGAATCGAGATCGCCATATTCATCAATAAGTTGGGCGGCGGTTTTAACGCCAATCCCCGGGACACCCGGCACGTTATCGACGGAATCGCCAGCAAGGGCCTGAATATCAATGACCTTGTCCGGTGCACAGCCGAATTTTTCCATCACTTCAGCAGCGCCGATGGTGCGATTCTTCATCGCATCAAACATTTGCACCCGGTCGGTGACAAGCTGCATGAGGTCCTTGTCCGAAGACACGATAATCACGTCAGAACCCTGTGCTTCGGCCTGACGGGCATAGGTGGCGATCAGATCGTCGGCCTCATATCCTTCGAGCTCGATTGACGGCAGGTTAAAGGCGCGCGTCGCATCGCGGATCAGACCAAATTGGGGAATCAGTTCTTCGGGGGGCGGCGGACGGTGTGCCTTGTAATCCGGATAGAAATCATTGCGGAATGACTTGCCCTTGGTGTCAAAAATGACTGCCATATGGTCGGGCTTGGTATCTTCGCGCAGCTTCATCAGCATGGTGCAAAAGCCGTAAACCGCATTGACCGGGGTGCCATCGGGACTGGTCATCGGCGGCAGGGCATGGAAAGCGCGGAAAATAAAGCCGGAACCGTCAACCAGTACGACGCGGCGCGGTGGGGAGCCGGCAGAGGTATTGGTGTTGGACGGGGCAGAATCAGTCATGCGTTTCGTGCTCTTGTCTTGAGGGAAAATGATGGTCCGCAGAATGCCCGATCCGGACAGCCAAGTCGAGTATAGCCTGACCTGATGACCCAAAAAGACCCGACCTGCTGACAGTTTTTGTCAGCATATTTGTATGATGATTGTTTGCGGAATTTGATAATGTTCCGGACCCGAAATATATAAGGTAACACACGGATTCCCGAAGATTTATTTCAGGTTGTCTGTTTGTGCTTATCACTTTTGTTCGGGATTGCTATGGTAGCAAATAAGTTAATCCCAAGGGACATGGGAGAACGGGTGCGTGGCCCGGAAAACAGAGAAGCCGATATTCAGCCCCAAGGGCATTGGCGTGGAAACTGCGGGTCCGGCGCGCGAGCTTTCAGAAGACATGAAGCTCGCCAGCCGGAAAGGCAAAAAAAGCAAATCAGGTCGCCGTGGCAAGAACCCGAGTGACACAGGATGGCGCAGCTTTTTTCGCGCCAGTGTCTGGCTGCGCTTTATTCTGACCTTTGGCAGTTTCGGTCTGATCGTCCATGGCCTGTTCACTGTTTTCGGGATTTACGAACGCAATCAACGGCTTGCCAATTTTGATCACTTCATCTTGCTGATCAAACTGGTGGTGTTTGTCGCCCTGATGTATCTGTTTTATGCGATGCTGATGCATTACGGGCCGATCCGCCACAAGGTGCGCAGCATCTTCTTTTTGGCCCTGGCACCGGTTGCCGCTCTTTGTATCTTCATGATTTATGGCGGCGGTCAGGTATTTGGCAGTTTCATTCCGGTCCTGCAATTCCTGACACTGACCATCGGGGTTGGCGGATTTCTGCTTTATGTCCTTGGCTATACCTGGGTCACAGGCCAGAAGGTCAAGCGTGATAGCGCCAAATATGGCGGTCTTGCCAATTCATCGGACAATACGGGATCGGGGGATCGCAATGGTCTTCCGCCGCCGGTGAAGGATGATCGTCGCCGCGTTCACAAGGCCGGAAACCTGCGCCTTCGCCGGACGGATGGCGGCGGTGGTGATGGCGGGCCACGCAGCGGCAAGGTCCAGCTGCCCGATATCTAGTCGACCAGAACAATTTACCAGACCATTTGACCAGACTGTCTGGCAAGACCATCTAAATCCGTCCCCCTTTGAACCGGAACAAGGCGAGGATAGCGTGATGCGCCGCGATCTGATTTTCATTCATAGTGCCGGGCCGCAAGGCGATGACAATGGCAGTAGCAGACTGATTGAACGCCTGACATCCCGGCTGGGGACCAGATTTGATCTGATTGCCCCCGATATGCCCGATCCGGAACGTCCCGACATTGACGCCTGGCTTTCGGGGGTTGATCGGGTGGTTTCAAAGGCGAGCAAAGGAGCTGTTCTGGTCGGACATTCGTTGGGCGGGTCGGTGATCTTGCAATATCTGGCGCGGAACCCTGATATCTGGCGTGAAAACAAGAGCCTGTCGGCCGTTTTCATTGTGGCATCACCATTTTGGGGGCTAACAGACTGGGAAATAGACGAATTCACTTTGACAGAAGATGAAGTTCGTACTTTAGAAGACTGTAAATTAATACATTTCTGTCACAGCCGGGATGACCGCATCGTCGGTTTTGAGCATTTTCAGGCCTATCTCGACCATCTGCCATCGGCGGATGCAATCATCCTTGAATCGGCTGGTCACTTGATGTTGGACGGTGATATTGACAGATTGATTAAGAAAATTCTTACATATTCCTGATCAGGAATGATTTTCCAGAATCAAACCGGCCAGATACAGCGATCCAAGGATCAAAACCCGTTTCGGCCGGGGGCAGGCGGTGAGCAAGGCGGACACCGCATCCTTGAAATCATCACAGGCATAGGCGGATTTGATCCCGCATGACATTGCCGCATCGCGCAGGGTTACGGGCAGATGTGCCTGATGTTCGCCGGGGATCGGAACACCTGCAAGGGCGGTAATCCGGTCCGCAAGTGGTTCAAGGAACGCCGTGGCATCGCGGTTATCAAGCATGCCCATCATGACGACCGTATCGCCATCTTCCTGCCGCGACAGCCAGTCAGCAATCACCCCGGCAGCAGCAATATTGTGGCCACCATCCAGAATAAGCTCACAGCCATCGGGCAGAAGATCAAAAAGCGGCCCTGAGGTTAGCTTTTGAAGCCGTGCAGGCCATCTGGCGTTTTTAAGGCCCGTGGCAAGGATATCGACATTCCGGCCATCACAGCCGGGAATTTTGGCCCGGCGGACGGTCGCGATGGCGGTGGCCGCATTCACAAACTGATGCCGCCCGGGAAGAGCCGGAAGCGGCAGATCAATGTGAGTGGTGCCAATGCGCATGGTAAAGCCGTCTTCGCGTTCCTCTGAAACTTCAAAGTCGCAAAATACCGGGGCATTGATCGCGTTGGCACGGGTGACAAGCGTGTTAAAGGCTTCAAGCATCTGCGGGGCAAGAATGCTGATCACGCCCGGTTTCATGATCCCGGCCTTTTCAAAGGCGATCTTGGCGATGGTGTCGCCAAGGAAGCCCTGATGATCAAGCGAGATCGGGGTGATCACGGTTGCCGCCGGTTTATCAATCACGTTCGATGCATCAACACGCCCGCCCAGCCCGGTTTCAAGGATGAGCACATCGGCCGGAACCCGCGCAAAGGCGAGAAAGGCTGCGGCCTGTGTGATTTCGAAAAATGTGATGGATTCGCCGTTATTGACCGTCTCGACTTCTTCAAGCAGGTCGCAAAGGGCGTCTTCGGAAATCATTTCACCGGCAAGGGTGATGCGTTCATGAAACCGCACAAGATGCGGGGATGTCGAACAATGCACCCGCAATCCGGCGGCCTCATAGATGGCGCGCAGATATGCCTGGGTGGAGCCCTTGCCGTTGGTGCCCGCCAGATGGATTACCGGCGGCAACGAAAGATGCGGATTACCCAGCTTTTCAAGAAGCCGGGTAATCCGCCCTAGCGAAAGATCAATGACTTTCGGGTGCAGCTTGCCAAGGCGAGCAAGAATTGCGTCGCTTCGGGCCAAGTTACTTATCCGCACTCGGGGTCTTGGATTTGGAAGCCTTGCCTTTGGCATCCTTGATCGGAACGATACTTGCACCCGGTTTGGTGCGGCGGATCATGTCGATCAGACGGCCAAAGGTCGCGTTGAGTTCATTACGCGGGACAACCATATCAACCATGCCGTGTTCCAGAAGATATTCGGCAGTCTGGAAATCATCGGGCAGCTTTTCGCGGATGGTGCTTTCGATCACGCGGCGACCGGCAAAGCCGATCTGTGCGCCCGGTTCGGCAATCTGGATATCGCCCAGCATCGCAAAGGATGCCGAAACGCCACCGGTGGTCGGATCGGTCAGGAGCACGAAATAGGGCAGGCCCTTTTCCTTGACCTTTTCGATCGCGGCCGTGGTACGCGCCATCTGCATCAGGCTGAGAATGCCTTCCTGCATACGGGCACCGCCCGATGCCGGAACGATGATCAGTGCCGCATCCTGAACCGTTGCCAGTTCGGCCGCAGCAACAATGCCTTCGCCAACCGCGATGCCCATCGACCCGCCCATGAAGGAGAAGTCGAAAACGGCAATGACGGTCGGATGACCACCGACCTCGCCATGGGCCACCGCCAGCGCATCCTTGTAGGTTGCTTTGGCCTGTGCGGCTTTGAGGCGTTCGGTGTATTTTTTCTGATCGCGGAATTTCAGCGGATCGACCGGAACATTCGGCAGTTCGATGGTCTGGTATTTGCCACCATCAAACAGGAGCTCAAGACGGTCCTTGGCGGAAATCCGCATGTGATGTCCGCAATGCTGGCAAACATGATTGTTCTTTGCCAGATCACGGTGAAAGATCATCTGTTCGCACGATTTGCATTTGTGCCAAAGGTTCTCTGGCACATCTGGACGACGAACGAGTTTCTGAATCTTTGGACGGACGAATTCAGTCAGCCACGACATATCGGATACTGATCCTTGGTTCTGTCTATATCGGTTCTTTTACAAACGCCGCGCTCATTTGCGCGCGTTTCTGACCCCGTTTGCAAGCTCGCGCACAAGGCCGGTAACCATAGAGGCGGTCTTATCGGTGGCCTTGCCGTTTTCGTCAAGACTTTCGGCAATTTTTGATACGATTGCCGATCCGACCACGGCGGCATCGGCCTGTTTGGCAACATCGGCGGCCTGCTCTGCCGTCTTGATGCCAAAACCGACCGCAATCGGAAGATCGGTATGACGGCGCAGACGTGCCATCGCTTCGATAATCTGATCATTGCTGGCCGATCCGGCACCGGTGACGCCTGCAACCGAGACATAGTAAACAAAGCCCGACGTATTCTGAACAAGTTTCGGAAGACGCTTGTCATCAGAGGTCGGGGTGGTCAGGCGAATGAACGAAAGTCCCTTCTCGACGGTCGGGACACAGAGTTCGGCATCTTCTTCGGGCGGCAGATCAACAACGATCAGGCCATCAACACCGGCATTGCGCGCATCTTCAAGGAATTCGGCAACCCCATAGATATAGATCGGGTTGTAATAGCCCATCAGAATGATCGGCGTTTCATGATCCTGATCACGGAAACCGCGAACCAAAGACAGGGTCTTGCGCATATGCATGCCTGCGGCCAGCGCACGGTTTGATGCCTCTTGAATCGCTGGGCCATCGGCCATCGGATCGGTAAAGGGCATGCCCAGTTCGATGATGTCCGCACCTGCTTCGGGCAGGGCTTTGAGGATCTCAAACGATGCTTCCGGGTCCGGATCACCTGCGGTGATAAAGGTCACAAGACCTGCGCGGCCTTCTTCCTTGAGCTTGGCAAAACGGTTGGCGATGCGGTCCTTGCCGCCGATGATAGCGTCGCTCACAATTTAACTCCCAGTGCTTCGGCCACGGTAAAGATGTCCTTGTCACCCCGGCCACTCAGACACATGAGGATGATTTTGTCCTTGCCCATTTTCGGTGCTTCTTTCATCACCTGCGCGATGGCATGGCTGCATTCCAGTGCCGGAATGATGCCTTCAAGTTCCGAACACAGTTTGAAGGCCGCAAGGGCTTCCTTGTCGCCAATCGGCTCGTAACGGGCACGCCCGATATCCTTGAGCCAGCTGTGTTCCGGGCCGATGCCCGGATAATCAAGACCGGCCGAAATCGAGTCGGCTTCCTTGATCTGGCCATCGTCATCCATCAGAAGATAGGTGCGGTTGCCATGCAGAACGCCCGGCTTGCCGGCCGACAGGCTGGCGGCATGTTTGCCGGTATGAATGCCGTGACCGGCGGCTTCGACGCCAACCACTTCGACATCCTTGTCATCAAGGAACGGGTGGAACAGGCCAATGGCGTTTGATCCGCCACCAACGGCTGCAATGACCTGATCGGGCAGGCGGCCTTCGGCTTCAAGGATCTGTTCCTTGGCTTCGTTGCCAATCACCGACTGGAAATCACGAACCAGTTCCGGATAGGGATGCGGACCGGCCGCTGTTCCGATGATGTAGAAGGTATCTTCGACATTGGTCACCCAGTCGCGAAGGGCTTCGTTCATCGCGTCTTTCAGCGAACAGGAACCCGAGACAACCGGTTTGACTTCAGCACCGAGCAAACGCATGCGGAACACGTTGGGCGACTGGCGTTCGATATCCTTGGAACCCATGTAAACCGTGCAGGGCAGGCCAAAGCGTGCGCAAACGGTCGCGGTGGCAACACCATGCTGACCGGCGCCGGTTTCGGCGATGATGCGGGTTTTGCCCATGCGCTTGGCCAAAAGGATCTGGCCGATGCAGTTATTGATCTTGTGCGCGCCGGTATGGTTGAGGTCCTCGCGCTTGAAATAGATCTTTGCACCGCCGAGTTCCTCGGTCAGGCGTTCGGCGAAATAAAGCGGGTTCGCACGGCCAACATAATGACGGAGATAGTAATCCATCTCCTTTTTGAAGGCAGGGTCGCTTTTGGCGTCTTTGTAAGCCTGTTCGAGCTCAAGGATCAGCGGCATCAGGGTTTCGGCGACAAAACGGCCGCCAAAATTGCCAAAATGTCCGTCCGGATCCGGCAGAGCGCGGTAGCTGTTGAGCGTAGGCGATGAAGACGTCATGGAAGTTCCCCGTGGAATTGGCCGTGAAAGCATTCACAGCAGCAAAGGCAGACGACAGATGATTAATCCGCAGAGCTTGCGTCAGATAGGGGCGCAAAGGCCCCCGCGCAATGCTTGTACTCGTTTACGAGTGCGGCAGATCAATGTGCTGCGTGATCAGCCTGGGATTTGTCGAAGATATATTTTTTTGAGCAGTACGGGCAGACCACCTCGCCCTTGTCCTCGAGATTGAGGTAAACCGTCGGGTGGCCGAGGTGACCTTTACCGCCGTCGCAGGCAACATTCAGGGTGCCGACTTTGATTTCTTCGGTGATCTTCATATATCCAGTTCCAAGTTTGCCTGTTTCAGGCTTGTGTGACCATCGGGATTGGCCGCGTGCTGTGCTTTGCATTGACCCCGGTTTCCCGGGAATGATACCGATTGGGCATATTCAATCAATACTTCCGCATACGCTTGGCGCCCCATCGTCTTAGCGCAAACAGACGACGCGGAAAAGAGTGGAGATCACTGACTTATGACAGCAATGCCCGACTATGCCATCGAAGTCGAAGGCTTGACCAAGATCTACAAGGGGTCAAATGGTGAAAAACTGGCCCTTGATAATGTTTCGCTGAAAATTCCCCGTGGCTCGTTTTTCGCCCTTCTGGGGCCGAACGGGGCCGGAAAATCTACCTTTATCAACATTCTGGCCGGTCTTGTCACCAAGACCAGCGGGACGGCAAAAATCTGGGGCTATGATATCGAAGCCCAGATGCGTGCCGCACGCTGTGCCATCGGGATCGTGCCCCAGGAACTGAACCTTGATGCATTTTTCACCCCGCGTCAGGTGATGGAATTGCAGGCAGGTCTTTATGGCGTGCCCAAACCGGAACGCCGCACGGACGAGATTCTGGCCGCTCTTGGCCTGTCTGACAAGGCGGACTCGCACGCAAGATCGCTTTCGGGCGGGATGCGTCGCCGCCTTCTGGTCGGCAAGGCAATGGTTCATACCCCGCCGGTTCTGGTTCTTGATGAACCGACCGCCGGTGTTGATATCGAACTGCGCCAGCAGCTTTGGGCCTATGTCAAAAAGCTTAACGAGGCCGGTGTGACGATCATTCTGACCACCCATTACCTTGAAGAAGCCGAAGAACTTTGTGATGAAATCGCGATCATCAACAAGGGCAATGTCATTGCCCATGAAGACAAGCGCACCCTGCTGCGCCGGATTGATCACAAGACGCTGGTTCTGACGGTGAATAACGAGCTTAATGCCGTGCCCGATGTCTTTGCCCCGTGGGGGGGAGAACTGAAGTCGGAAAACCAGATCGCCCTTCACTATCGCCCGAGCAACACCCAGATGGCCGAAATCCTTCAGGCCGTTCAGGGCAGCGGTCTTGCGATCAAGGATCTGTCAACCGAGGAAGGCGATCTTGAAGACATCTTCCTGATGCTGACCCGCGATAATGACAAGCTCCGCGCCGGACAGGCTGCGTGATTAGCATCAGCCGTCTGTCCTTGCTGGCATGATTTTGACAAAACCCCGCAATTTCTTGCGGGGTTTTTCATTTTGGCCTTAACTGTCGGAACAGATTTTTGAAATCGGCTTACCCGTTTGTTTTGTTGGTGTTCCCCTTGATGATCCGATCGCTTTGGCGCTTCTGTGCTACCTGTCTTTTGATGACGGGTCTGACGGCCTGTGCGCCGACGATCAAACCTGCGGGTCCGCCGGTTGCGACGACTGCGCTGGGGCCAGATGTTTTTCGCACCAGTGACGGTACCGGGCTTGCCCTGCAACATTGGGGTGATATCGAGCATCCCGATGCGGTGATCCTTGCCCTGCACGGGATGGGGGATTACGCCAATGCCTTTATGGAGCTGGGCGATGCCATCGGCCCGGCGGGGATTGCGGTTTATGCCTTTGACCAGCGCGGTTTCGGGCGCAGTCCGTCGCGTCCGTTCTGGGCGGGGATCAGTACCATGGTCAATGATGCCAGCGATGCCCTGGGGCTTTTGCGGGCAAAATATCCGCAAACGCCGATCTATCTTCTGGGGAATTCGATGGGCGGTGCGGTTGCCATTGTGACCGCGGCCAGTCGCGGGCATCTGATGGATGGTTTGATCCTTGTGGCGCCCGCAGTCTGGAACCGTGACATGATGCCCTGGTATCAGACCGCCCCGCTTGCCATCATTTCGCACAGCCTGCCCTGGTTACCCCTGACCGGGAGGGGGCTTGATATCTGGCCATCTGACAATATCGAGATGCTTCGCCGTTTGTCGCGCGATCCTTATATGATGTCCGCGGTTCGGGTTGATCTGATTGCCGGTATTGCCGACCTGATGGATCTGGCGCGCAGGCGGGCACGCGACATCAGGGTTCCGACCCTGTTGCTGTCAGGCAAGCAGGATCAGGTCATTCCGCCTGACGCGGTCGCGGCCCTTGATCGTGATTTATCCCAGACACAATTGGTGTCCTATCACCGTTGCCTGTATGATGCGGGATATCACATGTTGCTGCGTGATCTGAACGGGCCGGTGGTGATCGGGGATATCCGCCGCTGGGTTGCACGCACTTCCGCAGAAAATTATTCCTGCACGCAATCATGATTGCTTTTTGACCGTTGATCGGTGATCAGGTAGCATTTTTAATCGGTTGCGGGGCATTTCGCGGGTTGTCTAAACGCGTTGGAACCCCGATATGCCAGCAATAAACGGATTTTCGGAGGATCAGGACCGGCATGCTAAGGACCATTCGGGCAAAGTTCCTGGGTGTCGCGGCCTTTTTTGTCGTGTGGCTTTTTGTGGCGACCGGTTTCTCGGTGATCCAGTCCCTTGGCATTAATGGCGATCTTGAAGCGGTGTCGCGCTATGTCACACCGGTCAAGGATGCGCTTTCCGATGTTCGCGTCCGTCAGCTTGAACAGATTTCGCTTCTGGATCGCTATATGCGCGTGGTCGAAAATGACGGACCGCATGCGCCGCTTCTCAATGGTATCGAGATCGAGATTGCGGCCAAGCAAGCCCAGATCGAGCAGGCCTTCCGCAAGACCTTTACCTTTGCTGCCCTTGGCCGGGCGCAGGCATCAAGCCATTTTGAAAACGGGGTCTTGCTTGATCTTGATGTGCGGATGCGTGAGTTCGCCGATGTTTCCGCGCAGTTTTCACTGGGTATGGAACGGTTGCTCAGCCGGGTGGGGGATGGCGACCTTATGGATGCCCAGCGGCAGGAAAATATCGTCCGTGGCCTTCATCGCAATATCGTCCTTGATCTGCGCAACGAGATCTTGCGCCTTGAAAAATATGCCGCTGATACGGTCGAAAGTGTTTCGCGCAGCGAGGATTTCCTGATTCAGGCCGAATTCATCATGATGCTGGGCGCGGTGATTATCGGTGTGTCGCTGGCCTATTATATGGCTCATGCGGTGGTGGTGGCCGTCCGCAAAACCACCAATGCGCTTAACGATATTCAGTCGGGCAAGCTCGATACCAGCCTTGATTTCAAGGGCAAGGGGGATTTCGCCCGTCTTGCCGATGCCTTTAACCGCATGTCGCGCGAATTGCGGGTGCGGTTCCGGATGCGCGAACGGTTTGGCAAATATGTTGATCCCAAGGTGATCAACAATCTGATCAATCAGGAAACCGCGCTTGAAAACTCCGAAAAGCGTGTAATGACCGTCAGTGTCGTCAATCTGACCGGGTTTGACTGGCTGGCCGAACATACGCCGCCAGAAAAACTGGTCGATTTCCTGAATGACTATCTGACCGCAATGACCGAACCGATTTCAAACCATAGCGGCATCATCGACAATTTCGTCGGTGACCGGGTGATCGGTTTTTGGGGCCCGCCGTTTTGCGGGGAGAATGCCCATGCCCGTCATGCCTGTCAGGCCGCCCTTGAACAGGTTGCGCGCTTTAACGCGCTCAAGACCAAATATGCCGATCTGATTGGTGATCATGGTCTTGATATCCGGATCGGGATTGCGACCGGCGAGGTGGTTGTGGGATCGATCGGTACGGATAAATCACGGGCCTATACGGTGGTTGGCGATTGTGTGAACTATGCCAACCGTCTGGAAAAGGCCAACCGGGTTTATGGCACACGCATTCTGGCATCCCATGAAACCGCCAATATGGCCGCGGGCGAGATTGAAATGCGCGATCTTGATCACGTGGTGCTTCTGGGCACGGAACATGTGGTTTACCTCTACGAGGTTCTTGCCCCTGGCGGTCAGCTTTCCGACGAACGGCGCGACTGGCGGTCCAAATATGAAACCGCGATGACCCATTACCGCGAAGGGGCGTTTGACCAGGCCAAACCGCTTTACGAGGCGGTTCTGGAATTTGATGACAGCGACTTTGCCGCCCAGCTGATGATGAACCGGATGGAACGCCTGCAACGCCGCGAACAGGACCGTGAATGGAACGGCACCTGGATCGTGCGCGACCCCTATGACCGGCGTGATGTTGAAAGCTGATTGCGCTGTTCTGGCGGCAAGGTTACCTTAACCCGATACGGTGATACTGACATGATCGGACAGGGTTCAAAAACCCTTGCCCGTTCGGGCCAAAACCTGTATCACCCATCGCACTCGGGCCACTTGATCCAGTCGTGGCCCCCTATATTGCGCACCCGTAGCTCAGCTGGATAGAGCGTTGCCCTCCGAAGGCAAAGGCCACAGGTTCGAATCCTGTCGGGTGCGCCATTCTTCCCCGCCAAATATAACCGATTTTCAAAAAGTTGCTTTATCGGCCGGTTCCGCTCAGATAGGAATCAATGTGATGAGTTTGCCCTGTGCCGGACCAACTGGAAAAGGGTGGTTTGATGTTTGGGGGCATGACAATGAAGAAGCTGTTTTTCGTTTTCACCACTCATCCTGTCTCGCTGGCGATCTGGACCATTCTGGTCATGGCGATGGTTGTGATGACCGGCTGGGCACATTTCGCAACCCTGTCTTTTGCATTTGAAGTCGGCATTTTCGATGCGGATGTGACACTTGAAGAAGACGTTGCGGTTATTCTGGTTGCGTTCGGGGTCTTCCTCGAAATGCGAGAAATGCTCACAAAACGTGGTTACGGCGCAGAAGTGGCTGAAAAGCAGCACATTCTGAACGAACTTTCCGAGCGTTACGGGGCCTATCTGCTCATCATCGGCTTGCTCATGGAAATCAACGATCAGTGCTTCGAGCCGCTTCTTGAAAATACCGGGTTTGCAGCAATTGGCGTATTGACCATGGCCTTCTTTGACGGGCTTGCGCTTGTTCTGGGCCTTGGGTTCCTGGCCAAGCTGTTTGCGCCTAATCGATCTGTGGCGGCCTGACCTGATTTGTTTCGTCTGATGGTCGTCGAACGATTTGAGGCTGCGGAGATATAGGGCTCCGAATATCTGTACCTTAAGCAGTGTCCTCTTTTGGCAGTGGTAACAGGTTCGAAAACTGTCAGATCTGTTATTTTATCCTAGGAAACAAATTCTAGTATTCGGCGTGTTTCAGAGAGTTGGGATTTAACGGATATCTTCTCTATGTATTTGAATGTGTTACGTTCTGTTTCCCAAGCTAAACATCCTTGTACGTTGCTGATCAATTCATGTGAGTGATTAGCGTATAAGGCTCGGAGCGTCTCCAAAAGTACATCGACTAGTGTTAGGCACAAGGCTAACGAAATCGCTCTGTGCTCAACTGATGCGTTCAGTATTGCACCTCTACCCTCTTCAATGCCTATGAAATGGTTATGAATACTGCGACCCCAATGGGTGAATTGGGATAAGTAGCCGTAGATCCGTCCTGCATTTGGGTAAATTTTTTTCAATGATCCAACACAATGCTGAGCTTTCAACTTGTCGATGATTTTTTGGTCATCTTCATTAAATGCCATATAAGCCCAACTGACCATTTCAAGCGCTTGGCGCAAAAGGGGTACTACTTCTAGGAGCAAACCTCTGTTGGCCAATAGCCGGGCACTTCTGATGATGTTCGGGATTCTGTATAGCGAAATCTCCGCACCAATCCGACCGTAAGAGGGCTCTTCAAGGCTCTGAAGGTATTGTATTCCGGACATCAATGCGTCGTGAGCATCGTCGATGAAAACACTTACTTCGTCGCCGAGGAAGAGCTCCTGATCTTCAAATATGTCTTCAGGGACATAGCGTTTTTTAGCCGCATCGACTGATTGAACCCCAAGAAGCACAGAAGAGATTGCAGCCAAAACTCTTCGCTTTAATTCGGGAGAGCTCGATCTCTGCATCCCTACTGTCAGACCGGCGGATTCTCCAATAACGAAATCTAGATCGACCGCAGTGTGGATTCGGAAGTTTGCTAGCAAATCTTCTTTCGAAACACTCATCATGGCCCTACTTTAGTGGCTGGAATAGAAACTTGAGCATCTAGGGTATCAAATACTATGCGCGGATATCTCCACAATCTTGCAGGCCATAACGTGCTGTTTTGTATGGCGGCACCGGCGGAGTATGGGGATTACCTCAAAGCGCGGTTTACACCATTGATGATCGGGGTTGGACCGGTGGAGGCTGCGATCAATCTGACCGCGGCACTGACCGAACTGAAACTTTCCGATGATTTGCCAGATCTTGTGGTCACACTGGGGTCTGCCGGGTCGCGGACCCTGGAGCAGGCCGAGGTTTATCAGGCGATTTCCGTATCTTACCGCGATATGGATGCGTCTGTGTTGGGGTTTGAGAAGGGTTGCACGCCGTTTGTGGATTTGCCCGCCGAGATCAGCATGGAATTGCGCATTCCGGGCATCCCCGAAGCCCGTTTGTCGACCGGGGCCAATGTGGTGTCGGGGGCGGCCTATGACGTAATTGATGCCGATATGGTCGATATGGAAAGCTTTGCCATTCTGCGGGCCTGCCACAAATTTGATGTGCCGCTGATCGGGCTTCGTGGCATTTCAGATGGCAAGGAAGAGCTTAAGAAGCTTTCAGACTGGACGGCCTATCTGCATGTGATTGATGAAAAGCTTGCCGTCGCCGTTGATGCGCTGAAAGCTGGCCTTGAAAGCGGCGAGATCTGCATTTCCAAACGCTGATCCCGCCCAAAATTCTCAGAACTCGGTTACGCGACTCAGCTGCCTGCCCGGATCTGATCAAGGGTCTTGATCGGGGTTAAGGCCTGTGGGTCGACCTGGACTTCGATGATCGCGGGTTTGCCACTGGCAACCGCACGATCAAAGGCCGGGCCGAAATCCTCGGTCCGCATGACGGTTTCGCCATGGCCGCCAAACGCCACCGCATAGGCCGCAAAATCGGGGTTATGGAGTTCGGTGCCCGACACGCGACCGGGATAGTTGCGTTCCTGATGCATGCGAATGGTGCCGAACATACCGTTATTGACGACGATGGTGATGATGTTTGCGCCATATTGAACGGCGGTGGCGAATTCCTGTCCATGCATCAAAAAGCACCCGTCACCGGCAAGGCAGACCACCGGACGATCGGGATGGGCAAGCTTGGCCGACACCGATGCCGGAAGGCCATAGCCCATAGATCCCGACGTCGGGGCCAGTTCGGTGCGATATTCCCGATAGCGGAAGAAACGATGCAGGAAGGCGGCATAATTTCCTGCCCCGTTGGTGACAATGGCATTGTCAGGAAGTTTGTCGCGCAATTGGGCCACCACATGGGCCATCTTTACATCACCCGGCGTATCAAGCGGGGTGGAAAAGGCGATATAGGCGGCATGGGCAGTTTCAATCATCTCGTCACGCGCACTGCCATCAACCGGTTCCATCATGGCAATGGCGCGCAGGAAGGATCGCTGTGACGCGTTGATCGCGACATCCGGGCGATAAACCCGGCCCAGTTCATCGGGCCCGGCATAGACATGAACCAGCTTCTGCTTCGGGCAGGGGATATCAAGCAGGCTATAGCCGCTGCTCGTCATTTCCCCCATGCGCGAGCCGACCAAAATCACCAGATCACTGTCACGGATGAACTCGGCAAGCCTGGGATTGATCCCGATGCCGACATCGCCGACAAAGTGGCTGTGCGTGTTGGGGATATAGTCCTGACAGCGGAAGGATGTCGCGATGGCAACATTGTTTCGAAGTGCAAATGATTTAAGGTTTTCCGTCGCTTCCCGGGTCCAGCCGCCGCCACCAACGATCATGATCGGTTGCTTGGCCCTGGACAGTGCATCGCGGAAGCGTGCGACATCTTCGGGGGCTGTTTTGGCCTCGATCGGGACATAGGGTTTGGCGTCTGCTACCTCGGAGCTTGAGGACAGCATGTCTTCTGGCAGGGCCAGAACCACCGGGCCGGGGCGACCCGATGTCGCGATGTGATAGGCGTGGCTGATATATTCCGGGATGCGGTTGATATCATCAATCTGCCCGACCCATTTGGCGAGCGGTTCGAACATCTTGCGATAGTCGACTTCCTGAAATGCTTCGCGATCCACCATGTCGCGCCCGATCTGCCCGACCAGAAGGATCATCGGTGTGCTGTCCTGATGGGCGACATGCACGCCAGCCGATGCATTGGTGGCACCGGGGCCGCGCGTGACCATGCAGATGCCGGGCTTTCCGGTCAGTTTGCCATAGGCTTCGGCCATGATGGCGGCACCGCCTTCCTGACGGCAAATGATCGGATCAATCGCGGGATGGTCAACCAGACCATCAAGGACGGCAAGATAGCTTTCACCTGGCACCAGAAAGACGCGTTCCGCGCCGTGCAGGGCCAATTGATCAACCAGAATACGACCGCCGTGGCGCATTTCTGTTTTCCCGGACATGTCTGAAGAACTCCGTATGGTGGGGCAAAATACGTGATTTGCGTTATTCATTTTTGGCGCGGTGGATGCGGAAATTCGATTTCATCATGAATTCGGGGCCAAGGTAAAGATGCCAAGTTGACAAACAGTCACAAAATTCGACGTATTGTTTATTCATTCTAAAAAGTGACGGATTTACTGCGATCCAAGCAGTATGATCTTCTGTATAATTGGAAAATAGCAGTATTTTCAGAAATACCGTTCGGCGACGCGGACAATATCGCCGGGCATGACGATGGTTGCCAGATTGGCCGGGATGGAAACACGGGCGGTATCATTGCCGCGCAGGATTTCGATATCGTCTTCATCCCCGCGATAGGTCATGCCACCCCCGATGGCGATGGCATTGAGAACATTCATGCCCGGCACGTAATCATATGATCCGGGTTGATTGACCTCGCCGACGATGAAGAACGGGCGAAAGGCAATGACTTCGACCGTAACATCGGGATGGCGCAAATATCCGTCCTGATAGGCATCGTGAATAAGGGCGCGCGTTTGATCGGCGGTCTGACCACGGACAACAACCGGCCCGATCAGTGCCAGGTTCAACCGTCCTTGCGCATCAATTGTGAAGTCACCCGAAAGATCGGGCTCCCCGAACACCGTGATGCGCAGTGTATCGCCACTATCAAGGGCATAGAGGGTCTGTGCAATTGCATGAGCCGTCATCGCAAACATCCCCGAAAGGATGGTCAGCATGATGATGATTGATGTGATGGTGCGGTTGAGGCTGGTGGACATTTACATCTCCAACTTCAGGCTGATCAGGCTTTGCAAACGGCGGTAATCTTCGCCGCTGCTATTGGATTGGCGGATATCGTGATCAATTGCACCGCTGATTCTGGCAAAACGGTTGAGGTGATAATCCGCATTCAGGCCGAATGTCGCGATGCGGTCCTGACGGGTGACTTGCTGGAAATCTTCATCGCTATAGGTGGCATTCAAACCGATCTGAAGATTGCGGCGCAGTTCATGGGATATCCCGATCCCGAAATCAAAGGCCAGAATACCGCTGGCACCGGTGACCGTGGTTTCCCGAACGGTTCGGGCAGCATTCAGGGTCAGGTGGCTCAGACGTGTCACTGACCAGTCGATATCAGCGCGCAATGTATAGTCGTTGATATTGCCAAAGGACGGATCGACATAGCTTTGGCTCATCCAGCCTGCGGCCAGATCGGCCCTGATCAGGTCGGTCAGATCAAACCGCATACCGCCAAGCATTTGAAATCCGGCCGAGTCACGATTAAGGCCGCTATCATCGGGTGTTCTGTCATATTGCCGTTGATTAAGCGTCATCTCGCCATAGGCTTCGCGCCCAAGATCAAGAGGCAAAAGCGCACGGATGGTTTCACGGGTTTCAAGGCGATTGCGATCATCATTGCGGATCAGGGTTCCGTTGATTGCCGTGCTGTCATCAAATTCAACCCGCCGGAGGGACAGGCGCGACTCATATCGCCAGCCCCTGGTGACATGCCGTCCGCCGATATGGGCACGCACATCGCGATAGATCACCGGTTCCCGTGCGGCGGTTGAGACATCGTTGCTGCCGCGCGGGTCATGACGACGTTGCCAGTCAATCGCCCCGTCAAGCGATGACGTGCCAAGATCAAGGCTTCCGGCAGCCTTCAGGTCTGCATCCTGATAATTGTCGTCATCAGAGCTGGCAAAAAAGCCAAGTTCCCCACCCATGGCGAGATGCATCTGAAAAAACGGCCAGTCACCGCTAAGTGCCAGTCTTGGGGCAAGGGTGGTGATCACATCGGATTGCCGGTTGGATTCGGTCAGAAAGATATTGTCGTCATATTGCGCACGGCTGGTGATTTCCGGTGTCAGAACGAAGCGGCCGAGCCGGATGTGGCGCTGATCTTCGGGGACTGTGTGACGGTTTGCGGTGCTGTCTGTTGATTGCGCCTGTGCTGGCGGGCTGCCCCAGAACATGGCGCCCACGCAGATCACCATAAATGCCAAACGGCAAGGTCTGAAGTCTGTGTTGGCGCAGTGTGGCATCAGGCAAACCGCCGGTCATGTTGCAAATCATGTTGCAGATCAGGCGATTGGTCGGATGCACCTTCATGGGCGGGATCATTGGGGATCGCACGGTTCTGAAATGGCAACAGGGCAGTTGCCAGCAAAATGGTGCCATCAAGCCGAGCAGACTGGCGAGAAATATAATCAAGATCATGGGCAATCCGGGCGCGTAACTGTTGATGGTCGTTCACAGGACCGCGCCACCCGTTAATTTGCGCCCAGCCGGTGATGCCGGGTTTTGCAGTCAGGCGGCTTTCGTAACCGGGCAGGGTGAACGAAAACAATGCGTGATCGGCAAGGCTGTGCGGACGCGGGCCGACCAGTGACATCTCGCCACGCAGAACATTGAAAAGTTGCGGCAATTCATCAAGCCCGCTGATGCGCAGTCTGGTGGTCAAAAGATCGGCCGATTTGGTGATGATGGGGGAAACCGGACGACAGGTCTGATCACGCAGGGTGCGGAACTTGTAGATCGTAAAGATCGTCGCATTCCTGCCAACCCGATGCTGGGTAAAGATCGGGCGGTTAAAGCCAAGCATGCGCAGGGCAGCAGCAATCATGATCATGACAGGTGCCAAAGCCAGAAGGACGACCGTCGCAACGATGATATCGAAAGCGCGTTTCAGAACGGAATGACAGTTGGAATTCGGGCGGAGACAAACCGATATATCATCAGCTTTGTGTCTGTCCCTGACCAACCGTGATGCCCCCACACCTGTATGGTTTCCTCAAGCAATATAACTCAGGGTAGATGAGTCTTGGGCATTTTCAAGTAAATATGTAATGGTCCTTGATCGATAGGATATTGTTTCTATTGATTTTCCGAAAGGTTAGCGCAGGGACGGGATTGAAGACAGGACCGTCTTCATCAGTTGCGGCTGGCGATTGACGCCGGTCTTGGAAAAGATGGTCTTAAGATATGTTCGGGCCGAACTGTGCGATATCCCGACAAGTTCGGCGGCCTGATCAAGGGCGAGTCCCTCGGCCAGTTTCTGGGTCAGTTTGGCTTCTGACCGGGTCAGTCCGAATAAATCCATCAGATCATCAATCGCAGGCGGTTTCTGTTTTGCCGGATCGACCAGAATAACCATGAAGGTTGCTGTGCCAGCGGTCTTTTTGGGGATGCGTCGCACCAGAACCGAAAGCTTTTCCCCGTCGCGCTCAACCGAATAGCTTTGATGGTCACGCGGGGCCATGTTTGATGGCGGGTTCAGGAAACCGGCAAGTCCGTCGGGCACCGGTTCAATGATCAGGCGCCCCTGACTGCTTGACCGCACAAGCGATGACCCGCGCATCAGTTCAGCCGCTTGGGCATTCATATGCAGGATCGAAAGCGTGTCATCAATAGCAACCACGCCCAGTTCAAACAGATCAAGAAAGTCGGTCGGCAGGGTTTCTTCAACATGGCCCTGACGGGCTGCGATCTCGCCTTCCAATCCCTCGAGAATGGTCTGAAGGTTGGTTGGTTTTGGATAGAACCGAAAGACGCCGAGCTCATTGACCGCGAGCAGTGCTGATTGCAGATCGGCATATCCCGTCAGCATCACGATGATCAGATCACTGCGCAGTGTGCGCAATTCGGCGGCCAGTTCCAGCCCCGACATGCCGGGCATGTGAATATCAAGGATAACGACACCAATAGCCGGATCAGCAGAAATGGCATCGCGCGCGATGAAGGGATCATTGAAATAGACCGCATCCCAGCCGGGTCGCAAGCGCGCAAAGTTGCGCCGATGAGATGACAGAAGGTTTTCGTCATCGTCAACAAAGGCAATCCGCACCGGCGGTTTTTCAGTCATTAAAAAGTGCCCTCCACAAATGGGGATATTGGACAAAGCCAGTCTGACACTATTCTGTGATCCTTCAAAGCCCCGGCTTGTAAACAAGCTGCAAATTTGCTGGAGGGCCCAACAAGATATCCTAGATTTCAGAGCATACCGGAGTTGTCCATTTATGGATGTGGTCAGTAAAAAACGTCCCGTCATTTTGATGGTTGATGATGATGAAAAGCTGTTGTCAGCGGTGCGTCGCACCCTTTCGACCAGCTTTGAATTCGTCACCTATTCAGATGGGCAGGAAGCATTGGACTGGTTGTCGCAGAATCGCGACCGGACCGACCTGATTATTGCTGATCTGGTGATGCCTACTCTCGACGGGATTTCCTTCCTGAAACAGGCCGCGCGCATGGCGCCGATGGTCAGTCGCATGTTGCTGTCTGGCAATGTTTCAAGCATTTCACTGCGCGAGGCGATCAATCAGGCAATGGTGACGCGCGTTCTTGCCAAACCGGTTTCGGTTGCTGTTCTGAAAGACGCTATTGACCGCGTGATCATGACCAGCAAGCCGGTTCCCAAGCCGCGCAAAGGTGTCACCCCCATGATGGTCAATGCCGCCATTGACCGCTCTGATTTCTATACCGTTCTGCAACCGCGTTTCCGTGCCAGTGACCTTGGTCTGTGCGGGGTGGAAGTTCTGTGCCGGATTCCGTCGCTGGAAAAAGAGTTCGGCATTGATGAAATTTTCGAAGCCTGCCGCGATCATCCGGTGATCAACCGTCTGACAAGCCAGTTGATGGCGATCATGATCGATCAGGCCCCGCGCTATCGCGACCTTCTGGGGGAAAGCTGCAATCTGGCTGTCAACCTTTCGGCCTATTCGCTCAAGACGCCGGAATTTCTCGATCTGGTTATCCGTTTCTATGAAAAAATGCGGATGCGTGGCGTTGTTGTGACCTATGAGGTCCCCGAATATCAGGTGGCGCCCGATGACCATGATCTTCTGGCAAGTGCAGCGCGTCTGCGCGAACGGGGGATTGCGCTTCTGATTGATGATTTCGGTTCGGGGAACAATTCGCTGGAACTGTTGCGTCACGAAATCTTTGCCGGGATCAAGCTTGATCGTGATCTGGTGGCCGGAATGATGACTGATTTCCTTGACGATGCCTTTGTCGAATGGATCGCACAGGTCTGTTCGAAAATGGGGCTTTCGATTTCTGCCAAGGGGATCGAGAACGACAAGGTCGCTCAAAAACTGCAAATCTATGGCATTACCGAAATGCAGGGCTTCCATCTGGGCAGCCCGGTGCCACTTGATGTCTGGGAAGCCAGAACAAAGACGCAGATAAGTGCCTAGGGGTGATTGACTGATTGCATAAAATCACCCGTTAGTTATTGTTAAATCAACATGCTGGGGCCACTTTTGAAGCATGTAAGGGAGCATGGATATGAAACAAATGCGCTATGTGAAGTTGGTTGCACTTGTGGTCACGATGGTTGGCTTTTTTGCGATGCCGGCCTTTGCCGGTGGCACTCTGACAGTGACAAAACCCGACGGCGAGGTGGTCAGGATTTCCATGGACAAGCTCATGGAAATGCCGGCAAGCGAGTTTTACACATCGACCCCCTGGACCAACGGTGTCCAGAAGTTCAAGGGCGTATCGTTCAAGCTGCTGCTTGATACCTACGGGCTTGATGCCGAACTGGTGCGTGTTGCAGCCCTGAATGATTACAGCGTCATCGTGCCGACCAATGTGTTGCGCAGTGACGAGGCCATTCTGGCCTATCACCTTAATGACGCCGAAATGTCCGTCCGGGAAAAGGGTCCGTTCTGGGTCGTGTTTCCCTATGACAAGGATGTCCGCTTCCAGACCGATACCTATTGGTCATATTCCGTCTGGCAGGTGAAGTCGGTTGATGCAAAGAATTAAGGACTTTCTTTCCAACCGGTCAGGCAGGACCATGTTCATCGTACTGGTCCTGTTTGTCGGTCTGTATGCGGTCCTGTCAGCGGCCATTGTCCGACAGCTTGAAGACGAGCGGTTCACCTATCGCGAGAATTTCGTCTGGGCCGTTTTTCAGATCCAGCGCCAGTATTTTCTGATTCAGCGTGATATCGAAGCTGCATTTGGCCGGTCGGGGCTTGATGAGGATGCCTTCGAAGAAATCATGCTTGAATATGAAATTCTGGTCAGTCGCGTTTTCCTTTTACGCGATGGCGAAGGTTTCAAAGTGCTGTTCTCCGTCCCCGAAGTCACCGCTTCCATCAATAGTCTGCAGGACCGGATTGATGAAATTGACCGGGCAATGGCAAATGCCGATGGTTTGAAAACCAAGCTTGAAGAACTTTACCGTTTGCTTGAACCGATGGGTGAACCACTGCAACAGGCCGTGGTGCGAACAACGAATTTTGTATCGGTCTATAATGCCGAAAACATTCGCAGCGTTAAGCGCAATATCGAAATCCTGACCTATCTTTTCTTTGTCGGGGTTGTTGCGATTGCGGTTCTGGGCGGTTTCATGATCCGGCAGCGCCAGCGCGTTTTTGCCGCCGATATCGCAGCCCAGAAAGCCCGCCAGGAACAGGAAGTCATCGAAGAAGCTGCCGACTATTCCAAAATGCATGCATTGGGCACATTGGCAGGCGGTGTCGCACACGAAATCAATACGCCCGCACAATATATCCAGAACAATCTTGAATTCCTGTCGGACAGTTTTTCCGGTCTGGTTGATGCGGTCCGGCGTGGCAAGGCCGATCCGTCGGCAAAGCTTGATTATGATGAAAACAAGATCGAATTTCTGGTACAGGAAGTGCCGCTTGCCATTGATGAAAGCATTCAGGGGCTGGAACGGATTGCCGAAATTGTCAGAGGCATTCGCAAATTCGCCCATCCGGCCAATGATGTGATCGAACTGATTTCCATCACCGAGGAAATTGAAACCGCCATCACATTGACGCGCAACCAGGTTAAACACATTGCCGATCTTGATGTGAACATCCAGTCGGATGTGACCGAGGTTAATGGGCGGCGCAACCATCTGTCTCAGGCGCTGATCAATCTGATTGTCAACGCATCGCAGGCGATTCGGGAAACCGGTCAGCGTAGGGGCAGGATCGAATTGTCTGTGACCTCTGATGCAGACAATGTCTATATCCGTTTGCGCGATAACGGAACGGGTGTTCCCGAAGAATTGCGCGACCGCATCTTTGACTATTTCTTTACGACCAAAGAGCGTGGGGTTGGCACCGGGCAGGGGCTTCCGATTTGCCGCAAGCTGATCCAGGACGATTTCGGCGGCGATCTGACATTGTCCGACGACTATATCGACGGTGCAGAGTTTGTGATCCGGTTGCCCAAGTTCAATCCGTCCTATGTCGGGCATTCCGCACCAAACGATACCCAGGGACCGGGTGATCTGAGCGCGTTGCTGCGCTAGATCACCCACACCTCTTTAATCAGACTGATATCATGAGAGCGACGAGGATCCAGGGGCAGCTACCCTGGATCCTGATTACGACGGGTCGTGAATGCGCGGGATGTGGTTTTCAATGCAGGCCTGTTGCCAGATCGGCCAGATATTCTCGGCACCACAGCGGGATATGAAGGTGCTGGCAAGATCATATTTGCGTGCACGTTTTTCGCCGTCCACGCCTGCGATGCGGGCAAAATGTTGTGCCGCATAGACAATCAGCAATGCCCGTGAGTTCCGGGTTGGTGCGGCTTCCGGGCGGTGGTGGAAAGCAATTTCTTCCACGACTTCATGCGGGAAACCCCAATAGGCACAGATACAGGCCGACACAGCAGGATGGGCAAACCCCATTTCGGCAATTTCGGCGGAAATGATGTCGCATTCATCACGATCGGCCCGCTCACGGCTGGCCTGATAGCCCTCAGGCATGACACGTTCAATGATGATTTCACCGATATGGCATAGCAAGGCAGCGGCACGGACCTGATCGACCGTTTCAAAGGGCAGTTTCTGCAAACGGGCGATATTTGCGGCCATCTGACCAAGAACAAGCGGTCGATGCAGCGCGATATCCATTTCATCTGGATCAAAACTGTCAGGCTGACCAAGCTCGGACCACAGAATGCAAAGTGCCTTGATGGTTTCAATGCCCAGTAGTTTCACAAGCCCGATCAGGTCGGGGAAACTGTCGGGTTCGACAAGTTTCTCGCGACGCGCCAGTTCAAGGCCAAGCGCGGTCAGAACCGGAAAATCACAGGCAAATTCAGTCAGCTCGTCGCGGCTTTTGGGGCCGGTGAATTGCAAGATTGTATGCAGACGCTGAAAGGTTGCAGGCCATACAAGGTCGTCGGGAATCCGGCCCAGAAAGTCAACCAGCAACGGATCACGCAGATATCGCCGCATGATCAGGCCTCGTTCGACCGCATGGATGATGTCGATATCCTTGCATGGTTTGGTCAGGAAATGCTGGGTCGCGGCTGTGCCGTTCTGAATGGCGACTTCATCGGCATAGCCAGAAAGCAAGATGCGCGATGTTTGCGGGAACCGTCGGGAGACAATGCGCAGGAACTCGGCCCCATCCATCGATGGCATGCGCATGTCGGAAATCACCACGTCGGCTTCCTGTTCATCCATACCCGCCAAGGCCTGTTCGGCACTTTCATAAAAACGCAGCGACCAGCTCGGGCGTTGTCCCATCATGCGTCGACGCAATCCGCGCAGAACATTGGGATCATCGTCGACAAATATGATCGAAGCGTTTTCGGGCATGTTGCGTCCGTGGTGAATTATGAAATGGCGGCAGTAAGGCTTGCAGCGTCACAAGGTTTGCACAGGACAAAAGCAGCACCAACCGATTTGGCTTCGCGCACCACATCCTGATCATAAAACCCGGTCAGCATGATCTTGCGGGTCTGATCGGAATTCTTGATGTTGCGGCGCTTGATTTCATAGAGCGTTTCAATGCCCGACATGGTCGGCATCATGTAATCAAGAATGATGACGTCATAGGAGGATTGCTTGCGCGCCATCTGGGTCATCATTTGCAGGGCCGCTTCGCCATTTTCGGCGACATCCACATGGGTTGCCCCGGCACTGCGCAACATCCGGCGAATGGAAAACCGCACCTCGATGCTGTCATCGACGATCAGAAAACGTTTCTGGTCATTGGCTTTGCGATGGGCGTTGTCCCCCTTGCATCGCTGCAGGCCGTCGGCAATTTCGATGTCATTCTGGCTATTGCTTTGTCTGGCGGTGTTCATGAGTGTTGCTGACATGCTCTGTGATGAAGACCAAATGTGTTGATCCTAATCTTTGTCTGTTTCCGAGAATTTCAATATCCCCATATGAGGATCAAAAAGAAAAACGGGCTGCTTTCAAGGCAACCCGTTTGAAGTCTGCAGTTAAGGGAGACGAGGCCTAGAACTCGTAGCCGATCTTGCGATCGATCGAGAATTTGCCACCGCCCTGGATCAGAACGGTCAGGGCCAGCAAGCCCCACATCAGCGGCATTTCAAAACCGCCATTGTTCCAGAAATAGCCGGCTGGCAGGTGGGTCGAAACGGCAACAGCCATAAAGACCAGAACAGCAGCAGCAACCGGACGGGTCAGAAGACCGACTGTCAGCATCAGGCCGCCAACGAATTCAAGAAGGCCGATCAGAAGGGCAAAGACGAAGCCCGGAGCAAAGCCGATGCTTTCAAGCCAGCCAGCCGTTCCTTCAAGGCCGTAGCCACCAAAGGCACCAAACAGTTTCTGTGCGCCGTGCGGAACCATCAGAAGGCCGGTGGTTACACGGATAATCACAGGGGCAAGCGGCTGAAGGGCGGACGTAACATTGCCAATGGCAGGGATGATCGAACGGGGTTTGTCACTGGTAAGCGAGGTCATAATTCTTCTCCTGGGGATGGGGGAGCGCGGTCTTCGCGGCTCAGGCCACCATGTCAAAAACAAGGGCTTCGGCATTGTCGGCATCAGAGAAGACAAGTTCGTCTTCATCCTTGATTGCGGCACCGTCACCGGCATTAAGGGTTTCGCCATTTACTTTAAGACTGCCGCGGGCCACCTGAATCCAGGCGATGCGGCCTTTTTCGATGCTGTGCTGTGCGGTCTCGCCATCGTTAAGGTGCGCAACATACAGATCGACATTCTGGTGAATGGTGATGGAATTCTCACGGCCATCGCGGCTGCCAATCAGGCTCAGACCCGAACCGGTATCGCGCCGTGCGATTTCCTTTTCCTCGTAGCCCGGTTCCAGTCCGGCAGCTTCGGGGATAACCCAGATTTGCAGGAAGTGAACCGGATCGGTTTTGGAGTGGTTATATTCTGAATGACGGATACCGGTACCTGCGGTCATGCGCTGCAGGCGACCCGGACGAATCACCGATCCGTTTCCGATACTGTCCTTGTGTTCAAGGGCACCATCAAGAACATAGGAAATGATTTCCATATCCTTGTGGCCGTGGGTGTCAAAACCGGCACCGGGAATCACACGGTCTTCGTTGATCACCCGAAGCGGTCCCCAACCCATACGATTGGGATCGTAATAGTGACCGAACGAAAAGGTGTGGTTGGAATCAAGCCATCCAAACTGTGCGCGGCCACGGGTGTTTGCATCTACTTTGATAATCATGTCTGCCTCCAACGAGGTTGTTTGCTGTTGGAGACAGATTACCCTTTTCATGAAATGAGACAATTAACGTAATTATGCCCACAGTGTTGCACTATATGCGACAATCTGGCATGTCATTGTGGTGCGCGACCTGTGCCGTAACGACCCCGAACAGAGAGATTATCCATGGATAAACTGGTCAGTCTGCAAAGCTTTGTTCGCGTGGTTGAGCAGGGAAGCTTCGCCGCAGCCGCACGGGCCATCGGGCAATCACGATCACAGGTCAACCGTGCGGTGGTCGCCCTTGAGGATGATCTTGGTGTGCAGTTGCTGAACCGCACAACACGCACCGTATCGGTCACGCCAAGTGGTCGGGCCTTTTATCAGCGCGCCAAAGCCATTCTGACCGATCTGGATGAGGCGGAGGAATCCATTCGCGAAAATCAGGAAAAACCGGCAGGTGATATTCGCATCAATGCGCCGATGTCGTTCGGAACCCTGCATCTTGGTCCTGCACTTGTCGATTTTGCGCGTATGTATCCTGAAATCCGTGTCGAGCTGGCCTTGAACGATCATTTCATTGATCCGGTTGCAGACGGTTTTGATATGACCGTGCGCATCAGTCGGCCGACCGAAACGCTGGCCCTGATTGATCACGAAATCATCCCGATCCGGCGCGTGATTTGTGCATCACCCGATTTTCTGCACAAAAATGGCGAGCCAACAGATATCAGTGACCTCGCGACCTTGCCCTGTTTGCATTACGGCAATCTGCCCGCCGGATCGACCTGGAAACTGACCGGACCAAACGGGCCGGTATCCGTGCAGGTCAATGGTGTGTTTTGCTGTAACAATGCCGAGGTGCTCCGCGATGCGGCGATTGCCGGTTTGGGGCTTGTGGAGTTGCCGACTTTCATCGCCGGGGCGGAGTTGCAGACGGGCCGTCTTGTCACAGTTTTGTGCGACTACACTCCGCCCGAGATTTTCCTGTATCTTCTTTATCCACCCAGCAGACAGCTTTCATCGCGCATCCGTTTGCTCGTGGATTTCATGCATGACCGGTTTGGCGGACAGCCGCACTGGGATCTGGTGCAATAGGTAACACTGCGAAAATTAGGTGGTGTTTGCGATTTTGTAGCAATCCGGAAGCTTGCATCTTGCGTATGGGATACTAGGTTTTCCATAAGGACGCATAGCGGGTTGGACGAGATGTCTGATTTTGAAATGCCAACATTGATGATGGTGTCGCACGGCAATAGCGGCAATGGCGGTGATCCGGCAGGCGATCTTGCCCGATCAGTCGCGCCTGACTGGAATGGTCCGGTGACGCATGGCTATATGCGCAGCCAGCCGTCCCTTCCCGAGCAGCTTGACGGGCTTGTGCAAGCGGGTAATGCCGAACGCCTGATCGTCTTTCCGCTGTTTTTCAGCGAAGGCTATCTGGTGTTTGAAGAATTGCCGCGCGATCTTGATCGTGCCGGGCTTGGCGATGCGGTCATTCTTCCGCCGGCGCTTAATCTGCCGGGATTTGATGATCTGGTCGCTCAAAAAGCCATGTTCGCAATGGCCAGACGTGGTTGGGCATCAGGCGAAACATCTGTGTTTCTGGTGCCCCATGGTCTTAAGACGCTGACAGCAGCCCTGCCTGAAACAGTTCGCTTTGGCGATCAGGTCGGGCGTTTGTGCGGTGGGGCCGAAATCTGTATTGGCAATATCGAAGGCCATCCGTCGCTTGCAGACTGGCGGACGATTGCATCGCGCAAAAAGGCGGTGATTGTCCCGATGCTGGCCGGTGGCGGCACACATGCGCGCCAGGATTTGCCCGAACTGATTAATGCCCGTGCAGGCGAGGAAATTGAAATCCTGCCGCCGGTTGGTCAATGGGCGGAATTGCCTGATCTGGTTCTGGCCGAGGCCAAGCGTCATGTAGCACGATTTGGCGGCCTTGCGGTGCCGCTTGGCCCGACTGGCGGGGATATCTGGGCCGAACGGATGGCCAGATCAGCCTGAGATATCGGGATTTACCCCAGAACCGGCTTGAAACTGGTTTCCGCAGATTTTTTCAGAAGATAGTCACGGAACAGGCGGGCAGCACTGGTCAGTGTCGCATCGCCGTCATGGGCAATCAGCAACTGGCGCTTGGCCCAGTCATCGGCAATCGGGGCACCGGCGATATTCATATGCCCGATATAGCCCGCGACTGAACTTTTGCGCAAAAATCCGATGCCAAGGCCTGCGGCAATCATCTGTCGCAGGGACCCGAAACGCACCACCTTGATATGGGGGTGCATATCAATCTTCATCCTTGAGGCAGCCTCGGAGATCAGGTCATCAATGACCCCGCCTTCATGCAGGGAAATGATGTCGTATTTGGCGGCTTCGGTGAATTTGACCGGTTTCGGATTGGCGGTATCGGGAATAAGGGGATGGCCCTTTGGGGTGACGACCCAGATCGGATCATCGCAAAATACATCATGGGCCAGATCGCCAAGCGGGCTGTTATCGGCCAGAATCGCCAGATCGGCACGGCCTTCACGAACGGCCTCGGCACTTTCGCGCGATGTCAGTTCGCGGACATCAACCGTGATGTGGGGGAAGTCGCGTTCAAAATCGGCCAGAAAGGATGGCAGTCCGGTCAGAATGGCCGAGGTGACAGCCGCAAGATAGATCTTGCCCTTTTCACCGATGTTGAAGTCGCGAAGTTCGTTGGAAAGATGGTTCAGATCGCCCAGAAGCTTTTCACCGTATCGGGCGAAGATCGCGCCTTCTTCGGTCGGTTCGACCCCGCGCGGCAAGCGGCGCAGCAGTTTGACACCCAGCATGGCTTCAAGTTCGCCAATGCGTCGGGATACAGCCGACGTCGCGATATGTTCACGTCTGGCGGCTTCATTGATGCTTCCCGCACGCACGATGGCGACGAAAAGCCGGATGGTTACAATATCAAACTTTTGCATGGAACCGTTGTCGGTGGTTCAGCCCGAAGCGTCAAGAGGCATGATAGGGTGCGGTGATGTGCAGATCGTCGCACCCGCCTCAAACAGGGTAATTAACCTTGAACCTGACGCCATGCCTTGTTCCAGTCCGCAGTCAGTTCTGCGTGGGTTTTGGCATGGGATGCTTTCATGATTACGGCAACCTGAAGGGCCTGCAGGAAGCTGGTGAACCAGCCGGTACGGACTTCACGTTCGATGCTGGTTGCGTCTTTATAAGCAATCGTGGTCATGGCTCTGATCCTTTGCGACATCATCTGTCTTTGCGATGAATTCAGTGATACCAAACGGAGGATGCGCGCACTATTCTCGTTTCACCGCTATCCCGTTCTTGTTTGGAGAACGATGTGGTTAGTGCATTGTAAATGAATACTTATTCAATGTTGCACTGCGCAATGAGATTGCGCAAATCACCTTGCAGCGGCATTTTCAAGACAGGTTTCCACCGATATCACTGCGACTCACCGACAGGTTTTCGCATCACAGGTATATCTGCTATAGCTGGCATAAATTGATCACAGGGTAGTGCCACATGACCGGAATTGACGAAAATCTTGACTTTGAACAGGCCCATGGCAGCGGCTTGCAGGGCCATCTTGGTTATCGGCTGGTGGAATGGGCGGAAAACCACGCAGTGATCGAGCTTGAGCTGCAAGACCACCATCTTAACCGCGCCGGTATTCTTCATGGGGGTGTTTTGATGACCCTGCTTGATACCGCTTCTGGCTATTCTGTCTGCTTCTGTTCGGTGCCGGGCAATGTCCGCAAGACGCTGACATTGTCGCTGACCACCAATTTCCTTGGCATGGCAAAGAAGGGTGTGGTGCGCGTGGTCGCGACCAGACAGGGCGGCGGACGCAAGATCGTCTTTACCGAGGCCAAGGCCTATAACGCTGATGGCGAAGTGATCGGAACAGCAACCGGGACCTTCAAATATCACCGTGGCAGCGAGGGCATCGAAGGCGTTCCGCGCGATAGCTGATTTTGTGACCGGCTGGCCAAGCCCCCGGACTGATCGTTGGGTTTAATCAATGAAAAAGGGCGCGCCCGATCTGGACGCGCCCTTTTTTGTTTTGTGGGTAGCAGGTGCCTAGTTCGGCATCTGCCATTTGCCATTGACCAGACGCGGGATGTTCAGCGGGTTCGCATCCTTGATCGGTGCCGGAAGCAATGCATCCGGGAAGGCCTGATAGGAAACCGGACGGACAAAGCGTTTGATCGCCAGCGACCCGACAGAGGTTGCGCGCGAATCCGTGCTTGCCGGGTATGGGCCGCCATGAACCATGGAATGGCAGACCTCAACACCGGTCGGCCAGCCATTGATCAGAATACGACCGGCACATTTTTCAAGTGCAGGACGCAGGGCGGCTGCGGTATCGGCATCGGCATCAACCATGTGGATGGTGGCGGTCAGCTGACCGATCAGGGTTGCGGACAAAGCAACCATTTCGGCAACCGAGTCACATTCGACAATGATACCCGCCGGGCCAAACATTTCCTCGGCCAGTTCCGGATTGGCTTTCCAGTTGGCAGCGGTGGTGCGGAAGATCGCCGGGCTGCCTTCGAATTTGCCATCGCTATCGCGACGTTTCAGCGGGCAGGTGACGCTGGCATGTTTGCTCATGGCGTCGGTCACTTCGTGATAGGCGCTTGAGACGCGATCCGTCAGCATCGCCGCACCGCCAACCTGGCCAAGTTCGGCTGCGGCGGTTTCAACGAATGTTTCAAGATCCGCACCCTTAAGCGCGATCAGAAGACCCGGATTAGTGCAGAACTGGCCAACACCCATGGTCAGCGATCCGACCCAGCCCTTGGCAATGTCGGCAGCCTTTTCACCCATGGCTTGGGGCAGAAGGAAGACCGGGTTGTTCGAGCCAAGTTCGCCATAGAACGGGATCGGTTCCGGGCGGGAAACGGCGATGTCAAACAGCGCACGGCCGCCACCGGTCGAACCGGTAAAGCCGACAGCCTTGATCAGCGGATGGGCAACCAGTGCCTGACCGACCTTGCGCGTGCCACCATGGATCAGGCTGAACACACCTTTGGGCATGCCGGTTTTGATCACGGCAGCTTCAATCGCCTTGGCAACCAGTTCGGACGTGCCGGGATGGGCGGCATGGCCCTTGAAGACCACCGGGCAACCCGCAGCAAGGGCGGATGCGGTATCACCGCCTGCGGTCGAAAAGGCCAGCGGGAAGTTGGACGCGCCAAACACGCCAACCGGACCCAGTGCCTTGTTCATCACACGGATATCAGGCTTTGGCAGCGGCTGACGATCAGGCTGTGCGGTTTCAATGCGCGCTTCGAACCATGAACCTTCTTCGATCCAGTCGGCAAAGAAACGCAGCTGGCCAACGGTACGGCCGCGCTCGCCGGTCAGGCGTGCAGCAGGCAGGGCAGATTCAAGATTGCCGATCTCGGTGATGGCATCGCCACGGGCATCAATTTCATCTGCAATCGCACGCAGGAATTCTGCGCGTTTTGCCGGCAGCATCGAAGCAAATTCTTCGGCGCAGGCCTGTGCGGCCTCGACCGCGTGATTGACGATTTCTTCGGTGCCGTGCTGGAATTTGGTCGGGAGCTTCTCGCCGGTTGACGGATTGTCAGCCTGGAAGACATCCGGGCCGTTGATCCATTCGCCTGCGATATAATGCTGTCCACTAAGCATGTGGGTCTCCTGTGGGGTTATGTCCTGTGCCTGACGGGGCGTGCGCAATGCTCTTTGACCTGTCCGGATGATCGAAACCAATCCGCGACTCCTATGCGTGGATTGCCTCGAACGGACAGGCCAAATGGCGCAGCCTTGATAAACTGAGCGCAGCTTAGTTTCCCGGACCACAGATGTAAACATCATACAATATTATAATACTGCGGCGCCGCCGCGAAAGCTGCATGGGCAGACATTAACAGAGCACGGAGAGTGCGTCGAATATTTTATACAATCTTATGGCCGATACGACTTGTAATAATTAATTCAGTCGGTTAACACAGCAATCTGCTCCATTTTCGCGGCCGACATTATGTCGGTCACAGTGCTGCCTGTCCACGCAGGCGACATCGCCGGCCAAGTGCTGGCGTAAAATGGATTTATCATGACGAACTATTTTCAAAGCCCGTTCAAGGGCAAGCTCCTATCCGAACAGGTTACCAATCCGAATATTGTCGTTGGGCGTTACAGCTATTATTCCGGCTATTACCATGGCCACAGCTTTGATGATTGTGCCCGCTACCTGATGCCGGATCGCGATGATGTCGACAAATTGATTGTCGGCAGCTTCTGTTCCATCGGTACGGGGGCTGTCTTTATGATGGCGGGTAATCAGGGGCACCGGAACGACTGGATATCGACCTTTCCATTCTTCTTTATGGACGAAGAGCCTGCATTTTTCGATGCGCAAAGTGCCTATCAGCCTGCCGGTGATACCGTTATCGGCCACGATGTCTGGATCGGGGCAGAAGCGATGATCATGCCAGGTGTCAAGATCGGGGACGGGGCCATGATTGGTTCGCGCGCCTTGGTAACAAAGGATGTCGAACCATATTCCATTGTTGGCGGCAATCCTGCGCGGGTTATTCGCAAACGATTTTCCGATGACGACATCAGAAAACTTCTGGAAATGGCATGGTGGCATTGGGATCTTGATCAGATCAGGGCGGCCATGACACTTTTGACGTCAGGTGACATCGAAGGTCTTTATGCCTATTGGCAGACGTCACGGGCGGTCTGACCGCGACAGGGAAAGGCGGGATTTTCGCGCCTTTCCCAATCATCAGACTTTTACCTTAGGACTTGAAATACCCAACAAGGCCGAAAAGGAAATCACCTGATACGCATCGCAAATGACGCGTGACGATTGACAGGTGTGGATCACTGCAATCGGTGACAGTGTCGGGATGGCGGGCTTTTGGTGGTCAGCTGGCTGCCGATTTTGGCGTGCGGCCAAAGATGCTGGCGAAATCGGTCTTGCCCGGTTTGGGGCGCTGAAGCTGCAGGCGGTCACGAATGGCATCAAGATGGCGTGACATTTCCGCTGCGGCAATATCCGGATCACCACTTGTCAGCGCCTTTAGCAGTTCGTCATGTTCGGTGTGCGAGCAATCAACGGGGTGCGGGCTTTCATACATCGCAATGATCAGTGATGTGCGCAGGATCAGGCGTTCAAGAAATTCCTCGATCACCAGATTGCCGGTCAGGCGAGCCAAAAGCAGATGGAACTCGCCCGACAGGATGATGGCGGCGCGGTGATCGCCGCGATGATGGGCATCATGTTCGCGATCAAGATGGTTTTTGATCTGGGCTGCGCGTTCGTCGGTCATGCCAAGGGCAACCTTGCGGGCAACGCCGTCCTCGATCATGCGCCGGGCGGAAAAGACTTCGATGGCTTCGTCAATGGTCGGTTCGGAAACAAAGGCACCGCGATTGGGAACAAGATTGATCAGCTTGTCATGGGCCAGCTGAAGAAATGTTGCACGAATGCGCGCACGGCTGACGCCAAAGGTCTGGGCCAGATCTTCTTCCACCAGTTTCATGCCCGGTTCGAGACGGCGATCAAGGATCGCGTCGAGCATTTCCTGATAGATCATTTCCTCCGGGCGCAGCTTCCCGCTGCCTTTATAGGTGCCGGTTTCTTCGGCCTTGGCCATCGTGACGATGCTTTCCGTCGTTCATGTTTTCGCGCGATGGTTTCTTTCTACAAAATTGTTGACGATCTAGACAACAGAAAATCGCGTCCGACGGATTTTGATCTTGCCAAATAATTGCATGTAAAATGCCCAACAAAACCGGTATGCGTAAAATTTGAACAATTAATGGGCATAAAACATGCAACGTCTCTGCCCTATACAGCCAGATTACCGGTGACTCCCGCATAAAACTGCCAATAAAAACAATTGGCACGCATTTTGCCTGCAATCGACAACAGGATTGTTAACAATTTTGCATGCAGTGACGGGTGAGCGGATGAAGGGCAACGGAGCCATCGAACTAATTGCTGTCAGTAAATTCTATGGCAGCACGCAGGCGGTCAAATCCATTGACCTGCAAATTCCGGCAGGGGCGTATTGCTGTCTGATCGGCCCGTCGGGCTGTGGCAAGTCGACGACGCTGCGCATGATTGCCGGTCACGAAGTGATCAGCGAGGGCGATCTTCTGATCGGGGATCGCAATGTGACCGAACTGCCACCGGTCAAACGCGGCACCGCAATGATGTTTCAGAATTATGCGCTTTTCCCGCACATGACCTGTGCGGAGAACGTTGCCTTTGGCCTCAAGATGCAAGGTGTCTCCCCATCGGATCGTAAAGATCGGGCCAAAGAGATGCTGGCCCGGGTCCAGATGGAGCAATTTGCAGATCGCAAGCCCGACCAGCTCTCTGGTGGTCAGCAGCAGCGCATTGCGCTTGCCCGTTCGCTGATTACCGAACCGTCTGTTTTGCTGCTTGATGAGCCGCTTTCGGCCCTTGATCCGTTCCTGCGGGCACGGATGCGCGACGAGTTGCGCCGCCTTCAGCAGGAACTGGGCATTACCTTTGTCCATGTCACGCACGCCCAGGACGAGGCGCTTGCGTTGTCGGACATGGTTGTCGTGATGGAAGACGGCATCATCCGCCAGAAAGGCACGCCGCAGGAAATCTTCAATCAGCCGCGGTCGCGCTTCATTGCCAATTTCATGGGCGGGCAGAACATCTTCAAAGGCACCGTTTCTGAATCCGGTCCGGCAGGCACCCTGCTTGCGCGTGGACCAGACAGCTTTTTCCTGCCGGGCTTTGCCGATGGCAAGGCGGGCGAGGAGCTTGAATTTACCATCCGTACCGACCTGATCGGTCTGGATGAAACGGCCCCGCAAGAGGCCCAAAACGGGCAAATCCCTGTCGAGATCACCACGGTCGAGTATCTCGGCCTTTGGGTAAGGATCGTTGCTACCACAAGCGACGGCAAGGAAATAACCCTGATGAAGACCGAAAGCGAATTTCGGCAGGCGCCAGTCAGGCGACAGGACAAATTCATCGCCTATTGGAAGCCCGAACATGCACATGTTCTGGCCTAAATAACCAACCAAACCAAAACAATCTATCAGGAGTGCTTCACATGACGATCGAGACCAAGAAATCCAGGAAGAATTTGCTGAGCGATACCGGTGTATCGCGCCGCGGTTTTGTTAAGGGTGCAGCCGCTGTTACGGGTGCAGCCATCGGTTCTGGTGCCATCACCGGCTTCCCGACCATCTGGGCGCAGAACATCAAGAATGTGACCCTGCGCCAGTTCGGTACGGGCGTTTCGAACATCAACGCGGTTGCTGACAAGGTCAAGGAAGACCTTGGTTTTACCCTTCAGATGACCGCCCTTGATTCGGATGCCGTTGCCCAGCGTGCGGTCACCCAGCCGAACTCGTTTGATATCGCCGATATCGAATACTGGATTTGTAAGAAGGTCTTCCCGGCTGGCACCATGCAGCCGATGGACACCACCAAGCTGAAAAACTACGAATATATTTCCAAGCTGTTCATCGATGGCAAGCTGACCCCGGATTCAGAAATTGCACAGGGTACTGCCCCGCATACCGTCGGCTTTGTTGAAGGTGCAGACAGCGTCAAATTTGCGTCGGCTCCGACCCAGTGGATGACCCTGATCCCGACCATTTACAATGCCGATACGCTTGGCATTCGTCCGGACCTGATCAGCCGTCCGATCACCAGCTGGGCCGATCTGCTTGACCCGGAATTCAAGGGCAAGGCATCGATCCTCAACATTCCGTCGATTGGCATCATGGATGCGGCGATGGTGTGTGAAGCCATGGGCGAAGTCACCTATGGCGACAAGGGCAACATGACCCAGGAAGAAATCGACAAGACCATTGCAGTCATGATCGATGCCAAGAAAGCCGGTCAGTTCCGCGCCTTCTGGAAGAGCTTCGATGAGTCGGTCAACCTGATGGCGTCTGGCGAGGTTGTCATTCAGTCCATGTGGTCCCCGGCAGTTGCCGCCGTGCGTTCCAAAGGCATCGCATGCACCTATCAGCCGCTTAAGGAAGGCTATCGTGCATGGGGCGGCGGCATCGGTCTTGCCAAGCATCTTTCGGGTCTCGAGCTTGAAGCTGCTTACGAATATATCGACTGGTACCTGTCGGGCTGGGTTGGTGCGTATCTTAACCGTCAGGGTTACTACAGCGCCGCACCGGCAACCGCGAAGAAGTTCATGTCCGAAGACGAATGGGGCTTCTGGATGGAAGGCAAGGCTGCACAGGGCGATATCCTCAGCCCCGAAGGCAAGGTCATGGAGAAAGCCGGCGCGGTTCGCGATGGCGGTTCCTATGAAGAGCGTATGGGCTCGGTCGCGTGCTGGAACTCTGTCATGGACGAGAACAAGCACATGGTCCGCAAGTGGAACGAATTCATCGCTGCCTAGGCGCGCGAGAAAAGACATTGATCGGGCGCGGTTCTGGCCGCGCCCGGCACCCCCGGTTAATAAATTTCAGTTGCCCGACTATTCCGTTCATGCGGCAGGTTTTCAGGGACAGAGCTTTTAGGGACAGGCAATGGCTTTTGATACGTCCAAACGATCGTCCTATTTTCTGATCACGCCAATGGCGGCGATCTTTGCGATCTTTCTTGTCATTCCGTTGCTGACCATCGTGATTGTCAGTTTCTGGGATTATGACGAATACCGGATCCTGCCCGACTTTATTTTGGATAATTACAGCTATTTGCTGGGGTCTTCCGTGACCTGGAAGATTTATCTCAATACTTTGAAATATGCCGCGCTGACCTGGGTCTTTACCCTGTCGATCGGCTTTACGGTTGCCTATTTTCTGGCGTTCCATGTGCGCAGTCTGACCTGGCAGATCGTGCTTTTCATGCTGTGCACGATCCCGTTCTGGACATCAAACATCATCCGCATGATTTCGTGGATTCCGTTCCTTGGCCGCAATGGTCTTTTGAATTCGGCACTGCTCAATCTGGGAATTGTCGATCAACCGCTTGAGTTCCTTCTGTTTTCCGATTTCGCAGTCGTGCTGGCAGATGTGCATCTCTATACCCTGTTCATGGTCGTGCCGATTTTCAATTCCATGATGCGTATTGATCGTTCCCTGATTGAGGCGGCGCGTGATGCCGGTGCCAGCGGGTTTGAAACCCTGCGTTCGGTGATTGTGCCGCTGTCCAAGCCGGGCATTGCCATCGGATCAATCTTTGTGATCACGGTGGTGATGGGCGATTTCATCACGGTCCGTTTGATGAGTGGCGGGCAAAGTGCGTCGGTCGGTTTGCAGATTTCCAACGAGATCGGGCTTTTGCAATATCCCGCAGCGGCGGCCAGTGCGGTCGTGCTTCTGATTACGGTATTGCTGATTGTGGTCGGGCTTTTGCGCCTTGTTGATATCCGGAAGGAGCTGTGATCATGGCCAAAACGCGTGAACGGCGTCCGACAAGCTTCTATTTTCTGGCAGCCTTTTTCACCCTGTTCGTCCTGTTCCTTTATGGGCCGATGCTGACCATTTTCATTCTGTCCTTCCAGGGGGAGAATGGTGGTCTGACCTTCCCGATGAACGGGTTTTCATTCCACTGGTTTGGCAACCTGTTTGAACGGCAGGCGGTGGGCGATTTTGGCGGGTCCTTTACCAGATCGCTCAAACTTGGCCTGATTGTCATGATCGTGACTGTTGTGGTTTCGTTCATGGCTGGTCTGGCATTTCGTCGCCGGTTCCGGGGTGACAGCATCATTTTCTATCTGGCGATTGCCAGTCTGATTGTGCCATCGATCCTGATTTCGCTGGGGATCGGATTGCTGTTCAATATCGTTGAATGGCAACCGCAATGGTTCACATCCGCCCTTGGGGCGCATCTGACATGGACCTTCCCGTTCGGGCTGCTGATCATGTTTGCGGTATTTAACCGGTTCGATCCGTCTTATGAGGAAGCCGCGCGCGATCTTGGGGCAAGCAACTGGCAGACGATCCAGTATGTGGTGCTGCCGATGGTCGGGCCGAGCCTGATTGGCGTTGCGATGTTCTCGTTCACGCTTTCCTATGACGAGTTTGCCCGCACCCTGATGACGGCCGGGTCGCTTAATACCCTGCCGCTTGAGATTTATGGCATGACGACAAACGTGACCACGCCGGTTCTTTATGCGCTGGGCACGGTGACAACCGGATTCTCGTTCCTGGTGATCGGGATTGCGTTGGGATCGGTGCTTTTGATGCGTCGTCGCAAAGGGCAAAAAGCATGAGCCGTATCGCTGTTATCAATCCCAACCTTTCGGCGGGATTTACCAAAAAGGTCGGCGATCAGGCGCAAAGGATTGTGGCAGCACAGACCGGTATCATTGCCCTTAATCCGCAATTTGGCCCCGACAGCATCGAAGGATATTACGACGAGGCCTTTGCCAGTGTCGGATTGCTTTCCGTGATCCGTGATCTGGAAGCAGCACCCGAACAACTGACCGATCCGGTTGGCGGATATGTGGTGGCCTGCTTTGACGATACGGGGGTGGATGCCGCCCGATGCCTGACGACAGCGCCGGTCATGGGATTGTGCGAGGCGGCCCTTCGTATGGCAGCCGCTGTGGCGTCACGATTTGCAATTGTGACCCCGATGCCGGTGTCGGTGCGTCCGCTTGAACATCTGGTGTCGAAATACGGGGCGGCATCGCAATGCGTGGTACGGGCGGCCGGTGTCAGAACCCTTGATTTCGAGGGTGCAAATGCGGCCGTGGCCTATGACGCGCTTAAAAAACAGGCCGAGCTTTGCCTTCGTAATGATTATGCCGAGGCGATTGTTCTGGGCTGTGCGGGTATGACCGACATTGCAGATCGCCTGCATGCGGAACTTGGTGTGCCGGTTATTGACGGGGTCAGTGCGGCGGTCAAAATGATCGAAGCCATGGCTATGCTGGGATTGCGGACCAGCAAGGCAGGGGCCTATGCCAAGCCACCGGGTAAAAGTTATCACGGCATTTTTGCGGACTTTGCACCGCAACCCTGAGCCAACCCGGATCGTAAATCAAACAGGCCCGTCAAATTGCGGGCCTGTTTTTTGGGGGGGGCAATGTCGCCTTGGGGCCTAGCTTTGCTTAAGGGCCTGTTCGACCTGTGCCAGATGGCGGCGCATCGCGTCTTCGGCTGATTTGGGGTCACGCTGTTCGATGGCGTCGACAATATCACGATGCTGGGCGCTCAGATCGTTGATCAGGCTGTCGGAATGGCTGCTTTCGCGCAGTCGTGCCCATGCCGCATCACGCCGCACGGCATTGACGGCTTCGAACACGGCCAGAAACAGGGTGTTTTTAACCGATTCCGCCAGTTTCTGATGGAAAGCTGCGTCCCACTTTTCATATTCGCCCTGAGTGGTGGCGCGGGCGGCGTTATCTACCATGATCCGCATCGCATCAATATCGGCCTGCGATGCGCGCAGGGCGGCAAAGCGTGCCATGGATGGTTCGATTTCCTGGCGGACTTCCATGATTTCAAAGGGGCTGGTTTTGGTGGCAATGCCTTCAAGCTTGCGCAGACGTGGTGTGGGCGGAGTGCCGACGAAAGTACCTTGTCCCTGTCGACGCCAGATCAGGCCTTCTGCTTCCAGAAGATCAAGCGCCTTGCGCAGCGCCCGGCGTCCGACGTCAAGCTGTTCGGCCAGATTGCGTTCGGCGATTACCCGACCGTCTTTGACATATTCACCGCGGGCAAAACCGGATTTAAGCTTTTCAGCCAATCCGTGGGTCGCAAGGTCATTCATGGTCACTATTCTTTTTTTATGGCGTTCCCTGTTTCCGAACCAATCCGCACCTATTCTTGCGAGGTGCCATTTCCCAGAGGACTGGTTCGGATCGAAAGTCTTGATCCTGGATGTCAGTTAAGCAGATCGTAGAACATCCGCAAAGAGGTTACCGCCAGAAACAGGCCGAAACACATGCGCAGTGCCCGTCTCGGGATGGTATGTGCGATGCGCGCACCAATCGGGGCGCACAGAACCGTCATCGGGATCAGAAGGGCCGCTGCCAGAACGTTCACATAACCGATTGAGAAGGGCGGGCGTCCGTCTACGCCGATACCTGACATGGCATATCCGATTGTACCGGGCAGGGCGATGATCAGGCCGATGGCCGCCGCCGTTCCGACCGCGCGGCGGATGTCATAGCCGAGGAAATTCAGGACGGGGACACAAATGGTTCCGCCACCAATCCCCATCATGGCAGACAGGCTGCCCGCCAGAACGCCAAGAACCGCCCAGACAGATTTGGGCGGGTTTTTCGCCTCGTCGGTTTCACGGTCCTTGACCAGTATCATGTTAGCGGCAACCAGCAGAGCCACAACGGCAAAGACAATGGTCAGAACCCGGCCATCGGCAAGGCCGCCAATGGCCGTACCGATGATGACGCCGACAACAATGGCCGGGCCCCAATGTTTCAACAGGGCAATATCGACCGAGCCTTTTTTGTAATGGCTGCGGGTCGAGGAAATGGCGGTTGCGATGATTGTCGTCAGCGAGGTGGCGACCGCAACCTGCATGCGGAGCGACTCGTCAACACCCATGGTTGTCAAAAAGTGATAGAGCACCGGGACAATAACAATCCCGCCGCCTACGCCCAGCAAGCCTGCCATAATGCCGCCAACAACGCCGGCAAACAGCATTGCAGCGCCCCAGACCAGATAGAGGCTCATGGTGCCTTCGATTTCAATCATTTCGAACCAATCCAAACCAATTTTTGCGGTTATTTGCTATTTGTACTAACGCCAGACGGGACTGTTTGGCAACGATTTTGCGTAAAAAAGCCACGTATAAGGCGAAAAATACGTGGTTTAGCGTTTTTGGGGTTGCGAAGACAAAGTTACGATGACAACAATATGTCGACAAAATGAAGGAACCAAAAAATAATTGGTTTCGATTGATCCAGTTCATTTATCAGGAGGCACTGAGATGTTCCGCAAGATTGCCGTTGCCGCCGGTCTGATGGCAGCCGCCATTGCAGGCCCAGCGCAGGCACAGGACTATCCCGAAAAACCGATCGAATTCATTGTTCCGTGGGGCCCGGGTGGCGGTAGCGACACGTTGATGCGCCTTGTCGCACAGGGTCTTGCTGAGGAAACAGGTCAGGCAGTGCCTGTCATCAACATGCCCGGTGTTGGTGGTAATATCGGTTTGGCCGAATTCGCCAAACGCCCGGCAGATGGTTATACCATTTCCCAGATCCACGAAGGTTTGCTGATTTCCAATGGTACAGGCATCACCGACCTGAACTGGGACAGCTTCATGCCGATCGCGCTGGTGACCTCGTCGCCGCAGTATCTGACCTTCTCCAAGAACGAGAACTTCTCGACCTTTGAAGAAATGGTCGCCTTTGCCAAGGATCATCCGGGTGCGGTTCGCGCCGGTGTGACCCTTGCCGGTGTTCCGCATCTTCACATGGCGATGATCGAAGATGCGTTCGACATCCAGTTCTCCTATGTCGGTTACGAAGGTACCGGTCAGCGTATCCGTGCACTGGTTGGCGGTAACATTGATGTTGCCATCGGTGACGTATCCTCTGCCGGTCAGTTTGTTGAAAATGGCGATCTGATCTTTGCTGCCGTCGGTATGCCGGAACGTACCGCAGACGAGCCGAATGTTCGCACCTTCAAGGAACTGGGCCATGATCTTGATCTGGCTGTGACTCGTGGTGTTGTTCTGCCCAAGGGTACCCCGCAGGATGTTGCTGATGCCCTTGAAGCCCACCTTGAAAAAGTCATGCAGAACGAAGACGTTCGCACCAAAATCAAGAATGTCGGCTCCGAAGCTGTTTTCCTTGGTCAGGACGCTTACAAAGCCTATCTCGGCAAACTGTCCGAGACGGTTGATCGTCTGGTTGGCAAGCTCGCAGGATGACGAGCGGGTCTGAGAAATCAGCAGCAGCGGGTGCACTTGCACCCGCTGCTTCTCGTGCTAGGACCGAATTTGCACGGCTGGTTTCCTACGTCGTTTTCGGGCTGGGTTCGGTCTATTTGTCGATGCGCGCGGGTGAGTTGCCGACGTCACGCTGGGAACCGCTGGGGGCCGGGTCATTCCCGCAACTGGTCTTTGCCGTTCTGGCAGGCCTGTGCCTGATTTCAGCGATTCGCGCGGTCATGGATATTCGCAAGGCCGGACAGCTTGATGGTCTTGCCGCAGCACTTTGTGGCTGGGTCAAGGTTCGCAGGATCTCCTTCGCCCTGTTCGGCTTGCTGGTTGCCTACCTTGCTGTCTTGCCGTTTGCCGGTTTCTCGCTGGCGACATTTGTCTTTCTGCTGATCACCCAGCTGATGATCGCAGGCATTTCGAAAAAGACCTTCATTCAGTCCGTGGTCGCCGCCCTGATTTTCTCGGTTGGCTTGAACCTGCTGTTTGCAGAAGTCTTTAACGTATTTCTCCCGCGCGGCGTGCTGTTCGCGGGCTAACAGAAGTTTACGATCATGTTGGATGCATTTCTTGCCGGTGCCCATCAGGTTTTCGCATTCGATACCCTGATTTACATGCTGATCGGTTCCGTGGCCGGGATCGTCGCAGCCGCCATTCCCGGCTTTACCGTGACCATGGCCATCATCCTGACATTGCCGCTGACCTTTACCATGGACCCGCTTCAGGGGGTTTCGGTGATGTTGTCGGTTTATGTCGGGGGTTATACCGGGGGTCTGATCAGTGCGGCTCTTCTGGGTATTCCCGGAACGCCAAGTTCGGTTGCCACGACCTTTGATGCCTTTCCGATGGCACGCGGCGGGGAGCCGGGACGCGCCCTTTCACTTGGTGTCTGGGCTTCGTTTTTCGGGACAGTGATTTCCACCATCATCCTGATTGTTGCCGCCCCGCCGTTGGCGCTGATCGCGGTTAAACTTGGTCCGTGGGAATATTTCTCGCTGATCGTGTTTGCCCTGACGATTGTTGCAAGCCTTGTGGGCAACTCGTTGATGCGTGGTCTGATTGCCGGTGTCATTGGTCTTGGTCTTGCGACCATCGGGCCGGATCCGATGATGGGGCGCCCGCGTCTTACATTTGAGTCCGACATCCTGATGCCGGGTCTGCCGTTCCTGATTGTCCTGATCGGTATTTTTGCTATCAGCCAGCTGATGGGCGAGGTTGAGGATCACGGCAAAAAAGACACCAAGGGGGCACTGATCCCCGACGTGATCGAATTCAAGACCTGGGCTGTGATGCGCGAAGTTCTGATGCATCCGGTCAATCTGGTACGTTCGTCGCTGATTGGTGTGTTTATTGGTGCCTTGCCGGGTGCCGGTGGATCAATTGCCAACCTGCTGGCTTATGACCAGGCCAAGCGCAGCTCCAAAACGCCTGAGGAATTTGGCAAGGGCAACCCGGACGGCGTGATCGCATCCGAGGCTGGAAACTCTGCCACGGCGGGTGGCGGACTGATCCCGATGATTGCATTGGGTATTCCGGGATCGGCGGTTGATGCAATCCTGATGGCGGCTCTTATGGTGCATGGCATCTCGGTGGGTCCGCGTCTGATCATGGATAATGCGGATCTGGCCTATGGCATGTTCGTTGCGATGATTGTCGCCTCGCTGATGATGCTGGTGGTTTGTGTGCTGTCGATGCGTCTGTTCCTGCGCGTGACCGACATTCCCAAGCAGTTCATTGTGCCGACAGTGATGATTTGCTGTGTGATCGGGGCCTTTGCGCTCAATAACCGGGTGTCTGACCTTTATCTGCTTGGTGCGATCGGTCTGGTCGGTTACGGGTTGAAGTCGCTTGATTACCCGCTGGCACCGCTGGTGCTTGGTGTGATCCTTGGTCCGATCGCCGAGACCAACCTGCGTCGCGCGCTGATGAGCGACGGTGACTGGACTGTATTCTTTACCCGTCCGATTTCGGCGGTCTTGCTGGCTGCTGCCCTGCTGTCTGTTATCTTCAGCGTTCGCTCGGTTCTGAAGATGCGTAAAAAAGACCGTCCTGCCACCGATGAACAAGACGGCGATTAAGCCCACGATCAGGAGACTCCAATGAAACTTCGTCACGACGCGCTTTATGCCTCACGCCGGTCACCGGTTCTGGCGCGCAACATGGTTTCCACATCCCAGCCGCTTGCGGCACAGGCCGGTCTTCGCATGTTGCTGGCGGGCGGGAATGCTGCCGATGCGGCGCTGGCCTCGGCCATTGCCCTGACCGTGGTCGAGCCGACCGGCAACGGACTTGGTTCCGATGCCTATGCCATCATCTGGGATGGCAAGGAACTGCATGGTCTGAATGCGTCGGGTCGGGCCCCTGCGGCCTGGAACCCGGAACGCTTTGCAGGCCAGGACACGATGCCGCAGCGCGGATGGGAATCGGTCACCACACCGGGGGCTGTATCTTCATGGCGTGCGATTTCCGAGAAATTCGGCAAGCTTCCGTTTGAAAAGCTGTTCGAACCGGCCATCGAATATGCATCGCGTGGCTTTGCAGTATCCCCCATCATCGCGACCCTTTGGGAAAAGGGTGGTGATCTTTTGGGCAAGCAGCCGGGCTTTGCCGAGGCCTTCCTGCCCGGTGGCAAGGCCCCCAAGGCGGGCGAGCTGTTTGTCAACAAGGCTGCTGCTGAAAGCCTGATCGATATCGCCGAAACCAAGGGCGAGAGTTTCTATCGCGGCAAGCTTGCATCGAAAATTGCGGCTTTTGCCCGTGAAAATGGTGCAGCCTTGTCCGAAGAGGATCTTGGCAATCATCAGGCTGACTGGGTCGGGACGATCTCGCAATCGTTTGGCAAGGTGAAGCTGCATGAAATTCCGCCAAACGGGCAGGGGATTTCAGCCCTGATCGCGCTGGGGATCCTGCGTCATACCAATATCGCAGATTATGAACCCGATTCCACCGAGGCGCTGCATCTTGAAATCGAAGCGATGAAACTGGCCTTTGCCGATATGCGGGCCTATGTCGCCGATCTTGACTACATGACCGACGTCACGGTCGAACATCTTTTGTCCGATGACTATCTGAAATCCCGTGCCGCCCTGATTGATGCCAACAAGGCCCAGGATTTCAAAGCCGGTGCACCAAAGCATGGCGGGACGGTTTATGTGACTGCGGCGGATGAAAGCGGCATGATGGTGTCCTTTATCCAGTCGAACTATATGGGCTTCGGGTCCGGTGTTGTGGTGCCGGGAACCTCGATCAGTCTGCAGAACCGGGGTCACGGTTTCAGCCTTAAAGATGGTCACCCCAACTTCGTCAAAGGTGGAAAACGTCCGTTCCAGACCATCATTCCGGCCTTTTTGATGGGCGATGACGGCAACCCGATCATGAGCTTTGGTGTCATGGGTGGACCGATGCAGGCACAGGGGCATTTGCAAATGACCTTGCGCACCCAGCTTTGGGGACAGGATCCGCAAACGGCTGTCGATGCACCGCGCTGGCAGGCTCTTTCGGGGCTTGAGGTCGCTGTTGAAGCCTCGGTCGGTGCTGATGTGATCGAGGCCCTGAAGGCCAAGGGGCATGCGATCAAGGTCGAGGCACCTGACAGCACCAATTTCGGTTTTGGGGGCGCACAGCTGATTGCCAGGACCGATGCCGGATATGTGGCTGGTTCTGATCCGCGCAAGGATGGTTGTGCGGTTGGCTACTGATTACAGAACAGATTTTCAGATCGGCATTCGCAGTCATCTGAATACCCGGCCGGCCCAGAAATGGGTCGGCCTTTTCTTTTTTGAACTGTTGCGAGTCAGGCCAAAGGGCACCTGTGGATTTCCGGATTCTGTCAAGATGCAAATCACCGCATTTCAGGGGGATAGCCCATGCAAAAATGGCGTTTCGTGCAATCGACATCCGGGTATAGAGCATTCTGTCATGGCGGAGTGCCAGTTCGGGCTTTGCGGATTCTTTCCCTGATGGCGACACATTCCTGCCCTGTTTTTTGTGCACAAGCACAATCAACAAATCGAAAAAATCCAATGGTTGGTAGCGTATACAGGCATGACGCAATATTTTCCTCAGCGCACAGCGCTGGCCCTAAAACATGTTTTTCTGGTCGCTTTGGCGTCCGGAACTGTTTTGCTTGGCGCGTCATTGCCGGCATCTGCACAGGCCAATGACCCTGCAGCCGTAACGACTGATCCGGCGGCAGCATCGGTATCAGACGCGTCCGGGCCTGTTGCACCCGCTGCAGCACCGGAAACAGCAGCACCGCAGAATGCGGGAGATGAAGCCGTAACCGTAACCGATAGCCAGGAAAATGATGCAGCACCGGGCACGCCACAGCCCGAGGATGAGCAAAAACCTGTGGTGAGCGCACCGGTCATGTTTGATCCGGAAATGGTGATTGATCGGGCACGTAATCTGGCCAAGGCACCGTTTGAAAATCCGCATCGCGAATTGCCCGATGTTCTGGCCAATCTGGGTTCTGATGATTACGACCAGATCCGCTTCAAGTCGCAGCGCGCCTTCTTTAATCCCGATAATTCGGACTTCTCGCTCGAGCTGTTCCATCCGGGCAACATGTATGATGTGCCGGTTGCGATCAATCTGGTGCGCGACGGCGAAGTACAGGTCATTCCGTTTTCGGCCGGTCTGTTTGATTTCGGCAAGACGGGCCTGTCGGGCAATGATTTCTCGACACAGGGCTATGCCGGTTTCCGTCTGCGTTATCCGTTATCCAATGTTGATAGCAGCGATGAACTGACCCGGTTCCTTGGCGCGTCCTATTTCCGTCTTCAGGGCGAAGGACAGTCTATTGGCCAGATGGCGCGCGGCCTTGCGATTGATCTTGCCGGACCAACCGGCGAGGAAATCCCGGTCTTCAAGGAATTCTGGATCGTTGAACCCAAAAAGGGCGATCAGACGATCACGGTTTATGGCCTTCTCGACAGTGCACGCGTTACCGGTGCCTTCCGGTTTGACATCAAACCGGGTACGCGCAGTCAGGCCGATGTGAAAGCCAATCTGTTTTTCCGCGATGGTGTGGAAAAGATCGGTATTGCGCCGCTTAATGGCATGTTCCTGTTTGGTGAACAGCGTCGCCGGTCGTTTGATGACTATCGCGGCGAGGTGCATTCAAGTGACGGGCTTCTGATCAATAACGGGCGCGGCGAATGGTTGTGGCGACCGCTTGATAACCCGGTTCATCTTCAGATGAGCTCGTTTCTGGATGAAAATCCCATCGGGTTCGGACTTTTGCAGCGCGACCGGAATTTTGACCATTATCAGGACCTTGATCGCCGGTTTGATCGCCAGCCCGGATATTGGGTAAAGCCCAAGGGAAAATGGGGCAAGGGCCATGTCGAGCTGGTCGAAATTCCCAGCCCGTCTGAAACCAACGATAATATCGTTGCCTATTGGGTGCCTGAAACCAAACCGGTTGCAGGCGACGAGATGACAATGGAATACAGCATCACCGCAATGCGCGACGGTGGTGGATTGCATGATCTGGCACAGGCCACCGACACGCGCCTGATGCGGATTGCATCGCAAGGCGATGATGACGCGGGCCGGGCGCGGTTCGTCTTGAATTTTGCCGGTGGTGATCTGGATTATTTCATCAAGGATACCAAGAACCTGCACGCTGATGTCAGCGCATCGGAAGGCAGGCTTGAGAATATCCGCGTGATGCCGGACCCCGAAAATGGCGGTGTGCGCGTGTTCTTTGATCTGGTCGATGACAGTGATGCCGCATCAAGCAATTTGCGGGTGTTCCTTTTGCACAAGGACAAGGTCCTGAGCGAAACATGGACCATGCCCTGGGTCTTTTAAACCAGAACCGGCCCGCCCGTGATCCCGTGCCTTTATGAATGACTCGACAATCAGGTAAATGCAGATGAGTCAGATTTCTGACCCGGCAAATGACAAGACCCAGACAACCATATGTGATCCGACCGTCCAGTTGCGTGGACCGGGCGTTGGTCAACGACGTCTGTTTTTGTTCGGGGCCTCGATTGCCGCAACGGCCTATGCCGCATGGTTGATGGCCGATGTTCTGGGTGCGGATCAGCTGACCATCATGGAAATGGTGGTGGTGGCGTTCTTTACCATCAACTTTGCCTGGATTTCGTTGTCCTTCTTTACCGGGATTGTCGGATTGATCCTGCGTGGTCTGAAGCTTGATGCGATTACGCTCAAGCGGCTTAAACCGATTGTGCGCAAAGGGTCACTGCGATCCAAAAACGTTGTCGTCATCCCGGTCTACAACGAAGACCCCAATCGCGTTTTTGCAGGGCTTCGCGCCAGTTACGAAAGTCTGGCCGAGACCGGCGAAATTGATGCGTTTGATTTCTTTGTTTTGTCTGATACCCGTGATCCCGATATCTGGATTGCCGAGGAACTGGCATGGGCGAAGGCTTGTACTGACCTGAATGCGCGCGGCAAGATATTCTTCCGCCGCCGGACCGAGAATACCGAACGCAAATCCGGAAATCTCAAGGAATTCTGTGAAACCTATGCGACCAATTACGATCATATGATCGTGTTTGACGCCGATAGTGTGATGTCGGGCGAGGCCATGGTGAATATGGCCTATCTGATGGAAAACAACCCCGATGCGGGGATCATTCAAAGTCCGCCGCAGCCGACCGGACGTCAGACCCTGTTTGCGCGCATTTTACAGTTCATTTCGCGCGTGCATGGGCCGACCATGTCGGCGGGTTTGTCATTCTGGTGCATGGGCAGTTCGAACTATTGGGGCCATAATGCGATCATTCGCACCAAGGCCTTTATCGAATGCTGTGGTCTTCCGGTTCTGTCGGGCAAACCGCCAATGGGTGGTCATATCCTGAGCCATGATTTTGTCGAGGCCGCCTTTATGCGCAAGGCCGGATGGCGGTGCTGGCTGATCCCGCAGCTTGAAGGCAGCTGGGAAGAACTGCCGCCGAACCTGATTGACTTTGCCATTCGCGACCGCCGCTGGTGTCAGGGCAATATGCAGCATGCGCGCCTGATGGTGGCGCACGGATTCAAACCGCTCAGCCGTTTGCATTTCTTTATGGGGGTGATGAGCTTTGTTTCATCGCCGCTCTGGCTGCTTTTGTTGCTCAGCTCGACCATTGCGACCCTGCAAAACACGCAACTGACCTATAGCTTCTTCCCGGGGCATTTCACCATGTTCCCGCAATGGCCGGTGGACCGGTCGTTTGAAATGCTGGTGCTGCTGATCTTTACCATTGGCATGCTGGTTCTGCCCAAGATCATCTCGATCCTGATGGTATGTCTGGGACGGGACCGCAAAAAGTATGGTGGCGTCATGGTTTTGGTCAGTGGGTTGCTGGAAACCGTCTATTCCGCCTTGCAAGCGCCGATCATGATGATGCTGCATTCTCAGTTCGTGTTTTCGGTTTTGACCGGCAATCAGGTTGGCTGGGATGCGCAGGAACGCGATGATGCCGGTGTGCCATTCAAAGCGGCCCTTAAAACCCATCGGACGATCATTGTGATCGGCCTCATCTGGGGGGCGGTGGCGATCTTTGTGGATACGGCGTTTTTCTGGTGGCTGTCGCCCATTCTGGCCGGTCTGGTTCTGTCGCCCTGGCTGACCCATTATTCAAGCAGCCTTGCGATTGGCAAGCTGGCACGCCGGATGAAGCTTTTCCTGACACCGGAAGAATATGACAGCCCCGATGAGCTGCGCGCACTTGCCCGGATCGGTTCGGAGCTTGCCGGGGGTGACGTCAAGGACGGCCTGATGCGCCTAATCGAGGATCCTTATGCCAATGCGCTGCATTCAGCATTGCTTCCGGTGCGCAAACCGGATGCGCGCACGACGATTGAAATCGGGATCATCTATGAAAAACTTGCGCGTCTGGGGATTGAAAGCCTGACCCGGGATGAAAAAATCCTGATCCTGTCCTGGCCGGTCAAGCCGCTGGACCAGATCATGGCAGGGCGGGATGTCAACGGGCCCTGAACGGACCAACAGTCCGACCAAGTAATTGTTTTAATGGAATCTTGTGCGCCACAAAAACGCCCAGATTCGAGCAAATTATCCCGCGTTTTTTCGGCGAAGCTTATTCTTAACGAAGCGTTAATTGCCGATGATCGTTTACTGCCCGGAGGGCCGAATACATGACCGACATGACCGTTGCATCACAGGGTTTTTCCTATGCCGCATTTGAGTCGGCGGCGATGACCCGTCTGATTGAAGACACCGCGCGCGCCTGGCTTCGGTCTTTCGGATTGTCCGACGCACAGGCCAATCAGCGCATGATCAATGCCTTGCGCGAAGCACTGGCGGCTGACAGCGTTGCGGCCCATGATCGGGCAAATATGCAGGATATTCTTGATCAGGCAGCACATGACGCGATTGCCGACTGGCTGACACGTGTGACCGGTCAGCAGGATTGCTATGGTTCGGCGTCGTTTTCGATGTTGCGCTGTGCGTTTCTTTCGGCCAACCGTGATGGCATCTGGTCAAGCCGGTTCCTTGATCAGGACAGTGATCATCGTGATCTTGCCATGGCTCTTTCGGTACAGATGATGTTGCCGACACCAAGCCTTAAGGCTTGCGAGATGCCGCGCCAATCTCTGGAAAAGCGGGCACTTGAACGCCGGGCTTCGTAACCCGGTAAATCCTTCGCGCCTTACGCTTTTTCATCTTTACCCTCAACGTTAATGCGTTTCTGCGAAGGTAGGCACCGCCCGTCATGTGGCGGTGTCTTTATGTGTGGCTGACGGCATTTTCCCAAAAAAGAACCCGCCCAAAGGGCGGGTTTAGTTCAGCGGGCGAGAGAGCCCGATTTTCCGTGTGGATCATCCACGTTCGTCAAATCAGGCCCCTACCAGACGTCGGGGCACACACTTCCCCGACGCCAAATCGTCAGGCAGCCTTGTGAAAACTGCCCAGTTTCGTAAGAAGCCTGGCAACCTGCGGGTCGTTCTTTCCATTGCGATCAAGCTCAAGGAAGAAGTCCGGATAGGGCGCTTTGCCCGGCGTCAGGTTGTAGGGTTCAAAATCGGTAATGCCGATGGCTTCAAGGACGGACTCATCGGTAAAGAACCCGCCAGTCACATCCCGTGACGGTGCCGTCAGGATCGCATGCGCCGCATCGGCCAGAATTTGCGGCGTGCGTGCGCGGCCCTGTTCCAGACCGGGGATCATGTTTAGCGCTGCTGTTTCAATCACCGTGACGGGCCAAAGAGAGTTCACAGCAACGCCTTCATCGGCAAATTCGGCGGCCAGACCCAGGGTGACCAGACTCATGCCGTATTTCGAAATGGTATAGGCCGTGTGATTGGCAAACCATTGCGGTGACAGGTTCGGCGGTGGCGACATGGTCAGGATATGCGGGTTATCCGATTTCAACAGATGCGGCAGGCAGGCCTGCGCGCAGGCAAAGGTTGCCCGCGTATTGACCTGATGCATCAGATCAAAGCGTTTCATCGGTGTCTGCAAAGTCGGCGTCAGATTGATCGCGCTGGCATTGTTGATCAGGATATCGATGCCGCCGAATGTTTCGACAGTTTTGGCAACGGCCTCGGCAATCTGGTCTTCTTCGCGGATATCGGTCTTAAGCGGGAGCGCCTTGCCACCGGCTTCCTCGATCTCGGCAGCGGCACTATGGATGGTGCCGGGCAGTTTCGGATGCGGTTCATCGGTTTTGGCAATGATGGCGACATTGGCCCCGTCGCGCGCTGCACGAAGGGCGATTTCCTTGCCGATGCCACGCGATGCACCGGTGATGAAAAGTGTTTTGCCTTTAAGTGTGGCCATTACTTCTGTTCCCTGAATTCTTTTTATGATTTGCCAAAGCGGGGCTGACGTTTTTCGACAAAGGCGGTGACGCCTTCGCGGAAATCGTTGCTTATGGCGCAATCGGCGAAGGCTTTGGCTTCGGCTGCGAGCTGATCGGCAAGACCGGCCTCGGGGGCGGCATTAAGAAGTGCCTTGGTCCGGGCAATCGCACCACGCGGGCCGGATGCCAGACGGGTTGCATATTTTGCTGTTGCCGATGCCAGCAGATCGGCGGGCACAACCTTGTTGATCAGGCCGCAATCATGGGCTTCGTCTGCACTGAAACGATCCCCAAGAAGGGCAATTTCCTTGGCCTTTTTCATGCCGACCAGACGGGTCAGTGAATGGGTTGATCCGCCGTCGGGCGAGGTGCCGATATGGATATAGGCAAGGGTGAAAACCGTTTCCTCGGCGGCGACCGCAAGATCACAGGCATTCATCAGGCTGATGCCAAATCCGGCAACCGCCCCTTCAAGCTTGGCGATAACCGGGCAGGGAAGGGCGTTGATGCGGGTGATGATGTCATGAACGCGATTGATCATGGCTTCGATGACTGGCCGGGCTTCGTTGGCGGGGGATTGGGACATCTGATGGAAGAATTTCACATCACCGCCCGCCATGAAGGTGCCCCCCGATCCTTCGATGATCACCGCACCGATTTGCGAAATCCCGGCTTCGATCTGATCAAGGGCGTCGGACAATCCTTGGACCATCGACTGATCAAGGGCATTCATCCGGTCCGGCCGGTTCAGTGTGATCGTTGCGATCTCGTCGGACATATTCAGCAATACAGCTTCATTTGACGTCATGTGACTTCCTCCCGCGGTGTTTTCCGCTTTATTGATCGCGTGCCTTAGATCGCAAGTCGGGCTTCGATTGCACTTTCCATATCCGGCCATCCGGATAGCCAGTCGGGCATGATCGGTGATGTTTGATCCGCACCGACCCGACGACAGACTTCCTCGGGCGGGATGATGCCCTGGGGGCCAACAAAGACGGCCTTTACGACACCAAGGGCGAGTGTCTTGCCCTTGGCGACAAAGCGTTGTTCCAGATAGAAACCCTTGTCATCCCAATAGAGTGCCCGGGTTTCGAGCGAGAATTTCTGAAACGGCTTGATCGCGCGTTTGAACCGCATGGTGGTGCCCGAAACAACCGGTTGCCATTTGTGCTTGAACACCTGCTTGGCGATACCATTGCGCACAATCAGTTCGGTCCGGCCCAGATCCATCAGGGCGAAATACCGCGAATTGGTCATATGGACATTGATATCAAGGTCCAGCGGCCATGCGCGAAACTGCAAGCTCGACGGATCAAGCGGATAAAGGCGGGGCCGCAACAAGGACAGGATCACAACACGGATCAGTCGGAAAATCAGGTTCACGACGCTGCTCCGTCCAGTGATGCGATCTGACGATATGTGCGGCCCGGTGCCATGATCAGAACAGCTCCTCGTCCAATGCCATCATGGTCGAGGAACCCGACATCATCTGACTGAACAGGGCACCGGATTGCGGCAAAATGCGTTCCATATAGAACTTTGCCGTGATCAGCTTGGCTTTATAGAAGCCTTCCGGGTCATCATCCTGCTTGGCCAATGCGATCTCGGCCATGCGGGCCCACATAAAGCCGACGGCCACCAGACCGAACAGACGCAGGAATTCGGTTGCAGCGGCACCGGCTTCATTCGGGTTTTTCATGCCGCGTTGCGCCAGTTCGCCAGTGGCCTGTTGCAGACGCATGAAGGCCTTTGCCAGTGGCTGGACAAAGTCGCCAAGCCCGTCCTTGGACACATTGGCTTCGATATATTCCTGAACCGGATGGAAGAAGCGGCGCAGGTAACGACCGGCCTTGGTCGGCATTTTGCGACCAACAAGGTCAAGGGCCTGAATGCCGTTCGTGCCTTCGTAAATCTGGGCAATGCGGGCGTCGCGAACATATTGTTCCATGCCCCATTCACGGATGTAACCGTGACCGCCAAAGACCTGCACACCAAGGTTGGTGTTATCAAAGCCCCAATCGGTGAACAGTGCCTTGACGATTGGCGTCATCAGCTGAACGAACTCGTCGGCCTCTTCACGTTTGACCGGGTCGGCGTGATGCTTGGCCGTATCAAGGGCGCGGGCAACCCACATGCCCATCGCGCGACAGCCTTCATTGGTGGCCTTGGCGGTCAGAAGCATGCGACGCACATCGGGATGCACGATGATCGGGTCCGCTGCCTTGTCGGGGGATTTCGCACCGGTAAGTGCGCGGCCCTGAAGGCGATCCTTGGCATAGGCGCGTGCGCCCTGATAGGCCGCCTCGCCAAGTCCAAGACCCTGAATGCCAACCGACAAACGTTCCTGGTTCATCATGGTGAACATGGCAGGCATGCCTTGATGGGGTTCGCCGACCAGATAACCGATGGCACCGTCAAAGTTCATGACACAGGTCGATGATGCCTTGATGCCCATCTTGTGTTCGATGGAACCGCATTTTACCGCGTTGCGATCCCCCAGCGATCCGTTATCGCCCACCATGAATTTCGGGACAAGGAACAGGGAAATACCCTTGGTGCCCTTGGGGGCGTCGGGCAGTTTTGCCAGAACCAGATGGATGATGTTTTCCGTCAGGTCGTGTTCACCCGCCGAGATGAAAATCTTGGTGCCGGAAATCGCATAGGACCCGTCATCAAGCGGTTCGGCCTTGGTCTTGATGATGCCAAGATCGGTGCCGCAATGCGGTTCGGTCAGACACATGGTGCCCGACCAGGTGCCTTCGACCATTTTCGGAAGATACTTGTCCTTGAGTTCGTCCGAAGCGTGGCTATGCAGGGCGGCATAGGCACCAAAGGACAGGCCCGGATACATCCCGAAGGACAGGTTGGTCGAACAGATCATTTCCTCGACCAAGGCGTTGATGGATTTTGGTGCGCCCTGACCGCCATAGGTCGGATCACAGGCAATGCCGGTCCAGCCGCCTTCGGCAAAGGTCTGATAGGCTTCCTTGAAACCTTTGGGGGTGGTGACAACCCCGTCATCCCAGGTGCAGCCTTCCTCGTCGCCCGACCGGTTGATCGGGAACAGGACCTCCTCGCAGACCTTGGCAGCCTCCTGGAGAACCGCGTCAACGACGTCGGGGGTGAAATCCTCGCAACCGGGCATCTGATTGATGTCGTTGTAATCAAACAGCTCGGTCAGGACGAAGCGCATATCGCGCAGGGGTGCTTTATATTCAGCCATTTCTGTTTCCTCCTGGACCTGCCTAGTTGCGCAACGGCTTGCCGGTCAGAAGCATATGCTCTACCCGGGCCATGGTGCCTTCGTTACGGACCAGACGCATGAAGCCTTCGCGTTCCAGTTCAAGAATATCGTCTTCGGAAAGTTCTTCGGTTACGTCGGTGTCACCACCGGCAAGAACCCGCGCCAGTTCACCGGCAACCACACGGTCATAATCGGTTGCCTTGCCCAGACGATGGAAACCATCGACCGCCATTTCAAAGGCGACACGGGCTGCTTCGCCCGGCAGGCGATAGGTGAATTCTTCGGGGGCTTCGTAACCATCGACCATCGAAAGTGCCCGTTCCTTGGCATCAGCCAGCAAACGGTTGCGGTTCATGGTGATGCCGTCCGTTTCGCGGAAGAACAGGTTTTCCTTGGCTTCCATCGCCGATTTGGCAACGGTTGCAACCGAGATGATCTCGAATGCCTTGGCGCTCGGGGCCATCGGACCCTTGACGAATTTCGGGTTCTCGGCCCAGCGACGGATCATTTCCTTGCATCCGCCCCAAGCCGGGATCAGACCAACACCGGGTTCAACCAGCCCGATATAGGTTTCGCCATGTGCCTGAACTGCATCGCAATGAAGCAGAACTTCACATCCGCCGCCAAGGGCAAGACCACTTGGTGCGCCCACGACCGGGAACGGCGAATATTTCAGCGCCTTGTAGGTTTCCTGACCGGTTTCAACAAGGTTCTCGATCTCCGGCCATGCGGCGATATTGGCCGCAAACAAGGCCAGACCAAGATTTGCACCGGCCGAGAAATTGCTGGCCTCGTTATAGATCACCATCGCCTTGAACTGCTTTTTGACAGTCCGGATAGACGTTTTGATGGCGCCCAGAACATCGGCATCAAGGGCATTCATCTTGGTATGGAATTCAAGGCAGGCGACGCCATCGCCAATATCCCAAAGCGATGCAGCACGGTTACCGGCAACCGGTTCGGATTTGCGTTTGATGTCTTCAAGCAGAAGAACCCCATCCGGGCGGGTAACCTTGGCGTAGTTGCCATCAAAGCCAAGATAGTAAAGATCACCATCCTCGACCTTGTAGAACGATTTGCCAGAAGCCTTTTTGAGCAATGCCGGGACTTCAACACCATCTTCTTCAAGCATCGAAATCAGGGCATTAACCCCAATGGCGTCGATCAGCTCGAACGGGCCGGTTTTCCATGCATAACCCAGCTTCATCGCATCATCGACATCGACGATGGAATTGGCTGCTGCCTCGGCAATGAAAGCAGCATAAGCAAGGGTTTTGCCCATGACAGCGCGCCCATACTGGCCGCCCTTGTCATCGGCTCCCATCATCTTGCGCGGGTCCTTGCCAGCGGCACGAACGCTACCCAAGCGGGCCTTTTCGGATCTGGAGAATTCACCAGACTGAAGATCAACCGATTCCTTGATCTTCTCCCCGCCTTCACGGTTCAGGCGGTAAAAACCACCTTTGCCCTTACGGCCGGTATAGCCATCGGCGATCAGTTTGCTGACCAGCGCGCTTTCGCGATAAATGGCGTGGAACGGATCGGACTTATCAAGAAGGCCCGCCATGCTTGATTGCACATGGGGCATCAGATCAAGACCAACCAGATCCATCAGGCCAAACACGCCGGTCTTGGGAATACCAAACGGGCGACCGATCACGCTGTCGGCTTCTTCGACGGTCAGTTGGCGGTCCATGGCCTCGACCATGGCGGCCTGAATCCAGTAAACGCCCAGACGGTTGGCAATGAAGCCCGGTTCGTCATGGCAGGTGACACAGGTCTTGCCCAGTTTGCGATCAGCAAAATCGGCAACCATGTCAATCACGCCATCACGGGTGACACCCGATCCAACCAGTTCCAGCAGACGCATATAGCGCGGCGGGTTGAAGAAATGGGTGATGATGAAATCCTGCGCAAAGCTGTCATCCATGCCGCCAATCAGGGTGGCCAGCGGAATGGTCGAGGTGTTCGACGACACAACCGATCCACGGGCACGGACCGCATCAATCTTGCGATAAAGGTCCTGTTTGATATCAAGGCGTTCGATGACGGCTTCGATGATCCAGTCACATTTGGCGATCTTATCAAGGTCATCCTCGATATTGCCGCAGGTGATCAGCTTGGCGACCCGTTTGGACATGAACGGTGCCGGATCGGTTTTAAGCATCTTGGCAACCGCACTCTCGGCAACTGCATTGCGGTTTTTGGCACCTTCGGGAACGATATCAAGCAACAGGACAGGAGTCCCTGAATTGGCGATATGGGCAGCGATCCCCGCGCCCATCACGCCGGCGCCGATAACGGCGACCTGTTTGATGGTGGTCATTACATCGCCTCCAGAATGGTCGCGATCCCCTGACCCCCGCCAATGCATTGCGAGGCCAGCGCATATTTGCCGCCATCACGTTTCAGGATGGCTGCGGCCTTGCCGACAATACGTGCACCGGTAGCACCCAGCGGATGACCGATGGCCAGCGCACCGCCATCAATATTGACCTTGGCAGCATCAAGACCGAGATCGGAAATGCTTGCTATTGCCTGCGATGAGAACGCTTCGTTCAGTTCGGTCACGTCGATATCAGCAGAGGTCAGGCCTGCACGGGCCAGCGCCTTTTTCGAGGCCCCCACCGGACCAATGCCCATGATTTCTGGCAGGCAGCCGTCAACGGCAACCGATTTGATACGTGCAATCGGGGTCAGGCCGTTTTTGGCAGCGAATTCTTCGGAGCATACCAGCACCGCAGATGCGCCATCGGTTAGCGGCGAAGATGTGCCCGCAGTGACGATACCATCGGCACGGAAGGCCGGTTTGAGTTCGGCAAGGCTTTCGGCGGTGGTTTCACCACGAATACAGCCGTCTTCGGAGACAACACCGTCTCTGGTCTGAATCGGGATGATTTCATCAACGAACTTGCCAGCAGCCTGTGCCGCTGCGGCGCGCTTGTGGCTTTCAACTGCGAAGGCTTCCTGATCGGCGCGTGTCAGGCTGTATTTTGCCGCGACATTTTCAGCCGTATCGCCCATGCCCATATAGGCTTCTGGCATGGCTTTATAAAGTTCAGGGTTCGGCAGCGGGTTGAAGCCCATCATCGGAACGCGTGTCATGCTTTCGACACCGGCACAGATAAATGCATCACCGGCACCGATGGCGATTGCACCGGCGGCCTGATGGATCGACTGCATGGATGACCCGCAGAAACGGTTGACGGTGACACCCGCGACCGAGCGCGGAAGACCGGCAATAAAGGTAATCAGGCGGGCAACGTTGAAACCCTGTTCGCCTTCGGGAAAAGCACAGCCAAGAATAAGGTCCTCAATGGCATTGGGATCAATGCCGGTCTTTTCCACCAGACCTTTAACGACCTGTGCCGCCAGGTCATCGGGACGAACCTTGGCAAGGGCCCCTTTGCGGGCCGGGGTAAAGGGCGACCGGACATATCCGGCAATAACGGCGTTGGTCATGGCTATGTCTTCCTTCCTGAGCTGTCCTCTGATCCGGGGAACTTGTTACGAAACCGGATCGATTCCTTTTTCTTCAAGCGCATCAATCGATTGTTGTTCGATATCGCGCAATTCATCCAACGTGATGTCCAGTGCCTGGCGTTGTTCTTCCAGATCAGAAATCCGTTCCCGGACGCGCCCAAGCAGCATTTTGATCTGTTCTGCCTGTGTCGGGTCTGCCCCATAGAGATCAAGGTAATCAGCGATCTCATTGAGGCTGAAGCCCAGTCGCTTGCCACGCAGAATGATCAACAGTTTTGCGCGGTCCTGGCGGGTATAGATCCGGGTGGCACCTGCACGTTGCGGATTTACAAGGCCTTTTTGCTCGTAAAACCGGATGGTGCGCGGCGTAATCCCCAAATCCTTCGCCAGTTCGGGAACGGTATAAAACCGGTCATCAAGTTTGGTCATCTTTCGCCCCTTATCGTATATATTTTTATCTTAACGTCAATTAGTTTACGTTAACGTCACATGGATTTTTTCCGTTGTGTGTGATGCGACGTTAACGCACTGTTTTTTCAAGACGTTTTCCCCTCTCTCTTCAGACGTTCTTCCTCGACCAGTTCCTTTTTCGACAGTTTGCCGACCATGGTTTTTGGAAGCTCTTCGCGAATTTCGATTTCGCGTGGCATTTCGATTCTTGAAATCTTGTCGTCCAGAAACGCGCGGAGATCATCGGGGGTAATCCCGGTGACACCGTCTTTCAGGCGAACAAAAGCCTTGGGGGCTTGTCCGCGATATTTGTCCGGCACGCCGATGCAGGTGACTTCGGCAATCTGGTCATGCAGATAAAGTGCTTCTTCGATGGCGCGCGGATAGACATTGTATCCGCTGCACAGAATGACATCCTTCAGGCGATCAACAAGGAATGTATATCCCTGATCATCCTGATAACCGACATCACCGGTCCGCAACCAGCCATCGATAAAGGTTTCACGGGTTGCTGTTTCGTTTTGCCAGTAACCGGGCATGACCTGTGGTCCGCGGATGCAAACCTCGCCTTTTTCACCAAAAGGCATGGCCAGTTCCGGGTTGGCAAGAGAACGGATTTCGATCTCGGTGCAGGGCATTGGAAGCCCGATAGAGCCTTCCTTGTTTTCCCCTTTGACCGGGTTACAGGTGCAAACCGGGCTTGCTTCAGACAGCCCATATCCCTCGACCACCTTTGACCCGGTGATTTCTTCAAACCGGTGTTTGACCTCGACCGGAAGGGGCGCACCCCCTGAGATACAACAACGAATATGAGACAGATCGTGCTTTGGGGTCTCGGGCGAATTATTGATCGCGGTATAGATGGTTGGCACGCCGGGAAAGATTGTCGCTCTTTTTTTATCAAGCGATTTCAGAAGGGCTCCCAGTTCAAACCGGGGATGCAGAACAAGCTCTGCCCCCAGATTGATTGATGTATTCAGCGCCACGGTCATGGCAAAAACATGGAAGAACGGCAAAACACACAGGGTGACTTCATGTCCCGGATTGGCGTCCGGCATCCAGCGTGTCAGCTGATCGACATTGGCACTGAGATTGGCGTGGGTCAGCATCGCGCCCTTGGGGCGTCCGGTGGTGCCGCCGGTATATTGCAGAACAGCCAGATCATTGACTGCGACGTCAACCACCGTATCAATCGGCTTGCAGCCAATCACCCGGTCATATGGGATGTGACGCAAGTCGGTCGGTACGTCGGCCAGTTCACTGCGTTTGAACAGTGAAAACAGAACGCTTTTAACCGGTGGCAGGATGCTGCTCATTTCGCAAACAACGATGCGTTTGAGGCAGGTTTCATCAAGGCATGCCGCGACCTTGGGATAGATCTGTTTAAGGTTCAGCGTTACCATCAGGCGACAGCCGGAATCCTCGATCTGATAGGCAATCTCGCGTTTGGCATAAAGCGGATTGAAATTTACCACCACGCCGCCGCATTTCAGGATCGCATAATAACACACGACATAATAAGGCGTGTTGGGCAGACAAAGACCAACCTTGTCCCCCTTGCGCACGCCGAGCTGCTTGAAACCTTCGGCAGCGCGATCAATCTGATCGGCGATGGTTTTGTAATCATAAATCCGGCCCAGAAAATCCAGGCAGGGCCGCAGCGGAAAACGCGCCGCGGCACTATCAAAAATTTCGTGGACCCGACGTGTGTGAACTGGCGTGCTGATATCAACGCCATTCATCAGGATGGGAGCTTCTTGGACGTTTACTTTGTTCACTTGCGTTAACTCCATTACGTTAACGTCACTTTGCGGGCAAAAAAAAGCAGCCCGGTCGGGGTGGCAACTGCCACCCCGTGCCAAGCATTATAGCAGATCAGAATTTGAAATTCGCCTGCAGAGCGATGATATCGACGCTGGCCTCGTAATCGGCTGCATAATTACCAAGTGCTGCCGAGGTATGATCGACGCGTGCCGTATCAGCGAAGATATGCGTGTAGCCAAGATTGAAAGCGACCCAGTCAGCAACCTTGTAGCTGGTGCCAAACGATACCCAGTAGCGATTGGAATCCGGCAGGCGCACATTGCGGTTGCGGGTCTTGATCGGGGTTTCGTCATAGGCAACACCGCCGGTAAAGGCCCAGTTTTCATCATACTGGTACCGCGCACCAAGTGCCCCGAACCAGGACGTACCCCAGTTGTAATATTCGGTGGTGCTGCCGCTTGTGGCGAGGTTGCTGTTGATCAGACCATCATAGTTGAACACCAGTTCGCCGACCGAGTTCCAGTTGGTCCATTGTACATCACCCATCAAAGTCCACTGATCATTGAGATCGTGAGACATCCCGAATGCGACGGCTTCCGGGGTTGTGATTTTGGCTGTGGCATTACGGTCCGTATAGGGGGTCAAAAGACCCTTGGCGGCACTGTCAAACTTGATCGTGCCTTCAAGCTTGTGCTCGACCTCGGAGTTATAGGACAGGCCAAGACGGGTGGCTTCGGTCAGTTCCCAGTTCAAACCAGCTGTCCAGCCATAGCCGACATCATCGCCCTTAAGTGATGAGTTGCCTTCTGTTTTTGCACCAGCAAGTGAGGCAACAGCCTTGTCCAAACGGGCTTCGAAACGCTGGATTTGCGGACCGGCACCGATGCTCAGGCCATTGTCAAACCGGTATGCGACGACGGGCTTGATATTGACGGTCTTGATCTTCGAAGTTGTCCCAAAGAAACGTCCGCTGAAATCGGAATCGTTGTCAGTGACCAACCCCCAGGGAGAGGTAATGGAAACACCAAGATTGATATTCTCATTCAGTTTCCAGACGGCATGTGCGTTTGGCACTGCGGCATCCTGTGCCATATCCTTGTAGCCGCCACCTGTCTGGGCAATGCTTGTTCTTGACCCGTCAGTTGCAAGGGTGTTTTTCGCCTTGGCAACCGGGCGGATAACCGTGACACCGGCGCTATAGGTCGTTTCATCATACTGGCCGACGGTGCCGGGATTGTAGGACATGGTCGAGGCATCGGTTGACAGGGTTGTCATGCCTGCAAAGCTTGAGCCTTGCAGGGTGCCGCTGGTTTCGCGGACCTGAAAACCCGATGCATGTGCAGTACCGATGGTCGCCAGTGCACAAAGAATTGCTGTACCCGAAGCTGCCCCCGCAAGGCAGCTCATCTTGAGCTTAGACATCTGTTTCTCCCTTAATCTTTTAACGCTTCAAATTCTTGATTCAAAACGCCCGCTTTTATTGTTGAAGGGTCATCGCATCAACCCGGATAAAGTCGATGTCGTAACCCTTTCTTTTAAAGCTTGTTTTCAGAAGTTTCCCGTCGGGACCATACCAAAGGTCACGCTCGATATCGCCCGACATGATGTAATGGGTCGCCGGTGTTTCCCGGTTTTCGACCGTCACATTTTCTGTACCGACCTTTCGGGTTTGAACCCCGTAAGGTTCGGCATTGATGACGCTATAGAGATCGGTTTTTACCGTGATGTCCTCGGACCACAGGCTGAGTGGCCAGGCACCATCACAGGCATTCCGTTTCCCGACACCTTTGCCAGCGAGCTGATAGCAGTCTTCATCATAGCTTGCCTGCCAGGTGTAGTGTGTGCCGTCATCATTGGTGGTGATTTCGACCGAAACCAGCTTGTCATCGTGCCATTGCTCGGTGCGCTGGTGGTCATAATGGAATTTCAGAAACAGCACGCTGACGTCGGTCAGAGTCTCAACCCTGACGGTGCGACCAGATGCTGTCGGCGTGATTTCGACTTTTTCATAGCCGATGGGTTCCCCGTCCTTGAGAACGCGGAAATTCAGGACTTCCCCCGCAGATGCCATCGAAAGAACGGCACATTGGGTGAAAATACCCGTGATCAAAGCTGATACGCTACGTTTCCAGATGCGTTGCCGCATGTTTCCCCCGCAGAACGGATCGTTTCGGCCCTTGTCAGTCCAGCATGGATGACAGTTTTGCCGCTACTCCCATGGATCCCTTGATCTTGAGTTTGCCCAAAGTGAAGGCAAGCATCGGATCGAGTTTTCCGGCGATCAGTTTTTCGAGGTTGGCTTTCTTGATTTTCAGAATGCAGTCCGCATCCGACAGATCATCGTCGCTGATCACCGGCTCATCACCGGTGGCATCGACAACGATATGTCCGTCATCGCCGCAGTCAAACGCAATAACGGCATTAAGACCGCGCAGCTGTGGCAGCTTTTCCTTTACGGTGTCGAGGATGTCATCCACGAACGCCTCCCTCATATTTGATTGTATTTTTTTATGTTTGTTGTCTGACTGTAATACAAAGTGACGTTAACGTAAATCAAATTACGAAAAGGGTATATGCGCGACGAATAAGGCATTGATTTCAAGTGACTTTAAGATGCAAAAATTGGATGAAAAGTATGAAAAAAGCCCGGCTGTGCCGGGCTTTCGCGGGAGAAATTCCCAATTGATCTATCGACGTAAAGACGCGTCTTTATGACACAATTTGCCAGGATCCATCGGGCTGACGGCATGCGGTGCCGTATGTTTCGCGCTGTCTTCCGCCGATATCGGCGGTTGCGCTATATTCACGGCAATAGCGTCCGCTGGTGTTTTGCCAGCTGCGGGTGGGCACAACATTATAGCTGTTGCCCGAATCCGGATTGATCCAGCGCACAGACCGTCCGTCCGGCACATTTTGCAAGGTATAACCGGTACAGGCCAGATCACTTTGATCAAGGCTTTGGCCGATACTATAGCCACCCAGCATGCCCAGAATGGCACCGCCGATCATCGCCGCAGTCCGTCCATCACCTTTGCCGATGGTCGAACCGAGTGCAGCACCCGATCCGGCACCGATCAATGCGCCGATTGTGTCACGGTTGCAGCGCAGGAAGCTTCCATTCGAGACAAAGATATCTTCGCGTGGCCGGTAGTTATAGCGGTGCTTGTCGCCATGGTGTTTATGTTGCTTGGCGCGATAACCATGGGCGGGTGCCCATGGTGGTGGATCGGCCTTTGCCGGGGTGGAAATGCCGATTGGCGCTGCAAGACCGAGCGCTGCGGTCAAAAGGATAATTTTTCTGATCATTTTCGGGCCTGCTCGTTTTCATGCATGATGTAACCGGCACCTGTGCCGATGGCACCGCCGATCACGGCACCACAGGTGACGCAGCCACCTGTAATGACGGTGCCAACAGCACCAACACCGGCGCCAATTGCAGCACCGCTGAGCATCTTCTGATTACGGTCATTCAATCCGCTACAAGCTGAAAGCCCCAATGCGCTTGCAACGGCCAGAGTAATGGCTGTCTGTCGCATCTCTCGTGTCCTTTCCGTCATTTTGGCACAGGTCATTGGTTTGCCTGTGTCTTGGCAAAAGCTTGACGGGTAAATACGAGCGGGGTTTGACCTTATTGCGCGTTAATTCGGGCATATATGACAAGAAAAAGGCACCGATCCGGGGGAATATGCCGGTTTCGATGCCTTTTGACAGTCAAATTCAATGAAATATCAGTGTTTAAGCCTCGAACGTGCCCTTGATCAGGCGTTCCTTACTGATCATTGCCGGTTTGCCACGTGCAATCACCGTGTCAGGTGCCAGGGCATCGTCAAGAACAAGAATGTCGGCATCAAAGCCGGTCTTGAGCTGTCCCTTGAAGCCATCGAGCCCCAGCATGCGGGCTGGATTGAGGGTGATCGGTGCAAGTGCGGTGGTGATATCAAGCTTTTCGCGTTCGACAAGATCGGCAAATTCGCGCGGTATAGTGTCAAATCCGGCAACGGTCAGGCCGATCATATTGCCTTGCGCATCAAAATCGGGAAGCGATCCATTGCCATCCGAGGTCATCGAAATGCGATCAAGGGGCACGCCATCGGCAAGGCATTCGGCAATGCCGGTCGATGTTTTAACGGATCCGGCCGGATCGGGTTCGGCATCAATCCCGGTGGTGAAATCGATGTTGCCACCCCGCTTTGCCCAGTCTTTGGCGGCATCCAGAAGGGCGCGCTTGCGGTTGACATGGGTCGGAATGAACTGGGCAATCGGGATTTCAGTATTTTCAATCACGCCAATCAACGGATCAAAATGCCCGTCACCATCGCCGAGATGGACCACAACCGACCCGGCCTTGCCCGACGTCATGCCGCCGATGCGCGACTGTGATGCGATCCGGGCAAGCTCCTCGACGGTGCTTTGGCTGCTGCGATGATCGGAAATTGCGGTCTTAAGACCGATACAGGCATCAAGGAAAGTCACGTCATCGCCGATATTCCCGGTCAGGGTCGGGGACGGCACCCGATAGCCCCCGGTAAAGAACCAAGCCGAGATGCCCTCGGTTCGAAGGGCTTTGGTTTTGGCATAAAGTGATGCGATATGGCGGGTTGCGGCATCAGTGCCCAGCAGGCCACAGATTGATGTAATGCCCGCTTCGATCAGGTTGCCAATCGCGACTTCGGGGGTTCTGGTCGCAAATCCGCCTTCGCCGCCACCCCCGATCAGATGGGCGTGACCGTCAATAAAGCCCGGAACTGTTAGCTTGCCGCCAAGATCAATGGTTTTGATTTCGCCCGGAACCGACACAACCAGATCCGGGGCGATGGCGATGATTTTATCGTTACAGATCAGGATATCATTGATGCCCATCGGGGCAGGGGCGAAAACATTGGCGTTCTTGAGCAGCAGAAACATCATTTAAAACCGTGATTTGCGGGAATTGTTCAACCATATGCGCGGTGACGCAGGGCGCCATCATAGCGATAGTTCATTTCCGTTGAAACGGTTCTGGCAAGCCGCTAGCTTTGCAGCTAAACGAGGCGGGTTTGAAACCTGCGCCACCAAAGGGAAACGTCATGAGCTTTGCCGCCTGGTTGTCTGTTGCAACCATTTGCGTTCTGGGTGCGATGACGCCGGGTCCAAGCCTGGCAGTTGTTCTGCGCTATTCTGTCGGGCAATCGCGTCAGGCGGGTTTTGCCTGCGCATTGGCACATGGACTGGGCATCGGCTTTTATGCCGTGATCACCATGACCGGCCTTGGCATCCTGTTTCAGACAGTGCCGGTCTTTCACAACGCGGTCAGTATTCTTGGCGCGCTTTATCTGATCTGGCTTGCGATCAAGGCATGGCGGGCAGCGGGATCGGGCGAGAAGTTCAATGTCGAGGGTGCCGGTGTGCTTTCCGGCTCGGTCGGGCAGGCTGCACGTGACGGCTTTATGATCGCCTTCCTTAATCCCAAGATTGCCCTGTTCTTTCTTGCGCTGTTCAGCCAGTTCGTGTCGCCTGAATTTGAATGGAGCGGCAAGTTCATTCTGGCCTTTACCGCCGCAGCAATTGATGCGGCGTGGTATTGCCTTGTGGCGATCGGGTTATCGCACGGGGCGGTCTTGCCCTGGTTGCGCGATCACGCGTCCTGGATCGAGCGTATCATTGCCATTCTGTTTGTTCTGATTGCCCTTCGGGTTCTGTGGGGGGTGACCGCTTTTGTATAAGGGCGGTCTGATGCATTCCTGAATTTACGTATTCTGATCGTGCCACCATCACGACGTAACCCGGATCATGACTGATCCAGACGGAGTTTTCCGATGACTGACAAGACGGCCCCATCAAGCGACCAGAACAGCGACGCCGGGCGCGGATTTCACCGGCTTGGCGCGCATATCGGCTTTTTGTTTGCCATTTTGCTTCTGGCCGCAAATATGCGTGGCAGTATTGTCGGGCTTGGTCCGTTGGCTGAGATCATCGGAACGGATTTGTCGCTGTCGGGAACCCAGCTTGGTCTTTTGACCACATTGCCGGTTCTGAGTTTCGGGGTTCTGTCGATTTTTGCACCGCGACTGGGACAAAAATTCGGGCTTGAGGCAACGCTTCTTACGATGTTGCTGTTTATTGCCCTTGGGCAGGGGCTTCGTGCCAGCGGAGCCTATGACATCATGGTGATAGGGACGATCATTCTGGGTGCTGCGATTGCAGTGATGAATGTGCTGACTCCGTCGCTGGTGCGGCGCAGCTTCCCGACCCATGTTGCCTTTGTGACCGCCCTTTACACCTTTACCATGTCGAGTGGCGCGACCATTGCCGCATTCATTTCTATTCCGATACGAAATGCCGCAGATGGGGACTGGCGCTGGTCACTGGGTGTGTGGGCGGTATTTGCAGCAATTGCCTTTGTCTGCTGGTTGCCGATGCTGCGCTATCGCCACAAGGCCCCGGCACCGGTGATGAATGCCAAAATATCGCTTTGGAAAAATACCGAAGCATGGTGGCTGGCGCTGTTCTTTGGCTGTCAGTCGCTGATGTTTTACACAGGGGTTGCCTGGCTTGCGAAGGTTTTCATCGATCACGGCATTACCGAGGCCGAGGCCGCAACACTTTTGTCGATCTTTAACGTCTTTGGTATTCCTGCAGCCTTTGCGGCACCGCTGATCTATTCGAAAATTGCCAACAAGAAACTGGCGATGCTGGTGCTGCATATCCCGCTGATCATTGCGATTCCGGGCTTTGTGTTTGCCACGACCGAGCTTCCCTATCTTTGGGCGGTATGCCTTGGTCTGGGTCAGGGCAGCATGATCAGCATTGCCTTGACGCTGGTGGGGATGCGCGGGGCTGATCCGCAAACTTCCGCCCGTCTTTCAGGGATGGCGCAATCCGTCGGCTATCTGTTTGCGGCGATTGGTCCGGTATTGTTTGGCGCCCTTCATGATCTTCTGGGCGACTGGCAGGTCGCGCTTTATTTCCTGTTCATCGTGGTTGCAGTGCAGCTTGTCGCTGCAATGCGTGCCGGTTCGTCCGAGAAGATCGGCGTCAGCAACTAGGTAGCGTTCCCTCACCGCCATCAGTTCAGGGTCCTTATGCAAAAGGCCATATTTCCAACCCGGAAATGTGGCCTTTGTCACATAATGGGACGGTAATTGACCCGCATTCATGTTTTGGCGCAACTGCGCAGTTGACTTTCATTCGCAATTGAATATAGGAATGCAAATCATTATTAATATAGTCGGTGCATAAACAAGGAGTTTGTGATGCCTGACATCACAGGCAGGATTGAAAAACCGGGCGTTCCAGCTCAGGCGAAACATATTCAGGTGGAAGAACTGATGGGAACTGACCGCGAGGTCATTATTATCCATCAGGGAGACGAATACCGCCTTCGTATGACGTCGAACAACAAGCTAATCCTGACGAAATAAGGCGTCTAACTAACGCCACACAATCAAATCTGACCAGATTTGCCAGCCAGCGCGCCAGTGCCCCGCACAAGCCAGCCAGCCAGCCGAAATCGGTACCAAAGCTGCCTTACAGGGGAAAATTATGGCTTTCAACAAGTCTGTGCGCTTGCTTATGGCGACAGTATCAACATTTGCGCTTGGCACTGCTGCATATGCGCAAGATGCTACGAATATATCGGGCACCGATGCCGCAGATGTATCTGCAACCACCGACCAACCGGTCCTGATTGCCGAAAACAGCATTGCACTTGATGCAATCACGATTACCGCCAACAAGCTTGAAACATCGGTCATCGACGCACCGGCATCAATTTCGGTTGTCGATGAAGAAGAACTGGAACGACGTCAGCCATCCGATCTGAGCGACATCTTGCGCGGAATGCCCGGCGTCGAGATTTATGGTGGCCCGCGCAGCACGGTTCAGGAGCCGATCATTCGCGGTTTGACCGGTGACCGTGTGGTTGTGCGTGTTGACGGTGCCCGCGCCAATATGAGTGTTGGCCACAAAGGTCGTTTCTTCTTCGATCCGGAAGTCCTTAAATCGGTTGAAGTCTATCGTGGTGCGGCATCGACCATGCAGGGCACCGGTGCATTGGGGGGTGTCATTGCACTCACCACCAAGGACGCCAATGATCTGCTTGATCCGGGCCAGAAAATTGGTGCGCGGGTCAAGGTTGGATATGCGTCTGTTGATCACGGTTTGACAACAAATGGCATGGCCTATGGTCGCCCGACCGACAATACCGACATTCTGGTCAGCGTCACCCGCGAAAGCACGGGTAATTTTGAATCCGGTGATGGCGTAAAGCAGCAATATACCGATGATGATTACATCAATGGCATGTTCAAGGGCGGGATCGACATCAATGATGCGAGCCGTCTGACGCTGAGCGTTCAGCGCTATAGCGATGATCACCAGTTGCCTGCTGCCCCGGATAGTGGTGCAGCTGTAAACAGCACCAGCAACTATCTTGTGGATCGCGAAAGCGAAGAATCTTCGCTGGTCCTGGGATACAGCTATCACGATTTGGGTAACGACTGGATTGATGCAAACGTAAATGCCTATGGCATGCGTACGGATCTGGATGAAAAGCGTGTCAGCGACGGTCGTCATGATGAACGCACACTTGATACCATCGGCATTGATGGCAACAACACGTCGCGCTTTGATCTGGCCGGTCGTGAACTGGCAGTAACGGTTGGCGGGGAGCTTTATCAGGATTCACAGGAAGGCCGTCGTAACGGCGTTGCTGTAGCCAACCTGTTTCCCGATGCGGAAATGACCATCTATGGCGTTTATGTCGACAATGCCTTTGCGGTTACCGACGCGCTTGATCTGACCGCAGGTGTGCGGTTTGACTCCTATGACCTGTCGGCGGAAGGTCAGCGGTCGCGTGAGGACAGCGCGATTTCCCCGCGCTTCTCGGCAAGCTACCGCGTGACGTCCTGGATGCAGCCCTATGTCAGTTATGCCGAAGCCTTCCGTGCTCCGGCCATGACCGAAATGTATGCCAGCGGCTATCACTTCCCGGGCAACAATTTTGTCGCCAACCCCGATCTGGAAGCTGAAAAGGCCAAGACGTGGGAATTCGGGACAAACTTCAAGTCTGACAACCTTCTGACGGCGGGCGACGCTTTCCGCGCCAAAGTTGCCTATTTCCATAACGAAATCGAAGACTACATCGAACAGCAAGGTGCGACTTTCGGTAGTTCCGAAACCAAAAGTGTCAACGTTCCCGAAGCTGAAATCAAAGGTTTCGAAGCAGAGCTAAGTTATGACACCGGTGTTGTCTTTGCCGGTTTGGCCGCATCGCGTTTGCGTGGGGAAAACACCCGTACCGGTGAAAACCTTGCCAATATTCCGGCCGACAAGGTTGCTGTATCGGGCGGGTATCGCTTCGAGGATTACGGTGTCGAACTTGGCGGTCGCGCCAATATGGTTGATCGCCTGACCCGCATTGCTTCGGGCAGCGAAGTTCCCGGTTACGCAACCTTCGATCTGTTTGCCCGCTGGGATGCAAGCGAAACCGTTCCGGGTCTGACGGTCAATGCCGGGATCGATAACCTGTTTGATCACAATTATCAGGTTGCTGATCAGGGGCTTTATGAGCCGGGCCGCAACTTCAAAATTTCCGCAAGCATGAAATTCTAACGCACGAGGATCAGACGATGCGTGTCTTGCATCGTCTGATCTTTCAGGAGGTATAAAAACGCCATGAATGAAAACAATTTCAAAACATCACAAGAAGCCTGGGCGGCCTTTTCTGCCGGTGAAGCCAAAGGTTATGCCGTCGATATCGCATCAGAACTTGGTTTGACCGAGGGTGAACTGGTTGCAGCCGGTACCGGGAAAAACGTTATTCGTCTGGATGTGGATTGGGGTGACCTGATCAAACGTCTTGAAGAACTGGGCGAGGTCAAGATTCTGACCCGCAATCCAAGTGTGGTTCATGAAAAGATCGGAACGTTCGGGGCGGTCAGCATCAATGGTGAAATGGGACTGGTGCTGAATGGTGATGTAGACCTTCGCCTGTTTCTGGGGCGTTGGGGCCATGGATTTGCGGTAGAAACCAACAATCCGCGCGCAGGACGCCGTCGCAGCCTGCAGTTTTTTGATCATGAAGGCCAGGCGATTCACAAGATCTTCCTGACCGCCAAATCGAACGAAGCCGGATATGATGCGCTGGTAGATGAATTCCGAGCGGAAAATCAGGAACCGGGGATCGAAACCCTGGCGCCGTTGCCCAAAGCCGTGACGCGCAAGGATGAAGAGGTCGATGTGGATAATCTTCGTGCCCATTGGCGCAAGATGACCGATGTGCATCAGTTCCACGGGTTGCTGAAAGATTTCAATGTCGGACGACAGCAGGGGCTGCGTCTTGTCGGGACCGAATTTGCCGAACGGCTGAGCAATGATGCGCTTAAAACCATGCTGGAATCAGCATCGGAAAGCGGTTTGCCGATCATGGTGTTTGTTGGCAATGCCGGTGCCATACAGATCCATACCGGTCCGGTCAAAACCATCCGCGAGATGGGGGACTGGATCAATGTCATGGACCCGCGTTTCACCCTGCATCTGCGTATGGACATGATTGCCGAGGCATGGATTGTCCGTAAACCTGTCCGCGAAGGTGTGATCACCACGGTTGAGCTTTATGACGCAGATCTCAATAACTTTGCGATCTTCTGCGGCGAACGTGTACCCAAGGATCCCGAGAATCCGGAATGGCAGAAGCTTGCAGAAGATCTGCCGCGTTTTAACGCCAAAGAGCATGCTCTTGCGGGGTAGATGATGCGCAGCTTTACCACAATTCTATGTGCCATTTTCAGCTTCGCCATGCTTGGTGCGAATGCCCATGGCACCGAGCGTCCCGGCCGTGTAATCACGGTCGGGGCCCCGGCGACCGAAATTGTCTTTGCGCTTGGTGCCGGTGACAGCGTTATTGCAACCGATACCACCAGTACCCGACCGGAGGTGGTCGAAGTCCTGCCAAAGGTTGGTTATATGCGCCAACTGGCGTCCGAGGGGATCATCAGCCTGAAGCCCGATCTGATTGTCGCAGTCGAGAAATCAGGTCCGGAAAATGTGTTGCAGGAACTGGGTGATCTGGGGATACCGATTGTCAAACTGCCATCACTCGACGAGATGAAAAATCTGCCCGATGCGATTGCCATTGCGGGCGCGGCGCTGGGGCGTGTTGTCGAGGCGCAAACACTTGCACAAAAGATTCGTGCCGATATTGCCGATCTGGGGGCCGTAGTCGAGCCGAACCGCCCAAGCATCATATTCCTGATGGCGGTTGGTCACGGTAAGCCGCTTTCGGCCGGGAACCATACGACAGCTGCAGAAATCATTGATCTGGTTGGCGGTCGAAATCCGATGGCAGAATTTGACGGCTTCAAACCGGTATCAGCCGAAGTCATCGCCGCAGATCAGTCTGATTATGTATTGCTGCCGCAATCGACCGTTGATCAATATGGCGGCTTCGAAGGCCTTAAAACCGATCCGGTTCTGGGGCTGAACAAGGCCGTGGCAAATGGCAGGGTTCTGACAGTTTCATCGTCAACGATACTCGGGTTCGGGCCGGAATCCGCGTCTGAAATCCGCGATGTGGCGGCATTTCTGCACAAGCAAGAACAGGGTCGATGAAAACGGTGAAGCTGATGGCATCATCGCTGCGGCAGTTCGGGCCGGTTCGTCGACCTGTGGTGGTTCTTGTCCTCATGATGTTGGTGCTGGCAAGTGCGGTCCTGATTTCACTCGGGATTGGTGGTGCACCGATCGCGTCGGGTGATGTGCTTGCGCATCTGGCCCATCGCATCGGTATTTCCGGCATTGGTATTGATGCATTTGATGCCCGTGTTCTTGATACCTTGCGCTTGCCCCGTATTCTGCGGGCCATTGTGATTGGCGGCGGGCTTGGTCTTGCCGGGGCGGTGATGCAAAGCCTGTTTCGCAATCCCATTGCCGATCCGGGTATCATCGGGGTGTCTGCCAGTGCTGCTTTGGGGGCGGTGGCCATGATTGTTGCCGGTCACATCATTTTGGGCAGTTTCTATACGGTGATCGGGCCTTATGGTGTGCCGGTTGCCGCATTTGGCGGTGCGGTCATTGCAACGGCGGTTATTCGGGTTCTGTCTCGCCAGGATGGGCAAACCGATGCCGCAATCATGTTGCTGATCGGGGTGGCGATCAATGCCATGGCATTTGCCGGTGTTGGTGTCTTTACCTATATGGCCGACGATGCGCAGTTGCGTAGTCTGACATTCTGGCAGATGGGGGCGCTTGCCGGAAACGGCCCGACCGATATGCCCGCCATGATCATTATGACCCTGGGCATCGTTTATTTGCTGACGCTGGGAACACCGCTTAATCTGTTTTTGCTGGGCGAGGCCGAGGCACGCCATCTTGGTGTCGAGGTCGAACATCTTAAACGCCGGGCAACCGTTGCCACGGCATTGGTTGTGGGTGCAGCGGTTGCTGTGTCGGGCATTATCGGGTTTGTCGGGTTGGTGGCCCCGCATCTGGTGCGGCTAGTGACCGGGCCGGATAACCGGTATGTGTTGCCTGCATCTGCAATTTGCGGGGCGATCATGCTGACCGGGGCGGATGCTGTGGCCCGTATCATTGTATTGCCGGCAGAATTGCCGATTGGTCTGGTAACGGGGATCGTTGGCGGGCCGTTCTTCCTTGGATTGCTGATGCGTGAAAAGAAAAGGCGCAGATTATGAGCCTGATGGCAAAGGACGTGAGCTTTGTGGCGCGTGGCCGCCATTTGCTGCGTGATATTTCGCTGGCTTTGGCGCCGGGGGAAGTATTGGCAATTCTGGGCCCCAATGGTGCCGGGAAATCCACATTGCTGCGTGTGCTGGCAGGTGAATACCAACCAGCCAAAGGGTGCGTCATGCAAAATGGGCAGGATATATCCAGCTTGTCGGCCCTGAACCTTGCGCAAAGGCGGGCGGTAATGCCGCAAGCCGCCTCAATGACATTCCCGTTCGGTGTGCGTGATGTGGTTGCCTTGGGCCGTGCGCCGTTTCGGAAAATCTCGACGCGCCAGCTTGATCAGAAACTGGTGGCCCGTGCGATTGCTGTTGCCGATATCAATCATCTTGCAGATCGGCCCTATCCGGCCTTGTCCGGCGGGGAAAAACAGCGCGTCCATCTGGCCCGTGCCCTGGTGCAAATCTGGGGAATGGGTGGATTTGATGTGACATCAGATGCCGTGCATGACCCGCAGTGTGGTTCTGACCGGTTCCTTTTGCTTGATGAGCCCACAGCGGGGCTGGATGTTTCCCATCAACACGCATTGCTGGCCGTTGCGCGACGTGAAGCCCACGAAAACAATGTCGGGGTCTTGATGATCCTGCATGATTTCAATCAGGTCACGGCCTATGCCGACCGGGTCGCTGTTTTGCAGTCCGGCGAGATCGTGGCGCAGGGAGACGTTGCAGACGTCATGCAGCCCGACTTGCTGTCAGCGGTGTTCAAAAGTCCGATCCGCGCGATTGAGGATCCCAAGGGCGGACATGTTCTGGTCAGTCAGGCGGTCTGATCAGGCGGCGTTGCCTGATGATGATCCGCGTTCTTTCTGTTCGGCCTTGCAGGTCGCAACCAGCCAGTCGCGAAAGGCGCGGACGGCAAAGTTGTTTTCCTTTTCCTTGGGATAGACAACGTAATAGGCGTGATGATTGGGGATCGAGACATCAAAGGGGGCAACGAGCCGCCCGTTTTCAAGCTCTTCGCGCACCAGAAATTCCGGCAATAGCGCCAATCCAAGCCCGGCGACGGCGGCCTGAATGACCATGTGGAAATGTTCAAACCTTGGTCCGGCAAGCTCGTCGACCACGGCAACGCCGGTTGCCGCCAGCCAGTCCTGCCAGGCGCGTGGGCGGGTGGAATGTTGCAAAAGCGTGCAGTTGCGCACCCTTTCACGCGCAATCGGCAGATCGTCATTTTCCTTAAGCAGCTTGGGTGCGCAAACCGCAATCAGGGTTTCGCCCATCAGGCGGTGAAACACGCATCCGGGCAGATTGTCATCGCCAAAATGGATCGCGATATCGATGCCTTCGCGGTCGAAATTGAACTCGCGCGTCTGGGTGATCAGATTAAGCTGGATATCCGGCCAGGTTGCCTTGAAATCGCCAAGACGTGGCACAAGCCAGCGCGCACCAAATGTTGGCAACGTCCCGACATTGAGCATCCCGCCCGCATCGGAATAGGCCATGACCTGAAGCGTTGCGGCCTCTGCCCGGTCCAGAAGATCGCGCACCTGTGCGGCATAGGCTTCGCCCGCAGCAGTCAGTTTCAGGCGTTTTTTGACCCGGCGAAACAGATCGCGTCCCAGATATTCCTCAAGCGTTCTGATCTGACGGCTGATCGCGCTTTGCGTGACGTTAAGTTCCTCGGCCGCCCGGGTAAAGGACAGATGACGGGCCGAACTTTCAAAGAATTGCAAGGCAGTCAGGGACGGCAGGAAGCGGCGCATGGAAATTCCGGTTCATAACAAAATGGAATGATATGGTGCGAATATATCGTTTGTTTGCTGTTCAGCCAAGGCGTAACGTTTTAAACGGTTCCAAGCCTCCTCGCGCCACCATATGAAGCGTTCAGGCCAAGGGCCATCGCGCTGGAATGTGATCAGTTTGTAATGTTTCGGAAGGATGTCTCCCCGTTCCGGACAGGGATTGCATCCAGCGCACCAACCATAAAATGTCCGGGATGAAAGCGGCCGGAAGGCTTCAACAATTTATCGGGTAGAAGGCGAGAATGGGTTCTGTTGACGCAAATTATGATGTGATCATTGTCGGTGGTGCGGTTATTGGCAGCTCCATCGCATGGCATTTGACTGGCCGGGATGATTTCAAGGGCCGGGTTCTGGTGATTGAAAAAGATCCCAATTACGAATTCTGTTCGACGACCCTTTCGGCAGCGTCGATCCGTCAGCAATTTTCGACCCCGGTCAATATCGAAATGTCGGCTTATGGCATCGAGTTCCTGCGCAATCTGAAGCGCGACCTTGATCCCGAAGTTGACATTGCCCTGCATGAAAAGGGCTATCTTATTCTGGCAACCGATCAGGGCCGTGACATCCTCAAGCAGAACCACGCGACCCAGACAGAATTTGGTGCTGATATCGTCTGGATGGAACCCGATGAACTGGCAGCCAAATATCCGTGGATGAATACATCCGATCTGTCGGCTGGCTGCTGGGGCCGCACGGGCGAAGGCTGGTTTGATGCCTATTCCCTGATGCAGTCTTTCCGCAAACAGGCCCGCAGTCGCGGTGCCGAATATATCGACGGCGAAGTCGTTGAAGTCACCCGCGAAGGCGATCAGATTACCGGTGTTGTCCTGAAAGACGGGCGTCGGTTTGGCTGTGGCACCCTGATCAATGCGGCCGGAACCGGCGGGTCCAGGGTTGCAAAAATGGCTGGTCTTGAAATTCCGGTTGAACCGCGCAAACGCTGCATTTTCGTATTTAACTGCCGCGATGCTGCCGACATTACCGCGACCTGTCCGATGCTGATCGATCCGAGCGGGCTTTATGTCCGTCCTGAAGGTGAGTTTTTCATCACCGGGATTGCACCGCCCAAAGATCGTGATCCGGAATGCTGGGATTTCGAAGTCGATCACAGCCTGTTTGACGACATCATCTGGCCGGGCCTGTATGAGCGTTGCGAACGGTTTGAGGCGATCAAGGTCGTTAATGCCTGGGCCGGTCATTATTCCTATAACCTGCTTGATCAGAACGCGATCCTTGGCCGTCATACCGATGTGAAGAACTTTGTCTTTGCCAATGGTTTCTCGGGCCACGGGTTGCAGCAAAGCCCGGCGGTTGGTCGCGGTATTGCCGAGCTCGTCGCTACGGGCGGCTATCAGACCCTTGATCTGTCGGTCTTCGGCTATGAGCGCATCCGGGATAATGCCCCGGTTCTCGAACTTAACGTTATTTAATTCGATTTCGTAACGAACATGCGAAATCAGATACTTAAACCAATGGTCGGAGCAGGCCCCAATGCCCCGTGATGATGCTAACAAAACTGCTGAAACTCTCGGCGCTTCCATTCGTGATCGTCAGACCGTCTCGGTTTCGAGCGGGGTGCGCAATGTGCACCCGGTCTATCTTGATCGCGCACTGAATGCTGAAGCCTGGGATAGCGAAGGCAATCGCTATATCGATTTCGTCGGCGGGATCGGTGTTTTGACTGTCGGCCATCGCAACCCGGTTGTGATGGATCGTGTGATCGCCCAGTGCGACCGTTTTACCCATAGCTGCTTTAACGCGCTGCCCCATGAACCCTATGTCGCGGTCACCGACTGGCTGGCGAAAAACTGTCCGATTGAAGGCCCGGCAAAGTCGATGCTGACCAATTCCGGGGCCGAGGCCATGGAAAACGCCCTGAAACTGGCCCGCGCCTTTACCGGCCGGCCCGGGGTGATCGCCTTTGAAGGGGCGTTTCATGGCAGAACCCTTGCGACCCTGGCACTGACCGGCAAGACAAAGCCCTATAAAACCGGTCTTGGGCCGCTTCCGGGGCCGGTCTGGCATCTGCCATATCCTTGCCCGGAAACCGGTGTATCGGTTGAGGATGCGATGAATGCCATCGCCAAACTGTTTGCGGTTTCTGCCGATCCCAAATCGGTCGGGGCCATCGTCATCGAACCGGTTCAGGGTGAGGGCGGTTTCCGCGCCTGTGACGGCGAATTCCTTGTGGCGTTGCGTCGTCTGTGTGATGAAAACGGCATGGTTCTGATTGCCGATGAAATCCAGTCTGGGTTTGCGCGCACGGGCAAGATGTTTGCCATCGAGCATGCCGGTGTGGCCCCCGATATCCTTGTCATGGGCAAGGGGATTGGCGGTGGTTTCCCGCTGGCCGCGATCACCGGGGCCGAGGATGTGATGAACGCACTCGCACCGGGCGGTCTTGGCGGGACATATTCGGGTAACCCGGTTGCCTGCGCGGCTGCAACCGGTGTGTTCGAGGTGCTCGAAGCTGAAAACATTCTGGGTCGTGCCAAGCAGCTTGGCGAAAAATACGCGACCCATATCGCATGGTTGCGCGATCTGCCCGGCGGGCATGTGATCGGCAATATGCGCGGAATTGGCGCAATGCGCGCCTTCGAGATGATTGCAGATGATGGCAAACCGTCGCCCAATCGTCTGCAAAGCCTGTTGCAACTGGCGCGTGAAAGCGGGCTATTGTTAATGCCAAGTGGTGAACACGCCAATGTGGTGCGCCTGCTGGCACCTTTGACCATTCCGTTCGATCAGGTTGATGAGGCCTTTGCCATCATCGCCAAGCTTCTGCCCAAGGTGGCGCAAGTCGCATAGATCGCGGAACGATATCAAACGGAATGGCCGGTGGTGATCACCGGAAAGTTTAAAAAGAAGGGAGTTTTACTGTGAGTTTCAAATCCATCCTGACCGAGCTTGGTCTGACTGACGCCGAGATCGCCAATGGCACCCTTAAGGTTCAGACCCCGGTTGACGGGTCCGAGATTGCGGTTGTTGCTGAAACCGATCCGGCGGAGATGACCGACATCATCAGCAATGCCAAAAAGGCATTCGGTGCATGGCGTCAGGTTCCGGGTCCGCGTCGCGGTGAACTGGCCCGTCTTCTGGGTGAAGAACTGCGCGCTGCCAAGGAACCGTTGGGTCGTCTGGTGTCGCTTGAATGCGGCAAGATCTATCAGGAAGGTCTTGGCGAAGTTCAGGAAATGATTGATATCTGCGATTTCGCAGTCGGTCTGTCGCGTCAGCTTTATGGTCTGACCATCGCATCCGAACGTCCGGGCCACAAGATGATGGAAACCTGGCATCCGCTGGGTGTCGTTGGCGTGATTTCGGCGTTCAACTTCCCGGTTGCGGTCTGGTCCTGGAACACCGCGCTTGCGCTGGTTTGCGGTAACGCCGTGATCTGGAAACCGTCGGAAAAGACCCCGCTGACCGCCCTTGCCTGCCAGAAAATCTTTGAAAAGGCACTGGCGAAATTCGGTGACGCGCCCGAAGGCCTGCATCAGATCGTGATCGGTGATCGCAAGATCGGCGAAGCCATGACCGACAGCCACGACGTGGCACTGGTTTCGGCAACCGGTTCAACCCGCATGGGCCGCGAAGTTGCCCCGCGTGTTGCCGAACGTTTTGGCCGCACCATTCTGGAACTTGGCGGCAACAACGCCATGATCGTAACCCCGTCAGCCGATCTTGATATGACCGTTCGCGCGGTTGTGTTCTCGGCTGTTGGTACCTGTGGTCAGCGTTGCACCTCGCTTCGTCGTCTGATCGTTCACAAGGACATCAAGGATCAGCTGCTTCCGAAAATCGTTGCTGCCTACAAGTCGGTCAAAATCGGTGATCCGCTTGCCGATGGCACCCTTGTTGGTCCGCTGATCGACGAAGACAGCTTCAACAACATGCAGACTGCCCTTGCCAATGCCAAGAAAGATGGTGGCGTTGTGCATGGTGGCGAACGCGTTCTGGAATCTGAATATCCGAACGCCTTCTATGTCAGCCCGTCTGTGGTTGAAATGCCGGCTCAGACCGAGACGGTCCGTAACGAGACCTTTGCTCCGATCCTTTATGTCATGACCTATGAAACCCTTGAAGAAGCCATCGCGCTTCAGAACGGTGTGCCGCAGGGTCTGTCATCTTGCATCTTCTCGACCGATGTGCGCGAAACCGAACTGTTCCTGTCGGCTGTTGGTTCCGATTGCGGTATTGCCAACGTCAATATCGGCCCGTCGGGTGCAGAAATCGGCGGTGCGTTCGGTGGCGAGAAAGAAACCGGTGGCGGTCGTGAATCCGGTTCGGACGCCTGGAAAGGTTACATGCGTCGTGCGACCAACACGATCAACTATTCCCGCGAGCTGCCGCTGGCTCAGGGCATCAAATTCGATATCTGATCACTCGCCCGATCAGGTTCGACCCAAACCCCGTCGGTTCGCCGACGGGGTTTTTTGTTTCTTTATGACTGCAGCAGCTTTAATCAGCAGATTTTGTGATAGAAGGTGGTGTTGTTTAAATTGCATTGCGCAATGCGGCCGAGTGCTGGAATAATCAGAGCATATTATTTCTGGTTGTTTTGTGATCCCCGAGAGATTTTTGCATGCTAGATGTTCGTGGAAGCCTTAAGAACACTAAACTTAGTTCAAATCCCTACGTTGTCTTTGATGAGCTTTTGTCAAACTCAATAGATTCGTACTTAATTCGCAAGCACGACAATCCTAGTGCTGAACCATTAGAAGTGCACTTTAAGGTTGAATTTTGGGGCATTGATTTGCTAGGTGCAGCAGCGCACGATTGCCAAATAACATGTAGCGATAATGGTTGTGGGATCGGTAAAGATCAGGCTCTCGCATTTCTAACCAAAGACACCTCGTACAAAGATGATTTGAATGTAATTGGAATCGGAAAGTGCAAGGGTTCTGGTAGAATTCAATACTTCCATCACTTCTCCCTCGTGAATATTGTTTCTATTTTTGAGGAAGAAGGTGTTTTTCTGCAAAGAACTCTGGATTTTCATGAAGACCATAAGCAGATTAGCCCCGAGATGTTCTCTACCTCAGCATCGGACGCCACTAGAAGCGGAACGGTCATCACTTTATCAGATTTGAAGGAGACTGCGCGGAATAGAAAATTCTTGGCGCAGGATTTATCCGAGATTTTTTCGGCGAGCTCTCTAAAAAAGTCTGTCCTTGTATCGTTTCTTCAAAGATTGATTGGTCTTGATGAGCAAATTGGCGATTTCAAAATCACTTTTGAAACAAAGGTTGGTAAGGACGGTAATCCTGCCACGGCCTCATTGAGAAAATCAGACCTACCCTCGGTCTCAGAAACTCGTACGGTTATGGTCAAGGAGCGCGATCCTCATACCGGAGAGCAGATCAAAATTGAACAGCAGTTCAAGGTATCTCATTATAAGTTAGATAAGAATGCATACGATCTCCCAAAAAATGCCATTGCCTTTTGTGCGAAGTCCTCACCTGTTAAAGACATCACGAAGAGATATCTCCGAACCAAAGCTGAACAGAATAATCCTGTTGGGAAATTCCATCATATCGTTTTGATTGAGGGCGATTTTCTTGATGATCGTGTAAATGAGCAGCGAGATGATTTCGACGACCTTCCAGAAGAGCTGGAAGGTGGTGACTTGGTGTCAGGTGCTCCAATTTCTTATCAAGACATTTACGACGTAATTGACGACGTCATTGCAGAGTTCGTTACACCTCCTGATTGGAATAAAGAAAAAGTGATGGAAAGTGCTGCCAAGCACTTTGGCATTTCTGAAAAAATGCTTGCTGATACTGGTACAAGGGTGAGGTACGGAGATACTGCGCATTCTGTAGTTGATCGAGTATTGAAGAAGTATCAGGAAAGGGTTGTCGTTGAGACAGAAAGCATAGTTGATTTAAAGGATGAGATTCTCAATCTGGAGCCAGATTCGGAGGATTTTAGGCAGAAGATCAATGACCTTTCTTGGATGTATACTGCGTCTTTGAAAAACTTTGATATGGCCAACCTGTCTCAGTTGGTTGTGAGAAGGGCCGCGATCGTAGAGGTCTTGAGTTTAGCCCACCGAAAGCAACTGAATTTTCAAGCACCTGACGTTGAGGGCCGTCGCAAGGACGAAAAAATCATTCATAGCGTTTTCTTTCCGATGAAGAAGGATAGCAAAGAAGTAGCAGATCATGACATTTGGCTGCTGAATGAGGAATACCACTATTACGAGTATATTTCATCGGATAAACCACTTGCGCAGATAGAGTGGGAGGACGGCTCGCCGTTATTCGATCCAGAAATTGATGTTGCATTTGAAAAAATCCTTGCAAAAAGAACGGACGATAATTCAAAGCTACGACCAGATATTGCTCTCTTCAGTGAAGAGGGATCGGCGATAATTATTGAATTCAAGGCGCCCGGCGTTAGCATGGATGATCACATTGGTGATTTGTCTGAGTACGCTCATATACTGGCTGCTAAATCTAAAGGCAGAATCAAAAAATTCTATGGGTATATTATTGGCGACACGTTGAACCCTTTGCGTATAGCGGGCTGGACTAGATTTCCAACTGGCAAGGGCTATTTCCGTACAAGTCCATTAGTAGACCCCGAGAGTTCACAAAATCTTGGAGAACTATATCAAGAGGTTCTTTTCTACGAAGACGTTGTGGATCGGGCTAAAAAGCGAATTGGTGTATACAAAGACAAATTAGGAATCGATTTGTCGCTAACCCGATAACTACAGTTCTAGTTGTCTTGAATAACAAGAAAAAAAGCGGCCCCGTAGGAGCCGCTTTCTTTAATCTTGTCTCAAAGCAGGGCTGATTAGCCGGCTTTGGAGAAGCGCTCTGCGACATATTCCCAGTTTACCAGGCTGTCGAGGAAGGCTTTGACATAGTCCGGGCGCGCGTTGCGGTAATCGATGTAGTAGGAATGTTCCCAAACATCACAACCGAGCAGCGGGGTCTGACCATGAACCAGCGGGTTTTCCGCGTTCGGGGTTTTGGTCACAACCAGTTTGCCCGACTTGTCCATTGCCAGCCAGCACCAGCCCGAACCGAACTGGGTAACGCCAGCCTGAATGAAGGCTTCCTTGAAGGCATCAACAGAGCCGAAATCCTCGACGATTTTCTTTTCCAGTTCGCCCGGAATGTTGCCGCCGCCGTTTTTCTTCATCATCTGCCAGAACTCGATATGGTTCCAGTGCTGGGCAGCGTTGTTGAACAGGCCTGCTTTGGAAGCGTCGCCATAGGATGCAACAACGACTTCTTCGAGCGACTTGCCTTCAAGGCCCGAACCTTCGAGCAGCTTGTTGCCGTTCACAACGTATGCGTTGTGGTGCTTGTCATGGTGAAACTCAAGGGTTTCAGACGACATGACCGGTGCAAGCGCGTCATATGCATACGGAAGTGCTGGGAGTTCAAATGCCATGATACAGTTCCTCGACTTTCATTATTGGTCTGTGCGGTAACGCAACATATCCCTTTTTGCACCTTGGGTGAAAGTGAAAATCCCGTGCAACCTGTTGGAAACCTTTGTTGCAGGGATCATTTCCCTAGGCAGGGAGGATGCCTCTGGGCCTTTATCTAGGTCGATGGGCCGCTTATGCAATGCACCCCTTGGTAATTGTGGGAAAATTGCGGGGCTATTGCGCGGAATAAGGTCGCAGAAGCAGGGCTATGGTGTTGCGCCTTCTGAAGGCTAAACAGTCGGGCGACCGAAACGTTCCGGGGATTTGACGAAAAATTTCGAGTTTCGAGTCACATCGGCCCGGTTGCCCCGTTAAGGCGTGACGTCCTATTCCTTATAAAGCGCATTGCGATGCTCGATATCGGTGCCATTGCGAATCATGACGGCATATTCGCCGGTTGGCAGCGACGAGATATCAAGCTTGCATGGAAAGGTATGGCAGTCCCGATCAAGCGCGATTGTCCCGTCCTGATGGGTCAGGATGACTTCACCGGCCGGTTTTTCAGAATTGATTGTAACGCTATCAGTTGTCGGTTTCGGCGCAATCCGGATTGCAGCCACAGCGGCTGTTGTTCCTGTCAGGATACAGATCAGGGCAATGGCAACCGGCTTTTTGCTGCGCATAGATTTCAACATGACATCCCTCGCGCTTGTGTGCATCGTTCTCATGAAACCAAGATGCACCCCGAAGCCGGAGAATTAGCGGCGCAATTGAGGCATTTCCGTGCGGTTTCGTGCAAGTCGCGAGGGGCAGCCATGCGCGTACCCCAAAATCACCCCCTGCCAGACAGGGTGATCGGGCAGGGGGTGAAAGCGTTCAGGATCGTCGGCGCAATCGCGACCCTGTCTTTAGGATATTGATATCGATGGGCTATTTCAGTGCCGCAATCGCGTCGGCGATGGCACGGGTAGCGCCTTCGGGGTCGGGTTGGCCGCAAATGGCCGATACAACCGCAATGCCATTGGCCCCGGCGCCAAAGACCGGTTCGACATGATTTTTTTTCAGACCGCCAATTGCAACAGAAGGCAGACCGGCGATCTTTACCAGATCAGCCAGACCATCAAATCCGATGGCGGGTTTATGGTCGGGTTTGGTTGATGTGGCAAAGACCGGGCCGATGCCGACATAGTCGACAATGCCCGGGTCGACCTTGCGCGCGACCGTTTCATCCTCGATCGAAAGGCCGATGATCTTGTCGCGTCCCAGTCGTTCGCGGGCCATTTGTGATGGCAAATCATCCTGACCGACATGCAGCCCGTCTGCGCCAATCGCAATTGCGGCTTCGATATCGTCATTGACGATAAGCGGGACTCCGGTGGCAGCCATGGCTTCGATCAGTTCCCGGCCAATGCGAATAAGTCCCTCGGTCCCGGCCTTTTTATCGCGCAGCTGCACGATGGTTGCACCACCCGCGATGGCCGCCATGGTGGTTTCAACCATCGAATGGGTGCGGCACAGATCGGGATCAAGCACCAGATAAAGCGACAGATCAAAGGATTTCATAGGGCCTCAATGCGTGCAGTGTCGTTAAAGGTTGTGGCGTCAAGATTATGAAGCCCGTCAACAAAGGCCGTCATGAAAGATGCCGGGCCGTTTGCGGATTGTGCGGCAATGCTTCCGGCAACGGCAAAATTGGTCAGGGCGGCAAAAGTGGCCTCAAACGCCTGATCTTTGGCAATTGCGACATAGGCCCCAACAAGTCCGGTCAACGCACAGCCCATGGCGGTGATTTTCGGCATCAGCGGCGAACCACCGGCAATACGAACCGCACGGGTGCCATCGGTGACAAAATCGATCTCGCCGGTTACTGCGACAACGGCCTTCTGTGCTGTGGCAAGGGCGCGTGCAGCGCCTTCGGCCTGTTCAACGGGATCGCCACTATCGACGCCCTGACCGGCACTTTGTCCGCCAGCAAGGGCGATGATTTCGGACGCGTTGCCGCGAATGACGGTCGGGTTCAGTTTCAGCAATTCTGCGACAACGTCGCGGCGATACCGGGTCGCGAAATGTGCCACCGGATCAAGCACCCAGGGCTTTACAGCCACATTGGCGGATTGGGCCGCGGCAATCATGCCTTCGACCCAGTGCGGTGACAGGGTGCCGATATTGACCGTCAAAGCTCCGGCAATTGCGGCAAACTCACCGGATTCTTCGGGGGTATGCACCATCGCGGGCGATGCGCCGGCTGCCAGCAGGACATTGGCGGCATAGTTCATTGCGACATAGTTGGTGATGCAATGGACCAGCGGATTGGTCGCACGCATCTTTTCAAACAGGGCGGTGGCGGTTGAGGAAAGATCAGTCGTCATGTCGAGGCTCCAATGCAGCAAATTCAAGTGCGTTTGGAGACCCAGTTCGAAGTCGGAAAGATGGAGAACGCCGGAAAATCGCGTTCACACCGTCCCTACGCCAGTATGAACTGGATCAGGTTCAACGGGTCACTGCGCTGATTTTCACACGGCAGTTTCTCAGCCCCCTGACGGGGCTCCCCTTGGTGAGTGCTCAAAATGGGTTTTAATCCGCTTTCTGTCAATTCATCCCGTTGGTCCTGGTGCCTGAATATGAAAATGGCGAGACAGCCCAGGCCATCCCGCCATTTGAAAGATCATCCCGATGGTTGATTGCAGTTATTTGCGACGTTCCATCGCGGCCTTAAGGGCAGCTGCCATCGCGCCCCCGGCATCACCGCCGGAATTTCCGCCATTTCCGCGATTTGCATTGCCTGTGTTGTTGCGCGGGCCCGATGATTGTTGCGGGCGTCCGCCACCATGGCCACCGCGCGGGGCACCCCCGGCAGTGTCATTGCGGCGTTCACGCGTGCCTTCGTAATCCGGGGCCGATTTCATCGAAAGACCGATACGTTTGCGCGGTGCGTCGACTTCCATGACGGTGACCGAAACGATCTGACCGGCCTTGACCACCTGACGCGGGTCATCGACGAATTTATCGGCCAGCTGCGAGATATGGACAAGGCCATCCTGATGCACGCCGATATCAACAAAGGCACCAAAATTGGTAACGTTGGTCACCGTACCTTCAAGCTTCATGCCGGTGCGCAGATCCTTGATTTCATTTACGCCCTCGGCGAATTTGGCGGTCTTGAATTCCGGACGCGGGTCACGACCGGGTTTATCAAGCTCGGCAATGATGTCGCGGATGGTTGGCACACCGAAAGTCTCGTCGGCGAAATCTTCGGGACGCAGCGTTTTGATAAAGGCCGAGTCGCCAATCAGGCTTGCCAGCGGCCGGGATGCCTTGGCACTGATCTTTTCGACCAGCGGATAGGCTTCCGGGTGTACGGCCGATGCATCAAGCGGGTTCTGTGCCCCGCGAATACGCAAGAAGCCTGCGCACTGTTCAAACGCCTTTGGCCCCAGACGTTCGACCTTTTTTAGATCGGCACGCGACTGGAACGCCCCGTTTGAATCGCGATAGCCGACAATATTGCGGGCCAGCGTTTCGGTCAGACCCGCCACGCGGGTCAAAAGCGGGATGGATGCGGTGTTAAGGTCAACACCAACCCCGTTCACGCAATCCTCGACCACGGCATCAAGGGATCGTGCCAGTTTGGTTTCAGACACATCGTGCTGATACTGACCGACACCGATGGATTTCGGTTCGATCTTGACCAGTTCGGCCAGCGGGTCCTGCAAACGGCGCGCAATCGAGGCCGCACCACGTAGCGACACATCAAGATCAGGGAATTCTTCGGCGGCGAACTGGGATGCGGAATAAACCGACGCCCCGGCCTCGTTGACGATGACCTTGGTGGCCTTAAGGGCCGGGAAACGTTTCAGCATCTGACCGGCAAGCTCATCGGTCTCGCGCGAGAACGTACCATTGCCAATAGCGATCAGTTCGATCTGATGGCGTGCGGCAAGGGCCGCCATGGTGTTGATCGCACCTTCGACGTCATTGCGCGGCTGGAACGGATAGACAGTAGCGGTATCCACCAGCTTGCCGGTGGCATCGACAACGGCAACCTTAACCCCGGTACGAACGCCCGGATCAAGACCCATGGTGGCTTTCTGACCCGCAGGTGCCGCCAGGAGAAGGTCCTTGAGGTTGTCGGCAAAGACCTTGATCGCACCTTCTTCGGCGCTATCGCGAAGGGTGCCAAACAGATCAAGCTCGATCGACAGCGACAATTTGACACGCCAGGTCCAGCGCACCGTATCCACCAGCCACTTATCCGCCGCACGGCCCTTATCGGCAATGCCGACATGGGCAGCGATCATGATTTCGGCCCGGCCCGGCTGGCTGCGCGGACGATCTTCATCCTCTTTGCCAAGGGTCAGTTTCAGCTGAAGGATATCTTCGTTGCGACCCCGGAAAAGGGCCAGCGCACGGTGCGACGGGCAGGTTTTGATTTTTTCGGAATGCTCGAAATAGTCGGAAAACTTTGCGCCCTCGGCCTGTTTGCCTTCGACGACCGATGCGGTGATTTCGCCTTCGTTCCACAGATGGTTACGCAGCTTGGCAACCAGATCGGCATCCTCGGCAAAGCGTTCCATCAGAATCTGACGGGCACCATCAAGGGCGGCTTTGGTATCTTCGACGCCTTTTTCAGCATCGACGAATTTCGCAGCCTCGGTTTCCGGATCAAGGGTCGGGTCATTGAACAGGCTGTCGGCCAGCGGTTCCAGACCTGCTTCGCGGGCGATCTGGGCTTTGGTCCGACGCTTTTTCTTGTATGGAAGATAAAGGTCTTCAAGGCGGGTCTTGGTGTCAGCCTCGTTAATCGCGGCTTCCAGTTCCGGGGTCAGTTTTTCCTGCTCGCGGATGCTTTCAAGAACCGATGCGCGACGTTCTTCAAGCTCGGTCAAATAGCGAAGACGTTCTTCCAGCGTACGCAACTGAGTATCATCAAGCCCGCCGGTTTTTTCCTTGCGGTAACGGGCGATAAACGGAACGGTCGAGCCTTCATTAAGCATCTCGATGGTGGCAATGACCTGTTCCGGACGAACCGAAAGTTCTTCGGCGATACGCTGGGGAATTGGACGCATGGTTTCTCCTTGTTTTGCTCGTCTGCCTGAAATAGCGGCTTTGGGCTCCCACGGAAAGAGTCTGTTTTCCCCAAAATTTTGCCAAAGCGCGGATCGCGATTCAGTGTTTGATTCCAAAGGACTGAAATCCCATGCGTTTTGTGCGGTTCGGATGCGCCGGACCAAAGCTTGCGGGCCGGGACTGATGACGCTATTTCTTTGGCAAATGTGAATTCAAGAGCGCGCAAGCGTGCAAAGCAGGAGAAACCGGATGGCCGGAAAGTTCCGCGAGACCGTCATTCATAATGTCGCGCCCAAAGAAAAGGCCGAACCGCAAGCCGATGCCAATCCGGCAGATCAGGCAGGCGAGATCGCTGGTGCCGACGTTGCCCCGCAATTGTCGCAAGATGCGATCAATGCACTGGCCGAAGCAAAGGCGTTCAAGGAAGCCGCTGCCAAGGTCCGGGAAATCGGTGGTCCCAAAGGCCCGGAACCAACACGCTTTGGCGATTGGGAAAACAAGGGCCGCTGTATCGATTTCTGATCGGCGATGGTCCATATCAAGATATGAAAAAGGCCGGAGCATCATGCTCCGGCCTTTTGTCATTTCAGGTGATCAGCGTTCTACGATTTACGCGCCGCGGATTGCCTTGATGTTGTTGGCATATTCGGACGGGCCGCCTTTGAAGGTTGCCGATCCTGCGACCAGAACGTTTGCACCAGCAGCGATGACCTGCGGGGCGATTTCCGGGTTCACACCGCCATCGACTTCAAGGTCGATATCACGCCCGGTCGCGTCGATCATCTTGCGGATGCGCTTGATTTTCTCAAGCTGGCTCGGAATGAATTTCTGACCACCAAAGCCCGGGTTCACGGTCATGACCAGAACCAGATCAACCATGTCCATGACATATTCAATGACACTTTCCGGCGTCGACGGGTTCAGCGACACACCGGCCTTTTTGCCCAGTGACTTGATCAGCTGAAGCGAACGATGCAGGTGCGGGCCCGCTTCGGCGTGGATGGTGATGATATCGGAACCGGCATTGGCGAAGGCTTCGATATAGGGATCGACCGGCGCAATCATCAGATGCACGTCAAACACCTTGTCGGAATGCGGGCGCAGTGCCTTGACCACGTCCGGGCCGATGGTGATGTTGGGCACATAATGGCCATCCATAACATCAATGTGGATATAGTCGGCGCCAGCTGCGTCAACAGCGCGGACATCAACGCCCAATTGGGCGAAATCGGCCGAAAGGATCGAAGGTGCGATTTTGATATTCGACGTGGTCATGCGTCACGGGTCCTGAAGCAATGCGGGATATGGGAAATTCGGGCTTCTCATAACCCAAATCGGACGCCCTGTCACCCGAATGGGACTCATGGCTGCCTTGTTTGCGCGTTTGGCGGTTATTCTGACTCGAAATCAGGCCTTTTTGACAAGCCGGGCACAGAAAAAGCCGTCCATGCCGCCAAAATCCTGCATATGGATTGGCAGAACACGCAGTTCCCCGGCATCGTTGATGGCCTCGTCCCAGCCGCCAAGTTCCGTGGCGGTGATGGGTTTGCGTTCATAATTCGGATGATCGGCCAGGAATGATTTGACCTGATGTTCGCCTTCTTCGGGTTGCAGCGAACAGGTACAATAGATCAGCTCCCCACCAACATTCAGAAGCTTGTCGGCCTGATTAAGCAGTTTGGTCTGAATTGGCAAAAGCGAGCGCATCAGTTTGTCATTCTGACGCAACAAAATATCAGGATGGCGGCGAATGGTGCCGGTTGCCGAACAGGGCGCATCCAGAAGAACCGCATCAGCACGCGGGGTATCGGGCGCCAGATCGGTGGCGTCCCCGGTGACAACTGCCGCCCCCAATGCAACGCGCTCAAGATTTTCAAAAACGCGTTTCAGGCGGCCTTCGGATTTATCAACCGCAATCGCACTGGCACCAAGGGATGCCAACTGCATGGTTTTGCCGCCCGGTGCGGCGCAAAGATCATAGATCGTCTTGCCCTTATAGGCCGAAAACAGGGTTGCCGGGATGGCAGCGGCGGCATCCTGCACCCACCAGTCGCCATCGCGATAACCCGGAAGGTCGCGAATACGACGACCGCTTTCAAGGCGGACCGAACCGGTCGGAAGAACAAGGCCATCCATCTTTTCGGCCCACTCGGCAGAGGTGCTGCGATCCTTGATCGACAGGTCGAGCATGGCGTGGCCAAGGCTTGCCTCGGCAATGGCCTGTGCGGTTTCGGCGCCATAGGCCTTTTTCCACGATCCGCGCAGCCATGCCGGGATGTTAAGCTGCCAGTCTTCGACACCTTCGGGCCATTCAAAGCCGTCACGCTGCAATCCGCGAAGAACTGCGTTGATCAGTTTGGTGTATTTGTGCAGACCCGCATCACGGGCCAGATTGACCGTACTGTCGACCGCCCCGTAATCAGACGTGTCCATAAAGAACAGCTGTGCGACGCCAAGTCGCAGGATGTTGGTCAGGCGCGCAGCAACGCGGTCTTGCGGCGGCTGATAACGCGGGGCCAGAACGGCATCGATTTCGCCCAGATGGCGCAGCGTGGTCCCAAGCAACTGACGCAGGAAATTGCGATCAAGTGATGGCATGCCATAGCCATGCTTTGACAGAAGTTCGTCCAGGGTCACTTCGCCGCCACGCAATTCCTGCAATGTTTTAAGTGCAAGCATACGCGGATCGGGTGCCTCGACCGGCTGTTTGCGCGGGGCATTGCGTAGTGCTGGACGGGAACGACGTTCTGTCAAAGGGATATCTCCGGTTTCGTGTTGTCTCGTGTAGTTAAGGCCGCCATGGCCAAGTGTAAAGCATCAAGCGTGTGTTTGAACGGCATGGCAGCCTTGTGTGACAGGTCATATTAACCTGTATCCGGCCCTGATTTGAGGGTGAAAAACCTTGCGATCAGGGGGCTGTCCGGCTAATCCAGACGGATCAGTTTACACCGATCAGGGACAGGGGCGCCCAAACGATGACTTTCGCCGGACTTGCGACCTTTTCGAGCATCTTTCTGATTGGCTCGATGTTGCTGACCTGGGTGGTTTTGAACTATCTGCGGCGCAAGGCGATCCTTGATATGCCCAACCATCGGTCCAGTCACGCGGTGCCAACCCCGCGCGGTGGCGGATTGGCGGTTACCCCGCTTCTGATCATTCTGGTTGCTGTTGTCTTTATCCATACCGGCGTTACGGCGATCAGCCACTGGCTGATGTTGGCCGCAGCAGCCGGTCTTGGTTTGTTAAGCTGGCTTGATGATCGCCATGATCTGTCGGCGGCGGTGCGTTTTGCCCTGCAATTCGTTGCGGTGATTATTGGTGTCTTTGCCATCGACAAGCCGGTTCTGGGCGGGATTGTACCGATCTGGCTTGATCATGTTCTGGTGGTGCTTGCCTGGGTCTGGTTCATCAATCTGTTTAATTTCATGGACGGGATTGATGGCATTTCCGGTGTCGAGGCCGGATCAATAGGACTTGGCGTTTTCATTCTCGCACTTTTGGTGCCGCTGCCGCAGTTTATCGGACTTGGCTATATCGGGCTTGGCATCCTTGCGATCATGATCGGGTTCCTGATCTGGAACTGGCATCCGGCGAAGCTGTTTCTTGGCGATGTCGGATCGGTGCCGCTTGGCTTTGTTCTGGGCTGGATGCTTTTGGATCTGGCATCCCGGGGGGCGTGGGTGGTGGCGCTTATCCTGCCGTCCTATTACCTGTTTGATGCGACCTTTACCCTGATCAAGCGAGCGTTACGTCGCGAAAAAATCTGGCAGGCCCATCGCGAACATTTCTATCAGTTAGCCATCCAGCGCGGATTTTCCCATGCGCGGGTTTCCACCATGATCGCGATCAGCAACCTGATCCTGATCGGGGTGTGTTTTGCGCAAAGTGAAACACCCGACTGGATGCGGGTAATTGCCGCGATGATCGTTGTCCTGTCACTGGTTGGCATGATGGTTCGCATGCCGGTCAAAGGCCGGTCGGAGCCGTGATTGCGGTGACGCGGATGCGCATTGCTTGACTTGTTTCCGGGCGGGCGCGAAAAGAAAGCCTTATCCGCGCGGTATCAAGCGGGTATATCCTTTGAATAAATAGAAAACTGCCGTTTAGGGACCGCATGTCGCGCATTTTACAGCGAAGCCATATTGCCTTTGCCCATGATGTTTTCATGGCTGCAATTTCATTCCCGTTGGCCCTGTATCTGCGGGTTGGCGATGGCGTGCGTTTCTATGCGACGGAAAACATTCTGTTTTCGGCAGGCCTGTTTACACTGATTGCGGCGGCATCATTCTGGTATTTCGGTCTTTATCGCGGCATCTGGCGCTATGCGTCGCTCAATGATCTGACCCGTATTGCCAAGGCTGTTTCGGTCGCGGTTGCGGTTCTGTTCCTTGTGCTGTTTTTGACTTCGCGCCTTGACTGGATGCCGCGTTCGGCCCCAATCATTCAGTGGTTCCTGTTGATGGCATTGCTGGGCGGGTCGCGCCTGACCTATCGAATTGCCAAGGATAAATCGACTGCACGGGCACTGGTGCGTCAGGGAACGACCCGTCTGCCGGTCCTGTTGATTGGTGCAGGTGACGAGGCCGAGGCCTTTATTCGTGAAACCGAGCGTTCCTCAGATACGCCGTTCAAGGTTGTCGGTATTGTGTCGCTGACCGAGGGGCGTGTCGGGCGCAACATGCATGGCGTGGATGTTCTTGCAACGGTCGACAAGCTTGAAGAGGTCATCAACAAGCTTGAAATCAGCAAGCATGGCCTGCCGCGCCGACTGGTTCTGACCGGTGATGCGCTGCGCCATGAAGACAATGTCAAATGGGTCGAGATTGCCGAACGTTTTGGCATGACGTTGGCCCGCCTGCCAAAGCTTGGTGATCTGCGCGAAGGTTTGGCTGATCCGCTGCAAATTCGCCCTGTTGCCATCGAAGACCTTTTGGGGCGTCCGCAGGCCCGCCTTGATCGCGACCGCGTGCGCGAGATGATTGGCGGCAAGCGGGTTCTGATTACCGGTGCGGGTGGTTCTATCGGGTCGGAACTGGTGCGCCAGATCGCATCTTACGGTCCGGCCAGCGTCAGACTTGTCGATGCCGGGGAATATAATCTTTATGCCATCGATATGGAGATGGCGGAAAAATACCCCGATTTGCCGCGCGAAAGCATTCTGGGTGATGTCCGTGACCGGACCCGGATCGGTCAGGTTTTTGATCGCTATCACCCGGAAATCGTATTCCATGCTGCGGCCTACAAGCATGTGCCACTGGTCGAACATAACCCCAATGAAGGCATTCTGACCAACACGCTTGGCACACGAAATGTTGCCGAAGCCTGTCGGGCGGCAGGTGTTTCGACCATGGTTCTGATTTCGACTGACAAGGCTGTGAACCCCGCCAATGTGATGGGGGCATCAAAACGTCTGGCCGAATGTTACTGCCAGGCGCTTGAAACCCTTCCGGCGGATCAGCGCGGGCCAACGCGCTTTGTCACGGTGCGGTTCGGCAATGTTCTTGGCTCTACTGGATCGGTTGTACCGTTGTTCCGTCGCCAGCTTGAAGCTGGCGGGCCTCTGACCGTGACCCACGAAGGTATTACGCGATATTTCATGACGATTGCCGAGGCGGTCGAGCTTGTTCTGCAATCAGCCGAGCTGGGACGTCATGGTGTGACCGATGGCGGGAAAATCTTTGTTCTTGATATGGGGCGGCCGGTCAAAATCATTGATCTGGCACGTCAGATGATCCTGTTGTCAGGGCTGCAACCGGGCAAGGATGTCGAGATCAGGGTGACTGGCCTGCGTCCGGGGGAAAAGCTTTATGAAGAACTGTTTCATGACAGCGAACCACCCGCACCGACCGAGACTGACGGTGTGATGCTGGCAAGCCCGCGTGTTGTTGATTATGCCCTGATCCGGCAGGTGTTTGACGCACTGGAAGACAGCGCAACCAATCGCAACACGCATAAAACCCTTGAGCTGATCAGTCAGCTTGTTCCGGAATTCCAGCCACCGGAAATCGGCGTAAAGTCGATCTTTGCCGATGCATCGGGCGATAGCGGTACCGAACAGGCCAGCGGTTCCGCTTAGGGTCGCTGCTTCCACATTCCCAGATCCATATGACGTCGATTGGTGTGATATTCATTCCGTGGGTGAATGAACTCGTGCGGAATTGTCGTTTGTCATTGCCAAAAGCGGACAATATCTTGCGTTCAGAATGACAAATTGGAATGACCGAGGCGTTTGGCCATTCCGGTTTCTTGCACGATCCGTCTTTTGGAGGCCCACATGTCGGCAAACGCATTTGTCCATCCTGATGAAATCCGTTCGATGTTTTCCAGTGCGATGTCGGACATGTATCGCGCAGAGGTGCCGCAATATGGCACGCTGATGGAGCTGGTTTCTGACATCAATCGGCAAAAGCTCTCAGCCGATCCGGAGCTCCGAGACGGTCTTGCTCATAATGACGAGCTTGATCGTATTGATCTTGAACGTCATGGCGCGATCCGTCTGGGTAAACCCGAAGAGCTGTTTAACATGCGCCGCCTGTTTGCGGTGATGGGCATGCATCCGGTTGGCTATTACGATCTGTCGGTGGCAGGTGTTCCGGTGCATTCAACGGCCTTTCGCCCGATTGATGACGAAGCCCTGCGCCGTAATCCGTTTCGTGTTTTCACATCCCTTCTGCGTCTTGAACTGATCGAGGATGAAGGCCTTCGCACCGAGGCCGAAGCGATCCTAGCGGAGCGCGAAATCTTTACCCCGGACGCGCTGAAACTGATTTATCTGGCAGAAAAGAATGGCGGTCTTGATCGCATTCAGGCCGAACAGTTTGTTGCCGAGGCACTGGAAACATTCCGCTGGCACAGTGATGCGACGGTTTCGCTTGAAACCTATCAGAAGCTTCATGATGCCCATCGTCTGATTGCCGATGTTGTCTGCTTCAAGGGGCCGCATATCAATCACCTGACCCCGCGAACCCTTGATATCGATGCGGTTCAGCGGGATATGCCCAAACGCGGCATATCGCCCAAGGCCATTGTTGAAGGCCCGCCCACCCGCAATTGCCCGATCCTTCTGCGTCAGACCAGCTTCAAGGCGCTTGAAGAACAGGTCTATTTCGTTGGTGGCAGCGCAAAGGGGACGGCTGGTACCCATACCGCACGTTTTGGCGAGATCGAGCAGCGCGGGATTGCCCTGACCGCCGAGGGACGCAAGCTTTATGACACCCTTTTGGCATCTGTCCGTCATGCGGTTCAGGTCAGTGCGGGCGGATCGAATGCGCGGGACTATGAAACCGAACTGGCAGAACGTTTTGCGGCCTTCCCCGATGATTACGAGACACTCCGCGTCGAGAAACTGGCATTCTTCCGCTATAGCGTGACCAAGGCTGGTCGCAATGCGGTGGAAAATGTTGATCTTGAAGCGTCGGTGAATGATCTGGTCGATCAGGGATATCTGCGTGCCGATCCGATCATTTACGAAGACTTCCTGCCGGTCAGTGCGGCGGGCATCTTCCAGTCGAATCTTGGCAGTGACGAACAGAAAAACTATGCCGAACAATCCAATCAGGACGTGTTCGAGCAATGCCTTGGCGCGCCGGTTGCCGATGAGCTGGCCCTTTATGCCGCCCACGAGAAGGCATCGCTTGAAGCAGCCCTTGAAACCCTTGGGGTTCAGAAAAACGTTGCCTGATCCTGAACTTGGCAAGAATGAAGCGGGGTGGCCAGAGTGCCACCCCGTTTTCGTTACGGGTACTTGGCTCAGGTGGCGGCTTTGTTAAAAGCCGCCATGCAAGAATTCGGGGTCCACATTTTGCGCTGCACATGGTAAAGCTCCGCGCGAAACATGGTTCGGACTCATTGATCATGTGTCGGCCCGGACCGGAATGACATCATTCTGGTCCCGTTAAAAGGCCGGTCTTGCCCGCAACATTGTCAGGTTCGCATGCACGAGCAGAGATGCAAGATGATGCTTTGAGGGCCGATATATCATCAATGGGTCCGCAACCTTCATCACATTGATGCATGAAAGCGAACCCAATGACTGCTCGTATTGCGCGCGCGCTTATTTCCGTTTCCGACAAGACCGGTCTGGTCGAATTTGCCAAATCCCTTCATGAACAGGGCGTTGAAATCCTGTCGACTGGCGGCTCCGCCAAGGCGATTGAAGCTGCTGGTATTCCGGTCAAGGAAGTTGCCGATCACACCGGTTTTCCCGAAATCATGGACGGTCGTGTCAAGACTCTTCATCCGAAGATTCACGGCGGCCTTCTGGGCCGCCGTTCTCTTTCCAGCCACATGCAGGCGATGAAAGATAACGACATTTCCCCGATCGATCTGGTTTGCGTGAACCTTTATCCGTTCGAAGAAACCGTTGCCAAGGGTGCCGATTTTGACACCTGCATCGAAAATATCGATATCGGCGGACCGAGCATGATCCGCTCGGCGGCCAAAAACCATGAATCGGTCACGGTTGTTGTTGACCCGTCTGATTACGCCCGCGTTGTTGCGGAAATGTCAGAAAATAACGGTGCAACCACCGCAGAAACCCGCCGTGTTCTGGCTGCCAAGGCCTTTGCCCGGACTGGTGCCTATGACTCGGCCATTTCAACCTGGTTTGCCGGTCAGCTTGGTGAAACCTTCCCGCAGCGTCTTAATGTTTCAGCCGAACTGAAACAGACCCTGCGTTATGGTGAAAACCCCCATCAGCAGGCCGCGTTCTATACCAACGGTAAAAACCGTCCGGGTGTGGCAACCGCGACCCAGCTTCAGGGCAAGGAACTGTCGTTCAACAACCTGAACGACACCGATGCCGCGTTTGAACTGGTTTCCGAGTTTGACGAAAAACCGGCGGTGGCGATCATCAAGCACGCCAACCCGTGCGGCGTTGCCGAGGGTGCGACCCTGATCGAAGCCTATAACAAGGCGCTGTCTTGTGATCCGGTTTCAGCATTTGGTGGCATCATCGCGGTTAACCGTACCCTGGACAAAGAAACCGCCGAAGAAATCGCCAAGCTGTTTGCTGAAGTCGTGATTTGCCCGGACGCAGATGATGCGGCCAAGGAAGTTCTGGCCGCCAAGAAAAACCTGCGTTTGCTGGTGACCGGTGGCATGGCCGATCCGGAAGGCGAAGACATGACCCTGCGTTCGCTGGCGGGCGGCTATCTGCTTCAGAACCGCGATGCCGGTCGTGTTAAACGTGACGAGCTGAAAGTTGTCACCAAGCGCAAGCCGACTGAGGCGGAGCTTGATGATCTTCTGTTTGCCTTCCGCGTTGGCAAGCACGTCAAATCAAACGCCATCGTCTATGTCAAAGACGGCAAGACGGTTGGTGTTGGTGCCGGTCAGATGAGCCGCGTTGACAGCTCGCGCATTGCCGCCTGGAAAGCAGAAGAAGCTGGCAAGAATGCCGGTGAAGCTGATCTGCGGACCAAGGGTTCGGTCGTATCGTCCGATGCGTTCTTCCCGTTTGCCGATGGTCTTCTGGCTGCGGTCAAGGCCGGTGCAACGGCAGTGATCCAGCCGGGTGGTTCCATGCGGGATGAAGAAGTCATTGCCGCAGCGGATGAACATGACATTGCCATGGTCTTTACCGGCATGCGTCACTTCCGCCACTAGGCGCGCTTGAGACCAAACTGAAAAACCCCGGGGATTTCCCCGGGGTTTTGTTTTAGGTCGGTTTGCGATGATTATAGCGCGGGTTGACTGCCCTTTGATGGCTGCCCGGTTGTCGCGGCGTCATCATCGTTACTGTGATCAATAAGGGTACCATCCTGCTCAATCGCAACAGGTTCTTTGGAATTTGTTGCGTCAGTTGCAGGCTTGGCTGCCGGGTCCTGATGGACGCGCAGTGGTGCACGCCAATCGACACTGCCAAATGAATGACAGGACGGGCAGGACACCACCCAGCGATCTGTTTCCGCACCACAGGCTCCGCACCGCCAATCGGGATCGGGGTTGGCGTGGCTTGCCTTGATCAGAAGGTCACGGGCCTTCGCACCATCCTGATTTTCGCGCAATTCCAGATCGGCCAGAAGACGGTAATGGCGGGCTTCGGCCTTGGTTGCCATGGCCTTTTCAAGATTGCTGCGGGCAATTCCCCAAAGGTCGGCTTCAAGGGCAGCTTCGGCCAGAACGATTTGGCTTTCGACATGGTCGGGATTGGTCGCAACCAGCTTTTCGACCGATTTCACCTGTGCCAGCGGATTGCCGGTCAGGGTTTCACGGTAAATCGCGCCAAGTGCGGCCGACGGGGCAACCCGCCAGCTTTGCGTGACGACTTCGCGGGCCTTGGCATCCTGTTTGATATCGCGATAAAGACCGGCCAGCAGCACGGCAGCCCCGGTAAAATCAGCCGAAGCATTCAGTGCCTTGCGCAGAAGTTTGATGGCCTCGGCATTTTCACTGGCCGCAATTGCGTCTTCGGCCTTGGCCGTGATCAATAGCGCACGGCGGCGGGTGAGTTCCTGTTCACCGAAAACAGATGCCTTTTGTGCATCAACAAGAAGGCTAAGCGCTCGATCCCACCGACGCGATGTCAGCAGCAGATCAAACAGCGTGACTATCACAGCCGGGTTGCGCGGGCGCAAACGATGGGCGCGTTCGGCATAGTCAAGGGCGGCTTCGCGATCATCGGCCTTAAGGGCCAGTTGCAACAGACCGCGCAGGCCAAAGAATGCCGAGTCCGGTTTTTCAAGCATCGCTTCGAACTGGCGTTTGGCGGCATCGTTATTGCCATCAAGCTCGGCGGCCTGTGCGGTCAACAGGCGCGTCAGCGTATCGTCTTCAAGGTAACGATCAACCGCACGGGTATGTTTAAGCGCCTGACGCACATCACCCGATGCCAGTTCAAGCAGGCCCATGGTCAATGCCTGCTGGCCTTTTTTGCGGCGGCGACTGCCCAGAAGACGCCCGATCCAGCCCGGCGAATTGGCAATCATTGTCCAGCCGCGCCATGCCAGAACCAGCACAACAGTCAGGGCAAGAAGGCCGAGTGCAACCATGCCGATTGACCCGTCAAAGCGATAACCCAGCCAGACAATCGTCATATTGCCGGGATTATCAGCAAACCAGACGGTGCAGAAAACCAGCGCAGCGGTGATGAGGATAAAGGTCAGAAGACGGATCATTGGCTGCCCTCCGCCCCGGTCAGAAGGCCGATGGCGTGGGCGCTTAAGGTCGCGATGGCCGCGTTCAGGGTTTGACGATGTTCCGCCGCACTCAGCCAGTCGCTGACAGCGGCCTGGGCATGTTCGCCCTCAACACCCTGAAGGGCTGCGACTGCGCCATCAAGGTCATCCTGTGCCAGGGCGTTTTCTGCCAGAACAAGACGGCCTTCAAGGGATTCTTCCCCGGCGGCGTCAACGCGACGGATCGGGACCAGTTTCTTGATATTGGCCCATGTCGCATCCAGAACACTGCCCGAATGATCATCAGTTGCGGCTGCAACCGCATCCTGTGCCATGACCGGGAAGGACTGACGCAGTTTTTCGATGGTCGGTGCGCCCTGTTCGGCTAGCGGTTTCAGGGTTTCGATCTGTTCGAGAATGAGCGCATCATCCCCGGCACTGCGTTCAAGCTGATTAAGGGCAATCATGAATGGTCCACCGCGCTGAAGCGCATCACGCAGGATGGTCACAGCCATGGCAATTGCCTGTCCGCGGCTTTCAACACGCAGGCCTGTGGTTGCACGGACTTCTTCTTCCATGGTCGAAAGGCGGGCCGAGAGTTCGCGCATTTCATTGGCGACACCGGCAAGTTCGCTTTCAACGCGGGCCAGTTCTTCAATCGGTGCCGTACGGGTTTCGATTTCGGCCATGCGGCGGGCGACCGTATTGTTCAGCGTATCGCCACGTTCGCTGTTAAGGCGTTCGCGCAGGGCATTGATCGTGCCTTCAAGGCGCGACAGACGTTCGGTCAGGTCCGGGTCAAGGACAACGGCACCATCGGGGAGTGTTGTACTGTCCGCGATTTGGGAATCCGTTTCCGTAACGCCGGGAAGCGTATCGCCCGTCGTGACTTCGCCGTCGCCCTTTTCTGCCATGGTGGCATCTTCACTTGGTGCCGGAATGGCGTTTGAAGTGTCCTGATTGCTTTCGGGGACCGGTGCGTTGGTGACGGTGACGTCATTGTTTGACGGATTATCTGCATCAAAGCCGTCCGGGGCAATTTCAGCAAGAATTTCATCGGGCACATATTGCGCCAGATGCGGCTGGGCATCGCGCCACCAGATTGCGCGTGTAAGCCAGCCTGCTGCCAAAGCCCCGACAATGATCAGAACGAACAGAACCAGCGCCTTGCCGCCAGCACCCTTGCGTTTCAGAGGTGCTACCGGTTCCGCTGCGGATTTTGCGCCATCCTGTTTTGGATCAGAGGCCGGCTTTTTATCCGTATCGGGCTTTTTTGCACCGGTATCAGTCGACATACCGGACTTTGCTGCGGGGGCTGCATCCGCCTTTTTGGGGGCCGGGCTGGCATTTCCCTTGCTATCAACGGAAATGGTTTCGGACGGCTTTTCCGTTTCGGTCGATTTGGTGGAAGCGTTGGTTTTTGGCGTTTCTGGTGTTTTCACGATCGGACCATTGCAGTTTGCGGTTATTCCCAGAACGGCGTCAGGTACGGCAAGCCGTTACGACGGACCCTAATAAGGAAAGAAGGTATTCTTGTGTCGGTTGTGATGCAACGTACGTTCTATGCCATGTAAGGTCTGAGATCTTCGATTGCACCGCCGGACTGAGGCAAATTGCACTCACGCCTGACAAATCATCTTCAAGCTTATAGCTGTGCACAAGCTTAACAAAGGTTTCCGCAGTGCGGGGAGAGAAAAATAAAATGACGTCAATATGATGATGGCGAAGTGCAGTCAGCACATCAGGCGAAAGTTCGTCACTGGCGATTGCTTCATAGACGGTCTGCCGGTCGATCTGAAATCCGTCATTGCGCAACATCTCGCCCAGATCACCGGCAGTCTTGCGAGCGGCTGGATGAAAAAGCGGCCCGGATGACGGATCAATTTTTTGGCGAATGAGTGCAGCCAGATCGTGAATGTCACCATTGGCGGATTGAACCGTGGCAAAGCCAAGTTCCCGACACATGCGCGCGGTTGCATCCCCGACGCAAAGCGCAGGCAGGCTGCGATCATTGGTCAGCCGGTCAAAGGCACGAACGCCATTCGCGGAGGTGAATATCAGTGCCTGATAGGGGCTGATATCAAACGGCGTGTCGGTTGCCGGAAAAGAGATGGCAAGCATCGGTGCCGATAAATGACGAAAGCCGCGTGTTTCAAGCGCGGCCAAAAGGTCGGCAGAATCGGTTTCGGGCCGGGTATTTAACACCAAGGGTCCCATCTGCTTTCCCGTCATTGCCGGGGTCAGGCCGAAATAAAGTCTGGCCCACCACGCTGTTTCAGTTCTTCACCGGCATCAGTTCCGGCCGCGGCGGCACTGTCTATATCCGGCTTGGCGATCAGGCGTTCGGTATCAAGTCGTTCGCTCCCATCGGGACGGACAATTGCAACGCGCAAACGCAGGCTGCCATCATCATTAAACTCTGCCAGTGCTGCAATAGGGGTGCGGCACGAACCATCGAGGGCCTTAAGGGCTGCACGTTCGGCAGCAACGCGGATGGCAGATTTTTCGCAATGTAATGCGTCAAGCCATTCTCTGGTTTGCGTATCGGTTTGGCGAATGGTGATGCCGATGGCGCCCTGTGCGACGGCGGGCAGCATATCGTCTTCGGCAATTGGTGCGGTGGCAATTTCGGGCTGTCCCAACCGGTTCAGGCCAGCCATTGCAAGCAGGGTGGCATCAACCTGTTCCTCGCCCAGTTTGCGCAAACGGGTCTGAACATTGCCACGGAATGTCACGACTTTCAGATCGGGATATTTATTGAGGATCATCGCCTGACGGCGCAGGGACGCCGATCCGATGACAGAGCCAGCCGGCATTTCAGCAAAGCTTTTATATTTCAGCGAAATAAACGCATCGCGGACATCTTCACGTGGCAGAATGGTTGGCAGGATCATGCCATCAGGAAGAACTGTCGGAACGTCCTTCATGCTGTGCACGGCCAGATCAATTTCGCCGCCCATCAGGGCGTCATCGATTTCCTTGGTGAACAGGCCCTTGCCACCGATTTCAGACAAGGCCCGGTCAAGTATCTTGTCGCCGGTCGTGGTGATCACGGTAATGGCAATGGCCCCCTCGGCGGAAAGTTCCGGATGGGCCTTTGCCAGTTTGTCACGTACCTCGTGTGCCTGGGCGAGTGCCAAGGGAGAACCACGGGTACCGATGCGAAGTTTAGCTGTATCTGTCATGGCTGAAGTCTTAGTCTTAAAATCGTTTAAAAACAAGGGTTGGCGGTGGTTCAAACCCCGAAAAATCACATATGTGATACGGTTGATCCTAGTGCATTTCCCGGCGGTTTCATTGACTTATGTCCAGTGCGGGCAAAGGATGCCAAAGGATGATTGTCGGGAACAATTGGTCTGGTCATGCGTGAAGCGCGATAACTGCATATGGCACTTGCGCCCGTCGGGGGTGGAAAGAACACAAAGTTTCCGCTACATCATCGCCAGACATATTATGGATTCCGATTGCCGAACCTGTCGGCAGACCTGCATAAGCGGATCAAACACATGATCGTACTTGGTATCGAAACAAGCTGTGATGAAACGGCCGCTGCTGTCGTCAATGACAAGCGCGAAATTCTGGCAAACCGTGTTTTGTCCCAGCTTGACGATCATCGTCCCTATGGCGGGGTTGTGCCCGAAATTGCCGCACGCGCGCATCTTGAACATCTTGATCGTCTGGTTGCCGAGGCGATGGATGATGCCGGTGTCGAATTTGATGATCTTGATGCGGTGGCCTGTACCGGTGGTCCGGGCCTGATTGGCGGGGTGATGGTTGGCACCATGACCGCCAAGGCGATTGCCTTTGCCGCGCAGAAACCGTTCCTTGCGGTTAATCATCTTGAAGGTCATACGCTTACGGTTCGTCTGACCGATGATGTGGCTTTCCCGTATCTGCTGCTTCTGGTTTCAGGAGGGCATTGTCAGGTTCTGATTGTCGAGGGTGTTGGCAAATACAAGCGCATCGGCACCACCATTGATGACGCGGTTGGCGAGGCATTTGATAAAACCGCCAAGATGATGGGATTGGGTTATCCCGGTGGACCGGCACTGGAAAAGATTGCTGCGAAAGGTGATCCGAACCGGTTTGGCTTGCCGCGTCCGTTACGTGGTCGTCCGGGATGTGATTTCTCGTTCTCGGGCCTGAAAACAGCAGTTCGAACCTATCTTGACGGTTTCCCGGTCGAACAACAGACCGAAGAAGTCAAAGCCGATCTTGCCGCATCCTTCCAGCGCGCAGTCGGCGATACCCTTATTGATCGGGCGCGCAATGCGGTGTTTGAATTCATGCGCGACTATCCGGCAGGCAAGACCATGGTTCTTGCGGGCGGGGTTGCTGCGAACAAATATCTGCGCACACGCCTGACCGAACTCACAGATCAGGCAGGGATGACGCTTGTTGCCCCACCGCTTGATCTTTGTACCGATAATGCCGCGATGATTGCCTGGGCCGGGTTGGAACGGTTCCGTCTGGGCGAGCGCGACGATCTTGATTTCAAACCACGTCCGCGCTGGCCGCTCGACCCCGAGGCACCCAAGCGTCCCGGTGCCGGGGTCAAGGCATAGGGACAATCGCGCAAGTCTGCGACCATCCAGAACGACTTCACTTTTGCCGGAACAATGATCATGAAAAAGCGCATTACAGTTGTTGGTGGCGGTGCCTGGGGAACGGCCCTTGCCGTACAGGCAGTGCGGGCTGGCGAAGATGTCGAACTGATTTTGCGTAATCCTGATCTTGCCGACCGGATCAACAAAAACGGCGAGAATGATCTTTATTTGCCCGGTGTCCAGTTGCCCGGTGCATTGCGGGCAACCACAAACTATGACGGCATTCGGGACTCCGATGCGGTACTTCTGGTAACCCCGGCGCAGCATTTGCGCGAAACCCTGACACGCTTTGCCGCCCATTGGCCAGACGAGCTTCCGGCGGTGATTTGCTGCAAGGGAATTGAAAAGGAAACCGGTGCGCTGATGGCGCAGGTGGTCAATGAGACGCTTGGCAATGTGCCGGTTGCTGTTTTGTCGGGCCCGACATTTGCCCAGGAAGTTGCAGTCGGGTTACCAGCGGCCATTACACTTGCCTGTGAGGATCGTGTTTTGGGCAAACGTCTGGTCGATCTGATTGGTACGCCGGAATTCCGTCCCTATTTCAGTACTGATGTGGCCGGTGTTGAAGTGGCAGGCGCGATCAAGAACGTTCTTGCGATTGCAAGTGGCGTTGTGGCGGGCCTGAAGCTTGGCGATAATGCGCGTGCGGCCCTGATTACCCGCGGGATTGCCGAAATGTCACGTCTGGCTGTCGCCATGGGTGGTCGGGTTGAAACCATGATGGGCTTGGCCGGCCTTGGTGACCTGACCCTGACCTGTACGGGGACACTTTCGCGCAATTACACTTTTGGTGTCGCACTTGGCGAAGGTCGTAAGGCGCAGGATATTCTCTCTGAACGCCGATCTGTGACCGAAGGTGTTCATACCGCAGCCTCGATTACTGCAGTGGCCGCCAAATATGGTGTGGAGATGCCGATTTGTGCGGCTGTTGATCAGGTGGCAAACCATGATGCGGATCTGCGCAGCACGATTAATGCCCTCTTGCAGCGTCCGTTCCGTGACGAGCTTGAAAGTAACGGCTGATTTCTGTCAGCCCCTTGTTCATAAGCAGGTTATTGCCGATTGGTTCGGCTTGAGAATGTCGTGTTGTTCTGTCACTTTATGGTCATTGATCCCATAAAGAAGCAGGAAACAGTCCATGCATTTCTATATCCGTTGTGTTGATAAGCCCGGTCATCTTGATGTTCGCAAAGCCAATCGCGAAGACCATCTGGCCTATATCAAAGGCGGTTTTGCCGAACGTATCGTGGCGGCCGGTCCGACCCTTGATCCTGATATGGAAGGCATGAACGGTTCGGTCTTTATCATCGAGTTTGATAAAATCGAGGATGCTCGCGAATTTGCCGCCAATGATCCCTATGCCAAGGCGGGTCTGTTTGAATCCGTAGTCATTCGCCCGTTCAAGAAGGTGTTCTGAGCCATGGCATACTGGCTGGTAAAAACCGAACCGGGAAGCTGGTCGTGGGACGACCAGGTCAGGAAGGATGTCGAAGGCTGGGATGGAGTTCGCAATCATCAGGCTGCCAAGAACTTGCGCACCATGAAGATCGGAGACAAGGCGTTCTTTTATCATTCGGTAAATGAAAAACGCATTGTCGGCATTGTTGAAGTGGTGCGCGAATTCTATCCCGATCCAGGCGATGCCACCGGCAAATTTGTCCAGGTCGATTTCAAGACGGTCGAGCCGCTGAAGACGCCGGTCAGCCTTGCCGATATCAAGGCTGATCCGCGTTTTGCCGAATTGTCATTGCTTAAACAATCGCGTCTCTCTGTGATGCCGATTGATGATGCGTCATGGGCTGCGATTTGTGAAATGGGCGGGGTTGCACCGTGACCAGTCTTGCAGAATCCGGCACGGTTTTATGTGCGTTGCGTGATCTTGATGCCACCGGAGCCAAGGGCATCAATCTTGGCGGAACCGGCATTTTTGTGGTTCGAAGCGGGAGTGATGTTTTCGGCTATCTAAACAGTTGCCCGCATATCGGTGTGCCGCTTGATATGGAGCCTGATGAATTCATCAGCGATTTCGGTGAGGAAATCATCTGTTCCACCCACGGTGCGCGGTTCCGGATCGAAGACGGGGAATGTGTGTCTGGTCCTTGCACGGGGGATGCACTTGAACCGGTCGCGGTGGAAATCAGGGACGAGAACGTTGTTCTCGCCTGATCTGGTTGCCAAACACTTTCAATCTGAGAGGACAGCAGGCTAGCCTGCTGTCTTTGCAATCATTTCATCAAGATGCTTGGTGATGACATCAAGCTGGTCGGGTTCAGACAGGCGGTGATCTCCTGACTTGATCAGATCGACCCGAACGTCATCTGTTGCCAGCGCCTCTGTCAGGCGAATGGCTGTCTGCCAGGGGACATCAGGATCCTGCATTCCCTGTACCAAGCGTACCGGGCAGGCAAGATCAATCGGTTTGCGCAGTAACAGCTGCTCGCGCCCGTCTTCGATCAGGGCGCGGGTGATGGTATAGGGATCGTCGCCATATTCTGTTGGCTCGATCAATGCCCCTTTTTCCATGATCACTTTTTTCTGATCGTCGCTAAATTGCGCCCACATCAGGTCTTCGGTGAAATCAGGTGCGGCTGCGATGCCAACAAGTCCTGCTATCCGTTCTTTGCGGGCAAGGGCTGCCAAAAGCATGATCCATCCACCCATGGATGAACCGACAAGGATTTGTGGTCCGGATGTGATTTCGTCAAGAACGGCAATGGCATCACTGGCCCATTTACCAATTGTTCCATCGGCAAATTTACCCGACGATTGTCCGTGACCGGAATAGTCAAAGCGGGTATAAGCCACCCCCTGCCGAATGCAGTGCGCTTCAAGATGGGTTGCCTTGGTGCCGGTCATGTCCGACATGAAGCCACCAAGGAACATAACCCCGGGAGTATCAGGCGCCTGTACGTCAGATGGCTTGCCCGGTACGTGATGGTATGCGATTTTCAAACCGTCAGTCCGGTTAAGATATTCGGGCTTTTTACGCTGTGGCGTCGGCATGTCATGGGTCATCCGGGGCGGAATCCTTGGGTGTTGATGGTTGGAGTTGCATGAGCGCGTCAGAAGTAATGACAGAAACAGTCTATCGAACCGAGCCCCAAGCGCAAGACGGGGACTATCGTCCTGCCGTGATCTTGCAGGTGCTGCCCGAACTTGATGCCGGTGGTGTGGAACGCGGAACTGTCGATATTGCACGTGCCATTGTTGATGGCGGTGGCAAGGCACTTGTGGCGTCCCAGGGCGGCCGTCTGGAACGCGAGCTGGCGCGTTTTGGTGCGAAACACATCACTCTGCCGTTAAAATCAAAGAATATTCTGGTCATGCGCCGTAATATCGATGCGCTGGTCAAGCTGATTCGCGAAGAAGGCGTTGATATTATTCATGCCCGGTCACGTGCCCCGGCCTGGAGTGCCTATTTCGCTGCGCGCAAGACGGGTATTCCGTTTGTGACAACCTTCCATGGTACCTATTCAGGACACAACAACCCGTTCAAGCGTCGCTACAACGCAATCATGACCATGGGTGATCAGGTGATTGCGATTTCCAAGCATATCGCCAATCACATCAACAAATATTACAAGGTTGACCCGGAGCGCCTCAACATCGTTCCACGCGGTACGAATATCGATCTTTTCAATCCGGAAAATGTCAGCCAGGAACGGTTGATAGCCCTTTCGACCCAATGGCGTCTGAACGGTGAAGAATATGTGATCATGCTGCCGGGCAGGTTGACACGCTGGAAGGGGCAAATTTTTCTTATTCGGGCATTACCAGCTGTTCTTGAAGAACTGGGACACCGCAAGGTGCGTTGTCTGATTGTCGGATCGGATCAGGGGCGTACGGCGTATCGAGAAGAACTGTTGCAGCTTACCCGCAAGCTTGGTCTCGAGGATGTTGTCCATATCGTCGATCACTGTGCTGATATGCCTGCAGCTTATATGCTGGCCGATGTTGTGGCTTGTCCGTCAATTGAGCCGGAAGCATTCGGGCGCATTCCATCCGAAGCACAGGCAATGGGACGACCGGTGGTTTCAACCGCACATGGTGGTGCGATGGAAACGGTGCTGCCCGGTGAAACCGGCTGGCTGGTGAGTCCGAATGAAGTTGATCAGCTGTCGCGTGCCCTTATTCAGGTTCTTAGCTTGACTCCGGAAAAACGGGCGATCCTTGCCACCAAGGGCCGCAATCACGTGATCGAGGAATTCTCGCTCGAACAAATGGCAGAAAGAACCTTGCGTGTTTATGCCAAGGCGCTCAAGCGCGTTATCAGGAACGCGGTATGACCGACCAGAAAATCGAAAGCGAACAGGAAACTCCGATGTCGGTCATCGAAGATGAAAGCTCTCTCCAAGCTGCAGACCTGCCCCGCCAGCGTATCCTTGTGATCAAACTGTCCGCGCTTGGAGACGTTGTTCTGGCGATGGGGCCGTTTGCGGCAATTCGTGCAGCCCATCCGGATGCGCATATTACCGTTCTGACCACGCGTCCCTATGTCGATCTGATGAAGGCGAGTGGTTATTTTGATTCGATTGCGATTGATCGTCGTCCCAAGTTGAGCCAGCCGCGCGAAGTTCTTGCGCTGCGGCGGTTTCTGCGGAATGGCAAGTTTGACCGGGTGTATGATCTTCAAACGTCAGATCGCAGCGGCTTTTATTACAAACTGTTCTGGCCGGGCCCGAAGCCGGAATGGTCGGGTATTGCCCGGGGATGTTCGCATCCCCACGCCAATCCGCATCGTGATTCCATGCATTCAATTGACCGCATGGCGGAGCAACTTCTGGATGCAGGTATCAAGGATGTGCCGGCTCCTTACCTTGAAGGACCGGATATTGATCTGGAACGGTTCGGCATTCGAAGCCCGTTTGTTTTGATTTGTCCGGGCGGTGCACCACATCGTCCGGCAAAACGCTGGCCTGCCGAACGTTTTGGTCTTCTGGCCAAGAAACTTGCCGATTATCGCCTGACGCCGGTTCTGATTGGAACCGATAAGGAAGCCGAGGTGCTCAACAAGATTGATCAGATGTGCCCAAAGGCCCGCAATCTGATGGGGCGTACCGGTTTCCTTGAGATTGCATCACTTGCAGCGCGGTCGGTTCTGGCAATCGGGAATGATACCGGGCCGATGCATATCGCAGCCGCCGCAGCTGCACCTTCGATCGTGCTGTTTTCGAACGAATCCGATCCGAAACTCAGCGCGCCACGCGGGATCGGGAAAGACGCGGTAAGTGTTATTCGCGAGAGCGATCTGCGGCAGTTGACCGTAAAGCGGGTGATGGATGAAGTCCGGCGCCGCCTTGATCTGACCGATTAGGAAATCGGTGCGGGTGGCGTTATTGGTGCTCCTGAATGAAAGGCCCGGAAAATGGCGCTTTGCGACCAGTGTAATTGCCTAAAAACATTGCTTTCTGAACGCATGCGGATATGCTAGGTCAGGTTGGAACGAAAACACTGTTTGATCAAGCAGTGTATTTCGTCGTTTCTGTTTCTGACCGATTTGTTTGATTACCATAGGAGATTATCCATAGCACGACCACGCAAACCGATGCAGCCGACCAAGGAAGGTCCGCGCGTCAATGAGGATATCAAAGCCCGTTCCATCTGTGTTGTCGACGCCGAAGGCAATATGTCGGAGCCGATGACGGTGCGTGAAGGCATTGAAATGGCAGCGGAAGTCGGACTCGACCTGGTCGAAGTTGCGCCCAATGCCGAACCGCCTGTGTGCAAGCTGATCGACTACGGCAAGTTCAAATACGAACAAAGCAAGAAGCAGAACGAGGCCAAAAAGAAACAGAAGGTTATCGAGGTCAAGGAGATCAAGCTCCGTCCGAACATCGATACCCATGACTACAATGTCAAACTGCGTGCTGCGCAGAAGTTTCTTGGCGGTGGAGATAAGGTGAAAGTTACGTTGCGCTTCCGCGGACGTGAAATGGCTCACCAGGATCTCGGTCTTGGCATGTTGCAGCGTTTTTCGGGGGATCTTGAAGACCTCGCAAAACCGGAAATGATGCCAAAGATGGAAGGCCGTATTATGATTATGGTGCTGGCGCCGCGTTAAGACGCGGCGTTTTGCCGTTCTGCCCCAAAAGGTCCAAGCCAAAGAGGGAATGCCATGCCAGCAGGAAATGATCTTCTGATCGTTGGTGTCGACGATGACCCGAAAAGTCTGGTCTTGCTGAAACGAATCGTCGAGAGCGGCGGGTTCACGTTTCAGGGTGTTTCCTCTGGCAAGGATCTTCTCAAACTTTTGAAGACCAAACGTCCTCGCATCATTCTGATGGATATCATGATGCCTGACATGAACGGGTTTGAAACCGCACTTAATGTGCGGACCCATTTCCCCGATCTGGCCTGTGCGATCATTTATGTCACCGCCCGTCAGGGCGAAGAAGACTTGCGTGGCGGTGTTGCCGCAGGTGGCAATGACTTCGTTCTCAAGCCGATTAACCGTGAAAAACTGATGAGCCGAATCGAGAAATGGATCGGCCGCGCACATACTATTAAAACGGCTGTTTAGCTGTTTTTCACGGCCAAGCGACAATTTCCGATGCGATCAGCAAAATAAAATTGTGTCGCGACCAAGCGGAGCGGGTCGTGACAGTTTTGAGCGTCGCGCCTTTTCTGTGGTTCAGGGGGCAACGCTGTCAAGCAATGCAATAATCGGATCGATATACAGCGAGAAGATCGAAAAGGTGATGACACCAAGGGCTGTCGTTACCAGCACAATCGATGAACTGCGTACGATATACCGGTCATAAGTCGTCGCAACGACAAAGACATTGCCCGCTGTTGGCAGGGCCGCAAGCAGGAAAACAGCTTTGGCTTCAAGGCCGGTCACGGTCCCGACCAGATAGAATCCGATAAAAACAATCAGCGGATGGATCACCAGTTTGGCAATCGACATTGCAGCAAGCTCTGCCCGTTTTTCGGCAATCGGGCGACCGACAAGGGCAACGCCAATGGCAAAGAGTGCCGCCGGTCCCGCACTTCGACCAAGCAATTCAAGCAGATAGTCGACGCCCTCGGGCCAGCTGAGGTCAAGCAAACTGGCAATCACGCCTGCAATAATGGCCAGAACGACCGGATTGGTCAGCGTTCCGCGAATGATTTTGCCAAGGGAGTTTCTGCCCTGCGCATGTTTTGCACCCTCAAGTAAAAGAAGCGAAAGTGACAGCATCACAATCAAGTCAAAGGCAAGGGCCACAATCAGGGGCACGGTGGCCTCGGGGCCCAGCAAACCGATAATCAGCGGCAAGCCCATAAAGCCGACATTGGACATGGTTCCGGCAAAGGAAAACAGTGTCTGACTGGTTGGGTCGAGATCAAAGAATTTGGCGGCAACCAGTCGGGTCAGGCCATAAACAACCAGTGTTGCCCCGCCATAGGCCAAAAGGATGTCAGGTTGCCAGATTTCAGCCGGTGTACGGGTGGCAAGGGCGCGGAACAACAGGGCGGGCAGGGCAAAATAAAAGACGAACCCGTTGATGCCACGCATGCCTTCAGGCGTGACGATCCTGAATTTCCCGCCGAGCCAGCCAAGGCCGATCAGGGCAAAGAATGGCAGAATGATAGACGTAATTTGTGACATGTGATCAGTCAGATAGCTGAAACCGGGATGCGGGCGGACAGGCAAATATGCCAGACAAAGGCACAATGGCGGGTCTGGGCCGCAAAATGCAAGGGGAAAGGGGCGAATTGGCCCTTGAAAAAGGCTATCCCGGAGTCTATAACCACCCGTCCCCAAAACAGGTGGTGAGGCTGGAAGAACTGTAATGGTCCTTCAGGGCATGCCCAGCCGCCGAAGGGGATTTCGTTTTCATTGCTTATGCAAGGATAGAAAAATGCCCAAGATGAAGACTAAATCGAGTGCGAAAAAACGCTTTCGCCTGACTGCAAGCGGGAAGGTCCGTCACAACGTGGCAAACAAGCGCCACCTTCTGACTGCGAAACCGACCAAGATGAAGCGCCAGGCTCGTGGCACGGAGATCCTCTGTGACGCAGATGCCCGCATCGTCAAAAAATTCCTGCCGTACGGTTAAGGTTGAAGGAGAGTTAAATGGCTCGTGTAAAAGGGGGCGTGACTTCTCACGCTCGTCACCGCAAGGTTATTAAGGCTGCCAAGGGTTACCGCGGTCGCCGCAACAATACTTTCCGCACCGCCGTTCAGGCTGTGGAAAAAGGTCTGCAGTATGCATACCGCGATCGTCGCGTTAAGAAACGCCAGTTCCGCTCGCTCTGGATCCAGCGTATCAACGCTGGCGCACGTGAGAACGGTCTGAGCTATTCGCAGTTCATGAATGGCCTCAAAAAGGCTGGCGTTGAACTGGACCGCAAGGTGCTTGCTGACATCGCAGTACGTGAGCCGGAAGCTTTCAAAGCTCTGGTTTCCCAGGCGCAGGCTGCACTCGGCTAATAAACCTTTGTTAAAAGGTTTAATCGGCACTTGCCTGATTTGATCGGGGGCGGCCATATTGGCCGTCCCCTTTCTTTTTGTAATTTTTAAACCCAAGCCAAAGCGTCGGAAGTTATGGAAAACATCGAAGCATTGCGCGAAGAGGTTCTGTCGGAAGTCGAAAAGGCAGTTGATCTTGCTGCCCTTGAAGAAGTCCGCATCAGCGCCCTTGGCAAGAAAGGCCGTATTACCGGCCTTATGAAAAACCTTGGCAAGATGGACCCGGATCAGCGTCGTGAATTTGGTCAGACGCTGAACCTTGTCAAAGACCAGGTAGCAGGCGCAATCGACACCCGCAAAACCGCCCTCGAAGATGCGGCCCTTGAGGCACGCCTTTCGGGTGAACGGATCGACGTCACCCTGTCATCGCGCCCGGATGAAACGGCGGGCCGTATTCATCCGATCAGCCAGACGATTGATGAAATTGTCTCGATCTTTGGCGAGATGGGCTTTGCTCTGGCCGAAGGGCCGGATGTTGAAGACGACTTCCATAACTTTACTGCGCTTAACATTCCGCCGGAACATCCGGCGCGTGAAATGCAGGACACCTTCTATCTGCCCGAACAGGAAGATGGCTCGCGCCTTGTGCTGCGTACCCATACCTCGCCGGTGCAGATCAGAACCATGCAGAGCAAAACTCCGCCGATCCGCATCATCGCGCCGGGTCGCACCTATCGTTCCGATAGCGATATGACACATACCCCGATGTTCCATCAGGTCGAAGGTCTGGTGATCGACAAGAAAACCCATATGGGTCATCTGAAGGGCTGCCTGCTTGAGTTCGTCAAAACCTATTTCGAACTTGATGATGTGCCGGTGCGCTATCGCCCGAGCTTCTTCCCGTTCACCGAGCCGAGTGCCGAAATGGATATCGGCTGTTCGCGCAAGGGCGGCGAGCTGAAAATTGGTGAAGGCGATGACTGGCTCGAAATTCTGGGCTGCGGCATGGTTCATCCGCGCGTCTTGGCGGCTTGTGGTCTGGACCCCAATGAATATCAGGGCTTTGCCTTTGGTATGGGAATCGAACGTATCGCCATGCTGAAATACGGCATTCCTGATCTTCGCACCTTCTTCGATACCGATCTGCGCTGGCTGAAACATTATGGTTTCGTGCCGCTGGATGTACCGAACATGGTAAGGGGCTGAGATTATGAAATTCACACTTGATTGGCTGAAACAGCACCTTGATACCGATGCTTCGATCAAGGTGGTTGCCGAAAAACTGACCGATATCGGTCTTGAAATCGAAAATGTCACTGATCGTGCAGCAGCTCTTGCTGACATTCGTGTCGCCTATATCGAAGAAGCAGGTCAGCACCCGGATGCCGACCGCCTGAAACTGTGCCGGGTCAATACCGGTGACAAGATCATCCAGGTCGTCTGTGGTGCGCCAAATGCGCGCACGGGTCTTAAGGTTGCTTTGGCACAGCCGGGCGCGATCATTCCGATTGATGGTTCCAAGCTGAAGCCGGGCAAGATCCGTGGCATCGAAAGCCAGGGTATGATGTGCTCCACCCGTGAGCTTTGCCTGGGTGAAGACCATGACGGCATCATCGAACTGCCCGAAGATGCAGAAATCGGTGCGCCGGTTGCAGGCGTTCTCGGTGCTGATGATCCGATCATTGAAATCGGCCTGACCCCGAACCGTCCCGATTGCACCGGTGTGCGCGGTATTGCCCGCGATCTGGCAGCAGCAGGCATCGGCACGCTTAAGGCCGATCCGCGTCAGGAAGCGGTTGCCGGTTCGTTTGACAGCCCGATTGGCGTCACCATTTCCGGCGAGATCGCTGAAAACAATGCAGTTCCAGCATTCTACGGTCGCTATATTCGTGGCGTGAAAAATGGCGAAAGCCCGGATTGGCTCAAAGCCCGTCTTGAGGCCATCGGCCTGCGTCCGATTTCGGCGCTGGTTGATATCACTAATCTTGTGACCCACGATCTTGGCCGTCCGCTGCACGTTTTTGATGCCGACAAACTGTCGGGTGACATCAATGTTCGTTACGCGACCGACGGTGAAAAGCTTGCTGCCCTTGATAACAAGGAATACGAGCTTTCCGATTCCATGGTTGTCATTGCCGATCAGGCAAAGGCACTTGGCATCGGTGGCATCATTGGTGGTGAAGAAACCGGTTGCCTTCAAGAAACCGTCAATGTCTTCGTCGAATGCGCACTGTTTGACCCGATCAGCATCGCCAAAACCGGTCGCAAGCTTCAGGTCAATTCCGATGCGCGCTATCGTTTCGAGCGTGGCGTTGATCCGCAGTCGGTCGCATGGGGCATGGAAGTTGCCACCCATCTGATCACCGAGATCTGTGGGGGTGAAGTCTCCCACGTCGTCAAGGCAGGCGACGTTCCCAATCCGCGCAATGCCTTTGATTTGCGGATCGACCGGATTCTTGAGCTGGGCGGTGTTGCTGTTGATGCCGACCGCGCGATTGAAATCCTCACCGCTCTTGGCTTTGAGGTCAGTGGTTCGGCACCGGTCATTACCGCTGTTGCCCCGACCTGGCGTCCGGACATCATCGGTGAAGCCGATCTGGTCGAGGAAGTTCTGCGTATCGTCGGTTATGACAAAATCCCGACTGTTCCGCTTGAACGTGAAACCAGTCTTCCGGTCCCGGCTCTGTCACCGATGCAGAAACGTGTTGGTCTGACCCGTCGCATTCTGGCGTCGCGTGGTCTTTATGAAACCGTGACCTGGTCCTTCACCGATTCACGCTGGGCAAAACTGTTTGGCGAACTCAAGGAAGGCCTGTTCCTTGCCAACCCGATCAGTTCCGATCTGGATGTCATGCGTCCGAACGCCCTGATCAACATGATCGCAGCAGCCGGCCGCAATCAGGCTCGCGGTTTTGCCGATCTTTCACTGTTTGAGGTTGGTCCGGAATTCTTTGGTGACCAGCCGGGTGATCAGCGTCTGGTGGCGGCGGGCCTTCGTGCAGGTTCGACCACCCAGCGCAGCTGGACCGGTTCGCGTCGTGACGTTGACGTCTTTGACGTCAAGGCCGATGTCGAAGCACTGGTTGATGCACTTGGGACCAATGCCGCAAACCTTCAGGTCAACACCGAAGGTGCACCGGCCTGGTATCATCCGGGTCGTTCGGCGGCCCTGCAGCTGGGTCCGAAAAACGTTCTTGGCTATTTCGGTGAACTGCACCCCAAAGTGCTCAAGGCGCTGGGTGTCAAAGGCCGTGTCGTGGCGTTCGAACTGTTTGTTGAAAACATTCCGATGCCAAAGAAAAAAGGCACTGCCCGCCCATCCCTGAACGCATCAAGCTTCCAGTCGGTCGAGCGTGACTTTGCCTTCCTGCTTGATAGCGACGTCAAGGCCGAGGCGATCATCAAGGCTGCGCGTGGTGCAGACCGTAACCTGATCACCGAGGTTACAATCTTTGACCTTTATGCAGGCAAAGGTATCGAAGATGGCAAGAAATCACTCGCTTTCTCGATCACCTTGCAGCCGACCAAGGCAACCCTGACCGACGAAGAAATTGAAGCGGTCAGCAAAAAGGTTGTTGATGCGGTTGAAAAGGCAACAGGTGGATCGTTGCGCGCCTAGGCGTCTTCCACATCCCCGATAACAAAGCGGGCTGCCCTTATCCAGGGGCAGCCCGCTTTTGTTTGGGATGAGTTACGGGTTGGTCATATATCTGGCCCGACCGGGTCAAATTTACCGACCGGGGCGTTTTCGCAAGATGGCATATTCATCTTCATCAAGATCAAGTGCGATCAGGTCCGGGCCATTGGTAAAGATGTGCCATTCCATATCGGTGTCATCGCATTCGATGGCCAGCTGATCCATCATGGTGTTCCACACGCACCTTTCGCGATCATCATTGGCTTCAAGGCGGCCTTCGCCATTGTCATAAAGATGCATGACCAGAAGCTGTTCGTCTTCGTCAATGGAATAGACGGCATATGTTTCGTTTGCAAAACGGTAATTGATTTCTGCGCCATCAAGGCGTCTCCAACCGCGTGGCAAGGGCTCACCCGGTTCGTGATTGGCAAAGAAGTAGGCCAGCTTTTGCATGTGGCTGTCATTCATGGTCCGCATGTCAGAACCACACGCGCCCAGCGTGAGCACGCCCAGCATGGTGACAAGAACGGATATTCGCGACCGTGATAGGGCGGGTATTGTGAACATGCATTACTCCTTTGGCCACCACAGGGCAGCTTTTACCCGGCTGCTCCGATACCAGCTTATCCAAGCAATATGCTTGCCACTCAGGACTCGCAAAAGGTGCACGGATCCTTTGCCTGCGAGATGTGATCGGTCGGGTGTTATGGTCGGGGGTTATTCGGGTCGATTGACACGCAGGGTAAAAATGATGGTTGTGCCCGGATCGCTGACCGGGCGGCTGGTATCAAGCCAGATGCGTCCGCCATGCTGTTCGACAATCTTGCGACACAGCGATAATCCAAGCCCGGTTCCGGAAAACTCGTCTTTATGCAGGCGCTGGAACAGGCGGAAAATGCGTTGTGCATGTTCCGGATGGATGCCAATCCCGTTGTCCCGAACCGAAAACCGCCAGAAGTCGCCCAGTACCGGATCGGGTTCGACCGTAATTTCAATATGCGGGGGGACTCCCGGGCGGCGATATTTGATGGCGTTGGATAGAAGATTCTGGAACAGGCGCGAAAGGGCGATCCGGTCCCCCTTGATCGTGGGCAGATCATCATGGGTGATTGTCGCGTGTTCCTGGCTGATCACGGCCTTAAGGTCTGCCTGTGCCTCGTTGAGAACAAGGTTGCAATCAATCTCGGTAAGGTCTTCGCTGGTGCCGGTTTTGGCATATTCAAGCAGATGGCTGATCAGCTTGTGCATCCGTTTGGCGCCATCAACCGCATAATCGATATATTCGTCAGCTTCCTGATCAAGCGTGCCGCCATAACGACGTTTGAGAAGCTGGGTATAGCTTGCCACCATGCGAAGGGGTTGTTGCAAGTCGTGAGACGCGACATAGGCGAATTGTTCAAGATCCTCGTTGCTGCGTTTAAGCTGATCAAGGGTATCGCGTAGCTTGTTGGCATTCTCGACAAACTCGGTCACGTCACGTGCACTGGCAAAGGTCATGCCGTCAATCGGCCCAATACCCCGCCAGGCCAGCCAGCGTACCGATCCGTCATGATGGCGTACCCGCAAGATTGTTTGCCCATCCCCGATCATGATGGGCCCGCCGCTCTGGCCAAAGGCTGTCATCGCCGATTGCTGGTCTTCGTGTTCGAACAGGTTAAAGAAATTCATGCCGGTCAGGTCATGAAGTTTCGGACCAATCAGCTCTTCAAGTGCCGGGCTGAATCCACGCAAAATGCCATCCTGATCAACGGCAATTGATGGTTCCGGTGTATGCCGAAGATAGGTCTCAAACGGATGGCATAATTCCTGTTGCTCGGCAGTTTCCAGAAGCAGCACGGAAATGATGTCGGCGTCATTATCCTTAAGGCGTTGCGCCATCAGATAAAAACGCTGTGACTGCTGGGCGGTAACCCGAAGATCGACCATTGCTCCGATCCGTTCGGTCGGCCAGTTGTTATCAATCAGTGGGCCTTTGAGCTTCGCGCGCGATGACGGTGAAAGACGATCAAGGAAGTCGGTCATTAACGGACGCACTGTCTCGTCCGTCGGGCCAAGGATTTCCGGCCAGTTCAACTGGGTGCTGAGCTTTCCATCCTTGCTGTCAACCGGCCAGCTGATTACCGCGCAGCCGCATTGCGACAGGGTGTTTTCGGTTTCGCTGAAATGCTCGGTCAGATTGATCGCACGCAGATGCTGGCGTTTCAGGCGCTGCCACAGCCAGAATGACAGGCCGCTCATGATGACCAGCGCCATGACAAACATCAGGGCATGCAAAATGATGGCCTGACGCCAGTTTTCCATCATCACACTGCGCGGGGTATAGGCAACAACAATACGGTCAATGTCATGAAGCTTGCTGTAAGCCATGATCATGACCTGCTGATTGTGAACACATAGCAGGGACGCACGATCAGCTTTTTGTTCGCGAATAAAGTCTGACAGATCACCGATCAGATGCGGCGGGATAAAGCCCTTGATCTGATGAAATTCTTCATCAAGGACACCGATGGTGATGGTGGAATTGTCATCAACAATCTGTTGCAGATCGATATCCTGATGCTGAAACAGCATCAGACCAAGCCGATATGCCGTTGCCTCAAGCTCGGCGCGGGCGTGATCAACTGCACTGTCATAAAGCGTTTTCTGGATAAAGAAGAACGAAAACAGCAAGACAAACACGCCCGTCAGGGTCAGGGCTGCGAGCCTTTTGCGCAGTTTAACCAGACTGCGCTGGGACAGGGATGGCTCGATGGATGTCATGAACATGTTTTCAGCGTATCCCTGTCAGGATGGTTTCAGGTTTCCACCCTTGAAACCTATGTTCTTTTCGTGTGGTTGAAAAGATGACAAACAGATGAATTCATGGGTGCAAACAAAGAAAAAGTCTTTATCCACGCCAGTTTGGCAGTTCTTTGATGTGTTTGGCGCCAATCGGCACCGGTTTGATCAAAAGGCCTGCGTGCCAGACATGTGAATTCGTTGGGGGCGAAACACAACACAACGCTTCTAATTCCGGGCAAAAACCCCTATAAACCCGCTGGTGATTGATCCGGGAAATTGAAAAGACAGTTTTCCGAATGATATGGCGATCACGCAAGGCGGGTTTTCCTGTTCATGCCAATCCGGCAATCGGATGTGATCCGGCCTCTGAGTCGCGGCCTTTGGGTGCGCAGACCGGGGCGGAACGCAACAGGACAGCTTGCTGATTGCGCCGAACGTATCAGCCCGGTTCGGGTGATCACACCGTTTCGAAACAAATGTGCCACGCGGCGAAATGCCAGCCAATTTTAGTGCCAGAAGCAGCCAAAATGACTGACCTTAAGAACATTCGTAACTTTTCGATCATCGCGCATATTGACCACGGTAAATCGACCCTGGCCGATCGTCTGATCCAGTTGACCGGTGGCCTGACCGAACGTGAGATGGCCGATCAGGTTCTCGATTCGATGGATATCGAACGTGAACGTGGCATCACCATCAAATCTCAGGCCGTACGTCTGAAATATACCGCCAAGGATGGGCAGGAATATACGCTCAATCTGATGGATACGCCCGGCCACGTTGACTTTGCCTATGAAGTGTCGCGCTCGCTTGCCGCGTGCGAAGGATCGCTTCTGGTGGTTGATGCTGCGCAAGGCGTAGAAGCACAGACACTGGCCAACGTTTATCAGGCGATTGAAAATAACCACGAAATCGTTCCGGTCCTGAACAAGGTTGACCTTCCGGCGGCCGAACCCGACCAGGTCAAGGAACAGATCGAGGAAGTGATCGGCATTGATGCTTCGGACGCAGTGATGATTTCAGCCAAGACCGGTCTTGGCGTTCCCGATGTGCTCGAAGCACTGGTTCATCGTCTGCCGGCACCGACCGGTGATGCGACCGCGCCGCTTGAAGTTTTGCTGGTTGATAGCTGGTATGACACCTATCTCGGCGTGATGATTCTGGTGCGTGTGAAGGAAGGGACGCTCAAAAAAGGGCAGAAAGTCCGCTTCATGAACGCCAAGGTCAGCCACACGATTGAACGTGTTGGTGTCTTTACGCCAAAACCGCTGGCGCTTGATGAACTGGGCCCGGGCGAGGTTGGCTTTATCAACTGCGGTATGAAAACCGTTGCCGAATGCGAAGTCGGTGACACCATTACCGAAGAAAAACGCCCCTGCGCCAAGCCGCTGGCCGGTTTCAAACCGTCCATTCCGGTGGTGTTCTGTGGTATTTTCCCGGTTGATACCAGCGAATATGAAGTGCTGCGCGATGCGCTTGAAAAGCTGCATCTCAATGACGCGTCCTTCCAGTTCGAACCGGAAAACTCGACCGCACTTGGACTTGGTTTCCGCTGTGGTTTCCTTGGTCTTCTGCATCTTGAAATCATTCAGGAACGCCTGGAACGCGAGTTCGAGCTTGATCTGATCACGACGGCACCGTCGGTTTCCTACAAGATCACCATGACGAAGGGCGAAGAAATCCTGCTGCATAACCCGGCAGATTTCCCCGACGTCACCAAGGTCAAGACGATTGAAGAACCGTGGATCAAGGCATCGATCATGGTTCCGGACGAATATCTTGGCGGTATTCTGACCCTTTGCACCGAACGTCGTGGTATCCAGCTTGATCTGACCTATGTCGGGAACCGTGCAATGGCGGTTTACAAACTGCCACTTAACGAAGTGGTGTTTGACTTCTATGACCGTCTGAAATCGATTTCGCGCGGCTATGCAAGCTTCGATTACGAGATTGCCGGTTATGACGAAAGCGATCTGGTCAAGGTTTCCATCCTTGTGAACGAGGAACCGGTCGATGCGCTGGCGCTGATGGTGCACCGGTCGGCGGCTGAATATCGTGGTCGCGAGATCTGCAAGCGTCTCAAAGACCTGATCCCGCGTCAGATGTTCCGTATCGCCATTCAGGCCGCCATCGGTGGCAAGGTGATTGCTCGTGAAACCGTATCAGCACTCCGCAAGGACGTGACGGCAAAATGTTATGGCGGTGACGTTTCGCGTAAACGTAAACTTCTTGAAAAACAGAAGGCCGGTAAGAAAAAGATGCGTCAGTTCGGCAAGGTCGAAATTCCGCAGTCGGCCTTTATCAATGCGCTCAAGATGGGCGACGAAAAATAGACCGAAATTACGATATCGAAACAAAGGCTGTATCATATTGTTGATGCAGCCTTTTTTCTTTGCTGTTTCCAGTATCCCTTTTGCTGGGGTATGGATGGTTCAAACCGACACTTTGCGACATATCTGCCCAAGGAGCCTTTCATGGATCTCGACCTTCTCGCCAGACAGGAAGCAAAACTGATCTTTGATCGCTTTGATGAGGATACGGCTTGGGCGATTGGTACCAAACTCTTTGCGGTGGCAAAGACGCAAAACGCCCCGGTGGTAATTGATATCCGCACCCCGGACCGCACACTGTTTCATGCAGCCCTTCCGGGTGCCAAGCCGGCCAATGATTCTTGGGCGCGGCGCAAAAGCAATCTGACCTTGCGCGAACATGAAAGTTCGATGCGTTTCGGGCTGGCGCTTAAGGCCAAGGGCAAAACACTAGCCGATCACGGGGTTGATTTCGCCGATTTTGCCGATCACGGCGGCAGCTTTCCGATCCGGGTTGCCGGTGTCGGGGTGATTGGCGCCATTACAGTTTCGGGGCTGGCATCACACGAAGATCACGGCATGATTGTCGATGTTCTGACCAAACATCTTGGCGTTTCGATCTGATCGAACTCAGTCGAGATGTTCGATGTCGGGATCAATTCCGGCAAAGCTTTCAAGGGCGGTGCTCATCCACAGATGTTTGCGGGCCTTGAACGGACGGGGGTCATCAAAACTGCCAAGGCGGAAATCAATCTCGCTGTCTTTGGCACCATTCCGCCAAGTCAGGCTTGATCCGCATTTCGGGCAAAATCCACGGAACTTACCGGGCGAGCTTTCATAATCGGTTGGCATGCCATTCCATGTGACGGCACTGGTCGGAAAGCAGACAAAGCTTGAAACACCCGAACCGCTATCCTTGCGGCACATGCCGCAATGGCAATGATTGCTGCCAATTGGATCACCGGAAGCAACAAAGCGCACCGCGCCACAAAGACATCCGCCGGAGTGCGTGTGTAAGGTATTATTCATTTACTTGAAGCCTATCAGCGATATGATTGAATTCTCTCCAATGCATCCGAAGCAGCGGCAACCAGCGGGGAAAGATCTAGTGACTCAGCTCTTATTTCAATCAAACGTGCTTTTGTCCAAGCAGTGCTGTCTTCCATTTCTGCTAGTGGCCATGCTTCCGACAAATCGAGGAAAGTAGGTGCACCATGACTATCCTCAAAGTTCAAGCTTAACTGAATACCGTATTCAGGAGTCATCGAAATTCCTAAGGTAAGAATTTTAGTCTCGCTGTAGATGGTGAAACATTTTCCAAACCAAGTGCTGTCCCAAAGAGATTTAGGGTCGAAGTTTTGTACCATCTCCTTTTGTGTTTTCTCAATAGTCCACGCATCAGGCAAAAATATACTATGAGACAGCTCAAGTCGCGGGCTCCAAATAGTAGTCCAGAGGTCAACCATGACTGCTGCGTGTTCACATTGAGTTTGATATGCAAATAGATTGGCACGGTAGAATTCTTTTAAGTCGGACCATTGTACGTTTGAAGGAAGAGCCCCTTTTTTGAGACTTAAAAGGTGGTCAACTGTGGTTTTGACGGTGGAATTATTGAAGTATTCGAAAACGCTTTTGGGGATTTCTAAGTGTGTCATGCGATACGAATTTCCTAATGTGTTTTTCGTGTGCCTGATCGATCCCAAAGTGTTCGTCTAAATCTTAAAAACTCTTTGTCATCGTGGCGGGTTGAACGCACTTTTTCGTATTCTATTAAGAGATGTTGCCAAGATATCCATTTCCAGGATGTGTTGCGGCTTAATGCTCTGATTAGATTTGAATTTTTCGAAATGGAGACAACAAATAGATAGATTTTGTCGTCATTTTTTATCTGTTTTTGTAGGTGCTTTCGATAACTTGGAAGCTGTCCTCTAGTGATTTTATATTGAAATTTTGCTTCTATCGCCAAGCCATGCTTTTGGTTGTTTTCATCATGCCAAATGATTGACAGATCGATACGCTTTGATTCGCTTGTTGGCGCTTCTGCTTTAACTTCCGGATTATTAACATTCGTCGCAATGCCAAATGCGAGCAAGAAATCCTGAACTCTTGCTTTTTTTTGCAGAGCTGATCCAGCGTTCAAAAAGTACTCAAAGCCCTTGGTGGACTGAGTTTCAATTAGGGACAACCATTCATGCGGAGAAGCTGAGAAAAAATGGTTAGGCTTCTCTATTGAATAAAGCTTTTGCAGATTCTTGTGGCTCTCTTCCCAAGAGGGTGGCTCCCAGTTATGTAGGAAACTTCCGCAAATAAAGCGTTTCACGTCTCCTTCTAAGATACTGCCAATAGAATGAAGCGGAGCAGGGTCAAATGTAATTTCCAGCTTATCTGCTAGGAGTTTACAGCTGTAATTCTGCATTTGCTTCACCCCAAAGAGCTGTTTATTCGTTGGGAACACCCGTGGTGGTCGAATATTCGAAGTGGAATTCCTTGTCCGGGAACAGATAGGAACGTGCAGCATGGATTGCGCTGGCCCCTTCGGCAAAGCCCGACAGGATCAGTTTCAATTTGTGCTCATAGGTCGCGATATCGCCAATCGCAAAGATGCCGGGAACCGACGTCTGCATGGTCGCCTGGGTCACACCGATATGGTTTTTATCAAGGTTCAGTCCCCAATCGGCAATCGGACCAAGTTCCATGGCAAGGCCAAAGAACGGCAGAAGATGGTCGGCTTCAAGTTCCAGCTCTTCGCCCTTAAGCGTTGCGACAACAACGTGGGAAAGCTGTCCGTTTTCCCCCTTAAGGCCCTTAAGCTGATAGGGGATGACCATTTCGATCTTGCCAGCTTCTGCCAGTGCCTGAAGCTTTGCGCTGCTATCGGGTGCTGCACGGAATTTCGGGCGACGGTGCACGACCATGACTTTTTCAGCCACGTCATGAAGCGACAATGCCCAGTCAACGGCCGAATCGCCGCCACCGGCAATCACGACTTTCTTGCCTGCGAAATCGGCACGACGTTTGACGTAATACTGAACGCCACCCGACCCTTCGTAATCTTCGAGGCCCTCCATCGGGGGCTTGTTCGGGCCAAAGGCCCCGCAGCCTGCGGCAATTACAACCGCACCCGCATCAATGACCGTGCCGATATTGGTTTCAAGCGTGAAACGGCCATCATCGCGTTTTTCAAGTTTGATGACCTGCTGGCCCAGATGATAGGTCGGCTCAAACGGTTCGGCCTGTTTGGCAAGCTGGTCAATCAGGTCCTGACCGGCAATCTGCGGATGGGCCGGGATGTCAAAAATCGGCTTTTCCGGATAGAGCGCACTGCACTGGCCGCCGACCATTTCAAGCGCATCAACCACATGGGATTTAAGCCCCAGCATACCGGCTTCGAAAACCGCAAAAAGCCCAACCGGGCCTGCGCCAATAATGGCAATATCGGTGCTGTGTGATGCGTCTGACATATTCATTCCATCCAAATAAAATCAAATTTGGGCTCGGTTCGATCTTCGGCCCGGCGGTGTGCGGGAAATCTGTTCATCGCGAAATAACATCTGGGGGCATATATCGCAATGTAAACCGGGCGAATTCGGGTTGTTTGGCTGGAAATGCTGTGTGCCTGATCACGACCACGTAAAATCTCACGACCACGTAAAATCATTGCGAATGGTGGGCCTCACACCCTACAAAAGAGGACATAAACGCATCCTGTCGCCAAATCGATAAACGGACATCATGAGCAAGACAGTCACTGTCAGCGATCAAACCGGGACCGAAGCCCTTGCCGCCCAACTTGCAGCCGTCGCCAAACCCGGCGATGTCATCCTGATGCATGGCACACTGGGGATGGGGAAAAGTGCGTTTTGCCGGGCCTTTATCCGTGCGGTTGCCAATAACCCCCATGAAGAAGTCCCAAGCCCGACCTTCACGCTGGTCCAGATTTACGAGCTTGATCGTCTGCCGGTCTGGCATTTTGATCTCTATCGCCTGTCTGATCCCGAAGAAATCCATGAACTGGATATCGAGGATGCCTTTGCCGACGCCGTCAGCCTGATTGAATGGCCCGACCGGCTGGAATATCTGACCCCGGAAAACCGGCTTGATATTCATATCGAACCCGGATCGAGCCCTGATGGGCGGGTGTTCATCCTTGAGCCAAGCGGGGATGACTGGATTAAACGCATTGATCAGCTGTCAGGGGATCGGGCATGAGCCGCGCAACCCCGGATCAGGAACGTCGCAATTTCGAACGCCAGGATTTTCTGGTGTCCTGTGGCTGGCAGAATGCACAGGTCTCGCCCCTTGTCGATGATGCATCAGCGCGCAAATATTTCCGCCTTGAACGCCGTCATGACACGGCCCTTTTGATGGATTTCCCACCATACGAGATTCATGTCGATCCGCACGGGATTTATGATGATCCCGAACGCCCGGCATCGGTTGCCCCGGTTCTTCACACAACGGCGCTGTTTGAACGTGCGGGCTGGCGGGTGCCGGAAATCCACGCCTCGGATGAAAAACGCGGTCTGGTCCTGATCGAGGATTTTGGTGATATCACCTTCACCCGTGCGCTTCAGGCGGGTGGCATCATGGATGGCACAGGTCAGGACGGACTTTACCTGCGTGCGGTTGAACAACTGATCACGCTGCACCGCTTCTGTGATGGTGGGGGTATGGCAGATTGCGGGTTGGTCCAATATGGCCCGGATAATTTCCGCAAGATGCTGGCCAGTTTCAAGAACGACTATTTGCCACTAATCATCGGTGACGAGGGCAAGCGTATTGCGGCGATTACGGCATTTGACCGGTTGCTTGATGACGTGCTGCCAATGTGCTGGCAGGCGGGCGAGGTGATCATTCATCGCGATTATCATGTCGATAATCTGATGCTGGTTGAAAATGGCGATGGCGGGGATGATTGCGGCATCATTGATTTTCAGGACGCGGCAATTGCCACGCGACCCTATGATCTGGTGTCGCTTCTGCGCGATGTCCGCCATGATATCGGCCCGGACCTTGAAGCCCGGATGAAGAAGTTCTATCTGGCGGCTTTCCCTGATATTGATCGTTCTGGATTCGAAATGTCTTATGTCGCGACCTCGATGGTGCGCAATTTCCGCATTTTGGGCCGGTTCGGCTGGCTGGCGGTCAAGGCGGGGAAAACCCGTTATTTTGACTATATCCCTCGCTGCTGGGAATTAATCCTGCGCGGGGCGGCGGATCATTTGCCCGCACTCGAAGAATGGGTGCAAACCCATATCCCCGATCCGGCGCGCAAGGCCCCTGATCTTGCAAAGACCACAACAGATTTAACCCGCGAGGCGCATTCATGACCGGCATCCCAAAAAGCGCACAGGCAATGGTACTGGCCGCCGGACTTGGCAAACGGATGCGCCCGATTACCGATAATATGCCCAAACCACTGGTGCCGGTGGCGGGCAAGCCGATGCTTGATCATGTGCTTGATAAGCTTGCCGCGGCCGGATTTGATCAGGCGGTAGTGAATTGTCATTACCTTGGCCAGATGATTGTCGATCACGTCGCGACACGGGCAGCACCCATGGTCATCACATCGCCCGAAGCCGACCTTCTGGAAACCGGCGGCGGGGTCAAAAAGGCCCTGCCGATGCTGGACCGTGATGCCATCCTGATTGCCAATGCCGATGTCTTCTGGACCGAGGGGCGGGATGCCTTGTTTGATCGTATGATCAGCGCCTTTGATCCCGACCATATGGATGCGCTTCTGGCGATTTATCCGGTGGCGGACGGGTATGGCTATGACGGTGCTGGTGATTTCTTTTGGCAAGTCGACGGGCGGTTGAAACGTCGCGGGGAAGCAGCAAGCGTGCCCTATTTCTTTACCGGCGTGCAGGTCCTGTCGCCGCGTCTGTTTGAAAACACGCCCGACGGGGCCTTTTCGCTGAATGTTATCTATGACAAGGCGCTGGCGCGCGGGCGGTGTTACGGGCTTGTCCATGATGGCGGGTATTTCCATATCGGCACGCCCGAAGCGCTTTCGGAATCCGAACCGGTGATAGCCAAGGCGCTTGAAATTGAGCGCAGCAAACAAGCCACATCCGGGGGCAAGTAATGGCGGACCTGTTTGATTACATGGACGCACCGGAATATCCCGACGATGGCGCGGACCCGTTTGGCGTCCAAGATGCGCTCCGTCAAAATCTGTTCTTTATCCCGCCTGGCGAAGCCTTTGCCGATCTGATTGCCAAACAGCTGATGGCTGAAACCGCTGATCAGCCGGATGCGTTGCCTGATTATGCTTTGATGGTGCCCAACCGTCGTTCGGCCAAGGTCATGCGCGATGCCTTCCTGCGGCAATCAAACGGGGCGGTCACGTTGCTTCCGACCATCCGGCCACTTGGCGAGGCGGATGAGGATGAACTGGCGATCTATGGCGCGGGTGGGGAGCAGGCGGCTCTTGACCTTCCACCTGCCATTCCGGATCTGCAACGAAAACTGCTTTTGACCCGCTTGATCATGAACCGGCCCGATCATCGCGGTGAAAAACCGACCGCCGATCAGGCAGCCCGGTTGGCAGGCGAGCTTGCCCGTTTTCTCGATCAGGTACAGACGGAAAACTGTGCCTTTGATGACCTCGAAGGACTGGTGCCCGAAGAATTCGCCGAACACTGGCAACTGACCCTTGAGTTCCTGCAAATCCTGACCCTGCACTGGCCGGGTATTCTGGCGTCACAGGATGTTAGTGACCGGGCGATGCGTCGAAATGCCCTGATCAAGGCGCAGATTGATCTTTGGGCGGCCAATCCGCCGCAAACTCCGGTGCTGATTGTCGGGTCGACCGGTCCGTTCCCGGCATTGCGCGATTTGATGCGCGCGGTTCTCGGGATGCCGATGGGGCGGGTGGTTCTGCCCGGCCTGATGAAGGGACTTACGCACGAAGACTGGGCCGCCATCCACGAAGACGCCACCCATCCGCAGCATTTGCTGGGCAAGACATTGCGCCATATCGGACGACACGCCGACAGTGTTCTGCTTTGGCCGGCTGTGACAGATGAAACCGAGGCCACCATCGAACGCCGCCGTTTGGCCCGCGAAGCCCTGCGTCCGGCCAAAACCACGCATCACTGGCGTCATATTACGGGCTTTGGTCCGGATGTGCTGGATGGTGTGTTGCGCGTAGACTGTTCGGGTGCCCGTGAAGAGGCAACCACAATCGCTCTTATGATGCGCGAGGCCCTTGAACATTCGGGTAAGACCTGTGCGTTGGTAACCCCGGATCGTGGTTTGGCGCGCCGTGTCGCGACCGAGCTTCGGCGGTGGGAAGTTGAAATTGATGACTCGGCGGGTATCCCGCTCCATGACACGGCGCCTGCCATTTATCTGCGTCTTGTCGTGCGTGCGGTTCAGGAAGAATTCGCACCGGTTCCGTTGCTGGAATTGCTGAAACATCCATTGTCGGCCGCCGGACTTTCGCCGGAAACCTTCCGTGTTCTGACCCGGCTTCTGGAAAAAGAGGTCTTGCGCGGGGCGCGTCCGGGGCCGGGACTGGATGGTTTGCAAACCGCCCTTGATGGCTGGCGTGACGAGGGGATCGAACGCCTGACAGCAAGCGGGTCGGAAAGTGCACCCGCCCGGATTGAACGTCTGCGCGATGATCATGACCGGCTATCTGATCTGGTGGCGCGTTGTGCGGCCTGTCTTGAAAGTCTTTCGGACCTGAATGCGGACAAGGCCCTGTCACCGGTTCATGCCCTGCGCTGCCATATCACGGCTGCCGAGGCATTGGCGGCAAGCGATACCCAATCCGGTGCAGATCGTCTGTGGCGCGGCGAAGCGGGCGAGGCGCTGGCTGATTTTGTCCATGAATTGCTTAATGCGCTTGGCGAATTCGTGCCGATGCCTGGCAATCGTTATGGCGCGTTTCTTGATGCATTGATGGCCGATCGCGCAGTACGCCCGCGCTATGGCAAACATCCGCGTCTGTTTATCTGGGGGACGGTCGAAGCCCAGATGCAGCAGGCCGATCTGACCATTCTGGGCGGCCTGAATGAAGGTGTCTGGCCACCCGAAGCCGGTGCCGATCCATGGATGAGCCGCCCCATGCGGACCAAATTCGGCCTGCCAGCCCCCGAACACCGGGTCGGGCAATCGGCCCATGATTTCCAGCAGCTGTTCTGTTCGCCCGATGTGGTGATGACCCGCGCATTGCGTATCGAAGGCACGCCGACCGTGCCGTCACGGTGGTTGTTACGGATTGAAAACATTCTTCGGAAATCGGGTGTTTCCATGGAAAAACCCGATGCGAGTGACTGGCGTGCCTTGGCCGAGACCCTTGATGAGCCGACCGATGACATGAAAATCCGGATCGGACGACCAGCACCGAAACCACCGGTATCGGCCCGTCCGCAACGCCTGTCGGTGACCCAGATCGAAACATGGATGCGTGACCCCTATGCGATTTATGCCCGTCATATTCTGGGCCTGCGCAAGCTTGACGGGGTGGATGAGGACCCCGGTGCGGCCGACTACGGTAACCTGATCCATGATGCACTGGATCAGTTCATTGCGCGTCATCCCGATCATTTGCCGCCCGATGGGGAACATGAATTGCTGATCATCGGGCGCGAAGTCTTCAAGCCGCTGGCAGCCCGTCCGGGGCTTTGGGCATTCTGGTGGCCACGTTTTGAACGTATCGCCAAATGGTTCATCCAGACCGAAGCCACAAGGCGCGATGCAGTGCGCAGGTCCTATACCGAACAGGCAGGCACCCTTGATACCAGCAGTGGTTTTCAGGTCTATGCCCGTGCCGACCGCATTGATGAGCTTCGCGATGGCGGGATTGCGATCATTGACTATAAAACCGGTGCGCCGCCCAGTCAGGGTGACGTTGCCAATGGCTTTGCCCCGCAATTGCCACTTGAGGCCGCCATTGCCGAAAAGGGTGGCTTTGGCGATGTGCCGGCCGGACCGCCGGCCAGCATGGCATTCTGGAAGCTGTCCGGCGGCGATCCGGCTGGCGAGATTGTCGAGATCAATACAGTACGCATGAAAACCACCCCGGCGGCACTGGCCCATGAGGCGATTGACGGGGTGAATGGTCTGGCGGCGGCCTTCGCCGATCCCGATACGCCGTACCTCAGTGTGCCGCATCCCGACCACGCGCCGAAATATTCGGATTATGTGCATCTGTCGCGTCTGCGGGAATGGATGGGCAGCGAAGATGCCGATGAAACTGATGATATGCATGATGCCGGGGAAGGGGATCCGTCATGACCGAAATGCGCGGTACTGATCCCAATATCCTGCAACGCGACGCATCTGATCCCAATGCATCGGTTTGGGTGTCGGCGTCGGCGGGTGCGGGCAAGACCAAAGTCCTGTCGGACCGGGTTTTACGTTTGATGCTTTCTGGCACCGAACCCCACCGGATTTTGTGTCTGACCTTTACCAAGGCCGCCGCGGCCGAGATGGCCAACCGTGTCAATGAACGGCTGGGCCGTTGGGCGACGATGGAAGATCGCGAACTTCATGACGATCTTGCCAATCTCGCCGGGGCATCGCCCGGTTCAGATGAAACCATTCGTGCGCGTCAGCTCTTTGCCCGCGTTCTGGATGCACCGGGCGGGATGAAAATTCAGACCATCCACGCATTCTGTCAGTCGCTGTTGCGTCGTTTTCCGCTCGAAGCCGGGCTTGCCCCGCATTTCGAAATCATGGATGACCGCACAGCGGCCGAAACCATGGCCGATGTGCAGGAAGAAGTTCTGGCCTTTGCCCGAACCGGGCGCGATGAAGATCTGGCCAAGGCGCTGTCGGTGGTGACCGGTCAGGTGCGCGAAGGTGCCTTTGGTGAAGTGATGGGCGAACTGGCCCGTGAACGCGGGCGTCTTAAACGGATGTTGGCCAACCTGGGCGGCGCAAACCGGATGCGTGATGCGGTCTATAAGGCGCTTGGCGTGCCGGTCGGACTGAGCGAGGAAGCGATCCTTGCCAAGGCGCTGTCTGATGATGCCTTTGATCGCGATGGTCTGATGCGCGGTCTTGCCGCGCTTGAAGCCGGAACCAAAACCGATCAGGCCCGTGTGCCTGCGCTCGCGCAGTTTCTGGAAAAAACCACGGTCGAAGACCGGCTTGCGGTGTTTAGTGATTATCGCAGCGTGTTCTTCACTACCGCGGGCGAACCGCGCGCCAAACTGATCACCAAGACAGCGGCTGAAAATCATCCGATGGGGGCTGATGCCCTTGAACAGGAATGCGCACGTCTGATCGAAATTGACCGTCAACGCAAGGCCGCGGCCATGGCAGGCGCGACATCGGCCCTGATCACCATCGGCAATGCGATGCTTGATCGCTATGCCACCAAAAAGGCGCTTCATGCCCGTCTTGATTATGATGACCTGATCCTGACCAGTCTGGGACTGCTTGAACAGCACAGTAAAATGGCCAGTTGGGTGTTGTTCAAACTCGACGAAGGCCTTGATCACATCCTGATTGACGAGGCGCAGGATACCAACCCGGAGCAGTGGAAAGTCGTCAGTATTCTGGCAGATGTTTTCTTTGAAGATGCTGCGCGTCACGCCGAAAAACCGCGCACTATCTTTGCCGTTGGGGATACGAAACAATCTATTTACAGCTTCCAGCGCGCTGATCCGGAAAAGTTCGCCGAAATGCGTCGTTATTTCCGGGAGCGGGCAACTGAAATCGCCGCCGTTTGGCGCGAAGTTCCAATGAATATCTCGTTCCGTTCTACCGATGCGGTGTTGGGCACGGTCGACCGTGTCTTTGCCGGACCGGTGGCAAGGCAGGGCGTTGGCGATGATGGTGCGGATGTCGCCCATAGTCCGTTTCGTGTCGGGCAGGCCGGCCGGATTGAGCTTTGGCCCGCCGTGGAACCACAGGAACGTGCATCCGAAGACCCCTGGACGCCACCAACCCGGATCGTGCGTCTCGAAGACCCGGAAATCCGTCTGGCGCGGGTGATTGCCGGGCGTATTCGTCATGCGATTGATGAAAAGGAAATCCTGACATCGCGTGGTCGCCCGGTGAGGGCGGGCGATTTCATGATCCTGGTGCGCCGTCGTACTGCCTTCGTTGACGAGGTCGTCAAGGCGCTTAAGGAGCGCAACGTTCCGGTCGCAGGTGTCGACCGTATGCAGATCACCGATCAGCTTGCAGTGATGGACCTTGTGGCATTTGGCCGCTTCCTGTTGATGCCCGAAGATGATCTGACATTGGCGGAATTGCTTAAAAGTCCGCTGGTCGGGCTTGATGATGATCAGTTGTTTGAAATCGCCCATAACCGTCCCAGAACCCTTTGGCATGCGTTGCGTGAAAAGGCAGGCGCGGTGGATGAGGGTTCAATCTTTGCCCGTGCTTACGCGTTTCTGTTCAAATGGCTTGGCCGGGTGGATTACGAGCGCCCGTTTGAGCTTTATGCCGAATTGCTGGGTGGTCGTGGCGAGGATGCGCGCGGTGCCCGTGCCCGTCTGGTCGGGCGTCTGGGGATCGAGGCCAATGACCCGATTGACGAATTCCTGAACCTTGCCATGGGCTATGAGGCCGATCATGCCCCGACCTTGCAAGGTTTCCTGCACTGGCTGATGGCCGGTGATGCGGAAATCAAGCGTGACCTTGAACAAAGCGGACGTGACGAAGTCCGCATCATGACGGTGCATGGGGCGAAGGGCCTTCAGGCACCGATTGTGTTCCTGCCCGATACCATGCAGGTGCCGACACAGGCCCCGAACCTGTTCTGGCAGGAAGACAAGAATCTGATGTTCTGGTTGCCGCGCGTGGCACTGGAAACCGATGTGGTGTCGCGACTGCGCGATGCCATCGCGGTCAAGCGCGATCAGGAATATAACCGCCTGCTCTATGTCGCCCTGACCCGTGCGGAAGATCGGCTTTATATCTGTGGCTGGCAAGGACGGCGCAAGGCACCCGAGCATTGCTGGTACAATCTGTGCCAGCAGGCGATGGAAGGTTACGCCAAATCCGCCCGGATTGATCTGGCAACCTATTCCGGGTCTGGTTGGGACGGGGAAGGCTGGGTTTGGGAAACCGACCAGTCCGAGTTGCCAAAGCCCGATAAAGTCGATATCGTTTCGGATAGTCAACAAAAACTCAGGCGCGGCCTGATCCGCAACATTGCCCCCGAAGAGGCCTTTCCGCCCAAACCACTGGCACCAAGTCGCCCGCTTGAGGAAGAACCCGCTGTTCAATCGCCATTGGGCGGGGATCAGGGGCAAAGCTTCAAGCGTGGAATTTTGATTCACAAGCTTCTGGAATTGTTGCCAGACCTGCCTGCTGATGCGCGCCGTATCGCGGCGGAGCGTTTTTTGGCCCAACCTGTTCACGCACTTGAAGCCGATCAGCAAGCCGAGATTGCCGATGAAACCATCGCCATTTTCAACAATCCCGATTTTGCCCCGGTCTTTGCATCCGGATCACGGGCCGAGGTGCCACTGGTCGGGATTGTCGGCGGGGATGTTGTTTCAGCCCAGATTGACCGGCTTGTCGTGCGGGATGATGACGTGATGATTGTGGATTATAAAACCAACCGTCCGCCGCCGCGTGATGTCGAAGGAACGCCACGTGCCTATCGTCGACAGATGTCGATTTACCGGGCGGCACTGGCGCAAATGTATCCGGGAAAAAAGGTGCGTTGTTTCATTCTTTGGACAAACGGACCATGGATGGTCGAACTTCCCGATCATATTCTGACATTTAGCTAATCTAATCGACTCTGCAGAACACAAGGCATAGCGCGGGTGACATGACCGCTGATCACCCAATGCGCTTGACGTTTGCATTCGTGCTGCCTACCTTGGCCTCATACAGCGGATCGAGGTTAACGGGGAATACCCCTTGCCTCGTAACAACTAGGATCTGAAAGTATGACCACGATTAAAGTTTCCGACGGTTCGTTCGATTCCGACGTTCTGGGTTCCAACGACCCGGTATTGGTCGATTTCTGGGCTGAATGGTGCGGTCCGTGTAAACAGATTGCGCCGTATCTCGATGAAATCGCCGGTGAACTGGGCGGCAAGCTCAAGATCGCCAAGGTGAATATCGACGAAAACCCGAACACCCCGGCGAAATACGGTGTTCGTGGCATCCCGACCCTGATGATCTTCAAGGGCGGCGAAGTTGCGGCGATGAAAGTCGGCGCGTTGCCGAAAAGCGCACTTGTTGACTGGATCAACCAGTCGATCTGATCCTCAGATCACAGAATTCAAAAAGGCGGGCTGATATGGCCCGCCTTTTTTTATGGCCACGTTCCAGTCAAATTCGAAACGGGTTGCCTGCTGGAATGTGCCGTTCCCATTGGATCGTTTCATGGACGCGCTCGAATCCAAATCGTTCAAGCGCCTTCCATGATGCGGCATTACGTGCATCAACATAGGCCAATACCGGAAGATTCCAGCGTTTGGCAGCATCGTTAATCAGATGACGTGATACAAGGTCGGTAACGCCGCTGCCCCAATGCTTGCGCAAGGTCGCAAGACGTGGCGAAAGAACATGCGCACCGAGATTCAAGCTGACCACATTGGCAACGATCTCATCACCAAGCATGCCGATGAAAAACACATTGGCACCACCTTCATAAAGGGCACGGATGCGTTCCGGTGCGGTCGGTACCGTTGTTTCCCAACTGGCGAAAGCACGGTTATGGATGTCGGTGAGTTGTTCAAAGATATCGGGCGTTTTCTTGATGAAATCATCATCAAGAATGATGGATGTGTATCCCTTGTCCAGGGCGCGTTGCGCATGGGGAAACTGATCGGGTTCTACCGGTCCTGCCGGTCGAATATATCGGTAGTTGCTGGCTTTTTTTTCAAAACCAAGTGCCTGAAGGTCCTGTTCGACAAACGCTACATCTTCAGGCGGGATCAGTTTGATGATTGTCGATTGTTCGTAGGTGTCCTCGACAGATCGCAAGGCGTCGCAAGCCGCATCAGTCAGGGTGCGGGGATCCTTTTGCAGCACATCAACCGAAATCAGAATATTCGGGGTGTCGGTCTTGTCATTGTTGCGGACAATCGAGACGGCCGCTGTCATTTGTCCCGCATCATCTTCAAAGAAGTAATCTGTGCCTTCGCGCAGGACGACGGCCTCATAATCAATAGTAGCCATGTAATTTCGGACTTCTTCCGTGCTGACCGTCCGGCGCAGATCGGCAAAGCGTTTTACATTGTCCGGTGAGACTGGAAGAAGCGTACGGGTCACGGATGTACTCTTTTGATGAAAATGGAATCAGTGATTATCTATCAAGATGTTAACGGGTTTCGAGGTCAAGTGAAAGTCATGGAAAAGGCGGACTTGATCAGCCCTCCTTCAAATTTGGCCTGCTCTGAGCCAATGCGATCAGGTAGCCCGGATGAATAGCCTGATCTGGGTCAGCAATGCCTGTGATTTGTCGCTCAGGCTGTTGGATGTGGTGAGAACATCGGTTGTTGCATGACGCGCATCCTCTGCTGATTGAAGCAGGCCGACTACGTTGCGGGCGATCTAGCCAGTTGCGGCATTCCCACCCGAAACCTTATGACGTTTTTTATCCGCGATGACAGATGTTCGATTGTGCCCAAGGCTCTTTGGGTACTGTCCTGAAGGCCGTTGCTATGGCTGGCAAGGTTTTTGACCTCGACGGTAACAACGGTTCAGACAGTCAGTCGTTCTCCTGCTAGGACCTTGCGCTCCCAGACGCAATATTCGGCGACCCTGGACAGTCCGAACCGTTCAAGTGCTTTCCAGGATGCTGCATTTGTCGCTTCGGCATATCCAACGATGGGTAGGTTCCAGTGTTCCGCAACAAACTCGGCGGTGTGTCGGCACATCAGATCAACCGATCCTGTCCCCCAGTGACGACGCAGGCTGTAATATTGGGGGGATAGAACATAACTCCCCAGATTGGTGAGCATAATGCTTCCTGTTACTTCATCGCCAAGTTTGGCGATGATTGTCTTGTTGGCCTCAGTGTCATAACTTTTGCGCATCCGTTCCGGTGTTGTTGGGCGCACGAGATCGCAACCGGAAAAGGCACGATTATAAATATCGGCAAGCTTTTCAAAGACATCGGGATCAGATGCGACATAATCGTCGTCTATCAGGACTGATCTGTATCCACGCCTTGTCGCGCGGTCGGCATGAGGAAACTCGCCGGGCTGAGGTGGTCCCGGTTTTCTTTCATAGCGAAAGCTCGCCACGTTTTCGCAAAAACCTATTTCCATCATATCCGTTTTTGGAAAGGCTGATCCTATCGGGTCGTAAACGCGATAGAGCGTGTCAGATTCGACAATATCTTGTGCAGTCGTGGCAAGAACTTTGCACAGCATTCTGAACTCTGTCTTTGGTGTCTTGTCTCTGGCTTCGACCGAAATCATGATGCAACGGTCGTTAACGAGGGCGTTTCCGTTCCGGATTGAAACAGCAGCCTGCATCACGCCATCGTCATCAAGAAGAGCATATTCCTCGCCTTTATCAAGAATGGCCGCAGCCAAATCAGTCGTCTGGAACTGCTGCTGCTCTTCTTCGCCGGCGATTTCGCGACGTAACGTGACATAAGGCGTTATATTGTCTTTCGTGACAGCAACAAACTGCATGATGCTTGGTTTTTCCGGTTCCTGTTTACAACAAACTTGCAGGATATCTGGGCGGTAATCAGCCAAAAGGTCAAGGACAGCACGATCAGGAAACACCGTTTCGAAAGGTCGTTTGTCATAATGTTCGCCGGGGTAAATGCTGCATTCCGTTGTTGCACAACAGATCGGTGCCCTTCACGAATCACAGTATAAGGCGGACGTCAGTTCGTTGCAGTGATGTGAGTATTTATGATTTCTCTGCGCTCTTTACTTATCAATCATTAATTATAAAAATTGACTGGTTATCCATCAATTGCGGCACTCTCACCGCGTTTATTAGGGATTGAACAGATGAAAAACGTAACTTCTTTGGAGCCTGAGAAATTGGCGGGATGGCAGGCATCAGGTGGTGCCAAGTCACTTGAGGATACTTCTGCTCGTGGGGATCAAGGCGATATGCAGGATTATGAAATTTCTGCAGCGCTTCCAACCCGTGTACCGAGTTGCTTTCACCCTTAATCCGTGCAAGCTCAGGGACAGCCCGGACGGTATTGACTTCTGATTACAGCAGAAAAGCGGTCTGGATTTTCAGACCGCTTTTCATATTAAGCCGGTTGAATGCCATCACAGGTGATCAGGCTGCCCTGATGTCTTCAAGGAACTGCTTGATTTGAACCAGAAGCGTTTGTGATTTGTCGCTCAGGCTGTTGGATGCGGTAAGAACATCGGTCGATGCATGACGCTCATCCTCTGCTGATTGACGCAGGCCGTCCACGTTGATGGCAACTTCCTTGGTACCAGATGCGGCCTCGGAAACGTTGCGGGCAATTTCGCCGGTCGCGGCATCCTGCTGGCTTACGGCAGCAGCAATCCCGCCCGCAACTTCATTGAGTTCTTTCATCCGCGATGACAGATGTTCGATTGCGCCCAAGGCACCCTGGGTGCTGTCCTGAATGCCATTGATATGACCGGCAATGTCTTCGGTTGCACGGGTTGTCTGGTTGGCAAGGTTTTTGACCTCGGCGGCAACCACCGCAAAGCCTTTGCCGGCTTCACCCGCGCGTGCTGCTTCGATGGTGGCGTTCAGGGCCAGCAGGTTGGTCTGTTCAGCAATTGATTGAATCAGTTCGACGACTTCACCGATTTTGTCCGATGCACTGGCCAGTTCGGCAAAAATGGCGCTGGCGTCATCGGCCTCGTTCGCACCGGACTGGGCAATATCGGAACTGCGCGCAACCTGGATGGTGATTTCATCAATCGCGGCGGCAAGCTGTTGGGCAGCCGACGCCACGGTATCAACATTGGTTGCGGCTTCTTCGGTTGCGGCGGCAACATTGGCTGCCTGAGCCGTGGTCTGATCGGACTGTGCGGCCATGCTGGTGGCCGTGCTGCGCAGCTGATCAAGCGCGGCATTCACTGTGGTCAGGTTGCTTTCAACTTCGTGTTCAAACAGCGCAATCCGGCTATCGACATTTTTGGCCCGAGCGAGTTGGGCTGCGTTTGCTGCATCCTGTTGCTTCTGCAGGCGGTCGGCTTCTTCACGGTTGGCGCGGAATACTTCAAGTGCGCGGGCAAGATCCCCAATCTCGTCCTTGCGTTCGATGGCGTTGTTTTCAACTGACAAGTCACCATCGGCCAGACGTGACAGGGCTGCAGTGATGTTGCGCATTGGCTCGGTCGTACTGCGTTCAACCGCAAAACCAAGGCCACCAATGACGATCATCATCGCGACCAGCGTAAGGATATCGGTCTGGGCCCGTGACCAGAATGCGGCTTCGACATCATCGGTATAAATGCCCGCTGCGACAACAAGGTCCCAACCATCAACTTTTTTGGCAAAGGCCAGCTTGGGTTCGTTGTTTTTGGTGCTTGGATGCGGCCAGACATAGGAAACAAAGCCACCGTCCGGGTTTTTGGCGGCTTTGGCAAGGTCGGCAACCGGTGTTACGCCCGTCGGGTCCTTGACTGTCCCCGCACTTTTCCCGGCAAGTTTCGGATTGATCGGATGCATGACCATCGTGCCATCAAGATCGGTGACAAATACGTAATTGTCGCCGTCAAATCGCTGGGCAGAGATGATATCAAGGGCGCGTGTGCGGGCTTCGTCGTCTGAAAGCTCGCCAGATTTTGCGCGCTTGGCGAAATCTTCAAGAATACTGGCCGACTGATCCACTGTGTAGCGCAGTGTGACCTGTCGGTCGCCAAGCATGGTACCATGCAAGGACATCAAATTAATGACCGCCATTACGACCAGTGCGATGGCAACCAGTATAATTACACCACGCAACTTCCACGCGAACGAATAATCAGACAACTTCATTTAGCACCTATTCCAATGGCGATGTGTCGCATTTCTGGTGAAATGCACGGAACAAAATTGAAAAGTTGCAGGTTATTTCGCGGATTCGGGGAATGGTTGCACTGATCTATGCCAAATACTTAAAATAAAAATTATTAAAGTGAGGAAAAAGAAGATCACCTTTCAAGCCTGCGAAAATCCTTGATCTTGGCGATATGAAAGGTCTTGTTTCCGGGATGGAGAAGGGAAAAATTGCTATTTCCCGGGTTGTTCAGACGATCAAATCTTGAAACGTTCACCGGCTGCAACGACCCGTTCCCACACCATATATTGTTCAACCCGTGTCAGGCCAAAGCGTTCAAGTGCCTTCCATGACGCGGCATTGTTTACTTCGGCATAGCCAATGATCGGAACATTCCACCGTTTCGCAACATACTCGGCAAGATGGCGACACATCAGGTCAACCGATCCCGTACCCCAATGACGGCGCAGACAGCAATATTGCGGTGAAAGCACCGAATTTCCCATATGGGTCAAGGTAATACAGCCAGTGACTTCATCGCCAAGCTTGGCAATGATCATGCCGTTATTTTCCTTGTTGTAGTTGGTTTCGAATCGCTCTGCGGTGGTTTGGTTGACCGAAGCCCGGTTCTCGAAAGCCCGGTTGAAAATGGCCGCAAGGGTTTCGAAAATATCGGGATGCTTTTTGATATAGGCATCATCAAGCAGGATCGTCTCATAGCCTTTTTCGACTGCCCGATCTGCATGGGGAAACTCGCCAGCGCGCGGGGGGCCCGGGGCACGTTCATATCGGAAACTTCCGGGAACTTCAGCAAATCCCCAGTTTTCCATATCGGCTTTAACATACACGGTTTCGGGCGGGTTATAGATGCGATAGCGGGTGTCGTGACTGGCAAGGCGGCCGTTTTCTTTTTCCAAAACCTGATGGAGACATTCGGTCAGTTTCCGCGAATCCTTTTCGGCAATCTCGATCGAAAACAGTACCAGAAGACTATCTCCGGGGCCTGGTTTTCGCGAGATGATGACCGATGCATGGATCCGTCCGCTTTCGTCCTGCAAGGCGTATTCATTGCCATTGGCTAAAATGACAGCTGCCAAATCGATACTGGCGAAATAGTTCCTTTGTTCCTCATCCGAGATTGCAAGGCGGAACGCGATATAGCGTTCAATGTTTTCTTTTGTGATCGGAACCAAGTACATGTTTCACAAAACTTTTCTTGCGGGTCATTTGGACTTAAGCTTGAACTATCAGGGCGTTAAATCGCGTAAAGGTCAAGGGGAACTGATGGAAACCGATCCGTTTTGGACCACAATCGTTGCACGGGCGGCAACGATTGATGAAAGGTTGTCGGGAAAATACGTTCCGGTTCCTGCAGACAATTCGATGACGGACGGTTCGTCGGTCACGACAGATCAAACTCAGGCTGAATATCTAAAAAGATGGTGTGAATTTGCCAGCAATGGTGACCATGATCTGTTTACACGCAGGCTTGCGCGCGATGGGCTGAGTGAACGTGATGTTGCACCGTTTCTGGGCAATGTGCGTTTAAGGGACGGCGAAGCGTTACCAGATTGGGTTCCGACGGCGATCTGGTTTCTCGATGCAATGATGGCAGGCGGGCAGGGCACGGATACAGAATGCCCAAGCGATATCGTTGAAACAGTACCATTTGCTGATCTGATCTGGCCTGCGGTGGTGCAAGCGCAAAGAATGCTTGGTGACCGGGCACCAAGTCCCCTGACATCACAGGCACAGGATGACCTGACCCTCGGGCTTGTCAGTCGTCTGTCGAAATTTGCCGAAGGTGCCTTTTTCGAAAGTTTCACAAGCTATCGTCAAGCGGTCGGAATCGCCCCCGGTCAGGCGGCGGGAACCGGCGTATATGGTGCATTCAAAACGGCGTTATGCAGTGGTCCGTTGCGTAACCTGATTGCGGCGCGTCCGGTTCTGATCCGGATTCTGGCAACCGTGACGGATCACTGGATCGGGGCAACGCGCGAATTCCTTGAACGGCTTGAAAACGATCTTCCTGCATTGGCCGGACAATTCCCTGAGCTGGCGAATGCCCGGAAGGTCGCCAAAATTACGGCGGGTATTTCTGATCCGCATAATCATGGTCGTACGGTCCTTATCCTGACCTTCGAAAATGATGCCAAAATTGTCTATAAGCCCCGCCCGGTTGACGCAGAATGCGCATGGAAGGAGCTGTCAGACTGGTTTGAAAAGGCCGGTTCCGATATTCGTCTTTGCGCCCCGAAGACCTGGGCGCGCGACGGGTATGGCTGGATGGGCTTTGTCAAAGCCAATGCCGATCTTTCACAGGATCAGGGATCGGGTTTCTATCGGGCGGCTGGGCAATTACTGGCATTGATGTACTGTCTTAAGGGCAGTGACATGCATCATGAAAATTTCCTGATTGCGGATGGGCGCCCGGTTGTTATTGACCTTGAAACCCTGTTTCAGCCGGAACTGCGGTTGTTTTACGGGACTGATCGCGCCTTGCACGCCAAGGAACTGGCACAACATCGCCTTGATGGGGGCGTGAATGCGGTCGGCCTGTTACCCAAACGTAAAAATATTGCGGGCCACTGGATTGACGATGGCGGACTGGCGGTGGCGCAAACATGCATGGTCAAAGTTCCCACCCTGCGTCACATCAATCAGGATCAGATGATCTTTGATCAGGTCGAACGTGAAGAATTGCTTTCGGGGATCGCACTGACCATTGGTGGCAAAGCCCCCGATATAGCCGACTTCCTTGACGATGTTTTGTCGGGTTTTGATGATACGGTTGCCTTTTTGGGTGCGCACAAGGACGAACTGGTTGCCAGTGATGGTCCGCTTGCCGCTTTTGCCGGGGCAACAATCCGTCATGTCTTGCGCCCGACAGCCTATTATCAGGAGCTTGAACGGGCATCGCGCCAGCCACAAAACCAGCAGGACGGGTTTGTCTGGAGCCTGAATTTCGAACGGCTGTGTCGCAAGGCGCGCTGGGATCTGGAAAATTATCCGGGATGGGCATTGCTTGGGGCTGAACGAACAGCTCTGGCCCGTCTGGACGTTCCGCTATTTACCGGAAAAACCGATCAGGATGGGATCTGGGCTGATGGCCGATTTCTGACCGATCAACTGACGCAACGGGCGGTTTTGCCAACCATCGAAACGCGTATTGATCTGGTGACCGGCAATGCTGCGCAGGAACGGGCAATTATTCGGCAATCTTTCCTGGCAACCTCACAAGCTTTACTGCCATCGCGCCGTCCCTGGCAAAATGACAAGACGGTCGAGAACATCAAGGATGTGGCCCGAACCAAGGCATTTCAAATTGCCGATATTGTGGCATCTCAGGCCATCATGATGGATGGAAGTGCCAGCTGGATAACGGCTGATATTACCGGTGACGGCAAGGGCCTTGAAGCACGGGTCATGGATGAGGGGCTCTATGGCGGGACAGCGGGACAGGCACTGTTTTTTGCTGAATGTTACGGTGTTGATCCTGTGGGGAAATGGCGCGATCTGGCCGTGGCGACACTGGAAGCCCCGCGTCAAATGGCCTTGGGAAATGCCAGAACAATGCCAAGGCCGGTCACGGCAATCGGCGGATTCGAAGGTGTTGCCGGACTTGTTTATGTTCTGACGCGATGTGCGGATCTTCTTGAAATGCCGGACCTGCTTGAAGACGCGGTTCGACTATGTGCACGGCTTGATGATCAGGCAATTGCATCAGACAAGGCGTTGGATGTGATTAGTGGCTCGGCCGGGGCGATCCTTGTTTTGTTGGCACTTTATGATGCGACGGGGAATTCCGGGGTGCTTGAACGTGCTGTCCGGTGTGGCCGGCATTTCCCCGAAAATCCGACGATGTGGAAAAGCGTTTCATCAACCACACTTGCGGGGATGTCGCATGGGGCTGCGGGCGTCGTTTATGCTCTTTTGAAACTTTATCAGGCGACAGGCGACAAAGCTTTCCTTGATCTTGCCAACAGTGGCTTGGCCTATGAAAGAGGGTTGTTTGATCCTGACCTGAAAGGCTGGCCGGATCTTCGGGATGATGCAAATCGGGTTGATCCGGTGCAATGGTGCCATGGTGCAGTTGGCATCGGTTTTGCGAGAATGGCGACCTTGCATATCCTTGATGATCCGATGATCCGGGCTGAAATTGATATGGCGATTGCTGCGACATTGTCGGTACCCGACGGTGGGCGCGATAATCTGTGTTGTGGCCATGCCGGACGTTTTTCCATGCTGGCCTATGCAATGGATATGGGATTGGGCCCCGATAATCTTGAGACGGTGTTTAATCAACGTCTGTTGGCATGGATTTCAAGGCTTGATAGCGGGCAGATCGGATTGGCAGCCAGCGATGTCATGCTTCAGCACGGTCTGATGCAGGGTCTTTCGGGGATCGGACAGGCTTTGCTGGAAATTGGTTCACCGCCAAAGGTCAGGCCGGTTCTTCTGCTTGCATGATGTTCCCTTTGGGTGATGTGTATAGATGCAATTAAATCTTTAATTGACATTGGGCTGCGGCGGGTAGCTAATTCAATGGGCTGACTTTATTGAATTTCTACGGGAGAACGGTCAATGACCATGAACCAAGTTTCGACGGGCACGTCACTTGATGTCTGGGCACAGTCAGGTGGTGCTTTCAACGGTGCGATGACAGATATTTCCGGCTCAACAGACGCAACCCTTGCAAGTGCGCAGCCAAGCCTTGCCCGGGTTTGTGCACCGGCAACCGAGACAGAATTAAATGCAGCTATGGTTACCGTTGGTTTTACATGTGGTGGCTGGGAACCTGAAATGAACGCAGCAGCATCTTCGCTTGGTGTGTGCGGCGGCGGTGGCGGTTGGGGCTGGGAGCCTGAACTGAACGCAGCAGGACCTTCGATTGCTGTGTGTCGCGGCGGTGGCGGTTGGGAGCCCGAGCTGCAGTCGGCAGCATATACCCATTCGATTCAGTGCCGTGGCGGCTGGTAACTAACAGCAGCTGGCAGAAATTGACACAGGTGACTTCGTTACTTTTGGTGCCATTCCTGCAGGATACCTGAGAGCGGACCCGTGGTCTGAAATTGCGTTTAAAACGGGCTCTTCGTTTGAGCCCGTTTTTTTGTTCCAAGTTTCGAAACCATATCGTGACATCAAGCCTGAAACTGGGATTTTTCCGCATGAAGCCCCCTGGTTACGGGCGGTGCTTTCGGCGGAAAGATTTCAGAAAAGACAGGCAGATTGATCTGCCCTTCTGTTTAGGTTCCCTCTGCAAGTTGCTGATTTATAAATTTTTCGTATTGGTTTTGGTGTTTGTCCGGAGTGTGAGAGTCAAATCCCCGGTTGACTTTGTTCGGTTGCAAATCTCTAATTTCCCTCGTTGTGTTTAACGAGTTCCTTTGGGAGAACAGAAAATGACGCAGATGAATATTGCTGCAACAACGTCCCTTGATGCCTGGGCACAATCGGGTGGTGCTATTGTCGGCATGACGGAAACAGCGATTGCCACCGACGAGGGATTGTATGCTGTGGCCTATACCGCTGATGCAATTTTCTCGCACGAACCGGCTCTGGAAATGAATGCTGCCGCCATTACAATTGGCACAGTTTGTTTGGGTCTGGGTGCAGAACTGAGTTCGGCTGCGCTGACTATGGGTATTCGCATAGCTTGTTCCATCGAACGTTAGGCCACGACATTTACGGCTGGGCGAGGGTCTTCTTCCAAGTACTGAGCCGAGCTTCAAGCTGCTGCAATTACCATCGGTGGTCTTAGGCCCGGCACATAGGGCTGGTAGTCAGCGCCCGACAGTTTTGAAATGATAGAGAAGGCGGGTCACCTTGAGCCCGCCTTTTTCCATTCAGGATGTGTTGACTGTTGCATCGATCCCCGTGATCAGGAAACCATCCCGTGTGCTGTTGCGTCACAAAGTTGGGGATATTGTCAGTTTTATCACCAGAAGTTGCCGCAACCATTTGACTAATTTCCGGAATTACCATTCAATCAAAATGCACGTCTGCTTTCGAAAAAAAACAGGGAACACGAGTATGAGCCGTATGGAAAACGTGACGACAGGTCCGATGGATATCTGGGCCCAAACCGGAGGTGCGATTGCGACGCCGGTTGCCAATGCCGATGATCATCAGGGCCAAGAAATGCAGTCAGCTATGCTGACGCGCTCGCCTCAGACCTGCTACAGCATCGATCAGGAAATGGCGAATGGACAATATTCCGGTCATTTTCCGTTCTGTATCGAGCATGAAATTCAGGCTGCCCAGTATTCGCAGCAATTCCCTGTTTGCATTGATCAGGGTCAGGAATTGCAGTCTGCCATGCTGACGCGCTCACCACAAACCTGTTACAGCATTGGTCAGTAACAGCTTCGGCAAGCTACACAGTTGCATTTGACGGCAATCGCACTCCTTTGATAAAGGCGTGCGTAGTGGCTATGAGATGTGCCACGCATGAAGAATTCGGGGTTCGCAATACCCACGGTTACATGTCCGGTATCAGGAAGGCAGGTCCGCAATGGCCTGCCTTCCTTCCTATTGATGGCACACAACTTCAGGCCATAACCAGTTTGTTGAAAATGAAACAAATTCTCTGGTTTGATCTGTACTCGTTGACAATTTGTATTTGTTAATATTCAATCCTGAGGCGATTTTTATTCACAATATTCAGGGATAGTGAACATGGAACGGATGGAAGATGTGAGCCGGAGCTCGATGGCGGCATGGATGGCCCACGGTGGGGCAATTGCTCTGTCCCTGGAGGCGGGGATAAACGAAGATTCCGGCATGGAAGCAGCGGCATTCACCTATGGCGGCGGGGCTTGCGGCGTGTCGAATGGTGATTCAGATATCCTTGCGGCTGCCGGATCAAATAGTATGGGACTGTGTCACGAAGTACCTCGTTCTGATCTTGAAATCAGTGCGGCTGCAGGGTCTTTGGGAATGGGACTTCGTTGCGGATAACCATTAACTGATCGGGAAATAAGGGCCGCGACTTGTTCGGGGGTGCAAATTTTCTGGTCACTTAACCGGTTTCGTATATTGAATATCGGAAGATACACATTTTAAAAGGCAGGCTGAATTTCAGCCTGCCTTTTATTGTTGGTGCGTCCATGGAAAACGGGATTTATCCCGATCAATATTCGTAAGGACTGCCATCCATATTTTCCATCAGCACTTCACGCTTGCCGACATGGTTGGCGGCGGAAACCACACCGTTTTCTTCCATCTGTTCGATGATGCGCGCGGCACGGTTATAGCCGATTGAAAGTTTGCGCTGGATGAAGCTTGTAGATGCCTTTTTCTCGCGCAGGACAATGCCGACGGCCTGATTATAAAGATCATCATCCGATCCGCCGCCTGCACCTGCATTGCCGCCACCCATATAGGCGGCCATCGGGTCTTCTTCGGGTTCTTCGGTGACGGTTTCAAGATAGGACGGGTCGCCCTGATCGCGCAGATGCTTGACGATGCTTTCGACTTCCTCGTCCGAGACGAACGGGCCGTGGACACGTTGCAAACGACCACCCTGACCCATGTAAAGCATATCCCCCTGACCCAGAAGCTGTTCGGCACCCATTTCACCAAGGATGGTGCGTGAGTCAATTTTCGAGGTCACGGAATAGGAAATACGTGTCGGGAAGTTGGCCTTGATCGTACCGGTGATCACGTCAACCGACGGGCGCTGGGTAGCCATAATAAGATGCAGACCCGCCGCACGGGCCATCTGTGCCAGACGCTGGATCGATGCTTCGACATCCTTGCCTGCCACCAGCATCAGGTCGGCCATCTCGTCCACGATGATGACGATGAATGGTAACGGCTCCATCGGCAATTCCTGATCTTCAAAGATCGGTTTGCCGGTTTCCGGGTCAAAGCCGGTCTGAACACGACGGGTAAGCTGCTCGCCCTTGGCGGAGGCTTCCTTGATGCGCTTGTTATAGCCTGCAATGTTACGCACGCCGACCTGGCTCATGGCACGATACCGGTCTTCCATTTCGCGCACCGCCCATTTCAGGGCAACAACTGCCTTGTGCGGATCGGTCACAACCGGGGTCAGAAGATGCGGGATGCCGTCATAAATCGACAGTTCGAGCATCTTCGGATCAATCATGATGAAGCGGCATTCTTCGGGCTTCAGGCGATAGAGCAATGACAGGATCATTGCGTTCACACCGACCGACTTACCCGAGCCGGTCGTACCGGCAATCAGCAAGTGCGGCATCTTGGCAAGATCGGCAATCACCGGGGTGCCGCCAATATCCTTGCCAAGGCTCATATTCAGTTTGCCGGTATTCTTTTCAAAATCGCTGGAGGCCAGGATTTCATGCAGATGTACGGTTTCGCGCCGTGCATTTGGGAGTTCAATGCCAATAACGTTGCGCCCGGGCACTACGGCAACACGGGCGGCAATCGCACTCATGGAGCGGGCGATATCATCGGCAAGGCCAATGACGCGTGAAGACTTAACACCGGCTGCCGGTTCAAGCTCGTAGAGTGTTACAACCGGGCCCGGGCGAACCTGAACGATCTCGCCCTTTACGCCGAAATCCTGAAGCACAGTTTCAAGCAGACGGGCATTCTGTGCCAAGGCTTCCTGATCGATCTGATTGGCATCGGTGGGATCGGGTTCACCAAGCAGATCAAGCGGCGGGAAACGATATTCGTCCGATCCCAGATCAAAGGATGCCTGACGCTGGGCTGCGGCCTTCGGGCTCGGCTGCAGCTTGGCTGCCGGGGCGGCGACAATGTGAACAGGTGGTTCGTGATCGATACCATCATCATCGTCAAACGCGTCGTCTCCGTCATCGTCCGGTTCCATGTTCGGCTCGGAACGACGGGTGGAGATAACAGAACCCAGTTTGGATTTCGATTTATCAAGCGACGGTTCCTGCCGTGATCCCGGTGCACGTTTGGCAACCGGTTCATCGTTGCTGCCGGTCGGAATGACGGCACGGATACCCGCAATCACCTTGCCTGCGGTAAAGGACAGAGCACCGCCCAGACGAGCCCAATCCGAAAGCGAATAGGCCATGCAAAAGATGGTCAGGGCCATGCCAAGAAGCATTGACGCCAAGGCAATGATTGCGCGTGCACCCGGTACGCCGATCATGGCAAATCCGGTCTGCAGTTTCGCAAGAAGAAGATCACCGGCAAAACCGCCAAGTCCCACGGTCAGCGGCCAGTGCATGCCCGGATGAATAGCCGCCGCCGAAATCGCCACCAAAAGCAAGGCCAACGGCAATACCAGAAACCGTACCCACATCCAGCTAAACGGTTTGACCGCAATCAGACGCAAGCCCCAACCAAGCATCAGAACACTCAGAAGGGCCGACGCCAGACCAAGGGTGCGCAACATCAGATCCGCGCCATAAGCGCCAATAACACCCAGCGGGTTGAAAATGGGGCCGCGGTCGGTTGCATGATTAAAGGACGGATCGCCCGGATGGAAGCCAATCAGCATGATGAACAGGGCAATGGCCAGAAACACCAGACCAAGGCCGCAAATCCGCAAACCGCTGCGCTTTAGCCAAGTCACAAGACTGCCGGGCATGAAGGCGGTTCCAAGAATGTTCGACTGACTGCTCATCTGGGTATCCGTTCTGGTTAGGTCCTGTTTGGGCTTAATGACTGCTTTGGCGCGAAAGGCTTAGCTTTCCAGCGCCGCGGCAATCCGCGTAAGCCCATCGCGTGTGGTTGCAAGATCATGAACAAGGGCAATGCGGATGAACTGCTTGCCCGGATTGTTGCCATCCTTGTCCGTGATCGAAAGATAACTGCCCGGAATGACCTTTACCCCGGCCTCTTTCCAGATCTTTTTGGTTGCGGCTTCGTCATCGCCCACATCAAGCCACAGGAAGAATCCCCCCGGCGGGCGATAGAAACCAAACCGGTTGCCAAAGACTTCGGCGGCAACATCAATCTTGGCGCGGTAAAGATCGCGGTTTTCCTCGGCATGGACATCGTCATTCCAAAGCGCGGTTGATGCCGCCATGATCGGCATCGGAATGGTTGCCGAACAATAGCTGCGAAGTGCGGTAAAGCGTTTGACGATTTTGGCATCACCGGCAACAAACCCCGACCGCAGGCCCGGCGCGCTTGATCGTTTCGACAGGCTGTGGAACACAAGAATGTTGTCCATGTTTCCACCCTGACTTGCACAGATTTCAAGGGCCCCAACCGGTGCCTCGCTGTCATAGATATCGGCGTAGCATTCATCCATCGCCAGAACGAAGTCATGCTTGCGTGCAAGACCAATAATCCGTTCAAGATAGGCCGGCGAGGCAATCGATCCTTGTGGATTGGCGGGCGAACACAGGAAAAACAGACGGCAGGCATCAAGGGTTGCGTCGTCAATTAGATCAAGATCGGGCAGGAAGCCGGTCTCCGGGCCCGCGGCAAGCGGTACCATTTCGGCATCATTCAAAACGGCTGCGCCACAATAGACCTGATAGAACGGGTTGGGCAGCAAGACCTTGGGCTTCGGGCCCGGCTGATCCTGTGGAATGACAGTGGTGGCGATCAGGTACAGGGCTTCGCGTGTACCGGCGACGGGCAAAACATGATCATCACGATCAATCATGCCCGTCGGCAGGTTATAACGGCGATCAAGCCAGTTCTTGATGGCGTCGCGCAGTTCGGGCGTGCCGGAACCGGGCGGATATTTGTGCCAAAGGCTGGCATATTTAACCATCGCCTCGGTGATCATGGCGGGCGGCTCGTGCTGAGGTTCGCCAATTGACATCACCAGCGGGGATTGACCGGGTTCAATACCGTCAAGCAGGGCTGCCAATCGCGGGAACGGATAGGCAGGCAATTGATCGAGGCGTTCGTTAAACATGGTCGTCGTCATTCCAGCTTGATCTGTGCCCCGTCATGATCCACGGAGCCGTTATGCAGAATATGGGTAAATTCCCCTGACTTTACCCCTATGCCAAAAGTGCAAAGAAAGATTTAAGAGACAGGGCACGAAGGTGCAAAAAGCCCGGAAAGACGGGCTTTCCGGGCTTCGGGAAATTTGGGGATGATGTTTTGTGCGGTCCTAGCTCGCGCGGAGGTCATCCTCGGGATAGGCCCCGATCTTGTGAATCGAGATATCAGCACCGTCAAACTCGTCTTCTTCGGAAAGACGAATGCCGATGGTTTTCTTGATCACGCCGTAAACGACAAAGCCTGCAATGGTGGCAAAGACAACACCGCTCAGCGATCCGGCAAGTTGGGCTGCAAAAGAAACGCCACCCATGCCGCCAAGGGCTTCAAGACCAAAGATACCACAAGCGATACCGCCCATCAGTCCGCACATGCCATGCAGGGGCCAGACACCAAGAACGTCATCGATTTTCCATTTCGCCTGACACTGGTTAAAGCCCCAGACAAACAGGACACCTGCCAACCCGCCGGTGACAAGCGCACCGATCGGATGCATGACGTCTGATCCGGCACAGACCGCAACAAGACCGGCAAGGGCGCCGTTATGGACAAAGCCCGGATCGTTTCGTCCTGCAATAAGGGCTGTCAGGATGCCGCCAACCATTGCCATCAGCGAGTTGACGGCAACAAGTCCGGTGATGCCCGAAACCGACTGGGCCGACATGACATTAAAGCCGAACCAGCCAACACACAGAACCCATGATCCAAGGGCCAGGAACGGAATGTTTGATGGTGGAATCCCGATCAAGCCGCCGGATTTGGTATAGCGGCCACGCCGGACACCAAGGCTGATAACCGCACCCAGTGCAATCCAGCCGCCAACCGCATGGACAACAATTGATCCGGCGAAGTCATGGAAGGGCGCGCCAAATGCTGTTTCGATCATGTCCTGGAAACCAAAATTATTGTTCCAGACCATGCCTTCAAACAGCGGATAGCACAGGCCGACCAGAATGGCGGTGGCAAAAAGCTGCGGGTAGAAGCGTGCACGTTCGGCAATGCCTCCGGAAATGATCGCCGGAATTGCTGCTGCAAAGGTCAGCAGGAAAAAGAATTTGACCAGATCATAGCCGCTTGATGCAAAGGCCGGGACGCCGTCACTTGCAGCATGCCCGCTCAGAACCGATGCACTTGTAATAAAATCAACACCATAGGCGATACTATAGCCGACAAAGAAATAGGCAATCGTCGAAACCGCAAAATCGACAATGATCTTAACCAGGGCGTTGACCTGGTTCTTCTTGCGCACTGTGCCGACTTCAAGAAAAGCAAAACCGGCATGCATTGCGAGCACCATAATAGCGCCCATCAGGACGAAAAATACGTCCGAGGCAGTCTGGAAAGCCTCCATCAGGCATCCCCCTTTTTAGCGTTTCCTCTCGGTCCGGTCTTGTCGGGGCCGCCGGACTCTGGTTCGGAGCTGCCAAGATCAATTTTCGTGCCAACGGATGCACAAGGGGGATGCAAGCCAGCAGCAGCAAGGTCTTGGGAGGTATTTTGATCGTCAGGGAATGGAAGGCGAGTTTGGGCAGAAAAAGGGGTTCTGCCTTCGCAATGAACAAAAGGCTGCCCAAAAAGGCAGCAATGCACAAAAAGCCCGCCGTGGAAAAATCCAGGGCGGGCCAGTTGGTCTGACAGGCTGGGTACCGGGCAAGCCCGATACCCGTCAGGAAATCAAATCGCTTAGAAGCGCTGGGAACCCTTACCGAATTCCGGGTAAGCTTCCAGACCGAGTTCAGCAGCATCCGAACCCATGGCTTCGTCTTCTTCCGAGAGACGGATACCAACGGTGAACTTCAGGATGAGCCATACAATGGCCGAGGTAACGATGGTGAAGGCACCCATTGCGACGATACCGGTCAGCTGTACGCCAAATGATGCACCGTCATTGGTGAACGGAACAGCAAGCGTGCCCCAGATGCCGCAGACAAGGTGAACCGAAACCGCACCAACAACGTCGTCGATTTTCAGTTTGTCGAGCAGCGGAACTGCGATGACAACCAGAATGCCGCCGATTGCGCCGATGATGATGGCAGAACCGATGGTCGGGGTGTCCGGACCAGCCGTGATCGAGACCAGACCAGCCAGTGCACCGTTAAGTGCCATGGTAAGGTCGACCTTTTTGTAAAGGATCTGGGTCAGGATCGCTGCGGCAACAACGCCACCGGCAGCAGCCATCGTGGTGTTGCCATAGATGTTGGCAATCGCGATGACATCAGCACCAGAACCCATAGCAAGCTGGGAACCACCGTTGAAGCCGAACCAGCCGAGCCAAAGGACGAAGGTACCGAGGGTTGCAAGCGGAAGGTTGGAGCCCGGCATCGGGTGAACCGAACCGTCTGCGCCATATTTGCCTTTACGTGCACCAAGGATGATCGCACCGGTCAGAGCAGCCCAGCCGCCAACCGAGTGAACGATGGTCGAACCGGCGAAGTCAGCAAAGCCCATTTCAGAGAGCCAGCCGCCACCCCAGGTCCATGCACCGGTGATCGGATAGAGAACGCCAGTCAGAACAACGACGAAGATCATGAATGGCCACAGTTTGATACGCTCGGCAACAGTGCCCGAAACGATCGAAGCTGCGGTTGCAACGAAGACCATCTGGAAGAACCAGTCAGACGTTGCGGAATAACCGCCAGAGAAATCGCCGCCCAAAGCAGCTGCATCATCAGCACTCCAGAGGCTCAGCGAACCGATCCAGCCGGAAACATCCATATACATCAGGTTGTAGCCGATGAGGTAATACATGATACCTGCAACCGAGAACAGACCGATGTTCTTGAACAGAATGGTGGATACGTTCTTGGTACGGACGAGGCCGGATTCCAGCATCGCAAAGCCAGCAGCCATCCACATGACCAGCGCGCCGCTGAACAGGAAGCTGAAGCTGTTAAGAATATATTGGGTTTCGGCCGAAACGCCTGCGTCCTGAGCAAAGGCCGGAGAAGCGATTGCCAGAAGGGCGGTAGCTGCCACAGCAGCAAGGCCGGTTTTCTTCATGGAAATAGTCATAATGTCTCCCCTTGTCTCTGGACTTACAGGGCGTCGTCGCCGGTTTCACCAGTACGGATACGGACCGCCTGGCTTACATCAAGAACGAAAATCTTACCGTCCCCGATTTTCCCGGTTTGAGCAGTTTTGGTGATAGCTTCGACAACCTGATCGACCAGATTATCCGTGATGGCGACTTCCAGCTTCACTTTCGGCAGGAAGCTGACCATGTATTCAGCACCACGATAAATTTCGGTCTGGCCTTTCTGACGGCCAAAACCTTTTACTTCGGTGACCGTCAGACCCTGAACGCCAAGCGCGCTGAGCGCTTCGCGGACTTCATCGAGTTTGAACGGCTTAATGACAGCAGTAACAAGTTTCATAATATTGCGACCTCCCGGCATATCCGTTGAGTACCAACGTGGTAATCACGATTTCGCAGTCACAGCTTCCAAACCAAGAATCGTGCCAGACTCAAAATAAAACTTATAAGTATTTGTTTTATAATGATAAAATATAGTGTTTTCCAGGTTTCCCGGCAGTGATGCAATGAAAATGCAGGATTAAAATATGCACAGAATCTGTTTCTGTTTAAAAAATGTGCATATTTTTTAATCAAAGAGATAGCACAGCAAAAAGCTGTTGTAGCTCAAGGTGATGAGTGACCCACGCCATTCCGGCAATCAGGAGTGCCATCGGACCAGCAGCATGAAACCGGGCGGGATTCTGCGATTATCCAGGTCAAATTTGCTTGTGATCCGTAGCGGCGCAGATCCCCGTAATGCTCATCGGATGACAATTTGCGACCACAACAGGACGGGGTGGGTTGTGGGCCGGTAGTGGCCGGGGTAAATATGGCTGTAACCGATGGCGGTTACAGATGTTGCGTCAGGTCAACGCTGGCATGTGATCAAAGGTCGTATGAAAGCGGGACGGGCGAGGCTGGCTGAAGCAGGATATTCAAGATGCATGATCAACAGGTACTTCATACCGATGTCGTCATTCTGGGCGGCGGCCTTAATGGTGCTGCCATGGCGCTGGCACTTGCCCATGGCGGGATGAAGTCGGTAGTGATTGATTATGCTGACCCTAAAACCATCCTCAGTGCCAATTATGACGGCAGGACCTGCGCGATTGCAGCGGCTTCCAAGGCGGTGCTCGAAGTGGTCGGTGCCTGGGAACACATGGCTGACGAGGCCGAGCCGATCCTTGATATCCGCATTGCCGACGGCCAAAGCCCGCTTTTCCTGCATTATGATCACCATGATGTCGGTAACGAACCGCTGGGCTATATCGTAGAAAATCTTGTCACCCGCGGTGCGTTATATCGAGCGATTGCAAAAAGCGACCTGATTGAAATGATCGCACCGGCGCGTGTCACCGGGATTGCGCGTGATCAGGGCGGCATGACCATTTCGCTGGCAGATGGTCGTCAGGTTCGTGCGCCGCTTGCTGTCGGGGCAGAGGGGCGTAACTCGATGCTGCGTAAATGGGCAGGTATCAAGACCTATGAATGGAGTTACAAGCAAAGTGCCGTGGTTTGCACCGTAAAGCACAAGCAGCCGCACAACGGTCTGGCCGTCGAGCATTTCCTGCCAGCCGGTCCTTTTGCCATTCTGCCGATGACCGATAATCGCTGTTCGATTGTCTGGACGGAAAGTACGGAGCTTGGCAATTATCTGGTCAATCTTGATGAAGAGACCTTTGTCGATGAATTGCATCGGCGCTTTGACGGTTATCTTGGTGATCTCGAAGTTGTCGGCCCGCGTTTTTGCTATCCGCTCGGTCTTCAGCATGCCTATCACTATACCGATGACCGGATCGCCCTGATCGGGGATGCGGCGCATGGCATGCACCCGATTGCCGGGCAGGGCCTTAATATGGGTATTCGCGATGTCGCGGTGCTTGCCGAAATTCTGGTCAATGCCCGTCGTTTGGGCCGTGATATTGGAAGTGCCGATGTGCTTGGTGACTATGAGCAATGGCGCCGGTTTGACAACACGGTGATGCTGGCAGTGACCGATCTGACCAACCGGCTGTTTTCAAACGATATCGCCCCGATCCGTTGGGCGCGCGATATTGGTCTGGCTGTGGTTCAGAAAATCCCGCCACTCAAGAAGACCTTCATGTCTCATGCGATGGGCTATGCCGGAACCTTGCCAAAATTGATGCAGGGTAAATCGCTTTAAACTGATTTACTGATCGCCATTCAGTTATAATCGTTCAAAATACTGTCGTTTTTTATGTGCGAATGTTGATTTGTGTCAACAAGTCAGCAATTGGAAAGGCGCAATGTCCCCTCCGATCTGATACATGCAAAAGGGGACAGACGATGTCATTCTTGAAGAAAACGATTGGTGCAACCGCACTGGGTGGGCTTATGGCGGCGGCCCTGCTTGCTGGTAATGTAGCCCATGCGCAGACCGCAGAATTCAAAACCAAGCAGGCCGGTGACATTGTCATTCGTGCGCGTGGTATTGCCATGGTACCTGACGAGCAGACCTACGACCACACCATTGGGAGTGGTCATGGCGAGCTGAGCAACGATGCAGTCCCAGAAGTCGACTTTTCCTACTTCCTGACGGATAATCTTGCGCTTGAGCTGATCGCGGCAACCACCAAGCATGACCTGACCTGGCAGAACCCGAACCTTGACGCCGGCTCGGTTCGTCTGCTGCCGCCGACCCTGACGCTGCAGTATCACTTCATGCCCGAAAGCCGCTGGAGCCCGTATGTCGGTGCCGGTATCAACTATACCTTCTTCTATGATTCCAAACCGGGGCAGTTCAACTCGGTCAAATATGAAGATGGCTTCGGCTATGCCTTCCAGGCAGGTTTTGACTACGCGATTTCCGGCCCTTGGTCAGTGAACCTCGATGTGAAGAAAATCTTCCTCGATACGGATATCAGCATCAATAACGGTGCCAATACATCAAAAGCGCACCTTGATCCGTGGGTCTTTGGTGTCGGTATTGGCTATCGCTTCTGATATCGTCTGACGGCGCCGGTTTGCCGGAAACCGCCAGATTTAAAACGGCTCCGTCCTGCCCGACGGGGCCGTTTTTATATGCAAAATTCGGGAATGATCGATTAGGGGATGATCAGGGGTCGCGGGACAGGCCGCGGGCTTCAAGAGCCGCAAGATAGTCCGACCAGAGCGTGTCCTGCTTTTCATGCAATTCGCGCAGATAGTGCCAGCTGTAAAGCCCGCTATCATGCAGGTCATCAAAGCTGATCCGTACCGCGTAATTACCGACCGGGGAGATGTCGATGATGCCGACATGACGGCGTCCGGCGATGATCTTTTTCTCGGACGGATGATGGCCCTGAACTTCGGCCGACGGGCTTTCAACGCGGAGCAGCTCGGCGCTCAGACGTGTTGATACGCCATCATCCCATATGACCTCAAGAATACGGTCATCACGCAGATAATTAATCTCGACGGGGGTGAATTCCGGAGTGAAGCCGTCCTGTGACATGATGGACAGATACCGCCTTAATCTTCGATCGGACGAGCTTCGTCGGGCAGCATGATCGGGATACCGTCACGGATCGGATAGGCCAGACCGGCCTTCGGGCTGATCAGCTCGTTATTTTCACGATCATATTCAAGCGCCTGCTTGGTCACCGGGCAGACAAGGATTTCAAGCAGTTTCGGGTCTACCGGGCTGTGAGTCGCAGTCATCAATTCGGCCTTTGGGTTATAACGCCGTAATGCAACGGCCTTTAACAATCAGTTGGTGCTGCCATGCATATGTTTCGGGCCCGCATGGACCGCCATTTCAAGCAACGTAGTCAGCATATCGCCGCGATCATACAGGGTTGTGCATTCGAGCAAAGCCTGTTTTTCAAGCGGGCTGAGCCGGCAGCCCATCGAAATGGTGGTGATCAGCATTTCATCGTCGCTATCGGCCAGTGTATCCCAACAGGACCGCAGGGAATGCTGGGCAAAATAGGCCTCAAGCGCCATGCGCAGGCGATCACGATTGATCGGCATGTCATCTGCCGGAATGTCGAGATCGTCCTTCCACGGGGCAAAATCGCCGCGTACGGCGCGATAGCCGCCATCATTGTTGGGCAGTTCTTCAACAACATTAAAACGGCAGACGCCAGTCAATGTGATCAAAAAACGACCATCGTCGGTTTCGCTGAAGGCGGTGATACGCCCGGCGCACCCGGTTGAAAAGATGGCCGGGTGATCAGGGTCCATGAAATAGCTGTTATGCTGGTCAGGGCGGGGCTGAATCATGCCAATGATGCGGTCCTGACCCAATGCGTCCGTCACCATGTTGATATAGCGCGGCTCGAAAATATTCAGCGGCAAATGGCCACGCGGCAGCAAAAGCGCACCGCTAAGCGGGAAAACCGGCATGACATCAGGAAGATCCGAAAACGCAGGATCAAAAGGACCGCATATGCTCATGAAAACAAGACCGTCGATAGGGCACGGCGTCCGGCGACGCTGGCGGGATCCATCGGACCCCAGGCTTCAAAAAACTTCAGGAGCTGAGTGCGTCCTGCATCTTCATTCCATTCGCGATTGGTACGAATGATTTTGATCATGGCGTCGACGGCTTCTTCGCGTTTGTTGGTCGCAAAGCATGCCATGCCAAGGTCATACAGGGCCCGCAAATCGGTCGGGTCTGCTGCAACCTTGGCTCGTGCGGCATCAAGATCTTCGCTGCTGTAACCGGTTTCAGCCAGTTCAAGCGCGCTGATTGCGGCCGAAATTGGCGCTTTCAGTCGATCAACTTCAGACATGTTGTCGACGAAGTGACGGGCTTCTTCGGTCTCACCCATGCCCACCATGCAGCGGATCATGCCACCAATTGCAGTTTCGTTTTCCTGCTCGCGCTCGAGAACGCTGACATAGAGCCCGTGGGCATCTTCGAAATTACTCTCGGTCAGGGCTGCGGCGGCCTGTTCAAGAAGGGCCTCGATCGGACTTTCAATCGGACCTCCGGCAAGACGTTCATAGAATGCACGGACTTCGCTTTCGGGCTGTGCTCCCTGGAAGCCGTCAACGGGACGACCGCCCTTAAAGGCATAAACAGTCGGAACTGACTGGATGCGCAATTGCATCGCCAGTTCCTGATTTTCATCGATGTTGATTTTGACAAGTTTGACGCGACCGCCAGCTTCTCGGGTAACCTTTTCGATCACCGGCGTCAGGCTTTTGCACGGGCCGCACCAGGGGGCCCAGAAATCGACGACGACAGGCACTTCCATTGAAGGCTCGATAACATCCTGGACAAAAGTTTCGACACTGCTGTCCTTGATCAGATCGGATGCCTGGTTCGGATTGGTGGCCGTTTCAGGCGCATTCGCGTCAAGAATAATCGACATTATTGTTCACTCACTAAAACTGATTTCTAGATGATGCCGCGTTGCCCGGACGACAAGAGGCATAGATGTGAAATAGATTTATTACTATAATCAAATGTTTGTATTTATAAGGACTTACCCCGGATGTCCGCGATTCAGTTAGCGCCCGCTGATTCCAGATCGGCTTCGAAATCAATGATCAAAGCTTCGTACCCCAGAGATGTGATGAATTTCAACAGGTCTGCTGACGAAATTGTCGTGGTTCTGTCATTGCGCAAGGGGTGAAAGTTCAAAACATTGCCGTTGGCCAATTTGGCATCAAGGGCAAGTCTGACTTTTCTGCCCATGTCGTTGATCAGCGCAAAGGGCGTTACCGAACCCGGTTTGACGCCAAGTGTTGCAATCAGCAATTCAGGTTTGCCAAATGACAGACGCGCACACCCCAGCCGCTTATGCAAGTGGTTCATGCGAATCTCGGTCTCTTCCTCTGCGACGACCAGCCACAATTCACCTTTCTTGTCTTTGACAAACAGGTTCTTGGAATGAAGCCCGGGAAGATCGCCGCGGAGATTTTGCGAATCCTCGACCGTGAAAAGCGGAACATGCTCATGAGTCGTCGTTTCGATTCCCAGTTTTGCCAGCTGATCGAAAAGTACGGTTGATGGATTGCTCATGCTGTTTCTCTTGTGGATGTGACGCGCGAAGATACCCAACTTCAAAACCGGACGCAAATTTGCGCGAGGCCGGTCGGATTTCGGCAATTCGACCTCATAAAGTCAAGGAAAACTGCCAAAATTTGCAATGTTACGATTTCGTGGAAAAAAGGGTTGCAATCGCTCTTTGTTGGGCTATTATCCGCGCCGCTCCACAGGGGCAGGAAACAAACTGATGAATGCGGGCGTAGCTCAGGGGTAGAGCATAACCTTGCCAAGGTTAGGGTCGAGAGTTCGAATCTCTTCGCCCGCTCCATCAGACGGTTTCTTTGCACATCGCTTTCATGATGATGCGGGCGTAGCTCAGGGGTAGAGCATAACCTTGCCAAGGTTAGGGTCGAGAGTTCGAATCTCTTCGCCCGCTCCATGATGAAAGTTCTAAAAAGGCTGTCCGCAAGGGCAGCCTTTTTTATTGCCGATTCGTTGGGCCATTTCCGGTAAGTATTTTCTGGTAAATCGCGAATTTCTGCCCGCTGGAACGCTTTGTGCTATTGAAAACCAGTCCGTCATCGCAAACTTGAAAAGAAGCAGATATTATCCAAAAGGGTAGGCTTTTTCTCTGCGCTTGATGAAGGATTATTGGTGCAGTTTCACGGTTTCTTTTCAAACAAGAATTTCGTTTTGACGCGGACTTTGCCCGCAGTCATTTGTGCGTTGTTGCTTAACCTTGGCGGTCTTGGTCTTTTGTACTGGACAACCCAGGAAGCCGACCGCGTCGCTTATGAGCGGCAGAATCACCTGTTTGAGCGCGTGATCGCCGATCTGCGCAACCAGATTGCCCATGATCAGGAAAGTGTCACGGTTTGGGATGATGCCCTCAATGCCGTGCGGGCCGGTGATGAAGAATGGATTGAATGGAATCTTGGCATCTGGATGCAGGAATATTTCGATCACAACGCGCTGTTTGTTCTCGCCCCGGATGATCGCCTGCTTCATGCCTATATTGTCGATGACCCGCAATATGCGCTCGATTATTCCAAGGCGGAAAAGACCATCCTGCACCTGGTCGATATCCTGCGTACCCGTATGCGCGAGAATGATGGCAAGCTTGATGCAGGGGCCTATTTGCAGACCCCCGGTGCGGTCGATGTTGCGCTTGTTGATGGCCGACCAACTATTGTCAGTGCCAAGGCAATTGTTTCGGACTCCGGTGACATTGCGCAGGTGCCCGGTGAGGAATATGTGTTCGTCTCGGTGCGTTATCTTGATGGCAAATTCCTGACAGAGACGGGCCGGAAATTCCTTTTTGACGGATTGCGGTTCTCGGTCATTGATCGCACCCAGGACCATGAAGCCTCCAACCGTCTGGTCGATATGAACAGCCAGACCATAGGTCATTTTTTCTGGTCACCCTATCGGCCCGGAAGTGCAGTCTTTTCCTATCTTCTTCCGATGCTGGCGGCATTGGGTTTGTTGCTGCTGATCCTGATCGGTTTTTTTGCGCTTCAGCTTCGGGTTCGCTATCGCAAACAGCGTCTGGCCGAACGTCAGATGTATCACATGGCCCGTCATGACTCCCTGACCGGGCTGCCCAACCGGTCCTGCTTTAACGATGTCGTTGATAACGTTTTGATGCGTGATGATCGCGATGTACCGGGCATTGCGCTGTTATTCATCGATCTTGATCATTTCAAACAGGTCAATGACACCATGGGGCATCCCGGGGGCGATGTCATGATCCGTGCGGTCGCAGGTCGTCTCCGTGCTGCAGTACTGCCGGGCAGCATTATCGCACGGGTTGGCGGGGATGAATTCACCCTGTTACTGACCAACATTGCGGATTTGCCTGATGCCGAGGCCTTCTGCGAAAATCTGTTTGCTTCGGGCAATGCCCCGGTCGAGGTCAACGGGCGTCTGATCCCGGTACGGATGAGTATCGGTGTGGCCTTTGATCCGGATGGTAATCTCGGGCGTGACGAACTCATCCGTCGTGCCGATGTGGCGCTTTATCGCGCCAAGGCCAAAGGGCGGAACTGTTATGTCGCCTTCGATCCGGAAATGGATGCTGCCAACCGGGAAAAAAGACGGATTGAGCATGATCTGCGTGCGGCCCTTGATGCCGGTGCAGGGCAGCTCAGATTACAGTTCCAGCCGCTTTATGCTCTTCCGGACGAGACGCTTTTGGGCTTTGAGGCCCTGGCACGCTGGGAGCATCCCGAACTTGGTGATGTGCGACCTGATCTGTTCATTCCGATCGCCGAAGAAACCGGCATGATTCGAGAAATCGGGGCATGGGCCTTGCGTTCGGCCTGCGAGGCTGCCCTGCATTGGCCCGGTGTCGGCATCAGTGTCAATGTGTCGGTTCTTGAGTTTGATGATCCTGATTATGTCGAGCGTGTGCGGGCCATTCTGAACGAAACCGGTTTTGATCCGGCGCGGCTGGTTCTGGAAGTCACCGAAACCGTCATGGCCAGTGGTGAGTCCAGCGAACGCATATTGGGCGAGCTCAAGGACATCGGTGTGATGATTGCGATCGATGATTTTGGTACCGGATTTTCATCGCTTGGGCGGCTGCGCAATCTTGAGGTCGATATCATCAAGATTGATCGCATCTTCATTGACCAGATCGACATTTCGATGCGGGACCGCGAACTGGTTCGGGCGATTATTGAATTTGCTCATATGGCCGGGATGGAGGCCACAGCCGAAGGTGTTGAAAACGCATCGCAGCTTGATTGTCTGCGTTTGATCGGCTGTGACAATGTGCAGGGCTTCTACTATTCCCGTCCGATTGATGCCCATCTGGTTGATCAGCTTGTGCATGCAAGGCGGGTTGCCTCGAATGCGAACTAGAAGGGCTGATAAGGGTTGTCTTTTGTCGGTCAATCGGGTGTCTTGGTGTGATGACAGGGCCCAATCCACATGACATCGCTGAGCACGATCGGATCATTTTCACGGTCGGTTATGCCGGGCATGACCGTGTCAGTTTGCTTGCGCTGTTCAAGGCGCATGGCATAACGGCGGTTGCCGATATCAGAACCTTCAGGCGATCCAGTTACTGGACGGCGTTTGATGCCGACAGTTTCGGGCCGTTCCTGCGCGAAAACGGTATTGCCTATGTTTTCATGGGCGATGTGATGGGCGGCAAGCCGCAAGTGCCGGAACTCTATCCTGATGGCCAGCTTGACTATGATCTGATGGCAAAGACGCCGGATTTCAAAACCGGGATCGAACGGCTTGTTGCCGGGGCTGCGAAATACCGTATCTGCCTGATGTGTGCGGAAAAGGACCCGCTTGATTGCCATCGGACCTTATTGATCGCACCAGCCCTGAAACAGGCAGGGTTTGACCTGCGCCATCTGGTAGAGGGCCGGATCGAAACCCAAAGTGATACCGAAAGCCGGATGGTCGCGATCAATGGGGGTGATGTGCCAGATCTGTTTGCTTCAGCGGCAAATGACCCCGATGCGGATTACAAACTGGCACTGGCCCGTCAGATCAGACGGGTCGCCCCGATGGCAGATGATGCGATAAAGCGCCGCTAGGCCTCCTTACAGGCGCTTTGCGATCACTTAGCCCATGATGTTATAGCCGCCATCAATATGGACCACATCGCCGGTCAGCGACTGCGCACGGTCACTAACCAGAAAGGCGGCCAGTTCACCGATTTCATCAATGGTCACCAGTCGCCTTGATGGGGCACGTAATGCTGTTTCATCCATCAGATGCTGAAATTCGGCGATGCCTGATGCGGCGCGGGTTAAAAGGGGGCCGGGCGAAATGGCGTGGCAGCGGATATTTTTAGTGCCCAGTTCGGCTGCCATATAGCGGGTCATGCTTTCGAGACCGGCCTTCACCGGTCCCATGACGCCGTAATGATCGACAACCCGTTCCGATCCCACATATGTCACGGTCAAAAGTGTGCCGCCATCCTGCATCAATGGTTCGGCACGTTTGGCCAGCCGGGCAAAGGAGTGGCAGGAAATATCCATTGCCGCCAGAAACCCGTCACGCGAACAATCCACGACCCGTCCATGGAGGTCCTCGGTTGGGGCAAAGGCAATGGAATGCAACAGAAAATCAAGCTTTCCCCATTGTTTTTCGATCTCGGCAAACAACATGTCACAATGCTGTTCATCGCGGACATCAAGTTTGGCGATGATTGGCGCGTTGACTTGTTCGGCAAGCGGACGCACATGCGCTTCGGCCTTGTCATTGAGATAGGTAACGGCAAGATCGGCCCCTTCACGCCGGAAAATACGTGCGCATCCCCAGGCAATGGATAGGTCATTGGCAATTCCAACGATAAGTCCCTTTTTGCCTTCAAGCATGGTGTGTCTCCGACCTGGCGGTGTGCATGTGCGAAGGATTCTTTTGTGTGGGTCTGTTTCTATGAGTTTAGGTCATTTTGCGACGCAATAAAGGGCAAAATTCTGTGACGGGAATGCCTAACAGTTAATCAGACTTGCCCAGTCTAGCTTGTTGGGTAAATGAATTTTTTTTGTGCAGAAGCATAGTTTTTAGGCACTTGATCAGCTATGTGTAGCCTTGGAAGAAGTCTTTGGAATCCTGTGTCATCCAATAGCGGTTTCCGCCGATTTCTTTCGGGTTTCGGCCCAAATAATAAAATGTGACATCCGTGGTGTGTGATGCCGTCCGCAAAGGTCGGTGTTTCGGTTCTGGCAAACAGAACTGAGAAAAAGGGAAATTGGACATGAAAGCCCGCAAAGACGACCCGAAACGGGAAGTCATCGACAAAGTTGTCGAACAAATCCAGCAACGCATAAAAGGCAAGATGGCGAAGGATGCAGAAGCATTCGTTCGCCTTTTTTATAAGGATGTTCCGCCTGACGACATGGCGGGTCGCTCGGTCGACTCGCTTTATGGCGCGGCGTTGACGCTTTATAAATTCACGCAAAAGCGCCCGTCGGCCGATGCCGCCAAAATCCGGGTCTATAACCCCGATCTTGAAGAGCACGGCTGGAAGTCCGATCACACCGTGATCGAGATCAGCAATACCGACATGCCGTTCCTTGTCGATTCCGTAACGTCGGTTCTTCATGAACTTGATCTGACGGTGCATCTGGTGATCCATCCGATCATGCGCATCGCACGTGATCAGAACGGCGAACTCCAATCGGTTGCAGGGGTTGAGGATTCAGAAGACCCGCGTGAATCGGTGATGCATGTCGAGATCGACGAACAGACCGATCAGGCGGTTCTCGACAAGATCCACGAGCGTTTGGAAAATGCCCTGACCGATGTGGCTCTTGCCGTGCGTGACTGGCAGCCGATGCTTAAAAAGGTTTCCGAAGTTCTTGATGAAATCGGTGAAACCACCGGTGGTGGTGCCGAAGAAGACCGTCGGGAGGTCAAGGATTTCCTTGGCTGGCTCCATAATGATCACTTCACCTTCCTTGGCTATCGCGAATACCGCTTCAAGACGTCGGGCAAGAAAACGGCTGCTGATGTCGAAGTCAAAAATCAGCTCGGCATCCTGTCGCGCGAAGGAACGCATATTTTCGATGAACTGCGCCAGATCGGAAATCTGTCGCCTGAAGTTCAGGACTTCGTCACCAGCCCCAACCTTTTGATGGTGACCAAAGCCAACAAGCAATCGACCGTCCATCGTCCGGTGCATCTTGATACCATCGTCGTCAAACAGTTCGACGCCAAGGGCAAGGTCGTTGGTCAGCACCTTTTTGTCGGCCTGTTTACCTCGGTCGCCTATAACCTGAGCCCGCGCCTGATACCGCTTTTGCGCATGAAACTTGCCGAAACGGTCAAGCGCGCCGGCTTCCCGCCTGCCAGCCATGATGGCAAGGCGCTGGTCAATATCCTTGAAACCTTCCCGCGCGACGAATTGTTCCAGGTCGAGCTTGATGACCTCTATCACATCTGCATGGGCATCCTGCATTTGCAGGAACGTCAGCGCATTGCCCTGTTTGTCCGTCGTGATGCGTTTGAACGGTTCGTTTCCTGTCAGCTGTTCTGCCCGCGCGATCGTTTCTCGACCAAGCTGCGGTTCAAGTTCCAGAAGGTCATCGAAGATGCCTTTGACGGCAAGGTGACAGCACATTACACCCTGATCGGGGACAGCCCGCTTGCGCGTCTGCATCTGCTGGTCAAAACCAATCCGGGTGAATTGCCGGAATATAACGTTGCCGAAATCGAACGTCAGCTGGTTGAGGTGGCGCGCGACTGGACGGATACGCTTCGTCAGGTCCTTGTTCGTGAAATGGGCGAGGAATGCGGTCTTGCGCTCTATCGTCGCTATGGTGAAAGCTTCTCAAGCGACTATCGCGAACGTTTCACGGTCGAAAGTGCGGCACTTGATATCGAACGCATCGAAGATGTGATCAAGGCCAATGACCTTCGCGTGAACCTCTATCGTCCGATCGAGGCCGCCGAAAACGAACTGCGCTTCAAAATATACAATCCCGGTGCGCCGGTGCCGTTGTCTGATGTTTTGCCCATGCTTGAAAATATGGGGCTTAAGGTCATCACCGAGAACCCGTTTACAGTTCGTCCGCGCGATGTGGAAACCAATGTCCGCATTCACGATTTCGGCGTGGTTGTCGATGGTGAATTCAGCCTGCATGATGTGCGCGACAAGTTCCAGGAACTGTTTGTCCGCATGTGGCATGGCGAAGTGGAAAACGACGCCTTTAACCGTCTGGTTCTGCTGGGCAACCTGCATTGGCGCGAAGTCGTGATCCTGCGGGCCTATGCCCGTTATACCCGTCAGATGGGGTCTGCCTTCTCGCAGAATTACATGGCGCGCACCCTTGCCAACAACCCGGCACTGGCGTCTGCCATCGTGTCGCTGTTTGTTGCAAAGTTCGACCCGGATCGCGATCCGGGCATGGCACTGGAAGTCGAAGCCATCGAAGGCGATATCGTGTCGCGCCTTGAAGATGTGATGAACCCGGATGAGGACCGCATTTTGCGGGCCTTCCTCAATCTGGTTCAGTCGACCCTGCGCACCAACTTCTTCCAGTACGGGGCGGATGGAAACCCCAAGCCCTATCTGTCGGTCAAATTCAATTCCGGCATGATCGAGGATTTGCCGTTGCCCCGTCCATGGCGTGAAATCTTTGTCTATTCCCCGCGGGTCGAAGCCGTCCATCTGCGTGGTGGTCCGGTGGCCCGTGGCGGTATCCGCTGGTCGGATCGCCAGGAAGATTTCCGCACCGAAATTCTGGGTCTGGTCAAGGCCCAGATGGTCAAGAATGCGGTCATTGTTCCGGTTGGTTCCAAGGGCGGTTTTGTTGTGAAACGCCCGCCGACCGATGGCTCGCGCGAAGCATTCCTCGAAGAAGGTATTGCCTGCTACAAAATCCTGATGAGCGGCATGCTCGACATCACCGACAATATCGTTGGTGGCGACATCATTCCGCCAGAACGTGTTCGCCGTCTTGATGAAGATGACCCGTATCTGGTCGTTGCGGCCGACAAGGGCACGGCAACCTTCTCGGATATTGCCAATGGTGTGGCCCGTGATTACGGCTTCTGGCTTGACGATGCTTTCGCATCGGGTGGCTCGCAGGGCTATGACCACAAGAAAATGGGCATTACCGCCCGGGGCGCGTGGGAATCGGTCAAACGTCACTTCCGCGAAATGGGCAAGGATATCCAGACCACGCCATTTACCGTGGCAGGTGTCGGTGACATGTCCGGCGACGTGTTTGGCAATGGCATGCTTCTGTCTGAACAGATCAAGCTGGTCGCTGCCTTTAACCACATGCATATCTTTGTGGATCCGGACCCGGATACGGCCAAAAGCTTTGCCGAGCGCAAACGCCTGTTTGATATGCCGCGGTCAAGCTGGACCGACTATGACAAAAAGCTCCTGTCGAAGGGCGGCGATATCTTTGACCGCAAGGCCAAGACCCTTGATCCGTCACCCGAGGTTCGCAAGCTTCTTGGTCTTGATAGCGGCAAGGTCACGCCAGCCGACATGATGAAGGCGATCCTGAAAGCTGATGTCGAGCTGATGTGGTTTGGCGGTATCGGGACCTATATCAAATCAAGTCACGAAACCAATGCCGATGCCGGTGACCGTGCCAATGATGCCATCCGCATCAATGGTCGCGAACTTCGCGCCAAGGTGGTTGGCGAGGGCGCAAACCTTGGTGCAACCCAGCGCGGGCGTATCGAATATGCCCATGCCGGTGGCCGTTTGAATACGGATGCCATTGATAACGCAGCAGGCGTTAACTGCTCGGATCACGAGGTCAATATCAAGATCCTTGTCGGCGAAGTGGTTGCTGCGGGCGATATGACCGAAAAACAGCGTAACAAGCTTCTGGTCGAAATGACCGACGAAGTTGGTGATCTGGTTCTTCGCGATAACTACCTGCAAAGTCAGGCCATTTCCAATGCCCATGCGGCAAGCTCGGATCTGCTTGATGCGCAGGTGCGTCTGATCCGGATGCTGGAACGCGAAGGGCGTCTTAACCGCGAGATCGAATATCTTCCCGATGACGAGGAACTTGCCCGTCGTGCCAGTGCGCATGAAGGTCTGACGCGTCCCGAAGTTTCGGTGTTGATGCCTTATGCCAAACTTTGGCTTTATGACGAGGTGCTGGAATCCGATCTTCCGGATGATCCAATCCTGGTCGAGGAACTGGTGCGGTATTTCCCGACACCGCTTCGCAAGAAATATGCGGATGCGATTTCGGGCCATCGTCTGAAACGTGAAATCATTGCCACCGTGGCGACCAACAGTCTGGTTAACCGCGTTGGCGGCACGTTTGTTCATGACATGATGGAGGCGACCGGTCTTTCGGCGGTGGATGTGTCACGTGGCTATCTGATTACGCGCGCCGTCTTTGGTCTGCGGGAACTTTGGGCCGGGATCGAGGCGCTTGATAACGTGGTGCTGGCCAAGTTGCAGATCAGCATGTTCCGTGACATCAACCGCATGGTCAATGACGTCACCCAGTGGTTCCTACGCAATTGTGAGGAGCTTAACGTTGGTGCCAAGATCGAGATGTTCCGTCCTGCGGTATCCAAGGTGATTTCGGCCTTTGACGAAATTGTCCCGGAGGATGCCGGTTTCAGAACCGCACTCGAACAGAAAGCCCAGTCTTTGATGGCACAGGGCGTTCCCGAAGAACTCGCACGTCGCATTGCATCTGTTGCCCAGATGGTTGCGATCTGTGACGTGGTCCGGATCGCCGAGGCAACCGGTCGTGACGTGATCGAGGTCGCATCGACCTATTTCGCCGTTGGAACACGTTTCCAGCTTGGTCTGATGCGCGCCGCAGCCGAGTCCATCGAAGCCGAAACCTATTGGCAGAAAATGGCACGTGCAGCTGTGATTGATGATCTGTTCGGGCATCAGCGCGAACTGACCCGTGCGGTTCTTGCCGATGGCAAAAAAGGCAGCTCGGGTTCTGATCTTGTTGATAAATGGGCCGATGCTCATCAGCGCGGCTGCGCGCGTTGTGATGAACTGATCAACGAGTTGCGTGCGGCCGGGCAGATTGATCTTTCGATGATCACCGTGGCCAACCGTCAGATCAGGGCGCTGATCGGGGCTTGAACCCTGACAAGCCTGTCGTTGAAAACGTAACAGAGAGGGCGCTTTTTGCGCCCTCTTTTGTTTTGCGGGGCCTTTGAATAACTCTTCGGGGCGGAGATTGAGACAGGGAGCATAATAAAAGACCGCCAGCGATGGCTGCTATGTGTCTGGCTCATATATCCACTTAAATATTTGAATTTACGAACATTCCTGTCATCCTCCTGCCATGATTATATGATGATCTTGCAATGTTCCGGACGGGATTCCTTGAAAAATACCAACCGGTACGTATATGTGACACATAATCAATATACAGGTAAAAGCCATGAGGAACGCCGCGGAAACCCGGATCAAGCTGCTTGAGACAGCCATCGAATTGCTGTCAACACGCAGTTATCACGACATCGGTGTCAGCGATGTCTGCAAGCATGCCGGGGTGACAAAAGGCGCGTTCTATCATCACTTTGACAGCAAGGCCGCGCTGTTTGCGACTGCCGCACGCCATCATTGGGAAAAAGGCAAAGACGAGCTTCGCGCAGTCTTTTCCCCCGAAGTTCCCCCGATTGAACAGCTTAATCGTTATATCGAGCTGGTCTGCGACAAACAGAAAAGGCATGCCGTTCCGGGAGAAAGCGAAGTCTGTGTGTGCCCGATCTTTACCGCAGGCGGCCAGGTCGGTCCGGAAGATGTGGAAATCCAGGATTGCTCCCGAGAACTTGCAGGCGAACAGGTCAAATATCTGGCCTCGATGGTGCGCGGGCTGAAAGGCGAGGGCATGCTGGGCGAAGACGGTGATGTCACCCTGTTGGCCCGCCTTGTTTTCCAGTATGTCCATGGTCTGCTGACCTATGGCAAGGTATTTAATGATCTGGATACTGTTCGGTCTGATCTGCGTGAAGGGATCTGCCGAATTCTAAATTTGCAATGTAAATTCAGATAGTTAACTGTAATTTATGTCAGTTGATGTCTCCTGACAAAACAGTATAAAAATAAAAAATAGCCATTTTTTTGCCTTCTTCCCCTTGCGAACAAACCGAACGGTATGCATCTACCCTTCAAACGGGCCGCGTGTGTGCGGCGCAACCCATTTGGAAGAAGAAAAGATGCAGTCTCGATCAAAACGCAGAATTCTGCTGCCAGTTGCCGCATTGGCGCTGGTCGCTGCCGCAGGTGGATATGGCTTGCATGTCTCGGGCTCCTTTGCCGATGAAGTGGCGGTTCAGTCTGCCCCGATGGCAACCCCGGTTACTGTTTCTCACGTCAAAAGCAGCTCTGTGCGGCTTTGGAATAACTTTTCCGGCCGTCTGAGCGCGGTCGAGGAAGTCCAGCTGCGCCCACAGGTCAGTGGTGCAATTGTCGAAATCCGCTTTGAAGACGGACAGCTGGTTCAAAAGGACGATATTCTGGCGGTGATTGATCCGCGCAGTTATCAGGCAACCGTTAACGAGGCACGTGCCGAACTGGCCGCTGCCGAACAGAACCTGTCGCTGGCTGCCAAGGAAAAGGCGCGTGCAGAAAAGCTCGTTGCCAATGGCACAGTGTCCAAGCGCGTCTATGACGAACGTCTCAACACCCATCGCGTCGCACAAAGTCAGGTGACGCGTGCCAAGGCCAATCTTGAACTGGCCGAGATCGAACTTGATCACGCCTATGTCAAAGCCCCGATCAGCGGCCGGGTCAGCCGGGTCGAACTGACCATTGGCAATCAGGTCAATGCCGGGCCGAATGCCCCGGTCCTGACCACGATTGTTTCAACCGGTAAAATCTATGCCGATTTTGACCTTGATGAGCAGACCTTCTTTGACAGCATCGGTGATGGCGGCAAAATCGCTGAAGCCGCCCACAGCATCCCGGTCAACATGACCCTGTCCAACGGGCGTCAGGTGTCAGGATTTGTTCACAGCTTTGACAACCGCATCGATCCGCGCACCGGCACGATCCGGACCCGTGCCCTGTTTGACAACCTTGATGGCGATCTTTTGCCAGGCACCTTTGCCGCTCTTGAGGTCGGTACCCTTGCCAAACAGGATGTCATCATGATTTCGCCCGAAGCCATCAGCACCGATCAGGACCGCAAGTTCGTCTATGTCGTCGAACCCGACAATACGGTTGCCTATCGTCAGGTTACTCTGGGCTCTGAAATCAATGGCATGCGCATTGTGACATCGGGTCTGAACGAAGGCGACCTTGTGATTGTCAATGGCATCATGAAGGTCCGTCCGGGCGTGCCGGTTGTTCCCGAAATTCTGCAGGCCGCCGCATCCTGACGGATGTGTGCTGGCGCTTTAAGCAAGGCTAACTTTCATGCAGAACCTATCAAGATTTTTTGTCGACCGTCCGATCTTCGCCGGCGTTCTTTCCGTGCTGATATTGCTGGGCGGTCTGATTGCCATGTGGCGTTTGCCGATTTCGGAATATCCCGAAGTCGTGCCGCCGTCGATCGTGGTCGAAGCGAAGTTTCCCGGCGCAAACCCCGCCGAGATTGCTGAAACCGTTGCATCCCCGCTTGAAGAGCAAATCAACGGGGTCGAGGGGATGCTTTATGTCAACTCGCTGGCCACAACCGATGGCAACCTGTCGCTGACCGTGACATTTGAAATCGGAACCGATCCCGATCTGGCCCAGCAAAAAGTCCAGAACCGTGTGTCGCAGGCCGAACCGCGCTTGCCCGATATCGTGCGCCAGCTTGGTGTGACGGTGTCCAAACGGTCGCCGGATCTGACCATGGTCGTTCATTTGCGTTCACCCAATGAACGCTATGACATGCTGTATTTGCGCAACTATGCGACGCTTAATGTGCGTGACCGTCTGGCACGTATCAGTGGTGTCGGGCAGGTCGGCCTGTTCGGGTCAGGTGACTACGCCATGCGTGTCTGGCTCAACCCTGACAAGGTGGCTGAACGCAACCTGACTGCTGGTGAGGTTGTTTCTGCAATCCAGAGCCAGAACGTTCAGGTCGCTGCCGGGATTATTGGTGGTGCGCCCTATGACAGTGGTGTGCAGTTCCAGTTGCCGATCAATATCAGCGGCCGTCTGGAATCCCCCGAGGAATTCGAAAATATCATCATCAAGCGTGAAAATGATGGCACCATCACGCGTCTTGGCGATGTGGCCCGTGTCGAAATGGAAGCCCAGCAATATGCGCTGCGCTCCCTGCTCGATAACAAGCCTGCGGTGGCCATTCCGATCTTTGCATCGCCCGGCTCAAATGCGCTTGATATTTCAAGCAATGTGCGCGCAACCATGGAAGAGCTTAAGCAAAACTTCCCTGACGATCTGGATTACTCGATTGTCTATGACCCGACCGTGTTTGTGCGTGGTTCGATCAAATCGGTTATCAAGACCCTGCTTGAAGCCATTGCGCTTGTGGTGATCGTGGTGACGATCTTCCTGCAAACATGGCGTGCATCGATCATCCCGTTACTTGCTGTGCCGGTTTCGATCATCGGGACCTTTGCCCTGATGCTGTTGATGGGCTTCTCGATCAATGTGTTGTCGCTGTTTGGTCTGATTCTGGCCATCGGGATCGTGGTCGATGATGCGATTGTGGTGGTCGAGAACGTTGAACGTAACATCGAACGTGGTCTGTCTCCGCGCGATGCGACGGTTGCGGCCATGCGCGAAGTTACCGGACCGATCATTGCGACGTCGTTGGTGATTACCGGTGTGTTTGTGCCGATTGCCTTTATTTCCGGCCTGACCGGCCAGTTCTATCAGCAATTTGCCCTGACCATCGCCATTGCCACCATCATTTCAACCATCAACTCACTCACACTCAGCCCGGCTTTGTCGGCAGTACTTCTGCGCAGTCATGACGCGCCCAAAGACTGGCTGACGCGCGGTATGGACTTTGTCTTTGGCTGGTTCTTCCGTGGGTTCAACCGTTTCTTTAACCGCAGTACCGAAATGTATGCTGGTGGTGTCAAACGCCTGCTGGGCATGAAGACCATCATGATGGCGCTTTATGTCGGCCTGCTCGCCCTGACCTATCAGGGGTTCCAGATCCTGCCAACAGGCTTTGTCCCCCTTCAGGACAAGCAATATCTGGTCAGTTTCGCCCAGCTTCCGCAGGGTTCGACGCTGGACCGGACCGAAGATGTCATTCGCGAGATGTCTGATATCGCGCTTAAGGAGCCCGGTGTCGAAAGTGCCGTGGCCTTCCCGGGGCTTTCGATCAACGGGTTCGTCAACAGTTCCAGTGCGGGCATCGTGTTTGTCACGCTGACCGATTTTGACGAACGTAAAAGCGATGATCTGTCCGGGCTTGCCATCGCGGGCAAGCTGCAACAGAAATTCGCGGCGATTGACGAGGCCTTTGTTGCCATCTTCCCGGCCCCGCCGGTTCAGGGTCTTGGAACCGTCGGTGGCTTCAAGCTTCAGGTGCAGGATCGTTCCGATCAGGGCTATCGCGCCCTTGATGATGCCATGAAACAGGTCCTTGCCAAGGCATGGGCAGCACCGGAACTGACCGGTGTGTTTTCAAGCTACAACATCAATGTGCCCCAGCTTCAGGCGACCCTTGACCGCACCAAGGTCCAGCAGCTTGGCGTGCCGGTCGATGAAATCTTCCGGACCATGCAGGTCTATCTGGGCTCGATGTATGTCAATGACTTCAACGCGTTCGGGCGGACCTATCAGGTCATCGCACAGGCTGACAAACCCTATCGGTCAAGCCCCGAGGACATCCTGCGTCTGCAAACGCGCAATGCGGATGGGGATATGGTGCCGCTTGGATCAGTTCTTTCCGTTTCGGAAACGTTCGGGCCGGATACAGCGATGCGCTATAACGCGTTTCGTTCGGCTGATCTGAATGGTAACGCCGCCCCGGGTTATTCGAGTGGCGAGGCACAGGCAGCAATCACCAAGATCCTTGATGAAACATTGCCGCCGGGCATGTCCTATGAATGGACAGAACTGACCTATCAGCAGATTCTGGCGGGCAATACAGCGATCTTCATCTTCCCGATCTGTATCCTTCTGGTGTTCCTGGTTCTGGCTGCCCAGTACGAAAGCCTGACCATGCCGCTTGCGGTGATCCTGATCGTTCCGATGAGCATCCTGTCGGCTGTTTTTGGTGTCTATCTGTTTGGTGGGGACAATAACATCTTCACCCAGATCAGCCTGTTTGTGCTTGCCGGACTGGCATCCAAAAACGCCATCCTGATTGTCGAGTTCGCTCGCGAACTGGAACATCAGGGACGTGGCACCGTTCAGGCCGCAATCGAGGCCAGCCGTCTGCGCCTGCGCCCGATCCTTATGACTTCTCTGGCCTTCATCATGGGTGTCGTGCCGCTGGTTCTGTCCAGTGGTGCCGGTGCCGAGATGCGCCACGCCATCGGTATTGCCGTGTTCTCGGGCATGCTGGGCGTGACAATATTTGGCCTGATCCTGACCCCGGTCTTTTATGTCCTTGTACGCATGATTGGTCGGCGCAACGAAGTTCGTTCACTCAATGAGGCTGACGCACACCAGCCTGCGGAGTAAACGACATCGTTGCAGAAACAGCCGGACCGTCTTTTTCCCCCGACCCCGCCGGTCCGGCTGTTTTACTTTCCTGTTAGGCCTCAATCCGCATCGTACGCATGTCGAGAAATGCCTGGGTATCAATCAGGGCCAGGGGGCCCTGCCATGTACCGGCCTGTGCCGGTGATGGAGCATCCCAGTCAATTTCACGCGGTGGTGGCATATTGTCTGCTGATGGCCAGCGGTCCCCGCCAAACAGGTCTTCGCGATAATCGGCCAGTGTGCCGAGCGTTCCTGCCGGGCCTTCCTTGACGGTCAGTCTGTCGCCATATTCACGACGCATCGCAAATTCGACGCGATTTTCGGCATATCTGGCTAACTGGTCCCCGGAATATCCAAGATTTTCGCCGTCGCTCTGCGCGTATCCGTATTCCAAGGCGTAATTCATGCCATTCGAGACATTGATGTTATCTTCGCCAAATACAGCGACCAGCTGATCATCAAGATAATAGGCGCGTGTGACCTTTGCGTCGCCGTTATCGTCCAGCCAGGTATTCAGTTGGCTTTCAGCTTTGGACTGATAGGTTTCAAAGTCTTCCTGATGTTTGGTTTGAAGAGCTTTCCATTCCTCAAGCGAGAATTTGGTACTGTATTCACCGGTTTGTGGATCAATCGGTCTGGGCATGGTCAGAAACCGTGCGCCAACGATGGACATCTTTCCTTGAAACTCGACCATAAGACACCTCCTGCAATGAGATCTTAAATTGCGTATGCAATAAAAAGACCACTTATGGGTGTAATCAGGGGACTCCCTGAATATCTGCGGTATTCGTTCTGTGATGTTGGTCACGCAGGTGAAAACGCCATAATCATTTTGCTTGTTCAAAGGGTTGGCGGGAATAATCTTCCCACACTAACGAATAAGTTTTCGATGCGACGGCAAACAAACAGAACAAGTTTGCCGGGTGCTTGCCATTGCCAAACTTTGCCTTATCTGTCGTTCGAAAGGTTTGCCAAAAAGGGTGTTCGACCATGAACTATGTGCGTACAGGTTTGTTGCTGGCGGGTTTGACCGCGCTGTTTGGTGCTGTTGGCATGATGATCGGCGGGCAACAGGGCATGATCATTGCACTTTTGTTTGCCGGTGCGATGAATGTGTTCGCCTATTGGAATTCCGATGCCATGTTGCTTCGGATGCGCAATGCCCGTCAGGTCGATGATCAATCTGCGCCCGAACTTGTTTCCATGGTGCGTGATCTGGCGCGCAATGCCGGACTGCCGATGCCCAAGGTCTATGTGATTGAAAATCCCCAGCCCAATGCCTTTGCAACCGGTCGCAATCCGGAAAATGCGGCGGTGGCGGCCACGACCGGTTTGTTACAGCATCTTGATCGTAACGAAATCGCCGGTGTGATGGCTCATGAACTCGCCCATGTCAAAAATCGTGACACCCTGACCATGACCATCACGGCCACCATCGCCGGTGCCATTTCGGCCCTTGCCAATTTCGCAATGTTTGCGGGCATGTTTGGCGGCAACCGCAGTGAAAATAACAATCCTCTGGGCGGGATCGGCATGATCCTGATTGCCATTCTGGCCCCTATGGGGGCGATGATCGTGCAGATGGCAATCTCGCGGACCCGCGAATATGACGCCGACCGTATCGGAGCCGAGATTTGCGGTCATCCTTTGTGGCTGGCAAGTGCGCTTGCCAAGCTCGATAAGGGCGTGCACACCATTCCGAACATGCAGGCTGAACGCAACCCGGCGACCGCACATATGTATATTGCCAACCCGCTGTCGGGTAAGGGCGTGGACAATCTGTTTTCGACCCATCCCAATATGGCCAATCGCATCGCCCGGTTGCAGGCCATGGTCAATGGCGTGAACCCGCGTCAGCAGTCACCGGTAGCGCAACCCGGCCCCAAGAAGGGGCCATGGGGACCGGCGGGCACCTCTGTCCGGTCATCGCGCACGACACGTCGTAAAGATCGTCCCTGGAACTAGAAAATCTGACTTGATGACGTAAGGGGTTATCCCTTGAAAATCGCCAAATCTATACTTGGGTATGTCCGAAAAACCAGGCTGCGGCATTGACCATTCGCGTCACAGCGATGACAATGGTCAATTAAGAAACTCAGGTATCTATTAAAGTTGTCGATCAACTTTATGCGGTGCGAAAAAGGGCAATAATGGCTGGTTTCTGGTCAATGGTTGGCCTGGTGATCAAGTCGCTGATCACCGGTAATGAAACTTCAGGGGACGTCACCGATTCTGCGTATGAAAACGCGCCGGGTGCCGAGCCTTTATGTCTGTATGCGATTGCCCGATTTGGCCGCCCGGACGCCAGTACCGAAGGGGGTTTTCAGCCCTCTGATCCTTTTGCCGAAATGGTTGCGCGCAGTCTGGTCGATGTGCCTGAAAGCAATTCGGTCATGCTTGATCAGTTCTTCTCCCCCAATCCGGATACCGTTGACGGCTTCCAGGCCATGCGCGAAGCCCAGCTCAATGTCCTGAATATGGGGCGCAGGGTTGATGCAGACGCCATTTTCTGGGGGCAGCAAAACGCGTTTGGCGGTTTTGACCTGCATCTGGTCAGTGATGCGCTGACATCATCACTTTATGATCTGATGCTGCCACTGACCCACAGTTTCCGGCAGGTTGATCATCGTGATGTTAGTGATGCGCTTCGCATCCTTCTTGCCGCACAACTGCTTTTTAAATCGCGGGGCGGGGAACAGCGTCTGTTGCAGATTGCGCGCCTGACCAGCTACCTCGAGGATTTTCAGGAACGCATCAATCGTGGCGAATATTTCGAAGCCGGGGGGCAAGGTGTCGCAACAGCTTATGCCTTCGGGGCTTTTGTTCTGACGGAAACCGGGGATCGAAGTTACTGCGCCAGCGCGCTTCGCGTGCTTGAACCCCACATCCGCAAGATTTTGAGCGATGCCGGTGACAGTCCAGGTGATGTGCCACAGGCCAAGGCACGGAGTTCCTCGGGACTTTTGGGCGAGGCACTTCCGCAACAAAAGGGAGAGGCGGTTGTCAGGGAATTGCGCACCGAGGATCTTGTTGCCCAGATCAGTGACTTTGCCAGAGTCGATGCAAAATCCACAGCCCTTCTGGCGATGTATGCCGGATTGGTGAACTGGTCACTGATTGCCAATCTCAAGGCCCGCTCGCCCGCCCTTGCGATCGGTATCTGGAAGATGCTTGAACGGCGCTTTGAACTGTCTTTGGGGTCTCCGGTCGACCGGGCGCTTGCGATCTGCAAACTTGCCGAGGCCATGGTGGCAAGCGGCAAGGATAGCGAAGACGCCAAAATGATTGAAAGCGGGGCAGCGCAATATCGCCGGGCGCTGACCATGGTCAATAACCGGGCCCACGCGCCACTTTATGCAATTACGGCCTATGGTCTGGCCGAGGCCATTGTATCGGCCGCCATCATTAATGATGTCACCATCCCCGATACCCAGGTCGTGCCGGTATTCCAGGCGGCCCTTAAGATCTGTGCGCGACGTGACAATCCCTATATCTGGGGACGGACGATGTTTGCACTGTCGACGGTCTATCTGACCAACGGAACCGTGCATAAGGACGTCCAGATGCTTTCAAGCGCAAGAATGGGCTTCTCGCAATCCTATGAGGCATTCATGGATGCCGGGGCCAAGGGCGCTGCACGGGCGGCATCGGGTGGCTTTACCCGTACCGAAAACATCATTTCCCAGCTTGGTCATCGCAAGGCGATCATGGATGCGACCGGCGGCGAGGGACCGGAAAAAGAAATCGCCTCCTGATCATATTGCGATGCGCCCCGTCATGGTCAGCTCGGATCAGACAAAAAGAAACCCCCGCAGCTGCTGTCTGCGGGGGTTTTGACTGCGAATGCCGTGGCACTTCTATTCGCGATTACCGAAGAAGTGCAGAAGCATAATGAACAGGTTCACGAAGTCGAGATAGAGCTGCAGGGCACCGAACAGGGCTTTTTTGCCTGCGGTGGTTGCGTCATCATGCTCGTGATACGCTTCCTTGATGCGCTGGGTGTCATAGGCGGTCAGACCGGTGAAGATCAGAACACCAGCAGCCGAAATGACGAACTGCAACATGCTGCTGCCAAGGAAGATATTGACCACGCTGGCAATGATAATGCCGATCAGGCCCATGAACAGGAAGCTGCCCCAGCCCGACAGGTCTTTCTTGGTGGTGTAGCCATAAAGGCTCATCGCACCGAAGGTACCTGCGGTGATGAAGAAGGTACGAGCAATCGACTCACCGGTATAGACCAGGAAGATCGAAGCAAGGGACAAGCCCATCAGTCCGGCATAGACCCAGAAAGTCGCCTGTGCTGCGCCGAAGCTCATTTTATGAATACGTGCGCTCAGGAAGAACACCAGCCCGATCGGGGCCAGCATGACAATCCACATAAGTCCGGTGCCGAAAATTGCCTGCATCAGGGCCGGGCTGGTCGACACAGCCATTGCCACGATACCGGTCAAGGCAAGTGCGGATGCCATGTAGTTATAGACACGCAGCATATAGGCGCGGAGACCTTCATCGATCTCGGCCGCCGACCGGCCAACCGAGACGTCATAGCCGCGTTGACGCGTTTCAAAAGCCATTGAAATCCCTCTTTGATCCAATTGTGGGCAGAATCATTTCTACAATTCTGCGATGGTCAAAATATGGCAGGATTTCCGTGAAAAGCAACGGTTTGGCGGAAAGTGCAATCGTCACAGCTATCCACATGTGATCTTGTTCACCCTGCATTTGACAAGATCGTGAAAATCCATAATCAGGACAAGGCAGGCAAACGGGTCTATGATGGTCCGGCAATGGGGACATTGATATGCACCCCCGACATGGAAAAGGTCCGATCTGGCATGTCAAAGACCACCAAGGCGATAAAATACATATCATTGTTGCTGGGGCTGGCATTTGGCCAGACAGCGATATTGTTGCCTGCCCAGGCCCAGAATTCCAAATTCACCGCAAGTTCTGCGCGCGGTGATATTCCTGTTTTTGCTGAGAACTACGACGGTGCGGAATTTTGTGCCAGCGGTACCATTGACGCACCTTGCGATGTTGCCCCGGTCGATGTCCCGGAATTTGATGCAAGCTTCGTCTATCGCTTTCTGGCTTATCACGCCCAGCGACCGTTTGACCGGTTTTCATGGCAGGGCTTTACCGCGCTGATGACGCCGCTTGATAAGCCCGATCAGCCCGCCTTGTGGGAAAGCTTCCCCACAAGGCGCGACCTGTTTTCCGAGGTTCCCTATCCGAACCCGACTTGTGCAGATGATCTGCCCGAAGGAACCCTGTTGCTGGCAAGCTATCTGCAAACGACCGGTGATGCATTGGTCGATCAGGCTGGAAATTTCGTGCTGTTTGAAACCCGCATAAATCCGGTTGCTGCCCGTTATATCCAGGACAACGACCTTGATCAGAAAACTGGTCGTGCCGCCTTTGCCAAGTCGGGCAATGCTATCGAATTTCCCAAAGGCAAGCTGTTTGACCCTGCATCAACAACCCTTGCGCGGGTCGAACCGGCAAAAGTCGGCCAGCCCGCAGATGCCAAGGATAGCGTCATTCCCCCGTCCGCACCGGGCGATATGGGCGCACAACTGCTGAAATTTGCCTGGCGGGTGCTGCCTGACGGGGCAAATGCCGTATCCCCGTCCGGGCAGGGTTATTACACCCGTCCGGCCCGCATTTCATTGGGGATGGATCAGACGCTTGACGGGAAACCCCAATGTCTGGATGTGACGGTCGCGCTTGTCGGTTTGCATCTGGTACAGCGCGTGGCCAGTGGCAATGGTGATCGCTGGATCTGGTCGAGTTTCGAGCATGTCAATAATGTACCCCTGGCGGCAAATGCCCGTCGTCCCAACAGTATTATTACCGATAATCCCTTTGCGGACGGGTGCCTTGCCCCGGATATCCAGGAAGACGATCAGGCCTACGCGTTTTACGGTCACCAGACGCAAAAAGGCATGGCTGCCAATCAGCCGACCCGCGGAAATGTGAAATGGGCTGATCAGCAACCCTTTGCGCGCATGGCATCCGGGGAACCGGTAAAAGGCCCCGACATTGTACGGTGCTGGCGACTGTTTTCAGGAACGGCCGAGGCCAACTTTATCTGGCAACGTAAACTCGAAGGCACGGTCTGGCAAAATTACATGCTGCTGGGCACGCAATGGATCGGTAATCCGGGCGGAGCAACATTCGGGGTTGGCGAAGTGCCGCGCTATCTGACCAACAGTACGCTTGAAAGCTTTATGCAGGATCAGGCGGATGCCACCTGTCTGGGCTGTCACACCCGTGCGCGGACCGATAGCGGACAGGTGTCGAACTTTACCTTCCTTCTGGATCCGCCATCCTGACCAGATCGCCAGATGCAAACAAAATCGGTGCAATCTGGATGGAAAAAGCACTATCATGTTGCCCAACATTTGCCGCAGCCAAAAACAAAGAACAGCGGTAAATTCAGGGAGGAAACATGCTGGCCAGTCGTAATGACTACGCGACGGTATGCTCGGATTTTGTCTGGGATGTGCCGTCTCACTTTAATATTGGCGTCGATGTTTGCGATAAATGGGCCGATGACCCGGATCGCCTGGCATTGATGCACCGTAGACGCGATGGATCGCGGCGCGATTACACCTTCGCCCAGTTCAAACGTCTTTCAAATCGCTTTGCCAATGTCATGCGTCGTCATGGCATACGACGCGGGGACCGGGTGGGCATCCTGTTGCCACAAAGTCCCGAAACGGCGATTGCCCATATTGCAACCTATAAAATGGGCGGGATTGCCGTGCCGCTCTTTACCCTGTTCGGGGTGGATGCGCTGGAATATCGTCTGGGCAACTGTGCGGCCAAGGCTCTTGTGACGGACAAGGAAGGGGCTGCAAAGATCGCTGAAATCCGCGATCTGCTGCCCGCACTTGAATATGTCTATGTCATTGATGGTGCGCCTGATGGCTGCTTTGACTTCAAGGCGCTTTCGGCAGAGGCCAGTGACGCGTTCGATGTTGTCAAAACCCGTGCTGATGAACCGGCCCTGATTATCTATACATCGGGCACTACCGGTCAGCCCAAAGGTGCACTTCACGCCCACCGTGTATTGCTGGGGCATCTGCCCGGTGTTGAAATGTCGCACGATTTCTTCCCCCAGGACGGCGATGTGATGTGGACGCCCGCCGACTGGGCATGGATTGGCGGGTTGCTTGATGTGTTGCTGCCAGCCTGGCATCACGGCGTTCCGGTGGTTGCCCACCGGTTTGAAAAGTTCACGCCCGAGGCTGCCTTTGAACTGATTGCGCAATACGGCGTGCGCAATACGTTCCTGCCGCCGACCGCGTTAAAGATGATGCGGGCCGCGGGTGACGAACTGGCGCAAAAATTCAATTGTAATCTTCGCTCTATTGCAAGCGGTGGTGAAACATTGGGTTCTGAGCTTCTTGATTGGGGGCGTCGGGTTTTCGATGTCACGATCAATGAATTCTATGGTCAGACCGAATGCAATATGGTCGTCAGTTCCTGTCAGTCGATCATGGCGCCCAAACCCGGTGTCATGGGGCGTCCGGTGCCAGGCCACAATGTGGCAGTGATTGATCTGGGTGGAAATGTTCTGGCACCCGGTGAAATGGGCCGCATTGCGGTGCGCGCGCCTGATCCGGTGATGTTTCTTGAATATTGGCGCAATCCCGAAGCTACCCGCGACAAATTTGTCGGTGAATGGCTTCTGACAGGTGACATGGGCTGTGTCGATGCCGATGGCTATATTCGCTTTGTCGGGCGCGATGACGATGTCATCAGCTCGGCGGGCTATCGCATCGGACCGGGCGAGATCGAAGACTGTCTGATCGCCCACCCTGCAATCCGTATGGCAGGTGTGATTGGCAAGCCTGATGACCAGCGCGGCCAGATCGTAAAGGCCTTTGTGGTGCTTGCCGATGGCTATACCCAGACGGCCGAGCTTGAAAGCGACATCAAGGATTTCGTCAAAACCCGTCTGGCGGCCCATGAATATCCGCGCGAGATTGCCTTCCTTGATCAATTGCCAATGACAACAACCGGCAAGGTCGTCCGGCGCGCGTTGCGCGATCTGGCATGATGCAGGACTGAGCCGGATTTCGGTTTGGTATCAAAATGATTTTAAAACGAAAACAGGGCCGATCACATCAGATCGGCCCTGTTTTCATATGTGTGCAGGTCTGTCCGGATTATTCGTTACGCAAAAGCGGGGCTGCCGGAACGCGCAGGGCCTGCCAGGTGCCGACAAAGCCAGCCGCAAGGGTGGCAAACAACCCGATGCCGATCGGCCCAAGGATGGTCATTGGCAACAGAACCCAGTTGGCCCCCATCACCAGAACCAGTACCGACCATGCTGCAACCGATCCGACAAGGGCGGCAATTACCCCGGTCGCAAGGCCCAAAATCCCGTATTCCAGCGCATAGGCATAAAGAATGTTGGCCCGGGTCGCGCCAAGGGTCTTAAGCACCACAGCATCATAGATGCGTTTGCGACGCCCGGCGGCAACGGCTCCTGCCAGCACCAGCACACCGGCGACAATTGCAATCATGCTCGTTGCATTAAGCGCGGTTCCGATCCCGGCCAGAATGGCGTTGGCGGCTTCAAGCGCCTCACGCACGCGGATGGCCGACACATTCGGGAAGTCCAGCCCGATCAGGCGATCAACCGGTTCTTCCATTTCGCGCGGCATATGAGCCGTCGCAATCAGGCTATAGGGTGCCTTGTCGATCAGGCCCGGTGAAAACACCATCGCAAAATTCATGCGCAGGCTTTGCCATTCAACCTCGCGCCAGTTGGCGATTTCGGCGGTGATGTCGCGGCCCAGAATATTGACCGTGATGGTATCGCCGGGCTCAAGGGCAAATGCATTGCCAATATCGGCACTGATCGACACCAGCGGCTTGCTGGCATCATCATAATCAGACGGCCACCATTCCCCGCGTACCAGCTTGGTTTCGGGGGGCGGGGTCGCGGCAAAGGTCAGGCCACGGTCCCCGCGCAGGAACCAGCGATCATCGCCCGGTCCGACATCATTGGCATCCACCCCGTCAATCGCGGTAACACGTCCGCGCAGCATCGGCGTTTGTTCGATATCCGAAACATTTTTTTGCTCGAGCAGCTCGGAGCGGAACTGATCAATCTGGTCGGGCCGGATATCAAGGAAGAAAAAGGCCGGCGCAGATTCAGGCAGGTTCTCATTGATCTCGTTATCAAGGTTGCCTTCGATCCCGGAAATGGTCACCAGCAAGGTCAACCCCAGTCCAAGTGAAAGGGCAACCGGAACCGTGCTGGCCCCCGGCCGATGCAGGTTGGCGAGTGCCAGCCGCGAAAATGCATCCCGCCCGGCAATAAACCGTTTCGAAAGAGATACAATGCTGCGCCCGGCATAGGTGAAAATCACCACGGCGGCAGCTGACCCGGCAATAAAGCCAAGGGCAATCACCTTGTCTGTCGCGGTAAGCACCGTCAGGACAAGCAACAGCACCAGTGGTATGCCGATATAGGGCAGGTCACGCTTGCGCACCGGGCTTCCGTTAAACAGTCCGGCACTGGCGCGGAACAGTCGGGCCGCCGGGATTTCGCGGGCGCGCAACAGCGATGGCAGGGCAAAGACCAAGGTGGTCAGTACGCCAAAGCTGGTTGCGATGATCAGCGACGGCAAAGCCGGGCCAAGGGTCACGTCAATCGGCAGACGCCCGGCCAGAAGCGGGGCGACAATTGCCGGGGTAATTGCCCCGATCAAAAGCCCGATGCCGATCCCGATCAGTGCCAGAACAAGGATTTGCAGGAAGTAGATCCGCAACACCAGTCCGTGTGATGCCCCGATTGATTTCAGGGTGGCGATCACGGATGTTTTGCTTTCGATATGGCTGCGCACCGCATTGGCGACGCCAATGCCGCCGACCAGAAGGGCCGACAGGCCCACCAGCGTCAGAAACAGGGTCAGACGTTCAATGAAACGACGCAATCCCGGATTGGCATTGGCAGTGTCACGGATACGCCATCCCGCATCTTCAAAGCGGTCTTCAATCCGTTCGCGAAAGGCGGTTGGTGTGTCATTATCGTTCAAATCCAAAGCGTAATAATAGCGGATCAGGCTTCCGGGCTGGACCAGACCGGTCTCCATCAGGGCAGCTTTGGACACCATCAGACGCGGGCCGAAATTGAAAAATCCGACGGCCTTGTCAGGTTCCTTGGCAATGACGCCACGGATCTGCACATCGATATCGCCAAGCTTGACGGTGTCGCCGATCTGGATTTTTAGCCGTTCAAGCAAACCGGCCTCGGTCACGGCACCCCAAAGTCCGTCCTGTTTGTCGAGGACACCTTTAAAGGCAATCCCGTCAGCAAGTTCCATCTCGCCAAACAGCGGGTAGGCATCATCAACGGCCTTGAGCTCAACCAGTCGACGCTGATCTGGGCCATAGGCCGTGGTGCGCATGGTGGCAAGTTCACCAATGCGTTCGCTATTTTCCCGAAGCCAGTCAAGCTGTTCGCCTGTTGCTTCCATATGGGTCAGGCGCAGTTCAACATCGCCGCCCAAAAGCTTGCGCCCGTCGCGCTCCAGCGCCGAAAGAACGGATTCCGAAACGTTTCCAACCGCCGCAATCGCCCCGACACCCAGTGCCAGACAGGCAAGGAAAATGCGAAAGCCCGAAAGACCACCCCGCAACTCCCGACGACAAACCCGCCAGGCAATCGACCAAAGGCGGTCATCGCTTGGAGATAAAGACTGATTGTTGCTCATGCCCGCGATTCCAGTTGCGAAACGATTTCGCCATCACGCAGCATCACCGTCCGGTCGCAGCGCTCGGCAAGGCTCGGATCATGGGTGATCAAAAGCAATGTCGATCCGCGGCGTTTGGTCAGATCAAACAGCAATTCGATAATCGTTTCACCGGTCGCACCATCAAGATTGCCGGTCGGTTCATCGGCCAGCAAAAGTTCCGGATCGGTGGCAAGGGCACGGGCAAGGGCGACACGCTGTTGCTCGCCGCCCGACAATTGGCCGGGATAATGATCGGTGCGATGACCAAGCCCGACCAGTTCAAGCTCGGCACGGGCCTTTTCAAAGGCATCCTTGCGTCCGGCGAATTCCATCGGAAGTGCAACGTTTTCAAGTGCGCTCATTGTCGGGATCAGGTGGAAGTCCTGAAACACGATGCCGACATGGTAGCGGCGATAAAGGGCAAGCCCGTCTTCATCAAGCGCGCGTAAATCGTTGCCGCACACATTGACCACACCTTCCTGCGCTTGTTCCAATCCCGCAATAACCATCAAAAGCGATGTCTTGCCCGATCCGGATGGCCCGACCAGACTGACACGTTCTCCGGCATTCAGCGACAGGTCAACGCCCTTCAGAATCTCGACAATCCCTGCGGGCCCCTGCAGCCGAAGCTTCAGGTTACGCACATCAATTGTCTGTTGAGGGTTGCTGCCCGAAGAAACATCATTTTGTTCCGGGATCGCGGTGGTTTCGGTCACAGTCATTTCGGGTCCTATCGGGCTTGTCCGTTGCAAGATCATCAAAGCAGGTTACATAAGCTTACGGATCAGGACGTTTCTGGTTCAGATTTCTAATGATCTGAATGCGCTGTCACAGGGTAACCGGTTGGTAACCGTTGCGGCAAGGTGCCGCTATGATGACAGCATATGGGGTGAGATTTGTTATGAATTTGGCTTTCGGGCAAGATCACACTGTAATCGAGTTCACTGCGATCAAGGCCGTCGCACGTCGCTTAAGCGCCGCTCTGATGGCGGCCTTCCTTGTTGCTGCTGCCACCTTTGCTGCATCCTCATCTGTATCTGCTGCGGACAATCCGCCGCAAACCATTGTTTTATTTGGGGATAGCCTGATGGCGGGTTATGGGCTTTCCCATGAAGAGGGCTTTGCACCCAGACTTGAAGCAGCCCTGAAGGATGCCTTGAAGGATACCGGGCAGGATGTCCGGGTGATCAACAGTTCGGTTTCCGGTGATACCTCGGCGGCGGGGTTGGCCCGCCTTGACTGGGCGCTGGTCGATAAGCCCGATGCGGTGCTGCTTGAACTTGGCGCCAATGATGCCTTGCGCGGCGTGGAGCCATCCCAAACGCGTGATAATCTGGCCCGTATTATCGAAAAGCTGCGCGCCCAAGATATTGATATCCTGCTGGCGGGCATGATGGCGCCACCCAATATGGGGACGGCCTATGGTGATGAGTTCAATAGCATCTATCCGGATCTTGCCGGGCAATATGATATTGATTTATATCCATTTTTCCTTGATGGCGTAGCAGCCGACCCTGCACTTAATCAGGATGACGGGATGCATCCCAATGCCGATGGGGTGGGCGTGATTGTCGAACGTATCCTGCCAGACATTATCAATCTGCTTGATGGTGCATCCTAAGGAACCCAGATACCCGGAACGCCCTGTCACCCTTGATGTGACGGGGCTTTTTCATGTCTGCTGCCAATGAATATGGCCTGATTGACTTGTGTGCCGATTTGCAAAGGCCGGGTTTCCGTCTTGTGCGGCAGTCGTCTGTTTAACGTTTATTCCATGCTCTGAAATTCGAATCGTTCCAAGGTCTTCAAACCAGCCGTGATCGGGATTTGCGATATTCCAAGGGTTTGTGCGGCTTTGCGCCGGATTTTATGTGCGCACTCACCTTCGTCACACGCAATTTTGGCCGTGCGGGGTGGTTAAAAACTGCATATGTAGGCAAAAACCATCAACAACCCGAAATGAATATGCGGGCTGATAGGAGGTGCGCGGTATATTGTAGGTCTATGACCATAAATATAAATAATAACAATTGGTTACGGAGAATTTTCCGGGATGCTGATTCGCTGAAAAATCCGCCGAACAGGCCGTTTTACGGCCAAAAACACCCCGATTGCTGTAAAATTAACATACCATTTACTTTCGGTTATGTTTCGAATTGGCCGTCACATAACTGCGTATGTTGTTTTCTGATCGGGCATTGTATTTTCGGGTTCCGGATTTCGGATGACCGGAACCAGAAGGTTCCATTCCGGGTGGCATGCCAAACCGGTGATTCATATGAATTACCCATTTGATTCAACAATTTAACCAAATGCTGTGATCTGTTATGCACCATCTCCTGTGGATAAGTTTGTTGAATAAGTTTTTGCCGAGTCGGTCATTGGATTCTCTGGTGATTTGGTGAGAATGGCGCAATATCAGGGACTTGAATCGTTTTTTCCGACTCCGGGGTCCTGTTTCGAGTCGCAATTTCTCCTGTGGATGAATCGGAAGCGATTCGAATTTGACTGCAAATGCAGTTGCAGCGACCAAAATCGACAGATACACTTTGCGATACAGGATGTTCTTCATGGGCAAAACGATGAACAACCGGGCGGGTATCCTGCAAAGGACCTACGCTTTATTGAATTAAATCAATAATTTATCAGAGGCATCCGGCGTGACCGCATCATCTGGCGTCAAACAATCCTACACCATCCCCTGTTCGTCGATTTTTCGTGATGCTGTCTTGCAACTGGCCGAGCGCCGCGGGGTCAATGCCGCCGATCTGGCCCGTTCGGTCATGCTGATCGTGCCGCAAAAGGCGATTGATGATTACGAAGATCCGGGCGACCCGCCAAAGGGCGACCGCGAAACCATTGTCCTGAAATCCGGCCCGGCCGAAGGCCGCCCCTGGCGTCGCAAGCCGCGTCTGCAATTGCGCCTGCCACCGGGATTTGCCGTGGTCACCGTGCGCAAGGCTTTGAAAATGGCCATTGATTTCGATGCGGGTGATGTGAATATGCGCGTCGAGAAATCCGATGTTCTGGCTGCGGAACGCGCAGCCCTTGAAGAAGCGCGCGCCCTTAAGAAACGTCAGGCAGAACCCCCCGTCGAACTTTTGCAATCGCGCGAGGAACTCGAACGATTGCGTCAGATTGTCGATAACCTTGCCTTTGATCCGCTTGATCGCGGGGTGACGACCTTTAACGAAGCGCTGCATGTCATGGGGTTTGCACCAAATGCCCGGCCTGATATGCGCGCCGTTCGGGCCAAATACCGTGTTCTTGCTGCCATCCACCATCCCGACAGTAATTATGGTTCCCATCAGCGGATGACACAGCTTAATGCGGCTATGGACTTGCTGCGCAAACACATTTCCTGATCATTGATGCCGATGGTTCTGGTCTTCTCCAAGCATGGCCCTTGTCGAAGAGTTGGGCCAATGCTTAGATATAGAAAAGCCATATCACACGGCATATGCCGTAACCGGAGAAAGCGGGCGCAAGACCCGGATCATCTGATCAGTCAAAATCGGGAGAATGCATGACGGCGGAATTTCGGGCTGCACATGCCAGCGGGGAAAACTGGGCCTCTGTCGCCTCCGAGCTGGCCGAACTCTTGGAAAAAGAGCCATTGCCGTCTCAGGCCCTGGCTTTTTTGTATGTCTCCGAAGCCCTTTCCGACGATATCGGCAGTATCCTGACCTTTCTTCGGTCGCGGCTTTCGATTGAACACTGGGTCGGGACCGCCGGTGTCGGAGTGTGTGGATCGGGGCGGGCCTATTTCGGGGTTCCGGCGGCATCGGTGATGATTGCACCTTTTGCCAGTGAAGAATTCCATATTTTTGAGCCGCTTAAAACGGATAGCGACCTGGATGCACCGGAATTGCAAAGGGCGATTGATCGCCTGCAGCCGATCTTTGGTCTGGTGCATGGCGATCCGTCTGCGCCTGCAAGCCTTGCCACACTCTCGGAACTGGCAAGGATGGGCTCGACCTATCTGGTCGGCGGGATTGCGTCGGGTGAACGTGGCGCGCCACAGATTGCAGGCCGGGTTGTTGATGGTGGCCTTTCAGGTGTTCTGTTTGATGGCAAAACCGCAGTTCAGGTCGGCATCAGTCAGGCCTGCACCCCGGTTGGCCCGGTGCATCGCGTCACCGAGGGACGCGAAGGGATTGTTGCCACCCTTGATGATCGTCCCGCCCTTGATGTGCTTAAAGAAGAACTTGATGCCGATGGCAGCGAACATTCTATTGTCTCGGGGCGCTATCACGCAGCCCTGATGGTGCCGGGGTCCGATACCGGTGATTTTGTCGTCCGTAATCTGATGGGGATTGATCCCCATAACAATATGATCGCGATCAGTGGCGATGTGCAGGCAGGTGACGCCATCCGCTTTGTCCGTCGCGACGGGGCGGCGGCCGAACAGGATCTGCGACGGATGCTTTCGGAACTGCAAAAGCGCCTGCCGGGCAAACCGCGCGGTGCCCTTTATTGCAGCTGTGTCGCCCGTGGGCCGCACCTGTTTGGCACCGAAAGCCGCGAGATGATGATCATCCGCGATGAACTGGGTGACCTGCCATTGACCGGATTTTATGGCAATGGCGAAATCTGCAATGACCGCTTTTATGGCTATACCGGGGTTCTGACCCTGTTTGTTTAGGCGCGTGTTGGCCTCACATCCTTGTAAACTGCGCGTTAAATCCATACGCAATCAAGATTTTTTGCGTCAGGCGGTTTCATCACGTCTTTGACGGGATATATTCATACCATTGTGAAAAGTCGCATCCCGTCAGACACAAGATGTGCAGCCGTTTGGCGTCGGGATGCAAAAGGGGATTGATCTATGGAATTCCGTCGATTGGGACGTACTGACATTGATGTCAGTGTTATTTGCCTGGGTACGATGACCTGGGGCCAGCAGAATATGCAGGACGAAGCCTTCGAACAGCTTGATTACGCCACGTCAAATGAAGTCAATTTCATTGATACCGCCGAAATGTATCCGGTTCCGGCAATGGAGGAGACCTTCACCCGTACTGAGACCATCATTGGCAACTGGCTCGAAAAACGCGGGCGTCGGGATGATCTGGTGATTGCCACCAAGATCGTTGGTCCGGCGGATCGTTTTTCCTATGTCCGAAACGGGCCGCGTCTGACTCGTGCACAGATCAATGAGGCGATTGACGGGTCGCTGTCGCGCCTGAAAACCGATTATGTCGATCTTTATCAGCTCCATTGGCCGGATCGTAATTCCAACTTCTTTGGCAAGCTTGGCTATGTCCATGACGCCGATGAGGAATTCACCCCGATCGAGGAAACCCTCGAAGCCCTCGACGGGCTGGTCAAGGCGGGCAAGGTGCGTCATATCGGGCTTTCGAACGAAAACCCGTGGGGTCTGATGAAGTTCCTTGAGCTGGCCGAAAAAAATGGCTGGCCACGTGTGGTTTCGGTTCAGAACCCCTATAGCCTTCTGACCCGTCAGTATGAAGTCGGTATGGCCGAATGTTCAATCCGCGAAAATGCCGGTCTTCTGGCCTATTCGCCGCTTGGTGGCGGCGCGCTTTCGGGCAAATATCTGGGCGGTGCCCGTCCAGAAGGGTCGCGCGTGGCGCTTTGGCCACAATATTTCGGCCGATATCAGACCGAAAACGGCATCAAATCGACCGAGGCCTATGTGAAACTTGCCAAGGATAACGGTCTTGATCCTTGCCAGATGGCGCTGGCCTATGTCAATTCGCGTCCGTTCCTGACCGCCAATATCATTGGTGCGACCAGCATGGAACAGCTCAAGACCAATATCGGGTCGGCAAAGATCACGCTGTCAGAAGATGTTCTGAGCGAAATCGAAGCCATCCATCAGAAATGGCCCTATCCGTGCCCGTGATCGGCACGATCCGAACAGAACACTAATCGGGGCAGCCCGTTTCGGGCTGTTCCCAATCCATATATAAGGAGGCGGCGCATGGTTAAGCTTATCACTGGCAAGGAAGCCGATCTTGGTGCGTTTTCCGTGCGCCGCGTTCTGCCTCATCGTGATGTAAGGTCAGTTGGCCCGTTTGTGTTTTTCGATCATATGGGCCCGGCCGAATTTCAGCCCGGTCAGGGCATCGACGTTCCCCCGCATCCTCATATCTGTCTTGCAACTGTGACCTATCTGTTCAAGGGAGCGGTCCTTCATCGCGACAGTCTGGGCAGCAATCTTGAAATCACCCCGGGTGATCTCAACTGGATGAATGCCGGCAGTGGCATCACCCATTCCGAACGCGAAACGCCAGCCGTCCGCAATTCCGTCCATGAACTTGACGGATTGCAGCTTTGGGTCGCTGTGCCCGAGGAAGAGGAAGAGTCTGATCCGGCCTTCTATCATGTCGCAAAAAAAGACCTTCCGATCATCGAGGATGCCGGACTTCACATGCGCCTGATCGCCGGTGAGGCCTTTGGAAAAACCGCACCGGTGCCGGTCAAGTCCAAGCTTTACTATCTTGATGTTCACATGGACGAAGGCGCGCAGTTGCTGCTTCCCGGCGAAAATCAGGAAGGGGCGGTCTATGTCGTTTCTGGCAGTCTCGCCATTGATGGCGAGACCTATGGTCCCGAAAGATTTGTCTATATCGCCCCCGAAGAAATCCCTGATATCGTTGCCCAAAATGATTGTCGGGTGATGTTGCTGGGCGGATTGCCGCTTGGGCATCGCTTCCTGTGGTGGAACTTTGTTGCCAGCACCAGGGAACGGATCGAAAAGGCCAAGGCCGACTGGGCGTCGGGCAATTTCCCGCAGATCGATGGCGAGGATGATATTCTTCCGCTGCCCGGCCGTTCCACCGGCTAGCATCGGTTTCCGTTCTCGCCGTGCCACCAGAATAGAATTGGATACCCCATCATGCGTTTGTTTGTCGGCGTGGAAATTCCCGGCGATATCGCAGCCGAGCTTTATCCGCTTGCGCGCGGGATCAAGGGGCTGGATGCCCAGACCCCGGAAAACATGCATATCACCCTTAAATTCATCGGTAATGTGGATCCCGGTCTGGCCGCCGAGATTGATCAGGCCCTTTCCGATGTGGCCTTTGAACCGTTTGATCTTCAGGTCGACGGGCTCAATGTCTTTGCCTCAAGCCGCAAAATCCGCATCTTCTGGGCGGGTGTGAAAGATCAGCCAGTGATGCGCCGTCTGGCCCATCGGGTTGAAAATGCTCTTCTGGCCCTTGATGATTGTCCGGAACTCGATGCTCGCAAATTCACCCCGCACATCACATTGGGCCGAAACCGCGATGCGGCGCGCGCCACCATCGAACAGACGGTTGCCGATCACGTTGATCTGAGTTCGCGGGTTTTCACCATCGACCGGTTCTGCCTTTATGAAAGCCATTCGACCTCGGACGGGCCTGAATTCCGGGTGATTGCCGCCTATGACGGAACAGGTGCACGGCCCCGAACTCCTGAGCTGATCGACGACTTTGCCATAGGTGACTTTGACGTGGATTTTCAAAAGGGGGATTTCAGATGAAGCTCGGATTTATCGGTACCGGTGCCATCAGTGATGCCTTGATCCGCGGATTGCTGTCCTCGGACTATCCGGTGACGGACGTCATCGTCTCGCACCGAAGCGCTGCCGTCTCGCGCAAGCTTGCCGACGACTTTGATATCGTCCGTGTACTTGAAGATAATCAGGCGATCATTGATCAGTCTGATCTGATCTTCCTTGCCGTCCTGCCACAAATTGCGCGCGATGTGCTTGAAAAGCTGCATGTGCCAGATGACAAAAAGCTCGTCAGTCTGATCGCTACCATTCCGATTGATGATCTTAAAATCTGGCTTGGCACCGATGCGCAAATTGATCGCGCCATTCCCCTGCCGTCGGTCGAACATCATGCCTGTGTGACGGCGGTCTATCCGGGATCACCCGACGTCATCGAGCTGTTTGAAAAGCTTGGCGGGGCGGTTGCCGCCAAAACCATCGATGCCTTTGACGGCTATGCGGCCGGAAGTGCCCTGATGGCGACCTATTTTACGGTGCTTGAAAGTGCGGCCGACTGGATGGTCAAGCAGGGATCGGATGATGCCGATGCCAGACGTTATCTGGCCGCATTGTTTGCCGGTCTTGCTGAAAATACCACCAGATCACCGGATCAAAGCTTTGCCCAACTGGTCGATGGTCATTCCACACCGGGCGGTCTGAACGAACAGGTCGCCAGGGCCTTCGTACGCGAAAACGGGACATCTGCGATTCATGCCGCCCTTGATGAAGTCTTTGCCCGCATCAAGGCAGCGTCGAATTCCGGCTGACCGGAATTGAAAACGGGCAGTTCCATCGGACCGCCCGTTTTGCATTGATGTTTATATAAGGACCACGCCAAGTTGATCAGGCGGCTTTTGCCTTATTCTGGTAGCCAACTGTCAGGCGTTGTTGCGGGCTGTCATTGGTATCCACCAGATCCACCATCGCCACACCAAAATCGGCATAGGATATCCGCGCAACGCCATCATGATCGGTAACCAGCGTGTCGGTGCCACGCACATAATGACGGGTTTTCTCGCCGGGAATCAGCATGGCAGGTGGACGCAGGCAGGTCCACTGCACATCGTCATACTGATCAAACAGGGCATCAACCTGTTCGCAGGCCTCGGCAATCGGACGGACGCTGTCGGGCAGGAAGTCCGGCGCGGTCAGAACCGTATGGCCGCTGCCATCGGCAAGTTTCAGGGTTGCCGCCCCGCCGGTCACAAAGATCGGCTTCCGGCTTTGACGCGCCGCATCCAGCAGCACCTTGGTCATTTCTGGCAACAGCTTTTCCTGACCGGGGGCGGGGCGCAGTGAACTGACCGCAACGTCATGTTCGGCCAATACCTTTGTCACCTGTTGGGGATCGGCAAGGATATCGATGCTTTGACGGATAACCGTTTCGGGCAGGGCTGAAAGTTTTGCGGCATCACGCGCAATGGCCGTGACCTGATATCCGCGCAAAAGGGCCTCGGTCACGACTTCGCGGCCGACATCGCCGGTGGCGCCAAAAACAACGATTTTACGATTATGTGGGGCGGTGTTGGTCATGGGGCGTTCCTTTTCTGAATGGTGTTTGGTGGTGCGTTATGATTTGGGGGTGGCAGCAAGGGGGCGGGTATTCGGGACGGTATCCGTTTTGGGTCGTGCCGCACGCTGTCCAAGCCAGATACTGATCAGGACAACAACAACACCGGCAATCTGAAGCGGCGATAACTGTTCGCCCAGAATGATCCAGCCCAGAAGAACCGCACTGGTCGGGCTCAGGAAGCCAAAGCTTGTCACCGTGGTCGGACCAAGCCGGGCAATGCCCCGGAACCACAGGAAATAGGTCAGTGCCGCCCCGATCAGTCCCAGCCATACCAGACCGGCAATATTGGTGACTGTTGGCATCGGGAAGCCCGGCTCGACAATCAGGACAACCGGGATCAAAAGGATACCGCCCGCAGTCAATTGCCATGCCGTAAAGGTCAGGGGTGAAACCGGCGGCTGCCATTTCCGGGTCAGGACTGTGCCTGCCGCCATCGAAAGCGCACCCAGAAGGGCTGCTATAATGCCAATCGGATCAAGGCTTGCCGATGGGCCAAGGACCAGCATCGCGACCCCGATCAGGCCCGAAACCGCGGCAAGAATGCCCAGCATCGTAATGGTGTTGCCCAGCGCATAGCGCGCAAGAAACAGTACAAGCAGTGGCTGAATGGCACCAAGGGTTGCCGCAACCCCGCCCGGCAGGCGATAGGCCGCAACAAACAGCATGGCCCAGAAAACCGCAAAGTTCAGGGCGCCAAGGATGAAAACCCGGCCCCGCCATCCCGCACCGGGAAGCTGGCGCACCACCAGCAACAGGATCAATCCGGCGGGCAATGCGCGCAAAAGCGAAACGGTCAACGGATAGCCATGCGGCAGCATTTCCGTCGCAACGATATAGCTGCTGCCCCAGATCACCGGGGCAATCGCCGTAAGCAATAAATCAGTTGTTCTATTCATGGTGGCATCTCCATTTATCTTGACGTCAAGATATATTCAGAAATCTTGACGTCAAGATAAATTTTCGGCATATCCTCAAGCCATGGAAAGCAGCACCGACAAAATTGACCGTATTCTTGCGCAATGGCGCCGCGAACGCCCCGACCTTGACGTCACCCAGATGGGGGTCATTGGTCGTCTGGGGCGGTTGCGCAATATCCTGATGATGGAGCTTGATCGTGTGTTCAGGCAACACGATCTCAATGGCGCAAGCTTTGATGTGCTCGCCACCCTTCGCCGGTCCGGTCCGCCCTATGCGCTAAGCCCGTCGCAACTGATCGAATGGACGATGGTGACATCGGGCACCATGACCAATCGGCTCGATAAGCTGGAAGAGGCTGGTCTGATCACGCGTCAGCGCAACCCGGAAGATGGTCGCGGTTTTGTTGTTGCCCTCACACCACTGGGGTTTGAGATGATTGATGCCGCGGTCACTGACCACGTTGCCAATCAGCACCGCTTGCTTGAAGGTCTGAGTTCCGATGAAATGAGCCAGCTTGACGGGCTTTTGCGGAAATGGCTGGCCGCCGTTTCCGACAAGGGCGTGTCAGAGCAATAGACAAACAACATTATCGCGCAGGATGTCATGCGCGTGTTCAGGTCTGAAATTTTCGGGGATTTTGGTCAGTGGCAGAGAGGAGGGGATTCGAACCCCTGAGGGGCTTACACCCCAACACGCTTTCCAGGCGTGCGCCTTAAACCACTCGGCCACCTCTCCACATGCGATCTTGTATATATCGCGAAAGCGGGCGGACATTAGCCGACCCGACCTTGCTTGACAAGGCCCAATAAGCCTCTTTTTTCACTTTCGTGAAATCCGTCTGATTCCAAAGGCAAAACCGGGTGAGGAATGGTGGATTGACCGGTGCAAACCCTTGGTAAGCCGGGCTTTGGCGTGATCTTTACTTCTTGTTGATCTCTGGGCCGTAAGGTTTCACGTTAGGATCTTGGTTTGCACTGTCTTTGCACGCGACGTCTCACCCCTTTACGTCCATGGGGCAGAGAAGCTAGGCTGCGGACAGTGTATGCTAATATAAACCCCGTGCGCGGGCGTCTGGAGAGGACAATGTGGGTTTTTAGAGTGTTGGGATGGGTCTTGCTGTTTGCCAGCCTTGCGGTGCTGGTAGACGATTCCATTACGGCACTTCAAACAGGAAGCTTTCGTCTGGTTGCGGCTGGCGAGCTCTGGTATCGCCTGGATGCCGGAAGCCTGAACCTGTTACAATCCGTCGTCCAGCGCTACATTTCTTCCTGGGTATGGGACAATATCTTTGTTCCGGTTCTGCTGGCCCCTGCACTGGTGGTTCTGATCGTGCCGTCCTTCATCCTTTTGTTGCTGACCCGCAAACGCAAACGCCAGCGGATTTTCTGATCCCGGCATTTTTGCAGACGTATCTATCCAATCCTGTCTTTCCATTTGCGGATTTAACGTTGCCCCGCCTTCGGGGTGCATGCGTGCTCTCGCTTATCCCGAATGGGTTTTTGGTAAGCGATTTAGCCCAATGTCGGCTTGTCTGTGCGGATGGCGCGCGCCAAACTGTTGCGCGCAATCGGCAAAAGACAGGGAACCGGCATGAAGGCATGGATTTGCAAGGCATTTGGCGAAGAACCACATTTGATCGACTGTCCCGATCCGGTGCCCGGTCCGGGGCAGGTGGTGATTGATGTTGCGGCCTGTGGTGTCAATTTCGCCGATACCCTGATCCTGCAAGGCAAATATCAAAAGCGCCCCGATGGCCCGTTTTCACCCGGCTTTGAAGTCAGCGGAACCATCCGGGCGATTGGCCCCGATGTTCGCGGTATTGCGGTTGGGGATCGGGTCATGGCGCTGCCCGATTGGGGTGGTTTCGCCCAATGTGTGATTGCCGATGCCGCAACCGTGATTCCGTTATCTGATGATGTTGATTTTGATGCGGCGGCAGCATTTCAGATTGCCTATGGAACAAGCTGGTTTGGATTGAAATATCGCGCCAACATCGTGCCGGGCGATATTGTTCTTGTCCACGGTGCGGCGGGGGGCGTTGGCCTGACGGCAGTCGAATGCGCCAAATTTCTTGGTGCCAGGGTGATTGCAACGGCGGGCGGGGCCGATAAATGCCAGATCGCGCGGGACCATGGCGCTGATCACGTTGTTGATTACAAGGTCGAGAATATCCGTGATCGGGTGCGCGAGATCGCCGCAAGCCTTGGCCAACCTGCCGGGGTGGATGTGGTCTATGATCCGGTTGGCGGCGATGTGTTTGATCAAAGCCTGCGCTGTGTTGCGCCCGGGGCGCGGATGTTGCTGATCGGTTTTGCCAGTGGCACGGTGCCACAAATCCCGGCCAATATCCTTCTGGTCAAGAATGTCTCGGCCATCGGGTTCTATTTCGGGGCCTATCTTGACCAAAATCCCGACATCGCGCGCAAGGGTATGAGTGAGCTGCTGGAACTCCTGCGAAGCGGGAAAATCGAACCAATGATTTCGGCCAGATATCCGCTTGAAGAGGCCATGCTGGCCCTTGAGGCGATCCGCAATCGCACCGCGACCGGCAAACTTGTCATCACGATGCCCGATGCCAAGTGAACTGGCGGATTTTATTAATTAATTCCTTGGTATAGGATGGTGACGTCCCAACCACTTCTCTGCTGGAATTTGCGGTAATGCCCGACGACAAAAAGAGCGCCGATGCTGTGCAATCGTCTGAAAAGACGCGTGACCAGTACGAGACATATCCCTATCCGGCACGCAACCCGGAAGACGAAGACAAAAGGCTGGTCACCGGATCGCCCGGCAACTGGGACGAGGTTGTTCATTTCGTCTTTGGCGGGCGCGATCCGTCATCGAAGGGCAAGATCAAAATTTTGGTTGCTGGTGGCGGAACGGGGGATGCACTTGTTATGCTGGCCCAGCAGGCCCGGGACCGCAAGGCAAAGGCCGAAATCGTCTATATCGATCTGTCCGAAAGCTCGCGCGAGATTGCCGAAGCCCGCATCAAGCGCCGCAACCTTGAAAAGAATGTCACCTTTGTTACCGGCTCCTTCGTCGATCTGGCCAAGGAATATGGTCCGTTTGACTATATTGATTGCTGCGGGGTGCTGCATCATCTGCCTGATCCCGATGCGGGGTTGCGTGCGCTGACCGATGCGCTCAAACCCAATGGTGGTATGGGGCTGATGGTCTATGGCGAGCTTGGCCGTCAGGGCGTCTATCACATGCAGGAAATGATGGAGCGCCTCAATGCCGAGGCCGGCGGCGCGCGCCGACTTCATTTCGGCAAGGCGCTTTTCAATTCATTGCCTGGCACCAACTGGCTTAAACGCAATCCGTTTATCGGCGATCATATCCATGGCGGTGATGCCGGTTTCTATGACCTGTTGCTACATCAGCAGGATCGTGCCTATCGCGTTGACGAGGTGTTTGATTTTGTCGAACAGGCCGGTTTGCGCCTGCAAAGCTTTATCGAGCCGATGCGTTATGACCCGACCACCTATTGTTCGCGCCATGATGTTCTGGAAAAGGCCGTCCATGTGCCGTTCCGTGAACGTGCGGCCCTTGCCGAACTGATGGCGGGCAATATCACCAAGCACATCTTTTATGTGGTCAAGGCAAAGAACAAGGTCAAACCGCCGGTCCCGGACGAAGATGCCATTCCGTTCTTTACCCGTGTGGATGGTGCTGCCCTTGCACGATCGGTTGCCAAATCGGGCAATATCAAGATCACCTTTACCGGGCTTTCGGTGACCCGCACCATGCCTGCCGCATCACCGGCGATCCTGTCGCGCATTGATGGCAAGCGATCCATCCGGGATATTTACGAGATGTTTGATCCAAAGCCGGAAAAGTTCGAGTTCAACGCGCAATTTGCCGTGATGTATTCGGTCCTGAATGCGGCGAACCTGATGTATCTGCGCTACCCTGACAAGAAATAGGTCAACCGCAGAACGCGTTTGCACCGAAAACAGACTCCAAAAAAGAATTGCCGGTCACCAGGGGAGTGACCGGCAATCTCATACGCGGTTGCCAACGGGGGGTGTTGGTCATTGCGTTCAGGGAGAAGAAGAATTCCAAACCTTATTTCGGGCTCGGGACCTTCAGAATGCTCAGAAGAGCATCAAGCACCTGCAGGGGGAATGAAAGGGACCCCTGCAAGCGGAAAACGGGGGCAGACATGATACATACTCTGTTATGCGCCGGGGCGCGGGGTTTGTTCTGTACTTGCGCGACTTACGCTTTCCAGAACGGTTTTGCAGCTTCGCGACGGGCGTCATAGACGTTCCAGCCGATATCGCGCAGCATACGGGCATCCATCAGGCCAAGCTTCTTGCGCAGGTCATGGCGTTTGTACCATTCGCGCGGCAAATCCAGCAGGCTGACGGTATTGTGATGACGACGGGTTGCGACAAATGCGCCTGCTTCTTTGGTGATCGCGACCATGATTCTGTTCCTTTTCAATCGAGGCCTGCTCTCGGTATTTCAGCGGCCTTGCATCTGTCATGCGTGTGTCTGATTTCCTTGAACCCAGAGTTACGCCGAAAAATACTTGCGCTCAAACCATCTTTTGTCATCATTGCATGAGTTTTTATCATGCAAAGTCGTTGTCATGAAACGCCGTCCATTGCCGTTAAATGCGCTCCGTGCCTTTGAAGTTGCCGGTCGTCTTGAAAGTTTCACCAAAGCGTCACATGAGCTTAACGTGACCCAAGGTGCAATCAGTCGACAGGTGCAACATCTTGAAGACGTTTTGGGGCGTAAACTTTTTGAGCGCCATCATCGAAGCCTGAAACTTACACGCGCCGGGCGGAACCTTCTTGACGGGTTGACCCCGGCCTTTGACGCGATTGAAAATGCGGTGGCCAAGGTCGAAGACCGGGCGGATGACACACAGCTTTCCGTCCTTGCCCCGCTGACTTTTTCGATGCGCTGGATTGTGCCACGGCTGGGGCGTTTTCAGATGGAGCATCCCGATCTTCAGGTGCAACTGGGCACCTATAATGATGACAAGGCCCCGGTGGATTTCAACGAGGTCGATATTGCCGTGCGCTTTGCCGACACCCAGGATGAACAACTGGTCCATGAATTCCTGACTGGCGAGCGGCTTTTACCGGTTTGTCATCCCGATCTTGCCAGACAGCTCAAAACCCCCGAAGACCTTGCCGGAGTAACCCTTTTGCATTGTTCGGCACAGCGTGAAGACTGGCATATCTGGCTGGACGGGACCGGGGTTGCCGGGGTCGATGCGGATCACGGGCCGGTATTTGCTACCCTCGATATGGCGATGGAGGCTGCGGCAAGCGGGTTCGGTGTGGTCATTTCCGACCCGGCAATGATCGGGGAATATGTTGTGACCAACCGTTTGACCGTGCCGTTCGATTTGCCGGTCGACAGTCCCTATGCCTATTCGCTCTGTTATCCGCAGGGGCGACTGGAAAGGCGCAAGGTCCGGGCCTTTCGCAATTGGTTGATGGGTGAAATCAAAATTGAAACCGAACGGCGAAAACTGGCGCAAAAGGCATCACAATCATCATGATGCCTTGAAATTGAACCATTTTATTCCTCATTATGAGGAGTAGAAAAAAATAATACAGTCGGGTGGTGCTTTTCTGATGGTCATTATGTCCGGGAAAGTCTGCCAGCTGCGTCTCAGATAGTGACAAGATTCGCAACCAGTTTGCTTCAGGGGAAAGACGATTCGTCACATGATCGCGTATGTCGCCAACACGAAACCGTCGCGCATGTATTCTGTTCGCCGGGCGGTTTCATCAATGCTTGTTGCAATTGGTGTCATGGCATTTTCGGCCGGAATACCGTTCGCATCCGTCCAGGCACAAGATACCGACAAGCCTGTCATCAATCCGGCACCAACGGTTGAAGTCCAGGAAGCCGAACTTGATCCCCTGACCACCACGTCTCATGGCATATCGCTATATGGTGATCTGAAATACGGCCCGGATTTCCAGCATTTTGATTATGTAAATCCCGATGCGCCCAAGGGTGGCACCCTGATCCAGTCATCCATCGTTGCCTTTGATACGCTCAATCCCTTCACGCTCAAGGGAACCTCGGCGGCGGGGCTTGGTCTGATTTATGACAGCCTGATGGTGGCCAGTGCCGATGAACCCTATGCGATGTATGGCCTGATCGCGCGCAGCATCGAAGTGCCCCAGGACCGCTCCTTTGCCATCTTCCATCTTGATCCGCGTGCGCGTTTTCAGGATGGCAGCGAAATCACCGCTGATGATGTGGTGTTTTCCTATGAAGTCCTTGTTGAAAAAGGCAGCCCCGTCTATCGGCAGTATTTCTCCCAGATCGAGGGGGCCGAGGCGATTGACGACCTGACGGTCAAATTCACCTTCAAGCCCGGTAACAACCGCGAAACACCGATGACGGCGGCGGGCATCTCGATCATGCCCAAGAAGTTCTGGGAAGGTAAGGATTTCTCGAAAACCACCTTTGAAATCCCGGTCGGAAGTGGTGCCTATAAGGTCGCAAGCATCGAGGCAGGCCGCCGCATTACCTATGAACGGGTCAAGGATTACTGGGCGGCGGATTTGCCGGTCAATCGCGGCCAGAGTAATTTCGACACCATCCGTTATGACACCTATCTCGACCCCGAGGTGCAGCGTCAGGCCTTTCTGGCCGGTGAATATATGGTGCGTTCCGAACATTCATCGCGCGACTGGAGTACGGCCTATGACACGCCAGCGGTCGAACGCGGTGATATTCAGAAAAAATTCATGCCCGATCATCTGCCTGTTGGTATGCAAGCCTATGTCATGAACAATCGCTTGCCTCTGTTTTCCGACTGGCGTGTGCGCAAGGCGCTTCAATATGGCTTTGATTTTCAATGGCTGAGTCAGGCGATGTTCTATGGTGCCTACAAGCGGACTGACAGTTATTTTGTCAATTCGGATCTGGCTTCAAGCGGCATTCCGACCGGTGATGAACTGGCATTGCTTGAACCCTATCGCGATCAGTTGCCACCGGAACTGTTTACCCAGCCCTTCAAGCTGCCAAACTTCGATGAACCCGATGGTCGCCGCAAGGCGCTGCGCGATTCCATGACGCTTCTCAACGAAGCCGGATGGGAAGTCCGCGACAAGGTTCTGGTCAACAAGGAAACCGGGCAGCCCTTCCGGTTTGAGCTGGTCATTCGCCAGCCGGGGATTGAAAAGATCGCTCTGGTCATGAAAGCCCGTCTCAAACAGCTTGGGGTTCAGATGGACATCCGTCTGATTGATACCGGGCAGTGGGTCAACCGTATTCAAGCCTTCGATTTCGAAGCCATCACCTTCTGGTGGCAACAATCCCTGACGCCGGGCAATGAACAGCGCGTTTTCTGGAGTTCCGAAGCCGCCGATCAACCAGGTTCGCGCAATTTCGCCGGGATTAAAAACCCGGTTGTTGATGCCATGGTCGACAAGGTTGCATCGGCAAACAGTTGGGAAGAGCTGGTCACAGCGACCCATGCGCTCGATCGTGTCCTTTTGTGGGGCTATTACGTGATCCCGCAATATTACCTTGGTGGCGAACGTCTCGCCTGGTGGAACATCTTTGGCCATCCCGATACGGTGCCGCTGAAAGGGGAATCGGTCATGCGCTGGTGGATTGACCCGGACAAGGCTGCGAAATTGCCGATGGGGGGGAACTAGGCCATGCTGAACTACATTCTGCGGCGTCTTCTTCTGATCCCGGTCACATTGTTTGGCATTATGTTGTTGAACTTCGCGATCATCCAGTTTGCACCGGGCGGCCCGGTCGAGCAGGTCATTGCCCAGCTTCAGGGAACGGCTGTTTCATCAACAGCGCGTATCACCAATCAGGGTGGTGATAGCGGTGGTTCCGCATCATCATCGGAATCAGGCAACAATTTCTCATCGACATCGAATTATCGCGGGGCGCAGGGGCTTGATCCCGAAATCATCAAGCAACTTGAAGTGCAATTTGGCTTTGACAAGCCTGCACATGAACGGTTCTGGATGATGATGAAAAACTATCTGACCTTTGATTTCGGCCAAAGCTATTTTCAGGACCGTGACGTTGTCGATCTGGTGTTGGACAAAATGCCGGTTTCGATATCGCTGGGCATCTGGTCGACGCTGATCATTTACATCATCTCGATCCCGCTTGGCATTACCAAGGCGGTGCGCGATGGCTCCAATTTCGATATCTGGTCGTCGGCGGCGATCATTGTCGGCTTTGCCATTCCGGGCTTTTTGTTTGCCGTCATGCTGATCGTGATCTTTGCCGGTGGGACATATCTGGACTGGTTCCCGTTACGCGGACTGACATCGACAAACTGGGAACAGCTATCCTTGTGGGGCAAGATCGTTGACTATTTCTGGCACCTGACATTGCCGATCGTTGCACTGACGATTTCGGGTTTTGCCACGCTGACCATGCTCACCAAGAATTCGTTCCTTGATGAAATCAACAAGCAATATGTCGTTACCGCCCGTGCGAAGGGTCTGACGGAAAAGCGTGTGCTGTATGGCCATGTTTTCCGCAACGCCATGCTGCTGATCATTGCCGGTTTCCCCAGTGCGCTGGTCGGTATGCTGTTTACCGGCTCTGTCCTGATTGAGGTGATCTTCTCACTCGACGGGATAGGCTTGCTTGGCTTTAACGCGGTGATGACGCGCGATTATCCTGTGATGTTTGCCACACTTTATTTCTTCACGCTGTTTGGTCTGATCATGAACCTGATCAGTGATCTGAGTTACCACCTTGTTGATCCGCGGATCGACTTTGATGCGCGGGAGAATTGATCATGTTTGGTGCTGTTCTTTCGCCACTTAACCGTCGTCGCGTGGCAAACTTCAAGTCCAACAAGCGCGGCTACTGGTCGCTTGTGATCTTTACCGTGCTGTTTGTGATCTGCCTGTTTGCCGAACTGATCGCCAATGACAAGCCGATCTTCGTCAAATATGACGATAACTGGTATATGCCGATCTTTTCCGACCATCCGGAAACCACCTATGGCGGCGATTTCGATGTCGAGACCGACTTTTATGACCCCTATATTCAGGGCAAGATCGACCATCATGGCTTTGCCATCTGGCCACTGATCCCGTTTTCCTATGCCACCATTGATTTCGAGATGCGCGAACCGCAACCAGCGCCACCGTCTTCGCGCCATCTGCTCGGCACGGATGAATTGGGGCGTGATGTGTTGGCGCGTCTGATCTATGGCTTCCGGATATCGATCCTGTTTGGTCTTGCACTGACTGCGATCAGTTCCGTGATCGGCATCGCCGCAGGTGCGGTACAGGGCTATTTCGGCGGCTGGGTTGATCTTGGTTTCCAGCGTGTGATCGAAATCTGGGGTGGCCTGCCGCAACTCTTTATTCTGATCATCCTTGCCAGCCTGTTTGCACCGGGCTTCTGGACACTTTTGTTCATTCTGGTGCTGTTTAGCTGGATGAGTTTGACCGGGCTTGTGCGTGCGGAATTCCTGCGTGCGCGCAATTTTGAATATGTTCGTGCGGCAAGGGCGCTTGGCATGACCGATTACCGGATCATGTATCGCCATGTTCTGCCCAACGCGATGGTCGCGACCATTACCTTCCTGCCATTTGTGTTGAATGGCTCAATCGTTGCTCTGACCTCGCTCGACTTCCTGTCGCTTGGCTTGCCACCGGGATCGCCATCACTTGGTGAATTGCTTTCGCAGGGCAAGAACAACCTGCAAGCCCCCTGGCTTGGCATGACGGCCTTCTTTGCCATCGCGGTGATGCTCAGTCTTCTGATCTTTATCGGCGAAGCTGTCCGTGACGCGTTCGATCCGCGCAAGACATTTTAGGGTCAGGGCCTATGAATTTGATTGGAATGGCAAAGTTTATATTTGTGAAATCCAAGAAAAATCCCGCCGGGCGGGTTGGTATCCCGTACAAGGGATTTGACGTCGGAGTTTGCAAATATAAACTTTGTCCTTCGGATCGATCAGATTTGCACGGGCTACGTTGTCGCAAAACCTTGAAAGATACTTATCTGTCGGCGGTTTCGCTTCGCGTATCCGCACAAATCTTATCGACCATTCAAGCCAAATTCATAGGCCCTGACCCTAAGGAACCTGTAAAATGACAGAGCAATCAGCCAACCAGCTGCTCCTTGATGTCAGCAATCTTTCGGTCAATTTCGGCGATGTGCATGCCGTCAAGGGGGTGTCATTTTCGATAGGGCGCGGCGAAACCATGGCACTGGTCGGCGAAAGCGGATCGGGCAAATCGGTCACCGCCCTTTCGATCCTGCAATTGCTGCCCTATCCACGCGCGACCCATCCATCGGGCTCGATCACATTTGACGGTCAGGAAATGGTCGGTGCCGAAGAGCGGACCTTGCGCAAGATCCGTGGCAACCGGATTTCGATGATCTTTCAGGAACCGATGACGTCGCTTAATCCGCTGCACAATATTGAAAAACAGATCGGCGAAGTCTTGCTTCTCCACAAGGGCCTGCGTGGGGCCAAGGCGCGTGCGCGTATTCTGGAATTGCTTGATCTGGTCGGTATTCCTGATCCGGCGTCACGGCTCAAGGCGCTTCCACATGAACTTTCCGGTGGTCAGCGCCAGCGTGTCATGATCGCCATGGCGCTTGCCAATGAGCCGGAACTGCTGATCGCTGACGAGCCGACCACAGCCCTTGATGTCACCATTCAGGCCCAGATTCTTGAATTGCTTCAGGACCTGCAGAACAAGCTTGGCATGGCGTTGCTGCTGATCACCCATGATCTGCAAATCGTTCAGAAAATGGCCAGAAGCGTCTGCGTGATGAAGGATGGCGAGATCGTTGAACGCGGTGTCGGACATGGTCTTTTTGAACATCCCAGACATCCCTATACCCAAAAGCTGCTTGCAGCCGTTCCCAGCGGTAATGCGCCGGAACTGCCGGAAAATGCCACGGAGCTGCTCGAAACCAGCAATATTCAGGTGCGCTTTCCGATTGGTCGCAAAGGCATTCTGGGCCGTCCGGAACGCTATCTTGATGCAGTCGACAACATTTCCCTGTCGCTTAAGCAGGGCGAAACCCTTGGGATTGTGGGCGAAAGCGGATCGGGCAAAACAACCCTTGCCATGGCCATCCTGCGCCTGTTGAAATCTGAGGGTGATATAAAGTTTGCGGGCGAGGATATCCGCAAATATGCCGGTGCCGATTTGCGCAAGCTGCGCCGTGACATGCAGGTCGTGTTTCAGGATCCGTTCGGCTCGCTTAGCCCGCGCATGTCGATCGCCCAGATTGTCGGTGAGGGGCTCGAAATTCATGAGCCTGACCTGACACCTGCCGAACGCGAAGCCCGTATTGCCGAGGCCCTCAACGAAGTCGATCTGCCGCAAAATGCCATGGATCGTTACCCGCATGAATTTTCCGGTGGCCAGCGACAGCGCATTTCAATTGCCCGGGCACTGGTTTTGAAACCACGCTTTATCGTACTGGATGAACCGACATCGGCGCTTGATATGTCCGTGCAGGCCCAGATTGTCGAATTGCTGCGTGATTTGCAGGCCCGCCACAAGATGGCCTATCTGTTTATCAGTCACGATTTGCGGGTTGTGCGGGCATTGTCTCATCGCGTGATGGTCATGCAGGGTGGGAAACTGGTCGAAAGCGGTGCCGCGACGGATGTCTTTGATAACCCGCAACAGCCCTATACCAAGGCGCTTTTGGCGGCGGCCCTTGATCTTAAGGCCGCCGGGACAGATTTTGTCAGTAACTGATAACGACAAAGCGCCATCAAACCTGTTAGAACAGGATCGGAAAAGGGAATGAAAACAGGGTAGTAAAGTGAATATGCTGTCGCCTATGAGCAAATGGTCAAACAGTGTGTGTTTCTGGGGCAAGGTCATGTTTTTGACCATGCTTCTGGCGATCCTTGTGGTCGCACCCCTGTCTGGTCCTGCCCATGCCAGCAGCAAAAAGACCGAACCGGCGACCGAGGAACCGGCAAAGAACGCCAAGCCGGAAATCCCCGAAACGGTCATTGTTCCCGATCCTGTATCGCTGACCATTGTACTGCCGAAATCCGGCGCCATTCGCCAGATTGTGCTCAATATCTGGCTTGAAGCGCAGTCCAAACAGGCTGTGCCGGTGATTGAACATAACCTGCCCAAGATTATTAACGGCTTTCTGGTCGATCTGCAGCGCCTGATGTATCGCGATACCCAACAGCGTTTTGAAACCCGTGAGCCGGGCAAACGATCCTTCAAATATGCGGCACCAGGTCTGCTGCCACCTCCGCCCCCCAAGACAGAAGAAGAACTTGCAGCCGAGGCCGAAGCAGTCGAAGCCGCCAAGGAAAAAGGCGAGGAAATCGTTCCCGAACTGCCATTCAGCCCGTTTGCGCCTGTACCCAACCGTTATTTCGCGGCCCTTCAGAACAAGCTTCTGCAAACAGGGCAGACTTTTCTGCCGCCCGATACACTTCGTTCGGTCCAGGTGCGCATGTTCTATGATTTCTGGCCGGGCGACGCCAAGTCGCGCTGATCTTTCTGCCTGACCCGTTCCTGACCGATGACGCATGGGCCAGTTGCGCAGGACGCAATTGTGCCATGGCATGTCTGTGATATTCCGGTTCGGTCAAAGTCCCGGAGCATCTCCATGTCGTTCGAAGTCTGGCTGAGTTTTACCCTCCTTGTCTTTTTGCTGGTCCTCACGCCGGGGCCGAGCATTCTGATCGGCATGTCCCATGCGTTGCGTTATGGCGCGCGACCGACCCTGATGACCGCCCTTGGTGATGTCACCGCCAACATGATCCAGATGGTGATTGCAGCCGTCGGACTGGGTGCGGTTCTGGCGACATCGACGGTGGCGTTCGGGGTGGTCAAATGGTGCGGGGTGGTGTTCCTGCTGGTGATCGGATTGCTGTCATTCTTCCGTAAGCCCAAGAAATCAAACGATAAGAACGGTATCGAAATGAATATTGCCGATGCCTGTGAAGTTGCCAGCCATCGAAAACTTTTCCGCGAAGGCTTCCTTGTTGCGGCGGGAAATCCCAAGGCGATTGCCTTTTTCGGGGCGCTGTTTCCGCAATTTGTCAATCTGGCGGCACCACTTGCACCACAGTTGCTGACTCTCGGGGCTACCTTTGTTGTTCTTGATTACAGTTTCGTAATGATTTACGCGATGGGCGCTGCACGCATCATGCCCTGGCTGATCAAATGCGGTGGTAACAACGTGGTTGCACGCGTATCCGGGGCCATTTTGATCGTTGCGGCGGGCCTTTTATCGCTGATCGAGATGCCGGTAAGCGTTGCAGCTGCCCGTTTCTGGGTCGGATGCGCTTTTGGCCTTTCAGGGGCGGGAAGGTCGGAAATTTTGCATTTCTAATATGCGTAATCCGGCCTAACTATCTGAAAGAAAAATAAAATATCTGGATGTGGCACATCTGATACTTGCTGTGCTTACAAACCGACTGGTCTGTATATAGCAGATTTTTGCCATATCAGATTTTTTGAATTCAAAATGGGGAAGAATTGCTGCCCTAACTGCCCGATTTTGGATTTTCTGGGCGACCAGACTGCGCTGATCAGGGCATTTTGATCGTTTTGCGGGCGGCGAAACCCGTCTTTTACGATCCGTTTATTCGGTCTCGAGGCCGGCCGATACGATGATATCGCCAAATTCACGCAGGAAGACAGATCCCTTGACCGTCCGCTGGATCAGAACCGAACGGCGGTCTTCTTCATCGACCTTGCGTTTGACCATGCCAAGCGAGCTCAGGCGATCAAGGGCGCGGGTAATGGCAGGTTTGGAGATGTTAAGCGCTTCTGACAGGCCGCGTACCGTATGCGGGGCCGGGGTCAGGTAAACATTCAGCAACAAAGCCATCTGTCGGGCAGAAAGATCGGGAGAATCCCGACGCACACTTTCTACAATCGCGATACGCCAAAGGTCGAGTGCCTGAGACGGTTTGATCTCGATCGACATGCTTGTGCCCAACAATTAATTTGTTACGAATACGTAATCTGTCTACCTGACCCCTGTGCATATGTCAAAGGTCTTATTGGAAAATATGCAATTTACGGTTTGGTTTACTTACCGAAACGATCCTCGATCAGCTTGAAGGCCGCGCGGATTCCCTGTGCTTCGCCACCGGTCGGACGTCCCGGACGATCCGTCGGGTTCCAGGCCATCAGGTCGATATGTGCCCAGCTTTTTGCCCCTTCGACAAAGCGGTCAAGGAACAGGGCGGCAATGATCGCCCCGCCAAAGGGCGAACCGGAAATGTTGTTCATGTCCGCTGCCTTGCTATCAAGCTGCGGGCGATATTCATCCCACAGCGGCAAGCGCCACAGCGGATCATGAAGCGCCAGACCGTTTTCCATCAGGCCATTGGCCAGATCATCATCATTGGAAAACAGGGCAGGCAGGCCAAGACCAAGGGCCACACGCGCCGCCCCGGTCAGGGTCGCGAAATCAAGGATCAGTTCCGGGTTCTCCGACGCGGCCTCGGTCAGGGCATCAGACAGCACGATGCGGCCTTCGGCATCGGTATTGCCGACTTCAACAGTCAGACCCTTGCGGGTTTTGAGAATGTCACTCGGGCGATAGGCACGACCCGATACCATATTCTCAACTGCGGGGATCAGAACGCGCAACCGCACCGGCAGGTTGGCCGCCATGATCATGCGCGCAAGGCCAAGAACCTGTGCCGAGCCACCCATGTCCTTTTTCATCAAAAGCATGTTGCTTGACGGTTTAAGGTCATAGCCACCGGTGTCAAAACACACACCCTTGCCGACCAGCGTAATTTTCGGTGCGTCCGCATCGCCCCATACCAGATCAATCAGGCGCGGATCGCGGTCACTGCCATACCCGACCGTGTGAATGGCCGGATAATTCTGTTTCAAAAGGTCATCGCCAACAATCGCGCTGACCCTGGCGCCGAATTCTTCGCCAAGGGCGCGTGCGGCGGCTTCAAGCTCTGCCGGGCCCATGTCATTGGCCGGAATATTGATCAGATCACGCGCAAGTCCGATGCCGCGTGCAGTGTTTTCTGCGCGCTTGGCGGCTTCGTTGTTGTGAAGGGCGATCTTTGCGCGTTTGTCCTTCTTGCCGTCATCCTTGCGATAGCGATCAAAACGATAGCCCCCAAGATAAAGTCCAAGCGCTGCCTTTTCATAAAGGGCGGCATTGTCGCTGATGCTATCAGAAAGACCATAGACCCCTTCGGGAAGGCTGGTCGGCAGTCCGGCGAAATCCCAGATCGCCTTGGCATCATCAACATAGCCGATCAGGACCGATCCGAACGCCCCATTCGATCCCGGCAGGGCAAGCTGCGTTCCGCGCTTTGCCTCGTAACCGTTTGCCGCCACCCATGCCTTGGTCGTTTCGGACTGATCGGCAAGCCAGCTTTGAAACTCGCTTTCGACAATCGGGGTGATGGTGATCGGGTTGGTGGAACTGTCGCGTGCGATGATGTGATCGAACAATTTAAGTCTTCCCTGCTGGTGACGTGGGATGGTGTTGTGTCGAGGAGGCGGGGTTAAACATCCGCCCCCGGACAGGATTTGATGACTGATCTTACGGCTGCCACCGGTCCAGAGCAATTCCGGAAAACAAATAGCCGCAAACAGGATCAGGATATGGCCCCCGATCCTGAAAGATCGATCCGGGGCAAGACGGATATGAAATTTCCCCGGATAATAAGGACGTTCGGGGCACTGGAACCGGTACGTCAATTTCATCAAACCGGACTTGAACCCGGCTTTTAAACCGCTGATAGTGTTTGACCCAGTGTCACAGCCCCACAACATGAAAGACACCCGCATGGAAACGCGCCCCGTTCTTTATATCGGCAATAAAAACTATTCTTCCTGGTCGCTCCGCGCCTGGCTTGGCCTGAAAGTCGCCGGGATTGATTTCGAAGAACGCCTGATCGCGTTGCGCAGCGATGAATGGGCGGCCAAGGCGCCGGTCTTTTCGCCAACCGCCAAGGTCCCGGTATATTTTGATGGCAGCAAAACCATCTGGGAGGCATTGGGCATCCTTGAATATATCGCCGATAGTCGCCCCGATACGCTGCTTTGGCCGCTTGATATGGATGTACGGGCGATTGCGCGTTCCGTGTCGCTTGAAATGCATGGCGGGTTTGGGCCCCTTCGCACGCACATGCCGATGAATTGCCGCAAAAGCCTGCCCGGCCTTGGTCGCAAGGACGGCGTGGACAAGGACATCGCCCGCATCGGTGAAATCTTCAAAATGTGCCGCACCCGGTACGGGCAGGGCGGTGATTTCCTGTTTGGCGATTTTTCGATTGCGGACGCCATGTATGCGCCGGTGGTGACGCGTTTCAAGACCTATGGCGTGGATCTTGATCCGGTTGGCAATGCCTATATGCAGGCCATCCTTGAATTGCCCGCCATGAAGGAATGGTACGCAGCCGCCGCCACCGAAGAATGGGTGATCGACGATTCCGAGGTGAAATAACCCATGACGGGTTTGCGTGGAGATCTTCCCGAAATTGACCCGCCGGGCGGGGATGCGGAACTCGATAGCCTTCTGGGCGATGTCCGGGCCTGCCGCATCTGTGCCGATACATTGCCGCTTGGCCCGCGTCCGGTCGTGCGCATGGCCAAGGGCGCGCGTATTCTGATCATCGGACAGGCGCCGGGCACCAAGGTTCATGAAACCGGGCTTCCCTGGAATGATGCATCGGGCGATCGTCTGCGCGACTGGCTTGATCTGTCGGTGGATGATTTTTATGACCCGGCCAAACTTGCCATCATGCCGATGGGCTTTTGCTATCCCGGCCGGTTTGAGCGCGGCGGGGATTTGCCGCCCCGGCCCGAATGTGCCCCGGCCTGGCATGATGCGCTTCTGGCCCATCTGCCCGATATCGAACTGACCCTTCTGATCGGGCAATATGCGCAAGAACGCTATCTTGGTCCGCGTCGGGCCAAAACCATGACAGAAACCGTGCATCGCTTTGCCGATTATCTGTCTGACAACCTGTTGCCGATGCCCCATCCAAGCTGGCGCAACACCGCATGGATGAAAAAGAATCCGTGGTTTGAAGCCGATCTTTTGCCGGTCCTTCGCCAACGGGTGCGCCGCCTGTTGGGCTAGGGGCTCTTTTGTGGTCCAATGATCTTTCGCCACCCCAAGAAACACGAGGCAAACCAGAATGAGCAAACTTGAAAAATCCGCCATCGAAACTGCCCTGAAGTCCCTGCCGAACTGGGAACTTGCCGATGATGGCCTGTCTATTGGCCGGGTCTATATGTTCGGGGATTTCAATGCCGCGTTCGGTTTCATGACCCGTGTCGCCCTGATGGCAGACAAAATGGATCACCATCCCGAATGGTTCAATGTTTACAACAAGGTAAACGTGACCCTGACCACCCATGATGCCGGGGGTGTCACGCAGAAGGATATCGATCTTGCGACCTTCTGCGACAAGGCATCCTCCAGCTAGCATCAAAAAACACCCTGCCGGTAGGGGACGGCAGGGTGTTTATGGCTGCGGTGAAATCGGGCCGTGGGTGTGGGATTATTTCGGCTCGAGGCGAACCGCGCCATCTATCCGGATGGTCTCGCCATTGATCATTTCATTTTCACAGACATGCATGGCCAGTCGGCCATATTCAGCCGGATCGCCCAGCCGTTTGGGGAACGGAATATTGGCCGCAAGGGCCTGCTGCATCTCGTCGGGAAGGGCCGTGACCATCGGGGTGCCAAACATGCCCGGTGCAATGGCAACAACGCGGATACCATGACGGGCAAGCTCGCGCGCGGCCGGAAGGGTCATGGACGCAACTCCGCCTTTTGAGGCGGAATAGGCAGCCTGTCCAATCTGGCCTTCAAAGGCGGCAATGGAGGCGGTGTTAATGATCACCCCGCGTTCGCCACTGGGCGACGGGTCGTTGCGGCTCATGGCGGTGGCGGTCACGCGCATCATGTTGAATGTGCCGATCAGATTGACATTGATCACGCGCGCAAAGGCGTCCAGATCGGCCGGGCCTTCGCGTCCGACAATGCGCTCGCCCTGCAAGATCCCGGCGCAATTGACCAGAATGGACGGGATACCAACGGAACGTACCACTTCGGAAACAGCACCTTCGACGCTGGCGCTGTTTGAAACATCCACGCCAAATCCGACACCGCCCAGTTTTTCAGCTGTGGCTTTTGCGCCGTCTTCATTCAGATCAAAGGCAACAATCCGTGCACCAGCCCCGGCCAAAGTTTCGGCTGTCGCGGCCCCAAGTCCCGATGCGGCCCCGGTTACAATGGCTATGGAACCCTTGATCTGCATGGCTTGGTGTCTCCCTTGTTCAGCGCATGTGCAATTAATTGGTATTTATATACCAAATTATATCTTTAACGGGCAAGCGTCGATTTTCCGCTGTTCGTTGCACCAGACTATGGGGTGGGGATGGTTATCTTCTGCGCGCAAGTTCGCGATACAGCGCCTCGGGACTGACGCCGATTTCAAGGGCGATCATGCGCCAGGTTCCCTTTTCGGGAAGGACGTCGTCATGCCAGGCGATCCAGGCATCAAGCCGTTCGGCGACCGTGCGCAGCCGCAGAATCTCCGCGCGCAGGCGGGTTGCCTGTACTTCACGGGCCAGATGCGTTGCAAGCGATACAGCCATCTGATTGTTGTGGGAAAGATGGGATTCGACGTCGTATTTGCGGATCCGCTTGACCTGCGCATCCTGATGGCAGATGGCGTCGCAATGATAATATTGTGAAAACAGGGATGCCTCGGCCAGAACCCTGTCGGGCCCTGCGCGCTGCAGGACGATCTCGTCACCATTTTCAAGAAAACGTGCCAATCGCACTTCGCCCCGAAGAACAAGGAAAAGATGCTCGACCGGATCGCCCTTGCGAAACAGGACCTCGGTTGCGGCGAAATCGGACAACCTGCCCTCAAAGCGGTTGAGAAGATCAAAAATCGATACTGACATGATATCTATCATGTGTAGATCGTGGCGCGGAGGTCAAGCTTGAGGCACTCAGAAATTAACAGGTGATGCCATGTTCATCCTTTCCCGACAGGCCCAAACAGCTTTGATCGTTTTGGGCCTGACCGTTCCGTTCTCTGCACAATCACAAGAATCCGCCCATGGTCATGGCCTTGATCATGGCCAGCGTCAAAGCGACCATGCAAATGCTGCGGCACCGGCATCCCCCTATGCCGGACAACAGGGTCGCTCGATTAAAAGCCTGTCAGCTGACGACATTTCAGAGCTGCAAAAAGGCGGCGGATGGGGGATGGCAAAGGCCGCGGAGCTGAATGGCATACCCGGGCCTGCGCATCTGCTGGAACTGGCTGACGACATTTCGCTTTCAGCAGATCAGAAGGCCGCCATTGTGGCGCTGTATGAGCAGATGAAAAAGGATGCGATCAAAGAAGGTGCCAATCTGATCGCGGCAGAACGTGCGCTTGATGATGCCTTTAAAGTGGGTGGATTGACGGAACCCGTGCTAAAGGCGCTTTTGCAGGCGATCGCAGATCGCCAAAGCAGACTTCGCTTCATTCATCTTGCCACGCATCTCAAAACGCCAGCCATTCTAAGCCCGGCACAGATAGAACGGTACAACAAGCTTCGCGGCTATGATGGCTAGGTCAGGGTTGTGAACGCAAACTTGATCAGGATTTGGCAAGTTTGCGTTCACGCAGCGCGACATAGATTGCGGCCCCGATAATCAGTGCGCCACCCGGTATAATCCAGATATCGGGCACTTCGCCAAACAGGATCAGGGCAAGGATCGCAATGATCGGCAGGCGCAAATAGGAAAACCCGACAAAGAAGCTGTAATCAGCCAGTTGCAATGCCTTGACGTTACAGATTTGCATCACATTCATCATCAAAGCGGCAACCGCCATCAGGCCGATAGCCGTCCAGCTGGGCACTTGCCAGACAAACAGGGCCGGGATCAGCGATACCGGTGTCGTAATGATCATCAGATAGAACAGAAGTGACGTGGTGCTTTCCGTGCTGACCAGCTGTTTGGTGATCATCCCCGCACAGGCCATGCACATGGCTGCTGCAATCGGCAAAAGACTTGCGGGTTGCATGGCATCTGATCCGGGTTGAATGATCAATCCGACACCGACAAAACCCACCACAACTGCCAGCCAGCGGTGAACACGCACCGTCTCGCGCAGGACAAGGGCGGCTAGAATGGTCCCAAACAGCGGAACGGTGAAATTAAGTGTGGTTGCCTCGGCCAGTGGCAGATAAAGCACTGCCATGAACCACAAACTCATCTCGGCTGCCGACAAGATGCCCCGCAAACCGAACAGGGGCAGGCGTGTGGTTCGCAGGCTCGATAAACCGGATTTCATCACCATCGGTGCGATCATGATCAGGCCAAAGGCAAAGCGTAAGAATACCGCCTGATAGGGGTGAATTTCCGCCGTGGCAAACCGGATGGTCAGGGTAAAGCAGGCCGCAAGGATCGCCGCTGCAAGTGCAAAGAAACTGGCCCGGATTGATGCAGGTTGGCGTTCAAACCATGCTGTGACCGGACTTGGCATCTTTGGGGACCTTTGTGCTTGGGATATGAGCGCCTAGTTGCGCGACGGCGGCGGGTCAAGATCACTGGCCGCAGAAGACGGGCCGCGTTTGATCCGGTTGGCTTCACGATTAAGCTTGGCTTCGCGGCGCGCAATGAACAGGGCCGATCCGATAATCAGTCCCGCACCGGGCAAAAGCCAGATTTCAGGCACTTCGCCAAACATCACAAGCGCGATGACCAGAACAAAGGGCAGGCGCAAATAATTGAACCCGATGACAAAGCCGTAATCGTAAACCCGGAATGCATTGGTGTTACAGATCTGGGTGATATTGGCCATGAACGCACCTGCCGCCATCAGGCCGATAGCCGTCCAGCTTGGCGTTTCCCAGACAAGCAGGGCCGGGATCAATGTCATCGGTGTGGTCAGGGCCATCATGTAAAGGATGATGGTGGTCGGGTTTTCCGTGCGCGAAAGCGACTTGATCGTAAGCCCGGCACTGGCCATGCAGATGGCAGCGGCAATTGGCAACAGGCTGGCAAGCTGCATGGTCTCGCTGCCCGGGCGGATAATGATCAATACCCCGCAAAAACCGGCCAACAGGGCGGCCACCCGATATTTGCGGACTTTCTCGCCCAGAAAGATCGCGGCAAGGACAGTCCCGAACAGCGGCACGGTAAAGTTCAGTGTTGTGGCCTCGGCCAGCGGCATGATGGCGATTGCCGAAAACCAGAAGCTCATCGCCCCCATCGACAAAACTGCACGGAGCACAAACATCGGCAGACGCTTGGTCTTGAGCGGCGCGATACCGCTACGCAATGCCAGCGGCGCAATCAGGATCAGGCCGAAAAGATTTCGAAAAAACACCGCCTGAAGCGGATCAATATGTTCCGTGGCCAGACGGACAAACACCGAAAAGATTGCTGCACTGATTGATGCCATCAACCCGAAGACAGTGGCCTGCAAATAGGGGGGAAGGGCGTTGAACCGATCACGCATCGGGTTTTTCCCCCGTTTGCGATGTGGCTGGATCGGCGAGATCAATCTTGGTTGCGGGGATGGCTTGCGGGTCGGCGGGCGCTGTGGTCGGCAGTCGCGTTGCTGTTTTTGCCCGCTTGGCCAGAACCGCCTCGCGCCGCGCGATATAAAGTGCCGATCCAATGATCAATGCTGCCCCGGCCCAGGTCCAGAAATCGACCACCTCGCCAAACATCACAAAGGCCATGGCCGCAACAAAGGGCAGGCGCAGGAAGTCGAAAATCATCACATAGGACTGATCGGCGGTGCGATAGGCGCGCACCAGTAACTGCTGGCCTGCGGTGCCCGCTATCGCAATCAGAAGCATGACGAATAACTGCCACAGGTTGGGCGTTTCCCAGAAATAGATCGCTGGCGGCAACGACAGTGGCGTCATGACCAGCCCCATCCACGTGACAATGGCATTGGCACTGTCGGTTCGAGACAGCATTTTGACCGTCGTCATTGCTGCTGCCATGAACAGCGTTGCCAGCAATGCCAGAATCGCGCCGGTTTCAAAATCCTGTCCAAAGGGCCGGATGATGATCATTGCCCCGACAAAGCCGATGGCAACAGCACTCCAGCGGCGCGCACGAACGGTTTCGCGCACAATGATCGCGGCCAGCACCGTGGTCAGGATCGGCAAGGTAAAGTTGATGGCAATCACTTGGGCTGCGGGCGTGATGGCAAGTGCTGTAAACAGGCAGGACATGGCCCCAAAACCAAGCGCCCCGCGCAGGAAATGTAGTTTGAACCGTTCGGTTCTCAATCCGCCCGGACCGTTGCTAAACAGCCAGGGCAACATCGGGATCAGGCCGAAAAAGTTGCGGAAAAATGCGGCCTCGAAAGGATGAACATCACGGGTGACATATCGAATAAGCACCGCCATGGCCGCAAAACAGAGTGCGGCAGAAATCATCAACAGGGCGCCCGTTAAGGCGGCATTGTCTGAGGTGGCGCGTGAAAAAACCATTATCCTCAACGAATAAGCGCGATTTTAGAAAAAATCCAGTCTGCGGGCTGCGATTTGTCATACTATTTGTGCATGGCAGACCTTGCAGATTTGGCGAACAGTTCGCGCAAGACGGGTTTTCGTGTAAGCTCAAGGCCGTCGACAATAATCCATCAGGGGGAAATTACATGGATGCCATTGATCGCAAATTGATCGACATCCTGCAGGAAGATGCATCGCTATCCTATTCGGTACTGGGAACGAAGGTCGGATTGTCGGTTTCTGCGGTGAATGATCGTGTGCGCAAACTGCGCGAACAGGGGATTATCCAGGCCTACAAGATTGCGGTTGATACGAACGCCATTGGCCGTTCGCTGACCGCGATGGTCTGGCTCAGGACCGATCCGGCCAAGGGAAACAAGAAACTGGTCAAATCCCTCATCAAGGCTGACGAGGTACTTGAATGCCATCATATGACCGGGCGGTTTGATTTTCTGGTCAAGCTTCGCCTGCGTGACACGGCACATCTCGAAAGTTTTGTTTCTGACACGATCAAGGAAATGCCCGGCGTTGTCGAAGTTTTGCCGGAAATTGCCCTGTCTACGGCAAAAGAAACAATGTTTGTTCCGGCGCAACTGGAAACAGACTGATCACATGGCGGGAAATTGATTTATTTTGCGAAAAAACCGCTTATGGGGTTACGCAGTCATAATTTCCTAAATATCTGATGCGATGATTGTTTTGTGAGTAGCCAGCCGAACCCAGTCCCAGACACCTGATCAAGGAGCCCCCAACATGATTGAATCGATGAATCTGGTAATCCTGATTGCATCGATTCTGGTTGTGGTCGCAGTCTTTACCAGCCTTGTCAGTTTCCGGGTCGGTGCGCCTTTGCTGTTGGTGTTCCTGTTTGTCGGTCTTGGTGCGGGCGAAGACGGCATTGGCGGCATCATGTTTGACAATGCGCCATTGGCCTATTTTATCGGTTCGATTGCGCTGGCCCTGATCCTTTTTGACAGCGGTTTTGAAACCCAGCTCAGAACGTTAAAAGTAGCCGCCTGGCCATCACTGGTGCTGGCCACCTTCGGGGTGATGATTACCACGGGCGTGATCGGGGCGGTAACCTGGCTGGTGCTTGATGTGCCATGGTTGGTGGCCCTTCTGTTTGGCGCGATTGTCAGTTCGACGGATGCGGCAGCGGTGTTTTTCCTGCTTCGGGTCGGGGGCATCAATCTGCGTGATCGCACGCGCAGCACGCTCGAAGTTGAGTCGGGCTCGAACGACCCGATGGCAGTCTTTCTGACCATTTCACTGGTCGAGCTGATCATTCTTGGCGGGGGCGAAAATATTGCCCTTGAACTGCTGCAACGTTTTGTTCTTCAGATCGGCCTTGGCGCAGTGTTTGGTCTGGCTGGTGGATATGCACTGGTTCAGATGATCAACCGCATCAAGCTTGAACCGGGACTGGTGCCGATCATTACCATGGCCTGTGCGCTAAGCCTGTTTGGCGCGACCAGTATTCTGGGCGGCAGCGGCTTTTTGGCGGTTTATGTCGCCGGTCTGTTTGCCGGAAACAGCAAGATGCATATGAGCGTCGGCGTCCGGCGTTTTCAGCATGTCACCACATGGCTTGCCCAGATCGCGATGTTTGTCACGCTCGGCCTTTTGGCAACCCCGTCCGAATTTGGCGCGGTGATCATTCCCGGTGTGGTTCTGGCCCTTGTTCTTGTCTTTATTGCGCGGCCTGTGGCGGTGTGGCTGTGCCTGATGTTTTTCAATTTCTCGCGCAATGACACGGCGTTTATTTCGTGGGTCGGTTTGCGTGGGGCGGTCTCGATCCTGCTTGCGATTGTGCCGATGGTCGAAGGGGTGCCCGAAGGGCAGCTTTTATTCAACACCGCCTTCATTGTCGTGATCACATCGCTTTTGTTGCAGGGCTGGACAATCCGGTCCGTTGCCAAGTGGCTTGGCATCATCGTGCCGCCGCGCCACGGGCCGGTGGATCGTATCGATCTTGAATTGCCGGGCAATGCCAATCAGGAAATCGTTGTGTATCGCGTGCATGAAGCCAGTGCGGTTGCCACCGGCCATCGCATTCCGCGCTGGGCACGGCCCAGTCTGATCTTGCGTGACGGGGCGTCGCTGCGCCCGCACAGTGCGGGCCCTGTTCAGGCCGGTGATCAGGTCTATATCATCACCCCGCCCCGTCATGTCGAACTGCTCGATCAGCTGTTTGCCGGTCCGGCCGAAGGGGCCAATGACGTCGAGCTGTTCGGGGATTTCAGCTTCCCGCCCGATACCCATATTTTCGATATCGGTCGCCTTTACGGTTTTGCGGTGGATGAAGACGATGCCGGACTGACCGTGGCCGATATCCTGAAACGTGATCTTGCCGGGGATGTCGAACTGGGCGATCGCGTTGCCTATGGCACGGTCGAGCTGATCGTACGCCGGACTGATGACGAACATGGCGTGATCGAGGTCGGCCTTGCGGTCGAGCAGCAAAAAGCCAAACCCAAACGCCGTATTCCGATTTTCCAGTCGCGTTCGGAACTTCTTGAAATCTGGAAGGACTGGCAGAAGCGCAAGCGCGCGGAAAAGAACCTAGCACTGCGCGGTGAAAGCGCCGTCAAATCCCTGAGCCATGACGACAATTCCGATCCGGCGGAACCAGACCCCGCGGCCCATGGCGAAGATGATGCCCAACAACGCGCTCCGTCTGTCAGCGACAAGGCCGCTCCTGACGACCTAGCCGAAACCGGAAAAGCCGCTGATACCGCAGATGCCGTCGAAACTACGCAAGCTGCTGAAAAAACCGAAGCAGCCGAAATTGCGGAACCTGCTGAAACTACCGAAACTGCCAAAACCGGCGAAGCCCGAAAAACCCGAAAATCCGGCAAAAAGACCGAACCGGACAATCCGAAAGACAAGGTCACCAAAACCTGACGCCCCATGCATTAATTTGGGTGAGTTTGGATTAGCTCACCTAATGCATGGATCAAAAAAGCTGGTTTGGTGCGGATTGAAATATGGCCTAAATTGCCGCTTCAATTCTTTTGGAGCACCATGGCCATGTTCGGTCTTTATGCGGCAGTCGTCTTGATCTGGGGTTCGACCTGGATTGCCATTCAGTATCAGCTTTCTGTTGCGCCCGAAGTTGCAGTGGCCCTGCGCTTTGCGCTGGCGACACTGATCTTGATGGCATGGTGTCTGGTCCGTCGTCTGCCGATGCGCTTTTCCCTGCGTGACCATTTCTTCATGGCTGTTCTGGGCGTTTGCCTGTTTTCACTAAACTATGTTCTGATCTATGTCGCCAGCGTGCATTTGACATCAGGTCTGCTAGCCGTGGTGTTTTCGACCATTGTCATCATGAACATGATCAATGGCGTGATCTTTTTCCGTCGCCGTCCCGAAACCCGCACCCTGATCGGGGCGATGATCGGGCTTTCGGGGATTGCGCTGGTCTTTGCCGATGATCTTGCCGCCTTTGATCTGGCAAGTGGCGGCAGCATCGGCCTTCTGGTGTCGCTGGTCGGGGCCTACATCGCGTCCCTTGGCAATATGGCGTCCGCACGCAACCATGCGCGCGGTGTGCCAGTTATGCAGGCCAATGCCTTCGGGATGCTTTATGGCTCGATCCTGCTCTTTGCCTATATCGGGCTTGCCGGTATTCCGGTCACCTTTGACACCAGCCCAAGCTTCATTGCCGCACTGGTCTATCTGGCGCTGTTTGGTTCTGTTCTGGCCTTTGGTTTCTATCTTACACTTCTGGGCCGGATTGGTCCGGACCGGGCGGCTTACAGTTCGGTGATGTTCCCGGTTGTCGCCTTGTTGCTCTCGACCTGGTTTGAGGATTTCCACTGGACGTCGCATATCATCTGGGGTGTTGGCCTGACACTGGTCGGCAATGTGGTTATTCTGACCAAACGTGTTCCAAAACCGGCAGCCACCGTTCTTGAACAGGTTGCCGCCGCCCCGGCGACCAAACCGGCGATCAACCCGACCACCAATCCTGGCAGTGTGAAGCCCTGAGCGCGTCATATGCGCCCGCAAGCGGAGATCAGAATGAACAGTGTCGCCTATTTTCAGCGACTGGCCAGCTATAACGCCTGGGCCAACCGGCATGTTTATGAGGCCTGTGCAGCCCTGCCTGCATCCGAACTTGATGCGCCGCGCCGGGCGTTCTTTCCATCGATCATGCGCACGTTAAACCACATTCTGGTCGGTGATCGTTTGTGGTTGTCACGTCTGGTTGGCGATCCGGTTGCCATGCCGCTTGATACCATCCTGTTTGGCGATTTCGATGAATTGCACGAAGCGCGCATCACACAGGATCAGGCAATCCTTGATTTCACCGATGGTCTGACTGCGGATATCATCGCATCCGATCTGACCTATCAGTCCGTTTTGGCCGGGGCCTATACCATGCCGCGCGATCTGATTCTGGGGCATATGTTCAACCATCAGACCCACCATCGCGGACAGGTTTCAAACATGGTGCTTGAAGCCGGTGGCAAGGTGCTTGAGATCGATCTGGTCTATTACGCCCGCGAGCAGCTTTGATGACCGATCTCCTGGTGCAATATACGCCGTTTCTGATTGCGGCCTTTTTGCTCAATATTTCGCCGGGGCCTGATATGGCCTATATCGTCGGGCAAACGGCCGTGCATGGGCGCAAGATCGGGCTGTTTTCGACCTTTGGTGTGGTATCGGGGGCCTTTGTCCATGTGCTGGCTGCTGCCCTTGGCCTGTCGGCGATCCTTGCAACTTCGGCCCTTGCCTTTGCCATCGTCAAATGGGTGGGGGTGGCCTATCTGGTGTGGCTGGGCATCGGGGCGCTGCGCGCAAGCTTTGCCCGCAAGTCATCGGGCGGCGGGGATGGCGAAACGCCCCCCGAAATCACGATTTCCACCAGACCAATGACCGCCTTTCAGGCATGGCGGCAGGGCGTGATGATTGATGTGCTTAATCCCAAGGTCGCGATTTTCTTCATGGCCTTCCTGCCGCAATTTGTCGATCCGGCGCAGGGCGACGGGGCCCTGCAGTTTCTGGTGCTCGGCAGCATGGTCAATCTGATCGGGCTTCTGGTTGAAAGCACCATTGTTCTGATGGTGGCAGCCGCCGCCATGCGGATAAAGGCACGCAAAGGGCGAAAGGCGCAAAAGATGCAGGCGCTTGGCGTCTGGCTGCAACGCGCCTTGGGCACGATGTTCATCGCCCTTGGCGCACGTTTGGCCCTGAGCCAGCAATAGCCAGGCCATCCATCCAGAACCGGCGAAGGGCTTGGGCGTCAAACGCGAATGCGAGAGGTTACAGGCAAGGGGCCCGATTGCTCGCCGCCCCACTTGCCCGCCGCCCCACTTGCCCGGATCAGGATTTGCGCGACAGATAGCGCACAAGCGCATTTGATGCCGGTGCGGCGCTGATGCCATGGGCGACAACGCTGATGCAAATGATCATGGTGCCTGCGGCAAATAGCGGCATGAAATGGGCCGGACTGACCAGTGTCGCCATGATCAGCATATAGATCACGGACGCAATGCCACGCGGCCCGAACCAGCCGATATAGAGCTTTTCGCCAAGGCTATAGGGCGATCCGATCATGCAGATCCACACACAAAGCGGCCGCAGGATGACAAGACTTGCGATTGAAAAGATCAGCATCGTCCAGGTCCAGTTTTCATAGACCGCAGGCACAACAATCATCCCGAAGACAAAGAAGGTCAGCATGGTCAGAAGCTCTGCCTCGGCCTCGCCAAAGCTTTCAATCGTGTCGCGCACCCGGTCACTTGAGATATTAAGCGCAAGCCCCCCGGCAAAGGCCGCGACAAACCCGTTCCCGCCAAGCTGTTCAGCCAGAAGATAGATCAAAAGGGCGGCAAGAACGCCAAGCAGGCGTTCAAACCGGTCAATGATCGTGTCTTTCGTCACGGCCCGGTTGACGATCTTGCCAAGCACAAAGCCACAGGCAATGCCAATGCCCGCCCCGATGGAAATTTCAAGCAAGGCATCCTTGACCCAGCCCTGATGCCCGTTGCTCAAGAGATTGGCTTCAAGCAAAACCGCCGTGGTAAAAACCGGCAGCACCAGCCCGTCATTCAGCCCGCTTTCAATATTGATCCCCTGGCGCACCGCTTCGGGTACATCCGTATTTTCCAGCACCGGACGGCCAAGGGCGGCATCGGTCGGGCTGACAATCAGCGCAAGAATAAGGGCCGGGATCAGACCGATGGTCGGATCAATGCCAACGATAAAGGCCCAGGTCGCAACAATGGTCAGTGGCAACCCGACCAGCAAAAGACGTGTCGCAAGGGTCTGGGCTGCCCGTTCCTTGCGGAAATTCAGCACCGCAGCATCAAGAAACAGAATGATCGCAAGGGTCATCTCGGCGAATGTCGTGGCAAAATGAATGCTGCCACTCAGTGCCGTCATCGGTGCTTCATGCCAGATGCCAAGCGGCAATGCGATGATTGCACCGGACAAAACCATCATCATCGGGGACGAGATATTACGCCGTTGCAAGCGGCGCGAAAAAAGCCCGTAAGCCAGACCCGATCCCAGAAAAAGGATGATCACCCACTCAAACATCGTCCGATCCGACTGGTTGTTGCATCGCGCAAGTGTGCCCGAAAAACCGTGAAATAACAATTACTCCGACGGTTTCCCCTGCTGTCTGGCCGATGTCCGGGGCAGAAGATGATCAGGCCATCGCGGATTTGATGGTGGCAAGAACCTCGGCGTGACAGCGCGCATCGCCACTGGCAACCACGTCACCGGCACTTTCAATCGTAAGCTCCTTGCCCGACCAGTCGGTCATGACACCGCCAGCACCCTCGACAACCGGCACCAGCGCACAAAAATCATAGGCCTGAAGACCGATCTCAACCACCGTATCGGCAAGTCCAAGTGCGGTTAGTCCATAGGCATAGGCATCAACGCCATACATTGCGATCCGGCTTTGTTTCGAAACCGCCTGATAGGCATCAAAAGCCTTGTCGCGGAACAGTTCGGGGGCCGTGGTAAAGAAGGTCGCACTGGCCAGCGTTTCGCATTCACGCGCACTGATTTCCGTTCCGTTCATGGTGCTTGGCTGGCCCATCACACCGACCCAGCGTTCATCGGTAATCGCCTGATCAATAATGCCCATGACCGGCTTGCCATTGTGGCAAAGCGCAATCAGGGTCGCAAAGCTCGGCTTGCCGGAAATAAACGACTTGGTGCCGTCAATCGGATCAAGCACCCAGACATATTCGGCATCGACATTCTCGCGCCCATGTTCCTCGCCCAAAATGCCATGATCGGGCAATTCCGCATTCAGGATATCGCGCATGGTCCGTTCGACTTCGCGATCGGCAATCGTCACCGGGCTGTCATCTGCTTTCACATCAACCGCAACCGGGGTGCGATAATATTTGCGCACAACCGGGCGGGCAGCATCTGCCAGTTTGTGGGCGATTTCCAGAAAGCGGTCGAGATTTTCCATCAAAGCGCAGTCCTGTGTGAGTTTGGCCTGAGAATGCGCGCCATCAACTGGCCCGCCATAAAGGGATGCTGTTGCTCATGGCCTGCAACGGGCCATAAAAAGCAAACAGGGGACAGTTACCTGTCCCCTGTGAAAAATCAATCTCTGATCAGATAAATCTGTCAGTTTCAAACTTTTTACCGTGCCGTTACTGCGCGGTGGCTTCGCCTTCAGCAGGCGCAGCTGCTTCCTCTGCAGCACCCTGTTCAGCAGCAGCTGCCGGATCAGGGAATGGCAGAGGGCTGTCAGACTTGCTGTTCAGCCAGGCAATGACCGCAGCACGATCCGATGCCTTTTTCAGGCCGCCAAAGCTCATTTTGGTGCCGTCAATGTAATCGCGCGGCTTGTAAAGGAACTCGTTCAGCTCTTCAAAGCCCCAGGAACCGCCATGGTTCGCCATGCTATCCGAATAGGCGAAGTCGCCTTTATGCGCAAAGGCCGCACCGACAATTCCATAAAGATTCGGGCCGGTTTTATTCGGGCCGTCTTTTTCGACATCGTGGCAGGATGCGCATTTCTTGAAGACTTTCTCGCCTTCGGCAAGATCAGCCGATGCCAACATGGCAAGAATTGGCTCCGGTCCGGCCGGCTCGGCCGATGCTGCTGCGGCATTGGGACTCGCACCCGCCATCAGATCCTCGGAGAAGGGATAAACCGGTGCTTCCAGTTCATCAGGATGAACCAGCGCGCCCCCAATTTTGCCGACAACTATTACCAGAAGTACGGCACAGATGACTCCGGCGACGATCTTGTTGATTTCCATCGTGTTCATGACGGGACCCCGTTACAGCCTAATCACTCTCAGGTTTCTAATTATAATCTTGGTCAGTTCGCCCATGCACTCCCTGACAATCCTCAATTTTGAGAATCACAAACGTCACCGCAGGCAAAACTGGTCGGTGGGAAACTATACGTTTCAGAGATTTGCATCAACCTTTCTTAAACACCAAGGCGAAAACGGATGCTTTAAAACTTTCGTCTAGTGACCTTCGAAAAGCGATTCCGTCTTTCGCCATCCCCCAAAAACCGGCTAATGTCGGGCCGATTCTTAGCCGTGTTTTGCCATCGCGCCGTTACGGCATGCTTTGCGCAAGATCAAACACACGGAAATTATGCCTGACCGGAGCTCCAAAATGTCGACGCCGCGCAATCCTGTTGTTGTAATTCCTGCCCGTATGGCCTCTGTGCGCCTGCCGAACAAACCGCTGGCTGATATTTGCGGTGAACCCATGATCGTTCAGGTCTGGCGTCGCGCAACCGAGGCCGGAATCGGCCCGGTCCTTGTTGCCTGTGCTGAACAGGAAATTGCCGATGCGGTCGAAGCCGCTGGCGGCATCGCGGTTCTGACCGACCCGGATTTGCCAAGCGGTTCGGATCGTGTTCATCAGGCCCTTCAGACCTTCGACCCCGAAGGCAAATATGATGCGGTCGTCAATGTGCAGGGCGATCTGCCGACCATTGATGCGGCGGATATTCGTGCCGTGTTCGAACCGCTCAATGATCCGGCGGTCGATATTGCAACGCTGGCTGCTGAAATCACCCGCGATGTAGAACGTACCAATCCCAATGTGGTCAAGGCGGTCGCGGCCTTTGGCAACGGCCGTGTGGCGCGCGCGCTTTATTTCACGCGCGCAACCGCACCCTATGGCGATGGTCCGCTTTATCATCACATCGGTCTTTATACCTATCGCCGTGCGGCCCTTGACCGTTTCGTATCCCTGCCGCCCGCCGAACTTGAAAGCCGCGAAAAGCTTGAACAGCTGCGCGCCCTTGAAAACGGCATGGTGATTGCGGTGGCGCTGGTCGATGGTGTGCCGCTGGGTGTTGATACCCCCGAAGACCTTGAACGTGCCCGGCAGGTTCTGGGTGGCAAGGCCTAAACATTGAATTGAGTTTGGGCCCCAATTGGGGTTTTCTATCAGGCCGTCGTCTGTTGAGGGCGGCCAAAACAAGTCTTTAATATCACTTCAGGAAACAGCCAGATGACTGCGCAACAAAGGATCGCTTTTCAGGGAATGCACGGTGCCTATTCAGATCAGGCAGCCCGTCGTGCCTTTCCGGGTGCAACGACAGTACCCTACAGGACCTTTGAAGGCGCCTTTAGCGCATTGGAAGAAGGCGACGTCGAACTGGCGGTGATTCCGATTGATAACACCCTTGCCGGACGCGTGGCCGATGTTCACCACATCCTGCCGGAATCGGGTGTGCATATCATCGGTGAAACCTTCCTGCGCATTAACCATGCGCTGGTCGCAGTACCCGGTGCGAAGATCGAAGACATCAAGGAAATCCACAGCCACGTTCACGCCCTTGGTCAATGCCGCAAGCTGCGCAAGGAGCTGGGTGTCAATGCGGTGGTCGGCCCTGATACGGCCGGTTGTGCCAAGGAAGTCGCCGATCGCGGCGACAAATCGATTGCCGCCATTGCCCCGGTTCTGGCTGCTGAAATTTACGGCCTTGATGTTCTGCGCACCGAGGTCGAAGACGCCGCCCATAACACGACGCGCTTTATCATTCTGGCCCGCGAACCGCTTGAACTCCCCAATGACGGCTCGCCGGTCGTGACAAGCTTTGTCTTCCGGGTTCGCAACGTTGCCGCCGCCCTTTACAAGGCATTGGGCGGTTTTGCCACCAATGGCATCAACATGACCAAGCTTGAAAGCTATATGGTCGAAGGCCATTTCACCGCGACCCAGTTCTTTGCCGAGGTCGAAGCCCATCCCGAACAGCTTGGTCTGCGCCATGCACTCGAAGAACTGCAATTCTTCTCGCATGAAGTCCGTATTCTCGGTGTTTATCCGGCCCACCCGTTCCGCAAGGAAAATGACCTTCCGGCGGAATGATCATCGGGCGTGCCCGGGATTCCGGACAATATCGGACATGAAAAGGGCCGGACGAAAAATCGTCCGGCCCTTCTTCTACGACAAGTCTTTTGATGCCGGGCGGAATCAATCCCCGGCCTGTTTCAGAAGATCGCCAGAAAACCGCTTGATGATCTGGGTCAGTTCGGCAGAACGGCTGGAAAGTTCTGCCGATGCCGATTTCAGTTCCTCGGCATCATCGGTCGTGCTTTGCGCGTTCTTCATGGTTTCATCGACGCTATAGGAAATCTGTTTGACGCCATCCGCACTGCGGTTTGCATTACCCGAGATTTCCTGTGTTGCCGCCCCCTGTTCCTCGATGGCGGCTGCAATGGCGGTCGAGGCCGTGCGGACCTGTTCGATGGTCTCAGATACCCGCGAAATGCCGGTTACCGCACGTTCGGTGCCATCGACGATGTCATTGATCTGGGCTGCGATCTCGTCGGTTGCCTTGGCGGTCTGGGTGGCAAGGTTTTTGACCTCGTTTGCAACCACGGCGAAGCCTTTGCCGGCTTCACCTGCACGCGCAGCCTCGATGGTGGCGTTGAGCGCCAGAAGGTTGGTCTGACCGGCAATATCGTTGATCAGGCCGATGATTTCCTTGATTTTTTCAACCGTCTCGGACAGGCCTGCAACATCGTTCGATGCGCTCTGGCTTTCATCGGTTGCCCGTTCGACCGTGTGCGACATCTGGGAAATCTGAACGTTGATTTCCGTGATCGAGGATGAAAGTTCCTCGGTCGCGGCAGCAACGGCATCGACATTCTGCGATACGTTTGCGGCCGCAGATGCCACCTGCTGGCTTTGTCCCAGAATGCCGTCAGCATTGTGCGCCATGCTGATCGCCAGTTCATTGCTGCGCTGAACCGAATGGTCAACAGCACCGGCAATCCCGCCGACTTCGCTTTCAAGTTTCTGGGCAATCTCGCGGATATTGCTGCGCCGTTCCTGTTCGGCGCGGTCTTTCTGGATCGCAGCATCCGCCTCAAGCTGCTGGGCCTGTGCGGATTTGTCACGCAATGCCAGAACACCGGCTGCCATGTCACCGATCTCGACAAACCGGGACTCGGTTTCGACCGGGGCCTTGTAATCGCCTTCGGCAATGGTGCGGATGGCGCTGTTCAGTCCGACGATGCTTTTGGTGATCCGGGTGCCGACAAACCATGACAGAACACCGGCAATCACGATGGCGATCACTGAAATAATCGCAATACGCTGAATGATGCGCAGGAATTCGGTCTGGACGTCATCCATATAGACACCGGCACCAAGCGCCCAGTTCCAGTCCTTGATCGGGCGGACGTAAGCGGCCTTTTCGATCAGCTTGTCGCCTTCACCGGGTTTCTTGGTTTCATAGGTGATAATGCCGCCGCCTGCCTTGGCAGTATCGACGATCATGTTACGCACCTTGCTGTCGGGATTACATTTTCCGACATCTTCGGGGCTGAGCGGATCAAGCACCATGCAGTGGCTGTAATCAGACGCATAGATATAGTTGGCCCCGTCAAACCGATAGGCGTTCAGGATGGCGAGTGCCGCGGTCTTTGCCTCGTCTTCAGTCATTTCGCCGCTTTTGGCTTTGGCGACATAACTGTTAACGATGGTCACTGCACCTTCTGTCAGATGCGAAATCTGTTCGAACTTGCCGTTTCGAAGGCTGGTTTGATAATTCAGCGCGACTGTCGCGATGATCGCAAGCAGCACAAGAAGACAAATAGTGGGAATGGAAAAAATTCCCGTAACAACCCGGAACCGCATAACTTTCCCCTTACAAGCGATTGTGGCGATTGAATTATTGGCGCTAAAATGTAAACGAAACCGTAAGTCGGGCGTGACGTTTTTGTGATCTGCTTTTTTTACTGCGCGTTTTTGCATGGCTGCCCGGCGCGGGCTTTGATTGACTTCTGATCCAGACACCTGTATCACCCGGCTCATTCCTTCGCTTGCAAAGACAGAATCAGCTGTCAGGAACTGTATGAAAAAGGCGAGGGCGGTTACGACGTGATGACGTCGTGGCCTCACATCATTTGCCTCTCATGCAGGTCCGACGCAGTGGCTGCTTTGCCATGCACCGGTCTCGACTGCGTTTGAGCAGGCACCATAGGCGTGAACATGGCGCCGACCGGATAAACGAAGGGCTATCCTTTATGACGAATTTTGAAGGGCTCAAACTCATCGAGCCCCTGCTGCGCAATGTTGAAGCTGCCGGTTTCTCCGCGCCGACCGAAATCCAGGCTGCGACGATTCCTGCACTTCTCGAAGGGCATGACCTTATGGGGATCTCCCATACGGGTGGTGGTAAAACTGCCGCATTCTGCCTGCCATTGCTGCAGCGTCTTGCTGAAAATCCGCTGCGCCCGAAACCGGGTCAGCCGCGCGCTGTTATTCTTGCGCCGACCCGCGAACTGGCAACCCAGATCGGTCAGTGCCTGCGTGATTTCAAAAAAGGCATCCGCCTGTTTTCTTCTGTTGTCTATGGTGGTTCGCCGATGGGCCCGCAGATTCAGGAACTGCGCCGTGGCGTTGATATCCTGGTTGCGACCCCGGGTCGTCTTCTTGACCACATGTCGCGCAACACGGTTCGTTTCGACGATGTCGAAGTCTTCATCCTTGATGAAGCCGACCGTATGCTTGACATGGGCTTCTCCGAAGACGTTCTGACCGTGGCTGAACTGCTGCCGAACAAACACCAGACGGTGATGTTCTCGGCAACCATGCCGCCGGAAGTCAAACACCTGACCGACCGTCTTCTCAAGGATCCGGTCAAGGTCGAAACCGCTCCGCAGTCCAGCGTGACCGAGCGCGTGACCCAGGTTGGCATGTTCGTGAAACGTCACGACAAAACCAAACTGCTGGTACAGTTACTCAAGCGTGATGATGCAGAACGTGTTCTGGTCTTCACCAAAACCAAGGCAGATGCCGACGAGCTGTCCTTCCAGCTGCGCGATGAAGACATCGACAGCGATGCCATCCATGGCGACAAGCAGCAGCGCATCCGTCAAAAGATCCTGCGCAACTTCCGTAATGGTCAGTTCCCGGTTCTGATTGCAACCGACGTTGCTGCACGTGGTATTGACGTTCCGGGCATCACCCATGTTGTGAACTATGACTTGCCGCAGGATGCGGAAAGCTATGTTCACCGTATCGGTCGTACCGGTCGTGGCAGCGCCGAAGGTACTGCAATTTCGTTCTGCGAGCCGCGTGACATTCGTCTGCTTCGCAACATCGAACGCCTGATCAAACAGGAAGTCGACATCGACGAAGATCACGAATTCCATGCTGCCCCGCCGCCGCGTTCAAGCGGTGCTGGCGCAGGTGGTCGTGGTGGCCGTGACGGTGGTCGTGGCCGTGGTTTCGGTGGCGGTGGCGGTCGCGGCGGCTTTGGCGGCGGTCGTGATGGCGGCCGTGGTCGCGGTGGCTTTGGCGGTGGTCGTGATGGCGCCCGTGAAGGTGGTCGTGATGCTGGTCGCGGTCGTGGTTTCGGCGGCGGTCGTGACGGTGCCCGTGATGGCGGCTTCCGCGACGGCGGTTTCCGTGGCGAAGGCGAACGTGCAGCACGCGGCTTTGGTGGCCGTGATGGCGCACCGCGTGATGCCGGTCGTGATGCTGGTCGTGACGGTGCCCGTCGTGATTTCGCGGATCGTCCGCGTCGTGATGACCGTGACTTCCGCAATGATCGCAAACCGCGCTTTGACAATGATGATCGTGCGCCGCGCGGTGATCGCGAAGAACGCGGTGGCAATCGTGGTGGCAACTTCCGTCCGCGCGGCGAAGGCCGTGGCGAAGGTGGCAACCGTGAAGAACGTCGTTTTGCTGACAAGCCGCGTGGCGGTGATCGTGGCGGCAACTTCCGTCCGCGTGAAGCCGGTCGTGATGGTGCCGGTGCCCGTGATGGTGCTCGCCGCGATTTTGGTGATCGCCCGCGCCGTTCCGAAGGCCGCGGTGGCAGCCAGGGCATGAAACGCCGTTCGGCGTAATTTTGCCTGCTCTGATGTGGAACCTGCATCGGAATCAGGATTTCAGATTGTGGAAAAGCCGGCTGTTTTCAGTCGGCTTTTTTACTTTTGATTGAGTTTTCGGACCCGACAGATATAGAATTTTGTCAAAGAACCTATCCTTAGTGGGGAAATTTACGTAGCGTATACCCACATATGTATAGTTCGAGTTGCGACAGCCGAGGCAACAAGGAGTTGACCCTGCATGAGAAGGATCCTAGTTATCCTGACCACAGCATTGACCTGGATATCCGGGATTGATGCCGCTTATGCAGATGATCAGGCCGGACACTATGCCTTGAATGCGGATGGCTCGCGCGATTGCACTCGCCTTATTGCGTCGGGCAATCCGGACTATCCGCCCTATCTCTGGAAATCCGGGGATGGCCGCACACTTGATGGTGCTGCCGCAGACTTCCTGAAACGGGTTGGCGAACTCGCAGGCGTGGAGATCGACGTCATTCAGGCCGGAAGCTGGAGCCGGGTACAGCACAATATGCAGGAAGGCACGCTTGATATGCTTGCCGGTGCTTTCCTGACGGCGGCGCGTCTTGAATATATGGACTATTTTTTCCCCGCCTTTCAGGGGACGCGAACCGTCATCTGGACGCTGGACAATCTTGATCTCAACTATCGGCAATGGTCCGATCTTCAGGGACTCGAAGGTCTGACTGTGATCGATAACAGTTTCGGTCAGGAATTTGATGCCTATGCGGTCGAAAATCTCAGCATCACCAAAGTCCCCAGCCTTGAACAGGGGCTCAAGATGCTGACCTATAATCGCGGTGAATATCTGATCTATGAAGAATTCCCCGGCAAGGCATTTGCTGCGCGTCAGCGCATCACCAATATCCGCAGTTACGATACCCCGGTCAGTACCGAGAATCTCTATCTGACCATGTCCCATAAATCCGCCTGCAATACCGGCGCCTTGCGGGGACGCATTAACCGGGCCGTTCTCAAACTGGTTACCGAAGATGCGATGAAAGACATGCTTGAAGCCAGCATCCAGCGCTGGGGCGAGAGCACCAATTAAGCCAGCTTTTCTGTGCTGCTACCGCCCGACCGGACTTTGGTCGGCGGTGCAATTGCGTCTGCAAGACAAGCGCCTTGGTTTGACGGGCAATGTCCGCGCCAGCAGGTTTGTGATACGGGCGACCAGCTGCCAGCCGACAATCCTCAGCCGTCAGTAAGCCGCCACACACCTCCCGCCGTTAGTCGTCGATCATAGGCCGCTCCTGCCTAAAATCCTTCGCGCAGACCATGTCAGCCGTCAGCTGCCAGCGATCCTCTATTATCCGCGTGCCGCAAACATCCGAAGCCTTCCATCTTTCCGCCCGAGCCCCAACCAACCGGCTCCGGCATGCAGGACCCAACGCTCAATACCCATATCCCTTGGTATTCGGTACCCGGCATGGGGCGGGGCGTCGGTCGCTTGGCACTCGGCACGCGCCGCCATGGTAGTACCGGACACTCAGCAACCGGTATTTAACACTCTGTTCTTGGCACTCGATACTCAACAGTCGATACGCAACACTCACCACTCACCACTCACCACTCAGCACTCAGCACCAAGCCTCTGTATCCGACCTTCCGCCACTTGGCACCAGCCACCCGATGCCCGACGTTGGATGCCTGATGCCTGATGCCTGATGCCTGATGCCTGATGTTATGATGCCCGGCTCATTGAACCTGACGCTTGATGCCGGATGACTTCGGCCCCGGATAAATTGGTAGAGCTATGCGGATTTGATTTGACGTTAACGTTAACGTTAACTACAAGAGAGTCGCATCCCTCAGGTGCCCCCCGGAGACGGGTGGATTGCTTTACTGTCAGGACCGCGACATGGCTCAGTTCGAACCGCAAAATCCCGATTTTGATGCCGAAGTGCGCAAGCGCTTTGCCCAGCAGCCCTATAATCTGTCGATCGGGGCACGTGTCACCGATGTCAAACCGGGCCGGGTTGAAGTCGTTGTGCCGTCGCGGGCCGACCTGATCCAGCATAATGGCTATTTTCATGGCGGGCTGATTGCCGGTCTGGCCGATATCGCCGGTGGATTTGCCGGCTGGAGTCTGGTCGAGACCGATCAGGGGATGCTGACCATCGAATACAAGCTCAATATCGTCGCACCCGGTCAGGGTGACCAGTTGCGTGCCGTCGGCGAGGTCGTCTCGCGCGGTCGGTCGATCATTGTTACCCGCATCGATATCTTTGGTATGAGGAATAGCGAACCGGTTCTGTGCGCCACCTCGCTTCAGACGCTCAAGGTCATGAAGCTGCCGCCGGAATTATTGGATAGCGCTGCATAATTCCAAAGATTGATCAATTTTACTTAATAATCAAACCTAGTCAGGGCAGGAACGTCACCATGGCATTTTTCGAATTTCCCGGATTGAAATTTGATCTTGGCGAGACCGCAGATGCGATCCGCGAAACCGTTTCCTCATTTGCCGAGGCCGAAATCGCCCCGCGCGCCGCCGAGATCGATCAAACCAACCAGTTCCCCAATGATTTGTGGCGCAAATTCGGTGATCTGGGTCTTCTGGGCATGACCGTTCCCGAAGAAGATGGCGGTACCGGCCTTGGTTATCTTGAACATGTGATCGCCATGGAAGAAATCAGCCGTGCTTCTGCCTCGGTTGCCCTTTCTTACGGCGCGCATTCCAACCTTTGCGTCAACCAGATCAAGCGCAACGCCACTGCCGAACAAAAGGCCAAATACCTGCCCAAACTGATCAGCGGTGAACATATCGGCGCACTTGCGATGAGCGAGCCGGGGGCTGGTTCGGATGTGGTGTCCATGAAGCTTCGCGCCGAGAAAAAGGGGGATCGTTTCATCCTCAATGGCAACAAGATGTGGATCACCAACGGCCCGGATGCCGACACGCTGGTGGTTTATGCCAAAACCGATCTTGATGCCGGTCCCAAGGGCATTACGGCCTTTATCATTGAAAAGACCTTCAAGGGTTTCTCGACCGCGCAAAAGCTCGACAAGCTGGGCATGCGGGGCTCAAACACCTGCGAACTGGTGTTTGAAGATTGCGAAGTGCCCGAAGAAAATATCCTGGGTCAGCTGCATGGCGGCGTGCGCGTTCTGATGAGCGGCCTTGACTACGAACGTGCAGTTCTGGCTGCTGGCCCGACCGGGATCATGCGGGCCTGCATGGATGTGGTTGTGCCCTATATCCATGAACGCAAACAGTTCGGCAAGGCGATTGGCGAGTTCCAGCTGATGCAGGGCAAGATCGCCGATATGTATACGACCATGAATGCTTGCCGCGCTTATGTCTATGAGGTCGCCAAAGCCTGTGATCGCGGTGAAACATCGCGCAAGGATGCGGCTGGTGTGATCCTTTACGCGGCGGAAAAGGCCACCTGGATGGCGCTTGAAGCCATTCAGACCCTTGGAGGTAATGGCTATATCAACGAATATCCGACGGGCCGGTTGCTGCGTGATGCCAAGCTTTATGAAATCGGCGCCGGTACGAGCGAAATCCGCCGTATGCTGATTGGGCGTGAACTGTTTGGTGAAACCGCGTAATTGCGGTTTTACCCCGGCCTCACATATTCAAGTCAAAGATCCCCCGAAAGACTTCAAGGACCCCCATCATGACCACTTCTGATCCGATTGTTATCGTATCGTGCGCCCGTACCGCCATGGGCGGTTTGCAGGGTGACTTTGCCACTGTGACTGCCGCCGAACTTGGCGGTGTTGCGATTAAAGCAGCGCTTGAGCGCGGCGGTGTTTCGCCTGATGACATTGATGAAGTCATCATGGGGAACGTGCTTCCCGCTGGTCAGGGACAGGCACCGGCGCGTCAGGCCGCATGGAATGCCGGCATTCCGCGGTCGGCCGGTGCAACCACGATCAACAAGATGTGCGGATCAGGCATGAAAGCCGTGATGTTTGCCCATGACACGCTGGTTGCCGGTGGTGCCGACGTCATGGTGGTTGGTGGCATGGAAAGCATGACCAATGCGCCGTTCCTTTTGCCGAAAATGCGGTCCGGTCATAAATATGGTCACGACATGGTTTATGATCACATGGCGCTTGATGGGCTTGAAGATGCCTATGAAAAAGGCCGTTCCATGGGCACCTTTGCCGAGGCAACAGCCGAAAAATACGGCTTTACCCGCGAAGCCCAGGATGATTATGCCATCACCTCGCTGACCCGGGCGCAGAATGCGGCCACTGCCGGTCATTTTGCCGATGAAATCACCCCGGTGACCTTTGCGACCCGCAAGGGCGAAGTGACGATTGATGCCGACGAACAGCCGCCAAAAGCCAAGCCGGAAAAAATCCCGACCCTGCGTCCGGCTTTCGCCAAGGATGGCACGGTCACAGCGGCCCATTCCGCATCGATTTCCGATGGTGCAGCCGCCCTTGTCATGATGCGCGCGTCTGAAGCCGAAAAACGCGGGCTCAAGCCGCTTGCAAAGATTGTTGGTCAGGCGACCCATGCCCAGGAACCGTGCTGGTTCACGACGGCCCCGATTGACTCGATCAGGAAGGTGCTGGCAAAGGCAGGCTGGTCGAAGGACGATGTCGATCTTTGGGAAATCAACGAGGCCTTTGCCGTTGTCGCCATGGCCGCCATGCGTGATCTGGAACTTGATCACTGCAAGGTCAATGTGCATGGCGGTGCCTGTGCGCTGGGTCATCCGATTGGTGCGACCGGTGCGCGTTTGCTGGTCACCCTGATCCATGCCCTTAAAACCCATGGCGGGACCAAAGGGGTTGCGTCACTTTGCATCGGTGGGGGCGAAGCAACCGCTGTGGCGGTTGAGCTTCTTTGAGCAGATGTGAACCAGATCAAACAGAAGATTGAGGATCATAGGCCTTTCGGGTGACATAAAATCGCGATTCTGTTATCGGGATCGCGATTTTATCGCAGGCTCAGCTGCAAGATCGGTTCTGCTTGCGATGCATCGGGTTTTCATACGTAAGGAACAGCCATGCAAGACGTGCTGAGCTTGGCGGCGCAGAACCTTTTGTCGCCCATCGTGCTTTTCTTCGTTCTGGGGGTATTTGCCGCCCTCGCGCGATCCGATCTGACAATCCCCGAAGCCGTTGCCAAGGGGATCTCCCTTTATCTGCTGTTTGCGATCGGCTTTAAGGGCGGTGTCGCGGTATCAAACAACGGTATTGATCTGACACTGGGCATGTCACTGATGGCAGGTGTCATCCTTTCCTTTGTGCTGCCCTTTATTGCCTTTGCCCTGTTGCGATGGATATCGCAACTCAGCCGGACTGATGCGGCAGCAGTTGCCGGGCATTATGGTTCGATCTCGATTGTGACCTTTGTTGCCGCGACCTCCGTTCTTCAAAGTTCCGGGATCGCTGCCGAGGGCTATATGGTTGCGGTTGCCGCGGCAATGGAAGCGCCTGCGATTTTCTCGGCACTGTGGCTTGTATCATCGGGTGGCAAGGGCCGGATGGACGCAACACTGATCCGCGAAATCCTGCTTAACGGCTCCATCGTTCTTCTGGTGGGCAGCTTTGTGATCGGCTGGATCACCGGGGCCGAAGGCATGGCCAAGATCGAAGCCCTGATTGTCTCGCCATTTCAGGGTGTCCTTTGTCTGTTTCTGCTTGATATGGGATTGGTTGCGGGGCGTGGGCTCAAACAGGGGCGGGCGGTCTTGCGCCCGGGGCCGCTGGCGTTCGGAGTTTTGATGCCGGTGATCGGTTCCTGCCTTGGTCTGGCCTTTGCCCTGATGATCGGCCTGTCGCTTGGTGGTGCAGTGCTTATGATGGTGCTGGCGGCGTCGGCCAGCTACATAGCTGTTCCAGCTGCCATGCGTGTCGCCCTGCCCGAAGCCAATCCGTCTGTCTATCTTACGCTGTCGCTTGGCGTCACCTTCCCCTTCAACCTGACGCTTGGCATTCCGCTTTACCTTGCGATGGCCAGCGCTATTCACGGAGGCTGAAAATATGGAAAAACATGATGCCAAGCGCGTGGCGATCATTATCGAGGCCATTATGGAAAGCAGGTTGCGTCAGGCGCTTGAGGGGGCAGGGGTGACCGGATATTCGGTTCTGCCCGTTCTTGGTGGTTCGGGGCGTTCGGGTAGTTGGCGCCGCGATGACACCGTGACGCGCGGTGGCGGCATGGTGCAGGTTGTTTGTATCATCCGTGCCGAGAAACTTGACGCCATGCTCGAAGCCGCCTTTGAGGTGGTTGACCGTCATATCGGCGTTGTCGCGATCAGTGATTGTCAGGTTCTGCGCGCAGATCGCTTCTAGTTCCAGGGCTTTTGACCAAATAATCGGGGAGGGATTTCCGAAACAGGCAGAGTTTTGATCAGGGGCGTTTACGGGCTGCTTGGGCATGATGCTGTGCTGTTGCCTGTTGCGCAAGGTTCCGGAAGGCATGTTGCACACTGGTTGCGGGCGCGAAAACAGGTTGTTTAGAACGATTCAAATTGGATCAAATGAGAACTACCAACTTGCGCGAATTCACCTTATTTTGTCGCCAGAGTGATTGACGAGGATAAGGGAATTCGCTGATGTCCAAACCGACAGTCGACCGGATGCTTGCCGGGTTTAAAAGCTTCAAGGCGATGTATTACGAACAGCGTCCTGAACGGGTGGAAGATCTGGTCAATATGGGTCAGAGGCCGGAAGTTCTGCTGATTGCATGTTCGGATTCTCGTGTCGATCCGGCCATCCTGACCAATGCAGAACCGGGCGAGATGTTTGTGGTGCGTAACGTCGCAAACCTTGTGCCGCCCTATGAGCCCGATGAAAACTATCACGGCACGTCGGCGGCAATCGAATTCGCGGTTCGTGATCTCAAGGTCAAGGATATCGTCATTCTGGGTCACTCGGCCTGTGGTGGTATTCAGGCGCTGGTCGAGCATGGCGAGGCTGGCAAGGTGCCGGAGCGCGACTTTATCGGTGAATGGGTCAGCATGGCGAAATGCTGTCTGCATCACGGACCGGATGTTGACAAGGTGTCGCGTCATTCGATCCGTAATTCGCTTGAAAACCTTATGACGTTCCCGTTCATCAAGGAACGGGTCGAGGCCGGCGATCTCAACCTGCATGGTTGGTGGTACGGAATGAAAGAAGGCATCCTGTGGCGTTTCGACGCAAAACAGGACAAGTTTGTTCAGGGCGAAGAATAAGCCCGGCCTGATCCACGGGATCAAAATCTGATCTGATCGCATGGCCGGTGCATCGCCCAAATGGGAGGAGTGCCGCCATGCGGTTGGAAGAACATCAGATCATGGTGCGCGATACCGCGCGCGAGTTCGCCGAAAATGAACTCAAACCCAATGCCGCAAAATGGGATGCCCATCATACCTTCCCGGCCGAGGCCATTGCCGGGCTGGGCGAGCTTGGCTTTCTGGGCATGCTGGTCCCTGATGAATATGGCGGGGCGGGCATGGATCATGTCGCCTATGCCCTGGCACTCGAAGAAATTGCCGCCGGTGACGGGGCCACGTCCACCATCATGTCGGTGCATAATTCGGTCGGCTGTATGCCGATCCTGAAATTCGGTACCGAAGAACAGAAACAGAAATTCCTGGTCCCGATGGCGCAGGGCGAAAAAATCGGTGCCTTTTGTCTGACCGAACCGCAGGCCGGATCGGATGCCAGTGCGCTTAAGACACGCGCCGTGCGTGATGGCAATGACTGGATCATCAACGGGTCCAAGCAATTCATCACGTCGGGTTCCGAAGGCGATTTGGCAATAGTCTTTGCCGTAACCGATCCGGAAGCCGGAAAGCGCGGTATTTCAGCCTTTATCGTGCCAACCGATACGCCGGGCTATGTCGTGTCCCGGGTTGAGGAAAAGCTGGGCCAAAACGCATCGGATACCTGTCAGATCACCTTTGTCGAATGCCGGGTGCCCGGCGAAAACATGCTGGGCGTTGAAGGGCAGGGCTATAAAATCGCGCTGGCCAATCTTGAGGGCGGGCGTATCGGTATTGCGGCCCAGTCGGTCGGCATGGCGCGTGCCGCGTTTGAAGCCGCGCGCGATTACGCCAATGAACGCGAAACATTCGGCAAAAAGATCATCGAACATCAGGCCGTGGCATTCCGCCTTGCCGATATGGCAACCAAGATCGATGCCGCACGGCTTCTGGTCCATCGGGCGGCCGAGCTGCGCGATGATCACAAACCCTGCCTGACAGAGGCCTGCATGGCCAAGATGTTTGCATCCGAAATCGCCGAGGAAGTTTGTTCAGCCGCGATCCAGATCCATGGCGGATATGGCTATCTGAAAGACTTCCCGGTCGAACGTATTTACCGGGATGTGAGGGTTTGTCAGATTTACGAAGGTACATCCGACATTCAGCGCATGGTGATTGCACGGTCGTTGGCAGATTAAGGTAGGGCCGCTATCCCGCTGGTCCTTGGTTGGGTTATTTTGCGGGTATCAGGTCGTGCTTTTCCAGCAACCTGCGGAACTGGTGATAGTTCAGATCAAGCGCCTTGGCGGCTTCGGTCTGGTTATTGGCGTTTCTGGCAAGGGCCTGTTTCAGCAGCCTGATTTCGAATTTGGCGACCTGCGTTTTGAAATCAATATTCGGGTCTGGTTCCGGAAGGTCGATATCTGTTTCGGATGTCGGCGTTTCGCGGTCAGTCTCGGTCCAGATGCCGTCAAACGGATCAAGGGTGATGGCGGCAAGCGGCGTTTCTTCGTCCTCGGCCAAATAGATGCTGCGTTCGACCGCGTTGCGCAGTTCACGGATATTGCCCGGCCAGTCATGGCGGAAAAGCTGTTCGGCGGCAGGACGGGAGAAACCCGCGAAAACCGTGCGGCCAAGGCGTTTGGTCATATCGAGCGCGAACTGTTCGGCGAGCAATAATATATCATCAGACCTTTGGCGGAGCGGCGGCACGGCGATGACGTCAAAGGCCAGACGATCAAGCAGATCGGCGCGGAACTTCCCGGTTTTGGCCAGTTCGCGCAGATTTTCATTTGTCACACCAATGACCCTTGTGTCGACATCAATGACGTCTGATCCGCCAACGCGTTCGATCTCGCCATATTCGACAACCCGCAGAAGCTTTTCCTGAACCACCGGGCTGGCGGTGGCGATTTCATCAAGAATGATGGTGCCGCCGTGCGCGCGTTCAAAGCGCCCGATATGGCGTTTGGTCGCCCCGGTAAAGGCCCCGGCTTCGTGGCCAAACAGTTCGGTATCAAGCAGGGTCTCGGAGAGGGCGGCGCAATTGACCTTGACCAGCGGGCCGCCCCAGCGACGTGACAGGTAATGCAGGCGGGCCGCTATCAGTTCCTTGCCCGAGCCGCGTTCGCCAATGACAAGGCATGGCCGGTCAATCGGCGCCAGACGCGAAACATGTTCAAGGGCCGCCAGGAAAACGGGGTCTTCGCCCAGAATGGGTTGCAAATTATCCATTTCGCGAAAAACGTTATCGAAAAACGTTATTAATGTCGCGATAAAAGTAATGTTCCAAAGCGAGGAATTTGTAAGTTATTGATTTTACTGTATTTCAAAACTGGCACGGCTTTTGAAATAGAGAGAACAGAATTTTTGCGTCCCCCGATTAATCAAGGAGATCAGACAATGGGCGTGTTTTCGCGTTTGTCCGATATCGTAAATGCCAACATCAACGCGCTTCTGGATCGTGCCGAAGATCCGGAGAAAATGGTGCGCCTGATGATTCAGGAAATGGAAGATACCCTAGTCGAAGTTCGTTCGGCTGCGGTCAAGGCGATTGCTGACAAGAAAGAAGTCGAGCGCAAGCTCAAGAAGCTTCATGACGGTCAGGTTGAATGGGACACCAAGGCAGAGTTTGCGGTGTCCAAGGGTCGTGATGATCTTGCCAAGGGGGCGCTGATGGCGCGCCGTCGTCTGGCCGATCAGAGCCTTGTTCTTGAGCGCGAGCTTGAAGTGATTGAAGAGACCCTTGGCAAATTTGACGAGGATCTCAACAAGCTGCAGAACAAGCTGAATGAAGCCAAGGGCAAGCAGCGTACGGTCGAAATCCGCATGCAGACGGCCGAAAAGCGTGTAAAAATGAAAGAGAAGCTTCATTCCGGTCAGATCGACGAGGCCCTGCTGCGCTATGAGCAGATGGAACGCCGGATTGACGAGCTTGAAGCAAGTGCAGACTCCTGGGACCTTGGTCGCGGGCAGAGCCTTGAAGAACAGTTCGAAGACCTTGAGGCCGAGCTCGGGATCGAGGATGATCTCAAGGAACTCAAGGCACGTGTGAAGAAAGATAAATAATCATCGGTTTATGTGTTTCGGCGCATAAGCCAGCACCAGGAAAAAGCTGTCAGATATGTGGGCGATTGCCGTACCCTTGATTGTATTCGTTGCCGTTGTTGGCCCGGTCTGGGTGGTGTTTCATTACATCACGGTCTGGAAGCGGATGAAGGCAGAGCAGCGCGCACAAAGCCCGGAACAGATTGCCCGTGAACAGGAAATGGTAGCGGGGCTCAAAAAACGGGCAGAGAAGCTTGAATCCCGTGTCGAAACACTTGAACGCCTGTTAGATGCCGAGGTTGCCGAATGGAGGAACAGGATATGACTGCCCAGCAAGCTGCTGCCGGAAACGGATTTGAGCGCGGTCACAAGAAGCGCTCGCATGGTGGATGCCGGTTCGCAAACCACAGTCACGAAGGCAAAAAGTGTCATGGCGTGATCGGCCGTACCACACGGGGAATTTCCGAAGCATTTGGTATTCCGCGCAAGGGTGTTCTGGCTGCGTTTATTCTGATCCTGATTTTCAGTTTCCCGGTTGGTTTGCTGTTGTTTGGTCTTGCGTGGGCCTATGTGCATCATCCGGAATGGTTTGATGGATTGCGCGGCAAGTTGCGCGGGTCATCGCGCCGTTATCAGGCACAAGCCCGTGCGACCAAAGGCGAGGACGTAAATGACAATCCGACTGTGGGTGTTGATTACGAAGAAAGCTGGATGGAAGAACTTCGCGCGCAGTTTGACGATCTGGAACGTCGCACCGGTTCGATGGAGGGGTTTGTGGCCTCTGGCGATTATGACGTCGCCTCTGAACTGGCAAAGATGAAAAAGGATGATGCATCGGAAGCGGCCAAAAAGGACGATGATGATGCAGATAAACCCGACGTACCAAGGGCCTGATCCCTTGTTCTGAAGGTTCAAAAGATTGACGGCGGTTTCAGCTTTCCCCAATCCCCCCTCGCGTCAGGGTTTCGACCCTAACGGTATGAAATCGCCGTCAAACAGAAAACCGGATCACATTGGTGGTCCGGTTTTTCTTTTATTTGCAGTTCGTTGCGGAAAACTCCCCAAATAGCGTTTATCGCTATACCTAATTTAAAGGTTTTCCCGGCAAAGTCGGAAAAAATGCCCATATATTCGGGCGTGGCTTTTGGGGAATTGCACATGGCGACCATGATCGAGCATCCGGGGGAACAGGATTTTCTGCACAGACTGGTGCTGGATAATCCGTGGTGGGATGGTGTGACCGATGATCTGGTGCAGGGGCTTCCGCAGCGCGCCTTTTTCAAGCGGTTCTGGTCGGCGCTTGAAAAGCATGACGGGCAAAAGGCCGTGGTTCTGACCGGCCCGCGCGGGGTTGGAAAAACCGTGATGATGCGTCAGGCTGTGGCGGCCCTTTTGAATGCGGACACCCCGCGCCGTCATGTTTGCTATATCTCGCTTGAGCATCCGCTGTTTCTTGAAATTGATCTGCCGCGTCTGCCAAAGCTTTTGCGTTCCATGCGCGGGATTTCAGCCGATCATCCATTATGGCTGTTTATTGACGAGGTGTCCTATCAGCGCGATTGGGAAGATCGCCTTGCACGCCTTATTGTCGCTGATCCGATGTTGCGCGTTGTTGCGGTCAGTGCGCTGGCGCCCGGTGCAGGCAGTGCCGGACATATTCAAAGCCTGTTTTTGCCGCCCTTCAGTTTTGCCGAATATCTTGAACAAAAGGGCATTGCGCCCAGCGATGTTTTGCCCGAAACGCCCAATGTCGGGCGCTATACTGCCGATGTGCCAGACGGGCTTGTCGCGCTTAATGACCTGTTTGAAGATTACATCAATGAAGGCGGCTTCCACGATGCCAATGGCGAAGCCGGGGCCATTCACCGATCACTTCATTCCGATTTGCCCGGGCTGCATGGCATTTCAAGTCCGTCGGACCTGCATCGGCTTTTTGCGCTTTTGGCTTATAATACCGGGTCGGAATTTTCGATCGAGACATTGGCGCGTGAGCTTGATATCGCGAAAAACACGCTGCGCCGCTACCTTGAATATCTTGAAAGTGCCTGGCTGGTCCGGCGCCTTGAACGGGTGGATCAGGATGCCAAACCGTTCCAGCGTGCGGTGGCGTTCAAGGTCCATCTGATCCATCCGGGATTGCGCAGTGGCCTGATTGGCGGACGGGCATCCGATAGTGCAACCATCACCCGGCTGGCCGAAACCGCAATCCAGACCCAGTTTTTGACATCCAGTGTCGGAATGGAAAGCCTTTATTACGCGCGCTGGGGCCATTACGAGGTGCCATTTGTGTTCCTTGATCGCCGGTCGGGAACGCCGCTTTTTGCCTATCATTGCCTGTGGCGCGATGAGGCAATCAGGAAGCCCAAGGAAATCCGTGCACTGGTGAATTTCCGGGGCAGCCATCCCTTGCCGCTGGGCGCGTTTGTTCTGACCAAGGCGCAATGGCACGGGGGCAAGCTTGGCGGGGTGCCGATGCGCTTTGAGCCCGCCAGTGTGCTTGCGCTGCGGATCGGGCTTGAATTCTCGCAGCTTTGAAAAGGCATTTAACCGGGCGAGGGGCTGTTACCATGCTGATTTCAGGTCGCCAGATCACGGGTTTGATGATGGCCATGCTGTTTCTGGTCATCTTGCAAGATGGTGCCGGGGCAGGGCAGCTTTGCCCGAGCAATCCGCACTGGAGCAAGACGGACCCGGCGATCAATCTTGATCATGTGTTTTGCGGTGAAGTGAAATCAAACGGCAAGGCGTCGGGGTTTCATGCGCGGCCAAACGGGATCAATCCCCCCTCGATTGCCGGGGTGGAGATCACCCAGCCTGCCAATGACAATGGCATCTATGCCGGGATGGTCCGTTTTGCCAGTCCGTCCGGCCGTGAGCCGGTCAAATTTTCCAGCATCTTTCCCGATAGCTGTTCGCACGATCAGATCGTGACATCGATCCTGCATGCCCATGCCAATCGTATGGATTGTCCGGCCGGATCGCCCGGCTGGTGGCAATGTGGCCCGAACCGCCCGGACACAAACGGGGCGTATGAGATGTTCTGTGTCGGGGATGATCCCGACCAGACATTCACGATTGCCATCGGGTTGCTGCGCGATGGCCGGATCAACACGGCCTTTCCGTTGCGGTAGGGGCGACAGGGGATCAAAGGATGAGCACACAAAACGACCGTTTGCCGATGCCAATGGTGCCCGACTGGCCGGGGCGCAAGGCCGGTGATGCCGGTCATGACCGGATTGCCGCATTGATCGTGCTTGATATCCAGAATGCGCCGCAATGGGCAAGGCGGGTGCTTGGCGAGGTCGAAGACGTGATGTCGGGCGCGTCAAGTGGTTGGGAAATGGTGATGAATGCCCATATCCTCACTGTGGGTAAAACCTGTTGCGAGATCGCCGCAAGCCATGACGGGCCAGAAGAAGGCGCATGCGAAGACAGTATTTCGGTGCAAACCGGGGATTTGAAAGCCGCCCTTGTGGCATGGATTGCAAAGATGGATCGGGATGCTTAGAGCGATAGGGCAAATGAGAGGGATCAAGGGGGCCGGGCATATGGGTCGGGCATTTGCGCGCGCGCAAGGCGCGATTGCCGGGTTTGCCGCAATGGTCCTGATGATCGGGGTTCCTGTATTTGCCGATGCGCAAGAAGCGCAGGATCGCGGCAAGAATCCGGCTGATACGCTTGAAATTTTCCTGCATCAATATCTTGAACATGCCGGTTTGCCCGGCGGGGTGATTGGTATCGGCTATGGCACCGGACAGGTGCGCTATGCGGCAAGTGGTTATGCGACCGTGGCGCCCGATATCGGCATGACCGTGGATCGGCAGTTTTATATCGGCTCGCTGACCAAGATGATGACGGCGGTTGTGACCCTGCAGCTGGCATCGGAAAAGCGCATTGATCTGGCCGATACCATCGGCAAATGGTTGCCCAAGGAATATCAGGGCCGGATTGCCAATGCGGACAGGGCAACCATTCGCGATCTTTTGCGCAACAGTTCGGGCATTCCCGATTATCTGGATGGCGAGTTCTTTTTCCAGCTGGTCGGGCGCGATCCCCAACACGGGTGGCGCAACAAGGATGTTCTGGCCCTGATGGCGGATCGGGATGCGTATTTTGAACCGGGAAAAAGCTATGCGCCGTCAAACAGCAATTTCATTTTGCTGGGGGTGATGATCGAGGCGGTCGAGGGGGACCATATCGAGCGCGTGTTTAACCGCCGCATCTTTGAGCCCGCCGAAATGGCCAATACATCCTTTGGCCGGTTTCCGCGCCCGGATCTTCTGGCGCATGGCTTTGATGATGCCAATGGTGATGGCAAACTTGAAGATGTGACCGATTATGATGTTGGTGATCAGCTTGCTGATGGCGGGGTGATTTCGACCGCCGGGGATATGGTGAAATTTGCCCGTGCCCTGTTTGTCGACGGGGTCTTGCTGGGGCCAAATGCCCTTAAACGTGCCACGACCGATACGGCCTTTGCCGGAAGCGGGTCTTATGGCTATGGGTTGATGATCGGTTCAAGCGACTGGGGCCCGGTCTGGGGCCATGACGGGATTTATTTTGGTTATTCCGCCGAATTTTCATGGTTCCCCGATCAGGATACGGTCGTGGTGTTCCTGTCAAACGGGCGGGCCCTGAACGAAGTGCCCAATGTTACGGGGCTTCTCATGACCGGCATTTTCGGCAATCCCAGGAATTAAATCATTTTAATTCAGATGGTTAAATGTGTTGTGCCTGCTGCACGGGGCAAGCCATGACTGTGCCGCATAACTGATAGAATGATAATAGTTAGAATCCTATCTAATTTTCTGTTATCATCCGGGTCATGGAAAACATTGACCTTGAAACCCCTTATCTGACCCTTGGCAGTGCGCTGATGCGTGTGGCCCGTTGCTGGCAGCGCGAAGTCAACCGCACGCTTGTTGCCCATGGCCTTTCACAAACGATGGTCATGCCGCTGATTGTTCTGCATCGCAGCCGCGGTGCGGTGCGCCAGGGCATCATTGCCGAGGAAATCGGTGTCGAAGGTCCGTCACTTGTCCGGGTGATTGATCAGCTTGAACGTGATGGTCTGATTTCGCGTGTTTGTGATCCGACCGATCGCCGGGCGAAAATGGTGGCCCTGACCGAGGATGGAAAGCAGAAAGCCGCCGAGATTGAAAAATTGCTGGGCGAACTGCGCGGGGAGTTGACGGCCAATATTCCATCGGAAAATCTGGGCATCACACTTGATGTCATGCGTGCGCTGCTTGATCAGCTGGCACTGCGCGAAAAGGTGCCGCAGGGAGGGTGACGCATGTTAGGCACGATCCTTTCACTGCGGCCCAAGGCATCGGACTGGCTGTTTTCGGTCAAGACCTTTGCTGCATCGATCCTGGCCCTTTATATCGCACTTGCCTTTGATTTTGACCGTCCGGTCTGGGCGATGGCGACGGTTTATATTGTTGCCCATCCACTGTCAGGTGTTCTTGCCTCCAAGGCGATCTGCCGCGTGCTGGGCACCGTTCTTGGTGCGGTTGCGGCCGTGGCCTTTGTTCCCAATCTTGTCAGTGCGCCGATCCTGTTGTCACTGGTTCTGGCGATCTGGGTCGGGGGATGTTTGTTCCTGTCGCGTCTGGATCGTACACCGCGCAGCTATGTTTTCATGCTGGCAGGGTACACGGCGGCCATTGTCGGCTTTCCATGTGTTGGCGATCCGACAGCGGTGTTTGCAACCGCGATTGCCCGTTTTCAGGAAATCAGCCTTGGTATCGTCTGTGCCACCGTGGTCAGCCACACCGTTTTCCCCCGTCATATCGGGCCGGTGATTGCCGCGCGTATTGATGGCTGGATGGGCGATATCGCCAAGCTTGCCGATCAGAGCTTTGATCCCCAAACCGATGCAGAGGCATTGCAAAATGACCGCGCACGCATTGCGGCTGACCTTGGCGAGTTGCATGGCCTGGCACTGCATCTTGGCTATGAGAAATCCGGTTTTTCAGGACGGACCCGCCAGTTGCAGGCGCTGCAAAGTGTGGTCGCGGCATTGTTACCGGTTTTATATGCCATTCATGACCGGCTGGTGGCGCTCAAGACCGAACAGGGCGATCTGCCCGACGATGTCAAAGGCATCCTTGCGGGTATTTCGGCCCATATTGCCGCCCCGAGTCATGATCGTGCCCGTATCTGGCAGCTTCATCGCGAAATTGATGCCTTTGCCGAACGGGTTGCGGGATCGCGGGACTGGGCCGGGCTGCTTCAGATCAATCTTGCCAACCGGCTGCATCGTCTGATCGATTTTCATGATGATTGCCGTACCCTTTGGGATGGTATTCGCGCCGGTGATGTTCCGGCAGATGTTCTGGATCGCTGGCAGGAAAGTGCGCGCGCCGGGGCATTGCACCGGGATTATGACGCTGCCTTTCGCAGTGGCCTGACGGCGGTTATTGCAACATTGATTGTCTGTGGTTTCTGGATTCTGTCGGGTTGGCCAAGCGGGGCGACGGCCGCCATGATGGCCGCTGTTGGTTCCAGCATCATGTCGTTTCTTGATAACCCGGTGCCGGCCCTTAAGGGCTTCATTCGCTATACCGCTTTGGCGGTGGCAGTGGTGCTGGTCTATAGCCTTGTCATCCTGCCCGGTATTGACGGCTTTGCGTTGCTGGTGATGGCATTTGCACCTTACTTCATCTTGCTTGGTGTGCTGATGGCAACGCCGCAGACCTATGGTTTTGGTCTGGCGATGCTGGTCAATGTGGTGATGATACTGAATGTCGATACGGCCTATAGCAGTGATGTTTCATTACTGCTGGGCGGTGGGATTGCGTCGCTGGCAGGCTTCGGGGTTGCGGCAATTGTCACAGCCTTTGTACGCGTGGTGCCAGTGGATAGCTTTATCCGTGGTCTGGTCCATGCCAACTGGCGCGATATTGCCGGGATTGCCCGCGGGACGTTGAATATTGCCCGTATGGTGATGATCCGCCGTCTTCTGGATCGTCAGGGATTGATCCTGCCGCGTCTTGCGATGGCGGCAAGCCAGCGTGAAACCCTGATCCGGGTGATGCCGGAAGTCTCGATTGCGGCAAGTCTTTATGATCTGCGTCGTATCCGGCTGTTTGTTGCTCCGATGATCAGGGCGCGGCTTGACGTTCTGTTGCGCAATATCGCGCGGCATTTCGAAGCCCGGTTTGATGATTTCGACCGCGCCCCGGACCCCAGGATTTTGTCCGAGGTCGATAACATTCTGCGTCTGGCCAGTGACATGGTCGATGCAACCCAACGTCAGAAACTGTTGATCCCGCTTGTCGCGCTGCGCCGGACGCTTTCGAAAACGGACGCACCAAAGCTTGATCGCATGGCAGGGCAGGTGGCTTCGACCACGTCCCTGTCCCCAAGAATGGGAGAAATCGCATGATCACTCCGACCCTTAATATCTATGGCCTGTTTGTCCCGGCATTGCTGGGTCTGGCACTGGCAGCATGGGCCTGTCTTTCCGTGGCCCGTATCGGTCTGACGCGGATCGGTTTTTATAAGATAACCGTTCATCCTGCGCTTACCGACCTTGCGCTTTATGTGCTGATCCTGACCGGACTTTCGGCGCTTTTCATTCAATAGGTGACGATATGAAAACCATCATAACCAAAACCCTGCGTGCCGGTTTCACGCTTGTCCTGGTTGTTGCGGCCGTCGCAGGCGGTGTGCATCTTTATGATTACTATATGAACGAACCCTGGACCCGTGACGGGCGTGTCAGTGCGGATGTTGTTTCGATCGCGCCTGATATTGCAGGTCTGGTCGCCGAGGTGAAGGTATCAGATAACCAGCAAGTCAAGGCAGGCGACATTCTGTTTACCATAGATGCAGCCCGCTATCAGGTCGCGGTCGATCAGGCGCGCGCCAAACTCGAAAGTGCCAAGGCTGCGCGCGATCAGGCTGCCCGTGAAGTCAAACGTTATAGTGGCCTTGATAGTGATGTTGTCTCGATCCAGAAAAAGGAACAGGTCAAAACCAGCCTTGCAACCGCGCAGGCCGATCTTGATCTGGCCAAGGCGGATCTTGATCTGGCGCAGCTTAACCTGTCGCGGACAAGTGTTGTTGCCCCGGTCAACGGGATCGTGACCAACTTTTCGTTGCGTCCGGGTAACTATGTTGGTGCCGGGACCGCGATTGCCGCCCTTGTCGATAGCAGCTCGTTCTATGTTGCGGGTTATTTCGAAGAAAACAAGCTGCCGCGCATTGCCATCGGGGATCGTGTAAAAGTCAGTCTGATGGGCGAGGACCGCCTGATTGCCGGCCATGTTGTCAGCATCGCCAGCGGTATTCAGGACAGTGAACGCTCAGGAAGTTCCGCCGGACTGGCACAGGTCAAGCCGACCTTTAGCTGGGTCCGTCTGGCCCAGCGTGTGCCAGTGCGTGTTGCCCTTGATCACATACCCGAAGGCGTAAAGCTGGTGGCCGGGCGCAGTGCGGTTGTGACGATTGATCAGGATGCCTCGCATGGCGGTAGCGGGCTTAATGTCGGTCTGCTGTTCTGAGGGCAGGCCGGGATTTTGTCATGATGCAGTGCAAAAAGTGACTTGCAGTGCAAAACAAGTTTGGGTAATTTTCGTAAAAATTAAACTGAAATATTGAACGAATATTATCAAACGGGAGAAACCTGATGGCTGCTGCCCCACGTCCGCGCCGCTCTGTTCTTTATATGCCGGGATCGAATGCCCGTGCCCTTGAAAAGGGCAGGAGCCTTCCGGCGGATGGTCTTATTCTTGATCTTGAGGATGCGGTTGCGCCTGATGCCAAGGATGTGGCGCGCGATCAGATTGTCGCTGCCCTTGCCGAAGGCGGCTATGGCAAACGTGAAATCCAGATCAGAACCAATGGCCTGAACACCCCGTGGGGTTATGCCGATATTGTGGCGGCATCAAAAACCGCCGCCGATGCCATCCTGCTTCCCAAGGTCGAAAGTGCCGATACCGTCCGTCAGGTCGCCAATATCATGGAGGCCGAAGGTGCGTATGAAGGCATGACCATCTGGTGCATGATGGAAACGCCGCTTGCGATGCTCAATGCCAAGGAAATTGCCGGTGCGCATCCGCGTCTGGGCGGGTTTGTGATGGGGACATCCGATCTGGCCAAGGATTTGAACTGTGCGCATACGCCAGACCGTTTGCCGATGATCACAAGCCTTGGTCTTTGCCTGCTGGCGGCACGGGCTTATGGGTTGGCGATCCTTGATGGTGTGCATCTTGATCTGTCCGATGATGACGGGTTTGACGCATCCTGCAGACAGGGGCGCGAGCTTGGCTTTGATGGCAAAACCCTGATCCATCCCAAAACCATTGCATCAGCCAATGCGGCCTTTGCCCCGGCCGAAAGCGAAATCGCCTGGGCCCGCAAAATCATTGCTGCCCATGAAGAAGCGGCTGCCGAAGGCAAGGGCGTTGTCGTGGTGGATGGCAAGCTGATTGAAAACCTGCATGTGGTATCGGCCAAGAAGCTGGTGGCGATGGCCGATCTGATTGCAGAAATGGACGCTGCCTAAGCGCAGGATATCCGGGGTTCGCGCCCGATAAAGAAAACAGGTCGACAAAGACCAGCAAGGCGGCGCGAACCGGAACTTCAAGGAACTTTCGCCTTTCAGGGAGGCCCAGGAATGTCAAAGACCAATCCGGGAAATTACTTTGAGGATTTCCAGATCGGACAGGAAATCCGCCACGCGACCCCGCGCACGATCACAAGCGGTGATGTCGCGCTTTATACCGGGCTTTACGGGCCGCGTTTTGCAGTGCAGTCGTCTGATGAATTTGCGCGCGCCATCGGGTTCCGGTCAGCCCCGGTTGATGACCTTCTGGCCTTTCACATGGTGTTTGGCAAAACCGTGCCTGATGTGTCGCTCAATGCGGTGGCCAATCTTGGCTATGCCGGGGGGGTATTTGGCGTACCGGTTTATCCGGGCGATACGGTCACGTCGGTTTCGACCGTGACGGGATTGAAGGAAAATTCCAACGGCAAGACCGGTGTTGTCTATGTCAATTCGGTCGGGCGCAATCAGCGCGGCGAGATGGTTCTGGATTACAATCGCTGGGTCATGGTGCGCAAACGCGATGAAGCAGCCCCGGCACCGCAAGCCGTTTTGCCCGAACTGCCCGGTGTGGTCGCCCCCGAGGCATTCCAGATTCCGGTTGGTCTGGATATGACATCCTATGAAACCCGGCTGGCCGGGTCACCGCATCGTTGGGATGACTATTATGTCGGTGAAAAAATCGACCATGTCGATGGTATGACGCTTGAAGAATCCGAGCATCAGATTGCCACGCGACTCTATCAAAATACCGCCAAGGTCCATTTCGATCAGATCGCAGCAAATGACGGCCGGTTTGGTAAGCGCCTGATTTATGGCGGCCATATCATTTCGCTGGCGCGCGCGCTTTCATTTAACGGGCTTGGCAATGCCTTCAGGATTGCCGCGATCAATGCCGGGACGCATGCCAATCCGGCCTTTGCCGGGAATACGGTCTTTGCCTGGTCCGAAGTGCTGGGGAAATTCGAACTGCCCGGGCGTCGCGATCTTGGTGCGTTGCGTCTGCGTCTTGTGGCGGTGCGTGACCGGCAAGCAAGCGATTTTCCGCTGCGTACCGGGGACGGGAAATATCATCCTGATGTGCTGCTTGATTTCGACTATACGGTTCTGATGCCGCGTTGATCGGGGCGTTGCGCGATCCTGGCATGCGCGCTTGCTTAACCGTTCGTTTGTGATGTCGGGGCTAATTTCGCTGCGTCGGGCGTGCTGATCTTGATCGGGCGTTCGTGCATCCATATGTGTTTGCAATAAAATAGACCCGATCCAGGGGCAGTTTCCTTGCGTAAGAAGGTCTAATTGTGCGATTGCTAAATCCACGTTACGTCGTACACACGTCTGATGCGTGATCCTGTGTCATACATCATGCCCTTCCCGCAGGGCGTTTACGGCGTCTGAGAGGTCAACCTACGTAGTTTAACGGAGGCAAAACGGCGTTTTGGTTCTGAATTCTTTGGATTTTAAAGGGGTTCAGATTGACTCAAACCCGCTGCATGGGTAAATAAACCCTGCTTTCCCGCCAGCTACTTTGAGAAGAGGCAATTCCGCTATGAGCAAAGCCAATCGGCCGCTGTCTCCGCACTTGCAGGTGTACCGGCTTCCGATGACGGCAAAGATGTCCATCACGTTCCGTGCGATGGGTGTCGGCCTTGCCATTGGTTTCGTATTTTTGGCGTCCTGGCTGATTGGTGCCGGCGCTGGTCGTGAAGCCTTCAACGGCTATCACGGATTTTTCACCTCGTGGTTTGGTCTGCTGCTGCTGTTCGGTTGGACAGCGGCGTTTTATTACCACGCTTGCAACGGTATCCGTCACCTTGTCTGGGATACTGGTCGCGGCCTGACGAATGAGGGTGCTGCCAAAGGCAACCCGATCGTCCTTGGCGCGGCAGTTGTGCTGACCATCATCACCTGGATCATCGGTCTGGCCTAAGGCCGGGCAAGAGGGGACAAACTTGTCATGAAGATGCAATCCGATCTAGGCCGTGTTCGCGGTCTCGGTTCTGCTAAAAGTGGCTCTTCGCACTGGTGGACCCAGCGCGTAACCGCTGCTGCAAACCTTCCGCTCGGTATCTGGTTCATTCTTTCGATTCTTGCAGGGCACACGGCCGATTATGATGCCGTTCACGCCTGGTTGAGCTCGTACTTCCATTCGACCATGATGATCCTGATGATCGTCAGCGTTGCTGTGCATTTCACGCATGGCCTGCAGGTCGTGATCGAAGATTATGTGCATAACCGTAAAGCAGAAGTGATTTCGCTGATGCTGATCAAAGCCGTCGCAGCCTTCCTGTCTGTGGCAGCCATCGTATCAGTCCTGCGTATCGTTTTTGCCGGAGCCTGAGCCAATGACTGAATCATATAAAATTATCGACCATAACTACGACGTCGTCGTTATGGGTGCAGGCGGCGCAGGTCTTCGCGCGACGCTCGGTACGGTTGAAGCCGGCCTGAAAACTGCATGTATCACCAAGGTCTTCCCGACCCGTTCGCACACGGTTGCTGCCCAGGGCGGTATCGGTGCATCGCTTGGCAACATGTCCGAGGATCACTGGCAGTGGCATATGTATGACACCGTCAAGGGTTCCGACTGGCTTGGTGACCAGGACGCGATCGAATATATGTGCCGTAACGCCGTTCCGGCGGTGCATGAACTTGAACATTACGGCATGCCGTTCTCGCGTACCGAAGACGGTAAAATCTATCAGCGCCCGTTCGGTGGTCACACCCGCGACCACGGCAAGGCGCCGGTTGAACGTGCCTGTGCCGCTGCTGACCGTACCGGTCACGCGATGCTGCATACCCTGTATCAGCAGTGCCTGAAGCACAAAGCAGAATTCTTTGTCGAATATATCGCCCTTGATCTGATCATGGATGAAGACGGTTCGTGCAAAGGTCTGGTTGCCTGGGATCTGGATTCCGGCGAGCTGCACCGCTTCAATGCCAAGATGGTCATTCTGGCATCTGGCGGTTATGGCCGTGCATTCTTTAGCTGCACCTCGGCACATACCTGTACCGGTGACGGTCATGGCATGGTGGCCCGTGCGGGTCTTGGTCTTCAGGACATGGAATTCGTTCAGTTCCACCCGACCGGCATTTACGGTTCGGGCTGCCTGATCACCGAAGGCGCACGTGGCGAAGGTGGGTACCTGACCAACTCCGAAGGCGAACGTTTCATGGAACGTTATGCCCCGACCGTTAAGGACCTTGCATCGCGTGACGTCGTGTCGCGTGGTATGGCACAGGAAATCCGTGACGGTCGTGGTGTTGGCGAGCACGGCGAATATATCCACCTGCATCTCGAACATCTTGGTTCGGAAGTGCTGTGGGAACGTCTGCCGGGTATTACCGAAACCGCAAAAATCTTTGCCGGTGTTGATGCGACCAAGGAACCGATTCCGGTTCTTCCGACGGTCCATTACAACATGGGCGGTATTCCGACCAACTATAAGGGCGAAGTTCTGCGTCCGACCGCTGACAACCCGAACGCAATCGTTCCGGGCCTGATGGCGGCTGGTGAAGCAGCTTGCGTGTCGGTCCATGGTGCAAACCGTCTGGGCACCAACTCGCTGCTCGATCTTGTTGTCTTTGGCCGTGCATGTGGTCTTCATGCCGCCGAAGTGGTCGATACCAAGGCACCGTTCAAGGAACTCAAAACCACCGATGGCGACGAGGCGATTGCACGTTTCGACCGTCTGCGCTGGGCAAAAGGTTCGCGTCCGACTGCGGATATCCGTCTGGAAATGCAGCGCGTCATGCAGGGCAACTGCGGCGTGTTCCGTACCTCGGAAATCCTCAAAGAGGGCGTTGGCAAACTTTCTGAGACCGCAAAGACGCTTCCCGACGTCGGCGTTTCGGATCGTTCGCTCATCTGGAACTCGGACCTGGTCGAGACTCTCGAACTTGAGAACCTGATGACCTGTGCCGCAGCAACCATGAATTCGGCAGAAGCGCGTCATGAATCGCGTGGTGCACATGCCCACGAAGATTATCCGAAGCGCGATGACGAAGTCTGGATGAAGCACACGATCGCCACTGTCGACACCGAGAAGGGTTATGGCGTTGATCTGACCTATCGTCCGGTCAACAACTTCACCCTGACCGATGAAGTGTCGTATATCGAGCCGAAAGAGCGCGTCTATTAAGGCGCGGCAAGAGAGGATTTGAGAGATGGTAGAATTCAATCTTCCCGCCAATTCGGTCGTGAAAGAGGGCAAATCGTTCTCTGCTCCGGCTGACGCGAAGAATGTCCGTTCGTTCAAGATCTATCGTTTTGATCCGGATAGCGGCGATAACCCGCGTACCGATACCTACGATATTGATCTCGACAAATGTGGTCCGATGGTTCTGGACGCGCTGATCAAGATTAAAAACGAGATCGACGCGACCCTGACTTTCCGCCGTTCGTGCCGTGAAGGCATTTGCGGTTCGTGCGCGATGAATATCGATGGCCGTAACACGCTTGCGTGTCTCAAGCCGATCGAAGACATCAAGGGCGAAGTAAAGATCTATCCGCTGCCGCATATGCCGGTGGTCAAGGATCTGGTGCCGGATCTGTCGCAGCCTTATGCGCAGCTCGCTTCCATCGAGCCGTGGCTTAAAGCCGACAGCCCGACCCCGCCGGATGGTGAACGTCTGCAGTCGCGTGAAGAACGTGCCAAGCTTGACGGTCTTTGGGAATGCATTCTGTGCTTCTCCTGCTCGACCGCGTGCCCGTCTTATTGGTGGAACTCTGACCGTTACCTCGGCCCGGCTGTTCTGCTTCAGGCATATCGCTGGCTGGCTGATTCGCGTGACGAATATACCGGTGAACGTCTCGATGCACTCGAAGACCCGTTCCGCCTGTATCGTTGCCACACGATCATGAACTGCACCAACACCTGCCCGAAAGGCCTGAACCCGGCCCTTGCGATCACCGAAATCAAAAAGATGATCGCAGAACGCCGCGCCTAAGCCTTTGGGTGTGTTGCTATGAAAATGGCGTTTTACGCCAATATGTTAAAGCCGCCGGAGATCGGATGATCCCGGCGGCTTTTTCGTCTGTCATCAGGATGTTAACCCCGTAATTACGCAATTGGGGTATGATGGTGACCGGCTTTCTTGCTGCAATATAGGGAATGACTGTCTTGTTCACGCGTTGCCAGTTTAGTGTTTCATCCATTCGTGCCCTGACGGGGGTTGGTCTGATGCTTGGTCTCGCGGCCTGTGGCGATACCGGTTCGAACTGGGAACCCCAGGACATGTTTGCCGCGCCGACCGAACAGAAGCTTGATGATCGCTATCGGGCGATGATTGATTTCAAGGCCATGGCGCGCGATGCCAATGGCAAGGAATATGCTGCGGGCCCCAAGGCAACCGTGCTGGGCGCGGTGGAAGAGGCCGTTGCCATGTGCAGTCAGGCCAATGCGCAAGGCTGCAAGGCGGTCCGGGTCGGTCTGACCTGGGTGGATGGTCTTGATCAGGTCGCGATTGAAAGCGTTATTCAGTCCTATAACGATACCATGACGGCCGAGGCTTATCATGCTGCCGGACAGGGCAATATGGGGGCCGCGAACTGGCTGGCCTATCATTATGCGGTGCTCGGTGAAAACCTGACCGAGGCAGAACGTCTTTCAAAACAGGCATTGTCAGTGGCCCCCGATGATCCCGGTGCACTTGATACTTATGGGCTGATCCTGTATCGGCAGGGACGTTATCAGGAAGCCGAAGAGGTGTTTATCCGGGTGAACAAGGCGATGCCGACGGCCGAGCATATTGCACATTTTGCCGATAATGCCCTTGCCATGGGCAAGGCCGAGATGGCGCGTGCGGCCTATCAGCGTGCCCTTCAGGCCGGGGCGGGGCCGGTGCTTTCGCAAACCATTCAGAAACGGTTACTGGCCCTTGATCTGAATGGTGCAGGAAATGCGCAGCCGGCACAATGATCGGCAATATCATTTTTGATTGTGACGGTGTCCTGATTGACAGTGAAATTCTGTCTTTTGCGGTCGATGAACGGATGTTGCCGGAATATGGTATCACCCTGAATGCGACGGAAATTGCGCGCAGCTTTGGCGGTGTTGCCTATCGCGAGATGGTGGCAGAGCTTAATGCACGCTTTGGCGTGAATATTGATCCGGTTGCCTATCAGGAACGTTGTGAAGCTGAACTTGCCCGCATATTCGAGACCGATCTTGAGGTTGTCGCGGGCATGCCAGATCTGTTGGCAGATCTTTCTGTGCCCTTTGCACTTGCTTCGGGCAGTGATCTCGGACGGCTTGATCTGTGTCTTGGCCTGACCGGGCTTGATGGATTTTTCCAAAACCGGATTTTTTCGGCCGAGCAAGTGGCACGGGGAAAACCTGCGCCGGATGTTTTCCTGCTGGCAGCGGAGACATGCCGGTGGTCACCGGAAAGCTGCCTTGTGATTGAAGACAGCCCGTCAGGTGTAATTGCCGCAAAGGCCGCAGGTATGCGGGCGGTTGGATTTCTTGGTGGGGCCCATCGATCCGAGCGTGATGGTGATGGTTTGCGTGACGTCGGTGCCGAATATATCGCAGGCAACAGTTCCGATTTGCACTATTACCTGCGTGATCTTGGTTTGATCGGGGTGGGCCAGATCATGGGCTAGGCTTATGCCCGGTCCAGCGTAATGACCTCACCTTCGACCAGTGGCAAATCGACCTCGTTAAGGTTATTGCCCGGACCGGATCGATCCATGATGGACCGATTGTCAGCTACAAATTGCAATTTAATATTAGTAGAAAATATAGACTCAGCGGTACTATCCTTCTCCCATTCAGGTTGCCGTCTATTGTAACCCTGCCAGCGGCCCTTACCTATTTGCCAGCGCCTTCTGGAGAGAGAAAAACAATGTTCAGGACGTTTCTTTTGACTGGTGTGACTGCTGCACTGGTGTCCTTCGCAGCATTCGCGGATTCCAGCCATCATGCTGTATCTGACGATGTCATTGCCAGACAGCGCGCGGCTCTGGCTGCGGCAACGCAGGGCAAGGGATTTGGGCCCCAGTCACCACGCGATATTGGCATGATGACAGGTAGCAACCACCGCGTATTTGGCACCGCACCCGATGTCAGTAAAATGACGCTGTGTGATATCCATTTCCATGAAAATGCCGAGCATAAGGGTGGTTCATATACCACCTTTGCCGGTAATGGTGACGGGTATGGCTTTGGCACGGGCTTCAAATATGATGGCAAACTGACCGAGGCGGAGTTGGCCCCGATTGGCATGGCGGTTGGTGCCAGCGAACATGGTGATCTCGAACCGGGTGATACCATCGAAATCCACTTTGTCTATTCGACCGCACAGGCAAGTCTTGGCAATGGTCTTGGCACCTGTCTGAGTGACGCGGTCAATAATCCGCAATTGCGGGTCGAGGCCGTTGTTGCCGTGCTGGTATCAGAAGGGGGTGCCGATTTCGCCAGGATGGCTGAAATCAGCGAGGTCGATGGCCTTAATCAGGTGCCCGGTCTGCCGACCGACCTTGGCGATCCGGTGATCTATGCCGGATCAACCACCGGGCCTGGCTATAACGAAAAGGGATCGCCCTTTCAGGTAACCTGGAGTGTGCGCCCCGATGTCGTCAAGCTGGGCATTGCATCGGTTGATACATGGTTGAAAGATAACCCGTTTGACGAAGGCCACGCCCATGGGGTGCGGAACCTTGTCACCAACCCGGATCTGCTTTCGCCAATCAACTGACGGATAAAAATAAACGCAGGGCACGTCATGCCCTGCGTCATTGAATTTTGCGTTGCCGGTGGATTTGATCACCCGGCAACGTGATGTTTCGGGCCTATGCCCAATCCAGCGTGATGACTTCGCCGTCGACCAGTGGCAGGTCAACCTCGTTAAGGTTGTTGCCCGGACCCGAACGATCGACGATCAGAAAATCGCTGTCTTCTTCGAGCACCAGAAGCGGGTGATGCCAGACATTCTTGGCATAGGTCACCCCCTGTGTCCCATCCGACAGAAAGGCGCGCAGGTTTTCCGGTTTGGGGGTATCGGTCCCCGAAGCCACGACAATCAGGAACTTCTGACCCGCAAGCGGCATGAAGGCCTGTGATCCCAGCGGATGGCGTTCCATCATTCTGATTTCAATCGGCTTGGGCCGGGGCGTTCCGCGAAAGATACTGATGATCGGGGCACCGCCTTTGTCAGCCACATCGACACGTGAAATGTCGTGAAAGCGCGTGGTGGTGCCCAGATTGATCGGATAGCTGTCGCGTGCGGTGGCAATCGAAATCACCTCGCCAAACGGGGCGAAGGCATCCGGCGTCAGATGTTCGACCGAGAGCTTCATCGTTGTGCGATCCTTATTTGGTGGTGGGCTTGCCAAGGATGCGCAGACGGCTGATACCGCCATCGGGGATCGAATTGACACGCAGATGGGTCACCGGACCATTGACGGTCAGGCTGGCGGCATCAAATTCATGGATATGGTCTGCCTGCATCTTGCTTTCGGGCAGGATGGTCGACCAGAACATGGAACGCGCGCGCAGCGACTTGTCCTTTTCGCCGTCAACATAGGCCCCCTGGATCGACACACGGTCAGGATAGTTGCCTTTGAAGTGACAGGTATCGACGATGATTTTTTCGATCTCGCCGGGATGCCCAAGCTCGATAATCAGCCATTCATTGCCCGGTTCACGACGGCGGCGGGTTTCCCAGCCATCGCCCATATTGACCCCGCGGCCCGGTGCCAGAATGGCGTTCGGATTACCGTAATGGGCATCGGACCAGCCGACAACAACACCGCCATTGATCATCGCTGCCAGATCGACCTGTTCGCCCTTGGCGGCCATTTCTGTCCAGTCGCGGTTCGGACGACCGTAAACGCGCAGACGGGCGACACCGCCATCGGGATAGATGTGCAGACGCACATGGGTATAGATCGCATCCGAGGTTACATCGGCATAGTGATGGGCACTGGCACCGAGACCCAAGGGCGCAACGATTTCATCCCATGTGGCGTCATCTGCCGGATCGCCATTCGGGCAATAGCAGCCTTCAAGCGAGCCAGCTGGCGGGAAGTTGCCGGTAAAGTGGCTGGTGTCGATATCAACACCATAAATGCGGCCCGATGTTGCAAGGCGCACCACACAGTAATCATGGCCATCGACGCGTTTGCGGCGGCTTTCCCAGCCATCCATCCATTTGCCGTGATCGTCATAGCGATCAGGATAAAACACCGCATCGGCGGTTTGCAGCATGCGCTGCTTGTCGGCAAAGAAATCATCTGTTGCAAAAATGGCTTCTGCGCCCAGACGTTCATCGGCAAGGTTGACAAACTTCCGTGCAAATTCCGGTGCGTCGTGATTTTCCTGATGGCTCATGGTCGTAAAATCCTGAAATGGTCGTTTATTATACGGTTATCAATCAAGCGGTCGGGCGTGCCGGGCCGGATCGGGTCGGGCCTACAGGGCTTCGAGCCGCAGTCTGGCAATGCGATGAACCTGATTGATCGCCTCGTTAAATTCGGTTTCGACATCGTTTTTGACCCGCCGTTCAAAGGCCGCAAGAATATCGGTCCGGTGGAACCCCTTGACGGCAAAGATGAACGGAAAGCCGAACTTCTGTTTATATTGGTCGTTCAGTTCAGTGAAACGGGCCAGTTCGTCTGCGCTGCATTGATCAAGTCCGGCCCCCGTCTGTTCGCTTTGCGAGGATGCGGTCAGATCGGCAAGGGCGAGTTTCCCCGCAAGATCGGGATGGGCGCGCAAAAGCGCAAGCTTGTCGCGATCAACCGCGCCATTGACCACGGCGGCCATGGCATCGGCAAGGTTCGCGGGTGTATCAAGTGCCTCGGTGATGCCGCGCTCATAAAGCTGATGGGCAACCCATGGTGAATGTTCATAGACCCAGCCATAAAGCGAGACAAAGGCGCTTTCGGCCAATGTGCTTGGCGGGCGGGTGGTGAACTGTGATTGACTGGTGTCTGTCATTTTGATCTTGGCTTTCAGTCCCGGTTCCTAGCCGCCAAACGGATGATGTTCGCGCCAGTGACGGGCGATATCAATCCGGCGGGCGAACCAGACATTGTCGTGGCTTTGGACATAGTCGACAAAGCGTTTCAGAGCGGCGAAGCGACCCGGACGGCCTACCAGTCGGCAATGAAGGCCCAGAGACAGCATGCGCGGCGTATGCGCGCCTTCTTCGTACAGGGTATCGAAGCTGTCCTTGAGATACTGGAAATACTGTTCGCCGGAATTGAACCCCTGAAGGGCGGCAAAGCGCATGTCGTTGGCATCAAGGGTATAGGGCACGATCAGGTGCGGCTTTTCGGTCTGGGTGCTCCAGAACGGCAGTTCGTCACTGTAATCGTCGGCATCATACAGGAAACCGCCTTCTTCGGCGACGATGCGACGGGTGTTGGGGCTGGTGCGGCCGGTGTACCAGCCAAGCGGACGTTCGCCGGTGACATCCTTGATGATATCAATCGCCTTGTGAAGATGGTCGCGTTCAATGTCTTCGGGCACATATTGATAGTCAATCCAGCGATAACCGTGCGAGCAGATTTCGTGACCGTCCTTCATGGCGACTTCGCCGACTTTCGGGTGGCGGGCAAGGGCCATGGCAACGGCAAAGATGGTGATCGGGATCTGGCGTTCGCGGAACAGGTTCAGAATGCGCCAGACGCCAACGCGCGATCCATATTCATAGATCGACTCCATACTCATATGGCGGACACCCTCGCGCATGTCGGCACCGACGATTTCCGACAGAAATGCCTCGGAGGCCTTGTCACCATGCAACACGCAGTTTTCACCGCCTTCTTCGTAGTTCAGGACGAACTGGACGGCCACGCGTGCACCGTTGGGCCAATTGGCCTTGGGCGGGTTTTCACCATAACCGATCAAGTCACGCGCATATGTCTGGTCGTTCATCTGAACCTTCTCCTGAATTCTTGTACGCCCGGCTTTGTCCTGCGGAACGTTTGGTGTAGCATTAACCATAGGTCACCGGGCAGCAAGGGATAAACCTTATGCTGGCCGGACCGGATAAGTGCCGCACTATCAAGGCTGTTTTGATAATGTTCCTGGACGGAAGGTGGTGTGGGCCACGTTTTACGCGGTCTTCCAAGGCTTCTGCCTTTGTTACATACTATAGTGCCTGAAACAGTTACATTCGTTTTTCAAAGAATTATTGATATAGTTTCACTTTATCGCCTCTTTCCCCCGGGCGGGTGGTAATGCGACCCTTTTTAAATCGCTCAAAATTGGTTCGGTACAGAAATTCATAACCAGAATGCCGACCACGGGGAGAAGCGATCGACCACAAAATTAAGAATAAGAGAGAGGAGGCCCGGCATGGGACGACTGACTACCCATGTACTGGATACGGCAAAAGGCTGTCCGGCTGCTGGAATCCGCATTGAGCTGCACAGATTTGGCAATGGTCATGATGATCTGGTTGCCGAAGCTGTGACCAATGTTGATGGCCGCACCGAAGCGCCGATGCTTGACGGTGCCTCTTTCAAACCTGGTGAATATCAGCTGGTGTTCCATGCCGGTGACTATTTCGACGCCATTGGCGAAAAGCTTCCCGAGCCCAAATTCCTGGATCAGGTGGTGATCCGGTTCGGCATTTCCGACGGGCAGGCGCATTATCATGTGCCGCTGTTGCTGTCGCCATTTGGCTATTCCACATATCGCGGAAGCTGAGGTTGACCATGGCGAACGCGACCGGATCTTTCCGTTCTGATATCCGTTTTCTTCTGGGTGATGAAGAGCGCAGCTTGCGTGACGTCGATCCGCAGATGACGGTGCTTGAGTATCTTCGTCTGGCCGAGCGCAAACCGGGTACCAAGGAAGGCTGTGCCGAGGGCGATTGTGGTGCCTGTACGGTTGTTCTGGGCGAGCCCGACGGCAAGGGGGGCATGGCCTATCGCACGGTCAATGCCTGCATCCAGTTTGTGCCGACCCTTGATGGCAAACAGCTTTTGACGGTCGAACATCTGAAATCCGAAGATGGCAGCCTTCATCCCGTGCAGCAGGCTATGGTTGACACCCACGGGTCGCAATGCGGGTTCTGCACACCGGGCTTTGTCATGAGCCTTTATCAGTTGTGGCTGGATGGTGGCGAGGATGACCGGGGTGCGATTAATGATGCGCTGGCCGGGAACCTGTGCCGTTGCACAGGCTATGGTCCGATTATCGAGGCAGCCCGCAAGGCAGGCGGCATTGCAGCCAATGACGCGGTTGAACAAAAGCGCCGTACAGACATTGCGACCCGGCTAGGTGCCATGGTTGATGATGCCGGGACGCTTGCTGTTGAACATGCTGCCGGGCGCTATTATGCGCCGCGCACATCTGATGAGTTGGCCGGTCTTCTGGTTGCCCATCCCGATGCAACGGTTCTGGCCGGTGGCACGGATGTCGGGCTTTGGGTGACCAAGATGCTCAAACGGCTGGACCCGATCATTTATATTGGCGATGTCGGCGACCTGAAATCGGTTACGGAAACCGAAGATGCCCTGATCATCGGGGCCGGTGTGACCTATAGCCGCGCGCATGATGCGCTGGGCAAGGTTGCTGCTGATATTGGGGAACTGGTGCGCCGGATCGGATCCCGGCAAATCCGCAATGCCGGAACTGTGGGCGGCAATATTGCCAATGGGTCGCCGATTGGCGATACCCCGCCCGCCCTGATTGCGCTGGGGGCAAAGATTGTCCTGCGTATGGGCGATGTGAGACGCGAAGTCGCACTGGAAGATTTCTTTATCACCTATGGCAAGCAGGACCGTCAGGCGGGCGAGTTTGTCGAAAGCGTGATTGTGCCCAAACCGGCAGAGGGTGTTGCGTTCAAGGCCTACAAAATCTCCAAGCGCTTTGATCAGGATATCACTGCGGTTCTTGGGGCGTTTGCCATCAAGATTGTTGAAGGCAAGGTTGCAGAATTCCGGGCGGCCTTTGGCGGTATGGCCGGAACCCCGATGCGGGCTGCCAAATGCGAAGCGGCCCTGATAGGTCAGGACTGGAACGAAGCAAGCCTGAACGCGGCCCAACTGGCATTGGCCAAGGATTTCGCACCAATGAGCGATATGCGGGCCTCAAAAGAATATCGCATGCTGGTCGCACAGAACCTTTTGACCAAACTTTTCATTGAAACCACTGCACCCGAAATTGCCACCCGCCTTGTTGGCAAGGAGGCAGCCCATGTCTGATCAGATTACCAAAACCGATATGGATGAGGTGATTGCGCCGACCGCCGGTTTGTCGGGCGGGGTGCGGTCCAGTTCCAAACATGACAGCGGCCCGAAACATGTGGCGGGCGAAGCGGTCTATATCGATGACATCATCGAGCCCTATGGTACGCTTCATCTGGCACCCGGTGCTGCGACCATCGCGCACGGCAAGATTGTGCGCATGGACCTGTCCAAGGTGCGTTCGGCACCCGGTGTTGTGTGCGTATTGACCGCCGAAGATGTTCCCGGTGTCAATGACGTGTCCCCGGCCCATACCCATGACGATCCGGTTTTACCCGATGGAATCGTGCAGTTTTATGGTCAGCCGGTATTTTGTGTTGCGGCTGAAACCCGCGCGCAGGCCCGTGCGGCGGCCAAGCTTGCCGATATTGAATATGAAGAACTGCCAGCGGTTCTGTCGATTGAAGAGGCGCTTGAAAAACAGCAATTCGTAGCACCCCCGCATGTGATGAAGCAGGGAGACGCCAAATCGGCCCTTGCCAAGGCCAAGCATCGCCGGGCCGGGCGGATGGAGATTGGCGGGCAGGATCATTTCTATCTGGAAGGGCAGATCACCTTTGCCATTCCGCAGGAAGACGGTGATGTTCTTTTGCATTGCTCGACCCAGCATCCGTCGGAGGTGCAGCACAATATTGCCAATGTGCTTGGTCGTCCGGCCAATGCGGTAACGGTCGAAGTCCGCCGTATGGGCGGCGGGTTTGGTGGCAAGGAAACGCAGGCATCGCAATGGGCGGCACTGGCGGCGATCGTTGCGGTCAAAACCGGACGTCCGGCCAAGTTCCGTCTGGACCGGGATGATGACATGGTCATGACCGGCAAACGCCATGACTTCATTGTCGATTATGATGTCGGCTTTGATGATGACGGGCGCATTTGTGGCCTCGATATCCAGTATGCGGCCAATTGCGGTTTTTCGGCTGATTTGTCAGCCGCCATTGCTGACCGCGCGATGTTCCATACCGACAATGCCTATTACCTTGGCGATGTCGAAATCAGATCATACCGCTGCAAGACCAACCTTGTGTCCAATACCGCGTTTCGCGGGTTTGGCGGACCGCAGGGCATGGTCGCAATCGAACGCATCATCGACGAAATTGCCATGCTGGTTGGACGCGATCCGATGGATGTGCGTATTGCCAACTATTACGGCACGACGGATCGTAATACGACGCCATATCACATGGTGGTCGAAGACAATGTGTTGCCCGAACTGACCGACGATATCCTCAAAGCCAGTGACTATCGTAAACGTCGGGCAGAGATCGAAGTGTTCAACGAACAAAGCCCGGTCCTGAAAAAGGGCTTGTCGCTGACGCCGGTGAAATTCGGGATTTCCTTTACCACTACCTTCCTTAATCAGGCAGGCGCGCTGATCCATGTCTATCAGGATGGATCGGTGCATCTGAACCATGGCGGGACGGAAATGGGACAGGGCCTTTTCATCAAGGTTGCCCAGGTCGTCGCTGAAGAATTCCAGATCGATCTTGATCAGATCAAAATCACAGCCACCAATACCGGCAAGGTGCCAAATACGTCTGCAACCGCGGCATCAAGCGGGGCGGATATGAACGGCATGGCAGCACGCGATGCGGCAATGACGATCAAGAACCGGCTGATTGCCTTTGCTGCCGAGAAATTTAGTGTCGCCGAGGCGGCTGTGCGCTTTGTGCCGGGCAAAATTATTGTCGGGGATGTGGCCGAGCTTGCCTTTGCCGATCTGATCAAACAGGCCTATCTGGCGCGTGTATCGCTATCGGCGACCGGTTACTACGCGACACCGAAAATCCATTATGACCGTGAAACCGCGTCGGGTCGGCCATTCTATTACTTTGCCTATGGCATGGCCTGTTCCGAGGTTCTGATTGATACCCTGACCGGTGAATACAAGGTCACTAGGGTTGATATCATTCACGATGTCGGGCGCTCATTGAACCCGGCAATTGACCGTGGCCAGATTGAAGGTGGCTTCATTCAGGGCATGGGGTGGCTGACATCCGAGGAACTCTGGTGGGATGACAAGGGCAACCTCCGGACCCATGCGCCATCGACCTATAAAATCCCGGCATGTTCGGATCGTCCGGAAGATTTCCGGCTTGATCTTTGGTCGTCCGGACGAAACGTCGAAAAAACCATTCACCGGTCCAAGGCGGTTGGTGAACCGCCCCTGATGCTGGCTATTTCAGTGCATCGTGCGATTGCCGATGCGGTGGCGTCGGTTGCCGGACACAAGGTGGTGCCGAACCTTGATACCCCGGCAACGCCCGAAGCGGTTCTGTATGCCGTGGCCGATATTGCCAAACGCATGATCGAGCAATCCGGTCAGCCGGTTTCGGTTGCAGGGGAATAAGGTCATGACCCTGTCGCTGCGTGATCATATCAACCTTCTGTCTGCGCCCGGCCCGGTGATGCTGGTATCCGTTGCTGCGATCAGGGGATCGACGCCGCGCGAAGTTGGTGCCTTCATGCTGATTGCAAGTGATGGCCTTGCGGGCACGATTGGCGGCGGCAATCTTGAACATCAGGTGACCTTGCGGGTGCGCCAATGCCTTGCGGGTGACATGACGTCGATCCTGACGGCCGAGATTGTCTGTTTTCCGTTGGGGCCGGGGCTTGGGCAGTGCTGTGGCGGATCGGTCGAGGTTGGTTTTCATCTGCTTGATGAAACCAAGAAAGAAGCACTTCGCGCGGCATTGGCAGCGGTTGCCGACCAGCCGGTTTCGCAATCGGGGCGCTGGTTGATGATGCCGGTTTCGACAGCTGTTGGTGCATGGCAGATTGCCGGGGCAGAAAGCGCACAGGCCGCGATGCTTTCGGGCGGGTTCGGGACCGAGCGCGGCGGGATGGTTGCCATCAACGGCGTTAAAACATTATGTCTGCGCCTTGATGATGCGCTGTCCCCGCTTTGGATTTTCGGGGCGGGGCATGTTGGCAAGGCGGTGGTTGCGGCACTTTCGCCCTTGCCGTTTGACATCCATCTTGTCGATTCGCGCGAAGACTATCTGGCGGGGATCGAGGGTAAAAACCTTCATATTTGCCAAAGTGATAGGCCCGAACTTGACGTTGCCGACATACCGGCAGGCGGGCATGTTCTGATCCTGACCCATAACCATGCGCTGGATTTTGACATCTGCCGGGCGGCATTGATGCGCGATGACCTTGGTTTTGTTGGCATGATTGGCAGCCAAACCAAACGCGCGCGCTTCATTCGACGGCTTTCTGATCGGGGGTTGGGTCCAGTTGAAATCGGTCGTTTGACTTGCCCGATTGGGATTCAAGGCATTACCGGAAAACAGCCGGTGGTGATTGCGGCATCCGTTGCCGCGCAATTGTTGTCTGTGCGCGAAGCACAGATGGCCCAAAATCAGACGACCAAAGCCGCATCAGACGGGGTCGGTTGATTTTAAAACCTTCATTGAAGGTGTTTTTAATGATAAAGGGCCGCGAAATGACGGCCCAATCAGGTGATCTGGTGACCAGATCAGGGGTTTCGTAAAGGAGATTTGGCTGTGTGTGACGCCAAAGGCCATATGCGCCACGCCGTGGATTTGTCGCGGCAAAAAATGGAAGAGGGATGCGGTGGTCCGTTCGGCGCAATCATTGTTCGCAATGGCGAAGTGATTGCCGAGGGATGGAACAATGTCACATCCAACAACGACCCGACTGCCCATGCAGAGGTCAGCGCCATTCGTGCGGCCTGCGCAAAACTGGGCACATTCAATCTTGCGGGTTGTGAAATCTATACCAGTTGCGAACCCTGCCCGATGTGCCTTTCGGCGATCTATTGGGCCCGTCTTGACAAGATCTATTATGCCAATGGCCGCGAAGATGCTGCTGCCATCGGTTTTGATGATCAGTTCCTGTATGATGAAGTGGCAAAGCCGATCCATGATCGTTCCTTGCCAATTGTTCATGTCGATTTGCCCGAGGCGCGCGAAGTATTCGCCGCGTGGGATGCCAAAACCGACAAGATCGCATATTGAGACCGTTTGATTGCAATCCGTTCTGCGGTAAAACCGCAAATGCCTTGTAAATCATATCGCTAAATAGGGGTGGCAACAGTGACGTCAATGACCGGTGATGCCGGGGCAGAAGCAATGAAGGGGGCGGCACCTGCGCAGTTGGAAGTGCGCGGTGTGACCAAGGCCTTTCCGGGCTGTCTGGCCAATGACGATATCAGTTTCCGTATCGAGCCTGGCGAAATCCATGCGCTGCTCGGTGAAAACGGCGCAGGCAAAAGTACGCTTGTGAAAATCATTTATGGCGTGCTTCAGGCCGATCAGGGCGAACTGCTTTGGGAAGGCAAGCCGGTTACGATCCATAGTCCGCATGATGCGCGTGAAATGGGCGTTGGTCTGGTGTTCCAGCATTTCTCGCTGTTTGAAACCATGACCGTGCTCGAGAACATCGCGCTTGCGATGAATGATGTGCGCGATATGGCCGTGCTGCGTCAGAAAGTGATCGAGGTCGAAAAGACCTATGGCCTGCCGCTTGATCCTGATCGTCATGTCTATACGCTTTCGGTCGGTGAGCGTCAGCGCATCGAAATCGTGCGCTGTCTGTTGCAGAATCCCAAGCTGCTTATTCTTGATGAGCCGACCTCGGTTCTCACCCCGCAGGAAGTCGAAAAACTGTTTGAGACGCTGCGTCGTCTGGCCGATGAAGGCTGTGCGATCCTTTATATCAGCCACAAGCTGCATGAAGTGAAAGCGCTCTGTCAGCGCGCGACGGTCTTGCGCGGCGGCAAGGTGGTCGGCGGATGTGACCCGCGCGAGGAAACCGCGAAATCCATGGCCGAAATGATGATCGGCCAGAAACTGACGGCACCCGACCGCGGCAAGGATCGCGAATTTGGCGATGTCAGACTTGAAGTTTCCGACCTGTCATTGATCAGTGACGAGCAATTTGGCACGCATCTTAAGAATATCAGTCTCAAGGTGCGTGGTGGCGAGATCATGGGTGTTGCCGGTGTCGCCGGTAATGGTCAGAACGAACTGTTTCAGGCACTGGCCGGTGAAACCGAACATGAAGCCGCACCTGACAGCATCAAGATTGATGGCACGTCGGTTGCCCATTTCGGTCCGCGTCGCCGTCGTCGCCTTGGCGCGGCATTCGTTCCCGAAGAACGTAATGGTCACGGGGCCGTTCCGGATATGAGTCTTTCGGAAAACGGGTTCCTGACGGCGTTTCGCCGTATGGCGCTTGCCGCACGCGGCCTGATCCGCGAAGTCCCGACAAGGTCCTTTGCCGATAACATCATCAAGACATTTGATGTCCGCACCACCGGTTCGGGGGCCGAGGCCGGATCGCTTTCGGGCGGCAACCTTCAGAAATTCATCGTCGGTCGCGAGATCCTTCAGGATCCGGGCGTTCTGGTGATTTCCCAGCCGACCTGGGGTGTGGATGCCGGTGCAGCCAGCGCCATTCATCAGGCGTTGCTTGATCTGGCGGCGAAGGGAACGGCGGTTCTGGTGATTTCGCAGGATCTGGACGAGATTTTTGCCATTTGTGATTCGGTCGTGGTGATGTCGGAAGGCAAAATGTCCAAACCGCGCCCGATGGCCGATGTCAGCATCGAAGAAATTGGTCTGTTGATGGGGGGCCTTCATGATCTTGATGGCAACGCCACCCCGGCGAACGACACTGCATTAGAAGGAGGTCGCGTTGGTCAGGCTTGAACCCCGTCGTCAGCATTCACAGGCGATGGTTTATCTGTCGCCGGTTCTGGCAATTTTCATGACGCTGGTCGTTGGCGGGATCATTTTTGCCTTTCTGGGCAAGAACCCGTTCGACGCGCTTTATACGTTCTTCATCCTGCCGATCAATAACAGCTATGGGATTTCCGAGCTGTTTGTGAAGGCAACGCCGCTTGTGATCATCGCGGTTGGTCTTGCCATGGGGTTCCGGGCCAATGTCTGGAACATCGGTGCCGAAGGCCAGCTGACCATGGGGGCGATCTTTGGTGGTGGTCTTGCCCTTTATTTCCATGACAGTGAAAGCGTTCTTTTGCTGCCGGCGATGTTTGTGCTTGGCGCGATTGGCGGGGCGTTCTGGGCATCAATCCCGGCATTGCTGCGCACCAAATTCAACGCCAATGAAATTCTGACCAGCCTGATGCTGACCTATGTCGCAACACTGTTCCTGAGCTTCCTTGTGCATGGTCCCTGGCGTAACCCCGAAGGGTTCAACTTCCCGGAATCACGTCCGTTCCCGGATGCGGGGCTGCTTCCGATCATTTATGACGGCACGCGTGTCCATCTTGGAACGGCGGTTGCGGTGTTTGTCGTGATTGCCGGATGGCTGTTGCTGTCAAAATCCGTGATCGGGTTCCAGCTGCGGGTTGTCGGCAAGGCCCCACAGGCTGCCCGCCATGTCGGTTTCCGTCAGAAACGCATGGTGTGGTTTACCCTTTTGCTGGGCGGCGCACTTGCCGGTCTGGCCGGTTTGTTCGAGGTTTCCGGTCCGATTGGTCAGTTGCAGCCGTCCATTTCGCCCGGTTATGGCTTTACCGCGATCATTGTCGCCTTCCTTGGCCGGTTGCATCCGGTGGGAATTCTGTTCGGGGGGCTGATCATGGCGCTGACCTATCTTGGCGGCGAGCTTGCCCAGATTACGCTTGGTCTGCCCAATGCGGTCACAGGTCTTTTCCAAGGGATTTTGCTGTTCTTCCTGCTGGCTTGTGACGTTCTGACCAAATATCGCATTCGTTTCGGTTCAATCGCGGCCAAAGGGAGAACCGCATAATGGAATGGCTTGTTCCCTTTACTCTGACAGTGATTACCGCATCGACCCCGCTTTTGCTTGCGGCGTCAGGTGAATTGATCACCGAAAAATCCGGGGTTCTGAACCTTGGCGTTGAAGGCATGATGCTGGTCGGTGCGATTGCCGGTTTTGCGGTTACTGCCTCAAGTGGATCGGCGATCCTTGGGATTGCTGCCGCCGTCATTGCCGGTGTTTTGATGTCGCTGATCTTTGCGTTTCTGACCCTGACGCTGATGGCCAATCAGGTGGCGACGGGCTTGGCGCTGACCATTTTCGGGATCGGGTTTTCGGCCCTGGTCGGGTCGAAATTCGTCGGTTTTGCGATTGAGCCGCTGCCGGGTCTTTCGATCCCGGGTATTAGCGCCATTCCGATCATCGGTCCGATCCTGTTCGGGCAGGATTTTCTGGTCTATCTTTCGATCGCGGTTGTGATCGGGGTTGGCTGGTTCCTTGCAAAATCGCGCGCCGGCCTTGTCCTTAAGGCGGTCGGGGATTCGCATCATTCGGCCCATGCCATCGGCTATTCCGTGATCAAGATCCGTTACCTTGCCACGATGTTTGGCGGGGCGATGGCCGGTCTTGGCGGTGCGTATCTTTCGCTGTCCTATACGCCGATGTGGGCTGAAAACATGACAGCCGGTCGTGGCTGGATTGCTTTGGCACTTGTGGTGTTTGCGACCTGGCGTCCGGGCCGTTTGCTGGCCGGGGCTTATATGTTTGGCCTGATTTCGGTGATGCAGCTTCATGCACAGGGTGCGGGCATTCATGTGCCCAGCCAGTTCATGTCGATGCTGCCATATCTTGCGACGATTATCGTGCTGGTGATTATTTCCAGTGACCGTGCGAAAATCAGACTGAATGCGCCTGCCTGTATCGGTCAGGCGTTCCGGCCGGCCCATTAGGGCCGGTCTGCTTGGGGGGACCGGAACACGCCAAATGATGTTCCGGCCCATCGGGAGGAAAGATCATACCGGACCAAAACTCACACAAGTCGATTGAAGCTAATCGATCAGAAGTGTGATCGGTTTGACTGAGTCTTGGTTTCGGTGTGAACGTGTCATTGATTGCTTAGTGGATTGTGTTTAAATCCTGATCTGCTGATTAACAGGGAGACCTCTACGAATGAATGCAAAGTTCATGAAGCGCACGATTGCTGCTGTTGCAGCTGTTGGTGCCCTCGCAACCGGCATGGGTACCGCCCAGGCCGAAGACGTTAAAGTCGGTTTTGTCTATGTTGGTCCGATTGGTGACCATGGCTGGTCCTATCGCCATGACATCGGTCGTCAGGCCATCGAAGCCGAGCTTGGCGATGCCGCTTCGACCAGCTATGTCGAAAGCGTTCCGGAAGGTGCCGATGCCGAGCGCGTGATCCGTCAGATGGCCCAGACCGGCCATAACCTGATCTTCACCACCTCGTTCGGTTACATGAACCCGACCGAAAAGGTTGCCAAGCAGTTCCCGAACGTGAAGTTCGAACATGCAACCGGCTACAAGCGTGCCGACAACCTGTCGACCTATGCTGCACGTTTCTATGAAGGCCGTTATGTTGCTGGCGTTATCGCCGGTAAAATGACCAAGTCGAACATCGTTGGTTATGTCGGTTCCTTCCCGATTCCGGAAGTTGTCCGTGGCATTAACTCGTTCATGATGGGCGCATGGTCGGTGAACCCGGACGTCAAAGTGAAAATCGTCTGGGCGAACACCTGGTATGATCCGGGCAAGGAAGGCGACGCTGCCAAGGCGCTGATCGACCAGGGTGCTGACATCATGGTTCAGCACACCGACAGCCCGGCACCGCTTCAGGTTGCTGAAAACCGTGGCGTTCTTGGTTTCGGTCAGGCTTCTGACATGATCAAGTTCGCGCCGAAAGCTCAGCTGACCGCGATTGTTGATAACTGGGACAAATATTATGTCGAACGCGCCAAGGCCGTTGCTGACGGCACCTGGACGTCGATCGACACTTGGGGCGGCATCGACAGCGGTATGGTCGACATGGCACCGTACACCAACATGCCTGACGACGTAAAAGCACTGGCAGAAGCAACCGAAGCCAAAATTTCTTCGGGTGAATTCCACCCGTTCACCGGCCCAATCTATGATCAGGCAGGCGAACTGCGTGTGAAAGAAGGCGAAGTTGCTGATGATGGCATGCTGCTTGGCATGGACTGGTACATCAAGGGCATTGATGCCGAACTGCCGAAATAAGCCGGATTACCGATCTTTACAGATCGGCTGAGACGAAGCCCCGTGCATTTGCTTGCGCGGGGCTTTTCTTATGAGGTTTTTTTCGGTCGGATGCGGCTTGGTGCTTCGGACTTCTCATAGGCGACCATTTCCGTGCGAGGATGAAGCAGGGCATAGATCGCCGCCCGCCAGCCATGCAGCTTGACCTTGTTTTCGCGCGCCTTGCCTGCCCAGCGTTCGCGAAACAGTTCCATGTCATCGCGACGGGCAAAATAGATCACCATATCGACAAAGGGGGCCGACTGGTCTGACCGGGGCAGTTCGATATTGCGAATGCCCATGGTCCACATATCGCTTCGGACATTCTTGTCGAGCCAGTCCAGTACCCCCTGGGCGGAATGTCGCTCGTGAATGACCACGCGAAACGGAAAGTTCCGAAGATCTTGCGGCATGTGTTTTTCCTGAAGTCGCCACTGATAACAAGACAATAGACCGAGTCGTTTCGCAATTTTGCGATGGGCGGATCACTTTGTCCTGTTTTTTTTCAGTTGCAGGCTGAGATGCATATCACCCTGGTGGATCTTGTGGTTCTGTGCCGGCCTGCTAATTTTGTGGAGGGCGGGCTTAATATATTGGTTCGATATGTAATGATTTTAAGATATTCGAATGGTTTCAGCCTTGGCAATTGGACGGTCAGCTCAGATCAGTTTGTAATTATTGTTAGAAGCAAGATCGGTACTTCTGATTGAAGAGTATGAAAAATTTACATTTTTTCTTCGCTGAACTATGCTTGCATGATAATGGAACTGCCGAGTCTGATTGCATGTCAGACGTGAGTGCAGCAGAAAAAAGACCATACGGGGTGACAAGGTGAGCGAGAAGCGTTCGGGCGTGCAACCATCCGGAAAGGAGCGCCATTTCAAGCCAGAAGAGCTGATTGTTAGCAAAACCGACCTTAAAGGTCATATTACCTATGCTAACGAGGTGTTTCTTCGGTTGTCGGACTACACCGAGAAAGAAGTTCTTGGTCAACCGCACTCAATGATCCGCCATCCGGATATGCCGCGCTGCATTTTCAAGTTGCTTTGGGATCATATCAGTTCGGGCAAAGAGATCTTTGCCTATGTGCTGAATATGGGTAAGAAGGGCGACCATTATTGGGTCTATGCCCACGTAACGCCGACATTCGACGCCAATCACAAGGTGATCGGATACCATTCGAACCGCCGGGTCGCCGATCCCAAGGTTCTGAGTGACAAAATTATTCCGCTTTATGCGGAGCTCCGCAAGATCGAGGAGAGCACCAGCAATCGCAAGGAAGGCATGAATGCCGCCTATGACGCGCTTGCCCGGAAACTCTCGGATGCCGGTGTGGCATATGATCAATATATTCAAGGTCTCTAGGGGCGCATCCCAAATCGAAGGTTAGAGGTTCGCAATGGCGATATTTGGTGGTTCGAAAACAGGTATCAAAAAGGCGCTGGACGTTGTTCTGGCAGCCGCTGATGGTAATTACGAAGCCCGTATTACCAATGTCGACAGTCATCCCGACATGCGTGACCTGTTTATCGCGATCAACCGGTTAATCGACCGCAATGATGCTTTCCTGCGCGAAAGTGCGGCATCAATGGGCGCTGTGTCGGAAAACCGTTACTATCGCCGTATTGTCGAGACCGGCCTTGTTGGTGAATATCTGTCATCGGCCAAGCGCATCAATGCTGCAACCGCCTCGATTGAACAGAAGCTTTCCGGTTTCTCCGAAATCCTTGGTGAATTCAAAAGTGGCTCGTTCGCGGCTGTTGATGATATCGCCCATGCGGCGTCCGCCCTTGCCGATGCATCGGGCGAAGCCAATACCATTGCCCATGAAACCAGCACACGTTCGACCAATGTCGCGGCGGCTGCGCGCCAGACAGCAAGCAACGTGACCGAGGTTTCATCGGCGTCCGAAGAGCTTAACCGGTCGATCCGCGAAGTGTCGGAGCAGGCCCGGGAGTCGGTTGAAATTGCCAATCGTGCAAATGGTCTTGCCCAGGAAACCGATGGCCGTATCGGCGAGTTGGAAGCAGCCGCAGGCGAGATTGTCGAAGTTGTCAGCTTCATTCGTGATATTGCGGCCCAGACCAACCTTCTGGCGCTGAACGCGACCATCGAAGCCGCGCGAGCCGGTGAAGCGGGCAAGGGCTTTGCCGTTGTTGCCAACGAGGTCAAGGGCCTTGCCAACCAGACCAGCAAGGCAACTGAAAGCATCGAGGAAAAAGTTCAGGATATCCAGAACGCGATCGAGCAATCGGTTGGCGCGATCCGCGAAATTGCCGGCGTGATTGATGATCTTGCCGTTCGTTCCGATACGATTTCGGGCAATGTCGAAACGCAGGCCAACCTGTCGTCAAACATCACGCGCAATGTTGAGCAGGCATCAAGCGGTGCGCAGGAAGTCACCGATAATATCACCGTCGTTTCGGATATGGCCGGGCGCACCGGTGTTGCTGCCGATACCACGCGCGATATGGCCGGACGTCTGGCAGAGCAATCGGAAAATCTGCGCAAGCATCTGGGCGGCTTTCTTGATACCATCGAGAAGCTTCTTTACACCGCCAAGAAATAGCCGCTTTCGCGGGGCAACACATAGGCAGGGGGTCAATCCTGACGCCTTGCGGTCTTCTTGAGACAAGGAAACGGGGCCATGCGCGTCTTCTTTAATTCCCGTCATGATGCCCATGACGGGGCAGGCGAAATGCATCATGGACGGATGGTGCCCTGTTTTGAAAATGCCCGGCGCATTCCGATTATTCGAGATGCGGTTGCCCATGCGGTCAAGGCGCAGCTGGTTGATCCGGCCGACCACGGCATGGACCCCATCCGCGCCATTCACGACACCGATTATCTTGATTTCATCGAAACGGCCTGGGACGAATGGACCAAGGCTGGAAAAAGTGGTGATGCCTTCCCCTATGTCTGGCCGACGGCAGGTTTTTCCGGTGGTCATCCCAAACATATCAGTGCGCGTCTGGGGCAGTTTGCCATTTCAAGCGACACCCCGATCACCTCAGGTACGTGGAAGGCAGCCTATTGGGGGGCGCAGACCGTCACCTCGGCGGCGGATGCCACATGGAATGATGGCGAAGCATCCTTTGCCCTGACCCGCCCGCCGGGGCATCATGCCCATGCCAACCGTTATGGCGGTTATTGCTTCCTGAATAATTCCGCCATTGCTGCCCAGCAGATGATTACCAAGGGCGCAAAAAAGGTCGCGATCCTTGATATCGATTACCATCACGGCAACGGTACGCAGGATATTTTCTATGAGCGTGGCGATGTTCTGACGATTTCGATCCATGCCGATCCGACCCACCAGTTCCCGTTCTTCATGGGCTATGCCAATGAAACCGGTCGCAATGATGGGCAGGGTGCGAACCTGAATATCCCGCTTTCCGGTGGCAGTGATTTCGGGGCCTGGGGACAGGGGTTTGCCAAGGCCATGCAAAAGATCGTCACCTGGCAGCCAGAAGCCCTTGTGATTGCGCTGGGTGTCGATGCCCATGAAGCAGAGCCGATCTGTGACTTCAAACTCCAGACCGATGATTTCAACCGGATCGGTCAGATGATCGGGCGGTTGGGACTTAAGACCGTTTTCGTCATGGAAGGCGGTTATGCCCATGACGTCATTGGGCATAATGTTGCTGCGGTTCTGAGCGGTTATTTGCAGGAAGCCACACGTTAAAACCGTTTCCCGGCTTCAATCCAATTTGACGTGATGGTGACACAGATCAGTTTGTTTCTGTGGTCAATGCATCATGAAGGCGCCGAACTTCCTTGTTCAGGTCGATCATCTCGGGCACTGTCATGCCTGCCTTTGCAAACAGGGCCTGACCCAGACAGCGGCTTTGTTCGCTTAACGCCTTGCCCTGTTCGGTCAAGTGGACTTCGACAGTCCGTTCATCCCTGGCGCTGCGCACTCGTTCAACAAAGCTTGCCGCTTCAAGTCGCTTGACGAGCGGTGTGATGGTGCTGGCTTCCAGATCAATGCGTGCTGCAATCGAGGTGATCGACCGTCCGTCTTCTTCCCACAATGTATTAAGAACCAGATATTGCGGATAGGTCAGGCCAAGCCCGTCCAGCAACGGCTTGTACAGCCGGTTGATTGCCAGTGAGGTCGAATACAGAGAAAAGCATAACTGCTGTTCAAGTGGGGTACGTTTGGTCATGGTCCTGCATATCACGGATTTGATTATCGCGACAAATTAATGAGGCTTTGGCTGACGATAGCGGATCACAATTTTGTTATCGCGATAATTAATATTGCAATAAATAAATGCGGCAATATGCTTTCTCACAGTTGCCGCCAATTGTTGCGGCCCCGACCGGCGATGACGACCCCGTCAAAACCACCATACGCACCATCCCCCCCCCGCTTGCGTTTGTGCGGTTCGGGTGCGCCATCCCGGAAGGCTTTTTTGTTCTGGCGGTCATCAGGATCCCGAAAGGAATTGAGATGTTTGGAATTTCCCCGTTTGGCTGGTTGCATGCGCTGGGCAGCCTGCCTGCAATCCCTGCTGCTGCTTATATGTTTATTCGTTATGGCCGGATTGCGCCGAAAACAACGTCTGGCGTGATATATCTGGTGGCGATGATTATTGGCTCGCTAAGCGTTTTTCTGGTGGCAAAAACACCGGTCAGCAACGTTGCCGCCGTGATCACCCTGATTGTGCTAGGTGTCGGATACACAGCGGATCGCTATACATTTCTGGGGCGTCGGCAAAAATACCTGAAGACGTTCTGTCTGACATTTTCGGTATTGCTTTTGATGGTCCCGACCGTATCGGAAATTCTGCGACGTGTGCCTGATGGTCATCCGATTGCATCGGGAACGGATGACCCGATAATCAAGGCTGCCCTTGGTGTGCTGGCCTTGATATTCATTCTTGGTGTGTCTACGCAGTTTATCTTTTTGCACCGGAAGGCTGCGAAGGCCGGTTAAGCGCAAAACACACAAACCATCAGACAGTCGATAACCTTTGGTCTGGATTTAAGATCAAAGGTTATCGCGTTCCCACGGTGGCGTGCCACCGAATTCGGATACCAGAAAATCAACAAAGGCGCGCACGCGGGTCGGCAAATACCGGTTTTCCGGATAAAGCGTATAGACCGCATGTGACGGTGGCTGATAGCCGGGCAAGACGACCTTAAGCCTGCCGTCGCGAATATAATCGCCGACTTCCCAGTGTGATTTCAGGGAAATGCCATGGCCATCAAGGCACCAGCGGGTCAGGACTTCGCCATTGTCTGAATCCATCGAGCCGGAAACGGCAAGGGTTGCTGGGGCGTCATCCGCACCGGGGCCGGTTAGTGTCCATTGATATTGACGCGAGCCCGGAAAACGCAGAAGCAGGCAATTGTGGTTCATCAGGTCAGCGGGAACCTTTGGCGTGCCGTTCTTTTCAAGATAATCCGGGCTTGCGACCAGCATGCGTTTATTGCTGGCAAGTTTGCGCACGATCAGCGAGCTTTCCTTAAGCTCGGCAATGCGGATGGCAAGGTCGACCTTGTCTTGCAACAGATCAAGAAGCCGGTCGGAAAGATGCAGGCGTATCTGCACATCCGGGTTCTTTTCGACGAATTTCGGAATAATCGGCGCGACATATTTATTGCCAAATGCCACCGGGCAGGTCAGCGTTACGGGACCGCGTGTGGTGTTTTTCTGATTGGCAATGGCGTTTTCGGCCTCCTGCATTTCACTGAGAATGCGCAGGCAATGGCGGTAATAAACGTCGCCTTCTGTTGTCAGATTGACGCGGCGCGTGGTGCGGTTAAGGAGCCTTACACCAAGGCGTTCTTCAAGGCGGGCAATCCGGTTCGAGACGACGGCTGCTGAATGGCGAAGCTCGCGGCCTGCAGCAGAAAGGTTGCCCAGTTCGGCAACGCGGACAAAAATCTGGATGTCCTCAAAGTCGGACATGGTGCGGGAAGCTCCTGACGTGACGTGAATTCTGGCGTTTATTATCGTTCTATATTCAATTTCAGAGTTTGGACTGTGCCATTTTAAAGAATGGTTTGAAAGTCATTTCGATTATGCTCGACCCCTTAATAATAGAGGCGGTGGGACGCCTATGTTAGGAGAAGATAAGAGATTGATTTGAATGGTTCCGGACTGCATGGGGATATGCGGACCGGATTACGACCATCAGAGGGGCGGCCCGCGCGCAGCGAAACATGACCTGCTGCCGGGCGAGACGGAGGTTTCAGACACCGTGGATATTCTGTTTCAGGACTGGATCAATCTGATCCTGCGCTGGGCGCATCTGATTACGGGCATCGCCTGGATCGGGTCTTCGTTCTATTTCGTGTGGCTTGATCTGAGCTTGCGCAAGCGTCCGGGCATGGATGAAGGCGTCTATGGCGAAGCATGGATGGTCCATGGCGGCGGGTTTTACCATGTCAATAAATGGATGGTCGCACCGAGCACCATGCCACCCGAACTGCACTGGTTCAAATACGAGGCCTACTTTACCTGGATTACCGGCTTCGCACTTTTGGTGACGATGTATTACTGGAGTGCGGAAAGCTATCTGATTGACCCGAGCGTTCTGGCGCTGAGCAAGATGGATGCGATCTTGATTGGTCTTGGCAGCCTGTTTGCCGGTTGGGTGATTTACGACATTATCTGCAAAAGTTCGATCGGCAAGCGCACCGATACACTTGCGGTCGCCCTTTTCATTCTGATCATGGTCGCAAGCTATCTGTTTACCCACGTGTTTAGCGGTCGTGGTGCCTTTATCCATGTGGGGGCGATGATTGGTACAATCATGGCTGCCAACGTGTTTCGCATCATCATCCCGAACCAGAAAAAGGTGGTCGCAAGCCTGATGGCGGGCGAGAAGCCCGATCCGAAACTGGGACTTCAGGCCAAGCAGCGCTCAACCCATAACAACTATCTGACACTGCCGGTTTTGCTGATGATGATCAGCAACCATTATTCGATGCTGTTTTCCCATGATCAGTCATGGGTGATTGTCGGATTGATCCTGATTATTGGTGGGCTGGTGCGGCATTTCTTTAACACGCGCAATGCTGGCGGGACGGGCAAGGCGATTGTCTGGCAGTTGCCAGCAGCAGCCCTAGGCATGGCCATTCTTGCGATGTTTGCATCCTATGATCCGAAAGCGATCAAGCTTGCAGATGAGGACATCATTAGCCGGGATCACGCATTGGCAATTGTGCAAACCCGTTGCACCAGCTGTCATTCGGCCAATCCGCGCGATGAAGGGTTTGACGAAGCTCCGGCGGGGGTGATGTTTGATGATATTGCCCAGATCGAAGCCAATGCGCAGCGCATTCTGGCGCAGGCTGTCATCGGACGCGCCATGCCACTTGGCAATATGACAGAAATGACCGACGAGGAGCGTGCCCAGCTTGGGCAGTGGATCCGTGCGGGCATGCCGGAATAGGTTCTTTCCTTTCCCGGTTATTCAGCAGAAAGGGCGGTCGCGTGATGCGGCCGCCCTTTTGCGTACCGTGCTGACCGGGACCAGCGGGGCTGGGGGATCAGTTTGTGGCCCTAGACGTCCGCGCGGTAATTCATTGGCACCCAGTCATACATGGTTTCGTCCTCGCGGACGTGACCGATGCCCGGGAAAGCAATGTGACATCCGGCCACCAGATACTTTTCCTTTACCGCTTCGGCAAAGGCAGCCTCGCGGGATTTGATGGCCATGTTGGTATCGCCATCAAAGGCAATGGCAACATTGGGATCGTCAAACTGCACCACATCGCCATGGGTGATGTCGCCCCAATAGACAAACTTCTCGCCCTTGCTTTCGATCCAGAGTGCGCTGTGACCCGGCGTGTGGCCGGGACGGGACGTTGTATTGACCATGCCCGGAATGGCCGGGGCATCGGCTGCGAACTGTTCGAGTTTGCCGCTATCGATGTAGGGTGTCAGGGCGGCGACCGCCTGATCAAAGAAGCCCTTGCTGTCCTCGGGGGCATTTGCCTTGTTCTCGGCACTCAGCCAGAAGGCCTTGTCGGCTTCGGGCACGTGAACCGTTGCATTGGGAAAGACCTTGTTGCCGCCCAGCATCAGGCCACCCGTGTGATCGGGGTGAATATGGGTGATCACGACATCATCGACCTGATCGGGATGATAGCCCGATGCGGTCATGTTGGCCGGAAGCTTGCCCAGTGCCGGCCCCATCAGATCGCTGCTACCGGCATCAAGGAGTACCAGCCGATCACCGAAATTCAGCAAATAGGCATTGACCGAAAGACGGGTTGGCGTGCCCTGAAATGCATTGGCAAGGGCAAGGCGTGCCTGTTCTGGCGTGGTGTTGACGTAAAGATCGGCCATCGGAAACAGGCCGGTGCCATCAGAAAGGGCCGTGACTTCGATATCGCCGACCATCAGGCGGTAATAGCCGGGGGCCTGTGTGCCGACAAGCGGGGCTTTTGCCTTGGCGGCAAGCGGGATGAAAACCGTGCTGCCGATTGTACCGACGGCACCAGCGGCAAGCGTCCCTTTAAGTATTTCGCGACGTGATAACATTTTCTTTTCCCTCAAATCATGCTGGTGGGGAACCAGCGGGTTGTAAGCTTCTGGGGAAAAGCTATAGTGGGCTCAGTCAGTAATCAAATCGATGCCAGTCATGGATAATATTGATCATTTCAATTTAAGGTCTTTTGACCTCAATCTCATGATTGCGTTTGACGCAATGATGCAAGAGATGAGTGTGACCAAGGCGGCAGAGAAGTTGCGCATTGGTCAATCGGCGATGAGCCACAATTTATCGACCCTGCGCATGTTGCTGGCCGATGAATTGTTTGTGCGTGTCGGACAAAAAATGCAACCGACGGCGAAGGCGCGGGCGCTGGCAGGACCAGTACGCACGGCGCTGTCTCAGGCGCAACATGCGCTTCAGGCAACGGATTGTTTTGATCCGGCCAAGGCCGAACGGCTTTTTCGTCTGGGTGTGACCGGCGAAATGGAAATGATCCTTTTGCCGGAATTGCTCCGTCATTTGCAGGGCGTGTCACCGGGGATCAAGATCCTGAGCCGGCCGATCACGTCGGACAATGTTGATAACATGATCAATAATGGCGAGATTGATCTGGCAATTGGCTGCAAAAGCCAATTGCAATCGGGATATCACGGCGAAGTGCTGTTTAATTCCGAGGTCGCATGCTGTTTCAATCCGGAGTTGACCGGATTGAGTGCTCCGGTATCGCGTGCGGAATATCTGGCATCGCGTCATGCGGTGCTGTCGCAGACCGAAAATGTTGCCGGATGTGTTGGTGTTGCCTTGCAGGGGCTTGGCATTGATCTGAATGTGGTTTTGGCGGCACCCGATTTCATGCCGCTTCTTGCCGCGGCCCGCAACAGCCCGGTTGTTGCAACCGTGCCATGCCGGATCGCCAATCAGTATGCGCCGTTATTCGGGCTGTCTTTCTGTCCGATGCCGATTGACGTCATGTTCCCGCCTGTGACCATGAACTGGGCGATCTGGACGGACAAGGATGCCGGACTTGTGTGGTTGCGCGATCAGATCCGGACCGTGATTGATTCGATTGCCCCGGATCGTGTCACGCTGGCTGCGGAATAATAACGCCTCGCCGGAAAACCGGCGAGGCGAGAAGCTGCTCCCGACGGGGAGAATTGTGGTGCAATAATCGCAGTGGAAGCAAAACTTCTGCCCCTCAGATAAGCGGCAAAGATTGCGGCGTCAATGTGATTAAAAAATGTTCATTATTTAATCTATGATTGAAAAATAATCATACAAAATGCAGTTTGCGCAAATATTCTCCCTAAACCGGCTGTAAAATAGACGCATATTGCGTGGAAAACCGGCGATTCTTGATTTTATTCTACTGCCGAAAGAATCTGGCACGGTTTTAGCAAGTATCACTGCGGTGCAATAAACTCGCAGTGGAGGCTATAAATGAATAAGAAGCTTCAAGCGCTCGTTGGCGCTGGGGCCATGGCATGGTCGGCAATGGCCATGTCAGCCGCACAGGCAGCAGATACCATCAAAGTTGGTGTGCTGCATTCTCTCTCCGGTACGATGGCGATTTCCGAAACCACGCTTAAGGACACTGTCCTGATGCTGGTTGACGATCTGAACAAGAATGGCGGTCTGCTGGGCAAGCAGGTTGAAGCTGTTGTTGTTGACCCGGCTTCCGATTGGCCGCTGTTTGCTGAAAAAGCACGCGAACTGATCGAAAAAGATCAGGTTTCGGTTGTTTTCGGTTGCTGGACGTCGGTTTCGCGTAAATCGGTTCTGCCGGTCTTTGAAGAATTGAACAGCATGCTGTTCTATCCGGTTCAGTATGAAGGCGAGGAAAGCTCGCGCAACGTATTCTATACCGGTGCCGCTCCGAACCAGCAGGCCATTCCGGCTGTTGATTACCTGATGAGCGAAGATGGTGGTGGTGCAGAGCGTATCGTTCTTCTGGGCACTGACTATGTCTACCCGCGTACGACCAACAAAATCCTGCGTTCGTATCTGAACGGCAAGGGTATCTCCGATGAAGACATCATGGAGAACTACACCCCGTTCGGTCACTCCGACTGGCAGTCGATTGTTGCTGATGTAAAAGCATTCGCGTCTGCTGGCAAGAAAACCGCCGTTGTTTCGACCATTAACGGCGATGCGAACGTTCCGTTCTACAAGGAACTGGCCAACCAGGGCATCAAGGCCGAAGACATTCCGGTTGTTGCATTCTCGGTCGGTGAAGAAGAACTGGCTGGTATTGATACCGCGCCGCTCGTTGGTCACCTTGCTGCCTGGAACTACTTCCAGTCGGTCGAGTCCGATGCCAATGCTGCCTTCATCGAAAAATGGCATGCATTCATCGGCGATGAAAAACGTGTAACCAACGACCCGATGGAAGCAACCTATATCGGCTTCAACATGTGGAAACAGGCTGTCGAACAGGCTGGTACCACCGATGTTGATGCCGTTCGCCAGGCAATGTATGGCCAGGAAGTTGCCAACCTGACCGGCGGTGTTGCTGTCATGAACACCAACCATCACCTGTCCAAGCCGGTTCTGATCGGTGAAGTCCAGGATGATGGCCAGTTTGACATCGTTTGGGAAACCGAAGGCACCGTCGTTGGCGATGCATGGTCGGACTTCCTTCCGGAAAGCGCAAAGCTGACCGCCGACTGGACCTATCCGTGGGTCTGCGGCAACTGTGAAAAACCGATGTACTAATTGGTTCCGGATGGGCCGGTCGTGCTTGCGCGACCGGCCCGTTCTTTATCAGGCGACTTTTATGCCTGATCCTTTCTTTAGCTAATTTTCCAGTTTGAATTCAAAGGTTTGGTGATCATGCGCAATGACATTTTTTCAGTGCTGCGCCGTTCTCCGTTCTTCGCGAGCAAGGCAAGATGTGCGGCGGTCCAAATGATTGCTGTGCTTGCATGCCTGATGGCGTTTGTGACTGTCGCACCCAACATGGCGCAGGCATTCAGCGACGAAGAACTTCGAAATATTGCCGAACAGCTTAATGATAAAAGTGCGACCAAAAAGGTTGCCGTGATCGAACAGATGGCCGCTGATGGCGATCCGCGCGTCGCTCCGATCCTTAAGGCGATGCTTGATGGTGATCTTTATGTGCGTGACAGTGACGAGCATGTCGTCATCGCCACCAAAAAGGGCAAGGTTTACACCCATATCGACATCGTCAGTGGCGAAGAATCCGGTGAAAGCAGTTCCAAGGAACTTTCCAAGATCAAGGTGAATAACCGTTTGCGCGGTGCGCTGCGCGACGCCTTGGCGACCCTGAACCTGTTTAGCCCGGACCTTGCGGTGCGAACCGCAGCAGTCGAGCAGATCATGGATGCCCGGGACCCGGCGATGTTGCCGCTGCTTTTGCGCGCCATTGACCGTGAAGAAGATGAAACCCTGTTGGCCAGGATGCAACTGGCCGAGGCCACCATGGCCTTGGCAGCCGGGGAAACAACGGATGAACGTCTGGCGGCGATCCTTGTTCTTGCCAGTGAAACCACACCGCAAATTCGTGCTGTCCTGTCGCAGTTTGTCGCCAGTGCCGAAGCCGAAGGGTATCAGCCGGAAGTCGTCGAAGCGGCAAAGGATGCTCTTGAATCTGTCGAGCGGCGTCTGTCGACATGGCAGACGGTCGGCGATGTTTATCGCGGTATCAGCCTTGGTTCTGTTCTGTTGTTGGCTGCGGTTGGCCTTGCCATCACATTTGGCGTGATGGGTGTCATCAATATGGCGCACGGCGAAATGATCATGATTGGCGCCTATACCACCTTTGTGGTGCAGCAGGCACTGGCACCGTTCCTGCCGTCTGGTTCGGCCTGGTCACTGGCAATTTCGGTGCCTGCGGCCTTTTTGGTCGCGGGTGCGGTAGGTGTTGTAATCGAACGCTGTGTGATCCGTTTCCTGTATGGTCGGCCGCTTGAGACGCTGCTTGCGACATGGGGTGTCAGTCTTATGTTGCAACAGGCCATTCGTTCGATTTTCGGGGCAACCAACCAGCAGGTTACCGCACCCGATTTCATGAGCGGGGCGATTGAATTCTCGACCGGTCTCGTTCTGACCTATAACCGGCTTTGGATTATCCTGTTCAGTGTGATTGTCGTGGCCGGGATTGCCGCGGTGCTGCGATACACTGCCTTCGGGCTTCAGATGCGTGCGGTCACCCAGAACCGTCGCATGGCCGGATCGGTCGGTATTCGTACCGGATATGTCGATGCGCTGACTTTTGGTCTGGGCTCGGGAATTGCCGGGATCGCCGGTGTGGCACTCAGCCAGATTTCAAACGTCAGTCCGAACCTTGGTCAGACCTATATCATCGACAGTTTCATGGTGGTCGTGTTTGGCGGGGTCGGGAACCTTTGGGGCACGGTGCTTGGCGCATTCAGCCTTGGTATCGTCAACAAGTTCCTTGAACCGGTGGCGGGTGCAGTTCTTGCCAAGATCTTTGTCCTGATTGCGCTGATCCTGTTTATCCAGAAACGACCCAAGGGGCTGTTTGCCCTTAAGGGTCGCGCGGTGGAGGCCTGATCCATGACCGATTATCGTCAACAATACAAAATGACGCCGGTTGTTGGCTGGCTCCTGCAAGATCGTGGCGGCATGATCCTTCTGGCGATCCTGATTGCTGCGGCGATCCTTGTGCCGATGGGCAATCTTCTGGTGCCCGAAGGATCGGCATTCCATGTGCCGACCTGGATGCTCAGCCTTTTGGGGAAATATCTGTGCTATGCGCTTCTGGCGCTCAGCGTTGATCTGATCTGGGGGTTCTGTGGCATCCTGTCGCTGGGGCATGGCGCGTTCTTTGCGCTGGGTGGCTATTCGATGGGGATGTATCTGATGCGTCAGATCGGGGATCGCGGGGTTTATGGCGATCCGATCCTGCCGGACTTCATGGTGTTCCTGAACTGGAAGGAATTACCCTGGTACTGGTACGGCTTTGACATGTTCTGGTTTGCCATTGTCATGGCGATGTTTGTACCGGGACTTCTGGCCTTTGTGTTTGGTTTCCTTGCATTCCGTTCGCGCGTGACGGGGGTTTATCTTTCGATCATCACACAGGCGATGACCTATGCGCTTCTGCTGGCCTTCTTCCGCAATGACATGGGCTTTGGCGGGAATAACGGTCTGACCGATTTCAAGGATTTGCTTGGTTTCTCGTTGCAATCGGATGGTACGCGTGCCGGATTGTTTGTGGCGTCCTGTGTGTTTCTCGGGGTGTGTTATATCGTGGCGCGCGGTATTACCCAGTCGCGTCTGGGCAAGGTTCTGATTGCCATTCGCGATGCGGAAAGCCGGGTGCGTTTCACCGGCTACCGGGTTGAATATTACAAGCTGTTTGTCTTTACCGTGTCAGCCGTGATGGCGGGCATTGCCGGTGCACTTTATGTGCCGCAGGTCGGCATTATCAATCCGGGTGAATTTGCCCCGGCATTGTCGATTGAAATCGTCATCTGGGTCGCGGTTGGCGGGCGCGGCACGCTTTATGGTGCGGTGCTTGGTGCCTTTATCGTTAACTATGCCAAGACCTTCTTTACCGGGGTTATGCCGGACTTCTGGCTGTTCTTCCTAGGTGGTTTGTTCATTGCTGTGACCCTGTTCCTGCCAAAAGGGGTGATCGGTGCGGTTCCGGCATTCGGGGCGGCGGACCGGCAATCGTTGTTAACGACCTGGCGAAAACGCCGCGCAAATGAAGGAGGCAAGGCATGAGCGAAGCAGCTGTCATGGAAACAAATGCCTCGGACGAGCCGCAGGTCAAATCGGCACGGGCGGAAACCATTCTTTATGTCGACGGGGTTTCGGTGACCTTTGACGGGTTCCGTGCCCTGAACAACCTGTCATTCTATGTCGAACCGGGCGAGCTTCGCGCGATCATTGGCCCGAACGGGGCGGGCAAGACGACGATGATGGATATCATCACGGGTAAAACACGCCCTGATACCGGCGATGTTTTATTTAAAAGCGAGATCGATCTGACCAAGCTCGACGAGGCCGAGATTGCCAATCTGGGTATCGGGCGCAAGTTCCAGAAGCCGACCGTGTTTGAAAGTCATACGGTTTTTGACAATCTGCTTCTGGCCTGTTCCGGCGGGCGCGGCGTGTTTCAGGCACTGTTTCATCGTTTAAGCGCAGCCGAAAAAACCAAGATCGAAAAGACCCTGATCACCATCATGCTTGAAGACAAGCGCGATGAAATGGCCGCCAACCTTTCGCATGGCCAGAAACAGTGGCTTGAGATCGGGATGCTTTTGATGCAGGAGCCTGAATTGCTTCTGGTCGATGAGCCGGTTGCCGGGATGACCGATTCCGAAACCGAGGAAACGGCAAAGCTTCTGCGCACGATTGCCAAGGAATATTCAGTCGTTGTGGTCGAGCATGACATGGAATTTGTCCGCGACCTTGATTGCAAGGTGACTGTTCTGCACGAAGGGTCGGTTCTGGCCGAAGGGCGGCTTGATCATGTGCAGAAAGACCCGCGGGTCATTGAAGTTTATCTCGGTCGCTAGGGGAGCCAAAACATGCTCGATGTCAGCAATATTGATCTGTTCTATGGCGCTTCCCATGCCCTGCGTAAAGTGTCGCTCAGTGCCGAAACCGGCAAGGTAACCGCTGTTCTTGGTCGGAACGGGGTTGGCAAAACGTCGTTAATGCGCGCGGTTGTCGGCCAGCATCCGATTACCGAAGGCAATATCAAATGGGAAGGCAAGGATATCTCGCGCGATCCGTCATGGCGTCGGTCGGCCAACGGGATTGCCATTGTCCCGCAGGGTCGCGAAATCTTTCCGCTTTTGACCGTGAAGGAAAATCTTGAAACCGGGTTTGCTGCACTTCCGCGTGCCATGCGCCATATCCCCGACGAGATTTTTGAACTGTTCCCGGTTCTGCGTGACATGCTGGGCCGGCGTGGTGGTGACCTTTCAGGGGGGCAGCAACAGCAACTCGCAATCGGGCGCGCGCTTGTGACGCGCCCCCGGTTGCTAGTTCTGGATGAGCCGACCGAGGGTATTCAGCCTTCGATCATCAAGGATATTCAGCGCGTTATCAAACAGCTGGCTGATCGTGGTGACATGGCGATCCTGCTGGTCGAGCAATATTTCGAATTCGCCCACGAACTGGCCGACGAGATTGTTGTTCTTGAGCGCGGCGAGGTCGTTCTGTCCGGAGCCAAGGACACACTTGATCGTGAAAAAGTGCGGGCCTATCTGACTGTTTGATCAGCATTTGCCAAAAATTTGCGCAACTTTCACGTGATTGATCAGACCAATAGCCATCAAAATCCGTGTTTCGGCATGGATTTGATGGTTGGCCCGCATCTTGCTGTTACGCCCCTTGGAATTACCGGAAAACGGTATCAGGCCCAATAACGGGACCTCATTGATCAGGTGGCCTAGTGCAGCTTCGTAAACTCGAAACCCCGATATCTGCAGCCCAAAATGCAGATGCCCAAATGACCGGAACGCCCGCGCGCATCATTACCGATGGCCGCGCAGAGGTGACATTCCGTCAGGGTTCCGGTCCTGCCCATCAGGGCGGGCATGCCGCCCTTGATCATCTTTATTACCGCGATCCGATGAAAATCCTGTTTCCGCGCCCGGTGGCCGGGGACCTTTCGACGGCGGTGCTGGTAACGACATCTGGCGGCATGGTCGGCGGCGACAAACTGGCATTTGCCGGCAAGGTCGAGGCTGGCGCATCCGCACTTTTTACCGCACAGGCCGCCGAAAAGATTTATCGCTCTGTCGGGCCGGATTGCGAAATGTCGGTTGATCTGACGGTTGAAGATGGGGGCTGGCTTGAATGGTTGCCCCACGAAAGCATCCTGTTTGATCAGGCGCGGCTTCGTCGCAAGACAACCATTGCCGCATCGGGATCAGGCATGGTTATGGCCGGTGAAATGATGGTGTTCGGGCGTCTGGCACGGGGTGAAGTGTTCAAAACCGGATTGGCGCGCGACGCATGGGATGTGTCGATTGAAGGGCGCCCGGTGTGGCGTGACGCGCTTCATCTTGAAGGTGATGTGTTGCGCATTCTGGATCACGGGGCGGGTTTTGACGGGGCACGCGCCAATGCCACGGCCATTCTGGTCGGGCATGGGGCAGAAGATCATCTTGATGCGGCGCGCGACTGTCTTGAACAGGCATCCGCGGGGCTGGCAAAGGGCGAAGTCCTGTGTGCCGCGACCGCGATGAAGGGAATTGTGATCACGCGCTTTATGGCACGTGATCCGATGTATTTGCGCCGGGTATATGGCGGATGGTGGAAGCAGTTCCGCCATAAAACAAGGGGGCTTCCCGAACGTTTGCCGCGTTTGTGGGAGATTTAGAACGGTGGATCCAAGGAGTAGCCAGGCATGAATTTGACGCCACGCGAAAAGGACAAACTGCTGGTTTCGGTTGCGGCCATGGTCGCACGCAACCGCCTTGCACGGGGGGTAAAGCTTAATTACCCGGAATCTATCGCGATCATCACCGACTATGTCGTTGAAGGCGCGCGTGATGGCAAATCTGTTGCCGATCTGATGCGCGACGGGGCCACCGTGATTTCGCGTGATCAGGTCATGGATGGCATTGCCGAGATGATCCACGAAATCCAGGTCGAAGCAACCTTCCCCGACGGGACGAAGCTTGTGACCGTTCATGAACCCATTCGCTAAGGAGGCGCTATCATGATTCCAGGTGAAATCATTACCAAGGAAGGCAGCCTTATTCTTAACGAGGGGCGCGAAACCAAGACCATCATGGTTGCCAATACCGGTGATCGTCCGGTGCAGGTCGGATCGCATTATCATTTCTATGAAACCAATCCGGGCCTTGATTTTGACCGCGAGGCCGCACGCGGTTTTCGCCTTGATATCCCGGCCGGGACGGCAGTGCGCTTTGAGCCGGGTCAGTCGCGCGAGGTCAATCTGGTGAAATATGCCGGGTCCGGCACGGTCTATGGCTTTAACGCCAAAATCAACGGCAAGCTCTAAGCGGGGGAACGATACATGGCATATGAAATTGATCGTCCATCCTATGCGGCCATGTTTGGCCCGACCGTTGGCGATAAGGTCCGTCTGGCTGATACCGACCTGATCATCGAGGTCGAAAAGGATTTCACCACCCTTGGCGAGGAAGTCAAATTCGGTGGTGGCAAGGTCATCCGTGATGGCATGGGCCAGTCGCAGGCAACGCGCGCCGAAGGTGCGGTTGATACCGTGATCACCAATGCGCTGATCCTTGATTATACCGGCATCGTCAAAGCCGACATCGGCATCACCGGTGGTCGTATTTCCGGGATCGGCAAGGCCGGGAACCCCGATGTTCAGCCCGGTGTCGATATCATCATCGGTCCGGGCACCGAGATCATCGCGGGCGAAGGCAATATCATTACCGCTGGCGGTATTGATGCCCACATTCACTGGATTTGCCCGCAACAGGTTGAAGATGCCCTTTATTCCGGCGTGACCAGCATGCTGGGCGGTGGCACTGGCCCGGCTGCCGGGACCAACGCAACTACCTGTACGCCCGGCCCCTGGCATATTGCCCGGATGTTGCAGGCTGCAGAAGGGATTCCGATGAATATCGGTTTCTTTGGCAAGGGCAATGCGACTCTTCCGGGATCGTTGATCGAACAGATCAAGGCAGGCGCCTGTGGGCTTAAGCTTCATGAAGACTGGGGCACGACCCCGGCTGCGATTGATACGTGTCTTTCGGTTGCCGATGACCTTGATGTTCAGGTCATGATCCATACCGATACGCTCAATGAAAGCGGCTTTGTTGAGCATACCCGCGCATCGTTCAAGGGCCGCACCATTCACACCTTCCATACCGAAGGTGCCGGTGGCGGGCACGCACCAGACATCATCAAGCTGTGCGGCGAGGCCAACGTTCTGCCAAGCTCGACCAACCCGACCCGTCCGTTTACGGTCAATACCATTGACGAGCATCTGGACATGCTGATGGTCTGCCATCACCTTGATCCGAAAATCCCAGAAGACGTGGCCTTTGCCGAAAGCCGTATTCGCCGCGAAACCATCGCCGCCGAAGATATTCTGCATGACCTTGGTGCGTTTTCGATTATCTCGTCAGACAGTCAGGCCATGGGCCGTGTGGGTGAAGTCATCACGCGTACCTGGCAGACCGCAGACAAGATGAAGAAACAGCGCGGTGCCTTGCCCGAAGATGCGGGCAAGGGGAATGATAACTTCCGCGCCAAGCGCTATGTCGCCAAATACACCATCAACCCGGCAATTGCGCAGGGCATCGGGGCACATGTGGGCTCCATCGAAGTTGGCAAGATCGCCGATCTTGTCGTCTGGAAGCCGATGTTCTTTGGCACCAAGCCCGATATGGTGGTCAAGGCCGGGATGATTATTGCAGCGGCCATGGGCGATCCGAACGCCTCAATCCCGACGCCGCAGCCGGTCCATTACCGCCCGATGTTCGGGGCCTATGGCAATGCGCTTGCGAAGTCGAGTTTCTCGTTCGTGTCACAGGCTGGCATTGATGCCGGAATTGCCGCCGAATTCGGCCTTTCCAAGGAATTGCTGGCCGTATCGAATACGCGCAATATCGGCAAGAAGGACATGAAGCTTAATGATGCGCTTCCGGTCATGGAAGTCGATCCGGAAACCTATCAGGTGACCGCAGACGGGGAACTTCTGACCTGTCAGCCGGTTGATGTTGTGCCGATGGCACAGCGTTACTTCCTGTTCTGATCGGATAAGCTTTATGCGTCACGCCATTGAACATATCCCGGTTGATCGTTCCGATGCGGCCCCTGAACTGATGGAGGTACGCGGGACGGTAACCCTGGCCTTTTCGGATCGGCACCGCCGGCGCATTCGTCTGATGGATGATGCGGGCGAACCCTTCCTGCTTGATTTGCCGCATGCGGTGCGTCTGGCGGACGGGGATCGTTTGCGCCTTGTCGATGGCGGGGTGATTGTGGTGCGCGCCGCCGACGAGCCGGTATTGACCATTACCGCATCCGGTCCGATTGCCGCGGCCAAGCTGGCCTGGCATATCGGCAACCGTCATACCCCGGTCGAGGTCCTTAAAGACGGGCGGTTGCGCATTATCGATGATCATGTGATGCGTGACATGATTACCGGGCTCGGCGGGGTGGTCGACCAGGAAATCGCCCCGTTCAATCCACTGAACGGGGCCTATCACGGGCTTGGCGGCGCACATGGTCACAGCCATGGCAACGATCACTTCGATCATGAAGATCATGGTCGTGATCACAAGCATGGCCATAGTCATTCGCATGGTCATGGACACAGCCACTCCCACAGCCACGGTGATCACGGCCATTCCCACGCCCATACCGCAGGGAAACCGCATGACCACTGAAACCCTGACCCTTAACCCCGCTGGACTGATGCGGTTGATGACATGGCTTAGTCCGTCATTTCCGGTCGGTGCCTATACCTATTCCCATGGTGTGGAATATGCGGTGGAAGACGGTCGGGTCAGCTCGGCCAATACCCTGATCAACTGGGTTGAAGGGGTGTTGGAATTCGGCGCTGGGCGGATTGACGCAGTACTGTTCTGTGCAGCATGGCGTGCGGCCCTTGCAGGCGAGGAAGAAGCCCTGTTTGACATCGGTGTTGAGGCCGATTGCTGGCGCGGCACATCTGAAATGGCGTTGGAGGCAACCGCGCAGGGGCGTGCCTTTGTCTCGACGGTGGAAAAAGTCTGGGGCGAGGGTGTTCTGACGCGCTGGGCCAGCCGCATGCGTGGCGATGATCGTTTGCCGTCCTATCCGGTGGCCGTGGGCATTGCGGCCGCCGAGATCAAAGTGCCATTGCAGGATGCCTTGACCGCCTATTTGCATGCCATGGCGGCAAACCTTGTTTCCAGTGCGGTGCGTCTGGTGCCGCTTGGTCAGACCGATGGTGTCCGGTCCCTGTCATCCCTTGATCAGGCAGTTTCGATTGCCGTTGATCATGCGATGAGCGCCGATCTGTCTGATCTCGGTGCCGCGGCGCCGCTTGTTGACTGGACATCGATGAAACACGAAACCCAATATACGAGGCTATTTAGATCATGAGCTCTCCCCTTCGTATCGGAATTGGTGGGCCGGTTGGCTCGGGCAAAACCGCACTTCTGGAGCGCCTGTGCAAGGCCATGCGCGATGAATTCAATATCGCGGCCATCACCAATGATATCTATACCCGCGAAGACGCCGAATTCATGACCCGTTCGGGTGCACTGGCAGCAGATCGTATTGCCGGTGTTGAAACCGGTGGCTGCCCGCATACGGCCATTCGCGAAGACGCGTCGATCAATCTGGCAGCGGTCGAAGACATGGCGGCCAAGCATGCCGGGCTTGAGGCGATCTTTATCGAGTCTGGCGGGGATAACCTGTCGGCCACCTTCTCGCCGGAGCTTGCCGATATCACGATTTACGTCATCGACGTATCAGCCGGCGACAAAATCCCGCGCAAGGGCGGGCCGGGCATTACGCGATCCGATTTGCTGGTGATCAACAAGACCGATCTGGCACCACTGGTCGGGGCCGATCTGGGCGTGATGGACCGCGATGCCAGGAAAATGCGCGGCGATCGTCCGTTCCTGTTTACCAATCTCAAGGCCATGGACGGTCTTGAAGACGTCAAGAATTTCATCATCGAGACAGGGGGGCTCCGCCAATCCGCAGCATCCTGATATGGGGATATAAGGAAAGCTGCACGGGCTTGCCAGTTGCATTGACAGCGGCACTGACCCAAGGATGACGGGAGCACGCATCGCCCGGCCGGCAACGGTCGGGCGTTTGTGCATTTGGGGTCCACAATTAAAGAGCAACTTTTTGGTTGCGTAAATCAAGGTCTTCTGGCAAGTTAAATGCAACCAGGAGGTTGCGTTATGTCAAATACCATTGAGAAGTCGATTGAAATCAAAGCGTCCCGTTCACGTGTCTGGAAGGCCCTGACCGATTCAAAGGAATTCGGCGCATGGTTCGGGATCAATATCGAGGGACCGTTTACGGTGGGCAAGGTATCTTCGGGCAAGATCACCATCGAAGGTTTTACCCATGTGCCGTGGAACTCCACGATCAAGGCGATGGAGGAACCATCCTATTTCGCCTATACATGGCATCCATATGCGGTTGATCCGGATGTGGATTACAGCGGTGAACCCGAAACACTTGTCGAATTCTGGCTTGAAGAATCTGATGGTCAGACATCGGTTCGGGTGCGCGAAACCGGATTTGATAACCTGCCACCCCATCGCATTGCTGATGCGTTGCGGGCCAATACACATGGCTGGGGCGCCCAGTTGGAAAACATCAAGAAACATGTCGAAAACTGAACATAATCCTGCATATCTCAAACATGACCGTGATTTTTCGGTCATGTTTGCCGCTTTGGGCGATCCGACACGGTTGGCGATCTTTGATCGTCTGGCGGATGGCAAGCCGCGTTCGATCTCGGCGCTGTCTGACGATGCCGATATGACGCGTCAGGCGGTGACCAAGCATCTGCGTGTTCTTGAAACGGCGGGTCTTGTGCAAAGTCACAAGGTCGGGCGCGAAAGCCAGTATGCCTTTTGCCCCGAACAGCTTGCGCAGGCGCGCGCCTATCTTGATCAGGTTGCCGGACGGTGGGAATCCGCCCTTATGCGGCTTAAAACCTTTGTCGAAGGCGATCAGGACTAAGCATTTGAATTCCATTGCTTATCACCGGGACGGGTGCACTGATCCCGGTGATGGCGATGTCATTTTGCTTGGCGTCGTTCAGATTTGCGGTTATCCCATATCGCGTTGAGCTGGTCGGGCGGACCGGTTAACGAAAGGCGTCCTTGCGCAAGGGGTTGATGCAGGGATGCTTTATAACGGGAATGGGAACCGTTACATGAAGACCAAAGATATCGTCTATATCGCCTTGTTTGCGGCAATGACCGCTGTTCTTGGCCTGTTTCCGCCAATCACACTTCCGATTACCGGTGTGCCGGTAACCGCCCAGTCACTGGGGCCGATGTTGGCTGGTGCCATTTTGGGCGCACGTCGCGGCGGGCTTTCGATTGTGCTGTTCCTTGTGCTGGTGGCACTTGGTTTGCCACTGCTTTCGGGTGGCCGTGGCGGCTTTGGCGTGATGGTCGGGGTGACCGGCGGGTTTATTTTTGGCTGGGCCATTTCGGCCTTTGTCATCGGCCTTTTGATCGAAAAATTCTGGAACCGGCTGAATGTCGTTAACGCGGCAGTTTCGATTGCCTTTGGCGGGATCGTTGTCCTTTATGCCATTGGCAATGCCTGGGTCGCGGTGGCCGCAGATATCAGCTATTGGCAGGCAACAGTTGGCGCAGCACCCTTCCTGATCGGTGATGCGATCAAGGTGGCGATTGCAACCGCTGCATGTCTTGCGGTGCGTCGCTCGTATCCCTTGATTTCGAAATCAGCCTGACATCTTATGGGCGCAAGCAGAGATCGCCGTTGCGGTCTGCTTGCGCCCGTTCTCCGCTCATTTTAAACCAGACCCCTTTCCCGAAGAACGCCGGACAGCCAACCCCATGATCCGTTTTGAAAATGTATCTGTGCAATTTGATGCACGCCGCGCCCTTGAGGATATCGACCTCACGCTTAGCCAAAAGCGCATCGGGATCATCGGCGCCAATGGATCGGGTAAAAGCACCTTCGTGCGGCTTCTGAACGGGCTTCAGACCGCAACCAGCGGACGGGTTTTGATTGATGACCTTGATCCGGCCAAGGATGGCCGCAAGATCCGCCGCCATGTCGGCTTTGTTTTCCAGAACCCCGATAACCAGATCGTCTATCCGGTGGTTGAAGAAGATCTGGCCTTCGGGCTCAAGGCCCTGAAACTGCCCAAGGACGAGATCAACCGGCGCGTTGATGAAATCCTTGCGCGTTATGATCTGTCGGATTTCAAAACCCATCCCAGCCATCTGCTTAGCGGCGGGCAGAAACAGCTTCTGGCCATTTCCGGCGTTCTGGTGATGGAGCCGCGCTATATTGTGCTGGACGAGCCGACCACCTTGCTTGACCTGCGCAATCGCAACCGGGTTGAACGCGCCATTGCCGATCTGGATCAGACGGTGATTACGGTTTCCCATGATCTTGATCTGATTGCCGGTTATGACCGTGTTCTGGTGTTTGAAAACGGCAGGATCGTTATTGATGACATTCCGGCCAACGCCATTTCGAAATATCGCGAGATGATGGCATGATCGCAGGCCTTTACAGGGACGGGAACTCTGTGCTCCATCGCGCACAGGCCGGGGCTAAGATCCTTGCCATGGTTGCCCTTGGTACGGGTGTGTTCCTGATCCCCGACTGGCCGGTGGTCAGTCTTGTTCTGGTCAGTGTGATTGTGCTTTATCGCATTTCGGGGTTCGGTTGGGCGACCATGACAGCCCAGATCAAGCCGATGTTCTGGCTGCTTGCGATCTTTTTTGCCGTGCAGCTTTGGCTGAATGACTGGCAGGCGGGATTGTTGGTCATTACCCGGATTGCCGCCATTGTGATGTTTGCATCGCTTGTGACCCTGACCACCAAAACATCCGATATGCTGGCATCCCTTGAGCGTGCCATGCGTCCGCTTAAACCGCTGGGCGTGAACCCGGAAAAGGTCAGTCTGGCGATTTCAATGGTGCTGCGTTTTATCCCGGTCATCGCCACGGTGGCATCGGAAATCCGCGATGCCCAGCGCGCGCGCGGCCTTGATCGATCCATCCTTGCGATGGTGGTGCCCCTGATCATCCGGACCCTTAAAATGGCCGATGATGTTGCCGACGCGATTGAAGCACGCAGTTTCGATTAACTTCATGAGCCTGAATAAGGCCCCGACACGTCAAGGGGGGAGAACGGTATCTGGCGACGTGCCGGGGAAACCGAAGATCGGGGTGCAATCAGCTCAGGCCAAGATGCTTGGCGTGGAAGCGGATATGATCTTCGATAAAGGTCGAGATGAAGTAATAGCTATGGTCATAGCCATCCTGCATCCGAAGGGTCAGTGGATAGTTTGATGCCTTGGCCGCAGCTTCAAGCGCCTCTGGCTTAAGCTGTTCGGCAAGGAAGCCGTCGGCATCGCCCTGATCTACCAGTGCGGGCGTCTGGGCGTTGGCGGCACTGGCGGCCTTCATCAGTTCCGAGCTGTCCCATGCCTTCCAGGCCGATTTATCATCGCCGAGATAATTGCCAAGCGCCTTCTGGCCCCACGGGCAATTGATCGGGTTGGTGATCGGCGAAAAGGCGGTGACGGATTTGAACGTGCCGGGATTGCGAAGGGCAATCATCAATGCACCATGACCGCCCATCGAATGACCGGAAATCACCGCATCGTCACTGACCGGGAAGTGATCCCTGATCAGGGCGGGCAGTTCCTTGGTCACGTAATCATACATGCGGTAATTGCGTGCCCAGGGTTCCTGGGTGGCATTGACGTAAAAGCCAGCACCCTTGCCGAAATCATAGGCCTCGTTCTCGTCATCGGGGACATGATCGCCGCGCGGGCTGGTGTCCGGGGCGACAATCGCAATGCCGAGTTCAGCAGCCACGCGAAACGCACCGGCCTTATGCATGAAGTTTTCATCGGTGCAGGTCAGGCCCGAAAGCCAGTACATGACCGGGACCTTGGTGCCGTTACCGGCTTGCGGCGGCAGGTAGATGGCAAAGCGCATGTCGCAGCCCAGCACCGCAGACGGGTGGGTATATTGCTTTTGCCAGCCACCAAACACCTTGTTGCTTGACGCGTTTTCAATACCCATTCGGGCCTCCTTCTGATCGACCATTGCCGGATGATTTCCGGCAATGGCGCTGTTTTTCAATTAAAGTATCGATGATCAGTAATGGATGACCGAACGGATGCTTTCGCCTTCATGCATCAGGTCGAACGCTTCGTTGATGTCTTCAAGCTTCATGGTATGGGTGATGAAATCAGACAGTTTGAACTCACCGGCAAGGTAGCGTTCAACATAATCCGGCAGTTGCGAACGGCCTTTGACGCCGCCAAATGCGGTGCCGCGCCAGACGCGACCGGTGACCAGCTGGAACGGACGGGTCGAGATTTCCTGACCGGCACCGGCAACACCGATAATCACCGACTCACCCCAACCCTTGTGGCAGCATTCAAGCGCCGAACGCATGACATTGACATTGCCGATACATTCAAACGACCACTCGACACCACCATCGGTCATTTCGACAATGACTTCCTGGATCGGCTTGTCATGGTCTTTCGGGTTGATGCAATCGGTTGCGCCAAGCTGCTTGGCAAGTTCAAATTTCTTTTCGTTAAGATCAATGGCAAGGATGCGACCGGCACCGGCCATCTGCGCGCCGATGATGGCCGAAAGACCGATGCCGCCAAGGCCAAAGACTGCGACCGAATCACCCGGCTGAACCTTTGCCGCATTGACGGTGGCACCCATGCCGGTGGTCACACCGCAACCCAGAAGGCAGACTTCTTCAAGCGGGGCGGCCTTGTTGATTTTCGCAAGCGAGATTTCCGGAAGCACAGTGTATTCCGAGAAGGTCGAGCAACCCATATAGTGATAGATCGGCTTGCCATTCTGCGAGAAGCGGGTGGTGCCATCAGGCATCAGGCCCTTGCCCTGGGTGACGCGGATTTTCTGGCACAGGTTGGTTTTGCCCGATTTGCAGAATTTGCACTCGCCACATTCCGGGGTGTAAAGCGGGATCACGTGATCACCCACGGCAACGCTGGTGACACCTTCGCCGATGGATTCAACAATGCCGCCGCCTTCATGGCCAAGGATGGCGGGAAAGATGCCTTCGGGATCGTCACCCGACAGGGTAAAGGCATCGGTATGGCAAACGCCGGTGGCAACGATCTTGATGCGCACTTCGCCAGCCTTGGGCGGGGCGACCTGAACTTCTTCGATCGACAGCGGCTTGCCCGCTTCCCATGCGATGGCGGCTTTACAGGTAATGGTTTCGGCGCTCATGACGCTCCTCCGGCAAAAGAAATGATAATGGCATCAGTCTATTTATTTCTCCTATCCTGATAATCCGGTATTTTGGTAAATAACTTTTACTGTGTTGTAATAATATGGGCCGATTGCCATGAATGCCTGGGACGGGATCAGCGAATTTATCGCCGTATCGGAACGCCAAAGCTTTACAGCGGCGGCCAGGCAGCTTGGCATTTCGGTGGCCCAGGTCAGCCGACAGATCACCGCACTTGAGGAAAAGCTGGGCACCCAGCTTTTTTACCGTACCACGCGCAAGGTCAGCGTGACCGAGGCCGGACAGATTTACTACCAGCATTGCCGTCAGTTGCTTGACGGTCTGGGCGAGGCGGAGCGCGCCATTGGCAACCTGACCGAAGTACCACGCGGCAAGCTTAAACTGACCGCGCCGACGACCTATGGTGAAACCGTGATTGCGCCGCTGGTGAATGATTTCGTGGCGCGCTATCCCGATCTTGAAGTCCAGTGCCGCTTTACCAACCAGAAGCTTGATCTGGTGCTTGAGGGCTATGACATGGCGATCCGTCTGGGCCGTTTGGAAGGCACGACCGGCAGCCTGATGACCCAGCAGTTATCCACCCGCCGTCTTTATGCCTGTGCAGCGCCAAGCTACATCGCCAAGCGTGGGGAACCGCACTCCCTGTCAGAGCTCAATCACCATAACTGTCTGGTCGGGACGCTGGATTACTGGCGGTTTGAAGAAGACGGACGCGAACGCACCATCCGCATTCATGGCTCCATCCACGCCAATAGCGGGCAGGCGCTTCTGGATGCGGCGCTTAAAGGTATCGGCATCGTGCAATTGCCCGATTACTACGTCGATCCCTGGATCGCCAGTGGTGATCTGATCCCGGTCCTGACCAAATATCAGCCGTCAGATGAAGGCATCTGGGCGATCTATCCGACCAACCGCCATCTTAGTCCGAAGATCCGCATGCTGGTCGAGCATCTGGGGCGGTATTTGGGGCAGTAAGTTTTGCGTCACAAGCCATCTGGTCGGGCGTCATCCTTGCAACGGGTAAAACGCAGCAAACGAGGTGACGCATGTCTGAATGTACCGATCAACGCGGTGACCGCTGGGAAATTTACGAGGGCAAGGACGGCTGGCGGTGGCGGCGGACGGCCCGGAACGGCAATATCGTCGGGGCCTCGACGCAGGGCTATTCCAAGAAAACCGATTGCCTCGCCAATGCTGAACGCAATGGTATGACTTGCACGCCAAAGGATTGATCCTTTCGCCATGGCAGAAGATAAAAAGCCCCTCTGGCATTAGGTGCCGAGGGGCTTTTTGATGGGCGTAAGGAAAAGGCTTATTGTGCGGTCCAGCCGCCATCGACCGACAGATGCGTGCCGGTCATCTGCGATGCGGCGTCCGAGCACAGGAATAGCGCGGTCTGGCCGATCTGTTCGGGGCTGACGAACTGTTTGGACGGGTGTTTGTCCGAGACCAGACGGGTTGCAGATTCCTCGATGGAGATGTTGGCTTCCTTGGCACGGGCTTCGATCTGGCGTTCGACAAGTTCGGTGCGCACCCAGCCCGGGCAGATGGCATTTGCCGTAATGCCGGTTTCGGCTGTTTCAAGGGCAGTGACCTTGGTCAGCCCGATCACGCCATGTTTGGCGGCAACGTAAGCTGCCTTCTGGACCGAGGCGACAAGGCCGTGGGCAGACGCGGTATTGATGATCCGGCCCCAGTTTTTCTTGCGCATATAGGGCACGGCAAGGCGGGTGGTGTGGAAAACCGATGTCAGGTTGATCGCAATCACCGCATCCCATTTCTCGACCGGGAAATCCTCGACATTGGCAGTATATTGAATGCCGGCATTGTTGATCAGGATATCAACGCCACCAAATTTGGCCTCGGCATCCTGCATCATGGCTTCGATTTCGTCGGGCTTGGACAAATCGGCACCGTTGTAGAAGGCGGTCACGCCATATTCTGTTTCAAAGGATTTGCGGGTGGCTTCAATCGCATCGGCATCGCCAAAGCCATTGAGCATCACATCCGCGCCCGCACCGGCAAGTGCCTTTGCCATCGCAAGGCCGATGCCGCTGGTTGATCCGGTCACGAGTGCGCGTTTTCCTGTCAGCATATTTCTTCTCCCTGTGGGTGAGGAGTTTGTTCCTCTTGTTAAGTTGGAAGGATCATGCCGCACTGCAACCAAACTGGCAAGAAGAGGTGTGATCAATGATCGTTGCAGGCGTTGGCGGGGAGTAAAATACGTGTTGCCTCAAAGGTTTGCTTGTGGGGTGACAAATGCCGAATTAAAGTGCCGCAATGATGAATATCAGAGCTTCCAGACCCGGTGAGGGTGACCGCATTGTTGAAATCTGGCGGGGTGCTGTCGATGCCACCCATGATTTCCTGACGCCCGAGGATCGTCTTGCGATTGACGATCTTGTGTGCGGATTTTTGCCTGATGCGCCGCTTTGGCTTGCCGTTGATGCGCGTGATTATCCGCTTGGTTTCATGCTGATTGATGGCGGTCATATGGAGGCGCTGTTTATCGACCCGGCCTGTCGTGGCAAGGGTATTGGTACAGCACTTGTGCGCCATGGTCTTGCGCTTCATCCCGCCATGACAACCGACGTGAATGAGCAAAATCCGCAGGCCATCGGTTTTTATGAAAAGTTGGGCTTTGTGCGCACCGGGCGTTCGGCCCTTGACGGGCAGGGGCGGCCCTATCCGCTTATTCATCTGAAATATGCGGGCAAGTAATCTGCCGGGTTTTTAGGGGCCAATGCCGTATTTGCGGAGTTTATTGGCAATCGATGTGTGCGAAACGCCAAGCCGCTCTGCCAGCTTGCGCGAGCTTGGGTAATCCGGATAAAGCCGCATCAGCATTTCACGTTCCAGCATGTCCAGTCCGGCATTGAAGTCATCCTGCGCCAATGCCTGGGTGATCAGGTCGGGCCCATGGGCCGGGGCAGTTTGAGCGTCAGACGGGTCGGTGCTTTCGGAATGTGCTGCTGTATCCGGGGTCGTCATGGTGCCGGTGGCCGCACTGGTCAGATCGCGTGCACCAAGCACATCGCCATCCAGCAGGGCGACGGCACGAAAAAGGGTGTTTTCCAGTTCACGCACATTGCCCGGCCAGTCATGGGCGCGCAGCCAGTCAAGCCCGTCCCGGGCAAGATGCGGGGTCGGTCGTTCGGTTTGCTGGGCCGTGCGGGCCATAAAGAATTTGGCAAGATCATCAATGTCCTCGACCCGGTCGCGGAGCGGGGGCAGGGTGATGCCAAGGACGTTGATGCGGAAATAAAGATCCTCGCGGAAGGTGCCGTCATGGGACATGGCTTCAAGGTCGCGGTTGGTGGCGCTGATGATACGGACATCAACGGAAATTTCGTCGGTCCCGCCAACGCGCCGGAACCGGCCATCCTGCAAAACGCGCAGAAGCTTGGCCTGCAAATAGGGGGTCAGTTCACCGATTTCATCCAAAAACAGCGTGCCGCCATCGGCCAGCTCGAGAAGACCCGGCTTGCCACCACGGCGTGCCGAGGTAAAGGCGCCTGCGGCATAGCCAAACAGTTCGCTTTCAGCCAGACCTTCGGGCATGGCGGCACAGTTAAGGGCAAGGAACGGTTGGTCGGCACGCGCGCTTGCGCGGTGGCAGGCGCGGGCAAAAAGCTCCTTACCCGTACCGGTTTCGCCAAGGATCAGAAGGGGTGCATCAATATTGGCAAGCCTTTGGGCCTGTGATTTTACCCGTGTCATAGCACGGCTGGTGCCGATGATGTCGTCAAAACCGGTATGGCTGCGATCCTGAAGGGCGGTGATGACCCGACCGAGCCGTGCGGCCCGGTGAAACACCATCACCCCGCCCCAGGGTTCGTCATCTCCTGCGTCCGATCCATCATCGACATGACCAATCGGTTCGACCTGAAGCAAATAGGTCTGACCGCCTAAAGTGACTTCATGTTCAGGAAGGTGAAAACCGCTTTGGCGCAAATCTTCAATTGATGGTTCGGCAAGGATGTTGGAAATATCCTGATCCCGAAGAGGCTTGTCATTGGTGCCTGCAATGGATTGTGCAGCCGGATTGGCCTGTGCGATCAGGCCATTGGCATCAACGGCAATCACCGGATCGCCAAGGGCGGCAAGGGTCGCGTGAAGCTGTGCGCGGCGGCGTTCGGTCGGCAGGCGGTCGATCTCGCGAATGTCGGATATTCCGGGGATCTGTTTAAGCGCATGGGATAAAAGCGGAAAACGACCCGGTTGAATGGCCGGAATATCGGCATAGATGTAATGGGTGGTGACCTCAAACGCGCGGATATCCAGCCCCTGATCGGTCAGGACATTGACCACGTCACGTGTGATGCCCAGTCTGTTTTCGCCGCGTATTTCAAACCGCATGTCTGTACCGATATGTTTACACTGTAACGAAAAGTATACGTGATCAAATGCCTGATTTCCAGTGTATTTGCCGTAAAGTGCGAATTGGGAATGAGATGTGTAAATAATTATTTACACTAAATTTTTGCGCTGATGGTGCACAGCCTTGAAAATCGGGGATTTTACAATCTGGCACGGGGATTGCGGATGTGAGGGCAGAATAAACGCATTTTCAGGAGCCTCACATGTCTGCCAATGACAGCCGCCACAGCAATGTCGCCAAAACCGGTTTTGCCACCCGTGCGATTCATCATGGTTATGATCCGCAAAGCCACAATGGTGCGCTGAACCCGCCGGTATATATGTCTTCGACCTTCGCGTTCGAAACAGCCGAGCAGGGCGGGCGGTTCTTTGCTGGTGACGAGCAGGGCTTCATCTATTCGCGCATTGCCAACCCGACCCTTGATCTTCTCGAAAAGCGTCTGGCAGTGCTTGAAGGCGGTGAAGCAGCGCTTGCGACCGCATCGGGCATGGGGGCGATCACCTCGGTCTTCTGGACCTTTATCGCGCCAGGTGACGAGATCATTGTTGATCGCACCCTTTATGGCTGCACATTCGCCTATTTCCGTCATGGTCTGGAGAAGTTCGGCATCAAGCATACCCATGTTGATCTGACCGATCCGGCTGAACTGGAAAAGGCGATCTCGGACAAGACCAAGATTGTCTATTTCGAAACCCCTGCCAACCCGAATATGCGTCTTGTCGATATCGAAGCCATTTCCGAAATTGCCCATAAACACGGTGCAAAGGTTGTTGTTGATAACACCTATTGCACGCCCTATCTGCAGCGCCCGATTGAACTGGGTGCCGACATTGTGGTGCATTCGGCCACCAAATATCTGGGCGGTCATGGTGACCTTATGGCCGGTGCGGTAATTGGCTCGCTTGAAGATATGACGCAGGTCCGTCTGGTCGGGCTAAAGGACATGACCGGTGCGGTTCTGTCGGCACAGGATGCCAATCTTGTGATGCGCGGGCTTAAGACGCTTGAGCTGCGTATGGAGCGCCATTGCGACAATGCCGAGAAGATCGCAGCGTTCCTTGATTCCCATCCGAAGGTTGATCGCGTGTTTTATCCGGGCCTTGAAAGCTTTGCGCAGCACGACCTTGCGAAAAAGCAGATGGATCGTTTTGGCGGCATGATTGCCTTTGAGCTTAAAGGCGGGATCGAAGAAGGCCGCAAGCTGATGAACGGCCTTAACATGATCACCCGTGCGGTCAGCCTGGGCGATGCCGAAACCCTGATCCAGCATCCGGCATCCATGACCCATTCGACCTATACTGCCGAAGAGCGTGCGCAATATCAGATCACTGATGGCCTGATCCGTCTGTCGGCCGGACTTGAAAGCATTGACGATATTCTGGCTGATCTTGCCAATGCGCTTGATGGCGGCGAAATGGCGATTGCCGCTGAATAAGGCTGCGGGCCCGACTTCCCGATCAGACGCCCGGAAAGGAAATGAGAGCCGGTCTGCCCGATGGCAGGCTGGCTCTTTGACCAGATGAGTATCCCCCGTGGCGTCAGGGGCATCCTTGCCGTTCTCGGGGTGTCTGGTGCAGGGTGCTAGTCAAAGAGGCCGTATGTTTTCAGGACTTCTTTTGATTTCTCCGGCAAATTTTTGTTTGTGCCTAGAATGACGCGGAGTTTTCTCAGATCGATCAGATGGAAGGACGGGGCGGTTTCGGGATGGTTCTTCAAAAGTTCAAACATCAAGCCGTTCGAATAAACGCGTTCAAGTCCGGTTTGAATGGCATCGCGCAATTCCGGTTCCCCCGGGGCGAAAAAGAAATAGATCGGCTGGGAATAATAAAGCCCGATTTCCGGTGAAACTTTGATGTTTGGTGCCTGTTCCTTCATCCAGCGCCATTCCCCGAGAATTTGCCAGAAGGCGCGGGGGTAAAGATCAAACCGCTTGGCATCAAGCATCTTGTGCAAGGTGTTATAGCGTCCGTCCGAGACCGAAAAGCCGTTTTCAATCAGGATTTTCGTGTCTGGCCAGCCAAGTCCCTGACCCATCGAAAACTTCCGAAGGTCATCCATTGATCTGACGGATTCAAGGGCAGGCAGATTTTCATTGAGCACCATGAACAGCCGCAGCCCCGTCGTCCCCAGATAAATCGGGACATAGGCTGGCAGCAACTTGTCTTCGCGATCCTGAGAGGTGCCAAAATGGACAGTATTGATCGGATCGTTGGCAAGCAGCATTGATACCCGGCGTTCCTCGGTCGGATAATCCATGCAAACCGGTGTGATTGTGATGTCCCTGCCGCTTAGCCGTATTGCAAGGCGCAACAATTCAACATGATATTCCGAATGTCTGTCCCATGGTGTGACCCCTTTGCAATAGTCTGACCGCTGATCTATGGGAAGTCTGATCTCAAGAACCGGGCGTGCTTGTTGCGGGGCCCTTTCATCAGCCCGTGCCGGACCAAACCCGGATAACGCATTCAGCAAAGCGGCAAGCAGTGCTGTGAGCACACCGTGTCTGAACGCGCCGGGTAATGCAGTAATGAAAGTGGAAAAAGCCAAGAGAAATCCGGGACAATAGAGTGGTATGGAGTGAATTGAGGACAGGACTATACGGATGGTTCGATCACTACACAATCGGGGGATGTTCAGTCCTGGCCATTTCTTGCGAGCGGGATGGTATCTCCGCAATATCCCGACGGCAGGCGAGATGACCGCAGGCAATCCTCAGGCATGGGCACCATACCGGTCAGGTCAAGCTTGCCGGGGGTGGATATCCCCCGATGCCCTGTGTTCCAGAGCCCGTTACGCGCAGGCTGCGGAGAGACGAATCGCACTGTTGATATCGGCGATTCGCGACCACGAAATATTGTTTCAGACGGGAAATTCGAATGTTTGACCGGGAATGTCGCAGCCGATTCCACATTTGAACCAAAAGTGACGAATCTTGTGTGAAATGATGTTGGTATCCCTTGATTTCCGCAGTGGCGACTTAAAAATCGGTAATTCAATACCGGAATATTGCGGGTTCAGAGACGAGCCCGAAAGAAACCCGGAACATCAGGCGTGAAAAGGGATCAGGAAAATGTCAGCACAGGATGCCGCCCCGGAAATCGGTGAAATTATCGAAGCAACCAGCACCGGCAACGTGAAGGCCGAAGATCTGGAGATGCTCGGTCAGATCGAGAAAAAGGTGCGTTGGCTATCAAGCTGGACGATCCATAATGCCAACCATCTGCGTCCGAAACGTGACGGCATCAAGGTTGGTGGTCATCAGGCCAGTTGTGCATCCATGACAACCCTTATGACGGCCCTTTATTTCAATATTCTGCGTCCGCAGGACCGGGTTGCGGTCAAGCCGCATGCAAGTCCGGTTTTCCATGCGATCAATTATCTGTTTGGCCGCCAGACCAGGGAGAAGCTTGAGAATTTCCGGTCATTCGGCGGCGCGCAGTCCTATCCTTCGCGGACCAAGGATGGCGATCAGGTTGATTTTTCCACCGGCTCGGTTGGTCTTGGCGCGGCGGTCACCAACTTCGCAGCCCTGACGCAGGATTACCTGCGTTACAAAAACATGCTGCCCAAGGGCGAAGTGCCCGGCCGCATGGTTGCCCTTGTCGGCGATGCCGAACTTGATGAAGGCAATATCTATGAGGCGCTTCTTGATACCTGGAAGCATGACATTCGCAATGTCTGGTGGGTGATTGACTATAACCGTCAAAGCCTTGATGGCATGATTGATGCCCATCTGTTCCGCGTGATCGGTCGGTTCTTCCGGGCCGTTGGCTGGAACGTGATCACCATAAAATATGGTCGCAAGCTTCACGATGCCTTTGCCAAACCGGGCGGCAAGTCATTGAAGAAATGGCTTAATGATGCGCCAAACGACATCTATTCGGCCCTGACCTTCCAGGGCGGGGCGGCATGGCGCAAGCAAATCCTGTCTGACATGCCCGGTGATAATGCACTGGCAAGCCTGCTTGGCGATTATGATGATGATGCCCTGCATGATCTGATGACCAATCTGGGCGGCCATTGCATGGAGGCGGTGCTTAATGCCTTTGATGCCGTTCCCAATGACAAACCGACCGTGTTCATTGCCTATACCGTCAAGGGCTATGCCACCCCGCTTCAGGGCCACAAGGACAACCATGCCGGGCTTATGAATGTCGCGCAGATGGATGCCTTCAAGCTTCAGAACAAGATCGCCGACGGACAGGAATGGGATATGGCGGCGGGCCTTGATGTCAGTGCTGATCGTGTGCGCGATTATATCAAGAACGCGCCGTTCAATGACCGCGCCCCGCGCCACAAGATGGCCGAAGTCATCACCATTCCGGAAATGCCCTATGCGCGGGTGGAAACATCGAGCACCCAGGAAGTATTTGGCAAAATCCTTAATGAACTTGCCAAGATGAAAAACTCTGCCCTTGCTGATCGCATTGTCACCACATCACCCGACGTGACGGTTTCGACCAACCTTGGTGGTTTTGTGAACCAGCGTGGCCTGTTTGGGCGCGAAGAACTGGCTGATGAGTTCCGTGAACGCAAGGTACCCTCGGCCCAGAAATGGATCAGATCGCCCGAAGGTCAGCATGTTGAACTTGGCATTGCCGAAAACAACCTGTTCTTGAATCTGGCGGCCCTTGGTCTGTCGCATAGTCTGTTCGGGCAGCGCCTGTTCCCGATTGGCACCCTTTATGATCCGTTCATTGCGCGTGGTCTGGATGCGCTCAACTATGCCTGCTACCAGGATGCGCGGTTCATGGTCGTGGCAACACCAAGTGGTATCACGCTGGCCCCCGAAGGCGGCGCACATCAGTCGATTTCAACCCCGATGATCGGGATGGGGCAGCCGGGCCTGACCAGCTTTGAGCCAAGCTTTGGCGACGAGCTTGCAACCATCATGGGCTGGTCCTTTGATCATTTGCAGGCCCCGAAGGGCGGATCGGTGTATCTGCGGCTATCGACCAAGCCGCTGGCACAGCCCGAACGCGAACTTTCCGATGCCACCAAATCGGAAATCGTTTCAGGTGGTTACTGGCTCCGTGCGCCGGGCAAGGATTGCAAGATGGCAATCGCCTATTGCGGGGCGATGGCACCCGAAGCCATGGCGGCGTGGGAAAAGCTTTCGGAAGACCATCCGGGCTTGGGCTTGTTGGCGGTGACGTCTACCGACCGGCTTTACAATGAATGGCAGGACCTGGAACGTGCGCGGCTTGAAGGCAAGTCAAAGGGCGAAATGTCCCATGTGGAAAACCTTCTCAAGCCGCTGGCATCTGATGCCCGTCTTGTCACAGTGATTGATGGTCATCCGGCTGCCCTTGCATGGCTGGGTTCGGTCCGTGGGCATGCGGTTGCACCGCTTGGCGTGAACGGCTTTGGCCAGTGCGGCGATAGTATCGCGCTTTATGACCATTACCAGATCGGAACCGATGCCATCCTGCGAGCGGCAAAACGCTGGGACTGATCAACATTAAAGACACTCAGGTCGTCAACGGAGGAGGGTTATGTACCCTCCTTTTTTTTCGGGAGTGGTTTGTGACGTGGTGTAGCGATTGACGGGCAGGGTGTTTCAAAGTACGAGGACGGAACGCTATTTATAATAATTAAACACTACAGGCCTGTTCAATTTTTGGCCGGGTTGCGAAACGTTCCGATGAAACACAATTACCTTCGCGGTTTTATGCCCGCGATGCCTTTTAGCACACCTTTCGAGGTCGCCCGTGCCGGAATAGGCGCCCTGATCGGTTTGGGGGTGGCAGGATTTCTGCTGTCATTCTTCGACCTGCACGATGCCGGGTTGTACCTGATTGCCCCATTCGGGGCGACATCGGTGCTGCTGTTTGCAGTGCCCAACAGTCCGCTTGCCCAGCCATGGTCGGCCATTGTCGGCAATAGTGTGTCGGCACTGGCCGGAATTGCCGTTTGTATGGTCGTTGATGATGCGGTCCTGTGTGTGGCGCTGGCTGTTGCACTTGCCATTTCGGCGATGATTTTGGTACGTGCAGTCCATCCGCCCGGCGGGGCCGTTGCAATGGTCGCAGCCCTTGGCCCTGATATCGCAAGCGAGTTGGGTTTCCAGTTTGCCCTGACGCCGGTAGCGGCGATTACGACAGCACTGGTCGTGATTGCGATGATCTATGCGCGTGCAACGGGGCGGTCATATCCGCTACGTCATTTCGATGACAAAAGCATTCACCAAACATCCGACCGTCCGCCGATTGAACGGCTTGGGCTCAATGAGGGTGAGCTGAATGCCATTTTGCAGCAATATCGCCAAAGCCTGAACCTTGGTGTTGAAGATCTGGCGCGCCTGATCGGGGCAGCAGAGCTACAAGTTGCGTCGCACCGAACCGGGCCATTGACTGCGGGCGATATCATGTCGCGCGATCTGGTAACGGTTAAGTCCGATACGTCCCTTGGCGATGTTGCCGATCTTTTCCGGCGTCACAGTTTTACCTCCTTGCCGGTGGTCGAAAAAGACGGGCGATATTTGGGGGTTATCTTTCAGATACACCTGATCCGCCGTGCCCGCGAAGACGCGCTGCGTCTAGATCGTGGCCTTATGTCGGCAATGGCACGCCTGATTGACCGGAAACGCGGTGCGCCGGTAACGGCCATCGAAATCATGTCGGTGACCGAACCCCGCGCCACGGCCAGCACCCCGATTGCTGCTCTGTTGCCATTGATGGCCGACGGGGCATGTGATGCCGTGCCGGTTGTTGAATATGGCAAGATCATCGGCATCGTAACGCGAACCGACCTGATTGCCGCATTGGCCCATGCAGGACTGGTCGCAGCCTGAATCCGGGGTGCAGCAGGTATCTGAAATCAGAAAAATGCCTGCTTCACACCATCAATGATGAACTGCACGGCAAGGGCGGCAAGGATCATGCCAAGCAGGCGTGAAACCACGGTCGCGACCGTCGGGCTAAGGCGTTTGGCAACGACGTTTGAGGCCAGGAAGAAGACAAAGGCAATTGCCATCACCACGGCAACCACGCCAATGACACTTGCCTGCATGGCGATATTGTCTTCGAATTTGCCCATCAAAAGCATGACCGATGCAATCGCACCGGGCCCCGACAGGAACGGGATCGACATCGGGAAAATCGAGATATCGTCCGCTTCGTCATCCGGTATCGTGTGGCCGGATGTTGACGCGTTGGCGCTGGCCTTTGATTTGGTCTTTTCGGTTTTTTCCGCGTCGTGATCTTCTTCAAGTTCCTGTTGAACCTGTTCGGCGCGCTGGTTGCGTTTCTGGCTGCGTTTTTCAAACAGCATTTCAAGCGCGATCAAAAACAGAAGCGTACCCCCGGCAATCCGGAAGGCAGGCATGTGAATGCCGAAAATACCCAGCAATCCTTCGCCAATCAGGGCAAAGGCCGCGAGGATAAAGAAGCTGGTCAGACAGGCACGGATCGCCATGCGGCGACGATGGGCGGCACTTGTGCCCTGTGTCAGGACAATGAAAACCGGAACAAGGCCCAATGGGTCAATGATCACGAACAGCGTGACAAAGACCGGGATCAGTTCATTGAGCATGTCAAAGCTTGGCATCGGTTTTTCCTGGAAGCACAGTTAATCGAGTGCGGGCAATGTCATTGCCAGCCCGAAGATCGGGTCGTGTATAGCGCGCAGTCTGGCAGGTAAATGATTAAATTGGCATTTCTTTTGCCAATGGAAGATCGAAGCTATCGTCGCTTGCCGCGATTGCGCCCATAGCGCCCGGCATTTTCGGGCCAGTCCACGTAATCGGCGGGCTTTTTGCGGACCCATGTGATGAATTTGATGATGTCGGGATGGGCTTTGAGCTTTGCGGGATCATCATAATCGCGCGCAATGGTCGCTTCATCAAACAGGCGATGGATCATGCGATGACAGACCCGGTGCAGCCACTCTGTTTCGGTGCCGCCCTTGGATTTCGGACGCCAGTGATGGCGATCAACGCTGGCCCCCGCAATCATCGGACGGCCACAGACCGGGCAGGGGCCAAGGTCGGTTGCTTCTATGTCATTGGATGCTTGCATAGCGGAATTATTGTTCGGGCATCTTCCGGTTTTCAAAGAATTTCTGCCATGTGCCGGGCTTGAGTGCACGCAGTGCCTTGATCCGGGCGGTGATCGACGGATGGGTATCAAGCAGGCTGGGGGGCTGGGTGCTGCGATAGGGGATGATGCGCAGGCGGGTGCGGTTGATCTGATCAATGTGCAACAGCGCATCAATCATGTCTTCGGGACCATTCAGAAGATCGCTTGCCCCATGGTCGGCGGCAAATTCGCGATCCCGAATGACCGCACGTTGCAGAAGAAAGCTGATGGTCGGAACGGCACCAAACACGACAATCATCCATGCCGGCGGATTGAAATCACCAAAGATGAAAATCGCCAGACCAAACAGTGCAATGGTCCATGTCGCACGATACAGGACGTCGGTGATCAGAAGGATGCGGGTATCGCCATGCCATGCATGTGCAACCTCATGGGCCAGAATGGCACGCATCTGGCGCGGGGACAGGTTGTGCAAGGCGTCGCTTGAAATGGCAATTGTGGTGTGATCATCCGTGCCGGTCGTGATCGCATTGACCCCCTTGCCGGGCAGGATGAACAGGTTCGGTCTGTGATCCAGTCCCGCACGATCCGAAAGCAGATGGTTCATTTCGTGAATGGCCAGATAATCCTTTGCCGGAAGGGGACTGGCGCGCAGGACTTTCATCAGGATGTCGGGCGAGATCATCGGGGTCAGGGCGAGCATCATCGCAACCGCAATTCCGGCCGATATCATCATTGATAACCCGCCAAGCATCCAGGCACAGGCGGCAAGAACGCCGATCATGCAGGCCATCAATGTCCCGGCATGGGACATCCCGCCCGGTTGAATGGCGAGAAATCGCTGAATGAAATCAGGAAGCTGCGGGGTATCATCTGACATGGTTTCTCCGCATGTTGCGAGTCTTGGATATCTGTGGCGGGTATCGGACTGATCCGGTTACCGTCTGCGTTCAACGCGGGAATAGCGTTCTGATCTATAGATAGGGATGTTACCGGTCCTTGCGCAAATCGGGCCGTGTTGATCCGTTCGTCGATTATTGCAGATAAAGCGTTGAGAGTATTGATCTATGACAGGCAATACTGCGGAATCCCGAAGGGTCATTTCGCCATGCCGAAAACACGATTGCAAACTGTTACTGATTGACGATAAAGCAATGAAATAAAGGGATTTGCGGCGAAATTTTAACACATCCTTATATATTCCACTAGAATAGTGGCAGTATGCCATTGGCTAGGTTGCCCGTCGTATCTTTGTTGCGCGGGGCGTTTGCCATGCGTGATAGCCAGATGCCGGAAACCGGTGTCATGCTATGATAAAGTCAGTGCCAAGGATGGCAAAACGGAAGGATTGAATGGGCCTGTTCGATAAAATCCGGCCAACCCGCAAAGCGGATGCGGGGCGTGAGGGGGATCGCACCCCGCTTGAACGGTTGTTCTGGCGGTCGATCGCGCTCGTGGGCGGATTCTCGATGGTGATCAACATGCTTAACATGGTGATCCCGATCTATTCCATGCAGGTATTCGACCGCGTCCTTTCAAGCCGAAGTGTTGATACGCTGGCCCTTTTGACGGTGGGTATCGGGCTTGTTCTTTTGTTCATTGCCTCGATGGAACAGCTCAGGTCGCGGGTACTGATCCGGGTTGGTACGGCACTGGATTTGCGTCTGGGCGGGGACCTGTTTGCCCATGTGGTCCAGCAATCCGCACGCGGTGCCCCGATGCGCCAGCGTCCATTGCGCGATCTTTATGGATTGCGGGGCTTCCTGACCGGAAGCGGTCCCTTTGCGCTGATCGATTTCATGTGGGCACCGGTCTATATCGGGGTGGTCTTTATTTTTGATACCCGTCTTGGTCTGGTGGCCTGTGGCGGGGCGGTGCTTTTGATCGCGATTGCGATTGCCAACGAAGCCGCAGCAAAGATTTCAGTCGACCGGTCCGAAGAAAGCCAGAACCGCGGTATTGCGCAGGAAGAAACCTATGTCCGCAATGCCGAGGCGATGGAAGCCATGGGCATGACCCAGTCGGCCCGCCAGCGCTGGCAGGCCGATCAGTCTGATTCTTTGTACTGGGAAGGGCAGGCCAGCCGTCGGGTCGGGACATCGACCACGCTTTCGCATTTCATCAGGCTTGCCATGCAGGTGTGCTTTATCGGGGTCGGGGCCTATCTGGTTCTGTCCGAAAGCATCACGATCGGGATCATGGTTGCATCCATGATCCTTGGCATGCGCGGGCTTGCGCCCTTTGACGGGGCTGTGAATGCCTGGCGCAGCTGGAATGCTGCGCGCAATTCGTTTGAACGGTTAAACAAAATCCTGCTTGAAAAACGCCCGACCGTCCCGGCACCAATGCCGCGTGGACGGGGGATGGCGGTCAGTGTGGATCGTCTTGTTTTCGCACCACCCAATAGCCGCAACGTCCTGTTCAAGGGATTCTCGTTCAAGGCCGGGCCCGGGCAAATCATCTCGATTGCCGGGTTTAATGGCGTCGGAAAGACAGCCCTTTTGAAGCTGATCATGGGCATCTGGTTGCCCGGATCGGGATCGGTCAAGCTTGACGATGTCGAGGCATCGCGCGCAGAGCGTTCGGAAATCGGCGCCCAGATTGGCTATCTGGCGCAAAACCCGTTCCTGTTCCCCGGGACGATTGCCGAAAATATTGCCCGGCTTGGCAATGCAGAGATGCGGGACATCATTCAGGCCGCCGAACTGGCCGGGGCGCATCAGTTTATCCTTGATCTGCCCGAAGGTTATGACACGCGCGTTGATCGTGGCGGGCGTAACCTTTCAGGCGGGCAACGGCAACTGATTGCTTTGGCAGCGGCTCTTTTCTCACGGCCCCGGATGTTGCTGCTTGATGAACCGACAACGGCCCTTGATGACATCGGGGTTCAGCATATCAGCAATCTGATTGATGTTCTGCGTCGCAACGGCATTACGACCTTTATCGTCAGTCATGAACGCGCGATTCTGGCACGCGCGGATGCGATCCTTGCGCTTGCCGACGGGCAAATCCAGGTTGTCCCGGTAAAGGCTCAGGCGCAACCGGGCAAACCGGCGGTCCAGACCGAGGATATTGCCCGTGGCTTGCCTCCGATGCGGCGCAGTTCCGATCTGCCGGATCCATTGGCGGATGCCGCACCGGTTCAGGCCGCAGCCTTGCAAGACGGTCAGATGCGTATCACGCCCAAACAGATCGAAGTTCCCAATCCCGATGCACCGCGACCGATTGTCGAAAAGAATTCGGCCGCCGGTCAGCATCCGGCAAGTGCGATGGACGAGCTTGGTCTTGAAGAACCGGAAATGCCCGAAATCGAAGATTTCGGCGGGCGCAGTGAAGTCGGATCGGGGCGTGCCCAGGAAGCCAAACAGGCCGCCGGGATCAAGCCCGAAATGAAACCGCAACCAACTCCGGGCGGCACGATGATGACCATGCGACCGGTCATGCCCAAGGCAGATAAACCGGCCAAAGCCGGGCTTGAGAAAAAGTCGGTGAGCTGGACGGATGAGGCGAAGCCTGAAGCCGCCGCAGTCCCCAAAACCACCAGGCCCCCTGAAGCCAAGGTCCCTGAAGCCAGGGGACGTCCGCGCCGTCAGGAGGCCGCGAAACCAAAGGCCGCACGCCCCGATACAGCAAATCGCAAGGCAGCAGCCCCCAAACGCAAAATGACCGAGGCCGAAGCCATCGCGCGTGCCCGTGAAGAGGCCGCGATGCGCATGCGCAAGGTGCGCGAAGATGCCGAACGCGCAGCAGCCGAGCGGGCAGCAGCACGCCGGGCCAGAGTGACGGAAAATCCCGCTGGCGATACACCTGATGCACCGCGTCGGGGACGTCCGCAATTGCGCGTGGTTGAAGGATCGGCCAAACGTCGACAGGGTGGTGCCTGATGTCCGGGGTTCAGCTACCAACCGCACGTGAACTTGATACCGATGTCAAACCGCTTGTCCGGCTTGGTTTCCTGATTCTGTTTCTGGGTATGGGATCGGTGATGTTTTGGGCGGCAACCGCCGAGGTCAATTCTGCCGCGACCGCAAGTGGCGTGGTCGCGCCATTTTCCGGACGCCAGAGCGTGCAGCATCTTGAGGGCGGCATCATCAGCGAAATTCTGGTGCGCAACGGTGCGCGGGTAAAGGCCGGTGATGTTCTGATTCGCCTTGATGATACCCGGTCACGGGCAAGCTTTGATCTGCTCAATAACCGGTATCTCAATTCCCTGGCGACGCAAACCAGACTGATCGCAGAGCGCGAACAGAAAGACCATCTGGTGTTCCCGCCTGCGCTCGAAGATCCGCGCTATTTCTCGATTACCGACTCGCAACGTACCCTGTTTGAAAGTCGTCGCAGTGCCTTCAAGGGCGAGCTCGAACTTTATGACGAGCGGATCAAGGAATTGCGCCGCGAGATCGTCGGCACGCGTGAGCAAAAAACCGCGTCCGAGCAGCAGGTCGGGATCGTCAAGGAAGAGCTCGCCATGGTCAAGCCGATGGTCGATCTTGGCTATGCCCGGCGGACACGGTTGCTTCAGCTCGAAAGCCGGCTGGTTGAAACGCTTGGCAATATCGGACGGTTTTCGGCTGATATCGCAAGGATCGAGCAGCAAATCCAGCAGGTTAAAGCCAGTCAGTCGCAGTTGATGCGTGATCATTTGCAGTCGATCAATACCGAACTGCGCGATGTGCAAAGCGAGATTTCCGATCTGAATGAGCGTCTGCGTTCGGCCGAGGATGTTCTGGTGCGGTCCGATATCAAGGCCCCGCGCAACGGGACCGTAACCAATATGCAATTCACCACGGTTGGCGGGGTCATTCCGCCCGGAGCACAGGTTCTTGAAATTGTGCCGCTTGATGACCGGCTGGTCATTGAGGCCCGCGTTTCACCCAATGATATTGATGTGGTTTCTACGGGGCTTTCGGTGAATATCCGTGTGACCGCATTCAGCCAGCGCTGGTTCGCGCCGGTCAAGGGTGTGGTGACCGATGTGTCCCCGGACCGGCTGACCGATTCGGAAGGAAGATCGTATTTTCAGGCCATGGTCGAGATCGATGCAGACAGTCTTGCCGAGCATGAAGGCATGATCCTGTCCCCTGGCATGCCCGCCCAGCTTGAGATCGTAACAGGCTCGCGAACGATCCTTGCCTATCTGTTTTCCCCGATTACGACCAGTTTCGAGCGCGCTTTCCGCGAGCAATGAGTTTTCCGGTACGCCGGACAGGTGTGTCGGGTGACCTATACAACCTGACAGAATCTGACAGGTTGTATTTTGGGCTTCCAAATCCCGAGAAAACATGAAAAAAAACTAAAATAGTTTGATTTTCAAGCTATCAGCAGTTGATGGCCTGTGAGGAGTTATTTATACTACTGTATAAATCGATTCCGTGGCCCTATACGCTGTTTCGGGATCAGGTAAATCAAAATTCCCAAGTAGGGAGTACGTGTCTTGGCTTCGCCCGCCAATCAAGATGATGGTACCGGTATCACCGGTACGGATATTGAACAGGTCCTTGATAGCCGCGCAGAGGATGAATCTGCGGCGGCTAATTCTGATTCCGGGTCCGGTTCACAGGGCGATGGCAATTCCCCTTCCTCTGCCAATCAGATTTTTACCAATGTGCAGAACGTCATCGGCAGTGCCTATGACGATGTTCTGGTTGGCGATGGTTCGAACAACACCCTGATCGGTGGCGAAGGCGACGATATCCTTGAGTCGGGCGAAGGCGAGGATGTTGTTACAGGTGGCGCAGGACGCGACACTTTTGTGCTTGAAAGCGGGTTTGAAAAAACCACCATCACCGATTTCAATGTTGAAGAAGACGAACTGGCCTTTACCGACCTTGGCGTGAACAGCATCAATGACCTGATGTTGCTGGCCGCTGATGATGGTGCTGGCAATGTGGTCGTGACCTTTGCGAGCGGTGATGTCCTGATCTTGCAGGGTGTCAGCAAGGCGCAGCTTGCAGGCGCAACCATTGTCGAAGCACCGCAGATTTCCCCGGTAACTGTCGTTTCCGATGACAGTGCCACTGCTGATACCGGTAGTGACGCAGCCGCAGAAGACACCAGTAATGTCATTGACGGAACGTCTGGTGACGACACGATTGTCGGATCGGATGGCGACGATGTGATTTCGTCTGGCGGTGGTGTCGACAGCATTGACGGTGGTGCAGGTGAAGACACCCTGTCGCTTGATGGTGCCGCGGATGGCATGCGTGTCGATCTTGGTCAGGGCCTTGCGACCGATGATTTCGGAGCAAACCGCGTTTCCTTTGATGCTATCGAAAATGTTCAGGGAACATCGGGCAATGATGTTCTGGTCGGGGATGTGGGCAATAACACCCTAGGTGGCGGTGCTGGCGACGACACATTCAAAGCCAGTGACGGGAATGACGTCATTGATGGTGGAACTGGCGAAAACACCATTGATTACAGCGGTTCCGAACAGGGTGTCAGGGTTGATCTCGATTCCGGTACCGCTCAGGCAAATACGTCAGACAGCACCACGCCGAGCGCCGATGACGCTGAGAATGGTGGTGCCGATGGTGGTGCCAGCGCCGGTGCATCCGATACGGGCGGCACAGATAGTGGTGCAACGGATAGCGGAACGGATACCAGCAACACCGATACAGGTGCAGGCTCAACAGATACGACCAGCGGATCGACGGGCACGGACACCACCGATACCGGAACAACCGGTTCTGAAACCGATGGCTCTGACACTAGTGATTCAGGTGCTGGTGGTTCGGAAACGGGTGCAACCGATGGCGGGACGTCGGATCAGACCGACACGACGAATTCTGGCAGCACGGGCGAAAGCAATAGCGGGTCGGATACAGGTTCCGGAATTGGCGCGGATGGCAGCGGATCTGATGGTTCGAGCAGCACGGGCGATACGACATCAGGTGACAGCAACACGGGTGGTGAGGCGTCCGGCGGAACAGACAGCACCACTGGTGACAGCAGCACGGATTCGGGCGCAACATCGGGAACCGATACGTCTTCTGGCGATACGACCGAGGGCAGCAGTTCCTCTGACGCGGGTGCGACGGATGGGAGCGCCGGTGATTCGGCGTCAGGTTCGTCTGGTAGCGATACGACAGCAGGTGGAAGTGGTTCGGACAGTGTGACCGGATCGGACGGCACCGATACGACCGGTGGCGCGGGTTCGGATGGTTCCACGGCGACCGATGGTTCATCGACAGGTGATTCCGGTTCATCTGCCGGCGAGACGGGTTCTGGCGATACCACATCCGGTGATACCGATGCAGGTGATACCGGCACAGACAGCACGAATGGTGGTGCCGCGGCAGAAACCGGGACCGGTTCGGATGGGTCGGATAACAGTTCCGACACCCGGACCGATACCACGGGTGGCAGCAGCGGTGTGGACACTTCGGGAACAGACACGTCTGGCACCGACAGTTCCGGCACAGAGACTTCTGATACTGGCGCTTCCGAAACCGGCACTTCCGAAACCGAAACGGATAGCGCAAGCGGATCAGATGCGACATCCGGCTCTGATGGTTCAGATACATTGGGCGCGGGCGAAGGCACAACAGGCGGCAGTGATGCCGGTACGGATGGTGTGTCCGGATCGGATACGACGGCTGGTGGCGATGGGTCGGATACCACATCTTCCGGGACGGAAAGTTCCGGTGGTGATGGTGCGACCGCGCAAGAAGACAACAGCACGTCTGGTGCGCAGGCTGGTGCAGATACCACCGGCACAGGTGCCACCGATGGCAGCAGTTCGGAAAGCAATGCCGATTCCGGATCCGGTGATACGTCGCCTGGCGGAACTGATGAAACGGGTGCGTCCGATGGTTCTGCATCCGGTGGCGCAGACGCCGAAAGCGGCACGGATCAGACCGGCGGAACAGACACAACAGCACAAAGTGAAACCACTGAGGGTGACGGTGCCGGTACGGATACCGGTGCCACATCGGAAGGCGGCGAGACGGCTTCCGAAAGCAATGACGGTTCTTCAGCAACCGATGGTGGCGAAGATACCGGTGCGACGGCCTTTGATAATACACCGACTGCGGGCGATGACCTGGTTCAGGGCGGCGATGAGGCCGATGTCTTCGGGGGCGGTGCCGGAAACGACACTCTTCAGGGCAATGGCGGCGATGATACGCTTGAAGGCAATGTCGGCGACGACCTTCTGCAGGGGGCAGAGGGCAATGACGTTCTGCGCGGCGAAGCCGGGAATGACGTGCTTCAGGGCGGTGACGGGGATGACAGCCTTGATGGCGGTGACGGCAATGATGTGCTTCAAGGGGGCTCGGGCAACGATCTTCTGATCGGTGGTGACAGCAATGATGTCATGGCTGGCGGGTCGGGAAATGATTTCCTGCGCGGTGGTGCCGGTGATGACCACATTCAGGGTGGTAGCGGAACCGACACGGTCAGCTATAGCGATGCCACAAGTGCGGTCACGGTCGATCTGTCCAGTGAAACCGCGACTGGTGGCGCGGGCAATGACGTCGTCCAGATGGTCGAGAATGTTGTTGGTTCCGATTACGACGATCACCTTACCGGTGATGATGCCAATAACGTTCTTGAAGGTGGAGCGGGCATCGACACGCTGACGGGCGGGGCCGGGGATGACACCCTGACCGGTGGTTCTGGCAATGATGACTTTGAACTGACCGAGAATTTCGGCAATGACACCATTACCGATTTCTCAGGTTCTGAAGACATTATCGATTTGTCGCGGCTCGGCATTCAGGATTTCGCGACCCTGCAAACCATGATGTCCGATGATGGTAACGGTAATACGGTTATCGATTTCGGTGATCAGGGTGTGCTGACCCTTGAAGGTGTCAGCAGTGACAGCCTTGTCGCAGATGATTTCCGCGGTTTCGGTCGCATCTTTGAATCCGAAAATGACGATGTCGAAGGCGGTACCGATGGCAGCGATGCCATTTACGGGTATGGCGGTAACGACACCCTTGGCGGTGGCGACGGCGACGACGTTGTTTCGGGCGGCTATGGCGATGATACGGTATCGGGTGGTGCGGGGAACGATACCCTGCGTGGCCAGGAAGGTATCGATACCGTCGACTATTCCGGTGCGACGGGCGGTGTTCAGGTCGATCTTGAAGCCGGAACCGCAACCGGTGCTGATGGCAATGACGTTCTTGATCGTATCGAAAATGCCATCGGGTCGGGCTATGGCGACGAAATTTATGGCGATAGCGGCGTAAACGTCCTGAGCGGCGGTGACGGTAATGACACGCTTGTCGGACGCGGCGGCAACGACACCCTCGATGGTGGCGCAGGCGATGACCTGTTTGTCGGTGAGGACGGGACTGACACCTACATTGGTGGCGCGGGATCGGATACGCTTGATCTCAGTGCGCGCGATACTGCGCAAAGTGTAAATCTTGCATCCGGTGTGGTGAACGATACCGTTACCGGCGAGAATGACAGCGTCAACAGTATCGAGAACATTATTACAGGCGCAGGCAATGATGTGCTGGTCGGAACGTCAGCCGACAATATCTTTGATGCTGGCGCGGGCGATGACTTTGTCTTTGGCGGTGGTGGTAACGATACGCTTGATGGCGGCGAAGGCACCGATACCGTCGCCTTTGGCAGTGAGACGGGCCTCAATGTCAATCTTGCCGAAGGTACTGCAAGCAGCGACTCAGGTACTTCTTCGATCTCCAGCTTTGAGAATGTCCGTGGTACGGGCAACTCTGACGTCATAACCGGTGACGACGGCAACAACATTCTGACTGGTTTGGCGGGTGATGACACACTTGCAGGTGGTGCTGGCGACGATACCCTGATTGGCGGTGATGGTAACGACACCGCTGACTACAGTGCCGTTGACGGGGACATGAATGTCGACCTGTCATCTGGTGTCGCATCGGGTGACGGTACGGATACACTTTCGGGCATTGAAAATGTGACAACCGGCGCAGGCAACGATGTCCTGCGCGGTGATGCACAAGACAATACGATCGACAGTGGCGCGGGCGACGATACCATTTACGGAAGTAGCGGGGACGACGTCCTTGAGGGTGGTGAAGGCTATGACACCCTAAGCTACGGTGCTGGAAACGAGACTTCCGGCATCACAGTTGATCTGAATGCCGGAACGGTTACCGGCAGTAATTTCGTTGACCAGATTTCGGGCTTTGAGCAGGTTGAAGGTTCTGCTGGCGACGATACCATGCTTGGCAGTTCAGGTGACGATATCCTGATTGCCGGTGATGGCAATGATACGCTTGACGGTCGCGGTGGTGACGACACCCTTACCGGTGGTGACGGAAGCGATACATTCATTCTTCGCGGTGATAGCGGGAATGACCTGATCACAGACTTTGATCCGGCAAATGACACCATCGATATCCAGGGTATCGATGGTCTGGAACTGTTCAGCGACATTGCCGACTTTATCGGTGAGGACGCTGCTGGTAACGCGACCATCACGATTGGTGATTCGGTTGTTACGCTTGAAGGTGTTGATCCCGACAGCCTGACCTTCAAAAACTTTGTCGGTATCCGTTCTCTCGAAGGAACCGAGAACCGTGACAATCTTGCAGGTACATCGCGTAGCGACGTGATTGATGCGAAGGGTGGCGATGACATTGTTCTGGGTGGGGCTGGAAATGACACGATTTCTGGCGGATCGGGCAAGGATACAATCAATGCCGGCACCGGGAATGACGTTGTTGATGGCGGAACCGGAGACGACCTGATTGACGGTGGAGCCGGCTCCGACAGTCTGGATGGTGGTGAGGGTAACGACACCGTCTCCTACGCGGGCGACAGTCAAAGTGTTACTGTTGACCTTGAGGCAGGTACCGCAACGAACGGAACAGATACAGACAGTCTTCGCAATTTCGAGAATGTGAACGGTTCGGGTTTCAACGACAATCTGTCCGGTGATGATCAGAACAACACGATCAGGGGCGGTGCAGGTAACGATATCATTGATGGCCGTGCTGGCGACGATATGCTCAATGGTGGTGTCGGCAGCGATACCCTGATTGGCGGTGAAGGCAATGATACCCTGATTGGCGGAACTGGTCAGGATACCGTTGATTACAGTACGGCAACCGGTGGCGTCACGGTTGATCTTGACACGGGCACTGCCGAAGGTGCCGCTGGTAACGATGTTCTTGATGAAATCGAAGACGTTGTTGGTAGCGATTTTGATGACATCCTGACCGGTTCATCCGAGCAAAATACCATTGATGGTGGTGCGGGAGATGACACGATTGACGGTGGAGAGGGTGATGACCTTCTGACCGGCGGCACTGGTGCGGACACCTTTGTTTTCAATGGACAGTCTGAGAACGACACCATTTCCGATTTTGATCCTTCAGAAGACCAGATCGATCTGACGAGCTTCGGCATTCCGAACTGGGAAGCATTGCAGAAGTTCATTGGTGTTGATGATGACGGCAATGCGACCATCACCATTGATGATCAGGTTCTGACCCTTTCGGGTGTCTCACCCGATGATTTGTCTGTTGATAACTTCACCAATATCGACACCTTGGGCGCAACCGAAGGCGATGACGTTCTCACCGGAACTGACTTCGATGAAATCATCGACGGTCTGGATGGCAATGACACGATTTCTGCAGGTGGCGGGGCCGATACCGTCTTTGGCGGTGCTGGTGATGATACGTTGTCGGGCGGGGCGGGTAACGACATCCTGGATGGAGGCACCGGGCAGGATAGCGTCGATTACAGCAAAGTAAGCGGCGTGAAGGTTGATCTTTCTGCAGGCACAGGCACGGTGGCTGCGGGTAATACCGATACATTGACAAATATCGAGAATGTCATTGGTTCGGCCCAAACTGACATCATTACAGGTGACGATCAGGCCAACACCATTTGGGGTGGTGCGGGTAATGATACGCTTGACGGTGCGGCCGGCGATGACGTGATCGATGCCGGCGCAGGTAATGATACGCTTACGGGCGGTGCGGGCAACGATACCCTGATCGGTGGCGATGGTACGGATGTTGTCAATTACAGTGATGCAGAAGGGTCGGTAACTGTCGATCTGGCCGCAGGTACGGCCTCTGGTGCTGATGGAGATGACAGTCTGTCGGGGATCGAAAATATCACCGGCTCTGAATTCGGCGACACGCTCGTCGGTAATGACGGCAATAACGTTATCAATGGCGGAGCCGGTGATGATGTGATCGACGGTGGTGCCGGTAACGATACCATCCGCGGCGGTGCAGGTAACGATACGATTACCGGCGGTGATGGAACCGATACCCTTGATTACAGCGGCAGCGAAGCTGTGACCGTCAATCTGGCAGACGGTACGGCCATCAGCGAAAGCGGTAGTGATACCATCAGTGGTATCGAAAATATCACGGGCTCTGTAGGTTCGGACGATATCACTGGCGATGATGGTGCCAACGTTATCAATGCCGGTGCGGGCGACGATATTATCCGCGGTGGCGCGGGTGACGACATGCTTAGTGGCGGTGCGGGAGCCGATATCTACAAGATCGCAACCGGAGACGGTCATGACACTGTAACCGATTTCGATCTCGCAAATGACCAGATCGATCTATCTGAGCTTCCGGTCGAAAGTTACGGCCAGCTATACGAAATGATGTCTGAAAACGAAAACGGTGACCTTGTCATCAAGTTCGATGATGACACGAGTATGGTGCTCAAAGGCGTCAGCCTGGATGACATTTCTGCTGATAACTTTATCGGTGTGCGTGACATTGTCGGTACGACGGGTGACGACACGCTTTATGGTACTGACGGGCAGGACACCCTGTCGGGACTGGATGGCAATGACACGATTTACGGGCTTGAAGATAATGATCTGCTTCAGGGCGGAGCAGGCGATGACACCCTGATCGGCGGCGAAGGTGACGATATCCTTGATGGCGGCGAAGGTGTCGATACAGCAGACTATAGCGATGAGGCCGGTCAGGTTAATGCAAGTCTGGATGCCGGTTCGGCGTCGACCAGTGGCGGCACCGACAGCCTTCGCAACATTGAAAATATTGTTTCGGGCGCGGGCAATGACCACCTGACCGGTTCGAACGGTGACAACCTGCTTGTTGGCGGTGAAGGTGACGACGTTCTCGAAGGCCTGGGCGGAGATGACACGCTTGTCGGTGGTGAGGGTAACGACACTGTAAGCTATGCCAACGCCGAGGGTGGTGTTTCGGTCGACCTTGAAAATCAGACAGCAACCGGTGCCGCAGGCGATGACATCCTGTCGGGTATAGAAAATGCGGTCGGATCTGCGCATGCTGATACCCTTGCTGGTGATAGCGGTGATAACAGCATTGATGCCGGTGCAGGCAATGACACCATTATTGCTACCGGTGGTGATGACGTGCTGCGGGGTGGTGCAGGCACTGATAGCGTTGATTACGGTAATGCAACCAGCGGGATTACCGCAGATCTTGATGCCGGGACGGTTACGGGTCTTGGCACTGATAAGCTTGAAAATATCGAGAACCTCAGTGGTTCGGAATTCAATGACAGCATCACCGGTAACCAGTTCGACAACATTCTGTCTGGCGAAGATGGCGACGATATTCTGTCGGGCGGCAGTGGTGACGATACACTTCTTGGTGGTGCAGGCGATGACCTGCTTGACGGCGGAGCAGGCAACGACCTGATTGATGGTGGTGACGGCATCGATACTGTCGACTATTCAGGCGAATTGCAGGCCGTCGAAATTGATCTTTCGACAGGCGAGACGGATGAGACGACCGGTGACACGGTACTGAATGTCGAGAATGTGGTTGGCAGCAGATTCAACGACATCATCACTGGTTCTGATGCCGCCAACACCCTGCTTGGTGGTGGTGGTCAGGATACGTTTAATGTCAGTGCTGGTGATGACGTTATTGATGGCGGTGCCGGTAATGATACCGTGGACTACAGCCAGAGTCAGACGGGTGTTGATGTCGATCTTGGTGCCGGAACGGCAGAGAAAACAGACGGTAGTGACACTCTTGCAAGTGTTGAAAACGTTGTTGGTTCGGACGCCAATGACAGTATTGCAGGTTCGGCTGACGCCAATACTCTGACCGGTGGTGCTGGTGACGACATCCTTGATGGTCGTAGTGGTGATGACCTGATTTCCGGTGGTGCGGGCAATGACACGCTGTCAGGTGGTGATGGTACCGATACGCTTGATTATTCCGATGCGACAGGTGGGCAGGTCATCGACCTTGCTACCGGAACGGCAACAGGTGCTGACGGCAATGATACGATTTCGGGTTTTGAAAATGTAACCGGTACTGATTATGCCGACACCATTATCGGTGACGAGGCTGATAACGCGATTGATGGTGGTGCTGGTAATGACACCCTGATTGGCGGATCCGGTAATGATATCCTCAACGGTGGCGTTGGCGATGACAGCTTTGTCGGCGAGTTGGGAGACGACACTTATATTGGTGGTGTTGGTTCCGACAAGCTGGACTACAGCAATGCCGCATCCGGTCTTGATATCAATATCAGCACCGGAACCGCGACGGGCGAAGATACAGGTGTCGATACCTTTACCGGTATCGAGCAGATCACAGCCTCACAATACGATGATGTCATTAGCGGCAGCGGTAGTATTGACACCATTCTGGCCGGTGCGGGCAATGACACCATTGCAGGCGGTGCCGGCGATGATGTGATCGCTGGTGAAGACGGCGACGATTACATCGTTGGCGGTAGTGGCAACGACACGCTTGATGGCGGTGATGGCGAAGACACGATCGGCTTTACCGACGCCAATGGTGTGCGTGTTGATCTTCAGACCGGAACAGTCACTGGTGATGGTGCCGACAAGATTTCGAACTTCGAGAATATTGATGGTTCTCAAGGGGACGACACGCTCAGCGGTGATGCAGGCAACAACACGATCATGGGCGATGACGGCAACGACCTTCTTGATGGTCGTGCCGGTGATGACGTGCTGTTTGGTGGTGCGGGTGATGATACGCTGCGCGGCGGTGCAGGCAGCGACACCATTGATGGTGGCGAAGGTGTTGATACCCTTGATCTGTCTGATCTTGATGGTGATCAGACCGTCGATTTCAATGCCGGTACCGCGACCGATGGCACCGATACCGATACCTTCACCAATGTTGAAAATGTTACCACTGGTGATGGCAATGACCTGATCCTTGGCGATGATAACGGCAATGTCATTGATGCCGGTGATGGCGACAATACCGTTGATGGTGGGGCAGGTGAGGATACGATCACCACAGGGGATGGCGCCGATCTGGTCGATGGTGGTGCCGGTAATGACACCATCAGCACCGGTGCAGGTGCCGACACCATCCAGGGCGGTGATGGCAATGATGTCATTTCGTCGGGTAGTGGTGATGACCTGATCGAAGGTGGTGCTGGTAATGACACCATCTCGGCCGGAAGCGGTTCTGACATCATTGATGGCGGTGCCGGAAACGACACCATTCTGTCAGGTGCGGGCGATGACACCATTATCGGTGGCGACGGCCTTGATACCGCAAGCTATATCGATTCTGAATCGGGTGTGACCGTCGACACCAGCAATGACACCGTCAGCGGAACTTCCACCGGAACCGATACCCTTGACGGGATCGAGATTGTCCGTGGGTCCGAGTTCAACGATACCTTTATTGGTGGCGGCCAAAGCGACACCTTCATCGGCGGTGCGGGTGATGACACCTTTGATGCCGGTGCGGGGAATGACACGCTGACCCTTGGCAGCGGTTCCGATCAGGTCATCTTTAATCCGGGCGATGGCAATGACACCATTACCGACTTCAATGTCGGTCAGGATGCCATTGACCTGACCAGCTTCAACATTGCCGGTTATGACGCGCTTGAAGAACTGTTCGGCACCGATGCCAATGGCGATCTGACCATCAATCTTGAAAGTGGCGACACCATCACGCTCAAGGGCGTGAGCGCATCGCAACTGAGTGCCGATAACTTCATCGGTGTGGATGTTCGTCTTGGTACGGATGATGCCGATGAAATGATCGGTGGCGACGGCGATGACATCATCAATGCACAGGGTGGTGACGATACGGTCGACGGCGGTCTTGGCAATGATCGCCTGATCGGTGGTGACGGCAATGACACCCTTGATGGGGGCGCAGGAAACGACACGCTGGTTGGCGGTGCCGGGTCAGACATCCTTGTCGGTGGCGATGGCAACGATACGGTCGATTATTCGACCGAGGGTGCCGGCATTGTTGCCGACCTCGAAAACGGGACGGTGACCGGTGGCGACGGCAATGACGTTCTTGATGGCGTTGAAAATGTCATTGGCACGCTTCATGACGATACGCTGATCGGCAACGATCAGAACAATACCCTGTCCGGCCTTGACGGCGATGACACCCTTGTTGGTGGCAGTGGCGATGACGTGATCGACGGTGGCGAAGGTTCTGACACCGTTGATTACAGCACCGCGACCCAGGGCGTCCAGATTGACCTTAATGCCGGGACCGCAGCCGGTCAGGGCACCGATAGCCTTAATGACATCGAGAATGTTGTTGGCTCGGACTACAACGACGTCATCAAGGGCGACGCGGCAAGCAACACCATTTCCTCGGGTGCAGGTGGCGACGCGATTGACGCGGGCGCAGGCGATGACGTGATTGATGCTGGCGACGGTGTCGATGAAGTCAGTGGTGGCGACGGCAATGACATTATTGATGGTGGTGCCGGTGGCGACATCCTTCTGGGTGAAGCAGGTGACGACACCATCAGCAGTGGCGAAGGCGATGACATTGTCGAAGGCGGCACGGGCGACGACTGGGTCTATGGCGATGCCGGTGACGATATCCTTGATGGTGGCGATGGCGATCTCGATACGGTCGATTATTCCAATGTGGATGGCGGCGTCACGGTCGACCTGGTCAAGGAATATGCGACCGGTGCAGCGGGCGATGACATTGTTCGCAACTTCGAACGTGTTATCGGGACCGATTATGCCGATACCCTGATCGGTAGTGACGGCATCAACACCCTTGATGGTGGTTCGGGCAACGATACCCTGTTTGGCGGGGCGGGCGATGACGTGATCATCACCGGTGCTGGCGAAGACATGATCGTTCTCAAGCCGGGCGGCGGACATGACACCGCAACCGACTTTGACGTCCAAAAAGACATGATCGACCTGTCGGCTTATGGCATCGAGGATTACGCAACCCTGCGTGATCAGATGTTTGACGACGAGAACGGCAATGCCGTCATCACGGTTGGCGATGACAGCATCACGCTTGAAGGTGTGTCGGTTGATGATCTTGGGCCCGAGAACTTCTTTGGCTATGACGTCATTTACGGCACCGAGTTTGAAGACAACATTACCGGCAGCCAGATCAGCGACGAGATCCACGCCCTTGAAAGCGACGACATTGTCGATGGCAAGGCGGGCAATGACGACATTTACGGTAATGAAGGCAATGACACGCTGATCGGTGGCGCAGGCGATGACACGCTGCGCGGCGGCGATGGCAGTGATACGGCCGATTATTCCGATACGACCGAAGGCGTGACTGTTGATCTGGGCGCGGGCACCGCGACCGGTGAAGCAGGCAATGACACCCTTGAAAGCATCGAAAACGTCACCGGTGGTGATGGCGATGACATCCTGATCGGCGATGAAAATGCCAACATTCTTGATGGCGGCGAAGGCAATGACACCGTCTATGGCAATGGCGGTGACGACACCCTGATCGGTGGCGAAGGTGAAGACGTTCTGTCCTATGAAGGGGCAGAAAACGGCGTGAATGTCGATCTGGGTACCGGAACCGCGACCGGTGGTGCGGGTAATGACGTTATTGATGGCTTCGAAACCCTGATCGGGTCGGATCACGACGATATGCTTGCGGGCAATGATGCCAATAACGTCATTGATGGCGGTGCAGGCAATGACACGCTTTCGGGCGGCGCCGGTGACGACACCCTGATCGGTGGCGCAGGCAACGATATGGTCGATTATTCCGACCAGACAGATGGCGTTGTTGTTGATCTTGAAAACGGCACGGGTGCCGCAACCGACGGCACCGATACCCTTGATGGTATCGAAGGTGCGACCGGTGGTGCAGGGGATGACACCCTGACCGGTTCGACCGGTGACAATATTCTTGCTGGTGGTGCGGGTAACGATACGCTTTCGGGCGGTGCAGGCAATGATACCCTTGCTGGCGGCGAAGGTGCCGACCTCATTGATGGCGGTGCAGGTGACGACGTTCTGTCGTTCGAAGGTGACAGCGTTGCTGCAGACGGCGAGACCACCGACCATGTCGGCAGCCCGACCACGGATGGTACGGGCGAAGTCGCCGATATTTCCGGCAAGAACCTTTCTGATGACAGCTTTGTCGGTGGCGAAGGCAACGACACGCTGGTCGCAGGTGCCGGTGACGATGCCATCATCCTTGATCGCGATCACGACAATGGCGCGGCCAATCCGGCCATCGTCGATATCGAAAACATTGATGCCGGTGATGGCAACGATGTGGTCGACCTGACCAGCAATGTTCATTCCTATGGCGATGTCACCATTGATGGTGGTGCCGGGGACGACACCATCTGGTCAAATGACGGCGATGACGTCATTTCCGGTGGCGAGGGTGCCGATAACATCAATGGTGGTGCCGGTAACGATGTTATCGATGGCGGTGCCGATGACGACATCATCAATGGCGGCGAAGGCACAGACACCATCGACGGTGGTGCTGGTAATGACACGATTGCAGCCGGTGCAGGCGACGATATCCTGATCGGTGGCGACGGCGACGATACCCTTGATCTTTCTGGTGCTGATGGCGCGACCATTGATCTGGGCGCAGGCACGGCAAGCAGCGATGCAACCGGTACAGACAGCATCGACGGATTTGAAAACGTCATCGCGACTGCTGGTGATGACACCATTTCCGGATCGGACGCCAACAACACGATTGATGCCGGCGCAGGCAACGATACCGTGACCCTTGATGCCGGGAACGACAATCTTGATGGTGGCGAGGGTGTCGATACCCTTGATCTGTCGGGCACGACTGGTGGCGTCACGGTTGATCTGGCCGCAGGCACCGCAAGTGGTGCCAATACCGGTTCGGACACGATTGCCAACTTTGAAAATGTTACCGGGTCGGATGATGCCGATACCCTTACCGGTTCGGATGGCGACAACGTTATCGACGGTGGCGCAGGTAACGACGTCATTGATGGTGGCGCCGGGGATGATGTTCTTGCCGGTGGTGCAGGGGATGACACCCTTGCTGCGGGTGATGGCAATGACACGCTTTCGGGCGGTGCCGGTTCGGATACCTTTGTCTTTGAAGACGGAACAGACAGCGATCTGGTCAGTGACTTTGATCTTGGCGCGGATGTGATTTCGCTGCCGGATCTGGGGATCTCGACCTGGACCGAGTTGCAGCCGCTTCTGTCTGATGGTCCTGATGGCGCGGTGATTTCTCTGCCATCTGGTGGCACGGTGACCCTTGCGGGTGTTGCGGTTGATGATCTGACACCGGATCATTTCGAAGGCATCGATAATGTCGGAACACCGGGTGAAGACACCCTGGGTGGCGGCGACGGTGATGATTCGGTTGATGCCGGTGATGGCGACGATACCGTTGACGGTGGCGGTGGTGACGACACGCTTCAGGGCGGTGGCGGCAGCGACACGGTTGATGGCGGTGACGGCAATGATTCCATCGATGGTGGCGATGGCGACGATACTGTTGGCGGTGGCGATGGTGATGACACCGTCGGTGGCGGCAGTGGCAATGACACGCTCAGCGGTGGTGGCGGTTCCGATACGCTTGATGGTGGCGACGGCGACGATGTTCTGCAGTTCGAAGCCGACCGTACCGGTCAGGCCGGTGACAGCACCGATCACGTGGGCAGCCCGGGTGTCGATGGCACCGGCGACGTTGCCGATCTTGAAGGTCTTGGAATCAGCGATGACCAGTTCGATGGCGGCGAAGGCGTTGATACGCTTCTTGGCACATCGGGCGCAGACGCGATCATCCTTGATGCCGACCATGCAGATGGTTCCAACGCCGCAGCGATCAGCGACATCGAAGTCATTGATACGGGTGCCGGTGACGATGTTGTCGACCTGACCAGCCAGACCGATGGTTATGGCGATGTGACCGTGAATGCAGGGACGGGTAATGACACGGTCTGGACCAGTGCGGGCAATGATGAAATCAATGCCGGTGACGGCGATGACGTGATCCATGATGGTGCGGGCAACGACGTTGTAGATGCCGGTGCGGGCAATGACATCATCGAAGGCAGCCTTGGCAACGACACCATTGATGGTGGTGATGGCATTGACCTTCTTGATCTGTCTGATGCCGATGGCGTGAATGTCGATCTGGGTGCAGGCACGGCACAGTCCGATGCATTTGGCTCTGACAGTGTCGCGAATATTGAAAATGTGGCGGGTTCTGGTGGTGATGACATCATCACCGGTTCGGACGCGGTTAACGTCATTGACGGTGGCGCAGGGAATGACACCCTTGATGGTGGTGCGGGCAATGACACCGTTATTGCCGGTGCAGGTGACGATACGGTTCTGGCCGGTGCGGGCGATGATACCCTTGCCGGGGATGACGGCATCGATACCCTCGATATGGCGGGCGCCGACGGCGCGGTTGTTGATCTTGCTGCGGGCACGGCATCCTCGACCGAGACCGGCAATGACACCATTTCAGGCTTTGAAAATGTAACGGGCAGTGACGGTGCCGACACCATCACGGGCAGCGACGGTGCAAATACCATTGCATCGGGTGCCGGTGACGATGTTGTCGATGGCGGTGCCGGGGATGACGTCATTGATGGTGGTGCCGGAAATGACAGTCTGCTTGGCGGCGCTGGCAATGACACCATTGATGGCGGTGCGGGCGACGACCGGATTGATGCCGGTCTTGGCGATGATACCCTGACCGGTGGTGCAGGCGCAGATACCTTCAGCTTTGCCGATGGTACGGATGATGATCTGGTCAGTGATTTCACCGTCGGTGAAGACCAGATTGCCCTGCCCGATAGCGGTGTGACCAGTTGGACCGAATTGCGCGACATGCTGTCGAACGGTCCGGAGGGCGCGGTGATTACGCTGCCATCTGGTGGTACGGTGACGCTTGCCGGTGTTGCGGTCGAAGACCTTGGGCCGGGCGACTTTGAAGGCATCGACAACGTTCCGACCGAAGGCAATGACAGCCTTGGTGGTTCGGGTGGCGACGATACCGTTGATGGCGGTGGCGGCGATGACACCATGTCGGGCGGCGGTGGCAATGATACGCTGGGCGGCGGCGAAGGTGATGACACCATTGATGGTGGCACCGGCAATGACACGCTAAGCGGTGGCGACGGCACCGACACCCTTGACGGCGGCGATGGTGATGACGTGCTTGAATTCGGTGCCGATGGTACCGGTCAGGCAGGCGACAGCACCGACCATGTCGGAAGCCCGGGCGTTGATGGCACCGGTGATGTTGCCGGTCTCGAAGGTCTTGGCGTCAGTGACGATGTCTATGACGGTGGTGCGGGCGTTGATACGCTGGTCGGGACGAGTGGTGGCGATGCCATCATCCTTGATAGCGACCATGCGAATGGTGCCGCCAATCCGTCCATCGTCGATGTTGAAGTCATCAATACCGGTGACGGTGATGACGTGGTCGATCTGACCAGTCAGGTTCATGCCTATGGCGATGTGACGGTCAATGCCGGAACCGGCGATGACACCGTCTGGACCAGTGCGGGCAATGACGAAATCAATGCCGGTGACGGCAACGACCACATCAATGCAGGTGCAGGTAACGATATCGTTGATGCCGGTGCGGGCAATGACACGGTTGTCGGTGATGCTGGCAATGACACCCTGATCGGTGGCGAGGGTACTGATACCCTGGACATGTCCGATGTTGGTGTGGATGTTGCGGTTAACCTTGAAAATGGTACAGCCGATAGCAGCGAAACCGGATCGGATATTGTTTCGGGCTTTGAAAACCTGATCACCGGTTCGGGCGATGATACCGTTACGGGCAGTGCGGCGAACGATACCATCACGACCGGCGATGGTGCCGATACGATTGATGGCGGCGACGGCATCGACCTGATTGACGGTGGTGCCGGAAATGACGTGATTTCCGATGGTGCCGGTAGTGACCTTGTCATGGCAGGTTCCGGTAACGACACGGTTGTCGCCGGTTCGGGCAATGACAGCCTTGATGGTGGCGACGGTGTCGATACCCTTGATATGTCGGGTGCATCGGGTGATGCGGTTGTCGATCTGGGTGCAGGTACGGCAACTTCGGCCGAAACCGGAAATGACCAGATTTCGAACTTTGAAAATGTCACCACCGGTGCCGGTGATGACCAGATCGCAGGTTCGAACGCCGATAACGTGATCAATGCCGGTGCAGGCAGTGACACCATTGATGGTGGTGCAGGCGATGACACTGTTTGGGGTGGCGCGGGTGCGGACACATTTGTCTTTGCCGATGGCACCGATGATGATGTTGTCAGCGATTTCACCCGTGGCGAAGACAAGCTTTCAATCGATGATCTTGGCATCGAACGTTGGGCCGATCTTGTTCCGTTGCTCAGTGAAAACGGCAATGGGGACGCGGTTCTGAACCTGCCAGCGGGCGGGACTGTGACCCTCGTCGGTGTCGGCCTGAGCGATCTGAGCGCAGATGACTTTACCAACATCACCGATGGCGCAACGCCGTATGATGATGTGCTTGAAGGCACGGATGGCGACGACACCATCGATGCGCTGGCAGGTAATGATACCGTTACCGGTGGTGCAGGCGACGATACCCTGTTGGGTAATGACGGTTCGGACACCATTGATGGCGGTACCGGCAGCGACAGCATCGACGGCGGTGCGGGCAACGATACCCTTGAAGGTGGTGCCGGTGATGATGCGATCACGGGCGGGGCTGATAATGACACGCTTTCGGGCGGTGCCGGTGATGACACCCTTGATGGCGGTGCCGGTAACGACGTTCTGAACTTCGAAGCCGACGGTGCGGCAAGCACGGGTGATACCACCGAAAACACCGGAAGCCCGGGTGTTGACGGTACGGGTGATCTGGCCGGTATCAGCGGCAAGAATATCTCCGACGATACCTTCATCGGGGGCGAGGGTCAGGATACCCTCAACATGACCGGTGGCAGCGATGCGCTGATCCTTGATGGTTCGAAACTGGGTGATGGCCAGACCACCACGCCGACGGTTGAAACCCGCACGCTCGGTCTGACGGAATCGGCAAGTACTGCAGACGTTCAGGCCGCATGGTCGGATGCCAACCTTTATGCCTTCGATTTCGGAACGTCGTTTGTGGATGAAAACGGCAAGCTGAACCTTGCTGCGGCCGATGACACCGTGACCTTTAACGGCAACGGCATCGGCAACGATGGCGGCAGCCCGGCAGGCAGCCAGATCAACCACGACGGCACGACCGGCGAAAGCGAAGCAGTTGTTGTCGATCTTGGTGCAGATGCCACCACGGCAACGGTCCAGATTTCCAACCTTTACGCCAACGAAGCCAGCGGTGAAGTCGGTTCCTGGCAGGCCTTTGATACCGAGGGCAATCTGGTTGCTTCGGGTACGCTTGATGCATCGACCATCGATTACACCAGCGGCGGCCTTGGCACGGCAACCATTTCGGTCACCGACACTGCGGGCAACCCGGTTGAATTCCGTTACATCGCGTTTGAAAGCGAACCTTATGCCGATGGCACCAGCGGTTCGGACAGCAGCGACTTCTTCGTCCGTTCCATCAGCTTTGACACCATTGTTGATGAGACGACCACCGATGGCGCACGCCTTGACGGGGTTGAGGTCATTAATGCCGGTGACGGCAATGACGTTGTCGATCTGACCAGCGATACGATTTCCTATGGCGATGTCACCATCAATGGCGGTGCAGGCACCGATACCCTGTGGGGTAACGCAGGCAACGACACCATCAGCGGTGAACTGGGCGATGACAACATCCACGGTGGTGCTGGCGACGACTTCCTTGATGGCGGCTATGGCGATGACGTGATCAATGGCGGTGTTGGCAATGACACGCTGCTTGGCGGTACGGGCGAAGACGAACTTCGTGGCGGTGCCGGTGACGACACCATCGTCGGTGGTGCTGATGTTGATACGGTTATCTATGACGACGCGACTGAAGGCGTTAACGTCGATCTGGGCAGTTACACCGCAACAGGTGGTGCCGGTAACGATGCGATCTATCAGGTCGAAAATGTCACCGGATCGGATTACGACGACACCATCACCGGTGATAGCAAGGCCAACATCCTTGACGGTGGTGCGGGTGACGACACGCTGGCAGGTGGTGCGGGCAATGATACGCTTCGCGGTGGCGACGGCAATGATACTGCCGATTACAGCAACGCAACCGGTGCGGTAAATGCCAACCTGTTGACCGGCACAGCCAAGGTCGGAGCAACCGAAACCGACAAGCTTTCAAGCATTGAAAACCTGATCGGCTCAAGCGGTAACGATACCCTGACCGGTTCTGATGACACCAACACCCTGACCGGTGGTCTGGGTAATGACATCCTTGTCGGGAATGGCGGTGATGACCTTCTTGAAGGTGGTGCAGGCGACGACAGCCTTGATGGTGGTCTGGGCGATGACACCCTTGATGGCGGTGATGGCAGCGATGTCATCAATGCGGGTGAGGGTGCCGACATTGTTGATGGTGGTGCAGGCAACGATACCGTCTTTGCCAGTGCGGGCGATGATACCCTTGCCGGTGGCGAAGGGGACGATACGCTTGATCTGACCGAGGCGACCAGCGGCGCGACTGTTGATCTTGGTGCTGGGACTGCAAGTTCGACCGAAACCGGTAATGACACGATTTCGGGCTTTGAAAATGTTATCGGCTCGGCGGCGAATGACACGATCACCGGCAGCGATGGTGTGAACACCATTTCTGCTGGCGACGGTGCTGACATTATTGATGACGGTGCAGGCAATGACGTTGTCGATGCCGGGGCGGGCAATGATACCCTGATCGCGGCAGCTGGCGACGACACCCTTTCGGGCGGTGCAGGTGAAGACACCCTGGATATGAGTGGCGCAAACGGTGCCACGGTTGATCTGGGTGCCGGTACCGCGACCTCGGCTGAAACCGGAACAGACAGCATCAGCAGCATCGAGAATGTCATCGGATCGGACGGCAATGATGTTCTGACCGGTTCGAGTGGTGACAACACCATTCTGGGTGGCGCAGGCGACGACACCATCGAAGGCGGTGCCGGTGGCGACTACCTTGATGGTGGTGAAGGCCGCGATACGCTGAGCTACGAAGGTTCGGACGCGGGCGTTGAGATTTACCTTGGCGAAACCGATGCCAATGCCCAGACACCGGGTGAAGCCGGTCGTGCATATGGCGGCGATGCCGCGGGTGATATCCTTGCCAACTTCGAAAAAGTTATCGCCTCGGCCCATGACGACTATGTCTATGGCAACAGCCAGAACAACGAAGTTGATCTGGGCGACGGTAACGATACGTTCGATAACGTCGAAGCCGACGTCAGTGAAGACACCATTGATGGCGGTCTGGGTAATGACACCATCTGGGCCGGTGACGGTGCCGATACCCTGATGGGTGGCGACGGCAACGATTACCTGAACGGCGAAAAAGGTGATGACGTCCTTGATGGTGGTGCCGGTACGGACCGCCTGATCGGTGGCGAAGGCAATGACACGCTTGACGGTGGCGAAGGCGACGACACCCTGACCGGTGGTTCGGGTGCTGACCTTATTGAAGTCAGCAGCCTGATCGGTGACAAGGTGGTAACCGACTTCAACACCAGCGTTGACCAGATTTCACTTGATGCACTGGATATCAGCACATGGTCGGAACTGGCACCGCTTCTGTCCGAAGTGAATGGCAACACGGTCATTGATCTGGGCGCAGAAGGCTCGGTCACGCTGCTGGGCGTGCGCCTGAATGATGTTTCGGCGGATATGTTTGTCGGCATCGAAAATGACGGTGGCGCAACGCCGTTTGACGATGTCCTGATCGGCACCAGCGAAGACGATTATATCGACGCCCTTGCCGGGAATGACGTTGTTGATGGCGGTGCCGGGAATGACACCATCAATGGCATGGAAGGTGACGACAACCTTTCGGGTGGTACGGGCGATGACACCATCACCGGTGGCAGCGGCAATGACGTTGTTTCGGGTGGTGATGGCAACGATACCCTTGATGGTAACGAAGGCCACGATGTGATTTCGGGTGGTGCTGGTGACGACACCCTTGTCGGTGGCAGCGGCAACGACGTCATGGATGGCGGCGGCGGTGACGATTACATCGACGGCATGGAAGGTGATGACACCATCACCGGTGGCGATGAAACCGATACCATTTATGGCTCGGCCGGGAATGACAGCCTTGACGGTGAAGGCGGCGACGACGTCATTTACGGCGGCGATGACAATGACAGCATCGCAGGTGGTGCAGGCAATGACCTTCTGTCGGGTGATGCCGGTAATGACACGCTTGATGGCGGCATTGGCAACGATACGCTTCTGGGCGGTGACGGCGACGATACGCTGAGCGGTGGTGATGGTGACGACGTTCTGTCGGGCGGTGCTGGCAACGACCTTATGGATGGTGGTGCCGGTAACGATACCCTGACCGGAACCGATGGTGCTGATACCCTTTTGGGTGGTGATGGCAATGATACGCTTGATGGCGGTGCAGGTGATGACACCTATACCGGCGGCAATGGTGCGGATCAGATCCTTGTATCCAATAATTCCGGCGACAAGGTCGTACACGGCTTCAACCCGAACGAAGATCAGATCAACCTGGCAGCACTTGATGTCGATGACTGGGCCGAACTTCAGGGGCTGATGACCGAGGTGAATGGCAACACGGTCATTGATCTCAATGGTCAGGGGACGCTTACCCTTGTCGGCATCACGATCAGCCAGCTCAATGCAGACGTATTTGTCGGTATCGAGGCCTCCAGCGGCCCGACCCCGTATGATGACCTGCTTTATGGCACCAGCAACAATGACACGATCGCGGCCCTTTCGGGTGATGACACGGTCTATGGCCTGAATGGTCAGGACACGCTGACCGGCATGGAAGGCAATGACAGCCTTTATGGTGGCGATGGTGATGACGTTCTTGGCGGTGACGAGGGCGATGACCTTGTCGAAGGCGGCAGCGGTCAGGACACCATTACTGGCGGTTCGGGCAACGATACGCTTGATGGCGGTTCGGGTGATGACCGGGTCTGGGGTGGTGACGGCAATGACACCATCATCGGTGGTCAGGGTCAGGACAAGCTGTATGGCGAAGCAGGTAACGATACCATTTCGGGCGGTACCGGCGACGATACCCTGTATGGCGGTGCGGGTTCTGACGTCCTTGAGGGCGGCGAGAACAATGACAGGCTCTATGGCGGTGATGATGCCGATACGCTCATCGGCGGCAATGGCGATGACAAGCTTTATGGTGATGCCGGGAATGACACCCTGATTGGTGGTGCAGGACATGACACGCTTGCCGGTGGGGCCGGTCGCGATACCGCAAGCTATGCCGATGCAACCTCGGCGGTGGCGGTCAGTCTTGAAAGCAGCTCGGCTGTCGGCGGTGCAGGCAATGATATCCTGTCCTCGATCGAAGACCTGATTGGCTCGAACTTCAATGATTACCTGTTTGGTGATGATGGTTCGAACCTGCTGTCGGGTCTGGATGGCAATGACGTGCTTGGCGGGGACGCCGGGGATGACACCATCTGGGGTGGTGCAGGCAATGACACGATCAATGGCGGTACCGGTTCGGACCTGATTGATGCCGGTGCCGGTAACGACACCATCGAATATCAGAAAGATGCGACCTGGAGCAGCAGCTACGCTGCCAAGAATGTTGGCGATCCGAATATGGCGGGTTCCAACGAACAGGTTAACCTTTCGGGCTATAACCGTTCGCAAGACATCATCGATGGTGGCGACGGTACCGATACCCTGTCGATGACCAGCGGCAATGATGCCCTGTTCCTTGATGACACCTTTACCGATCCGGGCACCAGCCCGCGCATTTCGAATGTCGAAGTGATTGATGCCGGTAACGGCGATGACATCATCGATCTGACCAGCGAGACCCACAGCTATGGTGATGTGACGATCCTTGGTGGTACTGGTGACGATATTGTCTGGAGCAATGCGGGCGATGACGTTATCGACGGCGGCGCAGGGAATGACAGCCTGTGGGGCGGATCGGGTGCAGATACCCTGATCGGTGGCGATGGTACGGATGTTCTCAATGGCGGGGCCGGTGATGACGTTCTTCAATACAATGCCGATGATACCTGGGGTAACAGCTGGTACGCGCTCAATGACGGTTCGCCAAGCGAAGACGGTCATCAGCACGACAATGGCTGGGGTCATGACAACCACAATGGCAACGGCTGGGGCCATGATGAAGGTGGCGACGATGGTACCGGCGAATATGTCAATCTGGGCGGTTACAACCAGTCCAATGATGTCTTTATCGGTGGCGAGGGTGTCGACACCCTTAAGATGACCAGCGGCGATGATGCCCTGTTCCTGCGTGACTCTGTCAGTGATGGTGCTTCGAATGTCCGCATCAGCGGTATCGAGGTGATCGAGGCCGGTGATGGCAATGACATCATCGATCTGACCAGCGATATCGAAAGCTATGGCAATGTCACCCTTGATGGCGGCGATGGGAACGATACGCTGTGGTCAAATGCCGGGGATGATCTGTTGCTTGGTGGTGCCGGTAATGACCATCTTTATGGCAGTGCCGGGGATGACACCCTGACCGGTGGAACGGGTTGGGATACGTTCCAGATCGGTAAAACCGACGGTCATGACATCATCACCGACTTCACGCCGGGCGAAGACATCATTGATTTGTCTGAATGGAACTACAATAACTTCAACCAGATCCAGGACGACATGCATCTCGATGTTGACGGCAATGTTGTCATCGAACTTGGCAATGATGCGTCTGTGACCCTGATGGGGATTAACGACCCGGATGAACTTGATGCCGATGATTTCGGATTTGGCAGCTGATCGAACGCAATTTTACGCTAACAAAAAAAACGGGGTGGTTTGTGACTACCCCGTTTTGCTTTTCAGCCAGATTAAGCCGGACCTCTATTCCGCAGCGATTGGAACGTCTTGTTGCTGATTTTCCGGAAGCGACATGTCGTGGAACAGCTTGGCGCGCAGGTCATCAATGGCATTGATGCGTTTGATTTCGTCAAAGCAGCTCGCCCCTTGGGCATGGCTTTTGCGGATCAGCGCCATCCATTGCTTGATACGACCGGCCTGATGGTGTTCGGGGGCCCCGTCCAAATCCATCAGATCACAATAGGCCAGCAACATCGCCAACACATCCGCCCAGCTTTGCTTGGGGACATGTGCCCCGCCTTCAAAGGCCTTGATCCGGTTGGCAAGATCAGGGGCGGCAATGGCCCCCCGGCCAATCATAAAGCTGTCGCAGCCCGATATGTCGCGGCATTTTTCATAATCCGCAACGTCCCAGATTTCACCATTGCCGGTCATGCCAATGGAAATGGCTTCGCGAATACGCGCCAGATATTCCCAATGGGCGGGTGGTTTGTAACCTTCAAGCTTGGTCCGCGCATGCACCGTCAGGTGTTGTGCGCCACCGGCCTCAACCGCGCGTGCGATATCAAGAAACAGTTCCTTGTCGCTAAAGCCCAACCGGACCTTTGCACTGACGGGAATGTCGGCGGGAACGGCACGACGAACGGCTGAGACAATGTGAAACAGATTGTCCGGACATTTCAAAAGCGATGCACCGGCTTCACGCTTGTTCACGGTTTTGGACGGACAGCCGAAATTGATGTCAATGCCCGGTGCGCCAAGTGTGGTCGCAAAGGCCGCATTTTCACCCATCAGCTCGGGATCATGCCCCATCAACTGAACCAGAACAGGCACACCAGACAGCGTTTTGCCGCCATTTAGCAATTCCGGGCAATAGCGATGAAACACATGGGCCGGAAACAGGTTTTGCGATACGCGGATAAATTCGGTCACGCACAGGTCGAACCCGCCGGTCGCGCTTAGCAATTGCCGCACGCGCCAGTCAACAAGTCCTTCCATTGGTGCAAGCACCAGATGCGTCATCGTCAGGATATCCTGTTTCATGAAATCGGATGGCGGCTTTTATCATATATGGGTCAAGCGTGCCGGTGAAAAATCACAGATCAGCATTGAAGCATGCGGGGGAGGATTGGCGAAATAAGGCGGAAAAAGCGCATTGCTGACACCTTTCCAGCGAATTTGCGCAGTAAATTTACAGCATCAAAAACAACAATGAAGCGCCCGGTGATCGCATCGGGCAGGAGTGAAAAGCATGCTGTATATTTTTGAAAGTGCCTTTGATGAAGTCGAAGCCGTTTCGCGCGAAGCCCGCGAGAAACTTTCCGGCCTTGAAGCGGTTTTGAAATCGACTGCTGAAAGTCTTCAGGTTCTCAAAGATCGTCTGGAACAGACTGCCTCCTGACCCGTTAAGGGGTTATTCCGTATCACGATATTTCATGGAAAATGATCACAAGCGCAGGCATCAGGCTTGCGCCGGATTGATCTATGTCTTTGAAATGAAATCCCGGTTGGCACATGCTTGGTGCTATAATCAAAGCGTGTCAGCCCGACAAGATGCAAGTCAGCTTTTCGGGATGTGCCGAGAAGCCAGCAGGAGGATTGACTATGCTCTATATCGTTGAAAAAGCATTGGACGAACTTGAAGCAATGCCGCGTGAAAAACGCGAAGGTCTTGCTCACCTTGATCGCGAAATCAATGACGCGGTCGAAAAGCTTAAAATCCTCAAGGACAAGCTCAAGGAAGAAGCAGATCAGAAATAGCGCTGAGCTGCTGTCAGATTTTCAAAGGCCGTACAGGAAGTGGTGCGGCCTTTTATTTTGTCTGTGCGGGATTGGTTTTAATCAGGCCCAGCAATTCCTCGACCGCGGCGGTCGGATTGGTGGTACCGGCAAGGACGTCGGTTTCCAGTGCGGACAGGCGTGATGCAACGTCATCGCGGTGGGTAAAGGTTTCAAGCAACCGGTCGCGCAGCATCGTCCACATCCAGTCGCGCTGTTGACGGGCGCGCTTGGCAGCAAACTCGCCTTCCTTTTCCATCACCACGCGGTGCTGGTTGATCAGATCCCAGATATTATCAAGCCCGTCATTGATCAGGGCGGAAACCATCACTGATTGCGGACGCCAGTGTTTGCTGGTGGGCTGCAAAATTCGCAAAGCTGAGGAATACTCACGTTTCGCTTCGCGGGCCTTTGCCGGGTCTGCATCGGCCTTGTTAACCGCAATCAGATCGGCGATTTCAAGTACGCCTTTCTTGATGCCCTGCAGCTCATCCCCGGCACCGGGAAGCATCAGCACCAGAAAGAAATCGGTCATCTGCGCGACCATGGTTTCGCTTTGTCCGGCGCCCACGGTTTCGACCAGAACCACATCAAATCCGGCCGCCTCGCACAGAAGGATGGTTTCACGCGTCATGCGATTGACTCCGCCGAGATAGCCACTGCTGGGCGATGGGCGGATATAGGCATCGGGATCAATCGAAAGCTCGTTCATTCGGGTCTTGTCGCCGAGAATAGAGCCACCGGATCGTGCACTGGTCGGGTCAACTGCCAGAACCGCGACCTTTTTGCCCGCACGGGTCAGGTTCTTGCCAAAGGCCTCAATAAAGGTGGATTTGCCCACACCGGGAACACCCGTGATGCCAATGCGATGGGCGCCGCCGGTATGGGGCATCAAGCGGGCAAGAACCGCTTGGGCCTGTTCGAAATGGCCTGGGTTGCGGCTTTCGACCAGTGTGATCGCGCGCGAAAGGATAGTGCGATCACCGGCAAGGACACCATCCACCAGTTCATTGGTGGACAGAACGCGTCTGCGCACGGCCTTGCGCGGGCTGATATTGCCGCCCGTGCCTGCGGGTATGGTGCGCAGTGTTTCTTTCACCGATGCTTCCTTCATGAATGCCAAATCAATGCCATATACCCGTCAGGGTATGGGCAGATGCAGGAAGAAGCAACCAGATCAGGCTGCTTCCTCGCCCGCTTGGTTCAGCTTTTCTAGCAGGTCGCCAGCGGCTTCGGCAATGACGGTTCCGGGCGGGAAGATCGCCTCGGCACCGGCTTCATAAAGCTTGTCGAAATCCTGCGGCGGGATCACACCGCCAGCAACGATCATGATGTCGTCACGGCCCAGCTTGTCCAGTTCGGCGCGAAGCTGCGGGACAAGGGTCAGGTGGCCAGCGGCCAATGAACTTGCGCCAACGATATGGACGTCGTTTTCAACGGCCTGTTTGGCGGCTTCTTCCGGGGTCTGAAACAGTGGGCCGATATCCACATCAAAGCCAAGATCGGCAAAGGCCGTAGCGATGACTTTCTGGCCGCGGTCATGCCCGTCCTGTCCCATCTTGGCGATCAGGATGCGCGGACGGCGACCTTCATTGGCCTCAAATTCCGTGATCAGGCGATCAACCTTGGCCAGTGCTTCGTTATCAGCGCCGACTTCGGTTTTGTAAACGCCAGAGATCGAGCGAATAACCGCCTGATGACGGCCATAGACCTTTTCAAGCGCATCGGAAATCTCGCCCACAGTGCATTTTGCACGTGCGGCCTGAACGGCAAGTTCAAGCAGGTTGCCCGTGCCGCTATCTGCGGCATTGGTCAGTGCGGTCAGCGCATTTTCAACCACGCCATTGTCACGTTCAGCCCGCAGGCGTTCCAGTTTTGTGATCTGCTGGCGGCGGACTTCGGCGTTGTCGACCTGAAGCACGTCAACCGGGCGATCATCGGTCACACGGTATTTGTTCACACCAACCAGTGTCTGACGGCCGCTATCAATCCGGGCCTGTGTGCGGGCGGCGGCTTCTTCGATGCGCATTTTGGGAATGCCGGCTTCGATCGCCTTGGCCATGCCGCCCTGTTCCTCGACCTCGGCGATGTGGGCCCATGCCTTTTCCGCCAGATCGCGGGTCAGGCGTTCCACATAATATGAACCACCCCACGGATCGATAACATTGGTGGTGCCGCTTTCCTGTTGCAGGAACAGCTGGGTGTTACGCGCAATCCGGGCCGAGAAATCAGTCGGCAATGCCAGTGCCTCGTCCAGCGCATTGGTATGCAGCGACTGTGTATGGCCCTGTGTGGAGGCCATGGCTTCGACACAGGTGCGGATGACGTTGTTAAATACGTCTTGGGCGGTCAGAGACCAGCCAGAAGTCTGGCTATGGGTACGCAACGAAAGCGACTTGGGGTTTTGCGGATCGAACTGTTTGATCAGCTTGGCCCAGATCATGCGGGCTGCGCGCATCTTGGCGATTTCCATGAAGAAATTCATGCCAATCGCCCAGAAGAATGACAGGCGCGGCGCGAATTTATCAATCGGAAGACCGGCCGCCTGACCCGCGCGGGCATATTCGATGCCATCAGCCAGCGTATAGGCCAGTTCAAGATCAGCGGTCGCACCCGCTTCTTGCATGTGATAGCCGGAAATCGAGATCGAGTTGAATTTCGGCATGTTTTGCGAGGTAAAGGCAAAGATGTCCGAAATGATCCGCATCGATGGTTTCGGCGGATATATATAGGTGTTGCGCACCATGAATTCTTTGAGGATGTCGTTCTGGATGGTGCCAGAAAGCTGTTCGTGCTTCACACCCTGTTCTTCGGCAGCCGCAATATAAAGCGCCATCACCGGAAGAACCGCACCATTCATCGTCATGGAAACCGACATCTGATCAAGCGGGATGCCATCAAAAAGGGTGCGCATGTCATAGATGCTGTCAATCGCAACACCGGCCATTCCGACATCGCCGGTTACGCGGGGATGATCGCTGTCATAGCCGCGATGGGTGGCAAGGTCGAAGGCAATCGACAGGCCTTTTTGACCGGCGGCAAGGTTGCGGCGATAGAAGGCGTTGGATTCTTCGGCGGTCGAGAAACCGGCATACTGGCGGATGGTCCAGGGGCGCTGCACATACATGGTCGGATAGGGACCGCGCAAAAATGGCGGCATGCCCGGCATGGTGGCAAGATGATCAATGCCATCAAGATCCTTGGGGCCGTAAACCGGTTTGACGTCAATGCCTTCTGGCGTGGTCCAGGGGGCGGACTGGAACGGGTCCTTGGCCCCGGCAGATGCGCCGTCAAAAAGCGGAAGGTCGGAGAAATCAGGAATGCGGGACATGGTTATTTCTCCCCCCGTTTGCCAAGAAGGTGATCAAGGGCCGTGCCACAGATCGCCAGAACGTCTGCGCCAACATAGATGAATTCATCAATTCCGGCGGCTTCGTAATCCGCGCGCGCCTCGCCCGGATGACCGGCAAGATAGACATATGTTGCACCGGCCGATTTCAGGGCCCTGGCAACGGTACCGGCGATTTCGCCATATTGCAGATCCGATCCGCAGATCACGGCGATTTTTGCGCCACTATCGGCAAATGCACTTGCGGCGGCATCGGCGTCTTCAAAGCCGTTATTGGTGATGGCTTCGATCCCGCCTGCTTCAAAGAAGTTACGGGCAAAGGTTGCGCGTGCGGTGTGCTGGGCAACCTTGCCCAGATTGGCAAGGAAGACTTGCGGGAAGCTGCCTGATTTTGCCTTGTGCGCATCAGCACGTTTGCGCAGCGCTTCAAAACTTTCCGACAGACGATGAGGTGTCAGTGCCGCAACGCGCGCCGCGGCACTGGTGCCATAAAGGTCGGTAAAGATATGACCGATGGTCGCACCGGAACGGGCGGCCTCCATCATGGATGCAAGGTCTTTGCCAACCGTGCCGTCATATTTGGTCTGACGTGCCTTGGCCTCAGCACGGATGGTCTCAAGGTCGGGCAGATCACATTTGACCTTTGCTTCGGCGATGTTGGGGAATTCCGAAACGCCGGTCAACGGATCGCGTCTTGTTGCCAGACGTTTTTCGCGCGTTTGCCAGACAGTCTCGATTTCAGATTTCAGCGAACCGCTGGCAAGGGCCTTGATGATGCCACCGGCTGCTTCAAGCGACTGGAACTTGCCCCACGCCGTTTGTGCCAGTTCCTTGGTCAGATTTTCGATGAACCATGACCCGCCAGCCGGATCAATGACGCGGTGAACATTGCTTTCTTCCTGCAAGATCAGTTGGGTATTGCGCGCGATACGCCGTGCAAAACCATCGGGCAAACCGATCAGGTGGTCATAGGGCAGGCAGGTGACACTGTCCGCACCGCCAAGACCGGCAGCAAAGCTGGTGACGGTGGTGCGCAGCATATTGACCCAGGGATCCACCTTGCTAAGTGACATTTCGGCAGACACCGCGTTGATGGAAATCGTTGCGTCCTGTGCGCCGGAGGCAGAAAGCACGCGGCTCCACATCATGCGAAGCGCACGCAGTTTGGCAATCCCGGCAAAGAAGTCGGTTCCGATTGCGACATTAAAGACCATGGCACCGGCGGCCTGATCAACGGCCATACCGGCATCGGTCAGGGCACGCAGATATGTCACACCCGAGGCAAGCAAACATGCCAGCTCCTGACCATCGGTGGCACCTGCATTGTAATAGGGGGCACCATTGACCGAAATCGCGGTCGCCAGCGGGAAAAGATCAATCAGTTCGCAGGCAACAGACGCCGCATGACTGATGGCATCCTCTGCGTTGCAGGGCAGGGCGCCGGTTGCAGCAAGAGTACCAATCGGATCAATGTTAAAGGCCGGGGCTGCTTCATCCGCGCCCTCGGCATTGGCGATGTGGGCGGCCAGAAGGGCCGCAGCGGGGACGCCAGCCGCACCCGCATCAAGACCGATGGTCGCAAGATTGGTGTAAACGTCATCAAGGGTCAGTTGAAGGTCCGCCAGACAATGAATGGCAACCCCGTCAACGCCGACTTCACCCGACGAGATTTCGCGCCCCTGACGGGCAGCGGCATCAAGTTTGAGTGTGATGGAGGTCGCGCCATTTTCAAGATCTTCGAGAATGGCGGCATTGGTCAGTTTGGGGTCGGGATGGGCATGCAGTTGGCGGATATCCCAACCGGTCACCGTTTCGCGCGGCTCGACCGAGGCATTAAGAACTTCGTGGATCAGCCGGGTTGCATCATCCTGATCGTCATTGGTGTAGATCGGCTGTACGGCGAATCCGTCAAGCGTCTGGGTCACAAGCTTTTTCTCGAAGGGGGAACCTTTAAGGGCCTCTTCGGCAAGTTTGCGCCAGCTTGCGTAATCAGCAGATGGAAACTCGGATGCAAGTTTAAGCGGGTCGGACATGGTTTCTCCCGGCTTGGTTTCTTTCCGTCTGGTTGGCGTTATATGGGGATGACTGCCAGATGACGGAACGTTCCCAAATATTATTTTACTACGGATTCCCAGTACCCGGTACACCCCGCCCGGCCCATTTCAAACCAGGGAAACATTATCGGTATTCTGACTCGTGCAAAGGGCTGACCGCCTTGTGCACTTACAGTTGCGGGGGCAGTTCCGGGTTTGGCAATAACGCATTAACGTCTGGCCGCACCGGATTCCCGACGATATTTCCCGGTCACATTCGCGACAGGCCGGTTTATAGCATCTGACATTAATTCCGTAAATAGGCATGGAAATACCTATTTCGACTTAGATACCAGATCAAAGGTGATGTTTCCGTAACGTCATGTGTCAGAATTCATTCGATTTTTCCGCAGCGCACACCCTTTGCGGTGTCCTGTGCTGCCGCGACAAGGCGTCTTATACTTTGGCGGCACGATGCCTGATCGCAAAGCTATGTGGCAAAAAATCGGCAGGTTTAACCAATTTGACATTTTCATCTGTCAATTTGGGGCTGTCCCAAATCTCGGAGTATCGCCATCCATGAACGCGCTTAGCGCCATGCCGTCGCAAATTGGTCCTGATGGACTGGTTGCATTTGCTGACGACAGCCCCAGTGCCAAGGCCGCACTCGAAACAGTGTTGCGTCGGGCCGGATATGACGTGGCCGGTTTTGATTGTGCCGACGATCTGATCGATCAACTTGACGGGCTTTATCCCCGTGCCATCATTCTTGATATTGAAATGCCGGGCATGAGCGGCTTTGAGGCATTTTGCGAAATTCGTCGCCGTTACCCTGATGCGGTGAATGTGCCTGTATTCTTCTTTTCAGCCCATTATGACGCAGATACGCGCGCCCAGGCGGATGCATTGGGCGCGGCTGACTTCATCAGCAAGGATGCCAGCCCGACTGTAGTGCTTGAGCAGCTTAATCGGGTGCTGGGTCATTCCATGAGTGCTTGCTAGGCATCTGTCCGTTTAAATTGATCTGACCGCCACGCCCTGCCTTATGCAGGGCGTTGTTGTCTCCGGGGTTCCTGTTTGCGGGGGGCCTGCCCAAGTGCAATGATGCTGTCGGCATTGCCATGCACATGATAGAGCCGGTCGGTGGGCAGTGTTGTTGCCGGATCAATGGCGGGTTTATCGACCAGCCGTTCATAGACAGGTGCCATTGGGACTTTCATCGCATCAAACAGCTGATCGTAGCTTTCCAGAACGAAATAGGTTTTCTGGAAATCATCAATTGCATAGTCGGTCGCCATGACCCGTTCGAGATCAAAGGCCACGCGGTTGGGGGTCGGATCGGTGACGGAATAAATGGTCTCGGTCTGGGATGACAGCATCCCTGCGCCATAGGCCCGCAATCCATGATCGGTCATGATCAGGCCGAACTCGACCATGTACCAGTACATGCGCGCCAGGTTCTTAAGACCCCCCATGGCAATGGCCTCGGGGCCTTTTGCGCCATAAGCGGCCAGATAGTCGGCAAAGACCGGATCATATAGCATCGGTACATGACCAAAGAAGTCATGGAAGATGTCCGGCTCCACCAGATAGTCCATTTCTTCGGGTTTGCGCAGCCAGACCGTGACCGGAAAACGCCGGTTTGCAAGATGGTCAAAGAATACATCATCGGGAACAAGGCCCGGAACGGCGACCAGATGCCAACCGGTTGCGGCATGAAGCTGTTCGCTTACGCGGTTGAAATGCGGAATCTGATCGGCGGCATCCAGACGTGCGAGATTGCTGATATAGTCTTCTGCCGCATAGCCGGGCAGGATGCGTAACTGACGGGCATAAAGACGACGCCAAAGATCGTGTTCGGCTTCGGTATATGTGCCCCAGTCCTGCTGTATGGTGTAGTCATTATTGATGTGGCTGTAATCGCCACGAAGATTTTTTCCCTGATCCATGGCCGTCCTCATTCGGGTTTTTGCGCCGTTTATGAGAATCATTTTACATCAATTTTAATGTCATTTTATGGCCAATAGGGTGTTGATATGCGCTATGATCGTCATATCATGACCTGATTGATATGATTTGAGGTTTAAAATGACCGATGTTGTTTTGAATGCGACCGACATTCGCATCCTGCAAGCCCTGCAAAAGGATGCCGGGATCAGCAATGTGCAACTGGCCGAATTGGTCGGTATGTCGCCATCTCCGTGTTTGCGCCGTGTCAAACAGCTTGAGGCATCCGGGATTATCAAGGGGCAGGTCGCCCTTGTCGATCGCAAGAAATTGGGATTCGGTGTGCTGGCAACCATTCAGGTCCGTTTGCAAAGCCACACCGAAGCCGGTGCCGAGGATTTTGCCCGTGCGATGAATGATCTGCCCGAAGTTCTGTCCTGCTGGGCGATGACCGGACGGCAGGATTTTCTTCTTGTGGCGGTGGCGCGCGATATTGAAAGTTTCGGTGATTTCGTAACCCACAAGTTACTTTCAATGCCAAATGTGCGCGATGTTCAATCCAGTCTGGTTTTAAAGGAATACAAGAATCACACGGCTATTCCGATGCCCAAAGTGCCGTGATCCGTCGTATGGGCGCGGGTGCGTTTCCAGATGCCGGATTGGCGATGCTTGCTTTTGACCCCAAATTTCGGGCATAGGATGAACAGTCCCACATCTGCCGGAGCATCCCGATGACCCAGTCAATTGCTGCCAACCCGATCCTTGTCGAAGCCACCCGTGGCGAAATGGTCGAAAGTTTCCACCGCGGCCGTTATGTCGTGATGAAAGCGGACGGGACCGTGGTGGATCAGGGTGGGGATATTGATGCCCTGATGTATCCGCGATCTGCGATCAAACCGTTGCTGGCAATTCCGTTTGTTGAAAGCGGTGCGGTTGAGGCATTCGGGCTTGAAGACAAGCACGTTGCCTTGGCCTGCTCGTCCCATAACGGTGAAGAAGAACATGCGCAGACGGTCAAGGCCTGGCTTGAGAAATTGGGGCTTTCGGTCGATACGCTGGAATGCGCACCGCATTATTCGCTGAGTGCAGCGGCCGGGATCAAACAGGCATCGGATCACGTCACCCTGACCAAGGCGCACAACAACTGTTCTGGTAAACATTCGGGTTTCCTGAGCACCATTGTGCAGATGGGTGAGGACCCCAAAGGCTATATCGAGGAATCCCATCCGGCACAGCAGCGCCTGATCAGGGTGCTTGAGGAAATGGGGGATTGCGATCTGTCATCGACCCCGCGCGGTATTGATGGCTGTGGCATTCCGGTGATCGGGATGCGTTTGCGTGATCTTGGTCTTGCGATGGCACGCATGGCTGATCCGGCCGGACTTGATGAAAAACGCATTGCTGCAATCAAACGCATCCGCAAGGGATGTGCAAATGCCCCCTTCATGGTGGCGGGGACCGGCCGGTTCTGTACCGGTATCATGGAAGAATGCGGCGAGGATGCGCTGGTCAAGGTTGGTGCCGAAGGCGTTTATTGTGCGGCTTTCCCCAAACAGGGGCTGGGTGTTGCCCTTAAGATCGATGATGGTACCCAGCGCGGGGCCGAGGTTGCGATGGGGGCACTTTTGCGCAAACATGGCGTGATTGACGATGCCAAGGCAGAAATCCTTAAGAACTATCTGACACCTGTCCTGACCAACTGGGCGGGCAAATATGCCGGTGATTTGCGCCCGGCATTCTGATTTTCAGATCAAACAGGAAAATCAATGCACAGCATTGCGGCCTATATCTTTGCAGCCTTTGCGGAAATTGCCGGGTGCTTTGCCTTTTGGGCGTGGTTGCGATCCGGAAAGTCTGTCTGGTGGATTGTGCCCGGTATTGCGTCGCTTGTCGTCTTTGCCTGGCTTCTGACCCGGGTTGAGGCGGAGTTTGCCGGGCGGGCCTTTGCGGCCTATGGCGGCGTTTATATTACGGCGTCGGTCTTCTGGATGTGGGCGGTGGAACGGACCAGCCCGGACCGATGGGATGTGACGGGGCTTGTTGTCTGTTTGCTTGGTGCGGGAATTATCCTGTTTGCACCGCGCTAGGCGCCGGTTTCGGGGCTCGGCGCTATTCGGTTGCGGGTTTTCCGCTGCGATCTTCGGCCGGAAGCAGGACATGGAATGTTGTTCCTTTGCCCATTTCGGTTTCAAACCAGATGCGACCACCGTGACGTACGGTGACGATGTCGTGCGTGATCGACAATCCCTGTCCCGTGCCTTTGCCAACTTCCTTGGTGGTAAAGAACGGATTGAATATTTTGGATCTGTTTTCCTTTGAAATGCCGGTGCCATTATCAGAAATGCTGATCAGGATACTGTCATCAAGCGAGGTCGTTTTGACCGTAATGATGCCTTCTGACGGCTTGCGCCCGGCTTCCTGAATGGCTTGAACCGCATTGACGATCAGATTGAGAAAGACCTGGTTGACCTCGTTGATATAGCACGGGATATGAGGAATTTCGGGATCAAACTTCTCGATGACGTCGGCGTAATGCTTCCATTCGTTGCGCGAAATTACGATGACATTTGAAAGAACGCGATTGATGTCGGTTGTGGTTTTTTCGGTTCCGCCGGGGTGCGAGAACTCCTTCATCGACAAGACAATGCGTGCGACCTGATTAATGCCATCAAGGGATTGCTGTGTGGCATGGGGAATTTCTTCAAGCAGGAATTCCAGATCGGAATCACGCAATTGTCTGGCAAATTCCTCGAAGGTGTTGGCGGGCAGGCGGTCGCGGTTTTTCCACAATGTCTGCAAGGCCAGTCCCAGAACCCGCGACAAGGCACCGTAACTGTCATTAAGGAATTTCAGATTATCGCGGATATACTGGCTTGGCGTATTGATTTCATGGGCGATGCCGCCTGCAAGATGGCCAATCGCCTCAAGCTTGAGAGCTTCACGCAGATCTTCTTCAAGCTTCTTTTGGGATTCTTCGGCCTGCTTGCGCCGGGTGATGTCGCGGAAGATATAGAGATAGCTCATTTCCGAGCTGAAATTGGCCGGGCTTACGATGATTTCCATCGGGAAGCTGTCGCCATCAAGGCGCTGGGCCATGGTTTCGGTATAGTCATATTTCAGAACGCCGGAACTGATATTGATGCAGCGGTTCAGCAACCTGTGGCGGACCGTCATTTTGCGATCAATAAAGATCACATCGACCGATGTGCCGTGAAGTTCGTTGCCTTGCGCGCGCAGAATTTCTTCTGCGGATTTATTGAAATCCTGAATGATGCCAGTGGCATCAACGATCAGAATCCCTTCGACCACCGTGTCGAGAATGGTTTTCAGGCGCTGGGTGATTTCCTTTTTGCGGCGGCGCTGTTCGTTGAACAGGGTCATATACCGCTTTTGTATTTCGGCAGGGGCCTGAATTCTCAGGGCTTCTTCAAGCAGGCCATCATTTGTGACCACCTCGTCGCCGCCGCTGAGAATTTTGGGTGGTTCGATATTGCCCTGATCATCGGTCATGGTGTTTCTCATCGCGCATGTGCTGCAGGATCATTCTTCGGCACCTGTGCCGCCACCGCCACGACGAATGCGGATCGGTTCATGAAACTGGTGGAGCTTCTGGAAAACGCGCAGGCGCTGGAGTTGAACCTCGGAAACATAGTTTCCGTGCGTCAGTAAAACGTGACCGTCGCGGGTTTCGATGTCCGTCATCAGAAAATCCCCCATCCGAAGATGTTTGAGATAGATGTCGTGCTCTGTTCCTTCGGGGAAGGTGGATTGGTCGTAGGATGGATCGATATCGGCCAATGCCAGTTCGATTTTATCGAGCAATGCCAGATCATAGCGCTTGGGTTTCTGGCGTAATTCTTCGAAATGCTGTTGAACGACCAGATCACTTTCAACAATTTTGCCAAGATCATTCAAGATGCGCAGAATGCGGGACCCAAGCGGAATATCCTGTCCCTGGGGCCCGTCTGCGGGGAAGCCCGAACCGTCATAGTCGCGATATTGCAGATAGACGATCTGTGCGACCTGTTCCAGACGGGGGATATGGGAAATCAGGTTGCGGGCAACTTCCGGGGTTCGGCGAACGACGTCGCGTTCAAGGGGTTGAAGTGCCTTGTCCTCGCCAAGGCGTGCGAGAATATCAGGCGGCAGCGAAACATAACCAATCGGGGCAAGCAGGGCGGCCAACCCCAATTCCCACGGATGGGGATAACCGATCGGCCCGGCAATTCTGTCACACCATCTTTTGGCGCGCATGGCCTTGCCAAAGATTGTGGGATTAAGCTGTGCCAGAACTTCGGTCAGGACCTTGACGCTGCCGGCAAGGGTTTGTTCGATCAGGGCCTTTTCAGCGGTGATCAATTGATATTGCCGTAACCCGGCGCTCACACCGGTAATCAGTTCGTCATCTTCACAGGGTTTGTTGAAGAAACGGAATATGCGGCCCTGATTGATGGCTTCAACAGCGGTTTTCTGATCGGCATTGCCAGTCAGCATCATACCGACGGTATCGGGGCTCAGTTTTGCGACCTCGGCCAATAATTGCACACCGTCCATTTCCGGCATGCGCATGTCGGCCACACAAACAGCATACCGGGCGCCGTCCTTGATCTTGGCGATGGCTTCAAGGGGGCCGATGGCCGTGTCAAAATTGAACTTGCCGCGTAACCTGCGCTTCAAACCCATCAGCAAGTTTTCATCATCATCGACGAAAAGGACAACGGGATCTTCCATGATGTCTGCCTCCCCTATTTCGCAAGTTCGCAGTACTTTTGCTCGACCTTTAGCGCGGTTTCGCGCCATGCGGGCAGGCGGTCGGCCTTGCCCAGACGGTCAAGATATTCAAGGTCGATCCGGCTTTCGGGGGCCTTGCCGGTTCTGAGTTCGACGGCGACCTCGCGGGCAAGATGTTGCGCAACATAGATTGTCGTCAGCGCGTTCATTTCACGGTGCGGGGTGTCTTGCGGGCGATGGTGATAAGCCACGGTCTGAACCATTGCACTGGGGAACCCCCACAGGCCAAGAAGATAGGCTCCGATTTCAGGGTGTGCGGCACCAAACTGCTCATATTCAGCGACATAGATCGGGATATCTTCGGTTTCGACACGCTTGATGACTTCGGTCATTTCGCGCGCGCGAAACGCATAAAGGATCAGGCTGCCGGTATGGCTTAGCATGCCGATGGCGGCCATCACGCTGATGATTTCGCGATCAAGTTTTTCCTGCTCGGCGATCAATGTGGCCAGAACGCCAAGTTGCTGACTGCGCTGGCACAGTTGCATCATCCGCGTTGCATCGCTTTTCGGGCCATCATAGCTGCGAAACAGGCCGGTAAAAAGTGCCAGGGCCTTGAGTGTGTCAATCCCGATCATGCGGATTGCCTGCGAAACCGACGTGATATTCTGACGAATGGCAAAATAGGCCGAATTGGTGAGTTTCAGGACCTCGGCTGTCAGTGCGATATCGGAGGAAACAATCGATGTCAGGGTGTCATTGCTGACAAGCGGGTCTTCAAGTGCGCGCACCAGATTGCTGTATGTCGTTGGCGGGGAAGCAAGTGTATCAATCCCCCCAACCAGCGCGCGCAAATCCGGATTGGTCAGCAAGTTGCGTAAATCCAGCGCATTGTCGATGGTTTCAAGCAGCAGACGGTCGTCGCACGGTTTCGCCAGATACTGGTGAGCAGGGCCGACAGTGCGCAGGATGGCTTCCTGTTCGCTAAAGCCGGAAAGAATTATCCGTGCTGTATGGGGATGCTTTTTCTGCATCACGGTCAGGAGTTCTGCACCGTCTGTTCCGGGCATACGCATATCCGAAATGACAACATCAGGTTCCATTTCATCGGCTTGTGCAATTGCACTTTCTGCGTTCTGGGCAAAGGTCAACTTCCAGTCCGGCCGAATTGAATGAAGCCGACGGCGCAAGCCTTCCAGAATGTTTGTTTCATCATCAACAAAAAGGATGATGCTCATGATATGCCTCTTATGCGTGTTCCATGAATGATAGATGGGGTGAAATCTACCCAAATCATAGTCCGCATATGAGGAGGGTCTTCGGCATTTACATGGAATCCCCAGAAAACAGGACGCAACCGTAGGGTGAATTTATTTTCTAGTTGTTGGTCAGTTCACTATATTTCAGGGACACAATACGGGCGATATTTTTCCATTCTTCGAGACGGTCTGCCTTGCCGATAAGGGAAAGATAGTCCATGTCGATGAGGTTTTCGACAGCACGCCCCTTGTCCTGATCGGCGATCTCACGTGCCAGATGTTGCGCGACATAGATTGATGTCAGTGCATTCATCTCCTTGTGTGGGAGATCCATCGGTCGATGATGATAAGCAACAGCCTGAACGACCGGTGCAGGAAAACCCCAAAGACCAAGAAGGTAAGCTCCGATTTCGGCGTGTCCGGCACCGAATTGCTCAGTTTCGGCCTGATCAATGGAAATGCCTTCGGCCTCGACCCGTTTGGTGACGGCATCCATTTCATTTGCCCGGTTCGTATACAAGATCAGGGTGCCAATGTGGCTTAGCATCCCGATACTTGGAACGGCATGGCAAATTTCGCGGGGAAGTTTTTCATATTCGGCAATCAGGGCGGCAGTGACGCCTATTTGCTGGCTGCGATGGCACAGGCGTTTCAGGTTGGCTGCCTGACCGGGCGGGCCATCAAAACCGCGATAGAGACCGACAAACAGTGCAAGCGCCTTGAGCGTTTCCATGCCCAGCATACGGACAGCGTGGGAAACAGAAGCAACATTCTGGGTCACGGCGAAGTAGGACGAATTGGTCAGTTTGAGAACTTCCGTCGTCAGTGCGATATCGGATTCAACGATCTTTGAAATGCTTTCAAGGGAATAATCCGGATTGGAAAATGCACTTTCGAGCCGGATATAGGTGTCGGGCGGTGATGCCAGACTTTTGGATTCCGCAACCAGTGTCCTGAGCTCCGGACTTTGAAGCAGCTGGCGCAGACCAAGTGCGTTTTCAATGCTTTCAATCAGGCTTTCATTGTCACAGGGCTTGCTGAGGAACTGATGCGCCGGACCAATGGTTCGCAGGTAGGACGCGTTGTCGGCATGTCCCGTCAGAATGATCCGGACGGCATCAGGATGGGTATCCTGAAGCTTTTCCAGAAGCGTAATTCCGTCCATTTCCGGCATCTGTATGTCGGAAACGATAACGTCAAAATTCCGGTCTTTGGCAAGAGACAGGGCTTCTGCACCGCTTGCAGCGAAATGCAAATCCCAATCCGGTCGCGCACTGCGCAGCCGACGTCTGAGTGCGCTCAGGATGTTTGCGTCGTCATCGACAAAAAGGATCTGATGCATGCGGCCAATTCATATCATTTGCTGTCTTGCAGATGGGCGCTTTTGCCGCTCAGAACAAGATTACGGCTGCAATTCAAAGGAAGCAGAGAAGAAAAACCGTGTGCAAACGGTCTGTTTGCGGCAATGCGGGATGATCAATGCGATGCCAAAGGGCAGAAAACAGGGATGTCTGGCAGGCTGATCTGACCACAGCAGATTTTTCGCATGCCGGTCTTTGGAGCTCTGATTTGAGTGAACCCGGTTCAAAGGGGCCAGCGGAAACCGTGTTGGACGAAGTTGATCTGACTGAGGCCGGAATTAAGGGCGCCCCGCCCAACGGTTCCTGATCAGATATCGAAACCTGCCAAAGGCTCCTGACCATCAGGGGGGGATGCAAAATCCAATATCCTTCGCTAGAACGACTTTAAGTATTAGCGCCATGCGATTTGCGTTGCGTTGGGATCAGTTGTTGAAGTTTATTAGAAAGATACAAAGCAATGTGATCTCGCTAAGGGGGAATATCGGTCACATGACAGAACGTGCCGAGCTGATTAATGCGATCAAGTTGCATCAGCTTTATCTGAACCAAAAGCCGGGCGGTCAGCGCATGCAAGTGCGTAACGGCAATTTGTCCCGCATCAAAATGAGCAAAATCAGTTTGCAGGAGGCCGTTCTTCCGGGGGCGAACTTCATCCAGGCGACCGCACATAATGTCTGTTTTGATTATTGTGATCTGTTTGGCTCCAACTTTGTCGAAGCCGATCTGGAAGGATCAAGTTTCCTGCGTGCCGATCTGCGCGGTGCAAACATGGCGCGGGCCAAACTGCGCAATGCCAATCTGACCGGTATTGATCTGCGGGCCGGCATTATGGTGGTCATTGAAGGTTCCCAGGAACGTCCGGTCAAACGGACGACCGATATGACCAACGCGGACCTTGAAGGTGCCATGATGTGGGGGGCCAATCTTTCAGGCACAAACATGTCGGGATCACGGCTTGCACATACTGATATGAGTGATGCCAACATGTTTGCGGTCAACCTTGAAGGGGCCGACCTGACGGGCTGTAACCTTAACGGGGCAAAGCTGCGTAATGCGAACCTCAAAGGGGCCAAGCTCAAAGGGTGCGAGCTTGTCGGTGCCGATCTGAGCGGTGCGAACCTGCGCAATGTGGATATGACCGGTGTTGACCTTAGTCAGGCCAATACATCCTATTCGATTGGTGGGGGCACTCCGACAGCGCCTTTGGCCGACGATATTCGTGATCTGGTAAATGGTCATAGTGAATGGCTTGCCACCGGTGGCAAAAGCGGTGAACCCATGATCGCGATTGGCCGTGATCTGACCGGTCTGGATTTTTCAGGGCTGGATTTGTCGGGTGCGTGTTTTGACAAATGCATTCTGCGTGGCGCCCTGTTCGTTGATACGATCCTGGCGATGTGTTCGATGCGCGATGCAAACATGCAAAAGGTCCGTATGAATGGTGCGGCTCTGGATGGTGTTCGTATGACCAATTCCGACTGTACGGAAGCCGTATTTCAGGGCGTGAAATTTGGCGGTGTTGATCAGCGCGATAAAAAGGGGGCCAAGACCGGAACTGTTTGGCGCGCGGATTTGACCAACACGATCTTTGAGCAGGCGGATCTGCGGAACTCGGTCTTTGAGGAAGCCCAAATGAAGGGCGCGAACCTTACCAAGGCCAATGTCGCCGGTGTTGCCTTTGGTGATACCGATCTGAGCGAGGTTGAGCTTGAAGGTGCGAATGTGGGACTGGTTCTGAACGGAAATATTCCCCGCCGGAAGTGATTGTCGGGACAACCAGCAATGCCTCAAGACGCAAAACGCCGCCCGGATTTGGGGCGGCGTTCTGGTTTCTGTTCCGGACTTCCTTTGATCAGCTGCGGTAATCCGCGTTGATCGAAATATAGCCATGGGTCAAATCACAGGTCCATACAGTGGCCGCCCCATCGCCAAAGCCAAGATCAGCTTCGATATCGATATACTGGCCTTTGATATGGGCTTCGACCGGGCCTTCGTCATAATCGGCAACGCGTTCACCATTTTTGGCAAGTGCAATGCCACCGATGGAAATGGTCAGCTTGTTCGGGTCGGCCGTTACGCCGCATTTGCCAACGGCCATAACGATACGACCCCAGTTGGCGTCTTCACCCGCGATGGCTGTTTTGACCAGCGGCGAGTTGGCAATCGCCTTGGCGGCAATCTTGGCTTCTTTTTCGTTTACGGCACCGGTGACATTGACGGTGATGAATTTGGTCGCGCCTTCACCATCCCGAACGATCTGATGGGCAAGGTCGCGCAACACACCTTCAAGCGCGTTCTTGAATTCGACAATTGCCGGATCATTTGCATCAGATACCGACCCGTTCCCGGCCTTGCCGGTTGCAGCAAGCAACAGGGTGTCCGAGGTCGAGGTGTCGCTATCAACCGTGATTGCGTTGAAGCTGCGATTATTGCAATCAGACAGCAGCGCCTGAAGAACGCTGTGCGGCAGGGCGGCATCGGTGAAAACAAAGCTCAGCATGGTCGCCATGTTCGGTTCAATCATGCCCGAACCCTTGGCAATACCGGCGATGGTGACTTTGGTGCCATTGATCATTGCGGTTGCAGACGCACCTTTGGGGAAGGTGTCAGTGGTCATGATCGCCTTGGCCGCATCAAGCCAGCTCGCATCATTTGCCAGAAGATCATCCATCGCATCGGTGATACGCGTGGCTGTCGTCGGTTCACCAATCACACCGGTCGATGCGGTAAAGATTTCGTTCTTTGCACAATCAAGCGCCCTGGATGCACATTCAACCTTGTCAGCGACGAACTTTTCGCCTGCCTTGCCAGTAAAGGCGACCGAGTTGCCCGCATTGACAAAGAATGCACGCGCGGTTCCGCCCTTAAGTGCTTCACGTCCCCATCGCACAGCCGCAGATGCGGTGGTCGATGTGGTGAAAACACCTGCAACCTGGGTGCCGGTTTCAAGTTCTGCGAACAGAACATCCGGGCGGCCCTTGTAACGAATGCCAAGTGTTGCAGTGTGCAATTTGACACCGGCAATGGCGGGAAGTTCGGGGAATGCTGCGGGGGCAAGCGGTGAAAGCGAAGTCGCAACCATCAGTGCAAGTTCCTTAAATGGACGAGTTTGTTTCATCCTGCCGCAATGGTGACGAAAAGCAAGCAGCAGAATGCATTAATGCCGATTAGTATCGGTAACGCAAACGGGGTGAAGCCATTGGCCACACCCCGTTTGGTTCATGTGAATTGCAGATCAGTCGATGTCAAGCCGAACTGATCAGTTCTTCTTTTCTTCAGCCGGAGCATTCTTTGCAGCTTCTTCTGCTGCTTTGGCCGCTTCGATTTCGACATTGTTGACGATGTCGGCATCTTCACGAAGGCCGTCAACGATCTTGTTGATGGCATCACGGGTAACTTCGGCGGTCAGCTGCGGACGTACTTCGTCAAGCGTCGGCTGGGTGCCTTCTTTTTTCTCTTCAACCTTGATCACATGCCAGCCGAACTGGGTCTGAACCGGTTCCTTGGAATAGGTGCCTGCTTCCATCGAGAATGCAGCATCGGCAAACGGTTCAACCATGTCAGCGCGGTTGAAGAAACCAAGGTCGCCACCGTTCGGGCCGGACGGGCCTGTCGATTTTTCCTTGGCGAGTTCGGCGAAGTCTGCACCATCGTCAAGTTCAGCGATGATTGCTTTGGCGTCTTCTTCGTTCTCAAGCAGGATGTGGCGCGCATGAACCTGCGGTTCCGGCGTGTTGCTTGCGGTGAATTCGTCATACTTTGCTTTGATGGCGTCTTCGGTGACGGCATCATCAAGTGCGCGATCAAGATAGGTTTCTGCAATCACACGGCGCTCAAGTGCTTCGACGCGTTCCTTGACTTCTGCGTCATCGGCAAGACCGGCATCACTGCCTGCAATCATCAGCAGGCGCTGGTTGATTTCGCGGGTTAACAGGTCAGCTTTGAGCATCTCGAAAGGAAGCTGGCGATACTGTTGCGGCAGGCCCTGTTGGGTCGCGCGGACTTCAGATTCCAGGATTTCTTCGCCATTAACTGTCGCCAGAACCGGATCTTCTTTCGGTGCAGCGTCCTGTGCCATGACAGGGGAAGCAAAAATGACGGATGCCAGCGACGCGGCAAGAAGGGTATTGCGCAGCATAGTTTCTCCAGACTTTGATTTCGCGGGCTTCTCGCCCAGTGCCTCTCTCCACGGGTAAATCACATAAGCGGGTGATACACAAGGCTTCGCCGTGGAAGTCGGGCTTTTTCGCAAAGCATTCTGTCTAAAATGTGAAAGCCTAACATTCAAATGCAGAAATATAGCAAGCCGTCGCGAACAGCCTGCTTTGCGGCATTCTTCCCGGCTCGGATATCGCCGTTGCGGTGCTGTAACCGATTTATGAAGTTTGATCGGAATGGTTCAGATTTTTACGTCAAAGAAGACTTCGCCAACCTGCCCGACTGATCCGTCATCACGTTCAAACTGCGAGCCTGCGACCAGATCGCCGCCAATCAGACGCTGATCAAGCGGCGTGATCATGGAAAGCGATATGGACCTGATCCCCGCATCGGACAGTTTTTGCTGACTTCCATCAGCACGGAGCAGAACAAGCGACGAGAATACGCTGTCCTGCTGATCGATCAGACCATCAAGATTGTCATCATATTTCGCAAGCTCGGCAAATCCGTCCTTGGCACCATTCTGGTCACCAAACAGTTCACGGCCATCATTGATTTTGCCATCACCATTGCGATCAAGGGCAAGAAGCGCATCCGCACCGCGTATCCATGCGGTTTGTTCAGCCGTACCGTCTCCATCAATGTCAAATTTCTGTCCGTCCTGAAGGCTTGTGATGTCGATGCCGTTGCCATCGAGATCAAGGATCAGCGGGTCCTTTTGAAATGCCTGGGCAATTTCAATACGGACCATTTCGATATGAGCTTCGAATTCCGAAATTGAGATACTGGCTTGACCGGCAACCTTGGAAAATTTTGCTTCGAAGGCGCTGATATCTATTTCGATACTGCGAGATGACACAGATAACGCGCCAAAATTGATCTGTGCAGCACCCTTGGTGATATTCAGAGCCAGTTCCTGAACCGAACCGCGTGATCCATTGCCGCTTATAACGGCCATTTCCTCTGGAGCGCCACCAGTCATGGCATTCGCCATTGCGCGGGCCTTGGCGGGTGGAACACCCATCATGGCAAGCACAATAAAGGCTTCGCGGTTCATTCGCGTTTGGGCCTCGTCCATTGCCGGTTTGATGGCATTGACGACATCAAGGGCACTGGTCTGTATCTCGAACACCGGTCGCTGGAACGCGCCAAGGGCTTGTTCAAGGCGACGGTTGGCCTCGATGCTAAGGTCAATCTGATCGACAATGGAGCGCTGGCTGGAAAGGTTGGTGTTATCTGTCGCCCGATTGTCAGCCGACATTGCGTCTGACACGGCACTTTGGGCCGCGGCCTGAGACGTGGCTATTGTCGCTGCATTTTGATGTGCAGTCGGATTTGTAAGGGGTGCGTGGTCAAACATTCAGCGCCTCCTTCCTGAAGGGCTGCGGGATGCCAGATCCTGACATCCCGTTGCAGTTAAATCAGAACATCCTGTTCCTGTGACGGATCAATCACCGGCACGGTTTCACCTGTCGGGAAAGTGAAGGTCGCGTTATTGCCACCCTGACCAAACAGGCCCATCGGCATCATCATGTCGACGGTCAGCTTCAACTGATTGTTGCCAGCGCCCTCATCCGGGGTGGCCTGACTGATGCTGCGAACGATCAGGGTTGCCTGTTCCATAAACTGTTCGGTGATCTGGGCATTGAGTGCTGCCATCCGTTCGGCGGCAATCGACTGACCTGTCGACGGATTGGCTGACGGGGTCGTGCCGTCGTTTTCCTGATCATTCGCGCCAGTGGTTGCGTTCATCAATTCGCGAATGAACTCGGCGACTCCGTTGTCGTTGATATCAAACAGAAGGCCGCCATTCTCGGCATTGGCCGGGTTGCCAAGCATATCGACAAGCGATCCGCCACCCAGTCCATCCATGACCGCACCCAGTGCGCCAAGGGCGGCACCCATGCTGTTGCCAATTGCGACGGCTTCGGTGCGAACCACTTCGATCTTGGCGGCCTGATAATTGAACGAGAATTCGCCGGTTTCATTATCAATGCTGATATCAAGGGACTGAACCGCCATCATGGCCGATTCAGAGACACCTACTGCCGCACCATTTGCACCGGCATAGGAGATGGCGGTTTTGCTATGGCTTGCAATGGCCTGGTCAAAGGAAAACTCGAACTGGTCCTGACCCTTGGCGGCGTCCCGAATGCCATCAAACATGGCATCAGTCGCAGCAATTGCGTCTTCTTCGCTCATGCCGGAAAGGGCAAACATTTCCTGCACGCTGCCGCGGATCATTTCAAGCGACACATCAAGGGCGCGTTCAAACAGCTCTTCGGTTGTCAGTGCTTTACCCGAAAGCGCCTTGCCGCTGGCAGGTGTCAGTTGCTGGCTGTTGTTATGTGCGGCCAGTGCATCGTCGGAAAGGGCGACCGGATCAATGCGCGTACGCGCATCACCATTGGTCGGCGCTGAATCCTGACCGGTTGCCGGGGCGGCTTTGCCATGAGCCTGACGCGCGTCGCCAAGGGCCGATTGGCCCTGTCGAAACGGATTAAGCGCGGAGAAATCTACCATTTCCTCCTCCTGAGGATGTCTTTGGCAGGGTGATCAGGTCACTCCTGATTGCCAAAACTGAGCTACATGCTCTTTGAAGTTTAAAATAACAGGGAAAATAGTACGTTTTTTTTGTGCGTTTCTCAAGCCAGAAGGTGCAGGGAGCGCGGTATTCGCAAGGGGCAGGTTACATCATCGGGCGAATTCATTACCGTGGGACGGTAATTTCCGGCCCAACATTAGTGATATTGGTTCGTTCCGTTGACAGATGGCAGACAGGGTTCTATCTGTGATCGGGCTCGGCTTTCTGCCGCTGCTCATTCGTGTCTTTATTCATTTGTTCAGGAACGTATTAATGCTCGGCGCCATTGCCCGGAAAATTTTCGGTTCAGCTAACGATCGTGAAGTCAAAGCCCTGCGGGCCACGGTCGAGCAAATCAATGCCCTGGAACCCGATGTCGAGAAGCTGTCTGATGATGAACTGCGCGCCCGCACGGACTGGCTGCGCGAACGTCTCAAGAATGGCGAGACTTTGAACGACATCCTGCCCGACACTTTTGCCACCATCCGCGAGGCATCCAAGCGCGTTCGCGGCGAACGTCATTATGACGTACAGCTTCTTGGCGGGATGGTGCTGTGTCTGGGCAAAATTGCCGAAATGAAAACCGGTGAAGGTAAAACGCTTGTTTCAACCTTGCCGGTTTATTTGAATGCGCTTGAAGGCAAGGGCGTTCATGTGGTGACGGTCAACGACTATCTGGCCCGCCGTGATGCGGAATGGATGGGCGAGGTCTATGGCTTCCTTGGGTTGAGTGTTGGCGTGATCATGCATGGCATGACCGATGATCAGCGCCGTGCGGCCTATGCATGCGACATTACCTATGCGACCAATAACGAGCTGGGCTTTGATTATCTGCGCGATAACATGAAGTTCCGCCTTGAAGATATGGTTCAGCGTCCGTTCAATTTTGCGATCGTCGATGAAGTCGACTCGATCCTGATTGACGAAGCACGTACCCCGCTGATCATTTCGGGGCCTGCCGAAGACAGCTCGGAACTGTATCGCGCGATTGATGTTCTGATCCCGAGACTGACCGCAGAAGATTTTGAAAAAGACGAAAAAGCACGTGCCGTGACCCTGACCGAAGACGGGACAGAGCACGCCGAACAGCTTTTGATGGAAATGGGTATTCTGACCGAAGGCACACTTTATGATGTTGCCAACGTTCACCTTGTCCATCACGTCAATCAGGCGCTTCGTGCTCACAAGCTGTTCCAGAAAGATACCGACTATATCGTCAAGGATGACAAGGTTGTCATCATTGATGAATTTACCGGTCGTATGATGGAAGGCCGCCGTTATTCCGATGGCCTGCATCAGGCACTGGAAGCCAAGGAAAAGGTCAAGATCCAGAACGAGAACCAGACGCTGGCGTCGATCACGTTCCAGAACTATTTCCGCCTGTATCCGACCCTTGCCGGCATGACCGGTACGGCAATGACCGAGGCCGAGGAATTCGAGGAAATCTACAACCTGAAAGTTGTTGAAATTCCGACTCATCGCCCGATTGCCCGTAAGGATGCCGATGACGAGATTTACCGGACGGCCAAAGAAAAGTGGATTGCGATCTCCGAACAGCTCGCCGATTGCCACGAACGCGGTCAACCGGCCCTTGTCGGTACTGTGTCGATCGAGAAATCGGAAATTCTGTCCGATCTTCTGAAAAAGAAGAAAATTCCGCACGAAGTTCTCAATGCCAAGCAGCATGAACGCGAAGCCCTGATCGTTGCACAGGCCGGTGCACCCGGTGCGATCACGATTGCCACCAATATGGCTGGTCGTGGTACCGACATCAAACTTGGCGGTAACGTTGAAATGCGCGTCGAGAATGAACTGGCGGATGTCACCGACGAAGCCAAGCGTTCTGCGGCGATTGAAAAGATCAAAGCCGAAGTCAAAGCCGATCAGGAAAAGGTTCTGGCGGCAGGTGGTCTGTTTGTGATCGGGACCGAGCGCCATGAATCCCGTCGAGTGGATAACCAGCTGCGCGGCCGTTCCGGTCGTCAGGGGGATCCGGGTGGTTCGAAATTCTATCTGTCGCTGGAAGATGACCTGATGCGTATCTTCGGGTCCGAGCGTATGGATGGCATGCTTCAGAAACTTGGTCTCAAGGAAGGTGAAGCGATTTACCATCCCTGGATCAACAAGGCGCTTGAGAAAGCCCAGCAGAAAGTCGAAGCACGTAACTTCGATATTCGTAAGAACGTCCTTAAATTTGATGATGTCATGAATGATCAGCGTAAGGTCGTTTATGAACAGCGCCGCGATCTTATGCAGGCCAAACATGTTGCCGAAGACGTTGCAGACATGCGCGCCGAAGTCATCGAGGGACTGGTCGAAAAATTCTGCCCGGCAAAAGTTTACCCGGAACAGTGGGAAGTCGCGAGCCTGCACGAAGAAACCACGCGTCTTCTTGGTGTTAATCTTCCGATTGCCGAATGGGTCAAGGAAGAGGGCATTGATCAGGAAGCGATGCGTGAACGTCTTGAGCGTGCTGCTTCCGAAAAGATGGCGGCCAAGGTTGCCAATTATGGTGCTGATATCATGCGCCAGGTTGAAAAAAGCCTTGTGCTTCAGCTTCTTGATCAGTCGTGGAAAGAACACCTTCTGGCACTTGATCATCTGCGTCAGGGCATTGGTCTTCGTGCCTATGGCCAGCGTGATCCGCTTAATGAGTTCAAGCGTGAAGCCTTCAACATGTTTGAGGGCATGCTGGCAAATCTGCGTGAACGTGTGACCCAAATGTTGTCGCATGTTGAATTGCAGTCGACACCACGTCCCGAAGACCTTGAAGCCCGTCGCCCGCAGCCGGAAATGCATGAAAACCGAGACGAGCTTGAAGGTGACGCACAGGACGGTGAAAATGCGACAGTTCAGTCGCGTCAGGCATCGGGCACTGTAAATCCGAACGATCCGTCAACCTGGGGCCGCGTTGCACGCAATCAGGCGTGCCCGTGTGGTTCTGGCAAGAAATACAAGCATTGCCACGGTCAGCTCGCCTGAACCCGTTAGGCAAATTAGATAGAAAGCGCGCGTTCCCGAGGGTGCGCGCTTTTTATTTCTGACCTACGGCAGCGGTTTTGATGTCGGCAAGTGATCGGAAAGGAACTGTTCGACCGGATCAAGAACCGAGACATTGGTTGTCAGATAAAATCCCAGCGCGATCAGTGTGCCGGCATGGCCGGTTTCGTCGATTTCAACCAGCTTGGCGTCGGGGGCAAGTTCAGCCAGTTTGCGTGAGTTGCGCGGAAATACCGTATGATCGCGATTGCCGGTGATCAGCAATAGCGGCGGCATTTTTGCAAGGTTCATCTCGACGGGCTGACTGACGGTGGCAGGCGTTTGGCCAAAGGCCTTTTGCGTTGCTTCAACGTCATAGGGATAAAAGTCATAAGGTCCAGACAGACCGATGACCCCGGCAATATGGTTTTCATCAAGCCCGACATTTTCAAGATAGGTGGGATCTGCAACCACCTGAACGGCATTATATGCACCGGCAGAATGGCCTGCGAGGATGACGGGGCGATCTTGCAACCGTTCCGGGTGGGAAACGGCATGGTTTTTCATGAAGGCGATGGCGGCGGCTGCATCCTCGACAAAGGCGGGGAAATGCACATCGGGAACCAATCGATAGTCGGGAATGGCAACCGCATATCCCAGATCGGTGAAGCGTTTGGCGATGAAGGCATATTTCGCCTTGTCGCCTGAATCCCACGACCCGCCATAAAACCAGATCACAAGTGGTGCCGGACCTGTCGTCGTCGCAGGCAGGTAAAGATCAAGCACCTGACGGTTCCCGGAACCATAAGCCAGATCAGCAATGTCGGGGGCAAAGTCGCCTGCCTGCCATTTGTTATAGGCACCCAGCTTGTCACAGCCCGCCAGCAACAGAACGGCGACAATGGAATTGGCGGCAAATCCCAGAATCCGGCGCGGAGCAGGTTTGCGCGGTTTGCTGGCAGGGACGGATGGAGACATTCAGATACCTGTTTGATGGGTGGGCAAGCATGTAACTCTTGTACGGTAGCTGAAAGATAACAGTTTGACGTTTTTTGCTTTTTATCAAAGTTCGCGGTGCGACTTTTTCTATACTTGGCGAAGACCAAAGCCCGCGATACAACAGTGCCATGACAATACAACAACCAGATAAAGGCTGCATGTCGGTCGACTTGCGCCAGGGTAAAACACCCGAAAAAACAGTGTTCGTCAGTGCGGTTGCGCTGGTCGATATTGATCATCGTGTGCTGATTGCGCAGCGTCCGGAAGGCAAGTCCATGGCGGGCCTGTGGGAATTTCCCGGTGGCAAGGTCGAGCCGGGTGAAACCCCGGAGATGGCTCTTGTGCGCGAGCTTAAAGAAGAGCTCGGTATTGATATCACCGAAAGCTGCCTTGCGCCCTTTACCTTTGCCTCGTTTACCTATGACGATTTCCATTTGATGATGCCGCTTTATCTGTGCCGCGTCTGGAAAGGCGAAATCACGCCGATGGAAGGTCAGCAGGTGAAGTGGGTGCGCCCGGTGCGTCTGGGGGATTATCCAATGCCGCCTGCGGATGTGCCGCTGGTTGCGATGTTACGCGATTTTCTGTGAACCTTGCGCCATACGGTGACGTAACGTTTGTTGTCGGAAAACAAGATTGAAGTTGTGGGGAAGTGATGTCTGATCCGGTCCGTGCCTGTTTGATTATTATCGGCAATGAAATTCTTTCTGGCCGTACCCATGACAAGAACCTGCCTTATCTGGCAGAGGAGCTGAACAAGATCGGTGTGCGTCTGGCCGAAACCCGTGTCATTCCTGACATCGAGGACACCATCATTGAAACCGTCAATGAATGCCGGGCCAGGTTTGATTATGTCTTTACCACTGGTGGCATTGGCCCGACCCATGATGACATTACGTCTGAATGTGTTGCCAAGGCCTTTGGTGTGGCAAACGAACTGAATGCCGAGGCGCACGCGCTTCTTAAAAGCCATTATGAAAAGCCCGAGGACCTCAACGAGGCGCGTCTTCGCATGGCGCATGTTCCGGTTGGCGCGGAGCTTGTGCAAAACCCGATTTCCAAGGCGCCGGGATTCAGAATGGAAAATGTCTATGTCATGGCTGGTGTACCCATGATCATGCAGGCCATGTTCCAGGGGATCAAACACCAGCTGATCGGTGGCAAGCCGATGGTGTCGCGTTCTGTCGGCGGCTATATCCCCGAAGGTACAATCGCCAAGGTTCTGGCCGAGATTCAGGGAGACTTCCCGCATACCGATATCGGTTCCTATCCTTTCCTGCGTGAAGGAAGGCTCGGGACGACACTGGTGGTACGTGGTGAAAATCCCGACGACGTCAATCAGGCATCCGAGCGCATCCGCCTTGTGATCATTGAAAGTGGTCGCGACGTCATCGAAGATACCGGGCATGTCAACGCATCGGCAGATTGACTGCCGCCCAATTGCGTTTGGTCAAAGTTTCATCGGGGAAGTCTGTCTAGAATTGTTCTGACCTTGATAAGGGAAAGAACATGGCTGGAATTCAAAACGAGCCTGATCACGGGCCCGAAGACGATCTACGCAACAGCAAGGCCGCACGCGAAGCCCGCTCAATTGTGCGCTTTATGATCGAGCATACGGCCTATGGCGGGTTCGGGGCGCTGGTGTTTGGCGGGCTGGTTCTGTTTTTCGATATTGGCGGTATCTATAGTCTTGCAATGTCGTCGCGTGATGCGCCGATCTTTATATTCCTGCTGTTCTTCGGGCTGTTCATCACTTTTGGCGGGATCAGTCTGGGGATTGGAATCATGACCCTTGGCGGGTTTTCCGATGATGATCGATACCGCGACGAGCGTCACAATCATCAAAGGCACGATGACTGATCATGTTAAAAGGCGCCACAGACGGGCGCCTTTTGTCATTCTTGATAGGGCACATAAAGCATTCTACGGGCGATCTGTACCGGTTTTCTTCGCGATGATGCGGGCGACGATCATGCCGATGATCCAGCCAGCAAGCGGCACAACAAAGATATAGTCAAACAGTGGATGACTGGTGTCGCCGCCCGATGCCGCCAGAATGAAGCCAACCCATCCTGCGGTCAGCAAGTAGCCCATGATCTTGAAATAGACGCCGTTTGACAGGCCCTTTTTTGCGGGCTGTTCGGGGGCATTGGGTTGGCCTTTATCGGCAGACATCCTGATATCCTTGTTTTGGGAATTCTGATTTCGGTATTGATGGTTTGAGCTTTGGCAGAGTTAACGTTCAAGGGTCAGGGCATCCGGATCAATGCGATCCTGCCAACCTTCGCGAACAAGCTCCGGAACGATGTGGTCTTCTTCCGGATAGCCGATGCAAAGATAGGCGATCAGACGCCAGTGTTGCGGAACGTCAAGTGTCTTGCCAACCACTTCTGGCTCCAGAATGGAAACCCAGCCAACCCCGATACCCTTGACGCGTGCCGCCAGCCAGAGCAACTGCACCGCGGCCACAGCTGAATAATCAAGCATTTCAGGCATGGTCTTGCGGCCAAGCCCCATACCGGCTTCGGTTTCTTCGTCAGCAAAGACGGCAAGCTGTACCGGGGCCTGATCCATGCCCTGCAGTTTAAGGGAGGCATACATCTTGGCGCGTTCGCCATGATAATCGTTCAAGGCTTCATTATTGGCACGTTCGAAACTGTCGCGAATGGCCTTGCGGCGTTCCGGGTCGTTGACCTTTACAAAGCGCCAGGGCTGACAATTGCCAACCGATGGTGCCAGGCAAGCTTCCTTGATCAGATCATTAATATCGTCTTGCGGGATCGGATCGGTGCGGAACCGTCGCACATCGCGCCGCCACAGCAAAAGATCGATGAACTGTTTCTGGAAATCCCGATCAAAGACCGGCGGGGTAATGGTTTTGTCATCCGCGACGGACTGGTTGGTGCGATCGGGCTTGTTCATGGCGCAAACCTGCTGGAAATGGCGTTATCAGTGTTTCTGTTTGCACCCTACCTGTGACAAGGGGGAACGCCAATAGCAAGATGCGGTTTGGCGCAGAATACCGGTGAAAACAGTAGATCTAGAAAGGAAAGTCGATGGTAAGCAGTCCGGTATAGTCACTGTGGCGGACTTCGTAGGTGAATTTGCGGCGGACCTCAAAGCTGAGCTGTCCGGGCATCGCCCCCCAGCTTTGGGTGATGCCACCCCCTGTATCAAGATACAGATTGGTGCTTTCAACTGTGACATAGGGTTGAAGCGTGACATAGCTGTGCGGCAGATCCCGGGTCAGGGCGAGTTCGGACCGAATGCCTTCCAGTGGCGGGCTATCTGTTGCCATCTCGCGAAAGCCGGTAAGGCTAAGATCAAGGCTCAGGGGATCATATCGATAGTCCGACCCGCCATAATAGCGTGTCGATCCGCTGCGGCCGTAATCCTGATTGAGCAACGAAATGGTTTCTTCCTGCCCGGCAAAGGGGGTGATCCTGTGATTGCCAAGATCAAAGCGATAGCGCGCTTCCAATGCCGCATCAAACAAGCGGGTGGTCGCCGTATTCGCAGCGATCATGCTGCCATCTGTTGCGCGGGCGGCTTCGACATATTCATGGGCGGTGATCATGTCGCCATCAAGCTGCAGACTAAATGGCAGGCCGCCAAAATCATACTTTGATGCAAAGCCGATCGAGTTCGAGATTGTGCTGCTTTCGAGACTTTCGGCATATCGAATATTGACGGGCGGGCTTTCGATAGCCGATTGGCTGATCATGCTTTTGCCAAAACTGAAGCTGCCCCTAAGGTTCAACCAGTCAGTCATGCGGGCCACGAAATAAGGGGAAAGGGCCAGATTGCTCTCGCGATAGCGTAACTGGCGGGAGCCTGACTCACCCAGGGTGTTTCCCCATCCGACACCAAGCCCGACAACCAGACCCTCATCGACGAGATAATCCACCCCGCTATCAATCGAGACAGAATCGCCGCTCAGGCCCGGATCGTATCCCGAACGGGTGATGCGGTTTTCCAGATCGGTGTGATTGCCAACAACCCAGATGCTGATCGGGACGCGCACGGTGCGTGACTGGGTGGGGAATGTTCCTGCTGCGCTGTCGAAATCGATTTTACCTGCAAGTGATTTGAGTGCCGCGCGCCCCCCAAACACTTCGACTGTCGGGTTTTCGTCTGTGTCCAGATAAAGAGAGGACGAAGTTTCGTCCGCCGGATCGACAAAATCGTCAAACAGCAGCGGCGAAATCGTGCTTTCATACAGGTCGTTATCCATCTTGTTATAAAGACGGTTCATGTGACGGCGGCGATTGTCCGCGCGGTTCAGGGTTTCACTGCGCAAGATCACGGAATCGGGGCGCGCACCGGTTTCACCGGCAAAAGCCAGTGTCACAAATCGGGGAAGCTGACCACGGTAGTGATACAAGGCTGCCGTTGCGATGCATACCGTGGCGGCAAGGGCCGTTTTCAGGTGCCAGTGCATAAAACGCAGCGCGGTGATTGCTGAAGATCACTCATGATGCGCTGCAAAAGTGCAAGGAATAAGGAGCAAGGCGGGCAATCCTGCCCTATTCCTTGCATGAACAGAGCGCACCGTAGGTAAATCGGCGGGTGTCAGAGAAAGCGGTAATAGGATGTTGCACCATTTCAAAAGCCGCGCTAGAACCCTGTTTCACCGGTTGCAAACCGGATGCGACACGCTTTGCGGGCGTGGCGAAATTGGTAAACGCAGCGGACTTAAAATCCGCCGGCCCTAAAGGCTTTGCCGGTTCAAGTCCGGCCGCCCGCACCATCTCCCGGAATGAAATAGCACTGCGAAGACTGGCTGTTGGGCATCAAACCGACTTGATTGTGCCATCAAATAACCTGTTTTGGGTTGTAAACCGGATGCTCGCCGTCCTTTGAAGGGCTTAAAGCCCTGCTTGGGCGATATTTGCGCTACGCAAATTCAGGAGATTGAAAATGATCCATCTGATCGCATTTGGCATTATTGCCGTTACTGCACTGGTCGTTGCCTGAGTGCCATGTGCCTAACCATCCTGCTTGCATAGCCGGATGGTCCTGATCCTAATTCGTATCTGTTTTAATCTGTTGCAGGATGGGTCGCGGTTTCGTGATTGCCAGATGGCGACGCAGGCGACGTGTGTCTATTTTTGTGGCCGGTGATATCGCAAAATAAAAGGTCTGGGTCGCAACCGGCCGGGAACTGATTTCAAGCAGTTCCCCGATTTCCGGATAGGTATGCATGAGCGTATCGGCGACGGCCTTTTCCATCAGTCCGCCATCGGCGCGTTTGTTTGCAACCATGCGAAGGATCGACAGATCATCGACGACTTCGATGGCGTCAACATCCTGACGGCGACTTTCAAATACGTCGCCATACCAGTACCCCGCGCCAACCGCGATACGGTGATCCCAAAGCTGACCGGCTTCAAGCGGGTAGTCGCGGTGAGAAAGTAAAACCGTGTCGCTGATCAGGATCGGAAATTCATATTCCAGTTCATAATTCTTGGCCTGACCGGCCTCGGCGCAGAATATGACATCAACCTTGCCGTTCCGGGCGGCGTCAATCGCCCGTTTCCAGGGATATACCTCGATCTTCGGGCTATAACCGAACGAACCCAGCAAATCCTCGACATATTCGACCAGAATCCCGCCGGGGCGTGTGCCTTCCACAACATAAGGAGGCCACGAACTGCAGGATGCAACGATTTCCACACCGCGATCACCAGCGGCAAATCCGGCTGAGGGCGGGATCGACAACATAACAAGCAGGCATCCGCCAATCACAAGCTTTCGCAGCATCTGTTTGTCCAGTTTATATGAGTAATCTTTTATGTGTGAAGGGTGTCCGCCTGTTTACAGGGTTTGCCTGCCCGGAAGTGCGGGATGTTCGATCCGATGTTTGCGAAGTTGTTGATATCACGTCAGTTGATCCGGATATCAAGACGCAGAAATTTGCTGCCAGCTTCGGGCTGCGGCGATCAAAATGGTTTCCGCTGCTTTTATCGCCCGAAAGTGAAGGCCGATGTGACGGTCGCCACAGGGGAAACGGGGTTTACCTGATTTAAATCGGTTAAGGATAGGTTTTGCCTTTGGGCATGGTGCGGTTTCGCAGATCAGGACGGAAGAGAAGCAGTGAATATGATCGAGAATGAAGACGATGCCCCGCGCAAAAAAGAACGGATCGGCAAATATGTTGCCCCCGAAGAGCGTGCTGCCAATATCGTCAAGCAGCTCGACGAATTCCTGCGCAAAGGGCCGCGGAAGGGATTGAAATATTCCCGCTGGCAACAACTTGCCTGGTATGAAATCGTTGATGAAATCAAACGCGCAGAAGCCGCCCAGAAGAGTCAGGACACCTTGACCAAATCAGCATTTCTCAGCCTTGCCATCGGATTTGGCACGGTCGGATTTTGGGGGCTGGTTTTGGTGGCCGGAAACGGTCTTGGCGGAATTGCTGCTGGCGTGATTGTTGTGGCCGGACTGGTGGTCTGGCGGGCAATGGCCAAGGCAAAATGGTTTAAATAGTTATCGGGCCTGAACAAAATGAACAAGGAAGCTGCTGAAACACTGGCCATTCGCGCCATTGCCCATATTGCGGGCGATGATGAACTGCTTCAGGGGCTTGTTGCCCAAACCGGCATGGGGCTTGATGATCTGCGCGCAGGTATCACCTCAAACGAGGTTCAGCTTGGCGCGCTTGAATTCCTGTTATCCCACGAACCGTTCCTGATGCGCTTTGTTGACGATAGCGACTACGCACCAGAAGACCCGGCACGTGCGCAGATCGTGCTGTCAGGTGGGCCTATCTGGCAAGACTGATCAAGCCAGACGGGATGATCTGACAATGCCGGATTTTACCGTCAGCCGATGAATGGCAACGGTGCGCCGTTATAAAGGTAAATCCAGACCAGCAGGCCGCCCCCAAGCAGGACGCGGTAGATTGCAAAGGGTGTGAAGCTTGACCGCTTAAGCCAGTTCATCAAAACGGCAATCGCGATAAGAGCTGTCAGGAACGAAAGACCGGCGGCCAGAAGGATGTCTTCATTGAGGGCGATATTACCTGCTTGTTGAAGGTCAATCCCGGCCAGAAGTCCGGCACCCAAAATCACAGGTATCGACATCAGCATCGAAAACTGTGCAGCGTCTGAGCGCTCATATCCCATGAAACGTGCGGCTGTCATGGTGATGCCGGAACGGCTGGTACCCGGAATCAGCGCAAGAACCTGTGCGAGACCGATAAATAACGCACCGCCCCAGCGCATATGTTCAAGACGATTGATCGTCATGCCGACCTTGTCGGCAATCCAGAGCAAAATCCCGAAGCCAAGCGTGGTCCAGGCAATGATTTCGACCGAACGCAACTGTTCCTCGATGCCGGAGACCTTGAGATAAAAGCCGACAGCGACAACCGGGATGGTGGCGAGCACAATGTGGATTGCAAGGCGCGCACCGGCATTGATCCGCCCGGTAAACAGCCGAACGAATCCGCTGAGCATGGCAAAGACATCGCGCCAGAAATACATCAAAACGGCTGCCAGGGTGCCGACATGGACAGCCACATCTACCAACAAACCCTGATCCGGGCTGCCGGTCAGGGCCGGTGCCAGAATAAGATGACCTGATGAGCTGATGGGAAGAAATTCGGTGATCCCCTGAACGACTGCCAGAAGAATAATGTGCTGTAGGGTCACGCCGGCCTCTGTGCCTGTTCGCTTCAAAAACTGATCGCTTATAGCAGTTTAGCCTGATTCGGCGAAATGCATAAATAGTACCATTTCGGTACTATTGAAACTTTATTTCAGGGCATTCCGGTGGCGAATTCTGGAAGACCCGAAAAAATGTACGGATATTTATGTCAGTAAAGCTGACCTATGATGCATTTTGTGCTAGATTCTTGCGTGTTTGGCACGTATACAGTCCGAAACCCGCAACATAAAACCCTTCCAGAGGGCCGTCATGACAGAAAAGATGCTGAAGTTTGTTCATCTTGAACAAAAATATCCGCACAAAAGAGAGGCGTCCGAACGTCGGACAGACTTCAACGAAATTTATGAAGCATTCGAGGATACCAATGCCGCCGATCAGGCGTCGCGTTGTTCCCAATGCGGTGTGCCGTTCTGCCAGGCCCATTGCCCGCTTTATAACAACATCCCTGACTGGTTGCGCCTGACCACCGAAGGTCGCCTTGAAGAGGCTTACGCTATCTCGTCGGCAACCAACAACATGCCGGAAGTTACGGGCCGCATCTGTCCGCAGGATCGTCTGTGTGAAGGCAATTGCGTAATTGAGCAGTCAACCCATGGCGCGGTGACGATCGGTTCGGTCGAGAAATACATTACCGATACCGCCTTTGCGAACGGTTGGGTCAAAGCCCCGAAACCGGCCAAGGAAAACGGTATGTCGGTCGGCATCATCGGTGGTGGTCCAGGTGGCATGGCCGCAGCCGAGCAGCTGCGTCTCAAGGGATATGAAGTCCACATCTATGATCGCTATGACCGCATGGGCGGGTTGCTGGTTTATGGTATTCCGGGCTTCAAACTGGAAAAGGACGTCGTTGAACGCCGGGTCAAGCTTCTTGAAGAAGGTGGTGTTATCATGCACACCGAATTCGAGGTTGGCCGTGATGCGACCCTTGATGACCTGCGCAAGAAACATGACAGCGTTCTGATCGCGACCGGTGTTTACAAGGCCCGCGAACTCAAGCTGCCAGGCGCCGGTCTGGGCAATGTCTATCCCGCACTTGAATATCTGACCACGTCCAACCGTCATGGTCTTGGCGATACGGTTCCGGCTTACGAAGACGGCACGCTTAATGCCAAGGACAAGAATGTTGTTGTGATTGGTGGCGGCGATACCGCGATGGATTGTGTTCGTACCGCGATCCGTCAGGGTGCCAAATCGGTTAAATGTCTCTATCGCCGTGACCGCGCCAACATGCCCGGTTCCCAGCGTGAAGTTGCCAATGCCGAGGAAGAAGGTGTCGAGTTTGTCTGGTTGACCAACCCGGAAGCCTTTGTCGGTGATGATACCGTTACCGGTGTTCGCGCAGTGAAGATGCGTCTTGGTGCACCGGATGCCGGTGGCCGTCAGAGCCCGGAAATCATCGAAGGTTCGAGCTACACCATGGATGCCGATATGGTCATCCTTGCGCTCGGCTTTGAACCGGAAGATCTGCCAACATTGTTTGATGCACCGGAACTCGGTGTGTCGCGTTGGGGGACAGTCAAAATCGACTTCCGCACCATGATGACCAATCTTGATGGCGTATTTGCTGCTGGCGATATCGCCCGTGGTGCTTCGCTTGTGGTCTGGGCTATCCGCGATGGCCGCGATGCGGCTGACCGGATTGATGAGTATTTGCTGGCGCGCAAAGAAGCTGCTGCTTAAGCCCGCTGCCGCATTAGGAGAGAGAAGTTATGAACAAGATCGTTCAGGACAAAATGGTTCAGAGCCGCGGTGCCGCAGATATCGCCCGTTTTGAGAAAAACGCGGCCCATCTCGAAGCCAGTGGCATGTATGACCCGGCCGAAGAACATGCCAACTGTGGTGTGGGTCTTGTCGGTGCTATTGACGGCAAACCGCGCCGCGAGGTCGTCGAAGCCGGTATCGAAGCCCTGAAGGCAATCTGGCACCGTGGTGCTGTTGATGCTGATGGCAAGACCGGCGATGGCGCAGGCATCCATCTTCAGATCCCGCAGGATTTCTTCAAGGCTTACCTTAAGGTGATCAACCAGGAAGCCCCGGAAAGCCTGATTGCCGTTGGTCAGGTCTTCCTGCCGCGTATCGACATGTCGGCCCAGGAACGTTGCCGTGCAATCGTTGAAACCGAAATTCTCAAACAGGGTTACGGCATTCTTGGCTGGCGTCAGGTCCCGGTGGATGTGTCGGTCATCGGTGAAAAGGCAAACCAGACCCGTCCGGAAATCGAACAGGTCCTGATCGGTGTTCGTGATGACGTCGATGAAGAAAAGTTCGAGATCGACCTGTATGCGATCCGCCGCCGTATCGAAAAGGCCGTGCTTTCCGAAGCGATCAAGGACTTCTATATCTGTTCGATGTCCTGCCGTTCGATCATCTACAAGGGCATGTTCCTTGCAGAAGACGTTGATACCTTCTATCCGGATCTTCGTGACGAACGCTTTATTTCAAGCTTCTGCGTCTATCATCAGCGTTATTCGACCAACACTTTCCCAAGCTGGCCGCTGGCACAGCCGTTCCGTGTGCTTGCCCATAACGGCGAGATCAACACGCTGCGCGGTAACGTCAACTGGATGAAAAGTCACGAAGCACGTATGGCGCACGAAGTGTTTGCCGACAGCATCGATGACCTGAAACCGGTTATTCAGCCCGGTTCGTCTGACTCGGCAGCCCTTGATGCCGTGTTCGAGCTGATGATCCGTGCGGGCCGTGACCTTCCGATGGTGAAAACCATGATGGTTCCGGAAGCATGGTCGAAAAAGGCATCTACGCCAGACAGCTATAAAAACCTTTATGCCTATTGCAACGCGGTTATGGAGCCGTGGGACGGCCCGGCTGCACTTGCGGCATATGGTGGCGAATGGCTTATGGGTGGTACGGACCGTAACGGTCTGCGTCCGCTGCGTTATGCGGTTACCGGCAATGGTCTTCTGATTGCGGGTTCCGAAGCCGGTATGGTTCATATCGACGAAGAAAGCTGTGTCGAAAAAGGCCGCCTCGGCCCGGGTCAGATGATTGCGGTGAACCTTGCCGAAGGCAAGCTGTATCACGATGGCGAGCTTAAGGACAAACTGGCAAATCGCCGTGACTGGTCGAAATGGGTTGGTCGCACCAAGGTGCTTGATGACCTGATTTCACCGGAAAAAACCGAACCGTCCCATATCGACAAGGAACGTCTGCTGCGTCTGCAAAAGGCGATGGGTCTGACCCATGAAGATCTTGAACTGATCCTTCATCCGATGGGTGAAGACGGCAAGGAAGCCATCGGTTCGATGGGCGATGACACTCCGCTTGCGATCCTGTCGGATCGTTATCGCGGGCTGCATCACTTCTTCCGCCAGAACTTCTCGCAGGTGACCAACCCGCCGATCGATTCCCTTCGTGAAGCGCGCGTCATGAGCCTTAAAACCCGTCTGGGCAACCTTGGCAACGTTCTGGAAGAAGACGAAAGCCAGTGCGATCTGCTTCAGCTTGAAAGCCCGGTTCTGACCAACGCCGAATATGAGGCGATGCGCGGATATATGGGTGATACGGCAGTCGAGATTGATACCACCTTTGATATTACCGGTGGCCAGTCTGCCCTGCGTGATGCGATTTCGCGGATCCAGCGTGAAGCAGAAGAAGCCGTTCGTGGTGGCGCACTGCATATCATCCTGACCGATGAAGCGATTTCCGAAGAGCGTGCTGCCATTCCGATGATCCTTGCGACCGGTGGCGTTCACAGCCATCTCGTGAAGACGTCGCTGCGCACCTATATCTCGCTGAACGTTCGTTCGGCAGAATGCATGGACGTGCATTACTTCGCCGTTCTGATCGGTGTCGGCGCGACGACGGTTAACGCCTATCTGGCGCAGGAAGGTCTGCTTGACCGTTATGCACGCGGCCTGTTCCCGAATGTGGTCAGCACCGCCGAAGTCATGCAGCGCTTCAAGGCTGCAATCGATGCGGGTCTTCTCAAGATCATGTCAAAGATGGGGATCTCGATCATCAGTTCCTATCGCGGTGGCTATAACTTTGAAAGTATCGGCCTGTCGCGTTCGCTGGTGGCTGAATTCTTCCCGGGCATGCCGTCACGTATTTCGGGTATCGGTCTTCAGGGTATCCAGCGTCGTACGATTGCCCAGCACAAGGAAGCGTTTAACGGCAATGTCGTTACCCTTCCGGTTGGTGGCCTTTACAAATACCGTCGCAGTGGCGAGCGCCACGTCTGGACCGGTCCGCTGATCCATACGTTGCAGTCCTCTGTGACTACGGGCAGCTACAACACGTTCCGCAAGTTCTCGGAAGGTCTGCGTTCGCGTGAACCGCTGCATCTCCGCGATCTTCTGGATTTCCGCAGTGACCGTAATCCGCTTCATCAGGACAAGGTCGAAAGCATTACCGAAATCCGCAAGCGTTTCGTGACCCCGGGCATGTCCCATGGTGCACTTTCGACCGAAGCCCACGAAGCACTGGCGATTGCCATGAACCGTATCGGCGCAAAGTCGAACTCCGGTGAAGGTGGTGAATCGCGTGAACGTTTCCGTCCGCGTGCGAACGGTGACAATGCGCGTTCCTCGATCAAGCAGGTTGCGTCCGGTCGCTTTGGTGTGACGGCTGAATATCTGAATAACTGCGAAGAAATTCAGATCAAGGTCGCACAGGGGGCAAAGCCGGGCGAAGGTGGTCAGCTTCCGGGCTTCAAGGTTACGGTTGAAATCGCACAGCTGCGTCATGCGACGCCGGGTGTGACCCTGATTTCGCCGCCGCCGCACCACGACATCTATTCGATCGAAGATCTCGCACAGCTGATCTATGACCTTAAACAGATCAACCCGCGTTGCCGTGTTTGCGTGAAACTGGTGTCGCGTTCGGGTGTTGGTACGATTGCTGCCGGTGTTGCCAAGGCAAAAGCCGACGTGATCCTGATTTCCGGCTATGACGGTGGTACGGGTGCAAGCCCGCAGACCTCGATCAAATATGCAGGCGTTCCGTGGGAAATGGGCCTGTCGGAAGTCAACCAGGTCCTGACGCTCAACAACCTGCGTGACAAGGTCAAACTCCGCGTTGACGGTGGTTTCAAAACCGGTCGTGACGTTGTGATTGGTGCGATGCTTGGTGCCGAGGAATTCGGTATCGGGACCGCGTCCCTGATCGCACTTGGTTGCATTATGGTCCGTCAGTGTCATTCCAACACCTGTCCGGTTGGTGTCTGTACCCAGGATCCGGCACTGCGTGCCAAGTTCGTTGGTACGGCAGACAAGCTGGTCAACCTGTTCACCTTCATGGCCGAGGAAGTCAAAGACGTTCTGGCCGAGCTTGGCTATGACAAGCTTGAAGACGTGATTGGTCGTTCGGACCTGCTTCAGCAGGTTCACCGTGGCGCGAAAGACCTTGTTGACCTTGACCTCAACCCGCTGCTTGCACAGGCAGATGCCGGTGATCATGCACGCTTCTGCACCATCGAAGGTCGCAATGAAGTGCCGGATACCCTTGATGCACAGATGATCAAGGATGCCCGTCCGCTTCTTGAAGACGGCGAGAAGATGCAGCTTCAGTACAACATCCAGAACACCCAGCGTGCGATCGGGACCCGGATGTCGTCACTGATCACGCAGAAATACGGCATGACCGGTCTGAAACCGGGCCATCTGCATGTACGTCTGCGTGGTTCGGCAGGTCAGTCGCTTGGTGCCTTTGCAGTTCAGGGGCTTAAGATCGAAGTTCAGGGCGATGCCAACGACTATGTTGGCAAGGGTCTGTCGGGCGGGACGATTGTTCTGCGTCCGCGTCCTTCCAGCCCGCTCAAGACCAACGAAAACACCATCATCGGGAACACCATTCTTTATGGTGCGACTGCCGGCAAGCTGTTTGCTGCCGGTCAGGCTGGTGAACGTTTCTGTGTCCGTAACTCCGGTGCGACCGTTGTGGTCGAAGGGTGTGGTTCGAATGGTTGTGAATACATGACCGGTGGTACCGCAGTCATCCTGGGTTCGGTTGGTGAAAACTTTGGTGCCGGTATGACCGGTGGCATGGCCTTCATCTATGACGTCAATGGTACCTTTGCCGATGTCGTCAATGATGGTTCCATCCTCTACCAGCGCATTGAAACCCAGTATTGGGACGAACAGTGCCGTTCGCTCATCGAAGAGCATGTTGCAGAAACCGAAAGCGGTTATGCACGTACGATCCTTGATAACTGGGATCGTGAACGCGGCCACTTCTGGCAGATCGTGCCGAAAGAGATCGTCGACAAGCTGGAACATCCTATTCGCTCCGAGAGCGAAAACCAGGCAACTGCGTGATCTGATCACGCTTTTGCGCAAGCTCCCTTGTCCAACACACCTGGACAATTGAACTGGCCCCGTACTTCGGTACGGGGCACTTTTCTTTGTCGGTGTTACGACATAAGAGCAGCAAAAAAGGCGGGCCATCTGGTCCGCCTTTTAAATTTGTTCATCAAGGATCACGTGGTTGCCGCGTTTCCCGGCAAGTTTAGAGCAGGATGTTCAGATATGTGCCACGCCGCGCATTATGGTCAATCTGGTCTGTGGCGATCAGGTTGCGCAGGCGGGCAAGCTGGGATGCGATGAAGCTTTCAGACGATGGCTGTTCTGCATTTGCCGACACACGACCACCGACACCCGGAGCGCCCTGAGGGCGGGCACGCGCATCATGAAGTCCCGTTTGGGAAGAGCCAGTACCAATTCTGTTGGCGACCATTGTACCGTCCAAATCTAAAGCCGGTCATGACATTAGCATGCAGTACAGGATTTGTCATGTTTGCGAGAGTTGGGGGTTCAAGAGGTGCAGGCACAAAAAGGGGTGGCTTTTGACCACCCCTGGAGGAAGCTAACGAGAGGGAAAAATCACGTTAGGATATTAACTCTGGTGCCGCGATGACCACTGGTCTGAAGCGGCTGATGTTCTGTAACGATGGAACCGATAACCTTGGCCAGACCGGTTGCCTTGTTGATCGCGCCTTCGGCGGCGGCAAATGGCAACGACGGATCGGCTCCGCCATTGGGGGTGATGGCATCATTGACGGCCTGTGCGGCTGCGCCGAGCCCTGAACCTTGTACCGAACCGATCATCTTGACCTCGTCATCCTTTCCAAAAGGGCAGATCGCCCATCGAAGAGAACATCATTAATTCTGTCTGATCTAAAGGTAGGGATTAATTGCGTCCGGAAAAGTGACGGTTGTCACAGCGCCAAGGTGCAGGCTGTCCCGGGCACCTGTAACCGTATGTAATGCAAGTGTTTAGATCGAATTTTCCCGTAAAGATTTTTTTAACCTTTGGGTGATGATCGGGGTGCTTGCAGGTATCTGGCGGTTGCGGACTCGGGCATGCCATCCCGAATGCCGGGATATCGGAACATATCCCGGGCGACTGGACGTCTAGCTACGCTGGCGTTCGGAACGCAGCGCAATGGCGTCATGAATGGCTTTTTGCAACTGGGTCGGGCGGAAAGGCTTTTTGATAAAGATGTAGTTGCCCAGCAGATTGTCGAGTTCCTTGCGAGATCGTGCGGGATAGCCCGACATGAAGACAACGCTGTATCTGGGATTCGTGCGCAGGGCTTCCATAATCAGCTGGGGACCGGAGCGACCAGACATGACAACATCGGTCAGAATAACGTCAAACGGATCGTCCTGTTCGGCCTTGCCAAGAACTTCAAGCGCCTCTTCCGTGCTTTTTGCCGTTTCAGTTCTGAAACCCGCATCTTCAAGAATGATGCGTGCGGTGGTCCGAAGTGCCTGTTCGTCATCAACGATCAGGATGCGCTCCCCGTTGCCGGGCATACCGGCAGCATCATCGACCAGAAGGGTTGTCTCGACCCCCGGTTCAGAGCGTGGCAGATAAACAGAGAAGGTCGTACCTTCGCCCTCGACGCTTTCGACATTGATGAAGCCGTGGGATTCTTCGACCCAGCTATGAACAATCGAAAGCCCAAGTCCCGTGCCCTTGCCAGGCTCCTTGGTCGAGAAGAAGGGCTCAAAGATATTGCCGATAATGTCATCGGGAATGCCGGTCCCGGTATCCTGAACCGTTATGACAACAAATTCGCCTGCGACGTCTTCGGGATAGCTGTCCTCGTCCTCGTCGGGATTGCGTTCGGCAAAGGGCGGGATATCAACACTGCGCGATGAGATCTGCAATGTGCCACCATCTGGCATTGCATCACGGGCATTGATCGCAAGGTTGAGGATACAGGCAGAAAGCTGAGTCGGATCGACACGGGTATAAAGGTCCGGTTTGTCCGTCCAGATCTGCAATTCGATCCGGTGTTCGAGCAGGGTAAGAAGCAACTTCTCCATTTCCGAGAAGATGTTTTGGACCCGAATATTTGTCGGCTGATCAATCCGGCGGCGTGAAAACATCAAAAGCTGATCAGCGACACTGGTTGCACGTTCGCCCAGTGAAATCACGTGATCGAGATATTCTTTCACCCGTTCCTTGTCATCGATTTTTGCGCGGGCAACTTCGGCAAAGCTCAGGATGCCGGCAAGGCAGTTGTTGAATTCATGGGCAACCCCGCCAGCCATCTGACCGACAGCTTCAAGCTTCTGGGACGTTGCGAGCTGGCGCTGAAGGGCTTGCTGTTCTTCACTCGCGCGATGCTGGGCTGTGATGTTGCTGCCTGTGCCACGATAGCCATTGAAACGTCCATCAAGCGAAAAGACCGGAACGCCGTTGATGCGTCCATAGTGCTTTTCGCCTTTGCGCGAGGTCCATGAAAATTCGACATTCTGGAATGCCATATGGGCATCAAGTCTGCGTTGCAGGTAATGCCAGCCTTCCGGGTGTTCGGATGTCAGGCCAAGCCGGTCAAATGACTGCCCTTGCGGGGACCCGTTGATTTCCTCGATCAGCTGATAAAACTTGTAGGATGCAAATGCGATCTTGAGGTCCGCACCCATTTCCCAATACCAGTCTGCCGAAGACAGGGTGAAGTCACGGAAGCGTTCTTCGCTGTCGCGCAGTGCATCCTGTGCAATCTGATGTTGCTGGGTACGGCGTTCAAGACTTTCGGCCATGGCATTCAGGCCACGTTCAAGCGTACCGATTTCGTCACGGCCCATCGGTGTCAGGCGTGAGCTCAGCTTACCCAGCTGGATCTTGTTGACGAACTGTGCAGCCGTAATCAGACGTCGCAGAACGGTTTGTTGCGTAAACAGAAAGATCAAAGCCGAGGTCAGCAAAATGCACAGCGCCGAACCGATCAGAAGCACGGATTGCATCTGTCGCTGGCTTGCCTCAAGCCCCTTGGTCGAGACCTTGAGATAGACATACATAAAGGGCTGATTGGCGTTCAGACTGAAAAGCGGTGTGATCGAGACGATGCTGTGACCGTCTCTGTCATCGGTTGTGAACAATGCCGGCTTCGACATATCGGCGCGCAGTTGTTCTGCCGGAAATCCCGGAATAGTCGAAATGGAACTGCCAATCACAAAGGGATCAATGGCATGATAAATCGTGCCGTCAAAGCCGACCGCCATGGCCTGCAGCAAGTGATCACCCAGAAGAAGCTTCATCTGACTGGCATCACTCAGGATCGAGACCTTAAGCTGTTCATCCTGAATCAGGCGGCCGGGCGTACTGATTTGTTCCGCGATGCGGCGATCAATCTCGGCGCCGAAATACTGGATATAATAGCCACCGAACAATCCGAGCAGAATGGTTTCCACGATGACGATCGCGAGTGCGATCTTGAATACCAGGCTGCCGATCAGTCGGTCTAACAGCTTCTTCACGCGTAGTCGTCTCCCCTGACCGAGAACCCGGCCCCGCGCATCCCGTTAGTTTGGCTCAATATAATATTGGCTCGGGTTGGTCGGTGCCGGTGTCGCATAGCTCCAGGCCGCCGGAATGACTTTGGGAACGTTGTGGAAGTTTTTTGCAACCACGCCTTTCCGGTTCGGCGGAAGAGCAATTCCCATAACGTAAAACTGATCTACGCTGATGTCGAGGATGTCACGCATCAGTTGAGTTTGTTTTTGAGCGTTCGCCGTTTCTTTGAGTTGATTATAGAGTGCAAGTTGCCTTTGAACGGTCTCGGGGGGCGTGATGGCATCAGGGCTTTCCGGATTGACGTACCAGTTGGCCCAGCCGGTTGCGAACCAGGAAGAATCCGGGGACATCGGCAGATAGTTAATCGGGATCACCATCGCATCCAGACCACCATCGCCACCCCAGGCGCTTGCCTGATGATCATTGAGTTCGCGCAGAGACACAAACTCTTCACGCGGAAGGTTGCGCGCCCTCACATCTATACCAAGTTCACGCCAATACTGGATCACTGCATCAAGGATTGCAAAACGGTCAGCCCCCTCGGTGTCAATGGTAAATGACAGACGCTTGCCATCCGGTCGCAGCAGGAAGCCGTCCTCATCTTTGTGGCGCAAACCTGTTCGTGCGATGTAGTCCGCAGCAAGGGCCGGGTCATAGTGAATATACTGACGTGCCAGAACTGTGTGATAAAGCGGGCTTTCCGGGCGTGGTGCCGCCTGATGAGGCAGCGCCTCGGGCACAAAGCGTGCAATGATGTCGTCGCGATCAATAGCATGCGAAAGCGCAATCCGGAAATTCTTATCCTGGAAGATATTGCGTAATACCGGGTCCTTGTCATTGAGGTTCAAAGACAAGGTCAGGGTGTTCATATCGCTTTCAATCAGCGTGAAAGGCTGGAGGTTCTCATTGGCAGAAAGCACCTCGTCTGCACGCGTGCTGACATGGCGTTCCTGCATATTCACTTTGCCTTCAATTGCCGCGTCGCCTGCGGCACTTTTTGACGGAACAAGTGTAAATGATACCTCGTCGATATAGGGGAGCTGACGACCGGTAGGATCAATTTTCCAGTAGTAGGGATTGCGCTTGGCGATCAGGGGATCATCCGTTCCGTACACGCCCGTCAGGAGCCAGGCATTTAATGTGGGGACATCCGGATTGAGCCAGCGAGACGGATCGTCAATCGTGCCCGGATTACCAAACACACTGACAAAGCGTTCTTTCCATCCGTCAAAGCCAAGTGCGCGCGCTTCCGCGTCTGCGTTCTGATTGTATTTTGGCAAAAGCGGTTTGAGAAAATGGGCCGGATAGCTTACCGGCTCCACCCCTTCGGGGCGCGCAAGGGCTGTTGGAAACAGGCCATAAGGGGTACTGAAACGAAATGCGACGGTGTTTTCGTCAACTTCGTCAATTTTCACGGCGTTTCCACCGGCTGTCAGCCACTCGGGCACGGCGTTCGGAAAGGCCGGATTCAGCAGGATATCTTCATACCAGAAAATAATGTCTTTGGCAGTGAAGGGGGCACCATCAGACCAGCGCATACCCGGACGCAGACGGAAAAAGAATTCAGTCGCATCACTGCTTGGCTGGAATGAGAGAGCAACATTCGGAATGGTCGAAGTCCATTGCGGTGTCCAGCGCAGAAGGGGCTCATATCCGATATTGCGGATCAGAAGTGCCTGATCGCGCTGGCTTCGCTGGGCCATTTGCCAAGTGCCGCCATAGACGCCAATTTTGTCATTCGGGGTGACAATCATCGGAGTGGTTGGCAGACGATCATTAACGGGGGGAAGCTTGCCCTCGGCAACCCGCTTTGCAAGGGTAGGGGACTCGCCAAATTCGACAGCGCGCGTTTCGGGGAGATTGATGAACAAAGCTCCCAGTGCAGCGATCAAAATGTACGTAAACTGTTTCAAAAAACCCTTAGCCCCCGTGGCGTTGCCTGCCTTTGATCAAAGGTATCGATAAAGCTATTCAAAGGTGGTGAATACCCTGAGTGGATAAGAAGGTAAATACACCAATGCGCTTGATAAACCCCAAAATGACAGAATCTGAACATTCCCCTATGAAGACAATTTACAAGTTTGATTGGTTCTTTTTATTTCTTGCAATGGGTTGTATCGATCCCGGGAAGTTCCCTTGGTCCGAAATGCCGCAGATTTGAGAGGTTTTCATGCGAAATCGAAAAAACCAGAGGGTCGGTTTCTTTGGTGCCTGTGGTTGAGCCTGTAAGCGCTGTTGTCTTGTCTGGAACATACATATTCTACCAAAGTTTAATTACATCTAAATTAGGTATCTGGCGTTTGCGCCGTGAAATTTCGAGAATGAACGGCTTAATTCCTTAAGCGAGTCGCCATATATCTGATGTAAGGCAGTTTGAACTGATCTGGTAAAAGATGTGCCATGGCACAAAGTGACAAAAAAAATCGGCAGGATCATGGGGCATCTTTTATGAAAGGGCCCAAGCCCCTGGCTCCCATCCCGCGATATGAACCGGGATCAGATGATGCTTTGCGTGACCGTCTGAATTCAACATCTGCAACGTCTTCTTTTGCTCCGGTCGATATTGATGCCGATGGCATCAATGTTGCCGGGATCGAGGGGATGATTGATCGTAAGAAGGCAAATGTTGCGGCAAAGATTGTCGATACGGATCCCGATCAGGCATTGCGCATCATTCGAAACTGGCTCCTTCAAGAATGATGATGCGCTCGGTGCGTCTCTCAAGATCAAAATCAGTCAGGCCAAAGAACCTTCCTTGTCGCAGGGGTGGTATAATTCCTTGGCATTGAGTGATTTTTTGTCATGCTGAGGGCTCGATGCGTAAAGGGGAGGCGCAAAAAGCCCATGACCGATTTTACCAAACTGATCGAAGAACAATTCTGTGCGTTCGATCCGGATTATCTCGCGCAGCAAGAAGCCTTTGCGACAAAGCTTGCGCCGTTGCAGGACAAGCTGATCGAAATTCAGCAGACTGGTAACAGCATGGCGGCATCTGATCAGCAGATGATCGAATGCAAATGGTATCTGATGTACACCGCCGACTGGGAAACGCTTTCAACCAAGATAGATGCCTTTGCGCAATCCCTTGAAAATCCGGATCAGGATTGGGCAGAGCAACAGGTCGCAAGTGATGGTTCCTGGGGTCCCTGTTACGATCAGTGGTTCCTTAAGGTCGATGCGATGATTGATGCGGTCAATACACTGGCCGATGCCGGACAGGCCCCCGAATATCCTTTGACATTTTTGGCACCCATTGGAACGCCGTCCAAGATGGTGGCGTGGCTTGAAGGTCAGAAGACGTCAAAGATCTATGCCGATGGTCTGGACCGGCGTGATGCGCTTGGCGCTGTTACTGCCGCCTTGTCGCAGATGTGTTTCAAAAGCGAAATTCGTGACTATTTTCAAAGCAATGTGAAGGGCTTTGATCTGACACAGGAATATATCGATACCTATAAAAAGTGGCTCGATGACTGGCAGGACAGAGAAAGCGGATATTGGGGGGGATGGTTTGACACCGTTGATCAGGGTGTCCTGAAAAGCAGCGACCTTAGCCTGACCTTCCATAATATTTCCTATCAGCACGGCAAGGTGGATTTGTGGACGGAGATTTTCCAGACCACCCTTGCGATCCGCGATGATGCCTATCCTTTTGGCTGGAAACACAATGGCGATTTCAACAATCACAACAATTACGATGTGACCAAAATTTTCGATCTGGGCTGGTCGAGTGTTGATGCCGATACTCAAAAAGCCGCCTCTGCCGATATCGGTCTGGTTCTGGACTGGTGCCTTACGAAATCCATGACACCCGATGGCGGTTTCATTGATGATCCGACCTTCTATAACTCGGTCGGGGCTGCCTATTATTATGGTGTCTCCTTCCTCGATCAGGCGGGATATTTTGGCACCACAGCACCGTTCTGGATAGACAAACCGTTTCCGGGCGGCCCGGCTCTTTGCTGTAAAATCCAGAAAAACATCAAGGCCGAAGGGCTTGATGATGACGAAGCAAAGGCCGCCATGGAAAAACTGGTCGATGCGTGCGGGAATTGCACCTGAGGCTGGCTGGATAACGGGGCAATTCTGCATATGGGAATGGCGAAACGGCCCCGGCGATCCCCATATATCAAAAGAAGAACAACAACAGTTCACGAGGTTTCGCATGACGGACCGTAAAGATATTGATCTGGCTGCGTTGCGTGCGCGTCTTGAAGAAAGGCGCGCAGATATTCTGGCGCATTCAACCCATTCCGAAGATTACCGAAAGCCGGTTGAACTTGATCAACAGGCGGTCGGGCGGTTGTCGCGAATGGATGCGCTTCAGAACCAGCAAATGCATCTGGAACAGGAACGTCGCCGGGCTGCGGAACTGGACCGGATTGAAAAGACTCTTAAGCGGATGGATGATGACAAATATGGTCATTGTCATAATTGCGGCGAAGATATCGAGAAGAAACGCCTGGAATTTGATCCGACCACGCCGCTTTGCGTCGGTTGTGCCGACCGTGTCAGTCATGTCTGATATCACGCGACATGGCCGAGTTTGCGATGACCGTCATTTTGTTTGAAAACGGGGATGCTGTTTGACGGTTTGCTGTCAAAAGAGCCTTTATTGGCCAGTTTGGGGGCTGATTGTATGTTTGACCATATGGGCAAGCATGTCATCGGCAGGGGCGCAAGGATCTTGTGCGCCTGTCCGCGCACCACAGGCGACACTTGAGTTTAACCACAAGGACCCGATGCTCGACCGGCACCGGTCGGTGCGATGGCTAAACAGTCGTGCCGGAGGTGGTTCTAAATATGTTGTCGCGGGGCTGACGGAATATGAAATGCAGGCATCTTTTGATATGCGCATTGAACCGCGTGAGGTCGGGTTGGGGCGCTATTGTCTTGATCCGGTGCGGGTCAACCCGAAGGTCAATGTCGTCAAGCATCTGGTTTATATCGCATCGGAACTTGAACGCGGATCATGCGAATATAATGCCGTCTACGCCCACGAGGGCGAGCATGTAAAAGTCAATCGCGGTATGGAGGCTGACATCCGTGCTGCGCTTGATGATCTGGTGAATGATGTTGTCGGCAAGGTGGGCGCGATGTTCCCGATGCCTGCCGAAAACGTACAATCGGCGATCAGGCGGCTTCTGTCGGAATATGGTCGGGATTTCAAACGCCGGTTACGCGACATTGACCGCCGTCGTCGTGAAGAGCAACGCCGGATCGATACCCCGGAAGAATATCAAAGACTTTCATTGTCCTGTGGCCCGAATTCGGCATTTCAGACGGTATTGCAGCAGGCTGTTCGGTGATCTGATGGATGATCAAACCTGATTTGCAGAGCCGTCTTCATCCATTCCTGCAACATCTCTTAGCCCGTCCACATCAAGATGGAAGATGTTGCGCGCCTGGAAGTCGAGCAGCTCAATGCGCCGGAAATCAGCAATGATCCGGCTGGCTGTTTCGGTGGTGATACCAAGCATCGCGCCGATATCTTCGCGTCCGGGCAATTGGCAGTTACCGGTTTCCGAATCATTTAAAAACAGGCAAAGGCGCGCAACACGTTCGCGCGCCGTACCGGTCGACATCTGGGTGAGCCAGTTGTCTGAATCCATGACAGCCTGATGCCAGCGGTTAAGGACCTGTTTATGCAGTCTCGGGCTTTCACTATCGAGTTTTTCAATAACAGCGATCGGAATACGACAAAGACGGCTGTCCTGAATGGCTTCGGCATGATGAGTGAAGCATTCACTGACAATGGCCTCGAGGCCGATGGTGCCCCCCGGACGGACAAGTCGCACCACCCTTTGATTTCCGTCGGGCAGATAATGGACCAGTTTGATCAACCCGCTACGCAGTGTGTAGATCGACTGTGCCAGATCCCCTGCGTTATATAGGATGTCACGTTTGGCAAGGGCGATATCTTCAACAGGCATGTGGACGAGCTTGAAATCCTCGTCTGTCAGATTGTTGAACAGGGCAAATTTGCGCACACCGCAGTCGCGACAACGGGCAAGGTCGGGTCGGAAAACATGGTTTGCTGTATGGTTCACAAACACCACCCTTTTAAACGGGGTCTGTACCCGGACTGGTTGATGATTGAAAAATATAATCAATCAAAACCAGTCTTAAATGTACCGTATCTCGTTGTGAAATCAATCTAAAGTCGACCAGCGTCCAATTGTGCCTGTAAAGTCAAGGACTCAGGGATTGGTATCGAGCGTCACCAGACCTTTTTCGATGGCATAGCGCACAAGACCGGCAGAGCTGTCGATATCAAGCTTGCGCTTGATGTTCCTGCGATGTGTTTCGACAGTGCGGACACTGATATCAAGTTCGCGCGCAACATGCTTGTTGCTCGCTCCCTTGGCAAGAAGGCGCAGAACCGTTCGTTCGCGTGTTGTCAGCGGCACACCGTCATTGCTGCTTCCTTCGCCCGCACTGATGCCGTCAAAGGTCGAGCTATAGGCTTCGCCGCCATTGGCGATGGTTTCAATCGCCCGGACCATGTCATTTGACGATACGTCTTTCAGGATAAAGCCCTTGGCACCTGCCTGCTGGGCCGTACGCAGATATTCCGGGTTTTCGTGCATCGAAAGAATGACGACCTTGGCATCCGGCAGGGTTTCACGGAATTTCTCGGCCGCTTCGAGGCCGTTCATTACCGGCATGGAAATATCCATAAGCACGATATCAGGACGAAGTTCGGCCGCGAGTGACAAGGCTTCAACACCGTTGCTGGCTTCGCCAATGATATTGATATGGTCAAAACATTCCAGTCGCGAACGAATTCCGTCCATCACAAGGGCATGATCATCGCATAGCAGAATGCGTAATGGGCGATCCGGGGAATAGATTTGATTGGCACTGTTCATTGATCGAAACTTGGTCCTGTCGCGTAACGGTGATTGCAAGGCCAGATTAACCGGTGATTGATCTCTCGGGTAGACCATTCTGGCTGGATGCCGGAATAAATGCAGTGATTTTGGTTCCGTCATCGGGTTCTGAGCGTACCGAAAGCCCGCCGCCATGGAATTCCATGCGTTCGCGCATGTTGCGCAAGCCGATCCCGGCGCGCGGATCACGGTTACGGATATAGCGATTGGTTTCAAAGCCGACGCCGTTATCGGTAATGCGCATCACCACGCTGGGGCCTTCGCGTTTGATCGATATTTTGATCACGGTTGCGTCGGCATGACGTTCGATATTGGTCAGGGTTTCCTGCAATACGCGGTAAAGCGTGGTCTTCTTGGCGATATCAAGCTGGTTGTCGATATTGTCGATTTTCACTTCCATCAGGATACCGGATCGATCCTGAAGCTCTGCACACATGCTTTCGATGGCCGGTTTCAGACCAAGATCGTCAAGAACCGCCGGACGCAGGTCGCGCGAAATTCGCCGGACTTCGTGAATGGCGTCCTGCAATCGTTTGGCGGCTTTTTCCATCGGTTCGACTGCGTTTTCACGTGCTTGCCCAATGCGTGCGATGGCGGTTTCGACTGAATATTTGACCGATACCAGTATCTGGCTGATGCCGTCATGCAGTTCACGTGATACCCGAAGGCGTTCCTGTTCCTGAACATCAACCACGCGATGGGTCAGTTCCTTGAGCTTGGCATCAGCAAGTTTGCGTTCCGAAAGGGTCACAACCGTGCCTGATATTCCAACCAGAAGGACGGCAAGGATTGTCACGCCGATGATCGAAATCGTGGTTTCGCGAATATGGGTGGAAACTTCGGTCTCGATCTCGGTGACCTGTTCGGCGATATCGTCGATATAGATGCCTGTGCCGATCATCCAGTCCCATTTGTCGAGCATCAGGGAATAGGTGATCTTTTCGGTGGGTTCGCCAGTCGATGGTTTTTCCCAGACATGGCGCATGAAATCGCCACCCTTTTCAGCGTTGAAAATCAAACCCTGAATGACGCTGTTGCCGTTAATGTCGCGCAAATTCCAATAGGTCCGGCCAACCCGCCAGGGCTGGGGCGGTTCGACAAGTGCCGTTCCATCACGGTCATAAATAAAGAAATAGCCATCCTTGCCATAGGACAGGTCTTCGATGATGGCCTTGACCCGTTCCTTGGAAACCGCATCAAGCGGGCTTGCCACCGAATAGATGTGGTCAATCGATGCCATCGCCAGTTCGAGATAACTTTTGAGCTCTTCCTTGCGGGCTTCAAGGATGTTGCGTTCAAAGGTTCTGATTTCTGCTTCTGCCAGTCTTTCGGCCTGCGCAAAGACCAGCCATGAGATGGCGGATGCAGCAAGCACCAGCGGCAAAATGGAAAGCAGCAGGAACTTTAGTCGAAGATTCAGCTTCGGCATGGGCGTAACCGTTTCAGGGTTGGGGTCTTTTTCGTGGGGCGGACAATAGCATATCTGTCACAAAAGTCCCCGAAAGATCACGGTTTTTCAGGCCGCATGGGTGTTGTGGCAGTGTTTTTCGTTCCACATGGTGAAAAGCGACTGGTCTTGTTTTTGTTCAATTGGTATTACCAATTTCAGAGATCATGCTTTGACAGGGAGAGGGCAATGCGCATATACCAGAACCGACGCCTGCCCACCGGGCGCCAAAAGCTCTGGATGCATTGCACAAGATCTCAACGTGCAGGCATCTTGTTCCGCCACAAAAGGTATGGCGTTGCAGGCATCCCGCACCGCAGCGCATTCCGGGACCATATCGTGGCGTTTCACTTGGTTTTGGCAGGCGCGCACAGGCACGTTCCTGCCAGGAAAATGTGGTAGGAGCCCGGTGTCAATGACGCGTTCTGCACCTAAGCGTATCCGTAAACTTCTGGTCGCCAACCGTGGCGAGATAGCGATTCGTGTTTTGCGAGCTGCCAACGAGCTTGGCATTCGCACCGTTGCGATCTTCTCGGACGAAGACCGTTTTGCCCTTCACCGTTTCAAGGCTGATGAAAGCTATGCGGTGGGCAAGGGTAACAAACCCATTCGCGCCTATCTCGATATCGAAGACATTCTTCGGGTTGCACGTGACGCCGATGTGGATGCGATCCATCCCGGATACGGCTTCCTGTCGGAAAACCCGGAATTCGCCGATGCCTGTGCCGAGGCCGGGATTCAGTTTATCGGCCCTGATTCCGATGTGATGCGTGTCCTTGGTAACAAGGTTTCTGCGCGTAATCTGGCCGAAAGTGCAGGTGTTCCGGTCATGCCGGCATCAAGCGCCTTGCCCGAAGACATGAAGGAAGTCACCCGGATTGCCGAGAAAATCGGCTATCCGCTGATGCTTAAGGCAAGCTGGGGCGGTGGTGGCCGTGGCATGCGCGTCATCGAAAATGGCAAGGATCTTTCCAATCAGGTCCTTGCCGCACGGCGCGAAGCCGAAGCCGCCTTTGGCAATGGCGAGGTCTATTTTGAAAAGCTGATCCGTCGCGCCCGCCATGTTGAAGTTCAGCTTCTGGGCGATACGCATGGAACCCTTGTTCATCTGTATGAACGTGACTGCTCGGTTCAGCGCCGTAACCAGAAGGTTGTTGAACGCGCACCCGCGCCATACCTCAATGATGAACAGCGTCAGGAAATCTGTGATGCCGCTATCCGGTTGGGGACGGCTGCCAATTACGTGAATGCCGGGACCGTCGAATTCCTGATGGATGTTGATACATCCAAATTCTATTTCATCGAGGTCAATCCGCGTATTCAGGTCGAACATACTGTGACCGAATGCGTAACCGGTTTTGATCTGGTCAAGGCGCAGATCCTGATTGCGCAGGGCGGACGCATTGGTTTCCCGTCGGAAACCGGCATTCCCTGGCAGGACAAGATCAAGCTGCGTGACCATGCGCTTCAGTGTCGTATCACCACCGAAAACCCGGAAAACAACTTTGTTCCCGATTACGGGATCATCAAGGTTTATCGCGGGGCCAACGGTTTTGGTATTCGTCTTGATGGCGGTACGGCTTATTCCGGTGCTGTGATCACACCGTTCTATGACAGCATGCTCGAAAAGGTCACCGCCTGGGGCAGTACCCCGCGTGAGGCCGTGGATCGCATGGACCGTGCCCTTCGTGAATTCCGTATTCGCGGTGTGGCCACCAACCTTGCCTTCCTTGAAAACCTGATCAATCACCCGAAATTCCGTGCGGGTGAATATACCACGCGCTTCATTGACGAAACGCCCGACCTGTTCAAGTTCGTGCGCCGTCGTGACCGTGCGACCCGACTTCTGCGTTTCATCGGTGAAGTTGCTGTGAACGGCAACCCGGAAGTTGAAGGCCGCATTGTTCCGACCAATCTGCATGATCCGGTGATGCCGAAATCCATCGATCTTGGCGAAATCCGGCCCGGTACCAAGCAAAAGCTTGATCAGCTGGGGGCAGAGGGGTTCTCGCGCTGGATGAAGGATCAGGAACGTGTCCTGATTACCGATACCACGATGCGTGATGCGCATCAGTCACTGCTTGCTACGCGTATGCGTACTTACGACATGCTCGAAATTGCGCCCTATTATGCGCATGGCCTGCCGGAACTGTTTTCGCTGGAATGCTGGGGCGGGGCGACGTTTGATGTTGCCATGCGCTTCCTGAAGGAAGACCCGTGGGATCGCTTGGTCAAGCTGCGTGAACGGGTTCCCAACATCCTGACCCAGATGCTTTTACGGGCATCAAACGCGGTTGGCTATACGAACTATCCCGACAATGCGGTTGATTATTTCGTCAAGCAGGCGGCTGAACATGGCATGGATGTCTTCCGTGTCTTTGACAGCTTGAACTGGGTCGAGAACATGAAAGTCGCCATGGAATCGGTTCTGAAAACCGACAAGCTGTGCGAAGCGACCATCTGTTATACGGGCGATATCTATGACAAGAACCGCCCGAAATATAATCTTGATTACTATGTGAATATGGCGCGCGAGCTTGAAAAATCAGGTGCGCATATTCTGGGTCTTAAGGATATGGCCGGGGTCTTGCGTCCGGCGGCGGCGACCGAACTGATCAAGGCACTTAAGGACACGGTCAATATCCCGATCCATTTCCACACCCATGACACCAGTGGTATTTCGGCTGCAACCGTGATTGCCGCGATTGATGCAGGCGTTGATGCGGTGGATGCGGCGATGGATTCCATGTCGGGTCTGACATCACAGCCCAGCCTTGGTTCGATTGCCAATAACTATATCGGTCAGCCACGCGATCCGGGCCTCAAGACCGAGGCGCTCAAGGAAGTTTCGACCTATTGGGAACAGGTTCGTCGTTACTATGCCGGCTTTGAAAGCGATATCCGCAGCGGTACTTCGGACGTCTATGTCCATGAAATGCCCGGTGGCCAATATACCAACCTGCGTCAGCAGGCCCGTGCATTGGGGATCGAGGATCGCTGGCCCGAAGTGTCGAAGGCCTATGCTGCCGTCAACAAGATGTTCGGCGATGTCGTCAAGGTCACGCCAAGCTCCAAGGTTGTTGGCGATATGGCGCTGATGATGGTGACGTCCGGTTTGTCCGAGGAAGACGTTCTTGATCCTAAAAAGGACATTGCCTTCCCCGATAGCGTGATTTCCTTCTTCCGCGGTGAAATTGGTCAGCCGGTTGGTGGTTTCCCGCCCGCCCTGCAGCGCAAGGTTCTTAAAGGTGCCGAGGCCCTGACGGATCGCCCGGGCAAGTCATTGCCGCCGATCGACTTCGAAGCGACCCGCAAGGAAGTCGAAAAGAAAACACACCGCAATATCAGCGATGCCGAGGTTGCATCCTATGTGATGTATCCCAAGGTGTTCCTTGACTATGCCGAATACCGAAGCCACCACGCCGACGTTTCCATTCTGCCGACCCCGGTCTTTTTCTACGGGATGACCCAGAACCAAGAAATTTCGGTTGATCTGGAAAAGGGCAAAACCCTTGTGATCCGTTATCTGGCGACGTCGGAATTCGGTGATGAGGAAGGCCATCGTACGGTGTTCTTCGAGCTGAACGGCCAGCCGCGGACGGTCAAGGTTGCCGACAAGACACTGGCTGCGTCCGGCAAGGCGCGACCAAAAGCCGAAGATGGCAACAAACTTCACATCGCGGCCCCGATGCCGGGTCTTGTGGTCGAGGTGCATGTTGCCGAAGGCCAGAAGGTCAAGGCTGGGGATGTGATGTGCTCGCTTGAAGCCATGAAAATGGAAACCGCAGTTCATGCGGAAAAGGACGGTGTGGTGGCAAAAATCCACGCACCGGCCGGTACACAGGTCGACAGCAAGGACTTGCTGGTCGAATTGAAGGAGTAAACGACCGATGCTTAGGATGCCTGAGCCGAACCCGAACACACTTGCGCGACGCAAGGACATTATTGCCGCCATGCGCGAAATTGTTCCGGCAACTGGTGGCGTGATCGTCGATGAGGATCAGCTCAGGCCCTATGAATGTGACGGGTTGATGGCCTATCGCCAGCTGCCCATGATTGTGGTCCTGCCCGAGAATACCGGGCAGGTCGCAGCCATTCTGAAATATTGTCATACAAATAAAATTCGCGTTGTTCCGCGGGGTGCCGGTACCGGTTTGTCTGGTGGGGCATTGCCGATGGCGGATGCGATTACCATTAGTATGATGAAATTCAATCGCGTGCTCGAGATCGACTGGGATAACCGCGCGGCTGTGGTGCAGCCCGGCGTGACCAATCTTGGCATCACGCGTGCAGTTGAACATAAAGGGTTCTATTACGCACCCGATCCGTCCAGCCAGATTGCCTGTTCGATTGGCGGCAATATCGCCGAGAATTCAGGCGGTGTGCATTCCCTGAAATACGGCCTTACGACTAATAATGTCCTTGGTCTTGAGATGGTCACGATCGAAGGTGAAATCCTTCGCATCGGTGGCAAGGGCCTTGATCAGAGCGGATATGACCTTTTGGGGATCATCACCGGTTCCGAAGGCCTTTTGGGGATCGTGACCGAAGTGACGGTACGCATCTTGCGCAAACCGGAAACCGCGCGTGCATTGCTTCTGGGCTTTAACAGCAGTGAGGCCGGTGGCAATTGCGTTGCCAAGATCATTGCGGATGGCATCATTCCTGGCGGTCTTGAAATGATGGATGCCCCGGCGATCAAGGCGACCGAGGACTTTGTTCATGCGGGTTACCCGCTTGATGTCGAGGCATTGCTGCTTGTTGAACTTGACGGACCAAAAGTCGAAGTCGATTACCTGATCGAAAAGGTCGGCGCGATCGCCAGGGATTGCGGTGCTGTCTATTCGCGTATTTCCGAAAGCGAGGAAGAACGCCTTCTGTTCTGGTCAGGCCGCAAGAACGCCTTTCCCGCGATTGGCCGTATTTCGCCCGATTATATGTGCATGGACGGCACCATCCCGCGTGCCCGCCTTGCCGAAGTGCTGACCGGTATGCAGGTCCTGTCGCAGCGCCACGGCCTGCGCGTTGCCAATGTTTTCCATGCAGGTGACGGCAATTTGCATCCGCTGATCATGTTTGATGCCAATCAGCCCGGTGAACTGGAACGTGCCGAAGAATTCGGCGCAGATATCCTGAAGCTTTGCGTTGAAGTGGGGGGCGTTTTGTCTGGCGAGCACGGCATTGGTGTCGAGAAGCGCGATCTGATGCCCGAAATGTTCACTGAAGATGACATGAAGCATCAGGAACGTCTGAAACTGGCGTTTGATGAGGATGAGCTTCTGAACCCCGGCAAGGTATTCCCGACCCTGCATGGTTGTGGCGAGCTCAAAACCCTGCATGCGCGTGAAGTTGCAAACAAGTTCCCGGATATTCCGCGCTTCTAGGCCCGGCCGATAAACAACAAGAAAAATCCTGTCACCGGTTCCCGCAGTCCGGTCGGCAAGGATCAAGAGAGGAAGAGAGAGAACCACAATGACGGAAGTCATATCCCCCACCACGCCAGAACAGCTGCGTGATGCCATTGGTTGGGCTGTTGATGCCAAAAAGCCGCTGGAAGTGATCGGATCGGGTAGCAAACGGGCATATGGGCATGCGGTTGCTGCCGACCATGTTCTGGATCTGTCAAAATTGACCGGTGTCCTGTTTTACGAGCCCGAAGAACTGGTGCTTTCTGTCCGTGCAGGAACGTCGCTTGCCGAAATTCAGGCGACCCTGCGCGAAAAGAACCAGCAATTCCACTTTGAGACCGGAAATTTTCCAGCCCTCCTTGCCGATGATGTCGCACAGAATGCCGGGACGATTGGCGGTCTGATCGCAACCAATCTGTCGGGACCGCGCCGGATCAAGGTCGGGGCCGCACGCGATCACCTGTTGGGGTTTGAGGCCGTCAGTGGTCGCGGCGAGGATTTCAAATCCGGCGGACGGGTGATGAAAAACGTCACCGGTTTTGATCTTTCAAAACTTATGTCGGGATCGTTCGGGACACTTGGTGTGATGCATACCATCACCATGAAGGTGATGCCGTGCGACGAGAAAGCCCGGACTGTTCTGATTGCCTGCAATGATCCTGAGCGTGCCGGAATGGCAATGAACCGTGCAATGGGCAGTGAAAACGAAGTCTCGGCGGCGGCATGGGTTGCGGCCGAAGATGTGGCGAGGTTCGGCATTGATGTTGCGTCTGCAATGGGCACCGGCCTTGTTGCACTTCGGGTAGAGGGACCGGCGCCGTCTGTTGCCTGGCGCTGCGAAGCCCTGCGCAAACTGTTGGCCGAATTTGGTGCCAGCGAAGAGTTGCATACGACAAATAGCGCAACTTTCTGGAAGGCGGTTGCGGATGTTGCACCCTATAGCGGTTCGTCAGGGATGCTGTGGCGCGTATCAGGCCCGCCAGCATCCGGTGGTGTTCTTGCCGCAAAGCTTGCCGCCCGGACCGGCGGCAAGGTGATGATGGACTGGGCGGGGGCGCAAATATGGCTGCGTCTGGACGGATCGGATGCGATGGCCGGTACGGTGCGCCAGATTGCCCAATCGGAAAGCGGTCAGGCTGTTCTTGTTCGCGCACCTGCCGATCTGCGTGCAGAGGTGCCGGTTTTCCATCCCGAAGACCCTGCACTGGCGCGGATTAACCGCAAAATTCGGGATAATTTCGATCCCGTCGGTATCCTTAATCCGGGACGGATGCACCTGAATATTACGGAAGGGGGGCAGGTATAATGCAGACCAATTTTAGCGCCGCCCGTCTTGCGGACCCGATGATTGCCGAAAGCGAGCAGATCCTGCGCAAATGTGTGCATTGCGGGTTCTGTACGGCAACATGCCCGACCTTTGTTACCCTTGGGGATGAACTCGATAGTCCGCGCGGGCGGATCTATCTGATCAAGGATATGCTGGAAAATGACAAACCGGCAACAGATCGGGTGGTCAAACATCTTGATCGTTGCCTGTCCTGTCTTTCCTGCACCAGCACCTGTCCGTCCGGTGTCGATTACATGCATCTGATAGATAATGCGCGGGCCCATATCGAAGAAAACTATCAGCGTCCCCTTGGGGACCGGTTGCTGCGCAAGTTGCTTGCGCTTGTTGTGCCAAACCCGACCCTGTTCCGTCTTTCAATGATCGGGGCGAAGCTTGCGGCACCGTTTGCGGGCCTCATGCCCGGACGTCTCAAGGGCATGCTGAAAATGGGGGCGCGACATATGCCGCCGCCAAGCTGGGTCGACAAGCCACAGATCATTCCGGCCATTGGAACGCGCAAGGGCCGGGTCGCAATCCTGACGGGATGTGCACAGCAGGTCCTTGAAACCGAGATCAACGAATCGACAGTTCGTCTATTGACGCGCCTCGGCATCGAAGTCGTTGTTGCCAAGGGTGCCGGATGCTGCGGGTCGCTTGTGCATCATATGGGCAAGGAAGAGAAATCACGTCATCAGGCCAAGGGCAATATTGATGCCTGGAGTGCGGAAATCGCAGGCGAAGGCCTTGATGCAATTGTGATTACGGCTTCGGGCTGTGGCACGACAGTCAAGGATTACGGTCATATGCTGCGCCTTGATAAGGCCTATGCAGCCAAGGCGGCCAAGGTGTCGGAACTGGCCAAGGACATCACCGAATATCTGGCAGAGCTTGATGTTGATGGTGCTGTGTTTGCCAAGGCATCGCATGGAAGTCCGCGGGTGGCCTATCATTCGGCCTGTTCGATGCAACATGGCCAAAAGATCACGCGTCCGCCGCGCGATCTTTTGAAAAAGGCCGGATATGATGTGGTCGAGATTGCCGAAGGCCATCTTTGCTGCGGGTCTGCTGGTGTTTACAACCTGTTGCAGCCTGAAATCGCGGGCAAGCTTCAGGAACGCAAGCGCGGCAATATCCGTGCAACCCGGCCTGATCTGGTCGCGACCGGTAATATCGGATGTATGGTTCAGATCGAAACAGACGATCTGAAAGTCATTCACACTGTCCAGCTTCTTGACTGGGCAGCAGGTGGACCGGTTCCTGCAAAACTTCAGGACCGTTTTGCGGAAGTTACACCGGCATCATAAAAACCGGCGGTATTCGGGTCCAAAAACAGAAAAGACGACAGGCCAACCTGTCGTCTTTTTATTTTCGCGGGTATTTCTTGTGGCACGACGTGCCTAGACGTCTTTGCCCAACAGGCTTTGCGCGATGCCTTCGGCCGCGGAACCTTCGCTGCTGTCTTCGGCATAGGCTGCGGTCTTTTCGCGAATCCACTCGATGGCGGCAGCATCATCAATTTCGACTTTCTTGGCGACAAGGGCGAGGATCGCCTCAATCGCAAGAACGTGGGATGCCACATTATTTACAGCGACATGCAGATCATCGATATGCCGAGAAGCCGCTTCGGACATTTCGCCGAGTTCGCCGGACAGTTTCTGGATCAGTTCCTGAATCTCGTCAATCGAGGCATTGCTCATGTCGTTCTCCTGTTATGGCCGCACCAGAAACGGGCACGACGTATTTGTTGTCCCTGAATGCACAGTTGCTTGGAATGGCGGACATGTAAAGAGGCTGGCGGGATTTTATCCATCGCACGGCAGCAGCGACCGGGCAGGCCGACCTCGGGATGAGCGATTGTGACAGTTTTTGTTACAGTCTGTCGTAAAACAACAGAAAAGAGCCGGGGAAGGTCAAGAAACCGGCGTTTCAGGGTGTCGGGCGAAATCATACAAGTCATTGTTTTATATTGATTATATATCGAATTTTGACCGCGTTGATACGTTGTCACATAACGTTAACAAAAGCGACACAATACCGTAAGCACCCAGCGTTAGAGTCCGCCTCGCAGATCGTTGCACCGTTCCGAAGTGGAACAACCATTGGGGAATATACCATGAAGAAGACTCTTGCTGTTGCGGCGCTGATGAGCGTTGCCTTTGCTGGCGCTGCCCAGGCACGCGACCAGATTCGTATCGTTGGTTCGTCCACCGTTTTCCCGTTTGCAACCGCAGTTGCAGAAGAATTCGGTAAAACCACCTCGTTCAAAACCCCGGTTATTGAATCGACCGGTTCTGGCGGTGGTCTGAAGCTTTTCTGTGCAGGTGTTGGCGAACAGCATCCGGACATCACCAACGCTTCGCGTCGCATCAAGAAGTCCGAAGTTGAAACTTGCGCCAAGAACGGCATTTCTGAAGTTACCGAAGTCAAAGTCGGCTTCGACGGTATCGTTCTGTCGAACTCGAACGAAGCTCCGCTGCTGGATCTGACCAAAGAACAGATCTTCCTGGCTCTGGCTAAAACCGTTCCTTCCAAAGACGGCAAGTCGCTGGTTGATAACTTCTACAGCACCTGGTCGGAAATTGATCCGAGCCTTCCGAACGTGAAAATCGAAGTTCTCGGCCCGCCGCCGACCTCCGGTACCCGTGATGCCTTCACCGAGCTGGTACTTGAAGAAGCTTGCGACGAGTTCGCTGTTATTGCCGACCTCAAGAAATCCAACAAAGATCAGCACAAAGCAGTTTGCGCTGGTGTGCGTGAAGACGGTGCCTATGTCGAAGCTGGTGAGAACGACAACCTGATCGTTCAGAAGCTCGAAGCAAACCATGATGCACTTGGCATCTTCGGTTTCTCGTTCCTTGACCAGAACGGCGACAAGCTTCAGGGTTCCCTGATTGCTGGTGTTGCTCCGACCTTCGAAGCAATCTCGGCTGGTGACTATCCGGTATCGCGTTCGCTTTACTTCTACGTAAAGAACGCACATGTCGGCACCATCCCGGGCATCAAAGAATATCTGGCTGAATTCACCTCGGAAAAAGCATTCGGTGACGAAGGTTACCTTGCTGACCGTGGCCTGATCCCGATGGCCGCGAGCGAGCGTGAAGCTGTCCGTAATGCTGCGACGAACCTTTCGCCGCTGAGCATGTAACGTGATCTTTCAACCGATGGCGGCTAATGCTGCCATCGGTTTCTTTGTTTCCGCGCTTGATTAATTTATTGTTTTTGTCCTATTGGCCTCTCATCTGATTCCTACAGGTTCATCTGGCAAACGGATTTAACGTAATGTCCCTGTCTTTCCTGTTGCTCGCGGTTGCTGCACTTTGTGCATTGTCCTTCTATTTCGGACGCCAGCGGGCCGTGGCCCTTTCGGGCGGACGGTACAGCAATCTTCATTCTCTTCCGGCTCATTACGGGACCTATGTGGCCCTGTGGTGCGGCCTGCCTGCATTGTTGCTGCTGCTTGTCTGGCATATCTTCCAGGGATCGATCATCGAAGCGATGATCATTGCCGAACTGCCTTCTGAAATTACCGGTGACTCCGGACAGCTGTCGCTTGCCCTGAACAGTATTTCACTGATCGCAGCGGATAATGGCCAGCATCTGACTGTCTCACCCGAAGTCATCGATGCCGGGCATCGTCTGGCAAATCTGCAGTCGATTGCAAATGCGGCACTGGTCGTTGTGATGCTGACCGGTGCGTCGATCGGGGTGTCGCTTTCCTATCGTAAAATCTCGCCGGATTTGCGGGCACGTAACAATGTCGAACGCATTTCCCGCTGGGTGATGATTGCCTGCTCGGCGATTGCGATCCTGTCGACGGTCGGTATCGTTTTCTCGTTGCTGTTCGAAGCCCTGCACTTCTTTAGCAAGATCAACCCGGTTGACTTCCTGTTTGGTCTGGAATGGAGCCCGCAAACGGCGATCCGTGCAGATCAGGTTGCATCCGACGGTGCGTTCGGCGCGATCCCGCTTTTTGTCGGCACACTCCTGATCACGATCATCGCCATGTGCGTTGCGGTGCCGGTCGGTTTGTTCTCTGCCATTTATATGGGCGAATATGCATCGTCGAAATTCCGTGCGGTTGCCAAGCCGGCGCTTGAAATTCTCGCGGGTGTTCCGACGGTTGTTTATGGCTTCTTTGCTGCCCTGACCGTTGCGCCGTTCCTTCGCAATAACGGTGCGATCCTTGGTCTTGATGTCAGCTCGGAAAGTGCCTTGGCAGCGGGCCTTGTCATGGGTGTCATGATCATTCCGTTCGTATCGTCGCTGTCTGATGATGTGATGTCACAGGTGCCGCAATCATTGCGTGACGGGTCTTATGGTTTGGGCGCAACCAAATCTGAAACCATCCGTCATGTCATTTTCCCGGCGGCGCTTCCGGGGATTGTCGGGGCGGTTCTTCTGGCGGTTTCACGTGCGATTGGTGAAACCATGATTGTTGTGATGGCAGCCGGTCTTGCCGCGAACATGACTGTGAACCCGCTTCAGGCTGTGACCACTGTGACTGTCCAGATTGTCACGCTTCTGGTCGGTGACCAGGAATTTGACAGTGCAAAAACCCTCTCGGCCTTTGCGTTGGGGCTGGTTCTTTTCCTTGTCACCTTGGGCCTGAACGTATTTGCCCTTAAGGTAGTTCAGAAGTATCGCGAGAAATATGACTGATATGGCATCCCTCATGGAAGACAGAGCCGCTGCAAAGGTGATTTCGGATAAAATGCACAAGCCCGTTGACTGGGATAGTCCGAAGATCGCGCGGAACATCAAAAAGCGTTACGCAGCTGAACGCCGTTTCAAGATTTATGGACTAAGCGCAATCGGTATTGCGCTTCTGGCCCTGTTCGTTCTGGGGTTCTCTATTGGCTCGAAGGGCTATAGTGCGTTCTTCCAGACCTATGTTCAGCTTGAAATTCATTTCGACCCGGCTGAAATCGATCCGCAAGGTACCGGCGACCCCGCAGTGATCGGCAAGGCCAACTTCGATGGTCTGATCAAACAGGCATTGCGTGACCGCTTCCCGGAAGTCACCAGCCGTCGCGACAAGCGCGACCTGTATGACGTCGTTTCGGGTGGCGCATCCTATGATCTGCGTGAACGGGTTCTGGCAAATCCGAACCTGATTGGTCAGACGCGCAAGGTCTGGCTGATTTCGGGCGATGATTTCGACATGCTCAACAAAGGCTATATCGATGCCGATGTTGATGAAGGCAGCCGTCGCCTGAATGACAAGGAAATCAGCTGGTACAACACACTGGTTTCATCCGGTGCTGTTGAAAAGCAGTTCCATGCCCGCTTCTTTACCAGCGGGGATTCCCGTGAACCGGAACTTGCCGGTATCTGGGGGGCTGCGGTCGGTTCGTTCTATACGTTGCTCGTCACGCTTGCCCTGTCGTTCCCGATCGGGGTTCTTGCAGCGGTTTATCTTGAAGAATTCGCACCGAAAAACCGCTTCACGACAATTGTCGAGGTCAATATCAACAACCTTGCAGCTGTTCCGTCGATCGTGTTCGGTCTGCTGGGGCTTGAGGTTTATCTGAACGTCATGCATCTGCCGCGTTCGGCACCGGTTGTTGGTGGTCTGACGCTGGCCCTGATGACCTTGCCAACGATCATCATTGCATCGCGTGCGGCGATCAAGGCGGTTCCGCCATCGATCCGTCAGGCGGCCCTTGGTCTTGGTGCATCACCGGTTCAGACCGTTACACACCATGTCCTGCCGCTGGCAATGCCCGGCATCCTGACCGGTACCATCATTGGTATGGCACAGGCACTTGGTGAAACGGCACCGCTTCTGATGATTGGTATGGTGGCGTTTATCGTCGACATTCCGGGTGGTGCACTTGATCCGGCGACGGTTCTGCCGGTCCAGATCTATCTGTGGGCAGACAGCCCGGAACGTGCCTTTGTCGAGAAAACCTCGGCTGCGATTATGGTTTTGCTGGCCTTCCTGATCCTGATGAATGGATTGGCTGTGTATCTGCGCAAAAAATTTGAACGGAAGTGGTAAAATGGCTGCTGTATCCCAGAGCGCAATGACGGCAGAGCCGTCGGTCTCAAGCCCGAAAATGACGGCACGTGACCTTAATCTTTTCTATAGCGATAACCAGGCCCTGTTTGACGTCAATCTTGATATCGTTGAACGCCAGGTCACCGCGCTGATCGGTCCGTCGGGCTGTGGCAAGTCAACCTTCCTGCGGTGCATGAACCGCATGAATGACACCATTGATGGTGTCACCATCAATGGTGAAGTGACCCTTGATGGTCGTGACATCTATGACAAGCGCATCGACGTTGTTCAGCTGCGTGCACGTATCGGGATGGTGTTCCAGAAGCCGAACCCGTTCCCGAAATCGATCTATGACAACGTGGCTTATGGACCGCGTATCCATGGTCTGGTCAATTCGCGTGACGAACTTGACGAAATCGTCATGACCTCGCTTGAACGTGCGGGCCTGCTCAAGGAAGTCAAGGATCGTCTGCAGTCACCGGCAACCGGCCTTTCCGGTGGTCAGCAGCAACGCCTTTGCATCGCGCGTGCGGTTGCGGTCAGCCCTGAAGTCATCCTGATGGATGAGCCGTGCTCGGCACTTGATCCGATTGCTACGGCAAAGGTCGAAGAGCTGATTGACGAGCTGCGTTCGAACTACACCATCGTGATCGTGACACACTCCATGCAGCAGGCTGCACGTGTATCGCAGCGGACCGCATTCTTCCACCTTGGCAAGCTGGTCGAGGTTGGTGAAACAGATCAGATATTCACCAACCCGAAAGACGAACGCACCAAGGGTTACATTACCGGTCGCTTCGGTTAAGCAGCGACACGAGGAGCACGCATAAATGGCTGACGACAAAACACATATCGTAAGTTCGTTCGACGAGGAACTGACCCGTCTGAACAACATCATCTCGCAGATGGGCGGGCTTGCAGAAAGTCAGCTGATCTCTGCGATCCGTTCGATTGTCAAACGGGATTCCGAACTGGCTGAAAAAGTCATTCTGTCGGATCACCGTATCGATATTCTCGAACAGGAAGTTCAGGATTTCGCCGTGCGTCTTCTGGCCTTGCGCCAGCCGATGGCAGATGACCTGCGTCAGGTCGTGACCGCACTCAAGCTGTCAAACGATCTGGAGCGTATCGGTGATCTGGCGAAAAACATCGCCAAACGCGCGCAGGTTCTTAACCAGATTCCGCCGATCCGTCCGGTTCAGGTGATTCCGAACATGGGCAAGCTGGCGCAGGAAATCATCAAGGACGTTCTGGATGCCTATATCGAAGGCGATGCCGAAAAGGCCGAGCGTGTCTGGGCCCGCGATCAGGAAGTCGACGATATGTACAATTCGCTGTTCCGCGAATTGCTGACCTACATGATGGAAGATCCGCGCAACATCACGGCATCGACCCACATGCTTTTCATCGCCAAGAACATCGAACGTATTGGCGATCATGCAACCAATATCGCCGAGACGATCTATTACCGGATCAAAGGCGAAGACCTGCCGGCAATTGACCGGCCAAAAAATGATGCAGCGAACTTTGCTGTCGTCGAACCGAATGAGTGACACTGGAGCATAGGAAGATGGACCCAACGGTTCTTATCGTCGAGGACGAAGCTGCAATCGTAACCATGTTGCGCTACAACCTCGAACGTGAGGGGATGCAGGTAGTCGAAGCCGGTGACGGTGACGAAGCGTTGAAAATCCTTGCGGAAACGCATGTCGATCTTGTCCTTCTGGACTGGATGTTGCCGGTAATGTCGGGGATTGAAGTCTGCCGCCAGATCCGTCGCAAGCCCGAAAGCCGCGATTTGCCGGTCATCATGGTGACCGCACGTGGCGAAGAAGGCGATCGTATCCGTGGTCTTGATACCGGTGCTGACGACTATGTCACCAAGCCGTTCGCAATTGGCGAGTTGCTTGCCCGTATTCGTGCGCTGCTGCGTCGGTCCGGTCCGGCGCAACCACAAGGGCAGTTGGTCTATTCCGATATCGAAATGGATCTCGCAGCACACCGTGTCAGCCGCAACGGCAAGGCCATCCATCTTGGCCCGACCGAATTCCGTCTTCTGCGCTATTTCCTTGAGCATCCGGGGCGTGTGTTCTCCCGCGAGCAGCTTTTGAATGCTGTTTGGGGACCGAATATTTATGTCGAAACCCGCACGGTTGACGTTCATATCCGTCGTCTGCGCAAGGCGCTCAATGATGTCAAAGGCACCCGCGATATCATTCGTACGGTTCGTGCCGCCGGTTATGCGCTGGATTCAGAAACCGCTGCCTGATCTCTGATCTGAGCAAAGATCATCTACCCGGTTTCAGAAAAAACAAAACCCCCGTTGCCAATGGCTGCGGGGGTTTTGCCTTTAATGATCGTTTTCGGGCTTTGTCTTGCGTGCCCGACCTGAACTTGTCGAGGTTGTTTTCTTGGCCGTTGCGGACTTTACCGGTGTTTTACGCGTCGGGGTCTTCTTGGCGGCAACCCTGCGCGTTCCCGTTTTCTTTGCCGGGGGCTGTGATGCCGGTTCGGGTTTGTTTTCCGACCTGGCATCTGCTTTGGATTTGGTTTCCGCAACTGATGCCGGTTCTGCTGCCACGGGGGCCTCAGGAACCTTTTTCCGCTGGGTCCGTGGGGCCAGTTCGTTCATCAACAGCATGTCGGCACGGCGGAACTTGGCGATTTCGGCGTCGATATCTTCCTGTGGCACATCACAGGCCGACAAGACGTGATCCGAAAGCCGAAGGCCGGTTTCAAGTACTTCAGGGATGGCCGCATCTGCACCGCTACGAGACAGGGGTCCGATATGGGTGATGTCCTGGGCACGGGCAAAGATTTTCAGATGCGGATAATGTTGCCGCAAAAGCGCAACGGTCTTTTCAGTCGCATGCGGATTACCCATGGCAACAACGGCAATGCGGGCCTCGTCGGTGTGAGCTGCCCTGAATGTTTCCGGGCGTGATCCATCGGCAAAGAAGACAGGTAGTCCCTCGGCACGACCCCGTGAGACCTGTTGGGCGTCGCTATCAAGAACGATAAAGGGAATGTTCCGGGTTTTAAGAAGGCGCGCCAGAACGCGACCAACACGGCCACTGCCAATCACCAGAACATGTTGATGAATTCCGTCTGTTTCATCCGAAATCGGACCAAGCTGGTCGTCTTCCTTGGGATGAAGCTTTTCTTCAATCCGGTGCCCAAGGTTAATCAAAGTCGGGGTGAGCGCCATGGAAATGGCGACCACCGGGATCAATATGGCCGCCAAATCACGCGGGATCGCACCGTTTTGCGCTGCAAGAGAGAACATCACAAAGGCAAACTCGCCACCAGCCGCCAGGCTCATGGCAACACGAAGTGCGGATCCGCGTTCAAACCGAATGGCAAGGGACAGGACAAACAGAACGGCCGTCTTGATGATCAGCAGCCCGATCAGCCACAAAATGACGCTGCCAAACTGCTCATAGACGACATTGGCATTGACCGACATGCCGACCGACATGAAAAACAGCGACAGGAACACACCGCGAAACGGCGCGATGTCGGCTTCGATCTGATGACGGAATTCCGTTTCGGCGAGCATCACGCCCGCGATAAAGGCACCAAGTGCCATTGAAAGCCCGGAAAGCTCGGTCAGGGTACTGGCGGCGAGAACGACAAACAGGGTCCCAATCGCAAACAGTTCCGGGTTCTTGAGAGACGCGATATAGCGAAAGAGGCGTGGCAACAGATACCGCCCGACAACCAGCAGCAAGGCGACAGAGCCAAAGCCTGAAAGGATACTGATCCAGGGGCTGGTTTCTGTTCCGGCATCACCGGCCGCCTGAACCATGATCAGGAACGGACCAACCGCAACATCCTGTACCAGAAGGATTGCCAGGGCTGCGCGTCCAAAACGCGTATTTAATTGCCGGTCATCAGAAAGCTGTTTGAGGATGATTGCCGTTGAGGACAAAGCCAGCGCACCTGCAATCACAAGCGATGCAGCCAGCGGCAAATCAATCAGGGCCAGCACAGCCATGATGGCTGCCATCGATACCAGAATCTGAAAAAGGCCAAGGGCAGCAAACCTGCCACCAATGACCCGCAACCGTTCGCGTGAGAGTTCAAGCCCGATCATGAAGAGCAGGAACACGACACCAAGTTCGGCAACGGTCGAAATGTCTTCGCGTTCGGTAATCAGACCCAAACCGAACGGCCCGATACAAAAGCCGCCAATCAGAAATCCGATGATCGAATTGGCGCGCAGGCGATGCGCAATAGGCACGGCAACCACAGCCGCAGTCAGGATCAGAAACAGCTCGAACAGGACGCTGTGATGCATGGTCAGAATCAATCCGGCAAAGCAGATAAATATTTGAAAATAACGAGATTAACAGGATAACTGAAATAGCACACACAGTCCTGTGGAAATTTGCCGGTTCAACGGCAATTAACCCGTACCGGATTGATCTGCTTCAAGGCAGCAGTGACAGGTTTTCTCTAGGGCGCGCCGGGCCGGGCGAGTAAATTGTGTGACAATTGTCATGGCCAGATCACTTGCTATTCGTGATGTCAAATGCCATGTTCCGCGGGCCTGATCCGGGCCAATGTAAACGACAGTCAATAAGAGCAAACGTATCTTGGAACAGTTCATTCCCTACATTCAGATCATTGCGGGTCTTGTCCTTCTGACCGTTGGCGGTGAGTTTATCGTTCGTGGTGCGGTTGGTCTTGCCCTGTTGCTGGGCGTGTCAAAAGTGATTGTGGGGCTGACAATCGTTGCAGCCGGAACGTCCGCACCGGAATTTGTCGTGTCACTGAATGCGTCGCTTAAGGGAACGGCCGACATCGCGATGGGCAACGTGGTCGGGTCCAATATTGCCAATATATTGCTCATTCTTGGTGCGGTGGCTGTTCTCAAGCCCGTGGCGGCAAGCCGGGTAACCGTGGTCCGCGATGGCGGGGCGATGCTGCTTGGGACTGTTCTGTTTATTGGTCTTTGCATGTTTGGCGCCATTGATCGCTGGGCAGGGGCTTTGATGCTCTGCGTTCTGGTGGCGATCTGGTACTTCACCTACAAGCATGACAAGAACATGCCAAGCGATGCCAGCCAACTGCATGAAGAAGAAGTTGACGAAGTCGGAGAGGTTCCAACTGGCTGGCTCAAACCGATCATTGCGACGGTTGTCGGTATTGTTGCCCTGATGTTCGGGGCGGAATGGCTTGTCGACGGTGGTGTTTCCGTCGCGCGTCAGTTCGGCGTTTCCGAAGCCGTGATCGGCCTGACGCTTGTTGCATTCGGAACGTCTCTGCCCGAACTTGCTGCATCTGTTGTGGCGGCATTCCGCGGGCATTCGGATGTGGCGCTTGGTAACGTGCTGGGGTCCAACCTTTTGAACCTTCTGGTGATCATTGGCGGTGTGTCGCTGATTGCGCCAATCCCGGTTCCGGAGCAAATCTTGAATTCCGATATCTGGATCATGCTGGCGGTGACGGTTGGTTTGATCGGGATTGCATATGCGTTTCGCAAGATTTCGCGCATCACCGGTGTTGCATTTGTGATTGCCTATCTGGTCTATGTCTTCCAGCTTGTCGCGGCATAGGTCACCAGTTTGAACAATATGACGGGACGATAAAGGGATCAGCACAGCCATGAGCGCACAGATGCCCAAAACGGTTTTGATTACGGGGGCGGCAAAACGGATCGGGCGTGCGCTGACGCTTGATCTTGCCAAAGACGGGTATGATGTGGCGCTGCATTGTCACCACTCGCGCAAGGATGCCGAAACCCTTGCCGATGAAATCCGTGCCCTTGGTCAGCGTGCCTGTGTCATCTCTGCTGATCTTGGCCGCGAGGAAGATACCCATCGCGTTGTCCGTGAAGCACAGGCGTCACTCGGTCCGGTTGGTGTCCTGATCAATAATGCATCAACCTTTGAATATGATGACGTGCACAGTGCGACCCGTGAAAGCTGGGACCTTCATATGGAGGCCAACCTGCGTGCGCCATTTGTGCTGTCGCAGGAATTTGCCAGGCGTCTTCCCGACGATGCACAGGGCGCGATCATCAATATTCTTGATCAACGGGTCTGGAACCTGAACCCGCATTTCATGACCTATACACTGTCCAAGGCCGGGCTTTGGACCTTGACCCAGACGCTTGCACTGGCACTTGCGCCAAAAATTCGTGTTAATGGCATCGGACCGGGTCCGGCATTGCCTAGTCGTCGGCAAACACAGGAAGTTTTCGATCAGCAATGCGCGAAAACCCCCCTTCAAGTCGGGACAAACCCGCAAGAGATTTGCGATGCGGTTCGATTTTTCCTTGCCGCGCCCGCCATCACCGGGCAAATGTTAGCCCTTGACGGCGGGCAGCATCTTGATTGGGCGCCCAGTGGCAAAGATGACAAGCCAATAGAATGATATCTGGTGTGGATGCCCGATATCGGCCGGACGGGCAGGGAGTGGACACAGTTTCCATGCCCGAAAGCAGCACAAGGAAGACCGGAATATGACCGCAGGCCTGAAACAGGATGCCAAGATTACGACATTGCCATTTGCCGATCTGCCCCATGCAGACCGGGCAGGCAACCTGCGCCGTGTCTTTGTCCGCGATATGGTGATCCATACCTCGATCGGGGTTTATGATCACGAAAAGGAAGCCCCGCAACGCGTGCGGATCAATCTTGATCTGGCCGTGCTTGAAGGCGACGGCGTTCAGAATGACGATATTACAACCGTACTGAGTTACGAGGATCTGGTGGTTGGCACCCGACGTATTTGTCAGGATGGCCATGTGAACCTTGTGGAAACTCTTGGGGAAAAACTTGCGGATATGTGTCTTGCTGATCCACGGGTGCGCAAGGTGATCGTTCGGGTTGAAAAGCTCGATGTTTTTGAAGACGTCGCGGCTGTCGGGGTCGAAATCGAACGGCACAATATCGCGCGCTAATTAACGCCGATTTCCAGCAAAAAATTTACTTTTTCAGACGGTAAGGACAAGGGACTCTGTGATTCCCTTGGGGCGAATCGCATCTGTCCTTATGCACAAGCATCTGGGGAGCGGGATTCAAAGGAAAATATTCGATTTTTACGACTCTATTACCGAATGATTTCAGGTTGACAGTAATTTTAGTGAAATAAATCAATAACTTAGTTGTTTTGCTCAATATTTGGGCACTTCATAGAACGTTAAGACTCTCAAGGGGTGCAGGAAGTAGCCCCCCTATTACCCACATAGTTATCCACAGTCTTGGTGGACATCTTTTTTCCGGGGCGATTCCCTGTCGCGCTGTTGCGATGTTAATCTTTTGAGGTATGTTCCAAGGCCCGGCCATATTGTGACGACCGTCACAACTTTGGATGTATTTGTGTGATTGCGGAGTGCCTTTATGAAGCCACCAGTTCCCTCCGAAAACCCGACCGGGGATGAGACCCCGAAACGGGAAATCGGGTTGTCCCTTGATGGCGACAAAATCCAGGGCGGGGCGGCGCGCGGCGTTGATGCAATCAAATATGCGCTTAAAACCATGCCGGGTGCCCCGGGCGTATACCGGATGCTTGATGACAAGGATCGCGTCCTTTATGTCGGCAAGGCCAAGAACCTCAAGAAACGGGTGGTGGCCTATACCCGGATCATGCAATTGCCTATCCGGATTGCGCGCATGGTCGCCCAGACGGTCCGGATGGAAATCATCACCACCCATACCGAGGCCGAAGCCCTTCTTCTTGAATCCAACCTGATCAAAAAGCTCAAGCCGCGCTACAACATCCTTTTGCGCGATGACAAAAGCTTTCCCTATATCCTGATCACCGAGGATCACGATTATCCGCGTATCGTTAAACATCGTGGCGCACGTGCCAAGGATGGCAGCTGTTTTGGTCCCTTTGCGTCGGCCTGGGCGGTAAACAATACGATCAACCATCTGCAGCGCGCGTTTCTTTTGCGCTCCTGTACGGACGCGGTTTTTTCAAACCGCTCGCGCCCCTGTTTGCTGTATCAAATCAAACGCTGTGCCGCCCCGTGCGTTGATCGTATCTCGAAGCCGGAATATGACGGCCTTGTTGATATCTGCCGCGATTTCCTGACCGGTCGCAGTCAGAAAATTCTCAAGCAGCTTGAAGCCGACATGATGGCGGCCTCCGAACGTATGGAGTTCGAGCAGGCAGCGATGTATCGCGACCGTATCCGCGCGCTTAGCCAGATCCGGTCCCATCAGGACATCAATCTCGAAGGGGTTGAAGAGGCAGATGTCATCGCCTTGCATCAGGAAGGCGGGCAAAGCTGTGTGCAGGTCTTCTTCTTCCGCTCGGGATCGAACTATGGCAACCGGTCCTATTTTCCGCGTCATGAACAGTCCGCCGAAATCCCGGAAATCCTGTCGGCCTTTGTCGGGCAGTTCTATGCCGACAAACCGGCCCCGAAACAGATTTTCCTGTCCCACGAAATCGAAGGGCAGGAACTGGTCGAAAATGCGCTGGGCATCAATAACAACCGCAAGATCGAGCTTCTTGTGCCCAAGCGGGGCGGCAAACGCAAACTGGTCGAACACGCCATGACCAATGCCAAGGACGCCTTGGGTCGCCGCATGGCCGAAAGTGCGACCCAGCGCAAGCTGCTTGAAGATCTTGCTGACAAGCTTGATCTTGAAAGTACGCCCGAGCGGATCGAGGTTTACGACAACTCCCACACCCAGGGCACCAATATGGTCGGGGGCATGATTGTCGCCGGACCCGAAGGGTTTATGAAAAACGCCTATCGCAAATTCAACATCAAGGGCGATATCGCACCGGGCGATGACTTTGCCATGATGCGCGAAGTTCTGACCCGACGCTTTGCCCGTGCCCAGAAAGAGGACCCGGATCGCGAAAACGGCACCTGGCCGGACTTGTGCCTGATTGACGGGGGGATTGGGCAGCTTGGTGTCGCACGCGAGGTGCTTGAAGACCTTGGCATCGAAGATGTCATGCTGGTCGGTGTTGCCAAGGGCGTTGATCGAAATGCCGGCAAGGAAGTCCTGCATATTCCGGGCAAGGCCCCCGTACGTCTCGATATGAAAGACCCGGTGCTTTATTTCATTCAGCGCCTGCGCGACGAGGCGCATCGCTGGGCGATTGGCACCCATCGCGCCAAGCGCGCCAAGCAGATTGGCAAAAGCGTTCTGGATTCTGTGCCGGGCGTCGGGGGTGCGCGCAAGAAGGCACTGTTGCATCATTTCGGATCAGCGCGCGGTGTTGCCGATGCCGGGCTTTCGGATCTGGAAGCGGTCGAAGGCATCAGTGCGGCTTTGGCGCGAAAGATTTACGATCATTTCCACGAAAATAAATAAAACCTGCTGCGGAGATATTGCTTTTTGGCAGCAGCCGGGTAATACCGCGTGCATATTGCCACATCGACAGCACGCTTCGTGCGATTAACGATCTCAGATTAAGGAAACAGATGCGATACTTTCCTTCCTGGTCTTTGACCCGGTCTTCTACAGTCATGCCTGATGAACGCCTGCCGTGGGGGGCGATGTTCCCGATGGGCTTGCAGCACCTTGTTGCCATGTCGGGTGCGACAATTCTCGGTCCGCTTCTGATGGGGTTTGATCCAAATCTGGCGATCCTGTTTTCCGGTATCGGAACCCTGATTTTCTTTATCTGCACTGCGGGTCGTGTGCCGAGTTATCTGGGTTCGTCCTTTGCTTTTATCGCAGTGGTAATTGCTGCGACCGGCTATGCCGGAACCGGGCCCAACCCTGATATTGGCGGGGCTTTGGGCGGGATCATTGCAGCCGGTGCGCTTTATGTTGTCATCGGCCTGATCGTCATGGCAACCGGAACAGGCTGGGTTGAAAGACTGATGCCACCTGCGGTCACAGGGGCAGTCGGGGCGGCCATCGGCCTTAACCTTGCACCGGTCGGGATTAAAGGCATCACGGGCGACAATATGCATATGCTGGTCGCACTTCTGACCCTGTTGTCCGTGGCGCTTGTTTCGGTCTATGCACCGATTGCCTTGCGCCGCATTTCGATTCTGGTCGGTATTTTGGCCGGATACGGGCTTGTTCTGGTTCTGGGGAATGGCCTCGGACTGATGCCAGCAGTCGATTTCAGCGAACTGTCACAGGCCCCGTGGTTTGGCATGCCAGATTTTGTTGCGCCGCGTTTTGAAAGTTCGGCCATGGTCATGATTGCGCCGGTGGCCTTCATTCTGGTTGCGGAAAACCTTGGTCATATCAAGGCAATCGGGGGCATGACCAAACAGAATATGGATCGTTATATCGGTCGCGGTTTTGTTGGCGATGGTCTGGCAACCATGCTGGCCGGGTCGGGCGGTGGAACAGGTGTGACCACCTATGTTGAAAATATGGGGGTTATGGCTGTCACGCGTGTTTTCTCGACCCTGATTTTTGTCATTGCCGCGGCAATCGCCATTCTGCTTGGTTTCTCACCCAAATTCGGGGCCCTTTTGCACACTATTCCGGGACCGGTCCTGGGGGGGCTCGGTGTTGCGGTCTTCGGATTGATTGCTGCGGCAATGGTGCGTCTCTGGGTCGATAACCAGGTTGATTTTTCTGATCCGCGCAATCTCTTTACGGTTGGCATTACCCTGATTTTCGGTGGTGGCGACTTTACGGTGACCTTTGGCGGGTTTGCCATTGGCGGGATTGGAACGGCAACATTGGCGGCGATCATTCTGTATCAGGTCCTGAGCATCGGACGTGAAAACAAAGATGCGATCACCGACTAGGTGATCGACCAGGGGCCGTGTCTCAGTTTTATGGCAATTGAACACGGCCCTTGTCGTTCCGGACCCAAGGCTTTAATAATTGCGCGGCTTTGGGGTTGAAACAGACCCCTTAGTGGAAATTGTCGACCATATACCCGCAAACAGGCCCGTCCATGAAAACCCAGATTCCCAATCTGCTGACTTTGTCGCGCATCATTGTGATCCCGGCATTGGTGGCATCTTTTTACATCGACGGCCCGGTTGGGAACTGGATCGGCTTTGTGCTGTTTGCCTTTGCCGGTGTGACGGACTTCTTTGACGGTTATCTTGCGCGCAGCATGAATGTGGTTTCGCCTCTCGGTCGTTTTCTTGATCCGATTGCCGACAAGCTTCTGGTTGCCGCAGCCCTGATGATGATGGTGTCGTTCGAACGGATTGCCGGTCTGGCTGTTTTGCCAGCTGTTGTGATCATGTGCCGCGAGATCATGGTCTCGGGTTTGCGCGAACATCTGGCCGAACTCAAAGTGCCGCTTCCGGTCACGGTGCTTGCGAAATGGAAAACAACCGCCCAGATTCTGGCGATCGGTTTCCTTCTGGTCGGGGATGCGTCGCCTGACATGATCCCGTCGATCATGATTGGTGATGTGCTGCTGTGGATCGCCGGGATTGTGACGGTTCAGACCGGCTATATCTATCTGCGTACCGGGCTCAAGCATCTAGATTAATCTTCGCAAATCAGGGCCATGGCCATGTCACGCGTGTCTGTTCAACAACATGATTTCGATCCGGGCGCCGAACTTTCTGCGCTGACGGATGGCCGGACCGATATCGGGGCTGCTGTCAGCTTTGTTGGTCTGGTGCGCGATATTCATGGCGGGGATCAGGTATCAAGCCTGACGCTGGATCACTATCCGGGCATGACCGAGCGCGAACTTGAAAAGATCGCCGACGAGGCCGCCCGTCGCTGGCCGCTTGATGGTATTCGCATTGTCCACCGGTTCGGAAAAATGATGCCCGGTGAACGCATTGTGCTGGTGATTGTTTTATCGGCGCATCGTCGGGCGGCGTTTGAAGCCTGTGACTTCATCATGGATTTTCTGAAAACCCGTGCGCCGTTCTGGAAGCGTGAAGAAACGCCGGACGGCGATGATAAATGGGTTGAGGCCAAGGCATCTGACGATGCCGATGCGGATCGGTGGAACTGATCCTTCGCGCCTGTTTGCGCTGAACGCCTAGACAAATTTCAACAGCAGCGACACCAATGACGAGAGTGCCGTTTGAAGCGTTGCGGCATCATTGACCTTCTGGCGAAGCTCCTGCATGTCTGCGACATCCTGATCACTCACGACAATCGCACCCTGCAGCTGCTTGGCTTGCAGCGTAACGATCAGTTCGGCTGCCTGATCAAGCTTTGGCTTGGTCGCGACCTTCTGATCGATGCTTGCTGATTGATAGGTGATCAGTGCCTGCTGACAGGCCTGCTCGGCCGTGGTGATCAGTGTGCTGATATTATCTGTCATTTGATGTTCCCCCGGTTTCACTGCGTTGCGGTTTCGACAAGACCCGTGCCCTCGGCGATCAGTTCTTGCGGGCTTAACTTGTGAATATGATCGGCAAGGGTGATGCCCTGTTCGACGGCACCAAGAAGGGCTGCGACGTCAAGCTTTGCGTAATTGTCGATCTGGACTTGCAAGCTGTTGCCAAGTTTGGTGGCGGTCAGAAACTCGCGCAGGGTTTCTGTTTGCATGATTTTCTCGGCTGCGATCAGGTCGCGCCATTTCTGCCACCAAATCTGGTAATACAGGTTTTGTGCCTCGGGCTCGTTCACGTCGTCCTTGCGGATTGTATTAAGTTCGGCAATCAGGGTACTGCGTCGTGTCAGGAATTTCGGCGGATTACGGGCGAAATCGCCGGTGATGGTTGCCAGTTGCGCGCGCAGCTTTTCCAGTATGGGACCTGATTGGGTAACGGCCGATGCACCAAGCGCTGAACCGGCCTCGATATTATCGAAAATGGCGACGAATTGCTGATACTGGGATCGCAGTTGGCGAAGCGTTGCGTTCCATTCATCCTGAATGGTCGGGGAGATTTTCACTGCATCAGGGTCAAGCAGCGTATCGATATTGGCTGGCGTGACTTGCCCGGTGAAGGCCGCCATATTGCTCACGAATTCGCTGCGCTGTGCGTTTTCGGATTTCGGGAAGGCTGCAAACTGCGTGCTATAGGCCGCATCATATTCATCAAAGGCGGCTTCGGTCGCAGTTCCAAATTGAGTGACCGAAAGTTTCAGTGTTTCGGCCTTTTGGCTGCAGGCGGCAAGCAGGCCGATCACGGTGATAAGGGCACCGTTCCGAATGACGCGTTTGAATGTGCAAAACATCTTCTGTCCCCATCGATGAAGCGTGATCATCATCAGACGGGGATGGGCGGCGATTGTGATGGCAAAAGAAAACGCCGCAACCTGCGTCACGGCGTTGATCGGCATGGCTATCGGGCAAGCATCACTTGCTCAGCATGAACAGGGCCTGATTGCCAAAGAAATTGGCAAAGCCCGAATGACTGTCCATTGAAACGCGAGACCCGCTTTCATTGAGAACCATCGATCTTTCGATCTTCAGATTCATTTCCGCACACAGGGCGACAAAGTCGCGCACGGTGCAAAAATGGATATTGGGTGTTTCATACCACATGATCGGAAGGTTCGGGTTCTGCGGCATTCTTCCTCGGAACATCAGATCAAACCGTGCCCGCCAGTGGCCGAAATTCGGGAAAGACACAATTGCCTTGTTGCCGATGCGCAGAAGTTCGGACAGGACTTCTTTGGGGCGGTGGGTCGCCTGCAATGTCTGGCTAAGGATAGCATAGTCAAATGCCCCGTCCGGATAGTCGCCAAGATCGCGGTCGGCGTCGCCCTGCATCACGGGAAGTCCCTGGGCAACGCAATTGCGCACGCCCTCGTTTGAAATTTCCAACCCGCGACCATCGACATTCTTTGTCCGGGTCAGATAGCCAAGCAGTTCACCGTCACTGCACCCGATATCAAGAACGCGGGTTCCCGGTTCAACCATGTCGGCAATCAATTGCAGGTCAACACGAATGCGATCGTTATGTGTCGTGGCAGCGTTGGCGTTTGATACGGCGTGGTTCATGATTATTTCAGCCCCCGGCTTTCGGCGGCACCTTCGATGAAGCCGGCAAGAACCATGTGGAAATCGGGTTCATCAAGCAGGAAGGCGTCATGACCCTTGTCGCTTTCAATTTCGACACAACTGACATTACACGATGCCGCATTCAATGCATGGGCAAGGGTTCTGCTTTCGGCGGTGGTAAAGCACCAGTCGCTTGAGAACGAGATGATACAAAAGCGCGTCTTGCAGCCGGTAAAAGCATCAGCCAATCGTCCGTCATGTTCAATTGACAGGTCGAAATAGTCCATCGCACGCGTGATATAGAGATAGCTGTTGGCATCAAACCGGTCGACAAAGCTTTTGCCCTGATGGCGCAAATAGCTTTCGACCTGAAAATCATGATCAAAGCTATAGGTGATCGCACCGCGATTTTGAAGCTTGCGACCAAATTTGCGATGCAGGGCGGGTTGCGACAGATAGGTGATATGTGCTGTCATGCGCGCAACCGCCAAACCACGCGCCGGTTTCTTGCCTTCCAGCAGGTAATTGCCCCCGCACCAGTCCGGATCGGCCATGACAGCCTGACGTCCGACTTCGTGGAAGGCGATATTCTGTGCCGAATGGCGGAACGATGTGGCAATCGGCGCTGCGGCAAAAACGCGCTCCGGATAGCTTTTGCACCATTCCAGAACCTGCATGCCGCCCATCGACCCGCCAATAACCGCAAACAGCGTGTCGATGCCAAGCGCATCAATCAGCATGGTCTGGGCACGCACCATATCGGCAATCGTAATCACCGGGAAATCAAGCCCCCAGGGTTTGCCGGTTTCCGGATTGATGTCCTTGGGGCCGGTACTGCCAAGGCAACCGCCAATGACATTGCTGCAGATGACGAAATACTTGTCTGTGTCGATGATCTTGCCGGGGCCGACAATCTCGCGCCACCAGCCTTCCTTGCCCGTGATCGGGTGGACGTCATCGGCGACATACTGGTCACCCGTCAGGGCATGGCAGACCAGAATCGCGTTCGATTTATCGGCATTCAATGCGCCATAGGTTTGATAGGCCAGTGTAAAGGGACCAAATTCAATGCCGCTATCAAGGCGCAGCTTGTCCGTCTCGCCCAGAACCATGTGATGGCCGGGAAGCGGCGGGCGCTTGTCTTTGTTGGCGGCGGTGCTCATGGACGTTGGTTTCCCTTTAAATCATGATTTTTCGCATAATCGGGTTGGTGTTTTTGCATTTGTTGCCCGGTTTGCGGAAAATTCGCCTGTTCTAGCTATGAAGCGGGCCCGGTTTAGTCAATCTTTTCTTTGCATTTCTGCGGCCCTGTCCTAATACTGTGCGCCGTTTTACAAAAGAGTGAATCATGGCGTGTAACGACGAAAATTTGGCAAATCTTGACCTTGACGGGTTGCGTGGCGAGATCGACGAGATCGATCAGGCCCTGCAATCCCTGATCATTCGGCGCACCAAAGTTGTCCAGGCTGTCGGGGCCTATAAGGATCGGGTGATTGCTGCCGGTGGCAAAGTCAAAGTGCCTTATCGTCCGGCCCGTGAAGCCCGGATCATGCGTACGCTGGTTGATCGTCACGATGGAGCGTTTCCCAAAACGGCACTGATACAGATATGGCGTGAAATGATCGCTGCGGGTACCCGTCTTGAAGCGCCTTATACGGTGGCCCTGTGTCGCAATGCAGATGGACAGGATTGCTGGGAACTTGCACGTCTGAATTTCGGTTGCCTGAACGAGATCATTGAATATGACACCCCGCGCGAAGCATTTGGTGCGCTTGAAGACGGACGGGCAGCTGTCGGTGTGTTCCCGAAGCCCGAATTTGGCGAGCCGATGCCATGGTGGACGCTTCTGACGGACGAAACCGCCGTCAAGGTCGTCTCGAAACTGCCCTTTGGCGGACGTCCTGTCGGGCGCGGCGAACAGACCGAGGGCTTTGTTCTGGCGGCAATCGATCTTGAGGACAGCGGTGATGACCGGACTCTGTTCGTGGTCAGCCTGTCCAAGGAAATCTCGATGGATACAGTGCGCAAAAAAATTGCGGATGGCATCGACGGGGCGACAATCCTTGGCTTTTCTGACGATACGATTGCAGATCGGCGTTTTGTTCTTGTTGATGTGCCGGGATTCTTTTGTAATCGCGCTGATGCGTTTCAGACCACACTGGATGAACGGGGACTTGCACCCGAAAGTCTGCATGTGGTTGGCGCCTATGCGGTGCCGATATCAGAAGACGCACTGAGTTAACAATTTTTGGCAGGCCGATCATGGCTGCTGCTTCCTCTGGGAGAATAAACGTTATGTCTGCGCCCACCCCACGCCCCGGTATTCTTGATATTGCGCCTTACAAGGGCGGCAAATCCAGTGCTGACAGTGATCAGCGCGTGATCAAGCTGTCGTCTAACGAAGGTGCCCTTGGCCCAAGCCCCAAAGCAATGGAAGCCCTGCGCAACACGGCAAGCCGTCTGCATCGCTATCCGGATGGTGGCTGTGATCTGCTGCGTCATAAGCTGGCAGAGAAATACGGTCTTGAGTTTGACCAGCTCGTCTGTGGTGCGGGTTCTGATGAATTGCTGACCCTTCTGATCCGTGCCTATGCCGGTCCGGGTGATGAAGTATTGTATTCGCAGCACGGTTTCCTGATGTATCCGATTGCCGCCATGGGTGTTGGCGCAACGCCGGTAACGGCACCGGAAACCAACATGACCACCGATGTTGATGCCTTGCTGGCAGCGGTAACCGACAAGACCAAGATCGTGTTTGTTGCCAACCCGAACAACCCGACCGGAACCTATATCACCGATGCCGAGATGAAGCGTCTGCGTGACGGTCTTCGCGAAGACATCGTTCTGGTGGTTGATGCGGCCTATGCCGAATTCATGACCGGTCAGGAAGATTACAGCGCGGGTGAAGAGCTTGTAAAAGCTGGCAATAACACCGTCATGACCCGGACATTCTCCAAGATTTATGGTCTTGGTGGCATTCGCCTTGGCTGGTGCTATGCACCGCCGGCAATCGCCGATGTCCTTCAGCGTTTGCGCAACCCGTTCAACGTACCGCTTCCGACCCAGGAAGCCGGTGTCGCGGCGCTTGAGGACGATGATTTCGTTAATGAGTGCGTCCGTCACAACGCGGAAACGCTTGCGTGGTTCCGTGATGAAATCAATGCGATCAGCGGTCTTAAGGCCCATCCGAGCTACGGCAACTTCGTGATGATCGAATTCCCGACGGTTGAAGGCAAGGATGCCGATGCCGCAAATGATTTCATGATGGCCCGTGGCGTGATCCCGCGCAAAATCGGTGCCTATGGTTTGTCGCAGATGCTTCGTGTATCCATCGGCACGAAGGAAGAAATGGAAATCTGCCTTCAGACCATCAAAGACTTTGTGAACCAGTAAAATGACCAAAACTGCATCCCAACCGTTGTTTGAAACTGTCGCTTTTATCGGCATGGGCCTTATCGGTTCGTCCATGGCCCGTCGCATCAAGCGTGACGGCCTTGCCAACAAGATTACCTGTGCGGTTCGCTCTGAAGCGACCCGCGACCGGGTTCTTGAACTTGGCATTGCCGACGAGGCCTATTGCGACATCAAGGACGCGGTTGGTGATGCGGATCTGGTGATGATCTGTGCGCCGGTTGGTGCCAACGAGACCATTGGCGCACAGCTTACCGGTGCATTGAAGAAGGGCGCGATTGTTTCTGATGTCGGATCCGTCAAGCAATCAGTCATTCGTGACATCGCTCCGCATCTTGACGAGGGTGTCCATTTCGTTCCGGGACATCCCCTTGCAGGGACCGAGCATTCCGGTCCGGACTCGGGTTTTCCGGAGCTGTTCGAAGAACGCTGGTGCATCCTGACCCCGATCCCGGGAGAAAGTGACGCTGCCAAAGAAAAGGTCAAAGCCCTTTGGGAAGCATGTGGCATGTATGTCGAATGCATGGATGCAGACCATCATGACCGCATTCTTGGCATTACGTCACATTTGCCGCACCTGATTGCCTATACCATTGTCGGGACTGCGACCGATCTTGAAGATGCCCTGCGTCAGGAAGTCATCAAGTTTTCGGCAACCGGTTTCCGTGACTTCACCCGTATTGCGGCATCCGATCCGACCATGTGGCGTGACGTGTTTCTGAACAACCGTGAAGCCGTTCTTGAAGTGCTTGGCCGTTTTCAGGAAGACCTGATGGCGTTGCAACGCGCCATTCGCTGGGGCGAAGGCGAGAAGCTGTTTGATCTGTTTACCCGGACGCGCGAAATTCGCCGCGGGATCGTTGATGCCGGTCAGTATTTCACCAACTTCTCTGCCGAGGGCGAAAGCCGCCAAAGCGATGAGAAGGGCAAGAAAAAGACCACAGAATAAGATACCGACGGTCCGCGGCCCGCAGACTGTCATTCGGTTGGTGATGCGCCCCAAATAGCACCGCCTGCCGGTTAAAGGGGATAGTCATGTCTGCCACCAATCATCCGGCGTTCGGCCGGATCATGCCGTTTGTCTTTGTGTTTCTCTGGAGCACGGGATTTGTCGGTGCGAAATTCGGCCTTCCTTACGCCGACCCGTTTGTTTTCCTTTTTGTCCGATTTGCCATTGTCATTGTGCTGATGGTGCCGGTTGTCATGCTGATGAAGGCCAAATGGCCAAAATCGCTGCGCGAGGCATCCCACATTGCAACCGCGGGCGTGCTGGTGCACGGCATTTATCTTGGTGGTGTGTTCTGGGCAATTGATACCGGTTTACCATCCGGCCTTGCGGCCCTGATTGTCGGGCTGCAGCCGGTTGTAACCGCATCGGTTGTCGGCAGTCTTCTGGGCGAACGGGTTTCAGCGCGCCAGTGGGGCGGTCTTGTTCTTGGTCTGATCGGTGTTGCACTTGTTCTGTTGCCCAAGATCGGCGACGGGATCGGCATTACGCCACTGGGCATCGGTCTTGCCGTTCTGGCCCTGTTCGGGATGACGGCGGGGACGCTTTATCAGAAGCGTTTCTGCACCGGCATGGATTTGATGAGTGGCACTGTCATCCAGTATATGGCTGCCGCCTCGTTCGTTGGTGTTGTTGCCCTGTTCAAGGATGATCTGACCGTTGAATGGAGCATGAATTTCATTCTGGCGATGGCATGGCTTGTGCTTGTTCTGTCGATTGGTGCGATCATGTTGCTGATGGTTCTGATCAAGCAGGGCGAAGCAACCCGGGTTGCCAGCATGTTTTATCTGGTGCCGCCAACCGCTGCTTTCTTTGCATGGGTTCTGTTTGACGAGCATCTTGGCATGCTTGGCTTTACCGGGTTTGGAATTGCGGCACTTGGGGTGGCATTGGTGATCATGAAGCGCTAGTTTCACGTAACCCGAGAAACCACAACGAAACGCGACCGGAGGAAAAGGTGAGCGACGCCACCGAAAAATGGGTGTTTGGATACGGATCATTGTTATGGCGACCGGGATTTGACTTCACGGAACGCTCGCGCGCGCTTCTGCGCGGTTATCACCGGTCATTCTGTATTTATTCCCACCATTATCGCGGCACACCGGAAAATCCGGGGCTTGTTCTTGGGCTGAATTCCGGTGGGGAATGTGTTGGCAATGCATTTTGTATTGCGCCGGACAACTGGAATGCGGTGAAGGCCTATCTTGATGAGCGCGAGCTTGTCACCAACACCTATATTCCGGCCGATGTCGAAGTCGAACTCCAAGACGGTCGCACAGTGATTGCTCATACCTATGTAGCCGATCCGACCCATCAGCAATATGCCGGGAACCTTCCGGTGCGTACAGCGGTCGAGATCATTGTGGCGGCACATGGAAGAGTTGGCCCCAACCTTGAATATCTGGAAAATACCGTGCAGCATCTTGATGAAATGGGGATTGTTGATCCACCCCTGCATGACCTGATGGATCTTGTTCGCCGCGAATATGGCGAAATCAATATGGGTGCAGGTATCTGATGGCACAGGGTAATGCAACGACGGTAACAACCGGCTCTGCCGGTGACCAGACGCCGATGACAGTCGCCTATCTGATGCTGATCGCATGCGCAATGATGTGGGGGTCAAACCATGTTGTTGCGCGTGGCGTGAACGCAACAGTCCCGTTCGAGGCACTTTCATTCTGGCGCTGGGTGGTGGCGGCGGTCATGCTGTTTCCGGTGTGCTACAAATATCTTGGCCGTGACCTCAGACTGATGGCACAGCACAAGATGTCGATGTTCCTGATCGGCTTTACGGGCGTATTCCTGTTTTCGGTCGTGATTTATCTGGCGGCCTATAATACGACAGCGGTTAATACCGGTCTTCTGAACGCGACAACACCGGTATGGGTGTTGCTGTTTGCATCCGTGCTGAGTGCAGACAAACCCAAATTGGGGCAGTGGGTCGGTGTGCTTGTCGCCGGGGCCGGGACAGCAACCATTATTGCCAAGGGCGATCTGTCGGTTTTTGCGCGGATGGACTTTGTCTCGGGCGATGTCTTTGCAATGATTTCGGCCATGGTATGGGCGGCCTATTCGATGTTGCTCAAACGCGCCCCCAAGGGGGTGCATCCGCTCAGCCTTGTTTTCATCTCTGCACTGATCGGTTTGTGTTTCCTGACCCCGCTTTATGTCTGGTCGCTTGTGGTTGATGGTGAACCGTTCTTTACCCATCTTGATCCGGCATGGCCTGACATGCTCAAGATCTTCTATATCGGTGCCGGTCCTGCATTCCTTGGCTATCTGTTCTGGAACAAGGGCGTTTCGGTTGTTGGCCCGGCCAATGCCGGCGTGTTCCTGTATTTGATGCCGGTCTTTGCCAGCGTGCTTGCAATCATCTTCCTTGGTGAAGAATTGCATATGTATCATCTGGGCGGGATTGTTCTGATTGCCTTCGGGATCTGGCAGGCGACGCGCAAAAAGCGCACTTAGGAGCCTGTCATCTGAGTAATAAAAAGGCCGGGATGCTCAATGCATCACCGGCCTTTTTAATTTTGATATCCGCTTTCTAAACAGAACAGCTGTCAGGAAACCTTGTCCGGATCAGCTTCTTTCTGAATGGCTGCTTGCTGTTCTGCTTCTTCGGCGGCGATATCGTCGGATGTCAGCATTGGCAGATTGAATTCCTGCTGTGCCTCGGTTTCAAGCTCGCGCGTGCGGGTGTCGATGCGGGTTTTGATTTCCTTCATGAAGGTCTTGCGATCAAGATCGGGCTCAATCGGTTTCATGAATTCCATCGTGACCAGACCGCCATATTTCATAAAGCTGTGTCGCCCCCAGAACATGCCGGAATTCAGTGCGACCGGAATGACCTTGGTCTCGGGGAAGGCTTTATAAAGGGCATAGATGCCCGGATGATAAGGGCGACTTGAACCGGGTGGGGTTCGCGTGCCTTCCGGGAAAATCACGACCTGACGGTTTTCTTTAAGTGCCTTCTCAGCCCCCTTGATCATGTCCTTAAGGGCTGAACCACCTGCCGAGCGATCAACGGCAATCTGACCTGAAAGGGTCAGAAACTGGCCGAAAACCGGAATCCGGGTCAGTTCTTTTTTCAGAATATAGGCCGGGTCCGTCACCACAGTATGGAACGTCAGGGTTTCCCAAGCCGATTGATGCTTGGCGACCAGGATACAGGGCCCTTCCGGCAGATTTTCAAGCCCGGTGATGCGTTTGCGCATGCCAACAGAATAGCGCAGCATGAACTGCACCAGTCGGCACCATGCATGGCCGACAAACTGGTTGGCTTTGCGCCCAAACAGCATCAGCGGAATCAGGCTGAGGCATAAAATCGCGGTGCCGCCGAAAAACAACACGTTAAACAATAACGCGCGGAGGGTTCTCATTCAGAAAAGTCCTTCATACGCCTTGGGCTTAAACCCACTCACATGATCTTGATATGTGCTGTTTTGTAACAGCTATATTGCAATTGGAAAATGCCGATTGTTCAACCGTTTTTGCCCGAAGCATTCGAAGCAGAGTATTCCTGCGGTCCGGGGGGATCACCTTCAAGGTTGCGCAAAGACGGCCGGTCACCATCAGGCAGCCAATGCAGTAACGAGTTCCTGAGGCTGGCAAACATGTATTTGTTGAATTCACTGGCGATCAACGCTGTGCTGCCCGGGAAACGCCACCAGTTTTCAATTTTGACGTTATCGGGGAAGACCGGATGGGGGATGATATCCACGTCCGGCATCAGGCTTCTGAATTCCAGAAGTGATCGTGGCATGTGATAGTTGGCGGTAACGATCCGAAGGCTTTTAAAGCCTTCCTCATAGACCCACACAGCGGTTTCAATCGCATTTCCCCGCGTGTTTTCGGCGACATGCCCCAAAACCACACAGCAGGCAATCAGGCGCGGATCGGATTTGCCGACCGATAAAAGTTCGTCCACCTCGACCCCGCGATAGACCCCGGAAATGAACAGTTTTTCTGCCAGGCCATGGGTCAGTAACCGGCGTCCTTCCGAAAGGCGTTCACTGCCACCGGTCAGAACGACAATTGCGTCGGTACGCTGATTTGGATTTTCAACAGAAACCGGGATCGAATTGACATACCAGACAAATCCTGCGGCCCAGACAAGCCCGCACAAGATCAGCGTCGAAAGCAAAAAGCGAAACCGTCGAAAACGGCGACGGTGCTGCACACTAAGCGGGGGCTTGCTCATCAATGGGTGCCTCGGTAGCGATGCGCGGGCATGTATTCGGATCTCCTGAGATGGCCAAGGCCATGATCTCAAACAAGAAGCAGGTCAGTCACCGGACTATACGGAGCCTTGTGATCCGTTACAACATCCGGTGTAAAACACGCAAAACGGTGCGGGTTGCGGTGATCCCGGCGATCATCGCAACAATAAACGGAATGGCCACGATCAGGGCGATAAAGATCGGGCTCAGGACAAGTGACGGGATTGGCCAGCCTGCACGCAATCCAAGCCAGGCAATCAATGCAGAAACAGGAAGCGCTATCAGCAAGCCGATCAGCGCACCGAAAAATGCCAGTCGCTGATTGTGGCGACCGAACTGTTTGGCTATGTAGCTATCCTGGGCCCCGATCAGATGCAGCAATTCGATGATGCGATGATGGATCGAAAGGCCCGAACGGGTGGCAAATACCACTGAAAGCATGGTCGCCCCAAACAGCACCACGATCAGAAGCGACAGTGCCAGTTCGACCGAAAAGGCGACATCGGCAATTCTTTCGATCCATATGCGGTGATCATCAAGCACAGCCTCGGGCGCGATTTCCCCCAAACGCATTTCAAGCGCATCGTAGTTGAAACCGGTTTCCGGAGTGATTTCGATAATACGCGGAATGGGAAGTTCGCTCACCACTTCATCGGGGCCAAGCCATGGTTCAAGGAGGGCCGCCATGGTGTCGGGGCTCAGTTCCTCGATCCGGGCAATGCCGGGAAGGTTGGAGACATCGTCGATGATGGCATCAACAGTTTTCTGAAGCGCTTCTTCGCGTTCTTCCGGTGACCGGTTTGCAAGTTCGGTCGGGGGAACCTGAATGGACAGGCTGCCTTCGATCTGGCCGGACCATTGACCGACACTGTCATGCAGGGCTGCCAGCCCCACAATCGAAAAGGTCAGCAGCGCAACCATCAAAGCGACGATGCTCGGCAAAAAGCGCGAGGAAGAGTCGCTTTCAAGTGGAAGATGCGATGGGGGTGCGCGAAATGCCATGATCGTGGTTTGGTCCTGTTGATCTGGTTGATCTTGTCGTGATGGTGGTCAGCCGCTATGCGTTACGTCATGCAGTGTACCGCCTTCGAGCAACCATTGCGTATGACCGAAACGTCTGACCAGTTGGCGGTTATGGGTGGCGATCAGGACGGTGGTGCCCAGTTTGTTGAGTTCTTCAAACAGATACAGCAAACGCATGGCGATTCGGTCATCAACGTTCCCGGTCGGTTCATCGGCCAGAAGCAATGCCGGACGACCGATGACCGCGCGCGCAATCGCCACACGCTGTTGCTGGCCGCCCGAAAGACGCGATGGCTGTGCATTGATGTGGTCACCAAGCCCGACCCATTCGAGAAGCTCGGTGACATTCTTGCGGATTTGCAAATCCTCGACCCCGGCAACTCGCAACGGCAAGGCAACGTTTTCGAATGTCGTCAGGTGATTGATCAGGCGGAAATCCTGAAAGACCACGCCGATCTTGCGGCGAATCGCAGGAAGGTCTTCACGCGGGATGCGGATATTGTCGCGTCCGAAAATATTGATTTCACCCCGGGTCTGCCGAAGGGCAAGATATAAAAGGCGCATCAGTGTCGATTTGCCTGCACCGGATGCGCCGGTCAGGAAATGGAAACTGCCGCGACCCAAAGAAAAATTCAGGTCGCGCAAAATTTCCGGTCCGGATTCGTATCGGACCCCGACATTCCTGAAACTGACAACCTCGGTCAAAATCGGTGCTCCATATGGCAGAATGACGGTCTACCTTGGCCTGTGCCATGGCATTTGATCAAGGGTTTCTCTAGGTTCTGACAAGCGCGAAATGCCAATCGGACCTGACAATATCGAAAATGACTGATCCGGTTTACCCGGTTTTCTCATGATTTCGGATGCCATGTTCACCGCCGTTACGCAACGATTAGACACCCAAATCCGGGCAGCTTCTGTTATCTGTACTTAACAGTCTGTTAAATCGCGGCTATTTACATATAGTGTAAGTCACCGCTGACGTGCTTGGGGGATCGTCAGTTGCGTACGTCTTGTTGCCCCCCATGTTTGATGCCGCTGTCATCGAAATGCCAGGTTTGCAATGATCATTACTTGCCCAGAGTGTTCAAAGAAATACTCAGTTAAGACAGAAGCAATCGGTCCCAAGGGCCGAACCGTGCGCTGTAAAAGCTGCGGCAACAGCTGGCATCAGGACCCCCCGGGGGCAAAGAAGCCTGCTCCCCAGGCTGCGAGCGGGCCGGAAAATGATCTTCCGCCACCCTTCAATCAGGAAGGCGCACTCGGTGCTGATTTCAATGCTGATCAGATGGGAAGTGGCCAGGTTGATCCGGGCTTTGAAAATGCTGACAGAATTCCTGATCCGCCCCCCATTCCCCAGCAACTGATTCGGAACAATCCCAAGCCGGAACCGAAAAAGAAAAAGGGTATTATTGGCTGGATCATCTTCCTGTTGCTGATCGGTGGGATCGGCGCGGGTGGTTATTTTGCCAAGGACTACGTCATCAATATGTGGCCGCCGATTGCCAAGGTCTATGACATGATCGGCCTTGATGTGCCGCATGTGGGCGAAGGACTTGATATTCGCGAATTGCCGCCGACCCGTGAAGATGAAGACGGGATTGATGTTCTTGTCGTCCGCGCCGAGATCGTCAATATCGCAGAAGAACCGCGTCCGTTGCCGTATCTTTTGATCGAACTTCTTGATCCGCTGGACCGTGTGGTACAGCGCAAAAAGGTTCCGCTGATCTATGACGAGACAAAGGTGACGGCCGGGGCCGAGATGCCGATGGAACAGCAAATGCTGCCCGTTGGCGAAAGCATGACGGTCGAAACCAAAATCCGTCGTCCGAACCCGACGGCCACCCGATTGCAGGTCACCTTCCTTGATCCGCGTGAAGCGGTCGAGCCGTAAGGACAGCGACCCGTAAAATGAAAAAAAGGCAGCGTTTCATCGCTGCCTTTTTTGTGCGAAATCGATTGTCCTCGAAGACCGGGTTTCGGGAATCAGAACCGTTTGAGCAACCGGTCGATATATTCCTGTTCGATCTGCGGACGATCCGGGTCGCCGGATCGACGACGAAGTTCCTGCAAAATCCGCCAGGCCCGTTCAAGGGTATTCACATCCGGAATAATGGTGGTGCCATCACCACCCACCGGACGGCCCAATGGATCGCGACGCCCGCTTCCTTCAAGGTCTTCGAGCATCGGGGCCAACTGGCTTAGGCCCTCAAGGGCACGGCTGATCTCGCCAATGCCCTGTTGAAGGGCCTCCATGGCCTGTCGCTGGAGTTGCAGGGCCTCATGGGACCGATTGTGCCCAAGGGCCTCTGCCGCGCCGCGCATGGCGTCTATGACGGTGTTCATGCCGCTGACCTCACCAAACTGATCGATGCCGGTGCTGTTCATGATCTCGCTGGCGTCATTGGCAAGGCCCTGTTGCTGATTGGCGCGCGGGGCGGGGCCATTCTGCGTCGATGAATTGTCGCCTTCGTTCATCAGGTCCTGTTGTCGGCGGGCCAGGTCGCGCATACCGTCAAGCATCTCGCGCAGGGTGGATGTGATGTCCATTCCGCCTTCGCCGGTCGTGACCTGCATATTTTCAATCAGCTCGCGCAGACGATCAATAAGCTGACGGGCCTGATCACGCGCCCCTGCACGCATCAGGGCATCAATCTGATCAATGATGCGCGACAGGTCCTGTTGCTCCAGGGCGGCGGAGGCCTGTGGCTGCTCTTCTGGTGATTGCGTGCTTTCGCGGGTCAGGGCGGCCAGATATTCATTTAGCGCCTGACGATATTCCTCGATCAACCGGGCAATTTCGCCTTCGGTAATGTCGGGATTTTGCAGGGCTTCAAGCAGGCGTTCCTCAGCCTCCATCAAGTTGCGTTCCGCAATCCCGTAACTTCCGCGTTCGACTTCCTCGGCGATATGCCACAAAAGCCCGGCGACATCCTGATGAACGTCGCGGTTCCCCAGATTTGCAGACAACCGGTTTTCGGCAACCGACAGCGCAAGGAAGACGCCAATATGACCGTTGAATGCCTGTGGAGCATAAAGAACCGGCAGTATTGCCTGATGCATTTCAAGGGCCCGATCCGGGTGGCGCAACAAGCCGCGCCGGATTGCAATCAGTTTCTGCGCGACCGGATGGTTGAATTCACGTTCGGGCAACATCAAAGACCGGATATCGCTTTGCCCGGTCTGACCGGCATTGTCCCGGGACGCCATCTGGATATTGACTGGAAGACCGGCCCAGGGATGGGCAACCAGATCAAGAAAACGCGGACCTTCGATACGGGTCGGCATTGCGGTTTCGCTGATACCTTCGCCACGGATGTCGATGACGATCTGATCAATCGGGCCATATTGATCAAGTGATCCGTCATCCGGTGCCGGGGTGATCACAAGATCAAGCTTCGCCAGCCCATAATCATCATTGGCAAGATAATCCAGACGCACATGATCGCGGCGCGTCACGACCGGGGAACTGACAAAAGACAGGCTTGGGGCATTGTCGGGCACCAGTTCAATATTCAGCGTCAGACGATCATTGCCCCAGACCGATATGCGCCACTCGCCCGATTGTTCAATGGCAGTCGACAGCACATAGCTGTTTTCGCTGCTTTCGGTGAATGCGCGTTCTCCATCCGGCGCGCTCAGGATCGGCTGCCAGATGCTTGATATGCTGCCATCAAGTGTTGACCCGGCGGGTACCTGCACAGACATCACGTCACTCGTGGTCGTGTTTCCTGTGGTGTTGCCATCGTTTGATGGAGCCGTGCCATTCTCCGTACCAATTGCCGCAAAGCGCAGGACCCTTGGAACCTGTCCGGTATAGGCTGGCGGGGTCACCCAAAGGGTCGCGCTGAAATCAGCTGCACCAAGGCGTTGCAAGGGACTAAAGGCCTTTGAAAACCGTTCCGGGAAATGATTATGTCCGGCGAACAGGCCAACAAAGAGCACCAGTACGGGAATGGCGGTCAGCCCGAACCGGTCAATCCGTGTAACAGCGGGGACCGGACGGGGCAGGCGCAAATGTTTAAGGGCCGCTTCATGCAAACCCAGCTGGCGCTGCCACAGGAAGCTGGTCAGGGGATCGTCGGTTTCGTGGATATGATCTTCGAGACTCTGGAGCGGATTGTTCTCCAGCCTGTTTTCGACTTCGAGCCGGTGCAGGATATCGCGGCGGGTTGGCCAGCGGAAATTTCGCCAGGGCGCGACAATCCCGACCATGGTTGCGACCGACAGTACGGACAGCAAGATGATGTGCCCGGTCGCAGGCAGGAACTCGAACGCGCCGGTAAGGGTAAGTCCGACTGTCAGAAGCACAATCGAAAGTGCCGGTATCAGGCATGGCCACACCGATTCCCAAATCAGGATCATGCGCGTTTTGCGCACATGACTTTCGATCTCGGGATAGGGTGGTATCAACGACATGCGTCTGGTTGTCCGTGATTGCCGACATGTTGCAAATCTGATTGCAACGCTTTCCCTTTAAAACTTGGGGTTTCACAGGTGCGGGTCAAGCTATTCCATCGGATGCCGGGAAATAAAAAGGTGGCCCGCATCATACGGGCCACCTGAAAATCATTCATATGGAATGGCGCAAAGCTTACTCGTTACCGAGCCATGCAGGGATTTGATCCATATTGATCAGTTGATCGATTTCCTGACGGGGGCGGACAATCGCAAAATTGTTGCCCTTGACCAGTACCTCGGGCGTCAATGCACGGGTGTTATAGGTCGAGGACATCACCGCGCCATAGGCACCTGCTGACATCACTGCGACCAGATCACCGGCCTTGAGATCATCTGGCAATTTGCGGTCTTTGCCGAATGTGTCGCCGGTTTCGCAAACCGGGCCGACGACGTCGACAGTTGCCTGCACGTCTTCTTCGCCCTGTTCTTCAACCGGGATGATTTCGTGATAGGCGCTGTAAAGCGTCGGACGGATCAGGTCATTCATCGCGGCATCAAGAATGACGAAACGCTTTGCTTCGCCGTCTTTGATATACATGACACGCGACACCATGATCCCGGCATTGCCGGCAATCAGACGACCGGGCTCAAGGGTGATGTGACACCCAAGATGACCGACCGTTTCGCGCACCATCTGGCCATAGGCATCGGGAAGCGGCGGCGTTTCGCCCTGATAGGCGATGCCAAGGCCGCCACCCAGATCAAGATTGCGGATATGGATGCCTTCGGAACGAAGTTGCTCGACCAGCCCCGCCAGACGGGTGAATGCCTCGCGGAACGGGGTCAGATCGGTCAACTGTGAGCCGATATGCATCGCAATGCCGGTAACCTCGATACCATCCATGGCTGCGGCATCACGGTAAACCTCGATCGCGCGGGTCCAGTCGATGCCGAATTTGTTTTCGGCCTTGCCGGTCGCGATCTTTTCGTGGGTTTTGGCATCGACATGCGGATTGATGCGTAGCGCAATACGCGCCTTTTTGCCCATTTCGATGGCAACACGGTTCAGTTCGATCAGTTCCGGGATGCTTTCGACATTGATCTGCGCAATGTCGGCCTCAAGGGCCTCGCGCATTTCTGCGTCGGCCTTGCCAACGCCCGAAAAGATGATCTTGGCGGGATCAATTCCTGCACGCAGGGCGCGGCGCATTTCACCAACCGATACCACGTCTGCACCAGCACCAAGATTGCCCAGTGTTTTCAGCACAGCCTGATTGGAGTTTGCCTTCACAGCAAAGCATACAGTGGCATCAAGCCCCTCGAACGCGTCGGCATAAACCTTGTAGTGGCGTTCAAGTGTTGCCGTCGAATAGCAGAAAAACGGCGTGCCGACTTTATCCGCCATTTCGGGGATCGAAACGCCTTCGGCGTGAAGCACGCCATCAATATATTCAAAATGGTTCATTTGGCGGGGTAGTCCCTTGGATATTCGTTGCCTTTTTCGGTCGGCGGTTCAAGCGGGCCTTTTTTGCCGCAAGCTGCCACCGAAAGACCCAGCATGACTGCCAGTGTGATCACGATGCCGCGTTTAAGCAAAGCAGGGGTCATTTCATAAACCTTTCCTTTGCAGCCTTGACCGATTCCTTGACGCGCACCGGTGCGGTGCCGCCAAAGCTCTGGCGGGCGGCAACAGATGCCTCGACGGTCAGGACGTCATAAACTGCGTTGGTGATCTTTGGTTCGATCCCTTGAAGGTCTTCAAGGGGCAGCTGATCAAGATCGCATCCCTTGGACTCGGCCAGCTTCACGGTTGCGCCAACCACATGATGGGCATCGCGGAACGGCATGCCAAGCTCTGCCACCAGCCAGTCGGCAAGGTCGGTTGCAGTGGTGTAACCGGCACCGGCAGCGGCGCGCATGTTATCGGCAAAGACTTTCATGTCAGCGACCATGCCAGTCATGGCAGCAACGCACAGACCAAGATGGTCGTGGGCCTCGAAAACCGGTTCCTTGTCTTCTTGCATGTCTTTGGAATAGGCCAGCGGAAGGCCCTTCATCGACAACATCAGGGAATTATAGCAACCAACGATACGACCGATTTTCGAACGGATCAGTTCGGCAGCGTCCGGGTTACGTTTCTGCGGCATGATCGAGGAGCCGGTCGAGAACTTGTCGGACATGCCGATAAAGCGGAACTGTGCCGAACACCAGATGACCATTTCCTCGGCCAGACGCGACAGATGCATCGCAGCAATCGAGGCTGCGTTAAGATATTCGAGTGCAAAGTCACGATCCGATACCGCATCAAGCGAGTTCGCCGTCGGACGATCAAAGCCAAGCGCGCTTGCCGTCATGTGACGGTCAATCGGATAAGGTGTGCCTGCAAGGGCGGCTGAACCCAACGGGTTTTCATTTACGCGCGTCCGGCAATCGGCGACACGGCCACGGTCACGGCCAAACATTTCCACATAGGCCAGAAGATGATGGCCAAAGGTCACCGGCTGGGCTGCCTGCAGATGGGTAAAGCCCGGCATGATGGTTTCGGCATGGGTTTCGGCCTGCGTAATCAGCGCTTCCTGAAGGCCCTTGAGACCGGCCTCAAGATCGGCAAGTGCAACATCGCGAACCCAGAGTTTGAAGTCGGTTGCGACCTGATCATTGCGCGAGCGTGCGGTATGAAGACGACCTGCTGCCGGACCGATCAGATCGCGCAGGCGGCTTTCGACATTCATGTGAATATCTTCAAGCGCGCTTGAGAATTTGAACTGTCCGCTCTCGATTTCCTGAAGGATCTGGTCTAGACCATTGGTAATCTTTTCGCCATCTTCTGCGGGGATGATGTTCTGCTTGACCAGCATCGCGCAGTGGGCTTTGGAGCCCTGAATGTCCTGGGCATAAAGGCGTTTGTCAAAACCGATGGAAGCATTGATTTCTTCCATGATGGCTGACGGGCCTGCTTCAAAGCGACCTCCCCACAGGGAGTTGGCGTTTTTCTGGTCGGTGGCGTTTTGGTCGGTCATCTTGATCCGCAGTCTTGGAAAGGTGAGTGTTGTGAAGACATTGCTTCGTTACGTAAAACTTGGCGTGATTGTCGCCATATCGGGCATTTATGCAACCCCTGCCTTTGCAGATACGCAATTCCCGCAAGAACTTTCAAAGATGGTTGCCCCGTCTGATGACGGTTCTTTGCCCGACGGGATCACATTTGTCGATCAAAAAGATGGGGAAATCCCGCTTAACAGCCTGAAGGGGAAGGTTGTTCTGGTTAATCTGTGGGCGACATGGTGTGTTCCATGCGTCAAGGAAATGCCAGAACTCGACAGTCTTGCTGCGCAGATGGATGGCAAGGCGTTCCGTGTTCTGGCACTCAGTCAGGACCGCGGTGGTGCCGCTGCCGTTACGGAATTCTTTGAAAAGAATGGAATCGACAATCTTGATGTGGTGCTTGATCCGCGCGGTGTGACCGCGCGCAAGATGGGGGCACGCGGTCTTCCGACCAGCTTTGTGATTGATGGCAACGGTGTTATTCGCGGTAAACTCGAAGGCATCGCGCAATGGGATGCACCCGATGTCATTTCCTATTTCAATGACCTGATTGATCAGACCTCGTAACGCGTGTTGACCACAGGCCTTACGCCTTGTTTTCAAGCAGGGCTAGGACCTGTTCGATATTTGGTGCGGCATCGGCCGCACCGTTGCGCGTGGTGGCAAGTGCGCCGGTCGCACAGGCGAAACGCACGGCATTGGGTAATGACTGACCACCATGCAGGGCAACCGCAAGTCCCGCGTTAAAGCAATCACCTGCACCCACCGTGTCTATGGCGTTGACCGAAAAGGACGGCACCATTCCGGACTGACTATCTCCAGATTGGCCATCGGCGGAATAGAATGCGCCATCGCCGCCCATTTTGATGATGACGGTCTTTGGGCCCATTTCATGAAGTGCGTTGGCTGCCTGCTGTGCGCTTTTGGTGTCAACCGGATCAATACCGGTCATGACGCGGCATTCGCTGCTATTGGGGGTGACAATATCGGTCAGTGCCAGAAGGTCGCGCATCACCATGTGATCTTGCACCGGAGCCGGATCAAGAATGACCTGCGCGCGTCCTTCGCGGGCATATTTGATTGCGCAATCCACCGCCACCACCGGGCATTCCAGCTGTAAAAGCAGATAGTTACAATCGCGCAGAGACTCCTGTTTGTCATGCAGGTCCGCACGGGTCATGGTCATATTGGCACCGCCGACCACAGTGATCATGTTTTCACCGGATTCATCAATTGAAATCAATGCTATCCCGGTCTGAGCTGCGTCAGCCATGATCAGATGATTTGTATCGAGCCCTTCGGCGGCAAGCGTTTCAATCAGTTGTCGGCCCAGTGCGTCGTCGCCGATTTTGGATATGAAAACAGGGGAAACACCCAGCCGCGCAACGGCAAGTGCCTGATTGCATCCTTTGCCACCCGGGCCGGATATGTATTCCTTTGCCGCAACGGTCTGGCCGGGTTGTGGAAATTTTGCAACGCGCGCAGCAAAATCAATGTTTGAGCTTCCAACAACGACAATACTCATGGTCTATCCAAATGGTAGAAAACTAATACCTCACAATGATATTGGCACTAGATCATTGGTTTAAAGAAGCTTGCGGATTAAATTGGTTGTTTTGCAGGTAAAAACGTCAACTGCAGCGACAGATCTCCGCAAGAAGTGCAATTTCATATAGGATCCCTATTGTCAGGATGGCGTAAATTCACTCGCCAGTGCGGCATAAAGACGGCGGAATTTGGCAAAGCGGGGCTGATAGGAGGCATGCCGCGCCGGATCGGGCTCAATCACTTCCTCGATCGCCGGTTTCTTGCAAACATCTTCGACCGGTTCCTGTGTCAAAGCCAGTCGGGCAAGACGTGTTGCACCAAATGCCGGGCCCTTTGCCGCACCCTCGTAACGTGCAAGCGGGGTGCCCATAATGTCCGAAATCAGCTGAATCCAGTATCGGCTGCGTGCGCCGCCACCGATCACACCGGGCAATTCACAACGGGTTCCAGCCGCATGCAGCCGTGATTGCGCATCGCTGAGCGCAAAGGCAACGCCCTCAAGCACCGATTGCACCATGGCTTCGCGGTTTGTGTCACTGCCCAGTCCGAAAAACACGCCACGGGCATAGGGATTATTGTGCGGTGTACGTTCACCGTTGAGGTAAGGCAAAAACAGAATATCCGATGGTGCGTTGTGCTGGGCCTCGACCCTTGCAAGCAAAGCACCGATATCGCTTTCATCCAGAAGCCTTGCCACCCATTGCAGGCAACTGGCTCCATTAAGCAGGACCGCCATCTGGAACCAGTGGCCCGGAATGGCATGGGTGAAGCTGTGCAGGAGTTCTTCGGGTTTGGGGCGGTATCTGTCCGAGGCGACAAAGATCTGCGATGACGTCCCAAGCGAAATAAAGCCATCCCCATGGCGCACAGCACCGACACCGATCCCCCCGGTTGCCGCATCGCCGCCGCCACCGGCAATGATCACCCCGGCAGTCATGCCCCAACGATCTGCAAGGTCACGGCGCAATGTACCGGTGACATCCGATCCTTCGACAAGTTTGGGCAATTGGTCCATCGAAAGCCCGCAAGCCTCGATTGCAGCTTCGTTCCAGCTGCGGCTTTCTTCATCAAGCCAAAGCGTACCTGCGGCATCCGACATCTCGGTGACCTTGTCACCCGACAGGCAAAACCGGATATAGTCCTTGGGCAGCAGAATGGTTCTGACCTTTGCAAACAGCTCGGGTTCGTGCTTTTGAAGCCAGATCATCTTGGGGGCAGTCATGCCGGGCATGGTGGCAACACCGGCCCGAATCCCCAGATCGGGCAGGGCAGCATCAAGCGCGTCACATTCCTTCTTGGCGCGCCCGTCATTCCACAGGATCGCAGGACGAAGCGGCATATCGTCTTCGCCAAGCAATGTTGCACCATGCATTTGCCCTGACAGGCCAATGGCGCGTGTCGCGGCAAGCGCACCGGGATTTTGGTGATGCAATGCGTCGATGGCACGCAGGGTCGCGTCCCACCAGTCCGCCGGGTTCTGTTCGCTCCAGAACGGGTGCGGGTTCGAAACGGACAAAGGGATATCAGTCTCGGCGACTGTTGCCGAGTTCTCGTCGATCAGCAGTGCCTTGACGGCTGATGTACCAACATCAATCCCGAGAAACATGCTTGGACTGCCTCCAGACTTCTTTTGTCATTTGATCCCGGCATCACATCTGTGCGGGTTGCAAGAGCTGTATTCCAGTGGCTTGACGGATCGATTGCAACAAAAAAAGCCGCTGATTTTCACAACGGCTTTTAATTTGAAAATGCGAATGTTTTAAAGCAGTCCCTAGCGGGTCGGGACCGGCTCATCACCGCTATAGTCATAGAAGCCACGCCCAACCTTGCGGCCAAGCCATCCGGCTTCGACATATTTGACCAGTAGCGGGCAAGGGCGATACTTGGTATCTGCCAGACCGTCATGCAGGACATGCATGATCGAAAGACAGGTATCCAGACCAATAAAGTCAGCCAGTTGCAGCGGACCCATCGGATGGTTCGCACCCAGACGCATTGCCGTGTCGATGGATTCGACGTTACCCACACCTTCATAAAGGGTGTAGATCGCCTCGTTGATCATCGGCAGAAGGATACGGTTGACGATGAAAGCCGGGAAATCTTCGGCACTTGCCGTGTCTTTGCCCAGTTTCTTGGTCAGTTCATGAATGGTGCGATAGGTGGTCTCATCGGTGGCAATACCACGGATCAGCTCCACCAGCTTCATCAGCGGCACCGGGTTCATGAAGTGCATACCCATGAATTTCGCTGGGCGGTCGGTATAGGACGCCAGACGGGTCACCGAGATCGAGGAAGTGTTGGTCGCGATGATGGCTTCCGGGCCAAGAACCGGGCAAAGAGCCTTGAAGATCTGTTTCTTGATTTCTTCATTCTCGGTTGCCGCTTCGATCACCAGATCGCAATCCGAAAGGAAGCTGTATTCCGTTCCGGTTGAGACGCGGGCAAGAGCTGCGTCTTTTTGCGCTGCGGTAATCAGCTCTTTTTTGACCTGGCGGTCCATGTTCTTGTCCATCACGCCGATGGCCTTATCAAGGGCATCTTGCGAGATGTCGAGAATTCGGACGTCGTAACCGGCAATCGCGATCACATGTGCAATGCCATTGCCCATTTGACCGGCGCCGATCACGCCAATGGTTTTGATATCTTCCAACGAAGCCATTTGTTCCCCACTCGTCCCCTAGGGTCAAAACAATAGAATTCACTGTTTTGACCCTAATTGGGATCAGATTATTTGTCGAGTTCACTCGCCAGAGCGGGAAGGGCTTCGAACAGGTCAGCGACAAGTCCGTAATCAGCTACCGAGAAGATCGGCGCTTCTTCGTCCTTGTTGATCGCGACAATGACCTTGCTGTCCTTCATGCCGGCAAGGTGCTGAATAGCACCTGAAATGCCTACAGCAATGTATAGCTGCGGTGCAACAACTTTGCCGGTCTGACCGACCTGCCAGTCGTTCGGAGCGTATCCGGCATCAACCGCAGCGCGCGAAGCGCCAATGGCAGCGCCGAGTTTGTCGGCAATCGGCTCGATCAGGTGGAAGTTTTCACCTGAACCCATGCCGCGACCGCCAGAAATGACAACGCTGGCTGCGGTCAGTTCCGGACGTTCCGACTCGGTCAGTTCCTGACCAACGAAGCTGGATTTACCGGCATCGGCAACAACAGCAACGTCTTCGATGGCAGCAGAGCCGCCCTCGGCTGCAACCGGATCAAAGCCCGTGGTACGAACAGTGATCAGTTTCAGCGGGTCAGACGACTGAACGGTCGCCATCGCGTTACCGGCATAGATCGGACGGACAAAGGTATCGGCACTTTCGACATCGGTGATGTCGGAAATCTGCGCGACGTCCTTCAATGCTGCAACGCGCGGCATGAAGTTTTTGCCCGAGGTCGAAGCCGGAACCAGAATGTGGCTGTAACCTTCGGCAAGTTCGGTCACAAGACCGGCCATGTTTTCAGCCAGGAAATGGCCATAGGCGGCGTTATCTGCAACCAGAACCTTGGAGACACCGGCAACCTTTGCGGCTGCTTCGGCTACACCGCGGCAGTTTTCACCAGCAACGAGGATGGCAATGTCGCCACCGATCTTCTGGGCTGCGGCAACGGTGTTCAGCGTGCCACCCTTAAGTTCGGTATTGTCGTGTTCGGCAATAACAAGAATGCTCATTTGATTGATCCCCGCTTAGATTACTTTTGCTTCGTTGCGGAGCTTGTCGACAAGCTCTGCGACGTCGGCAACTTTGACACCTGCCTGACGTGCCGGCGGTTCCGTCACTTTCAGGGTTTTCAGGCGCGGCGCGGTATCAACACCAAGGTCGGCCGGGCTCAGGGTGTCGAGCGGCTTTTTCTTGGCTTTCATGATGTTTGGCAGCGACGCATAACGCGGCTCGTTGAGACGCAGGTCGGTGGTGACGATTGCCGGAAGATCAAGCTTGACGGTTTCAAGACCGCCATCAACTTCACGGGTAACGTCGAGTTTGCCGTCAGCAACGGCAACCTTGGATGCGAAAGTGCCCTGCGGCCAATCCAGCAAAGCAGCCAGCATCTGGCCAGTCTGGTTGGCGTCGTCGTCAATTGCCTGTTTGCCGAGGATCACAAGATCCGGGCTTTCCTTGGCAACGACTTCCTTCAGGAGTTTTGCGACGGCAAGCGGCTGAAGCTCATCCTCGGTTTCGACCAGAATGCCGCGATCGGCACCCATGGCAAGGGCGGTGCGCAGGGTCTCCTGGCACTGTTTAACGCCGAGCGATACAGCAACCACTTCGGTCGCAGTACCTGCTTCCTTGAGGCGGACAGCCTCTTCAACGGCGATTTCGTCAAACGGGTTCATGGACATTTTGACGTTGTTCAATTCAACGCCAGACTGGTCCTGTTTGACTCGGATCTTGACGTTGTAATCCACAACGCGCTTAACGGCGACAAGAACCTTCATGACAGACCTGTTCGTTTTGTTGTCGAAACTATGGGCTTTGGCGCCCTGCCGGGGCAGTTCGCTGCGGGCCCGCATGTTACTGTTTTCCCCGCGATGCACAATAGGGGGTGCTACGCAGGTTGTCAATTTACGTAAAGGTGTTGACGTTAACGACAACTTCTTCACTGAATTTTTGATGCCCTTCGCGACCTTGATACGGCACAAATCCGCCGATTAACAGGGATTTATCCAAAAAAAATCGTCAGCGCGTCAGTCCGGGTTGCCACAAAATATCATCCTTGCCACCGTTATTGGCATGGCGGGCCAGGACAAACATGTGGTCCGAAAGCCGGTTGATATAGCGCACACACTCCGGATTGATGGTCTCGATTCCGGCAAGTTCGACAATAAGCCGTTCCGCACGCCGTGAAACTGTCCGCGCGACGTGAAGCTGTGCCGAAAGCGCACTGCCCCCGGGCAGAACGAACGATTTCAACGGATCCAGTTCGGCATTGATCTGGTCGATCTCGTTTTCAAGGCGTTCGGTCTGTCTGGCGATGATCCGCAAGGCAGGCTGTTCGGGGCTATCATCGCTGCCATCGCCCGGCGTGCAAAGATCGGCACCCAGATCAAACAGATCGTTCTGGATTCGCGCCAGCATGGCATCAATCTCGCCGTCGGCATGCAGGCGGGCAACACCGATCACGGAATTGGTTTCGTCAACGGTGCCATAGGCCTCAACCCGGACGGAGTTTTTGGGAACCCGCGTGCCGTTGCCAAGGGCCGTTTTGCCCTTGTCGCCGGATTTTGTGTAGATGCGTGTCAATTGAACCATGTGCTGTCCGTTATATTCGTATCGTTTGTGGGTGGATAAGTCGTGAATGGCAGATGCCTATTTGCCAAGCGCCATCAATGACAGGATGAACAAAAGCAGCAAGGCAACCGCCTGAAGCAGGACGCGAAGCTGCATCAGTTTATTTGATTTGCGTGCATCCTTGCCCCGTGCCATCGAAATGATACCCATCACCAGAACGCCTGCGACTGCAGCCATCGCAAGCAGCGCACCAATCTGCAAAAATGCTGTCATTTTTGTTCTTCCCTGTCTTTGCCTGCGGATTTTTGCCGGAAACCGGTTTGTCCGGTTGTATTAAGGGGCAATGTCCACCAGCCGGATTTATTGATCTTGTATCTTGGGTGGCGACATGCTGCGCCAAACCGGTTGTGCTGGCAACCGGCGGATCGGAAGTTTTCGTAATTACCTGGCAGGATCATTTTCAGTCGGGGCAAAGTCGCGGCGATCAATTTTGAATTTCTTGATACGCGATGCCAGCGTGGTCGGTTTAATGTCCAGCAAGGCGGCGGCCCCGTTTGTCCCGAAAATCTTGCCGCGCGTCTCGGTCAGGGCGCGGATGATATTGTGATATTCGGTTTGCCGCAGGTCCTCACGCGTCATAATGGTCTTCTCGGGCGTCGCATCCTTGTCCGCCTTGGGCGAGGAGGGCGGTTTTCTGCCATCCCGTGAGGTGACGTCGGGCAGGTCAAAATGCAGCTTGCCATCATGGGCCAGAATGGCGGCGCGCTCGATAACATTTTCAAGTTCGCGCGCATTTCCCGGCCAGCCATAATTTTGCAAGACATGAACCTGTCCCTTGGTCAGGGTTGGCTGGGCGATATTCAGGCGCTGACAGATATTGCGCAGGAAGTGGGCGGCAAGTGGCGGGATGTCGTCGGGGCGTTCGCGTAACGGACGGCATTCAATCGGGAAGACGTTCAGCCGGAAATAAAGGTCTTCGCGGAAACGTCCCTGTCTCACTTCTTCCTTAAGGTCGCGGTTGGTGGCGGCAATCAGGCGGACATTGACCTCGCGGGTGCGTTCCTCGCCGATGCGTTCGAATTTCTGGTCTTGCAGAACGCGAAGTAGCTTTCCCTGTAGCTCCAGCGGGATTTCGCCAACCTCGTCAAGAAACAGTGTCCCGCCGTCTGCCAGTTCGAATCGCCCGACGCGGTCGCGAATGGCCCCGGTAAAGGCACCGCGGACATGGCCGAAAAACTCGCTTTCAAACAGTTCATGGGGAATGGCCGCACAGTTGACGCGCACCAGAACGCGATCAGACCGTGTGCTTGCCTGATGGATGGCGCGCGCGATCAGCTCCTTACCAGTGCCGGATTCGCCGGTGATCAGAACGTTGGCGTCGGTCGGGGCGACCAGATCAATCTGCTTGAGCGCGCCCTGAATGGCATCTGACTGTCCGATGATTTCATGGTGGTTGTTGGTCGACAGGATTTCTTCCTGAAGATAGGCGTTTTCGAGCTCAAGCCGTTCGCGCAGCCGGTCGACCTCGGCCAGGGCGGCATGCAGTTTTTCTTCGGCGATTTTACGTTCAGTAATGTCGCGGAACACAATCACGGCGCCAATCACAAGCCCATGATCACGAATAGGGGTCGATGTATATTCAACCCGGATCGGTTTTCCGTCGCTGCGCCAGAACACTTCATCATCAACCCGGCGGACAATGCCTTCACGGAATGCATTGTAAATCGGGCAGTGTTGCGCGTGATAGGGTTCGCCATCCATATGGGAATGGTGAATGATCGAATGGATTTCCTTGCCGACAAGTTCCTCTGCTGTCCATCCCAGCATGCGCTCGGCTGCGGGATTCACAAAGGTTGTGACACCGTCTGAATTGACACCATAGATACCCTCGCCAGCAGCCCCGAGGATCAGCTGGTTTTCACGTTCGATCTCGCGGAAAAAGCGTTCTGCCCGACGCCATTCAGATATGCCTTCACGAAGATAGTCATCCGCCTCGGAATCGACATCGCGGCGATGGCGCGCATCAAGATCGGAAATGGTTACGGTCAGATATTCCTCGTCACCAAGCATGATGGCGCGGGCTTCATGTTCAAGTTTGAGCTCGGTGCCATCCGGTCGGGTCAGGTCCAGCCCGCGGGTCCAGGCGAAACCGTGATAGAGCGCTGCCTGACTAAAGACGACCAGACTTGGCACCTGACCTTTGTGCAGTGCGCTCATTCGTGATGACTTCAGCTCGTCAATGCTGCGTCCCAGCAATTTTGCCGCAGCCTCATTGGCAAAAACGATGCTGTCGGTTTTCGGATGAACCAGAATTGTCGGATGTGTATGCGCCAGCAGAGCATGCAGATGCAGTGGCTCCAAAGACATTGAGACTGACTGGTTTATGTCGAGGGTCATACGAATTTCCTACGATAATTCGTAATTAATCTACGAATTATCGTAAATTACGATTTTTCGTATGTGTTGAGATTGCCCGCGATTCTCCCGCGAGTCCAGTGTTTTCAACAAGAATGCCGCGCCGCAGCAAACTGGCACAGTGATTGCTGTTACCCCGATTGAATGTCTGGTGCTGTCTGATGTGGGCAGCTTAACAACACAGGGGGTGATCAAAATGTCAGTTAAAAGTCTGGGTGATCCATTTAGTGGCGATAGCGACCTGCGTCATAGCAAATCTTGCGGCTGTGAGGCATGCGCGTCCGGCGGGCATAAACATGCTGATCATGATCATGGCGTAAAACACGATCTGGCGACCATGCCAGCGCATAGCGACATGGCGGCCAAATCGCCGGAAAGCAGCGAAGAAATTCTGGACCGCGCAATTGACAGCGCAATTGTGCGTTCGGTCTTCGGGCATAACGAAATTTCGCGTCGTTCCTTTGCCAAGATGGTTGGTGGCAGCACCATGATGGCAGCATTGGCATCGGTTCTGCCGATCGACAAGGTCAAGGCAGCGATCCTTGATGATCTTGGTACGCCCGAGAAATCCAAGCTCAATATCGGTTTTGTTCCGATCACCTGTGCCACACCGATCATCATGGCGCAGCCGATGGGCTTCTATGAAAAATACGGTCTTGATGTTGATGTCATCAAGACGGCCGGATGGGCCGTTGCCCGCGACAAGTCATTGAACAATGAATATGACGCGTCGCACATGCTGACCCCGATGCCGCTGGCGATTTCGATGGGGGCGGGGTCGACCGCAACCCCGTTCCTGATGCCCGCTGTTGAAAACATCAACGGTCAGGCCATCGTTCTGCACAATGACCATCTTGACAAGCGCGATCCCAAACAGTGGAAGGGCTTCAAGTTCGGTGTGCCGTTCGAATATTCGATGCACAACTTCCTGCTGCGCTATTATGTCGCCGAACATGGTCTGGACCCGGACAAAGACATTCAGATCCGCGTTGTTCCGCCGCCCGAGATGGTTGCGAACCTGCGTGCCGGTAACCTTGACGGCTACCTGTCGCCTGATCCGTTCAACCAGCGAGCCGTCTGGGAAAAAATCGGCTTCCTGCATACCCTGACCAAGGATATCTGGGAAGGCCATCCGTGCTGCGCATTCGCATGCTCCAAGGCGTTTTCAGAAGAACTGCCAAATACCTATGGCGCGCTTTTGAAATCCATCGTCGATGCGACCCAATACGCAGCCAAGTCGGAAAACCGCAAGGAAATCTCGGCTGCAATCGCACCGGCCAACTATCTGAACCAGCCGGTTCCGGTGATCGAACAGGTCCTGACCGGGCGTTATGCCGACGGTCTGGGCGAGGTTAAAAACGTTCCTGATCGCATCGATTTCGATCCGTTCCCATGGCATTCGATGGGTGTCTGGATCCTGACCCAGATGAAGCGCTGGGGTTATATCGAAGGCGATATTGATTACAAGAAAATCGCCGAAGAGGTCTATGTCGCAACCGATTGCGCCAAGGTGATGAAAGACCTTGGGTATGAAGCGCCGACTTCGACCTACAAAAGCTACACGATCATGGGCAAGACCTTTGATCCCGATCAGCCCGAAGCCTACGTCAACAGCTTTGCGATTGGCAAAGGGGTAAGCTGATATGCTGGCATCCTTGAATGCCAGGGCTTTGGTTTTGTCACTCGTGCTATTGGCGGTCTTCCTCGGCCTTTGGGAGGCCGCCAGCCCGAAACAAAATCTTTCTGGCGAACTGACAGAATATGAACTTCTGATGGGTGGGGCAGAGCCGAAGGCAGCTGTGCCACCGCCCTCGGCAGTGATTGGCAAGGCCTGGGAAGAACTCAGCAATCCTTTCTATGATGCAGGCCCCAACGACAAGGGGATCGGCATCCAGATCGGCTATTCGCTTTATCGGGTTCTGACCGGTTATTTCCTTGCCGCAGCACTGGCCATTCCGATCGGCTTTTTGATCGGGATGTCGCCCTTGATGTACAAGGCGCTTGATCCCTTCATTCAGGTTCTACGGCCCATCTCGCCACTGGCGTGGATGCCTTTGGCCCTGTTTGTCATTCAGGACAGTCAGGCGTCGGCGATCTTCGTCATCTTCATCTGTTCGATCTGGCCGATGCTGATCAACACCGCCTTTGGTGTGGCGGGCGTGCGCAAGGACTGGGTGAATGTGGCGCGAACCCATGAGCTTGGCGCACTTAAAACCGCATGGATTGTCATTCTTCCAGCGGCTGCACCGACCATTCTGACCGGTATGCGCATTTCAATCGGGATCGCATGGCTGGTGATTGTGGCAGCCGAGATGCTCGTCGGTGGGACCGGCATTGGCTACTACGTCTGGAACGAATGGAACAACCTTGATCTGACCAGTGTGGTGTTCTCGATCCTCATGATCGGCCTTGTCGGCATGTTGCTTGATACCGCCTTCGCCTATTGCGCACGTCTTGTGCAGTACCAGGAATAAGGAGACCTGATATGTCGACACCATTCCTGAGCGTCCAGAACCTTACCAAACGTTTTCAGGCACCCAAAGGTGGTGAAGGCCTGACCGTATTTGAAAACGTCAATCTTGGCATCAAAAAGGGCGAGTTTGTTTGCATCATCGGCCATTCCGGCTGTGGCAAATCAACGATCCTCAATATCCTTGCAGGTCTGGACGAACCCAGCGACGGCGCTGTCATCATGAATGGCAAAGAGGTCGCGGGCCCCAGTCTGGATCGCGGGATCGTATTTCAGAACTATTCCCTGTTGCCATGGCTTTCGGCCCTCAAGAACGTGACCTTTGCCGTACAGGCCCGCTACAAATCCTGGAGCAAGAAACAGGTTCACGACCATTCCATGAAATATCTTGAGATGGTCGGTCTGGCAGGCGGGGCGGAGCTTCGCAAGCCGTCGCAATTGTCGGGCGGGATGCGTCAGCGCGTCTCGATTGCCCGTGCCTTTGCCATCCAGCCGGAATTGCTTTTGCTTGATGAACCGTTCGGCGCACTTGATGCGCTGACACGTGGCAGCATTCAGGATGAGCTGATCCGGATCTGGTCGGGGTCTGATCAGACGGTCTTTATGATCACGCATGATGTCGATGAAGCCATCCTGCTTGCGGACCGCATCCTTTTGATGACCAACGGCCCCTATGCACGGGTGGCAGAGTCCGTTCAGGTCGAAATCGAACGCCCGCGCGAACGGGCAAATATCATTCATCATCCGGATTACTACGATATCCGAAATCACCTGGTGGAGTTCCTGGCGACGCGGTCGCGCGAACTTGCCGGAAAACAGGATGGTGACGAGCAAGCTGCACCCAAAACTGTCCGTTTCGGGGCAAATGCCGGGGCAGTCATTTCATCAGAAACAGGCAGCAAATCCGGCGCGCGCAAGCGTGCGGTCAACAGTGCCGATTAATCAAAACAACCTGCTGTATCAGAAGTGGAGAAAAGCCATGAAAAAAGCTGACGTCAAAGAAATGATCCTTGAAGCCAAGAAAGCCAAAGGCCTTGGTTGGGAAGAGATTGCAAGCAAGATCGGCATGTCGCCGGTTTGGACCACTTCGGTCTGCTTTGGCATGAATTCCGCACCAAAGGACAAGGCGGATATGCTTGTGGCCTTGTTCAACCTGCCACCAGCAGCATCGGCAGTCATTCAGGAATGCCCGATGAAAATCTGGGATCAGGCCGTTCCGACTGATCCGGCGATTTATCGACTGTATGAAATCGTTGGCGTTTACGGCGAAACGATCAAGGAAATCATCCATGAGAAGTTTGGTGACGGCATCATGAGCGCGATTGATTACGAAATGTATATCGAGCGCAAGGAAGATCCCAAAGGCGATCGCGTCGTTATCACCCTTGATGGCAAATTCCTGAAATATCGCGCTTGGTAAGGTGTGATCAAGGATCCAGATTTTCGACCGTGACGTGGTAATCGTCGCGATGTCGCAGTCCGGCCGGGCCCGTTTGTGCATTCAAACGGGCCTGATCCGTTTTGAAATGTTCCAAAATACCCGGTAGGGGCTGGCGAAAAGGACATGATCTGCTAAATCCTGATCATATGTAATTGCTTGTTAGCCGGACCGTTTTGACGTTCGATGGCTTGCAAGCGAAACCAAAAAGGGATCAACATCAGATGGCTGACCTTTCCGCATTCGACATCACCAAACGCTGGCCTGCGAAGAATTCCGATATCATTCAGCTCTATTCATTGCCGACCCCGAACGGGGTCAAGGTTTCCATCATGCTTGAGGAAACCGGTCTTGAATATGAACCCCACCTGATCAATATCGGCGAGAACGAGACATGGACGCCTGAATTCCTGTCATTGAACCCGAACGGTAAAATCCCGGCAATCATTGATCCTGATGGGCCTGACGGCGCACCGATCGGTCTTTTTGAATCCGGCGCGATCTTGCAATATCTTGCGGAAAAGACGGGCAGGTTTTTGCCATCTGATCCGGTCAAAAGGATCGAGACGATCCAGTGGGTCTATTTCCAGATGGCGGCAATCGGGCCGATTTTTGGACAGCTTGGTTTCTTCCACAAATTTGCCGGTAAGGAGATCGAGGACAAGCGACCGCTTACCCGCTATGTGAATGAATCAAAGCGTCTTCTTGGTGTGCTCGAAACCCGTCTTGAAGGGCGCAACTGGATCATGGGCGATGAATATACCATTGCCGATATCGCGATTCTGGGCTGGGTGCGCAACCTGACCGGATTTTATGAGGCCGGTGATCTGGTCGAATATGACACGCTTTCAAATGTTCCGGCATGGCTTGAACGTGGCCTTGCACGACCGGCGGTACAGCGCGGACTGAATATTCCGGCCCGCGATTAATCGGCCTGTTTGCGACAAACTGTATCGAAGTTTGACCGGATGGTCAGAAATGCTTTCCATCCGGTCAGGCTGCTATTAACTAGTGGGAAGTTTTATCGCCCACGAAGTTTCAAGAGATACAATAATGACCAGTCGCATCAAGGACGCTACCCTTGCCCAGCAGATCAATGACGAAACGCTTGCATGGCGTGAAGTCATCTGCCCGGTAACAGCAAAATATGGAAACTATGTCGCCAAACGTGATCTGCGCGACAAGACAATCGTCAGTTTCCAGCATGTGCTTGAAGACACCATCCCGACCTTGCTGCCCTTCGTGAAGGCGGGTGCGAAAGTCAAGGTGGGTGCGTGCAACCCGGACAGCACCGATGATGTCGCCGCAGCCTATCTGGCGGCCAACGGGGTCGAGGTTCATGCATTTTCGGGCATGACGCCCGATGAATATGCCAAAAGTATCGATATCCTGTCGTCTGAACCGGCAGACATTGTTGCCGATATGGGCGGCGAGCTGATCGAGGCCTTTGTGAAAAAGGGTCATAAGGTTGACGGGGCGCTTGAAGCCACCACGACCGGTGTGCATCGCGTCGAGAAACTTGATTATTCCTTCCCGGTCTTTAACTGGAACGATATCGCGATCAAGGATCGTCTGCATAACCGTCACCATGTGGCACAGGAAATGTGGCCGGTCTTTTCCAACGTGACGGGTCTGGCGCTTTATGGGCGGTCGGTTCTAGTCATCGGTTTTGGTCCGGTCGGGCGTGGTGTGGCCGAACGTGCACGCAATCTTGGTGCGGTGGTTTCGGTTGCCGAACGTGATCCGGTGCGCGCCCTTGAAGCCCAGCATCACGGATGCCGCGTGGTCAGCCTTGAAGACGGTATCAAGGAATGTGCGATCATTGTAACAGCGACTGGACTTTCAGGCATTCTCGGCGAAAAACAGATCAAACAGTGCCGTCGTGGTGCCATTCTGGTCAATGTCGGTCATTCAAATACCGAGATCGATGTGGCGTGGCTTGATACCCAGAAACAGACGAAGATGCGCCGTTATATCGAACGGTTCGAGCTTAATAACAGCCGCGAGGTTTATCTGCTGAACCGTGGCAGCCTGCTCAATCTTGCTCCTGGCATGGGCGGATCGGGCAAGGATCTTTTTGATCCGTTCTCGGCCATTCTGATCCGGGGCATTGACTGGCTGGCATCGGGCGGGGCAGCGTCGTTCAAGCCGGGATTCTATGATTATCCCGCTGAAATTGAACGCGAAATTGCCGAGGCGATCCTGCACTCACATAGCTGATCCTGCTTCTGTCTTGCCGACCCAAAAGTGATACATCGCAAGGTTGAGACCCAACAAGCGTGATAAAATCAGGCTTGTTGGTGTTTCACGGTGCGCCTGTTCCTGCGTTCAGCACGCGAACCGGTGGATGGAGGTCGGTAATGAGGCGAATTGAAACGGCGTTTGGTACTTTCCTGCTGGTGCTGACCGGTGTCTGGTTTGTTTCGAATCCCGATGTCTTCCAGGCGACGACCTTTATCGGTTTGCGCGGTTATATGGTGCAATATACCGGTGTGCTGGCGATCGGGTTGATGAGCCTGATCATGTTGCTTGCGGTACGCCCGGTTTTGCTGTCCCAGCGGCTGGGCGGGCTGGACAAGGCATATCGATTGCACAAATGGCTGGGGATCACTGCCCTGGCCTTATCCATCATCCACTGGATCTGGCGGATGGCACCCAAATGGGCTTCGGCGCTTGGTCTTTATGAGCGCGGCCCCCGTGGCCCAAGACCGGATGAAGGGACCCTGCACTGGGGGCAGTCCTTCTTCGGGGCACAACGTGGTCTGGCTGAAAGTGTTGGCGAGTGGGCGTTTTACATTGCGGTGGTGCTGATCATTGTCGCGCTGATCAAATGGATCCCGTATCGCTGGTTTGCAAAAACACACACGCTCCTTGCGCCGGTTTATCTGGTTCTTGTCTATCATGGCGTGGTGCTGCTTGACTTCGCCAACTGGGCGACACCTGTCGGATATGTCATGGCAGGAATGCTCGCAGTCGGAACGGTTTGCGCGATTATCGTTCTGACAGGCCGGATTGGCAGGGACCGGAAATCTGGTGGTGAAGTCACAGAGCTGAATTACTTCCCGCAAATGAGATCGCTCGAAATCAGGATCAAAACAGATGGTGGCTGGAAGGGACATCGGGCTGGTCAGTTTGCCTTTGCCCGTTTTGGCACCAGTGACGAGATACACCCGTTTACCATTGCATCTGCATGGCACAAGGATGACCCTCGCCTGACCATTATTGCCAAGGAACTGGGCGATTATACAAAAACGCTGCCCGATACACTGAAATCTGGTGATGCAGTGGTCCTTGAAGGACCCTATGGAACCTTCACTCTTGATCGCAAACATGCACGTCAGATATGGATTTCGGGCGGGATCGGTCTGACCCCCTTTGTTGCATGGCTGGAAGCCCTGTCAGAAAAACCGGAATCCTTTGAGATTGATTTCTTTCAGGTTGCCCCGGAATGTGACGCCGAATTGATGGTATCAATAGAATCCCTGGCCAGTAAGGCGGGTGTTCGCCTGCATCAGTGGCGCGATGCCCAGGATGGTTTCCTGACCGGTGAAAAACTGCGTGGTGAAGTGCCGGAATGGAAGCAGGCCCATGTCTGGTTCTGTGGACCAAGCGCGTTTGGTTTGGCGATAAAGAATGATCTTGTCGCAGCCGGTTTGAACAGACGGGCCTTTCATCAGGAACTGTTTGACTTCCGCTAATCACTGCGTTGTGACGTGATGCACAAAATTTTACGGGCGGCCTATTATCAGGCCGCCCGTTTGTTTGCTCGCATCTTGAACGGTGTTCAGTTTACGCGCGGTATCCGATGCGAAGATTCCCCCATTGTTCGCCATTAACAATGATCGGGACATCGCATTCCTTCATAAAGACCACAGAATCCCCCATGTCGCGGAAATAGGTCTGCAGCAGATGTGGCTTGGTATTACGTGCGGCCATCAGACCGGCGCGGTCATCAAAGATTCGCCGGTTGCGACAATTGCCCATGTTCCAAGCCGCTTCTCCGGGTTTTTGAGGTTGGCTGTAAATCTTGTTGTGGGTTGGAAGATAGCCGTTTGAATCCACACCCGCGGCAAAGACGATATGCTTGTCTTTTTCAAGAATCGCTTCCTGAAGCGGTGTGAAGTTCCGATCCGTGAACGGAATATACGGTGTCATGAACTGTTTCGGGTCGCTGCCGTCAACCGGTTCGTAGTGCGGGTTGAACAGGTCTTCGTGCCTGATCTCGTTATTGCGAAGGCCAGTCTCAAGAACCTTTGCCAGATCAAGTGCCAGTTGCTTGCCAAGGTCGGCAATCTTGTTGTCGTGATCGTGGGTTTTCTTAAGGTGGCTCAGGATGACCTGATTGGCCTGATCATCAAGTTCGGTAAACTGAACATGGGTGCCAAGGGCCGAAACGGCCTTTACGATACCATGCAGGGTCGTACCATCGGCCATGGTGATCGTGATCGATTTGTTGCGATCTTTCTCGCTTGCGTCAATACGGGCCAGAAGCCCGGCCAGCGACATGTCAGCGGTAACGCCGTTTCGGATATCGCCGCTACCGAAATCCACCTTGATATCAACCGCAATCGGGACACGTTCCTCGTGGCGACGGCTGGCACTTTCTGTGTTGCGCAGCACCGTACGGAACCGGCTTTCCATTTCGTTGATATCATTGCGAATGTTTGACGCCAGAACGCGCAGGTTTTCCGCAGTTTCACTGGCGTTCTGTGATTTTTCACTGGCAAGCTCGATATCGCTGGAGATGCCGCGCATATGCGTCGACACTTCCTGTGCACTGGTCGAGATCTCGGCAATTGCAGCTGTTTGCTGTTCAACAGAGGCCGAGATATCTGCAGACAACTGACTGACTTCGTCAATTGCACCGCCAATACCCTCAATCGCGGTTACGGCCTCCGAAGTTGCCCCCTGGATTGCGGTGATCTGGGAGTTGATATCCAGAATTGCCTTTTCGGTCTGGGTCGCAAGGTTCTTGACCTCGTTTGCGACAACGGCAAATCCCTTGCCCGCATCACCGGCACGTGCGGCCTCGATGGTGGCATTAAGCGCAAGCATCTTGGTCTGGTCAGAAATGCGTTTGACGATATCGACAACCTTGCCGATCTCGCTTGCCGTTTCCGACAGGCTGTTCATCGTTTGGGATGTTTCCTGTGCGCGGATAACGGCCTGACCCGCAATGTCATTGGTTTTATGAATGCGATCCGCAATTCCGTGGCTGGATGCCTGCAATTCTTCGGTTGCCGAGGCCACAGTAGCGACATTGCTGCTGGCAATTTCAGTAGTTGACGTGATCCGTTCGACCAGCTGTGACAATTCGCTGGCATCTTTTTCCATGGTTTGCGCAACGTCATTGGTGCGCCCGGCCTGAAAACCGACTTCGGAGATGATATTGTCCGTTTCACGTTCGATGATTTCGGACATTGACTGTATTTCCGAAGATGCCCGTTGTTGAGAAATCTGTCTTTGTTGCGCTGCCATCAGGGACGCCATATCGGCCATCAACAGGCTGTGTGCCGCATCAGTGAGTGCCGGTGTCGCGCGAATTCCCTTCGTGGCCGCAGCCAGCGAAGCGCAGTTTGCAGCTGCCTTGTGATAGGCAAGAACAATGATGTCCGGTGTCAGGTCTCCGGATACCTGCGCCAATACGTGATCGCCAAAGCACTGGTTAAACGCATCTGCCGAGGTCGTGGTCGCCATGGTACGGAAACGCTGGGCAAGGTCAGGCACAAGGCTTTGCGGTGCTGTTTTATCCGCGCTGCTTTGTCCTGTTCCAAGTAGCTCCGTGATCAGGCTTTCGGCGATGCGATCTGCATGCTGATCAAAGAGAACTTTTGTTTCGCCTATTCGCGCATAGATTGTTTTTTCTGACATTGCGGAGGCGTGATTCATGAACGTCTCTCCCTTTTCCCCTGGAAAGGCTATTGGGCCTGTTTTGTTGAGATTTCTCAGGCTTCTGCGTTTGATTTGGTCCAGTTTATCACTATAGGGAAGTGTTAAAGATATCATACTTTAGGTTGATATGGAAAAGCGGCCCGTCAAGGTTGACGGGCCGAGTTTGCCCATGTTGTTCACAGGGGCCACGGTTCAGAATGCAAATAAGGTCGCGCTTTCAATCTGTTAGGTAATCACCGTCCCAAAAGGCCACGGGTGACAACCTGGGCCTGAATTTCGGCGGCACCTTCGAAAATGTTCAGAATGCGGGCGTCACAAAGAACGCGGCTGATTTGATATTCAAGCGCGTAACCGTTGCCGCCATGAATCTGCAGCGCGTTATCGGCATTTGACCATGCAACACGGGCCCCCAGCAGCTTGGCCATTCCTGCTTCGATGTCACAGCGGATATCCTGATCTTTCTCGATTGCCGAGAAATAGGTGAGCTGACGGGCGATCATGGTTTCGACAACCATCCAGGCAACCTTGCCATATACGCGCGGGAAGGCATAAAGCGGTTTGGAAAACTGGATGCGGTCCTTGGCATAGCGCATTCCGATTTCCAGCGCGTTTTGCGCAACACCGACAGCACGTGCCGCGGTCTGAATGCGCGCAGATTCAAATGTTGCCATCAATTGTTTGAAGCCCTGACCTTCCTCGCCGCCCAGAAGATTGGCTGTCGGGACTTCAAACCCGTCAAAGGACAGCTCGTACTCCTTCATGCCGCGATATCCAAGGACCTCGATCTCGCCACCCGACATGCCATCGGCCGGGAACGGATTGTCATCTGTTCCGCGCGGCTTTTCGGCAAGCAGCATCGAAAGACCGCGATAGCCTGCTTCGTCCGGATTGGTGCGTGTCAGAAGCGTCATCAGGTCCGATCGGGCTGCATGGGTAATCCAGGTTTTGTTGCCGGTGACCTTATAGGTATCTCCGTCCTTGATCGCGCGCGTGCGCAGATGGGCAAGGTCGGATCCGTTATTGGGTTCGGTAAAGACAGCTGTTGGCAGAATTTCGCCAGAAGCCAGTTTGGGCAGATAATGTTCCTTTTGGGCGTCTGTCCCGCCAAGACGGATCAGCTCGGCAGCAATTTCGGATCGTGTTCCCAGCGATCCGACACCGATATAACCGCGCGAAAGTTCCTCGGTCACGACACACATCGCGGTCTTGCCCATGCCAAGTCCCCCAAACTCCTCGGGGATGGTCAGGCCAAAGACGCCGAGTTCCGACATCTCGTTGACGATCTCTATCGGGATCAGTTCATCGCGTTCATGCCACCCATGGGCATGGGGAGAAACTTTCTCGTCAACAAAGCGCCGGAACTGGTCACGCACCAGATCAAGCGTTTCGTCCTCAAGGCCGGTCTCACCAAAGCGACCGGTATCAAGACTGTCTTCGATTTCGATGGAGATTGCCCGGCGGGCAGCATCGGAGTTGCCATAGGCTGACAGCACAGCGACAGCCCGGCTGGAACAGAAAGCCTGAATATCTGACTCTGATGCCCCCAGGGTTGTCAGGCGAATGATCTCGCCCTGTGACATCGGAATGCCGCCCTTGATCTGGGCAAGATATTCACCAAAGGCCACCTGCAATATCAGGGTTTCGAGCGTGCCGCGTTTACCCTGGGCGACCAGTCTGTCGGACCATGCCTTCATTTGCTGAAGGGCAGTGACATAGGTCGTAAACCATGCAAAGCCGTGGGCAGCGAACTGATGTTCGTCAAAGGCGCTCGCATCAATGCGGCCATCGACAGTGACCTGTGCGCGGATGGCATTTTCGGTTGCATCATAAAGCGATGCCAAAGCGGCCAGTGCATCGTCACACAATTGGTCAAGATCAGGAAGCAGGGCGGTATCGGTCATTGTCTTGGTCCTTTGCCCGGCAATCGTGTGGGGCGATTGCACTGGTCGAAACTCGGTTAAGATGATCAGAAAGGGTGGTGGCACCCCGCTCGCGGATCGGGCGAGAACGCGATTGGGGTGCCAGCTGTCAGTCGAAGATTAATGTGGGACTAGCCTTCGACTGCTTCTTCAAGGGTGCGCATACCCGGGCGTTTGGCCTGAACCAGAACCGCCATGTTGCCCGGCTTGTGTTCGTTGCGCATCATTTTCATGTGCGCGCGTGGGATGTCTTCCCAGCTGAATACCTCGGACATGCTGGGATCAAGACGGCGTTCGATCACCAGTTTGTTTGCCTGCGCAGCCTGTTTCAGGTTGGCAAAATGGCTGCCCTGAATGCGTTTCTGACGCATCCAGACAAAGCGTGCATCAAAGGTCAGGTTAAAGCCGGTCGTGCCAGCACAGAACACCACCATGCCTCCGCGCTTGACCACGTTGCAAGATACCGGGAAGGTCTGTTCGCCCGGATGTTCAAAGACGATATCAACATCATTGCCCTTGCCGGTGATGTCCCAGATCGCCTTGCCGAATTTGCGGACTTCTTTCATATAGTCGGCAAATTCCGGACCATTGACCGTGGGAAGCTGTCCCCAGCAATTGAAGTCCTTGCGATTGATCACAGCCTTTGCACCCAGTCCAAGCACAAAGTCACGTTTTGACTCGTCTGAAATAACCCCGATGGCGTTGGCACCCGCAGTGGTGATCAGCTGAATTGCCATGGAGCCAAGACCGCCGGACGCTCCCCAGACCAGAACGTTATGCCCCGGACGCAGGATGTGCGGGCGATGGCCAAACAGCATGCGATATGCCGTGGCAAGGGTCAGGGTGTAGCACGCACTTTCTTCCCAGGTCAGATGTTTGGGGCGCGGCATCAGCTGTTGCGCCTGAACACAGGTGAACTGGGCAAAAGATCCATCCGGTGTCTCATACCCCCAGATGCGCTGGGTCGGGGACAGCATCGGATCGCCGCCGTTGCATTCCTCGTCATCGCCATCGTCCTGATTACAGTGAATGACGACTTCATCGCCAACTTTCCAGCGAGTGACTTTTGAACCAACGGCCCAGACGATGCCGGATGCATCCGAACCGGCAATATGGAATGGGCAGTCATGGACATTGAAAACCGAGATCGGTTTGCCAAGCGACGCCCAGACGCCGTTATAGTTCACGCCTGCTGCCATCACGAGGACAAGCACCTCGTGGCTGTCAGGCTGTGTCACCGGCAGAACTTCACATTGCATGGCGGTATCGGGTTCGCCGTGGCGCTCTTCGCGAATCGCCCATGCATACATATTCTTGGGCACGTGACCCAGCGGCGGGATTTCGCCAATTTCATACAGATCTTTTTCTTCCTGACCGCCACGGAAAGGCAGCACTTCAGCAGTGGTATTCATGGCCTTCACTCCTTGTTCGGGTCGATCCGGATCGCAGGGTAACTAAATTACCGATGCTGCATTGCGGTCGACGAAACCTCCAAGCCACAGAATTTGTTTTATTTTCCCTGGGCATTTCCCGGTTTTCTGCGAAATTTGTTCCGATTAAACCGGGGCGACATTTGTTTTCGCTTTTATCGCGTTGCACAAATTGTTATATAATTACTCAAGTGATGTCTAGTGGATAATTTAATAACGTTTAAGCGTAATTATCGAAAAGGCATTTGGTAATAAAAATACAAGAGGTCGCGATGTCGATGGAAAACGAACGCAGCGCAGCAAGAGCCGACCGGGATCGCCCATGGTTGATCCGCACTTATGCGGGGCACAGTTCGGCGCAGGCATCCAATGCCCTGTATCGTCAGAATCTGGCAAAGGGACAAACAGGCCTTTCTGTTGCTTTCGACCTGCCCACCCAGACCGGATACGATTCGGACCATGTGCTCGCACGCGGTGAAGTGGGCAAGGTCGGCGTGCCGGTGTCGCATCTCGGCGACATGATGACGCTGTTTGACGGTATTCCGCTTGATCAGATGAATACATCCATGACCATCAACGCCCCGGCGGCCTGGCTTTTGTCACTTTATATTGCGGTGGCGGAAAAACAGGGCACTGCGCGCGACAGTCTTCAGGGCACGACCCAGAACGATATCATCAAGGAATATCTGTCGCGCGGGACATATATCTTCCCGCCTGCGCCCAGTCTTAAGCTGATTACCGACGTTGCGGCATTCACCTATCGCGAGGTGCCAAAATGGAACCCGATGAATGTCTGTTCCTACCATTTGCAGGAAGCCGGGGCGACCGCCGAACAGGAACTGGCCTATGCGTTGGCAACGGCGATTGCCGTTCTGGATGCTGTCCGCGATTCGGGTCAGGTCCCGGAAGAAGATTTTGCTCAGGTGGTCGGGCGCATTTCATTCTTTGTGAATGCCGGCATTCGTTTCGTCACCGAGATCTGTAAGATGCGGGCATTTTGCGAATTGTGGGATGAAATTACCCGGGATCGCTATGGCATTGAAGAAGCCAAATATCGGCGTTTCCGATACGGGGTGCAGGTCAACTCGCTGGGGCTGACCGAACAGCAACCTGAAAACAACGTCTATCGCATCCTGATCGAGATGCTGGCCGTCGTGCTTTCGAAAAATGCCCGCGCCCGTGCGGTGCAATTGCCCGCCTGGAACGAGGCGCTTGGTCTGCCGCGCCCCTGGGATCAGCAATGGTCACTGCGCCTGCAACAGATCATGGCCTATGAAACCGACCTTCTGGAATATGAAGACCTGTTTGATGGCAACCCGGCAATCGAGCGCAAGGTTGGTGCCCTCAAGGAAGGTGCGCGCGCCGAACTGGCCAAGATTGATGCCATGGGTGGGGCAATTGCCGCGGTCGACCGAGGCTATATGAAGCAGGAGCTGGTGCGCTCCAACGCGCGGCGTCTGGCCGATATTGAATGCGGACTGACCAAGGTCATCGGTGTGAATGCCTATACCGAAACCGAGCCATCGCCGCTGACGTCTGGGGAAAAATCCATCCTGACTGTCGATGACATGGCCGAACAGGAACAGATTGAAAAGCTCAGGGCCTGGCGTTCAGATCGCGACAAGGCCGAGGTGGCAAAAAATCTCGACGCTCTGAAATCAGCGGCCAGCGAAGGCCGTAACATCATGGAAAGTTCGATTGCCTGTGCCCATGCCGGGGTAACCACCGGTGAATGGTCGCAAACCCTGCGTGAAGTCTTTGGGGAATATCGCGCACCAACCGGCATCACGTCGATGATCGTTACCGGCGATGCCGAAAACATTCAACAGTTGCGTCAACGGGTCGATGAGGTGTCCGGGAAGCTTGGCGAGCGCATGAAGATGCTGGTGGGCAAACCGGGTCTGGATGGCCATTCAAACGGTGCCGAACAGATTGCCGTCAAGGCGGGCGAGGCCGGTATTGAAGTGCTGTACGAGGGTATTCGCTGGACCCCGGATGCGCTGGTGCGGAACGCAATTGACGAAGGGGCGCATGTGATCGGCCTTTCGATCCTGTCGGGATCGCATGTGCCGCTGGTACGCGAAGTGGTCAATGGTCTTCGTGCAGAGGGTGCAGGTCACATCCCGGTTGTTGTCGGCGGCATCATCCCCGAAGCCGATATGCTGATCCTGCGGCAGATGGGGGTTGCTGCTGTCTACACGCCAAAGGACTACCAACTGGTCCGCGTCATTTCCGAAATCGTTGAACTTGTTGACCGCAAATCGTCAGATCTATCGGTCGGGCAGCATTCTGGTCGCGAAAATGCGGCGGGCGAAACCTCGGTCTATTGATTGGCCCGGACATCAATTTTTGTCATTGGCGTCTGCCTAGCTGGACGTCAATGACGTTTTGATCAGGCTGGGCCACGTTGCCATTGCCGCATCGGCCACAGCCATCAGGGCGTCGCGATCCATACCGTCACGTGTCTGGATCGAAAGGCCGTGCTGCACGGTCACATAGTAATTTGCAATGCGATCCAGATCTGCGCCGCGTGGTATTTCACCGCGCCTGACCGCATCGGCATAAATCGTTTTCAAAACCTGCACGTTTCCCTTGCGGCGTTCACAAAGGGATCGGGCGACGCTGGAATGTTCAGCGTCGGGTTGCGGGGCAGCCAGAACGATCATACAGCCACGCGGATTTTCAGGATGGCTAAAGGTCTCGATGGTCGACACCAGAAGATGGCGGGTGGCTTCCCTGGCGGATTTAAAACGGTCGAGATTGCCCCAGATATCTTTTCCGACCCGCTCGGAATAGCGTTCCACCACTTCCTCAAACAGGCCTTCCTTGCTGCCGAACGCAGCATAGATGCTCGGTGGGCGTAGTGCCATCGCTGCGCTGAGGTCCGCCATGGATGTGTTGTCGTAACCGTGCCGCCAGAACAGGTCGAGAGCCTTGTCCAGTGCATCATTGCGATCAAAATTTCTTGGTCTGCCGCGTGCTGCCATGTTTGGTCCGTTTATTTATGTAGTGATCATTAAATAAAATAATTGACGGCGTAGCGCAAGTTTGTCAGCATTTATGTAATGATCACTACATAAATGGAGTTTATGATGCAGAACCTTGTAGAAAAGGTCGCATTCGTTACCGGCGGAAGCCGTGGCATCGGTGCAGCAATCGTCCGGCGTCTGGCACATGAAGGTGCCGCCGTGGCATTCACCTACGTTCAGTCTGATGAAAAAGCCCAAAGAGTTGTGCGCGATGTCGAAGCCGCAGGCGGTAAAGCCCTTGCCATCAAGGCAGATAACCGCAGTGATGCAGATATCATCAGTGCAGTGAATGAGGCTGCAAACGCGTTCGGCAAGATTGATATTCTGGTTAACAATGCCGGCATCTTTGATGCCGCCCCGATTGATGATCTGACCATTGAACGATTTGACGCGACGATGGATGTCAATGTGCGGGCTGTCTTTGTTGCGGTGAAAGCCGCACTAACACATATGCCCGAAGGCGGCCGGATCATTTCAATTGGCAGTAACCTTGCCCATAAGGTGCCTTGGCCGGGTATCAGCCTTTATGCCATGTCAAAATCCGCGCTGATCGGCTTTACCCGTGGTTTGGCCCGCGATCTTGGCGGGCGCGGGATTACTGCAAACATTATTCATCCGGGATCAACCAATACTGATATGAACCCGGTAGATGGTCAGATGTCCGATGCCCAGCGTGGTTTGATGTCGATCCCGAAATATAGCCACCCCGACGATACGGCAGGGCTGATTGCCTGGCTGGCGGGACCGGAAGCTAAGGTCGTCACCGGCGCAGAGTTCACGGTCGATAGTGGCATCAACGCCTGATTGCTGCGGCTCTAGCCGACCGAAAATGCAAGAATCTGGCTGATCTGGGTAAAGGGTCTGCCGGATTCTTTGTGCCATTGATCAAAAGCGGCCTGAACGGCTGCAAAATCCTTGTTCGAGGATGGCATCCTGGCGACGATCCCTTCGACCTTCAGGGCCTCAAGAACATCACTTGAGAAAATCGGCGTATCCATACCAATGCGACGCAGGGCAACCTGTCCGGTTTTTCCGCCAAGGCGCGATCCGCCTTTCTGCACAATGCGCAGATTGTCGCAATAATCTGCGCGCTTCCAGTTGGCAAAGAAAGCACCGACCGATCCGTGTGTTTCAGCAAGCGATTGCAGAAAGCGGGCATTTTCGCCCACCGATTTGATCTTTGGGCCATGTGCGACAATGCCATCGGCCTTTAGAAGACGTTCGACATCTTCATCATGCATCATCGACAGGCGACCAATATCGAAGCCGTCAAAGACTTCCTCAAACCGCGGCCATTTGGTTTCGATCACTTTCCAGCTGAAACCGGCCTGAAAGACACATTTACTCATTTCCGAGAGCCAGCGGTCGGCAGGAACTCGGGCAATATCGTCGGCGGATTTCGGGGTCAGCAAAGCAGAAGAAAGAGAGTCCTTGCTTCCCTTGCGCGCGATGGCCGCTTGTTCAATTTCGTGAAACGGGCGCATGTGGCGGTGGCTCCGTGGCCTAAAAAACAGCCAAAGCAAAGCCGTGACTGTTTTCAGATTAACCTTTGCAGATCAGGACTTCGCTGCGACCTTTTCGGGGACGCGACTGTGACGTTCACTGACCCAGCTTTCAAACGTGGTTGCCGGCAGCGGCTTGGAGAACAGGAAGCCCTGAATGAAATCACAGCCCTTTTCACGCAGATATTCAAGCTGCTCGACTTCTTCCACGCCCTCGGCAACGACTTCAAGATTAAGACTGTGACCAAGGCCGATAACGGCATCAACGATGGCCTTGTCATCAAGATCAACATGAATGTCGTTCACAAACGAACGGTCGATCTTGATCGAGCCGACCGGGAAGCGTTTGAGATAGTTCAGCGATGAATAACCGGTACCAAAGTCATCAATCGCGATCATCACACCAAGCGCCTTGAGCTCCTTGAGCGTCGAAACCGCCTTTTCCGGGTTGTTCATCAGGATGGATTCAGTGATCTCAAGTTCAAGCGTTCCTTCGGGAAGGGCTGTATCCTTGACGATCTTGGTCACACTATCAACAAGTTCGGCATCCTGGAATTGTGCCGGTGACAGGTTCACGGCAATCCGAAGCCCCGGAAGAGTTGAATCGCGCCAGACTTGCGTCTGTTTGCAGGCCTTTTCCAGCACCCATGCGCCCAACCGGTTGATCAGGCCGCATTCCTCTGCGACCGAGATGAACTCGCCGGGCAGGATCAGGCCACGTTCCGGATGGTGCCAGCGTACAAGAGCCTCTGCACCGACGACCTTTTCGGTCCGGCAGTCAATTTTTGGCTGATAGTAAAGTTCGAGCTGATCGTGTTCGAGCGCGTTGCGCAGATCTTCCTCGATGGTTTTACGTTCCTTGACCCGTTCATGCATTGACGGCAGGAAGAAGCGGTAATTGTTGCGGCCTTCGGCCTTGGCCGCATACATCGCCATATCGGCGTTCTTGACCAGCTGTTCCGGGTTCTCGCCATCTTCAGGAAACAGGGTAATACCGACACTGGCCGTCGAATGCAGCCGGATGCCACGGCAGTCAAAGGGCTGGGAAAGCTCGTCTATGATGCGCTGGGCAAGGGCGATGGTATCTTCGATATTCTGAACGTCGGTCTGAATGATTGCAAATTCGTCCCCGCCAAGACGCGCAGCGGTATCCGAATCACGGATGATACGCGACAGGCGCTGACCCATTTCCTGAATCATCAGATCGCCAACGTCATGACCAAAGTGGTCATTGATATCCTTGAACCGGTCAAGATCGACAAACAGAACAGTCACACCGCGCTGGAAGCGTCGGGCTGAAAGCAGTGCCTGACGCAGACGGTCAAGGAACAGGGTGCGGTTCGGCAGGCTGGTCAGGACGTCATGCACGGCAAGATGGCGCATGCGTGCTTCGGTCTGTTTACGTTCGGTAATGTCGGTATAGGTTGCAACATAGCCGCCACCGGGCATCGGGTTGTGATCAACCTGAATGACGCGGCCATTCGGGCGCGTCCGTTCCATCCGATAGGGTTCGCGGCGGCGCGCAATGGCAACGCGGTCGGAAATCAGGGCCTGAATGCTGACATCGCCATATTCGCCGCGCTCGCCGTTGAAACGCAGGATATCGGAAAGCGGCGTACCTTCCTTGACCAGATCGCGTGGCAGGTTAAGAAGCTCGATATAGCGTTCGTTCCAGACCATAAGATTAAGGTCCTGATCGAACAGACAGATGCCCTGGCCGATATTATGAAGGGTTGCTTCCAGAAGCGCCTGCTTGCGCTGGGCTTCTTCCTGTGCCTGACCCTGCAGGGCGACCATTTCGTTATATTCGCGGATCAAAAGTCCCAGTTCGTCCGAGCTGTTCCATTCCACCGGACGACGCAGACGCCCATGTTTGGTCATGCGAATGGAATGCAGCAGTCGGTTGAGCGGTTCCTTGATCGACCGTTTGTTTGCGATCAGCAGGCTGGCGGCAACCACAGCGATCAGCAATCCGAACAGGATCATGTCAATAGCGATACGGCGGAACAGAAGATCCTGAACACGGGCGTCGGTAAAGTAGATGACAAGTTCGCCAACATCGTGGCGCACATTGTTGCGTTCGAAATAGACCCGGCGTGACAGGCGCAACGTGTCAGTCAGTTCGGACTGGGAAACACCGGTATGGGCAAATTCGGTTCCGTCTGCGCCCAAAGCCTGCACCGCGACAATGTCGCGATCACGTGCCATGGCATTCAAAGCGGATTCGATATTGTCGACATCAAGGTACCAGAACGGGGTGGCAAGCACGCGGGCGTTGATGTCTGCGGTCTGTTCGACCTTGCCATTCAGGTCATCGCGAAGGACCTTGTAGCTGACATAGCCAAATACGATAAAAAGCGCGAGCGAGAACAGAGAAACCAGCGGCAATGCTATGAAAAGCAACCGACTGCTCAAAGACTTCCGTTGTAAAAAGCCGTACGATCCGCGCGACAAGCGTTCTCTCCTGGGCACCCACTTTAGACTAGTCAGATATACTCTACTCGACGTTTGTATGGGAGCCAACACTCCTATGTCTTTGTCAAATCAACCCGGAAGTTGTTCGAAAGGCAAGTTTGATTTTGTTTTCCTGATAAATAAATGGTTGCAATAACCTGCCCCGTCTATTTTGGGGTGAAGTGTTTAAGCTTCAAGCAGTTGTCAGCGCCGAGCGGAAAATATCATTATTTGGGAACAGCCATCCGGGCGAGTTCATCACAGCGCTCGTTCTCGGGATGACCGGCATGCCCCTTGACCCAATGCCATTCCACTTTGTGGGGTTTGAGAGCCTCGAGCATGCGCTGCCAGAGTTCGACATTCTTGACCGGTTTCTTGTCAGCCGTTTTCCAGCCGCGCTTCTGCCAGCCGAAAATCCATTTGGTGATACCGTCGCGGACATAGCTGCTGTCGGTGTAGATATCGACGGTGCATGGGCGTTTCAGGGCTTCGAGTGCGCTGATTGCGGCCATCATTTCCATACGGTTGTTGGTGGTTTCGGGATCGCCGCCCGAAAGTTCCTTTTCAACGCCCTTGAAACGCAGGATCGCGCCCCAGCCACCCGGGCCGGGATTTCCGCTGCACGCGCCGTCGGTGTAAATCTCGACGTGGTTATCCCCGCCATTGTTTGAAGTCATAGGGGCGCGTCCTTAATCAAATCCATAGGCAGCTGCACTTTCCACCCGCTGATGGAAACGAAGCTTGTTGATATATTCGCGGGGGTTTTTGGGGGTGACCAGGGCGTCTTTTGGCGTATTCACCCAGTCATAAAGACGGGTCAGCAAAAAGCGCAGGCTGGCACCGCGCGCAAGAACCGGAAGAGCAGCGATTTCCCCGCCGCTCAGTGTGCGGACCTTGCCATATTGCGACAGAAGGTTTTTGGCCTTGGTAACATTGAAGCTGTTATCAGGTTCAAAACACCATGCATTCATGCAGATTGCGATGTCGTAGCTCAGCAGGTCATTGCAGGCGAAATAGAAGTCGATCAATCCCGATACATCTTCCTTGCCCGGGAAGAAAAATACGTTGTCGGGGAACAGATCGGCATGAATGACCCCCTTGGGCAGGTCATGGGGCCAGTTGGCTTCGAGATAGGCGATCTCGTCGCCAATCATCTTGCCAAGACCGGGTTCGACATCGTCGGCATGTTCCCGACAGCTTTCCACCAGTCCGCGCCATCCCTTGACGCTCAGTGCATTGGGAAGATGCATCTCGAAATCCAGACCGGCAGTATGGAGTTTTGCCAAGGCGGTACCAAGACCCGCACAATGATGGGGCAGGATCCGGCGTGGCGACATGCCTTGCAGGAAAGACGTAATTGCTGCCGGGCGACCACAAAGACGACGCAGTGCTACGCCGTCCGTCCCGTGGATCGGTGTCGGGCAGTTAAGTCCCTTGGCGGAAAGATGATCCATCAGACCAAGATAAAAGGGCAGGTCATCCGGATTTACCCGTTTTTCATACAGGGTCAGGATGAAAGGAGCTTCGGTCGTCTGTAGCAGAAAGTTGGTGTTTTCCACACCTTCTGCGATGCCCTTGAACGATACAACATCACCGATATCGTATTCGGCGACAAAACGGGCGATGTCTTCGTCTGAAACGTCGGTATAGACGGCCATTGGAGTTATCGTATTCCTGATCTGAAAGATAAGCAGTTAGATCGAATTAGCTTGCAAGCTGACGCGGCAGTTTGAAGGTCACATTCTCGTCGGTCAGTGTGATGGTCTCGACCGTCACGTCATATCGTTCGCGGCAGGCATCAATCACTTCTTCGACCAGAACTTCCGGGGCAGACGCCCCGGCGGTGATGCCAAGGGTGTTAATCCCGGCAAGTTTGCTCCAGTCAATATCATACGCCCGTTCGACCAGAACGGAACGTGTGCAGCCTTCGCGTTTGGCAACTTCGACCAGACGGTTTGAATTCGATGAATTCGGCGCACCCAGAACCAGAATGGCATCAGCCTTTTCGGCAATCATCTTGACCGCATGCTGACGGTTGGTCGTTGCATAGCAAATGTCTTCTTTCTTCGGCACCGAAATTGACGGGAACCGGCGCTGAAGGATTTCAATGATCTTGGCGGTGTCATCAAGTGACAGGGTCGTCTGGGTAACAAAAGCGAGGTTTTCCGGATTGGTGACCTCAAGCTTTTCGGCGTCTTCCTCGGTTTCAATCAGCGTCATGCTGCCTGCCGGGAGCTGGCCCATAGTGCCGATGACCTCCGGGTGACCGGCATGGCCGATCAGAAGAATATGTTTGCCTTCGGCAAAATGGCGTTCTGCGCCGCGATGAACCTTCGACACCAGCGGGCAGGTTGCATCGAGATATTCAAGCTTGCGGGTTTCGGCAGCTTCGGGCACGGATTTCGGTACGCCATGGGCCGAAAAGATTACCGGTACGCCATCGGGAACAGCATCAAGTTCATCGACGAAAACGGCACCCATATCGCGCAGGCGGTCGACAACGAATTTGTTATGGACGATCTCGTGACGGACATAAACCGGCGCACCATATTTTTCGAGCGCCTTTTCAACGATCTCAATCGCGCGATCTACCCCGGCGCAAAAGCCGCGCGGGTTGGCAAGAACGATCCGAAGACTGGCTTTATCTGACATGATACGGGGTCCGGTTTCCAAAATGTGCCGGGCTGTCCCGGCGCAGTTATTCAAGCGTTCTTGTTACATAACCTGCCTGATCTTGTGGCGCAATGACTCAGCATGGATCGAGAAGCCATGAATTTCGCAGATTTTGATGTTTTCATCTTGTGACAATATCCGAAGCGGGTTGTGCCCGTTCAAGTGAGAGAATAGACTGCGCGCGGACAGTGCTGATCGTGCACATGTCAGAAAACAGATGGTTTGATAGAGGCTTGGATGACAATCGGTAACGGACTGCGGCGCGTATGCGCATTGGGTATGGTCTCGCTTGGTGGATTGCTGGCTGCGTGCAGCGGTAACCCGTTTGAAGAGCAGCCCGTTCCGACGTGCCCGGCGGCCTATCTGCCAAAGGACACCGCAAAGCTTGTCCAGTTCAATGGCGCGGGCAAGGATCTGACCGATGTGATCGTCGAGGCCGAGTTCACGGGCTATCTTGGTGATTGCGGTTATGATCTGGGTGACAAGACGCTTGATGTCATCATCAGTCCGATTATCACCGCCGAGCTTGGCCCGGCTGCGCAGGAGCGCAGCGCGTCCTTTAAATATTTCGTGGCGCTTCGTGACCCTGCGGGCAATTTTGTTCAGAAATCGGTGTTTGATGTCACAATGCCGTTTGCCGATAACCTCAATATGGCTCGTTTCCGTGACGAGCAGGTAACATTGTCGGTGCCACTTGATGATGTCTGGACCGGACCGGATTACGAGATTTACCTTGGTTTCCAGCTAAGTGCGGATCAGCTCGACTATAATCGTCGTTTCGGAACGAACTGACGTCGCAAGGTTGAAATTCCGGTCTGACGATTGCCTGAATTTTGGGGCTGGTCGACCGAGATTGAAATACGTATAAGGACGCATACCCAAGTGATCCCCGTGGGAGAGTGCCACGGTCCATAACGGATTGCGCGGACGCCGAAGGAGCAACCACCCCGGAAACTCTCAGGCAAACGGACCGCGGGGAGATGGGACTCTGGAAAGCAGGCGGCATCAGAATGAAATGCCGGTGACCGCCTCGCCGAAGATGTAAGCAGACCGTCACGACAAGTCGGCTGTGATTCTTTCAGGCTCCAAGACAGAGGGGGAATGTGGTTGGCCATTGGTCGGCTATGTTTCGCAACGACTGTCCGGGAGAGCTTGATGGCCGATCATCAGACCGAACTGCTTAAAACAGCCCTTTATGACCTCCATGTAGAACTTGGCGCCAAGATGGTGCCGTTTGCCGGTTATGATATGCCGGTGCAATATCCGCTCGGCGTTAAGGGTGAACATCTTCATACCCGTGCCAAAGCGGGCCTGTTTGACGTGTCACACATGGGGCAGGTTCGCCTGACCGGTGAAAACCGTGTGGCCGAGCTTGAAAAGCTCGTGCCCGGAGACATCGCGATCCTCAAACCGGGTCGCACACGCTACTCGGCTTTTACCCAGGATGACGGCACGATCCTTGACGATCTTATGATCACCAATGCCGGTGACAGTCTGTTTCTTGTGATCAACGCAGCGTGCAAGGATGACGACATCGTTCACATGCGCGCCAACCTTGGCGATGGTGTTGCACTTGAGGAGATTGATGATCGTGCGTTGATGGCACTTCAGGGCCCGGAAGCTGCCAAGGTTCTTGCACGCTTTGCGCCGGAAGTTGCCGATCTCAAATTCATGAGTTTTGCCGAGATCGAGATTGCCGGGATCGCCTGCTTTGTGACCCGTTCCGGTTACACCGGCGAAGACGGCTACGAGATTTCCGTTCCCAATGACCGTGCCGAGGAGCTTGCGCGCAAGTTGCTGGCCGAGGACGAAGTCGAAGCCATCGGTCTTGGCGCACGTGATTCGCTGCGTCTGGAAGCCGGACTTTGCCTTTATGGCAATGATATCGATACCACGACGACGCCGGTTGAAGGCGATCTGAACTGGATCATCAACAAACGCCGTCGTGAAGAGGGCGGCTTCAAGGGCGCGGATGTCATCCTTGATCAGCTTGCAAATGGTGCAGACCGCAAACGTGTCGGCATCAAGCCGGAAGGCAAGGCGCCCGCCCGCGAACATACCCCGATTCTGAACAGCGACGGCGAAGAAATCGGCGAAATCACCAGCGGTGGTTTTGGTCCGACGGTCGATGGTCCGATTGCAATGGGATATGTGGCAATTGAATTTTCCGAGCCGGGTACCAAGGTCGATCTTATGGTGCGTGGCAAGGCCCGTCCGGCAGAGGTTGTTGAACTTCCGTTCGCACCGCATCGCTATTTCCGCGGCTAATCGCCGTAATTCTTGAGAATGTGCGGCGGATCGCCGCGCGGCAGACAAACGATCAACAGGGACTAAGACAATGGCTAAGAAATTCTCGCAGGAACATGAATGGATCGAGCTTGAAGACGGTATCGCAACCGTTGGCATCACCGATTACGCACAGCAGTCGCTTGGCGACATCGTGTATGTCGAGCTGCCGGAAATCGGCAAGAAACTGACCAAGGATGGCGATGCCGCCGTCGTTGAGTCGGTCAAGGCCGCAAGTGATGTTTATGCGCCGCTTGATGGTGAAATTGTTGAAGTAAACGAAGAACTTGATGCCAATCCGGCGCTGGTGAATGAAGCACCGGAAACCGATGGCTGGTTCTTTAAAATGTCGCTGACTGATGAATCCCAGCTCGACGAGCTGATGGATGAAGCAGCCTATAAAGACTTCGTCGAAGGTCTGTAAGTATGCGTTATCTTCCACTGACACGCGCTGATCGCGCCGTGATGCTTGAAACCATCGGGGCGTCATCAGTCGATGAACTTTACTGTGATGTGCCCGAGGGCGCATTGCTTGATGCACCGGTTGATCTGCCCAGCCATCTTGGCGAAATGCAGGTCGAACGCGACATGCAGGCGCTTGCCGCCAAAAACATCGGCGCATCAAGTGTGCCAAGCTTCCTGGGTGCAGGTGCCTATCGTCACCATGTTCCTGCAACGGTTGATTACATCATCCAGCGTGGTGAATTCCTGACGGCCTATACACCCTATCAGCCGGAAATCGCGCAGGGCACGTTGCAGTATCTGTTCGAATTCCAGACCCAGGTAGCATCGATCACAGGTATGGATGTGGCCAACGCATCGATGTGGGATGGTGCAACATCCTGTGCCGAGGCTGTCCTGATGGCTTGCCGTGCGACCCGTCGCAAAAAGGCCGTTCTTTCGGGCGGCCTGCATCCGCATTACCGCGAAGTCACCGAGACCTATTGCCAGTACAGCGATACCGAAGTTGCCGGACGTGACGGCAACCCGGAACAGCAGGCAACTGTCGAGGAACTGGGCGAACTGATTGATGATCAGACGGCCTGCGTTGTTGTGCAGTACCCGGATGTTTTTGGTCGTATTCAGGACCACACCCAGCTTGCAGATCTTTGCCATGCCAAGGGCGCGCTTCTGGTTGTCGTCTTTACCGAGGCTGTTGCATTCGGCGCGATCAAGTCACCGGGAAGCTTCGGTGCCGACATCGTTTGCGGTGAAGGCCAGTCAATCGGCAATGCGCTGAACTATGGCGGGCCATATGTCGGTCTGTTTGCCACCACCCAGAAACTGGTGCGTCAGATGCCCGGCCGTCTCTGTGGCGAGACGGTGGATCAGGATGGCAAGCGTGGTTTTGTTCTGACACTTTCGACCCGTGAACAGCATATCCGTCGCGAAAAGGCGACATCGAACATCTGCACCAACTCCGGTCTGTGCTCGTTGGCATTCACGGTTCACATGAGCCTGCTTGGTGAAGACGGTTATCGTCGCCTGGCAATCCTGAACCACGAAAATGCCTGCAAGGCTGCGGATGCAATTGATTCCGTCGCTGGTGCATCGGTTGTGAATGACAGCTTCTTTAACGAGTTCACTGTCAAGCTTGCCAAACCGGCAGCCGAGGTTGTCGAGGCACTGGTCGCCAAGGGTGTTCTTGGTGGTGTTCCACTGTCGCGTCTTTATCCGAACCGTTCTGATCTGGATAATTACCTGCTGGTGGCGGTTACTGAAACCAATACCGATGAAGATATCGCGGCCCTTGCGTCCGCATTGAAGGAGGCGCTGGCATGACGTTTACAACCCATACCGGCAACCGTGGACTTGTTCTGGAAGAAAAGCTGATCTTTGAACAGGGTCAGCCAGGCCGCACCGGCGTTGATCTGCCAGAGCCGAAAGGTACGAAGTCGCGCCTTGCAGGCCTTGATCGTGACAGCAATGTCGGTCTTCCGGGCTTGTCCGAACCGCAGGTGGTTCGCCACTTTACCCGCCTGTCGCAGAAGAATTTCGGGATTGATTCCGGTTTCTTCCCGCTGGGGTCCTGCACCATGAAGCACAACCCGCGCCTGAATGAAAAGGTTGCGCGTTTGCCCGGTCTTTCCGATCTGCATCCGATGCAGCCCGAAAGCACGGTTCAGGGTGCGCTTGAACTGATTGACCAGTGTGCACACTGGTTGCTGGTTCTGACCGGGATGCCGGCTGTTTCCATGTCACCGGCTGCCGGTGCACAGGGTGAACTTTGCGGCATGATGGCCATTCGTGCGGCCCTTGATGCCCGTGGCGAAAACCGCCGTCGTGTTCTGGTGCCGGAATCGGCCCATGGGACCAACCCGGCAACCGCGGCTGCATGTGGCTTTACGGTTGATTCAATCCCGGCAACCGAGGATGGTCGTGTTGATCTGGCGGCGTTTGAGGCCAAGCTTGGTGACGATGTCGCCGGTATCATGCTGACCAATCCGAATACCTGCGGCCTGTTCGAACGTGATGTGCGCAAGATCGCCGATCTGGTGCACGCGGCTGGTGGTTACTTCTATTGCGATGGTGCGAACTTCAACGCCATTGTTGGTCGTGTTCGCCCGGCCGATCTTGGCATTGATGCGATGCATATCAACCTGCACAAGACCTTCTCCACTCCGCATGGTGGTGGCGGACCGGGTTCCGGGCCGGTTGTGTTCTCCGATGCCCTGGCGCCGTTCGCACCGATCCCTTATGTCGTGCGCAATGAAAACGGCTTCCATCTGGTTGAAACCGCAGACGAAAATGACGGCATGAAGCCGTTTGGCCGTCTGAAAGGCTTCCATGGCCAGATGGGCATGTTCATTCGTGCCCTGACCTATATGAAAAGCCACGGTGCGGATGGTCTGCGTCAGGCGTCGGGTGATGCTGTTCTTAATGCCAACTATCTGCTTGCCCGTCTCAAGGAAAAGCTCAGCGTGGCGTTCCCGGGCTATTGCATGCATGAAGCCCTGTTTGACGACAGCTTCCTGAAAGATACCGGTGTTTCGACGCTGGATCTTGCCAAGGCAATCATCGACGAAGGGTTCCACCCGATGACGATGTATTTCCCGCTGGTCGTTCATGGTGCATTGCTGATCGAGCCGACCGAAACCGAAACCAAGGAATCGATCGACCAGTTCTGTGATGCAGTGCTTGCACTGGTCGCAAAGGCCGAGTCGGGTGATGCAGAGTTCTTCAAGAACGCACCTTACCTGACGCCGCGTCGTCGTCTTGATGAAACGGCAGCGGCGCGCAAGCCTGTGTTGCGCTGGCAACCGGAAACGGCTTGATACGCAAGGCTGCTTTAAGATTGCGAGCACCCCGGTCCATGGCCGGGGTGTTCTTTTTCAAGGACTTGTACTTGAAACCCATTGGACTTGTTGCAATCTGCACCTTTATACTTGTTCGAAAGGTAATGAACGACGCCGTCAAACGGTGCGTTTGGGGATTTTGTGAATGGGCTGCGCCCGTTCTGGAGGTTTGAAGTCAATCATGTCTCGTCGTGTTCAGAAGGTGTTTACTGCCGAACGTCGGTTAAAAGAGCGGACAGGTGGGGTCGTTGAAGATTGGTCGGACTCGTTCTTTGATCCGACGCTGGAAAGTGGGATGGGCGCAGGTGAAGCCATGCCGTCATCCTTGCCGTCTCCGGCTGCAACAGCAGAGCCTTCTGGTTTGACACAAGCTGTTCTTGACGAAATCCGGGCCCTTCGCGGGGAAGTATCCCAACTGCGCGAAGCGGTTGCATCCGGGGCAACAATCAGTGCCGACGCGCCGGTCGCTGCACCGGTTGCATCAAATGATGCGCCGATGGACGAGCTGCCCGAACCGGTTTCAAGCAACTTTACGCATAGCAACCGCCCGGGGGCGTCCGAGCCTGACCGTGATGATCTGGAACTGATTCGTACCCAGATCGAAGAAATGAACGAGCATATCCACAAGGCAAAGATCCAGATCGCATCGTTACGCCATCCAAAGGCCTCTGATGACCGTCTGGTCAGTGCGGCCTCCGAGCTTGATGCCATCGTCAAGGATACGGAAATGGCAACGCATACCATTCTGGAATCTGCCGAACAGATTGATGATCTGGCGATGACGCTCAAGAATTCTGCGCCCAGTGACTTTGTTGCTGATCACGTCGAACAGATCGCCTTTATCGTCACGAAAATCTTTGAGTCCTGTAACTTCCAGGACATTACCGGACAGCGCATCAACAAGGTCGTGCGCACGCTCGAATTTGTTGAAGAACGTGTCCACAACATGATCCTGATCTGGGGCGAGGATGCCTTTGCAGATCTTCCTGTGCCCGAGGGCGCGAGTAAAGAAAACCTGATTGAAGATGCGGATCTTTTGAATGGTCCGCAACTTGAAGGAGAGGGGATCAGTCAGGACGATATCGACAAATTGTTCGATTGAGGATGAAAACCTTGTTTTCTGTCCTATATCTGGGTAACAGACATACCCAATCCTTCCGCAGAAGAAGGATTCAGGCGATTTGCTGACATGTGACGTCAACCAATCGTTTACATATGTTGGGGTATGTTTATACCTATAAGAATAAGAAGCGTTGTTGGGATGCGTGTGACATTCGGTTGCACGTGTTTTGGCGTGCTTGGAGGTTGCTATGGGATTTTGGTCTCTTGGTGCTATTCGCCAGCCTAAGGCTCAGGACATTAAATGGCGCAAAAGCCCGCGTGGGGATTATTACCGCCTGTTCATGATTGATGACATCAGAGAACTCGGTCTGAACGGTGTGGGTGGCGTGTATCTGTTGTGGCATGGCGGCTTGAAACCGTCGTGGCTGGTTGCTGGCGCGACCGAGGATCTTGGCCACAGTTTTCAGGAACTGGCGCGGGACCCGGACATTCGTGAATATGACGGCCGCGGTGGTGTGTTCATGAGCTGGTCGCCGATCAAGGGTTCCTTCCGCGAAGGCGTTGTGCATTTCATTGCAAAGCACACCAACCCGACATTTGAATGCGATTTTGACAGTAGCGAAGACCCGATTCCGGTTCTGTTGCCGCGCTAAACCATTCAATCCGGTCTTTCAGACAAGAAAAGCTCCGCAGATATCTGCGGAGCTTTCTGTGTTTCTATCAGGCCCTGTTGATCAGAGCTTTTCAAGAACAGCTTCGGCGCTGGAAACTTCAAAGACGCCCGGTTCTTCAACCGCGAGATGGGTGACTTTGCCGTTATCGACGATCATCGCGAAGCGGTTGGCGCGTTTGCCAAGTCCACGGCCCGTCAGATCGAGTTCAAGACCCGTTGCATCGACGAATGACAGGTCACCGTCCGAAAGCATGGTGATGTTTTCGGCATTTTCGGATTTCGACCAGGCCTGAAGGACGAAAGCATCATTGGATGCAAGGCAGGCAATCTCGTCGACACCCTTCGCCTTGATTTCGTCGGCCTTGGCAACAAAGCCCGGCAGATGTTTGGCAGAGCAGGTCGGGGTGTAAGCGCCCGGAACTGCAAACAGGACGACCTTGCGGCCTGCGAAGAATTCCTTTGAATTGACAGCTTCGGGGCCGTCGCTGGTCGCGCGGAACAGGGTAACGTCCGGGATATCATTGCCGACTGTGATGGTCATGGGTATCTCCGTAAGAATGCGCAATCCCGTTGATTGCGCGATGGGTATCTTGAACCTGAATCAAACTACAATTCGGCTGTATATTCAATGCTGTCGACCATAGTTTTTAGGAACTGTCATCTCGGGGACAAGATGGTCTGTGAGCTGTGGTCGTGTGAAGTACTGATTACTGCGTGTTCCTGACAATATCGGATGTGGTGTTGCCGCCAGCCGTTTGCAAAGCGCCCAAAACCGCGTCAACCCGAAGCAGCTCGGACAAAAGGATGCCATCAGGTGCGCCCGGTCCAAAGACGGCATTGAACGGAATGCCAAAACGCCCGTAAGACGCCAGATAGTCGGCAATTTTCTGGTCAGGGCGGGTCCAGTCGGCCTGCATCAGAACAATATTGTCATTGCGAAGGGCGTTTGCGACCTCGGTGGTTTCAAGAACCAGCTTCTTGTTGACCTGACAGGTGACGCACCATTCGGCGGTGACATCGACCAGCACTGTTTTACCCTCGGCAACAAGTGTACCGATTGTTTCAGGCGCAAATGCCTGCCATTCCAGTATTCCGGCATTCTGGTTGCTGGTGGTCTGGCTTGGCGGTTTGGCAAAGCCCGGAGCAAATAGCGCAATCAGGAAACCGGCAAGAGCAAGACCGGTAAAGGCAAAACGCGGTCGCAGGTTTTGGGTGCGCGAGCGCGCCCAAACAAACAAGCCACCGATCACAAGACCAAGACCAACGGCAATGGCACCCCCAAGACCGACCTGAACCGACAGGATGCCAAGCAACCATACTGCGGTCCCAACCAGTGCCAGTCCGAGAACCCCCTTGACCACATTCATCCAGCGGCCCGGTTTTGGCAGCAGATGTGCAACACGCGGCTGGATCGCAATTGCCAGATAAGGCAGGGCAAGTCCGATCCCCAGAAGCGTAAAGATCAAAAAGATATCGACGATGCTTCCGGCAAGGGCAAAGCCGATTGCCGTACCAAGAAACGGCGCCGAACACGGCGTCGCCAGCAATGTCGCAAACATGCCGGTCAGAAAATGACCGCTGAGATGACGACCGCGATTTTCCTGATTGCTGATTGCATCATTGGCGACATTGCCCAGTTCGCTGGGACCATTAATTTCAAAAAGTCCCCACATATTGAGTGCAAACAGGGCCAGAATGATCGTCATGACGGTCAGGAACAGCGGTTGCTGGAACTGAATACCCCAACCGATAGACCCACCCGCCAGTTTGATGCCAACCAGTATGGCTGCGATCAGCCAGAAGGACGTTACAATCCCGGCCGCACTGGCAAGGAAACCGTATCTGACCTGTTTGATGTCCTGTTCGCGAACATTGATGACCGACATCACCTTGATCGACAGGACCGGCAATACGCAGGGCATCACATTGAGGATAAGTCCCCCCAGCAACGCAAACACAGCAATCAGCCATATGCTGGTGCTGGTCGTTGCCACTGCCACTGCCACTGCCACTGCCACTGTCGCCGTCGGGCTGGTCGAGTCTGTTGTATTTACCGTGCCAACCGTAACGGATTGCTCAACCGATAATGGCCCGGCAATAACGGTGACTGTCAGATCTGTGCTATCAAGAGACTGATCATCATTCAGTCCAAAGACAGCCAGATCAAAATACCGGATGTCGTTTGCTGACGCTGACCCGCTTTTTACGGGGCTCGGCGTGCCAAATCCGGCGCGACCATCACTTTCAATCAGGATGTCATCGACGCTTACGCCCGCCTTATCCAGGCCTTTGATGCCAAGGCGCAGAACGGGTTGGTCTGATGCCTTGTCGACCGTGATGCTTGTGACGGAAACCGGAAGGTCGTCCCCGCGCAATGGAACGCGGGACACAAATTTTTCAATCTGATGGGCCTGATTGCTTGCCGTCGAAGCACCTGTGTCCGGACCTGTTGCGACGGACGCCGGGACATCAAGTTTGAAGTTTGCATTTGCCGGAATGCAAATGTCGCTGCACACCAAATAATCGACATCAAGACTGATCGAGACGTCCTTGCGCGGATCGGGAATGACGACATCAATCGGCAAAATGATGTGGTTCTTGTAGCCGAATGTTTCGAGACCAAAGATTGAGAAACGATGCGGGGCAGGCCACAGGATTTGGGCGTCACCCAGATTTTCGGACCCGGTCCAGTCAAGCTGCGGCGGGAAGCCTGCGTCACCGGCACTGCGCCAGTAGATCTTCCAGTCGGGCTGTAACTCGAATTCAAGGCCAAGGCGCAGCATGTCCGAACCGTTAAGCCCGGTTTGAGCACTGATCAGCCGCACGGACGCAAAGTCCTCATCCGTCCAGCCTGACGTCATATCCTGGGCGGCGATTGCAGGGCGCACCCCGCCAAACGACAAGATCGTTACGGCAAGCAGCAGCGATAAGCGAATGATCAGGTGGCGAAGCACGTCGTGGTCCTTACATAGCCGATATCAGGATGCCTTACTCTGGATCGAATATATGGCGCAAAGCAGGCAAAGATCCATGCCTTGAAGGCGTAATCCCCTGAGACGATCAAATCAAGCCACGTCTATGTGACCGATTTATCTGTGTGCGGCGATGACATATGTCTATCGACCTCAATCTGACGAAAAGTTTTGCGGAAATGTTGGCGATTGCAGGGGCGGGTTCCTACATCTTGAATATAAGGGAAATGCCCGGAACACTGTAATTATGTCATGTTTGTCGGGGTTCTTGATGGTAATGGACCGTTAATCGCGCTAGGCTTGATGAAACAGGACAGGAAGAGTTACGAGATGGCTGAGCGTATCAACACAGGCGAATATCTTGGCGGAAAGCTGCTGGTGGCGATGCCCGGCATGCGTGATCCGCGTTTTTCGCAAAGTGTTGTTTATATCTGTGCCCACAATAAGGATGGGGCGATGGGGCTGGTCATCAACCGTGTGATTGACAGCATCACCTTTCCGGAACTTCTCGAACAACTCGGCATTGCCCGTCCGGCACCAACCATCGAAGATATTCAGGTCCATTTTGGCGGTCCGGTCGAAAGCAGCCGCGGATTTGTTCTGCATTCCACCGATTTTTCAAACGAGGCGACCCTGCATGTTGATCCGGGTGTCTCGGTAACTGCAACGGTTGATATCCTCGAACAGATCGCCTTGGGCGAAGGTCCCAAAAGCCGCATTCTGGCGCTGGGTTATGCCGGATGGCGCAGTGGTCAGCTTGAAAGTGAAATTCTTGCCAATGGCTGGCTGCATGTTGATGCCGATGCCGACCTTTTATTTGACGTAGATTGCGAAGACAAATGGGAACAGGCGTTTTCCAAGCTTGGTTTCGCACCGGAACTGCTGTCAGGCGAAGCTGGTCACGCCTGATCCGGTTTCGAGCTCACTGTTTTCTCAAAAGAAAAGCCTGCCGTCTGGCAGGCTTTTGCATTTTCAGCGACAGATGTCGTGATCAATCAAACAGGGCGTCAATTTCTGCCTGCGAGAAGATCTGATCAACCTCGTCCTGACTGACGCGCTGGGCGTTTTGCGGTGCTTTGGTGACCGTTTTGTCAAGGTTGTCCAAGCCTTTGGGATCAGCTGGCAGATCGAAATCGCCAAAATCATCATCGCCCCAGATCTCGATCACGCGATTCACGCGTTCCTCGATATATTTCATCGTGTTGACGACTTTGGTGATGCGCTGCCCTGTCAGGTCCTGGAAGTTGCAGGACTCAAACACCTTGACCACCAGTTCTACAATGTCATCAGCCAGTCCTTGCGTATATTCGTCCGGTGCAGCCGAGCGGATATTGTGCGCAACCGCGTCAATCTTTTCGACGGTTTCAAGGATGTTGGCTGTTGCATCCTCGGTGGCCGCCACAACGGAATCAAGTTCACCCTTGACGATGTTGATGCGCGTGCCGCTGCTGTCTTCAGGGGCGGTATAAAGAGCCGCGATTTCGCGTTTCGTTTCCTGAATTGAGTTGGCCAGAGCACGAATTTCGGTTTTCAGAAGACGCAATTCATTGCGGGCATCTTCCTGTTCACTGTCTGTCGGCTTGGCATTCTGCTTTTTCTGCTCTTCGATCATGATGCGAATGTCAGAAAGAAGCTCAAGCTTGAGCTCTTCGATCGCAGTATGAAGAGACGAAATGTCCACGCCGCCAGTTCCCTGACCAGCGGTCGGGGCATCTACGGCCGGAAAGGAAACCATGTCACTCATGGTTTCAAGTTTGTTGAGGAGCCGCATCTCGGCGGTAAAAAGTCTTTTGCTGCCTTGACGTGCCATCTGCGAACCTCTGTTATTTTCCAGTCAGCATCCAGGGGAAACTTTGGGACGTGTCATACCCCGTACAGGGATCTGGATACATACGTTTGGGTAGAATAGTCCGCAAAACTTATATCGCCAACCAATTTCATCTTACTGATATGCTAGGAAACTGTTGGTATTTCAAGGGCTCGACCACAGATTCCCGTCAAGTGCTGATCATCTCTGGCCTGTTGCCAGCTTTTGCGAATCGCGTTTTTGAACAGGTGCTTACCGGTTTTGTCAGCAGCATTTCAGAACGCCGACATGAAACATCAATGTGACGTAGCGATGCGCCCCTGAAAAGATGTCCTGATCAGGCCGTCATCAAACCTGTCCGGCTTTATCCATTGGTTGAAGAGATTCTAAAGTTGTTCATCGGTTATATTGCAAAGCAGCAAAGCTGGAAGGGTTCAAAAAACTCTAACCGGAATGGCTGTTTTTCTATCTAAGGGTGGGTATTTTCGAACGTTTTTAATAAAACCAAAGCGATAATTTGAACTGTTATCAAATACATTTTTTGTGCATTGCAGCGAGGTTTTTTCTGGATCAGGTGCCGAAGATACGCTATTTGCCTGCCTTACAGATGTACTTTCGGGTGCAGGCTTATTAAGAATAAGATATGTCAGAGGAAATGCTCCGGTCCGATCTGCTGTTAATCTTTGGTTGAAGCGTGATAATGTCCTTGAGAGGGGGCGATTATCATTCATTCGGCCATCGGTGGTTTCGGAGGCGGGGAGGATTGAGGCATATCGCCTTGAGATGTAATGCGAGGGGGCAGATTCGCATGTCGATCAAGAAGCTATTTCCCATCTTTCTGTTGGGATTGGCGGTAATCACCGGGTTTGATGGCGCAGCACTTGCTGCGGTTGGTCAGCCCGAGCCCTGGCAGCTTGGGCTGCAGGATCCGGTTTCGCCTGTGGCTGTTGAAGGCCAGAAATTCTTTAATCTACTTACGTGGCTGATGACGATCATTACCGTGGTCGTTCTTGCTTTGCTGCTGTACGTACTTTTCCGTTTCAGCGCGAAGCGCAACCCGGTACCGTCGAAAACAACGCACCACACCCTTCTTGAAGTGGTCTGGACGGTTGTGCCGGTCCTTATTCTTCTTGTCATCGCGATCCCGTCCTTCCGTCTGCTGTATTTTGCAGACCGCGTCGAGGATGCCGACCTTACCCTTAAGATCATCGGCAAGCAGTGGTACTGGACCTACGAATATCCGGACAACGGTAACTTCACCTTTGATTCCCTGATGATCGACGAAGAAACCGCTGTTGCCGAAGGCCTCAATCGCCTTCTGGATGTGGACAATCCTGTTGTCCTGCCGGTCGATGCCAATATTCGATTGATCATGACGTCCGATGACGTGATCCATAACTGGGCCATGCCGTCGCTCTTCATCAAGCTTGATGCCGTACCTGGTCGTCTGAACGAAACCTGGACCCGCATTCCAGGCGAGTATGCCGGTACAACATTCTATGGCCAGTGTTCGGAGCTGTGTGGTGTGAACCACGCCTATATGCCGATCGCGGTCAAGGCTGTTACGATGGAAGAATACGAAGCCTGGGTAGCCAAGGCACAAGAACAGTTCGCATCTGCTGACTTGCCGTCTTCGGTATCAGTGGCATCGGCAGAGTGAGGGAGAGACTGATGGCTCACGCTGACACACATGATCACGATCATACCCCCGGCTTCTTTACCCGTTGGTTCCTGTCGACCAACCATAAGGATATCGGGACTCTTTATCTTGTCTTCTCGGTGATTGCCGGTCTGATCGGTGGCGCGTTCTCGGTCTGGTTCCGTATGGAACTGGCTCATCCGGGGACCCAGATCATTGAAGATCACCATTTCTTCAACGTGCTTGTGACCGCACACGGCATGATCATGGTCTTCTTCGTTGTCATGCCCGCCATGATTGGCGGTTTTGGCAACTGGTTCGTTCCGATCATGATCGGTGCGCCGGATATGGCGTTCCCGCGTTTGAACAACATTTCGTTCTGGCTGATCGTGCCAGCCTTCATCTTGCTGATGCTTTCTGCCGTTGTCGGCAGTGGTGCCGGTACAGGCTGGACGGTTTATCCGCCTCTTTCCGGGGTGCTTGGCCATCCTGATGCGTCGGTAGACCTTGCGATCTTTGCCCTGCATCTTGCAGGGGCCAGCTCGATCCTTGGTGCGGTGAACTTCATCACCACCATCTTCAACATGCGTGCCCCGGGCATGACCCTGCACAAAATGCCGCTATTTGCATGGTCCATGCTGGTAACAGCTTTCCTGCTGTTGCTGGCTGTGCCGGTTCTTGGTGGCGCGATTACCATGCTTCTGACCGACCGTAACTTTGGCACGGACTTCTTCAATCCGGCCGGTGGCGGTGACCCGATCCTTTATCAGCATCTGTTCTGGTTCTTCGGGCATCCGGAAGTGTACATCATGATCCTGCCGGGCTTCGGCATCATCAGCCACATCATTTCGACCTTCTCGCGCAAGCCGGTCTTTGGCTATCTCGGGATGGCATATGCGATGGTTGCGATTGGTGTTGTCGGCTTCATCGTGTGGGCACACCACATGTATACCGTCGGTATGGATGTTGACACCCGTGCGTATTTCACGGCAGCGACGATGGTCATTGCGGTGCCGACCGGGGTTAAAATCTTCTCGTGGATTGCGACCATGTGGGGTGGCTCGATCACCTTGCGTGCTCCGATGCTCTGGGCGATCGGCTTTATCTTCCTGTTCACTGTGGGCGGTGTGACAGGGGTTATGCTGGCAAACTCGGGCATGGATCTGCCGCTTCACGATACCTACTTCGTTGTGGCTCACTTCCACTATGTTCTGTCGCTTGGTGCCGTGTTCTCGATCTTTGCCGGTTTCTATTACTGGTTCAGCAAGATGACCGGTTACGAGATTTCCGATCTCGGTGCGAAGATCCATTTCTGGGCCTTCTTCGTCGGCGTCAACCTGACCTTCTTCCCGCAGCACTTCCTGGGTCTTGCTGGCATGCCGCGTCGTTATGCCGACTATCCGGATGCGTTTGCCGGTTGGAACCTTGTTTCGTCTTATGGTGCATATATCTCGTTTGCATCGACCATCTTCTTCCTCTGTGTGGTGGCGCATGCCTTCATCCGAGGCAAGAAGGCCGAAGCAAATCCGTATGGCGAAGGTGCAGATACACTGGAATGGACCGTCAGCTCGCCGCCGCCGTTCCATACCTTTGACGAACTGCCGCGCATCAAGTAAGTGACACTGGTTTAAGCCCCCCGCGAGCTTGTCTTGCGGGGGGCACCCTACCGCCCCAAGAAGAGAAGACCAGAGTTCCATGACCAAGCAGGTTGCCGACCAGACCATTGCTCTTGAAAGTGCAGCATCGCTGCCGATTTCCGAGGTGCGCGACTATATCGCGTTGCTCAAGCCCGGTGTGATGACCCTTGTTGTTTTCACCGGTGCTGTTGGTCTGTTGATTGCCCCGGGTTCGATCCATCCATTTTTGGGACTCGTCGCAATTGCCTGTATTGCTGTCGCCAGTGGCGCGGCTGCTTCGATTAACATGTGGTATGACCGGGATATCGACATCCACATGAAACGCACCCAGAACCGGCCGATTCCGGCAGGGCGCGTACCGGCGGACGAAGCCCTGTCTCTTGGCATTGCGCTTTCGGTCGTTTCGGTAACCGTTATGGCGGTTGCCATCAATATTGCTGCTGCGGTTTTGCTTGCGGTGTCGATTGCGTTCTACGTTTTCGTTTACACCATGTGGCTCAAGCGCAGTACGCCACAGAATATCGTCATTGGCGGTGCCGCCGGGGCATTTCCCCCGATGATCGGCTGGGCGTCGGTGACCGGCGGGGTCGATCTGAATTCGATCGCGTTGTTTATGATTATCTTTATGTGGACACCACCGCATTTCTGGGCCCTGGCCCTTTTCCGTTGTGGTGACTACGCAAAGGTCGGGGTTCCGATGATGCCGGTTGTGGCTGGCGAAGCGGCAACCAAAAAGCAGATGCTGATTTATACAATTCTGCTTGTGCCGGTTACCTTTGTACCGGTGGCGACCGGGCTGCTGGGTGTTTTTTATGGCGTGACGGCGGGGTTGACCGGGCTTCTGTTTCTGCGCCATGCGATCCGCGTGCTGCGCAATGCCGAAGAACGCGCGCCGCATAAGATGTTTGGGTATTCCATCCTGTATCTGTTTGTCCTGTTCGGGGCGATGGTTGCGGATGTTTGGCTGGTTGGATTTATGGCATGAGCGAACAGGCACAGCACAACAAGGCCGAGCTTGAAGCGTTTCTTGCCAAACGCAAAAAGAAGAACCTCGTATTTCTGGCCATTCTTGGTGGCCTGGCGGTTCTGTTCTTTGCGATCACAATTTTGAAGATGAGCTAGGAACTCGGGCAAGATGGCTGATCAGACGCAACTCGATAAAACAAAGGCAAAGAACAAGCGGGTCTTGTTCAGTTGTGTGTTTGTTGTTGGTGCGATGGTTGGCCTGTCCTATGCATCGGTCCCGCTTTACAAGCTGTTCTGTCAGGTCACCGGGTTTGGCGGTACGACTCAGGTTGCAACCGAAGCTCCGGTCGAAGTGTCGGAAAAAACCATCAAGATCCGGTTCAATGCGGACGTCAATTCGGGTCTGAACTGGCAGTTTAAACCGGAACAGCGCGAGATCACCGTTCGCTTGGGCGAGGACAATCTGGCTTATTACATGGCAGAAAACATGGCGCTTACCCCGATCACCGGGCAGGCGACATATAACGTGACACCATTGAAGGCAGGGCAGTATTTCAGCAAGATCGCATGTTTCTGTTTTGACGAGCAAACCCTTGAACCGGGACAGCGCGTCGATATGCCGGTCAGTTTCTATGTTGATCCTGCCATTGCAGAAGACATCAATACCCAGGACGTGAAGACAATTACCCTGTCCTATACCTTCTTCAAGGCCGATGTGTCGGTCGAGGCAGCAGGCAGGGAAAATAATCAGGGAGGCTGACAGAATGCAGATTTGCGGACTGTGGCCTCGGTTTAACAAAGCGAACTTGAATTTCTTTTGTAAGGATTGAGGGGGGCAAGGAATGAGTGATCATGCTCAGAAACATCCGTTCCACCTGGTAGACCCAAGCCCGTGGCCGCTTGTGGCGGCAGCATCGGCAGGTCTGTTTACTGGTGGCATGGTCATGTTCATGCATTCGGATCGGGCACCGGCTGATTTCTGGCTGGCGGCGATCGGGATTGCTGGCATCCTGTTTGTGATGTTCCGTTGGTGGAGCAACGTAATCAGCGAGTCAAAGATTTACCACAACAAGGTCGTTCAGATCGGCCTGCGTTATGGCATGTCGCTGTTTATCGCATCCGAAGTAATGTTCTTTGTGGCTTTCTTCTGGGCGTTCTTCCACAACGCATTTGTGATCTTCAGCCCCGGCGTCACCGAATGGCCGCCTGCAGGGGTCGAGGTTCTTGACCCGTGGGATTTGCCGTTCCTGAACACCCTGATCCTGCTGCTGTCGGGCTGCACCCTGACCTGGGCGCATCATGGCTGCATCGAAGGCAAGAAAAAGGATCTGGTTCAGGGGCTGGCGCTGACCGTGGCGCTTGGCGTGATCTTCCTGGGCTTGCAGGCTTATGAATATAGCCACGCGGCATTCGGCTTTGCTGATAACATCTATTCTTCGACCTTCTACATGGCGACCGGTTTCCACGGCTTCCACGTATTTGTCGGAACGGTGTTCCTTGCGGTCTGCCTTGTACGCGCGACGAAGGACGGCTTTAAACCCGATCATCATTTCGGTCTGGAAGCTGCAGCCTGGTACTGGCACTTCGTTGACGTTGTCTGGCTGTTCCTGTTCTTCGCCGTTTACATCTGGGGCGGCGAATAAGCCGCTCTGACCCGGTTGGCCGGGTCCAAGATCATGGATGATTATTATCCGAACATTTCCCCCATACGTACCGGGCTGGCATGCAAATGCCCCCGCTGCGGTGGGGGAAAGCTGTTTCAGGGCTATCTGACCGTTCGTGAAAAGTGCGATGTCTGCGGGCTGGATTTGCGCGGGCATGATGCCGGTGACGGCCCGGCTGTGTTTATCATCTTTATTCTCGGATTTCTGGTTGTTCCCCTGGCGCTTTGGGTTGAGATGAAATACATGCCTCCATTATGGTTGCATGCGGTGGTGTGGGGGCCGGTTATTATCGGTGTGACAATGGTGTTGCTTAGACCGTTAAAAGGTCTCATGGTGGCGCTGCAATATCGCCATAGATCGACATCTCAACAGGACTGATTTCAGTTAATGCCTTTACTTACTACGCGCCCTAGTCCGGCGATGAAAATCTGCGTCGGCTTGTCTCTGGTTATTTTGGTGGGGCTCGGTTCCTGGCAGCTTGACAGGCTATTCTGGAAACAGGGCCTGATTGAGCAACGTCAGGCACAGGCATTGATGACACCGATCCCGGTTCCGACCGATACGGTCGTTGACCCGTCACTGGCGTTTCGCGCAGCCTATGCCGACGGGCGTTACCTGAACGATCAGGAAAAGTACCTGATGGCACGCACCCGGCGCGGCAATGTCGGGTTCCAGTTGATCACCCCGCTTGAACAGGAAGATGGTCGCATCATTCTGGTTAATCGCGGATGGGTGCCGACAGAAAACCGTGACCCGGAAACACGCCCTGAAAGCCTTGTTGAGGGGAAAGTCCATGTGACGGGGGTTTTGCGCCTGCCAAAGACAAAACACTGGGCGCAGCCGGAAAATGATGCGCTTACCAATCAGTGGTTTTATGTCGATGTCGATCACATGGCCGAAGATAGCGGTGCGGAGCTTGCCAGCCCTTATTATCTGGAACTTGATGATACGCCCGTCGCTGGCGGATTGCCGATCGGTGGCCAGGCCAAGGTCGAGTTGCCAAACAACCATCTGGAATATGCAATTACCTGGTACAGTCTGGCGCTGTCCCTGATTGTGATCTTTGTTGTTTATCATCGCCGTCCTGCCGAAGACAAAGATGATCAGGATCACAATGGTCAGGCTGCCTGACGGTGCAATGCCGGGCAGGTTGCCCGATTAGCCAGTTTCCTGTTTGCCGTCCCTGTTGGACGAGATCATACCCCAAAAGAAGAAAAATGAGCGCTGACCGGTTTGCGGCAGCGCCAAGGAGTTCCGATGACCGAAGCATATAAAAAGCTCGAAGCCCGTTTCCATCGCATGGGTGTTCTCTCTGATGCCGGTCAGATGCTCCATTGGGATATGGCGGCAATCATGCCTGAAGGTGGCGCAGAGGCCCGGTCAGAACAGCTGGCGACCCTGAGTGTTCTTGAAAACGAGCTGATGAATGCGCCGGAAATGGGCGACCTGATTGCTGCTGCCGAAGACGAAAGTCTTGATGCCTGGCAGAAAGCCAACCTTGGCGAGATGAAACGCAACTGGGTGCATGGCACCGCCGTTCCATCCGATCTGGTCGAAAAGATGTCGCGCGCGGAAACCCGCTGCGAAGTTGCATGGCGTAAGGCGCGTGCAGACAATGATTTCAAGGGGCTTCTGCCGAAATTGCAGGAAGTGCTTGATCTGTCGATTGAGGCAGGCAAGGCAAAGGCGGATGCGCTGGGCACGTCGGTCTATGACGCGTTGCTTGATCAGTATGATCCGATGATGCGGTCGGACCGGATTGACAGTCTGTTTGCCGAGCTTGAAGCATTCCTGCCTGATTTCACATCCGAAGTGATCGAACGGCAAAAAGCCGAAGCCAAGCCGGTTCTGCCGGTCGGTTCGTTCCCGATTGAAACCCAGAACGCGGTTGGCCTTGATCTGATGAAAGCGGTCGGGTTTGACTTTAACCATGGGCGTCTGGATATTTCGCATCATCCGTTCTGCGGTGGTATTCCCGATGATGTACGCATCACCACCCGCTATGACGAAAATGATTTTACCTCGGCCATCATGGGCGTTCTGCACGAAACCGGTCACGCGATGTATGAGCGAGGCTTGCCCAGGGACTGGCGCAACCAGCCGGTCGGCAAGGCACGCGGCATGACCATGCATGAAAGCCAGTCGCTTCTGGTTGAAATGCAGGCCTGCCGGTCCGAGGAGTTCCTGACCTATGCGGGGCCGGTTTTCAAAAAGGCATTTGGTGGCGATGATGCGGCATGGAGTGCCTCAAACCTGCACCGTCTCTATACCCGGGTTGAGCCCGGCCTGATTCGTGTTGATGCCGACGAGGTCACCTATCCGGCACATGTCATCATGCGCTATCGGCTTGAGCGTGCCCTGATCGAAGGCGATATGAAACTTGCCGATCTTCCGGGTGCCTGGAACGAAATGATGCAGAAGCTTCTGGGGATCACGCCGACGGATGATCGTGACGGATGCCTGCAGGATATCCATTGGCCATCCGGGGCCTGGGGCTATTTCCCGACCTATACGCTGGGCGCTATGGCCGCGGCCCAGATCTTTGCTGCGGCACGGGATGCAAACCCGGCTATTCCCGATGCATTGTCGCGTGGTGAATTCGAACCGCTGATGAGCTGGCTTGCACAGAATATCCACAGTCAGGCTTCAAGCCGTTCAACCGATGAAATTCTTAAGGATGCGACGGGAAGCATTCTTGGTGTTGATGCTTTCAAAACCCATATGCACAACCGGTACGGAATCTAAATTCGATTGAATGCATGTGGTAATATGCTAGCATCAGTAACTACGGATTTCCGAATGATGATAAGCGGTTATCCGATAGTTTACCCTTTATAGACTTCATGGGTATGACAGTCACATGGGAATAACCGACGGCAACAAGAAGGTCATGGACCGCCAGGTCTTTGCCACAGATCAGGTTATTTTCCGGGAAGGGAAGCCGGGAAACTCGGCCTATGTTGTCCAAGAAGGCAAAGTCGAGGTTTTCAAAACCCTGAATGGTGAAGAAGAAGTCATTCTGGGGACCATTGAAGCTGGTGGCTTGTTTGGCGAACTTGCTCTTGTTGATAACAAACCGCGCATGGCATCTGCACGTGCGACCGAACGTACTGTGCTGATCGCGATCAACCGGCAGACCTTTGAGAAAAAAATGGCGGGCTCGGATCGCTTTATCAAGGCGATCTTGCGAATCCTGCTTGGGAACTACCGGACTGTGGTTCGCCGTGCCGCGGTTGCCGAGGCCAAGCTTAAGGAACATGGCATTCCGCTTGATTGAGACGTGCAAATTATCCGCAGTTTGCAAGAGGCTTGCGGGATAATGCCGACCACAGCCCAGCTCTGCTTGATTGTCCCTTGACTATATTTGCCCAACCCCTCACTAACTCAGGCGTTGGAGTGTGTTTTGGCGCGACTTGCGTCCGGACACACGGAACTGGTTTTCGCCTTATGCAGGAGCAGGTCTAGTGCGCTATGTCAGCACGCGGGGAAGCGCCCCCATTTTGCAGTTCGATGATGTTCTTCTTGCCGGTCTGGCCCGTGATGGTGGTCTTTATGTCCCCGAAACCTGGCCTGCTTTTTCCAAGGATGACATTCGTGCGCTGCGAACTCTGACATATGCAGAAGTCGCTTTCAAAGTGATCCAGCCGTTTGTGGCAGGCACTGTTGATGACGATGCCCTTAAGGCCATTCTCGAAGATACCTATAACGGCTTTGATCACGACGCAGTCGCACCGCTCAAACAGCTTGGTGCCAATGACTGGGTGATGGAGCTGTTCCATGGCCCCACACTTGCTTTCAAGGATTATGCGCTTCAGGTTGTTGGTCGTCTGTTTGACCATGTTCTGGCCAAGCGCGGCGAACGGATCACGATTGTTGGTGCAACCTCCGGCGATACCGGATCGGCTGCGATTGAAGCCTGCCGGGATCGTGAAAATATCGATATCTTCATCCTGCATCCGAAAGGCCGCGTTTCAGAAGTTCAACGTCGCCAGATGACGACGATCCTGTCTGACAACGTTCATAACATTGCGGTCGAAGGATCGTTTGATGATTGTCAGGATCTGGTCAAGGCCCTGTTCAATGATCATGCCTTCCGTGACGAGATTGGCCTGTCTGCGGTCAACTCGATCAACTGGGCGCGTATCATGTGCCAGATCGCCTATTATTTCTGGGCCGGTGTGCAGCTCGGTTCCCCGGAACGCGAGATTTCCTTCTCTGTACCGTCAGGCAACTTTGGCAATGTCTATGCCGGGTATGCAGCGATGCAGATGGGCCTTCCGATCAAGCAGTTCGTGGTGGGTGCAAACCGCAATGACATCCTTGCACGCTTCTTTGAAAGCGGTGTGATGAAGATGGAAGGTGTGGCGCCGTCGCTCAGCCCGTCCATGGACATTCAGGTCAGCTCGAACTTCGAACGCTTGATGTTTGATCTTTATGATCGTGATGGTCTGGCAATTGCCGAGATGCTGACCAAATTCCGTGAAACCGGTGTTATGGAAATGTCGCAGGGGCAGTTTGCCCGCGCACGCGAACATTTCGATGGTTATCGTCTTGATGACGACGCGACCAAGGCCGCGATCAAGGATATCCTTGAAACAAGTGGCGAGCTGGTCGATCCGCATTCCGTGATCGGCATCGTTTCGGGCCGCGCCTGCAATCGGGACAAATCGGTGCCGATGGTGGCACTGGCCACAGCACATCCGGCAAAGTTCCCCGATGCGGTCAAACAGGCATCCGGCATTTATCCGGACTTGCCGCCGCGTCTCTCTGATCTATATGACCGACCTGAAAAGGTCGAACCCATGGCCAATGATGTTGACGCATTGATGGCGCATGTCCGTAAAAACCGGCGTGCGGCCTGAAAATCGGATATGATTGGGCGTGATGTGAAAAACAGGAGTAATGCTATATGACAGTCGAGCTTACCCAGCTTGACAATGGGATGATTGTCGCAACCGACCGCCTTGACCATGTGCAGTCGGTGGCCCTTGGTACCTGGGTTGATGTTGGCGCGCGTAACGAAACGCCAGACATCAACGGCATTTCCCATATGCTTGAACATATGGCCTTCAAGGGCACGCGCCGTCGTTCTGCGCTGCAGATCTCCGAGGAGATCGAAGCCGTTGGCGGGCAGATGAATGCTTATACATCGCGTGAAAACACGGCCTATTACTGCAAGGTCCTGCACGAAGATCAGGAATTGGCGATTGATGTGATTGCCGACATCCTGCAGCATTCAACGCTTGATGCCAAAGAGCTTGAACGCGAACGCCAGGTCATCCTGCAGGAAATCGGGCAGGCCAATGACACGCCCGACGACATCATTTTTGACTATTTTCAGGAAACTGCCCTGCCAAATCAGGCTCTGGGCCGTTCAATCCTTGGCAGTCCGGAAAATGTATCGTCGCTGACGCGTGATCATCTGTTTGACTATATGTCGCGCCGCTACAGCCCGAAACGCATGGTGTTTTCGGCATCTGGCAAGGTCGAACACCAGCGCGTTGTCGACATGGTTGCCGAAAAATTCGACAGCCTGCCTGAACATGAAGATCACGAGATGGAGCCGCTCAAATACGAAGGCGGTAACCGGATTGAAAATCGCAAACTTGAACAGGTTCATGTGATTTTCGGTCTTCCGACCGTGTCTTATACCGATGACAGCTTCTATGACCTGCAGGTCTTCAACACCCTTCTGGGGGGGGGCATGTCATCGCGTCTGTTCCAGGAAATCCGTGAAAAGCGTGGTCTGGTTTATTCGGTCTATAGCTTCTCGTCGCATTATGTTGATGGTGGCCTGTTTTCGATCTATGCCGGGACCGGGGCCAATGACATTGGCGAACTGATGCCGGTCATGTGCGACGAACTGGTCCGTGCGACCGATGATCTGACCGAAGAAGAAGTCACGCGCGCGCGTGCTCAGCTCAAGGCATCGGTGGTGATGGCGATGGAAAGCAATTCCGGTCGCTGTGAAACCCTTGCCCGTCAAATCCAGATTTTCGGTCGTCCGCAGAGCATGGAAGAGATCGTCGCCAGGATTGACGGAGTTGATCTTGAAAGCGTGCGTCGTTCCGGCAAGGCGCTTCTGGATGGTAAACCGACCATCACGGCGCTTGGCCCGGTCGATAAGATGCCTGAATATGACGAACTGGCGGCCCGCCTGCGCGGTTGATTGCCAGAACCTGACAGATAAAAGACGGCACTTGTTCCTTGGGGCAGGTGCCGTTTCTTTTTGCTGCGTCAAAGCTTGTGGTGTATCCCCATATCTGTCGGCAGAAAGGGATAAGCCCATGCAATATGCCTTTGATATTGGCGGTTCAAAGATTGAATTCGGGGTGTTCAGTGACGCTGGTGAAGTCCTGCTTCACAGCAAGACACCAACGCCCAGGGACAATCTGGATGCGTTTGTTGCAACCATCCGGGATGTGATCGGCGAGGCGGATCAGGAATTCGGTGCGCGTCCCGATATCGGGATCAGTTTTGCCGGTGGTCTGGATCCGCAAAGCGGAGCGGTGATTTCAGCCAACATCCCGGCGATCAAGGGCTGGTCCCTGGCATCAGAACTGTCATCCATCCTTGGCCGCAATGTGCTGGTGGAAAATGACGCTGATTGCTTTGCCCTGGCCGAGGCGATCAGCGGTGTCGCCAAAAATGCCCGAACCGTTTTCGCGATCATTCTTGGTACCGGCGTGGGGGGCGGTATTGTTGTTGATGGCCGCTTCATTGGCGGTGGCAGTGGCATTCGCGGCGAATGGGGGCATGGGAATGATGTAACCGGTACGCTGATCCGTAATGGTCTGGCACCGGTTCCCTGTGGCTGTGGTCAAACCGGGTGCCTTGATGCCTGGGGCGGAGCGCGTGGCCTTGAACATATTCACACCCAGATCAGCGGAAACCCGATCAGCAGCTTTGAAATCACTGATGCCTGGCGGGCCGCAGATGTCCAGGCCACCCGCGCGGTCGAGATTTACTGTGAACTGGTCGCCCGCGAGCTTGCCCTGATGGTCAATGTCATTGATCCCGACTGTATTCCGGTTGGCGGCGGCATGGCATCGGAAAAGGGGATTGTCGCGCAAATCGATGCGCTGGTTCGTGAACGTGCTCTGGGACGCTATGACAACCCGCTGATCATTCCCGGTGCCTTTGCCAGCGATGGTGGACTTCGGGGGGCGGCAATGCTGCATCTTGATGCGAAAGGCGCGGGATCGGATAAAGGGTCGCGACCAATCGGGATACCGCGCTGATGACCGGAAATGATCTTCTGCTTGAAGTCTGTGTCGAAAGTCTCGGGGATGCGGTGCGTGCAATCGAAGCCGGAGCAGACCGGATTGAATATTGTTCGGCACTGGCACTTGGTGGGCTGACGCCAACCCCCGGGGCCTTGGCGCACATTTCCGGACTTGATGCGCCATGTATGGTGATGATCCGTCCACGGCCGGGTGACTTTTGTTATGACGCTTCTGAATGTACCCTCATGAAGCACGAGATCGCACTGGCGCGCGATCATGGTGCGGCCGGTGTGGTGTTTGGCGCCTGCGACAAGGATGGCAATCTTGATGTTGCTGTTTTGCGGGACCTGATTGCTGAATGTGATGGTCTGCAGACAACCCTGCACCGGGCCTTTGACGTGGTTGTCGATCAGTCCCGCGCGCTTGAACAGGCGGTTGTGCTGGGCTTTGACCGCATCCTGACCAGCGGAGGCGCATCCGATGCACTGTCCGGGCGTGATCAGATCGCAAAACTGCAAAAGCAGGCCAATGGCCGGATCATGATCCTGCCCGGTGCCGGGGTTTCGGCGGCCAATGCGGACGAGATCTTGCTCATAACCGGGGCCATCGAACTGCATGCCTCCTGCAAGGCGGACGGCGGTGAAGATGGACGAATATGTGTCGATCCTGCGCGTGTCACCGCCCTGAAAGAAGCGATGCGCCAATAAAACGGATCGTATCAATGAAAGGCTTATGCATACGTATGGTATCGGTCTAATCTTAATAGGTTAAGGCCGGTAATTGTTCGTTAAGCTGGCTGGCATAAAGCTGTGTTTCTGATGCGTGCCACAGGGGCAGGCGGCTTTGGGTATCAATGGTGCAACGGTTGGTGAAATAATGACGACAGAACAAAATAGTGGCGCAAATTCCGTTGGCTTGGCTTCTAACCAGACATTGAACCGGCTGCACCAGATCATCACGTCGCAGAACCTGAATTTCGAGCAGCGCGTCGATGCGATCCTGAAACTGGGAACGGAACATTTTGGTCTGCCGATCGGAGTGTTCAGCAAGATCGTTGAGGATCAGTATGAAATCCAGCAGGCCGTGCATCCCGAAAATGCCCTGACACCGGGCATGAGTTTTGAACTCGCCAACACCTATAGCGCCCATGTCATTCAGGCCGGCGATGTGTGCGGCTTCAACCATGTTGGCCAAAGCGATGTCAAAACCCATTCCAGTTATCAGAATTTCCGGCTTGAAGCCTATCTTGGCGCGCCGGTTCCGGTGGATGGCAAATACTATGGAACGCTGAGTTTCTCGGGGCCGCGACCGGTCCCTGTCTTTACAGCACCTGATATCGAATTGGTTCGGCTATTTGCTTTGTTGCTGGGGCAGGCGATTGCTCGCCGTGCCGATCAGCACGCACTCGACGCTGCGCGCAAGGAGGTCGAACGTCTGTCGACGCGCGATCCGCTGACCGGTCTTTATAACCGGCGTTATATGCAAGATTGCCTGAAAGCCGAACTCGGGCGTACCAAACGCTATGACAAGCAGCTGGTTGTTGGTTTGCTTGATTACGATAATTTCAAGAAACTCAATGACGATTATGGTCATGATGCGGGTGACAACGCCCTGAAACTGTTTGCCAGGGTATCTTCGGAACTTATGCGTGACACCGACGTGATCGCACGGTGGGGCAACGAGGAATTTCTGATCCTGATGCCCGAAACCGGTGCCGCCGGGGCTATTAAATATTTGCAACGCCTGACGGATCGTGTCCGTGAATCTGATTTCCGGGCAGGCGATGATGAACTTCACCTGAGCCTGAGCGTTGGTCTGGGGATTGCCGAGCCGGGGGATACGGTCGACACCTTGATCGCACGCGCCGGTGTTGCAATGTATGAATCCAAACAGGCAGGCTAGTATACGATCGTCTGCTTCGGCGGGGACTGACGGCAGGCGATACGGATACTGATCACATGACAGCTCGCAGAACCCGTGCGAGTGTTTCCGGCGTCAGTGGTTTGGACAGATATCCGTCAAACCCGATCGCAAGGTAACGGCTTTCGGCTTGTTCAAGGGCGTCTGCGGTAACGACAATGATCTTTGCATTGCGCGATGGTCCCGGCGTCCTTCGGATGGCATGAAGGGCCTCTGTGCCATCCATCACCGGCATTTGCGCATCCATCAGGATCAGGTCATAGCGGTTTTCCACGGCCTTCTCGACAGCTTCGCGGCCATCACAGGCATAGCTGATCTCATAGGGACCTTTGTCAAGAAAGGCCCCTATGACGATACGATTGAGTTCCTTGTCATCAACGACGAGCACCTTGATGAAATTATCAAGCGGCACGTCACTATTTTCCAGGGTCGGAAGTTCAGGCGAATAATGTTCAGCAACAAGTCCGCTGTGCTCGTTCAGGGCCGGATGTACTGGTGTGAACGGAACGTCGACCCAAAATTTTGCACCTTTGCCGGGGACAGCGGAGGCATCAATCTTGCCGCCCATTGCCTCGGTCAAACGTTTGGCAATGGCAAGTCCAAGACCAGTGCCGCCATATTTGCGTGTTGTTGACTGGTCGGCCTGATTAAAGGCCTCAAACAGATTTTTCCGTGTTTCGTCGCCAAAGCCGATACCGGTATCCGTAACTTCAAGCCTTAGAACAACGACATCTGCCCAATGTTCGGAAAGCCTGTCGCTGCGGTAAAGATTGACCGTAACATTCCCTGTCTCGGTAAATTTCAGGGCATTGGAAAGAAAGTTAGCCAGAATCTGGCGCAATCGGGTGGGATCACCTTCGACAAAGTCCGGTGTGTCGTCGGCAATGATGGTGCGCAGATCAAGCTCCTTGTCCGAGGCGATACTGCTGAAACTGCCAACCGTGTTGCGCACAACATCCTGTGGTGAAAAGACGATATGCTCGATCTCGAGCTTGCCGGCTTCAATCTTGCTAAGATCAAGGACGTCGTTGACGATGGCCATAAGGGTCTTGGCTGATTCATTGATCAGCACAGCATAACGTTGCAGGTTTGCCGCCATATCGCCTCTGGCCAGCAGACCTGACAGACCAAGAATGCTGTTCATCGGGGTTCTTATTTCGTGGCTGACAGTGGCCAGAAATTCCGACTTTGCCTGACTGGCGGCATTGGCCCGGTTCCGTTCGGTTGCAAATTGCTGAAGGTTGGTGCGAATGATCGCGATCATCGGCCAGACAACACCAAAGATCACGCCAAGAATGCACAGGATCAACGCCCCGCGCGTCACAAGAGATACTTGCGTGCTGATCATAAGTTGGCGTTCGGCATCGCGTTGATAAAGCGTAACCGTCCGGTCAAGCATCTCAAGCAACGGTTTGAAAGCAGTCCGGTGAATATATTCGGCATCAATGGCCACAACACGGCTTTGTCCGGGGTCGGTGCTGTTCAGAACACGTTTTGCAGCTTCAAGAAACGATCTTACTTCACTATCAAGTGACGGTTTTCCTTCAAGATAATAGCGGCGAATGACGCCTTCTGACGGGGGAAGCGCAAGCTGCTGGTCGCCATCGACAAGTGCGCGATGGGAGCTTTCCATCAGGTCAATCGCGTCTTTTAGTGCAAGGCGTATTTCGTTACTTTCGGCTGCGGTGGTCTGAGTGCCTTGTGCAAGCATCTGGCTAAAGCCGTTGATGCGCTGGCTCAGCATGCGCTGGCGGCCGCTCATATTGATCTGAAGGGTGGTTTCCTGACGGGCATGTTCAATCATGTAATCGACAACGCCATCAGCAAAAATCAGGCTCAGGATCAACCCGGTCGCAATCAGGATGCGTTTGCGAAAGGGGATGACAACATCGCGCGGTCGCAGCAAGGGATGTGGGCTGTCGCGATTTTCTGTGTCCCCGGGTGTCATTCGCTTCCCCTAAAAAAACTTACGTTCCCTGTTCTGTTTGCTTTGGCAGGGTAATGGTCTTTATCAGACAGTTGAACGCTACATTGTGAATATGGGGGTTGTCACGCGCAATTCGAGAAGTTCCGGGGAACGAAACGAGGCCCGGTTGAAGGCCGGATATCTTTGGGCAAAAAGAAAACCGCTTTGAGGAAAACCTCAAAGCGGTTTGTCTTGGCTGGGGCGGTAGGATTCGAACCTACGGTACACGATACCAAAAACCGATGCCTTACCACTTGGCCACGCCCCATCAGCGTGCGTGGCGCGGAAAATAGCGCCCCCGTGACAAGAGTGCAACCCTCTATTTGAAGGTTTTTTTATCACGGTCCTAGTCGGGGAATGACGCGCCGATATTTGACAGAACTCTGGCTTGCTGACTGATGATTTCCGTTGGTGAAATCCACCAGTCCGGGTGCTGGGCAGCGATGGCAATTGCGGCCTTTTCTGCCTGATCTCTGGTGTCATAAATGCCAAAACAGGTGGCCCCGCTTCCCGACATCCGGGCAAGCAGACAGCCTTCTTCACGGGCCAGCGCATTCAGCACATCGCAAATCTCGGGAAGGATACTGGTGGCGGCAAGCGTCAGGTCATTACCGCATTCCGACAAGGCATCGGCAAGGGCGGCCCCACTGGCAAATTCACGTTGCACATCCCAAAGCCCCGAGACAGAGAAGGCTTCGTCTTCGCGTGCCTTGAAAATTGCCGGGGTCGAAACCGCCTTGCCGGGATTGATCAGCAACATGGCAACGGGCGGAAGTTCGGGAAGGTCGGTCAGTTTTTCGCCAATACCCGACATCAGACAGGTCCTGCCATGCAGGCATACCGGCACATCCGCACCGAGACTGAGCGCAATCCGTGAAAGGGCATTCTGATCAAGGTCGAGTTGCCACATATCGCAAAGAAGGCGCAATGCACTGGCCGCATCCGCAGACCCGCCGCCAATGCCCGACGCAACAGGCAGGCGCTTATCAAGGACAAGATCAGCACCAAGGCTGGTGCCGCTTTCTTCCTGAAGCAGCCGTGCGGCGCGGACAACCAGATTGTTTTTGGTCTCTTCAAGCGCAAGGCTTGCCGACATCGGACCGGTGATCGTCAGATTGATCGCACCATCATCGCGGCATTCGCCACTTAGAACGTCACCGACAGCGGTAAAGCAGACAAGGCTTTCAAGCAGATGATAACCGTCATCACGCTTGCCGGTGATATGCAAAAACAGATTGATTTTGGCCGGTGCCTGTTCGCTATAGGTCGCAGACATGGATGTTTCTTCCCGAACTAACTGGTCAGTTCACGACGACCGGGGCGACGGCCGGTACCTGACCCTTGATCTTGTTTTCGACTGTGGTCCGCAATTCTTCTGTCGGATTGAATGAAAGGGCGCGGTGCCACTGGAACCGGGCTTCGTGATACCGCCCGATCTGCCAATAGGCATCGCCAAGGTGATCATTGATGGTCGGATCATCGGGTTTGAGTTCCACAGCCTTTTCAAGCTGCTCGACCGCGTCATCAAACCGGCCGAGCTTGTAGTAAACCCAGCCAAGACTGTCGACGATATAGCCGTCATCAGGCTGCAATTCGACCGCGCGTTTCAGCATGTCTTCGGCCTGTTCGAAATTCTTGCCCATATCAACCCAGCTATATCCAAGATAGTTCAGGACATAGGGTTGTTCCGGCTCGATTTCGAGCGCAAGCAGGAAGTCCGTTTCTGCCTTTTTCCAGTCACCGGCACGCTCATGGGCGATACCGCGACGATACAGCAACCGCCATCCGACCAGACTGTCACCACCAAGGCGCTCAATCGCCTTGTCATAGGCGCTTGCGGCTTTGGCATAGTCGCCCTGAATACGCAGGATATCACCAAGCTGGATCAGGGCATCGGGACGGTCCTTGCGTTCATTGACCATGTTTTCGAGAATATCGATGGCTTTGTCAGCCTGCCCGATCTGCTCAAGACTGGATGCGGTGCGAAGACGGGCATTCCAGCTGTGCGGGGATGTTTGCGGAATCGCGCTATAAACCGAGATCGCCGCGTCATAGCGTTCCTGGATTTCCATGACCTCACCGACCAGAAGCCGGGTGATATCGTCATAGGGGCGCAGCGACAGGGAATAACGCGCCATCAACAGGGCCGGATCAACAGCATTTTCCTGACTAAGCAGGGTCGCGATGTCAAGATAGGCCTCTGCCAGACCGGTGGTTGGTGTCAGGATCGTTGCCAGTGGCGGCTCGCCGCGTTCAAGCCGTTCCAGATGGAAGGGCATGGCTAGTGACTGCGGGTGGCGATCCATATAGCTTTGATACAGCAGGGCTGCTTTTTGTGACTGGCCTTTGCGCTCATAGACCGCACCAAGGGCCTCGGCCGCGCGCAGCGGCGCATCCGCCGGATCGCCATAGGCGCTGGCAAGGGCGCGTTCGGCACCGTTAAGATCATCGAAATAGGCCAGAATCAGGCCACGATGATATTCCGAAAGCGGATTAAGCGCGCCATTCCCCTGCATTTCATCCAGTGACGACAAGGCCCTGGATGGTTCGTTCAGACCGGCATATAGCCAGGCCTTTGCCAGGGGGGCGATCAGGGCATTGACGCCGCGCTGCGGCAGTTCCGATACGACATTGATTGCATCCTGATAGCGGTCTTCACGGATCGCGGTGTCCATGACCGTCAGGGCTGCAAACAGGTCTTCAGGATTTTCTCCTTGAAGCTGTTTGGCGATGTCACTGGCATCGGAAATGCGGCCATCACTGATCAGTGCCAGAAAGGCACGGCGGCGCAATTCGTTATTACCGGGTTCCAGTTCATGGGCGCGCAAAAGATACTGTGCCGCATAGCCGGACTGGCTTTCAAGCTGGGCTGCTTTCCCTGCAAGGAAGTTCCCCGAAAAGCCGTCTGATTGCGGATACTGGAATTCTACCTGCTCGTCGCGCTGTGGCATGGAGCCACAGGCTGAAAGAGCAAGTGCCGTCATCGGGATGATGATTTGTAACAGTTGACGTTTCAAAGGCTTGTCCTGCGTCCGCAATTCGGGTTCGGTATTGTCGCGTGCCGAGCAACACCATGTTGAATTTCGGGTTTAGCCTACTCAGTCGGCAATTATAAGGCAAAGCATTTGCAACACGCGACGACATGCAATCGCAAGACAATACGCTATATCACGGCATGCCGGTTCAAAACCGTCACGGATTTCAGGTTGGTGGCTGTGCAAACCTTCTGGCAAAGCTCCGGTTTGGTCGGGAAAATACAATCATCAGACCAAACAAAAAGACCCGCCAGATAGCGGGTCTTTTGTATGACGAAAGCCAGAAGGCTTACATGTTCGGATAATTCGGGCCGCCGCCACCTTCGGGCACCACCCAGACGATATTCTGGGTCGGGTCCTTGATGTCGCAGGTTTTGCAATGCACGCAGTTCTGGGCATTGATCTGCAAACGTTTGCCGCCCTTGTCTTCATCTTCGACAAATTCGTAAACCCCTGCCGGGCAGAACCGTGCTTCGGGGCCATCATAAATGGCAAGGTTGGTGTTGACCGGAACACTGTCATCCTTGAGCGTCAGGTGAACAGGCTGGTCTTCGCCATGGTTGGTGTTCGACAGGAAGACCGACGACAATTTATCAAAGCTGATTTTGCCATCGGGTTTCGGATAGTCGATCTTGGGCATCTCGGCTGCCGGTTTCAGGCAGGAATGGTCTGCATGGTTCTTGAAAGTCCAGGGAGCCTTGCCGCCAAACAGATATGTATCAACCGCACTATAAGCCATGCCGCCCCAGAAGCCCCATTTGGCAAAGCTCGGGCGGATGTTGCGGACCTTGTGCAGTTCCGGATAGATCCAGCTGTTTTCAATGCGCGACGGATAGCTGTCCATCTGGGCGGGGACTTCGTCTGCGGTCAGGGCCTCGAATGCGGCCTCGGCGGCCAGCATCCCGGTCTTCATCGCGGTGTGCGATCCCTTGATTTTCGGCACGTTCATGAAGCCCGCCGAACAGCCGATCAGGCAACCACCCGGGAAAACAAGATCAGGGATCGACTGGAAACCGCCTTCGTTGAGCGCGCGTGCACCATAGGAAATGCGCCGACCCTTTTCGAAAATCTTGCGAATGGCCGGATGGGTCTTGAACCGCTGGAACTCGTCAAACGGGCTGAGATGCGGGTTCGCGTAATCAAGGCCGATGACAAAGCCGACAACAACCTGATTGTTATCAAGGTGATACAGGAAGGATCCGCCATAGGTGTCTTTGTCGAGCGGCCAGCCAACCGTATGCTGGATCAGGCCTTCCTTATGGACTTCCGGATCAACTTCCCAAAGTTCCTTGATGCCGATGCCATAGGTCTGCGGATCGGAATTCTTGCGCAGATCAAACTTCTTGATCAGCTGTTCGGAAAGCGATCCACGGCACCCTTCGGCAAAGAAGGTGTATTTGGCATGCAGTTCCATGCCCGGTTCGTGGTTCGGGCCCGGCGTGCCGTCACGCGTAAGGCCCATATCGCCAGTGGCAATACCCTTTACCGAACCGTCTTCGTTAAACAGAACTTCGGCGGCGGCAAAACCCGGATAAACTTCAACGCCAAGCGCCTCGGCCTGTTCGCCAAGCCAGCGGCACACATTACCAAGGCTGACAATATAATTGCCCTTGTTATGCATCTGCGGCGGGGTCGGCAGTTTTCTGGAACCGGTTTCGCTCAGCATCATGAACTGGTCTTCACCAGCCGGAACGTTCAGCGGCGCGCCGCGTTCTTTCCAGTCCGGGAAAAGTTCGTTCATGGAGCGGGGCTCCATCACGGCACCCGACAGGGTGTGGGCGCCGACTTCGGAACCCTTTTCAACCACACAGACGGTGATTTCTTTTTCCTGTTCCTGGGCGAGTTGCATCAGTTTGATGGCAGCCGACAGACCGGATACACCGGCGCCTACGACAACCACGTCAAATTCCATGGATTCGCGTTCCATATGGCCTCTCTCGTTTGGCTGCGACCTTGTTCGAACTGTTTTCGTCCGTTTGGTTGCAGGCCGGTATTCACCGATCAGAGTCTCGCCCAAGCCCTGATTTCTCACATTTGGCGCTTAATCGGTATAGCTATACCTATTTAGCGCGCGTTTGTATATGGTACATATGGATCAAAATCGTTAAAGTCGGTCAAAATCCGCTGCACCAATCACGCGTGCGCCGCAACATACACCGCCTTTGTGTAGATGAGCAATCCAATTACAGATTTTGATGTAAATAATCTCGATCCGTTTCAGGCATTGGTCTGGCAATATGAAATGGGTGTGGACGAAGCAATTGCTGACGAGCCACTCGACCGTTTCAAGGCTTCTGAAAGCCTGAGCCGGAATGCTGCGAACCGGCCCGGATTCGCCCCGCAACCGCAATCGGCAGCCCGTCCCGGGGCGACGTCTGTGGCGCGACCATCTGCGCTTGGCGCTGGTGGTCCGGCTCCGATGCCACAAGGCGCTGATGGCGGGTTTCTGCTTTCAGATACACCGCACGAAGCCCGTCAGTCGGCCCGTGATGCGGCCGCAGCCGCCACCAGTCTTGATGAACTCAAAGACGCCATCGAGAAGTTCGAAGGCTGCGCGCTTAAAAAATCTGCAAGCAACACTGTCTTTGGGACCGGGAATGTCGAAGCCAAGCTGGTTCTGGTTGGCGAAGCCCCGGGTGCGGAGGAGGACCGGCAGGGACTGCCGTTTGTTGGTCCCAGCGGCAAGCTGCTTGATGCGATGTTGCGGTCCATCGGACTTGCGCGCGAAGAAGTCTATATCACCAATATCCTGCCCTGGCGCCCGCCGGGGAACCGGCAGCCGACCACGGCCGAGGTTGCAGTGTGCGAACCGTTTGTGCGCCGTCATCTTGAACTGATCGGCCCAAAGGTCGTCGTATGTCTGGGCGGAAGTTCTGCCAAAACCCTGATGGAAGAAGATCGAGGGATCACGCGTTTGCGTGGCACATGGAAGGAACTGGTCTTTGCCGACGGGGCCAGGGCCGATCTGACCGCAATGTTCCATCCGGCATATTTGCTGCGAACCCCCGAACAAAAGCGCCTTGCATGGCGTGACTTGCGGGCCGTTGCACAGAAGCTTTAAGGAATTGGCGATAAATAGGGCGTACGCATGGGAGATATGCGTCTGTCTGATCGGGTGAAATGGGATCTCGCCAAGTAATTGATTCCAGATAAATGATTTCGCGGTTTGGGCGTTTGCTGCTATAAAAGGCGCCGTTGCACCGGGGGGAACACCGCAGGCAACGGGTTGCGAGACCAAGCTGCTTCGGGATAAACACGCGGCTTTGAAGCAAAGCCTCGTTGGGGATACTGAATTTGATCGAAGCAATAAGAACAAGCCTGCCGGGTGTGAAAACCACACTAAGACAGGGCCTCTTAGTCGCTATGTTCGGGGTCATGACCTTCATGGCAGCTCCGTCACCTGCTGTCGCGGACACGCAGGAACAGGCTGCTTTGGGTAATCCCGAACTGGACGATGCATTATCGGTCCTTGTTCCCAAGCCGCTTTCAGATCGTGATGCCGAGCTTTATGAACAGATTTTTGCTGTTCAGGAACAGGGCCGCTGGAAAGATGCCGACCGGCTGATTTCGCGCCTTTCGGATGATGTGCTGATGGGCCATGTTCTGGCACAGCGTTATTTGCATCCGACGGCATATCGGTCACGTTACAAAGAACTCAAGGACTGGCTTGCGAGCTATGCCGACCTGCCTCAGGCGCCGCGCATCTATAAACTTGCGCTGACACGCCGCGGGTCTGCGAACTATCCGAAAAAGCCGGTCGGAAGCTATGTTTCGGGTGCCGGATATGATTATGAAAATATCTCGCCCTATTATCACAAATCGACCAAACAGCTTTCCGCAGCACAACGTTCGCGTCTGTCGACGCTCAAGAACCGTATTCGTCACCGGATTGGTAATGGCTGGCCCAGCGGGGCGCTAGAGGTTCTTGAAAGCCTTGAAGCAAAGCGTCTGTTTGATGCCTATGAACAGGATCAGGCGCGCGCATCCATTGCGTCGGGCTATTATTATTTCGGCAAGCCCGATCTTGCGCTGAAATTTGCCAGCGAAGCAGCTAAGCGGTCGGGTAAATATCTGCCACAGGCGCATTGGACCGCAGGTCTGACCGCATGGCGACTTGGCAAGATGGACACCGCGCACAAGCATTTTGCCGCCCTTAGCACCAATAAATATGCATCAAGCTGGACCCGCACGGCTGGCGCGTTCTGGGCTGCGCGCATTGATCTGGCCGCCGGGCATTTCGAAGATGCCGAGAAGATGCTTAATCGCGCCGCCGAATATCCGCGATCCTTCTATGGTCAGCTTGCCATGCGTGCACTTGGTCGCGATGACGTGTTTGACTGGGACAGTCTTGAGCTTGACGAAAACCGTGCAAACAAGTTGAAACTTGATCCGCATGGTCGCCGTGCTTTGGCCCTTCTTCAGGTCGGTCAGCGCGACGAGGCCGAACGCGAACTTCGCAAGGCCGCAGCCAAGGATGATGATGCCCTGCGCCGTGCGGTGCTGGCACTGACCGATACGGCGAATTTCGCGTCCCTGACCATGCGTCTTGGCAGTTATATCGCGCAGAAAACCGGTGATGTTTTTGTAAACGCCCTTTATCCGGTCCCGCCATGGGAGCCCGAAGGCGGGTATGAAGTCGACCGTGCGCTGATTTATGCCTTCATGCGCCAGGAATCAGGCTTTAATACCGATGCGCGCAGCCATGCCGGTGCGCGTGGTTTGATGCAGCTGATGCCGGCAACAGCAAGCTATATCGGCAATACCCGCTATCGCGGTGCCAAACGTGCCGAGCTGTATGAACCGGAAATCAATCTGTCGCTTGGTCAGAAATATGTTGATCATTTGCTTGAACAGAACGGTGTCGATAACGGTTTCTTGCAGTTGATGGCGGCCTATAATGGCGGGATTGGCAATCTTGGGCGCTGGCAAAAGGCGCTTAAGGACAATGTCGATCCGCTCTATTTCATCGAAAGCATTCCGTCGCGTGAAACCCGGCTGTTTATCGAGCGCGTGATGGCCAATCTCTGGATGTACCGGTCGCGCTTTGGTCAGGAAGCGCCGTCACTTGATCTTCTGGCTGCGGGGCAGTGGCCAACCTACCAGCCGCAGGATGATCTTGGCGACAGCGGTCTGACGGTCGAGCGTTAAGTACCAGAAACATTTGATGACAGACAAAAACGTCGACAAACAGAACAGGGACCGTAACCCGGATCAGGGGACGGTCCTTGATCGTATCAAGATGCCGCCAATGAGCGGCGAGGAAGCCTTGCGGCGCTTTAACGAAACCAGTGCGGCGTCTGAGAGCAATGCTGTTGGCGAGGATGGTTCAAACCAGAGCGATCTGGCCCAGCTTCACCCGATCATGAAGCTTGTCGCACTTGGTGGCACCTTATTGATGATCACAGCCATCCTGCTTGGGGTGCTGTATCTGTTCGGTGCGTGATTTACGTTGTTTACTGGGCGTATTTACTGGGCGTCGGTACGCGCATCTGAAAGTGCCTGAAGAGCCTTGATCTCGCTTTCTGTGGCGTTGCCCAGCGGATCGTCCTTTGGCAAGTCGCGATAAAGATCGCGCAGGACATTCAATGCTTGTGACGGTTTGTCGCTTTGTTTCAACATGATACCGTAATAATAGCGCGCCAGAAGATGGTTGGGCATCTGACCCAAAGCATGCAACACCAGATCGCGCGACGTGCTGTCTATCTGGCCGTTTTGCGCGGTAATACGGGTGTCGGCATATTCAATTGCCAATAACGGGTTGTGCCCGGAAAGGGCATAGGCCTGCGCAAAGGCGGCAACCGCCCGTTCGATATTGCCAAGCCGCAAGGAGCCGCGCGCCAGTGCCACCCAGCCCTGAAGGTTGCGTGGATTGACCTCAAGCGACAGCACGATCTGATTAAGCAGGCGCTGGATTTGCTGGTCTGTCTTGTAATTCGGATTGGTGACATTGCCCGCAACTGCGGCTGCTGCGGCAAGGTTACGCTCGCCTGCACGTTCGGCATAGGGTTTCGCGGGTAATGTCGGATTGCCAATAACAATATAAACACCAAATGCAATCACTACCGGAATGACGGAAAGTCCCATCCGGCGCGGGGAAAATACTTTGCCATTATAGCCGGGCAGGCTGACATAAATGACAGCCGCACCAAAAAGCGCCAATGCAGACAAACCAACCCAGATCAACGCAGACCTCCGTCCGGGTGGTGTTTACGCATCAAGATAATCGCGGACATCAGGCGCGCCCGTCATCTTTTGAAGTGCCAAGAATTTCATCAAGGCGGGCCTGTTCATCACGCGACAGGGATGTCGTTGTTGCTGCTGCTTCGCGTTGCTTGCGTCGGTAAAACGCAAAGACGGCAAGCAGGGCCAGAATTGCCAAAACTGCCGGGCTGGCCCACAGAATGTAGGTTTCCGGTTTCAGGGGCGGGTTCAAAAGAACATAGTCGCCATAGCGTGCAACAATGTAGTCAATGGCTTCTGCGTTTGTGTCCCCTGCAATCAGGCGTTCACGAACCAGCACGCGCAGGTCGCGGGCAAGTTCGGCATCGGAATCATCAATCGACTGGTTCTGACAGACAAGGCAACGCAGTTCCTGACTGATATCGCGGGCACGTTTTTCCAGAACCGGATTGGACAGCATCTCGTCAGGGTTCACTGCCCATGCAGGATTTCCCGCCAGAAGCGGCATGATGACGCCAAGGGTGCCAATCAGTGTCAGAAGACGTCGGGTCATCCTTTTAACTCCGCAATTTTGGGCAGAAGTACATTCTCAAGCACATCTACCGTAACCGGACCGACATGCTTGTATCTGATTTGACCGGTGCCATCGATGATGAAGGTTTCAGGCACACCGTAAACCCCGAAATCAATACCGGTACGGCCCGACAGATCCATGCCGACAGCAGTATAGGGATCCCCAAGTTCGGCCAGCCATTTGACACCGTCCTGGGGATCTTTTTCCTTGTAGTTCAGGCCAAAGACCGGAATATCGGCTTCGCGCGAAAGGCGCTTGATCAACGGGTGTTCTGCGCGGCAGGGCACACACCAGCTGGCAAAGACATTGAGAACCGAAACCTGACCTTTGGTGAGATCAGCCTTGGACAGGCCCTTGTCGCGTCCGGGAAGCGGCGGCAAAGAGAAATCCGGTGCCGGTTTATCGATCAAAACCGATGGCACAACCGATGAATCCTTGTCGATATTCATCAAAAACACCCCGGCCAGGGCCGCAAACAGAACCAGCGGGATCACAGCAAGCGAAAATCTCATGAAGCGGAAACTCCGTTCTTCTGAAAGCGCAGGAATATGCGTGTAACGATACTGATGGCTCCGCCCGTCAGCATCAATATCATGCCTGCCCATACCCATGTCATCATTGGCAGGAAGCGGACCGAAACGACCCGTCCGCCATCATCGGCGCGATCGCCGACAGAAACGTGCAAGTCCCCGTCACGACCATGCCAGATACCCGCTTCGCGGGTTTCAACGCCGCGGATCGGATAATAACGAATTTCCGGATAGAGCTCGGTAACAGGAAGGGCATGACGATAGAGAATGAATTTTGCCTGCCGGGTGGCATAGTTTTCACCAGCCAGCAAAGACACACCTTCATATTGAAGGTTGTAGGGGCCAGCCTGGATGCTTTGACCGGCGCGCGCAGACACAACAATCTGTTCTTCCCAGATGCTGCTTGCAGCCCCGCCAGCCAGCATGACGGCCAGACCAATATGGGCAAGGGTCATGCTCAGATAGCGTGGCCCCAGAAGCTGAAGGTTTCTGTATTTGCTTTCACCGTGATCGGGCTGCCGCCACAGGCGCGCCCAAAGGTCGCTAAGCGATGCGGTCAAAATCCAGCCCGCCAGTCCGATGCCGATCAGCGGGGCCGGTGAAAGGTCAATAAAGCGGATCGACACAAACAGAAAAATGATCAGTGACAGGATGGCGGCAAGCTTCATGCGCCGACCGATCAGCCATACTTCATCCTGACGCCAGCGCAATGTCGGGGCAAAGCCCATCAGTAACAATAGCGGGACTGTCATCGGAACCAGAACTTCAACATAGAAAGGTCCGCCGACTGTAATGTTTTCACCGCCAAGCCAGCGTAATACCAGCGGATAGATGGTCCCAATCAGAACCACTGCAGCAATCAGCGCAAGAATGACACTGTTAAGGAACATGCTGCTTTCGCGCGAAATCGGCTCGAAGGGTCTTGGTTCACCCAGATTGTCGCTGCGTTGCCAGAACAGATAATATGATCCGGCAAAGACCACACAGAACCCGATCAGAAGGGTCATGCTGTCGCCGGATTTCATCAGGGTTTCGGTAAGCGGACCAAACAGGTCCGAGCGGGTCAGATAAACCCCGAACCAGCCAACGGCGAGTGCCGAAAGTCCAAGAAATGCCGTCCAGCCCTTAAGCGTTTCGGTTTTTTCAAGCACAGCCCGGCAATGCACAAGAGCCGTGGTCAAAAGCCAGGGCAACAGCAAGCTGTTCTCTGCCGTATCCCAATACCACCAGTTCCCCCATGCCTGCTGGCTATAGGATCGATAGGCATTGATCGCAATGGCAGTTCCAAGCGAAACCCAGGACATAATTGTCCAGAAGCGCATGGTTTCGGCGATACGGCGATCAAACTTTTTGTCAAGCAGGCCCGAAATGGTCAGGGCATAAATTACGGCCAGTCCGGCAAGGCCAAGATACAGGAACGGTTCGCGCAGAACCCGCAACACATCCTGATTTTGCGGATTCATGCCACGTCCATCAAGCGGGGCAACAGCCATCCGCAAAAACGGGTCGGCATCAATCAGTGTTGCGAGCCCCAGGACGGCAATCAACAGACCAAGAACAGACAGGGCATTGTGATACAGCGATCCGTCATCGTCTTGGGCATAGGATGATTTTTCCGGGGTAAAAAGCTGAATGGCAAGAACCACATTGACCAGCGATACCGCCAACAACCAAAGCACCATCGCCCCGCCATCAGGCGTAAAGGCGGCTCCGATGCGGAACAATAATGGCGTGGATGAATGGCTTACATCCGCAACAATCGGCAGGCTGAAGTCGCTAACAATGAAAGCATGCAGAAGGCCTGCCTCGGCGATGATTGCCAGCACCAGAATACCGAGTGGCAGAATCAGATACGGGCTGGTCTGGCGAGGAAGATCTTGCGTGGGGAGCCTGACGGACATATTGCCCGGACCATCCGAAAACGGACCGGGGGAACCGCCTGCAAGCACAGTTGCCGGTCCCAGCAAGGAGGACCGCAAAGACGAGCGCAGCCAAAGCGGGCTGCACAGCACAGCCTGACCGAAGCCTGTCACCACAATCAGGAGCAGGGCAAAATGTCCGAACTCTGCAAGCATCTCCGTCTAAGGCTTCCCCGATCTGATCCCCGAAGACATATCTGACGGTGTGACGGGACACCTACAACACAGTTACGTCAAAACCGGGTTTTTCTTACGCGTTTGATTGGACTTTATCGCGATAGAATGTGGCTTAATTGCGCATTTGTTCCGCGTTTTTTTGTTCGATTTCTTCCCAATGGCCGCTTTTCTTAAGGGATTCGGCGACTTCGGGCGGCATGTAGTTTTCATCATGCTTTGCAAGAACTTCGGATGCAACAAAAGTACCGTTTCCGTTCATATGGCCTTCAGCGACCACACCCTGACCTTCACGGAACAGATCAGGCAGAATACCGCTATAGGCAATCGGAACAGATTGGGCCATATCAGTCACGACAAAGGCGATGGTCTTGCCATCTTCAAGCTTTGCGACCGATCCTTCGACGACCAGTCCGCCGATGCGCAGACGCTGATCAGGATCAATAGGGGACTTCTCAACAATTTCGGTAGGGCTGAAGAAGAAGACAACCGAATCCTCGAACGCGGTCAGGATCAATGCCGCCGCACCGGCAACTGCCAGAAGAACAGCGCCGATAATATACATGCGTTGGCGTTTACGGGCTTTTGCGCGGGAAAGTGACACAATAGTTCTCCGGTCAGGATGCCTTTGGGGCTTTCTTGGTTCTGCGGGGACGACGTGCCTGCAGAACAGTTTCAAGCTGGTCGCGTTCGATGCGGCTGTTACGCAAACTGCGCAAGGTCGCCAGCAACAGGGCAATCATGGCAATTGCCGTTATGGCGTAGCTGCCCCAGATATAGCTGCCATATCCGCCCATTGAGAAGAACTCACTCATTGGCTGGCCTCCGCATTGTGACCCGCATCATAGCTGTTGGCTTTTTCAGCTTCCTGATCGGATCGTTCGTCAAACATGCCAGAAAGCTGCAAGGCGCGAATGCGACGTTCATTAAGCTCAAGACGTACCCGCAAAATCAGCAGTACAAAATAATAACAGGTGAACCCGAGGATCATCAGACCAAGCGGCAATTGCATGCTTGGATCAACGCTCGGGCCATCCATCCGGACGATGGATGCCGGTTGATGCAGGGTGTTCCACCAGTCGACCGAAAACTTGACGATCGGGACATTGATGGCACCAACCAGTGCAAGTGCCGATCCGGCCTTTGATCCGCGTTCGGGATCATCAAATGCATTCACCAGCGCGATATAGCCAAGATACAGGAACAGCAGGATCAGCATCGAGGTCAGGCGCGCATCCCACACCCACCATGTGCCCCACATCGGTTCGCCCCACAAAGACCCTGTGATCAGGCAAAGTGCGGTAAAGGTCGCACCGATCGGAGCCGTGGCGCGCGCGCAGATGTCAGCAAGCGGATGCTTCCAGATCAGGCTCATTGCACCGCAAATTGCCATGCCGACATAGCAGAACAAACCCATCCAGGCGGCAGGGACATGTAAATACATGATCCGCACGGTGTCGCCTTGCTGATAGTCAAGTGGTGACGCAAAAAGCGCGAAATAAAGCCCGGTTGCAATCAGGATCGCTGTTGCACCGGCCAACCATGGCAGGAGCGGGTCGGTCAGCTTCAGAAACACACTTGGTTTGGCAAAACGATGCATATTCTTCTGTCCGTTATTCCATTGCCTGACGCACCGCATGTGCGGTGGCAAACGGGGTGGCCGCCAATGTGATCAGCAAAATGGCACCCATAATTTGTAACTGTGCGGTTGCTGAAATACCCAGCAAGGCCGCCTCAACTGCGCCGGCTCCGAAAATCAGAACCGGAATATACAGGGGGAGTACCAGTAATGAAACAAGTACACCGCCACGTCGCGCGCCAAGAATAAGGGCCGCGCCAATTGCCCCGATCAGGCTCAATGCCGGGGTACCCAGCAACATGGCAATCATCAGCGTGACAAATCCGTTCTGGTCCATATTGAGCATCACCGCCATCAAGGGGGCAGCAATGATCAATGGCAATCCGGTGGTCAGCCAGTGTGCGAGCACCTTGCCCAAGACCAGCAATTCAAGCGAGACCGGCGACAGGGTCAAAAGTTCAAGCGTGCCGTCTTCGTAATCTGTCTGAAAAACCCGTTCGAGTGACAGCATGGCCGCAAGCAATGCCGAAACCCAGATAACCCCCGATGCAATACGTGCCAGAATGTTGGCCTCGGGGCCGACACCGAATGGAAACAGGGTTGTCGTGACGATAAAGAATGCCACAACCATGACCGAATCAGCCCCCTGACGCAGGGCAAGCCGCAGATCGCGTTGCAATATGGCAAGGAAGCCGTTCATTGGGCGGCCTCCTGTGCCGGATCAGGGCCAAGATCATCAAACTCGGAATGTTCCATCAGCCATTCGACCATCGGGATCGCAAATTTATCCAGATCAAGAATAACCGGATTGTCGACTTCCAGATCAATATGGGTCGAATAAATCACGATACCGCCGGAAGACCTGAAATCGGCGATCATGCGCGAAACCTCGCCACAGCTTTCACGGTCAAGCCCGACTGTGGGTTCGTCCAGCAGCCAAAGGTCACTTTGACCAATCAGAATGCGGGCAAGGGCGGTTCGGCGTTTCTGACCGCTTGAAAGATAGCGTCCTGATACCCGGGAAAGATGATGGATATCAAGCACATCAAGGGCTGTATCAATTTCCTGTTCAAGGTTTTTGACACCGCGCAATTGCCCCCAAAGACGCAAATTGTCGCGTACCGACAGAACCGGTTTGACGGCATCCTGATGTCCCAGATATTGCAACCGGGCCTGATGGGCGATCCGGTCATCGGCGATGTTTTCATCGTCCCAGCAAATCTGACCGGAACGGGGGGACAGAAGACCCGCCATAACACGCAGCAGACTTGATTTCCCGGCACCGTTTCGACCACGCAGCATGATTGCGTCACCGGATTGGGCGGCAAATGAAACGCCACCAAATACAAGCCGCTCGCCACGCAGGCAGGTCAAGTCAGAACCGCTAAAATTTGCCATGTAACCCGTTCAATAACCATACGCTCAGCCTTGTTGGAAATATTCTATAACGTCTTAAGGCCGATGATCCATTCTTTAACCGATATCGATTGCGGTGGCTTTGCTTCAAGTCAATCCAAACTAGCCATCAGCCGATATGCGATCCGTGCCATGGACATACCAAGTGCTCGGTTTCCAACAAATGAACCGGATTTAGGTGATTGGGTGGTTGGGTAAGATACGAAGGGGTTAAAACCGGACGACAGAGGCGGCGATAATCGGTCCACCCCGACCATTCTGGATCAGAACCGCGATGCCACCGTCATAGGCGGTGGTCATGGTGAACGGGATGTTTTTTTCCGTTCCGTCCCAGGGGCCAAGATCAATCATTTCTCGAACGACATTGGCATGAACCAGCCGTTTCCCCGCATTCTCGCCCGACAGGACATCACGCTGATGTTCACGGTCATAGCCGATGAGCCAAATACGATTGGCCTGTTGTGCGCCAGATTTGCCAACAGCTTTAAGGGTGATCGCACCTTGGGCCGGTTGACCGTGATTTTCGGAAGTCAGCGAGATTTCCGAAATATCTTTCAGGGGCGCAACGGTTTTGCTGGTCGACTCGATACTGCGTTTTGCGGTCGCCCGAACCACGGTATCGCCATTGATAATGACCTGCGGGGTATAGACGTAACGTTCGCGCATGCGATTGGCATAGTCGCGTTGCCGGTCACTGTAACGTGCATCTGAAAACGGATCGGTCCATCCCAGATAGTTCCAGTAATCGACATGATATGACAGCACAAGAAGGGTACTATCTTCCTGATTCAGCTCGTAAAGAACGCGATCAGCTGGCGGGCAGGAATTGCATCCCTGCGAGGTGTAAAGTTCCACCACGGCACGCGGCATGACGCTTTGGGATGCATGGATATCACCAGAAACCAGCATCATCGTGCAAAAAAGGGCGGTTATGAGGGGACGAGAATGTTTCATGCCTGTCATAATGCCTGAAAACACCCATCAACCCCTAATCACAAGGCCTTGAGAGTGCAGAGATCGGCAAAAGGGCGGATTTTTGCGCTTTTTTGCCAAATTTCGAAATGAGATTTCCAAAGATTGGTGTTAAGAGCTGCGGACCAATCAGAACCATTCCACGGATCTGATGGCATCGTGAGGGACGTCTTGAACCTTTGCGTTAAAGGCAAAAATGAGGAACTGGCACGTTGGCGGGAGCAGAATTCCAACGAGGCCGGTCGACAAAGAGGTTTGCAGGTTAATGATGAAACGTGAACACTGGGGCTCGCGCCTCGGATTTATTCTGGCGGCTGCGGGGTCGGCTGTCGGGCTTGGGAACATCTGGAAGTTCCCCTATATGGCTGGCGAGAATGGCGGTGGCGCCTTCCTGATCATCTATCTCGCGCTGGTCTTTACCATCGGGATTTCGGTCATGCTGGCCGAATTCGTGATCGGTCGGATGTCGGAAAAGAATGCGATTGGCGCATTTGCGAAGCTTAAAGGCGGGCTTTGGCCAGTTGTCGGCTTCTTTGGTGTGGCTGCTGCCTTTATTATTCTTTCCTTCTACAGCGTCGTTGCCGGCTGGACGATTTCCTACATGATCAAATCGCTTTCGGGTGCTTTGGCGATCGAAGATCCGGCTGCGTTGGGGAATATTTTCGGGGACTTCATCTCCGATCCGGTTTCACCGCTGATCTATCATGCAATCTTCATGGCACTTACGGTTCTTGTGGTGCTGGCAGGTGTCGGTTCCGGGATCGAACGAGCTTCCAAAATCCTTATGCCTGCGCTGTTTGCGCTGTTGATCATACTGATCATTCGTTCGGTGACCTTGCCTGGCGGTGAAGAAGGTGTTGCCTTCCTGTTGGCGCCTGATTTCTCGAAAGTGACCTGGAATACGGTTTCCGATGCACTTTCGCAGGCCTTCTTCTCGCTCTCGCTGGGCATGGGTGCGATGATCACCTATGGCTCGTATCTGTCGAAAAAGGAAAATATTGCAAGTTCGGCGGGTTGGGTCACCTTGCTTGATACGGCGGTTGCCGTGATGGCCGGTCTGTTGATCCTGCCAGCCGTATTTGCGTTCGGCTTTGATCCGAGTGCCGGTCCCGGCCTGACCTTCATCACGCTTCCGGCGGTGTTTGCGCATATGCCGATGGGCTCGGTCTTTGCCTTTATGTTCTTCCTGCTGCTGGCGATTGCGGCCCTGACATCGGCGGTGTCGATCCTTGAAGTGGTCGTGGCCTATTTCGTTGATGATCGTGGTGTCAGCCGCAAGACTGCGGCCATTGTGATTGGCGTGATCATCTTTGCACTGGGTATTCCATCATCGCTGTCACTTGGTGTGATGTCTGATGTCACCTTCTTTGGCAAAAGCTTCTTTGATCTGATGGACTTTATCAGCTCGAACCTGCTGCTGCCGATTGGTGGTCTGTTCATTTCGCTGTTTGTTGGCTGGGTGATCTGGGGCAAAGCCAAGGAAGAGATTGCTGCCCACAACGGTATTGTTCCGGCATGGATCAGTGCCTGGGGGCTGATCGTCAAATTCGTGGCACCGGTCGCAATTGCTTTCATCCTGCTCAAGGGGCTTGGTACCTTTTAAGCGGGCTTGACGCAAAAACCAGAATCAAAAGGGCGGGAATTTTCCCGCCCTTTGTGTTTTTATGGTGCATGAGATCAGACTGCTGATGTGCTGGCCAGTTTCGAGATGTCTGCGGCCGACATCGGACGGCCAAGCAGATAGCCTTGCAAAATATCACATCCAGCTTCGCGCAGAACATCAAGCTGACGGTCATTTTCGACCCCCTCGGCAATACAGGTTTTGCCAAGGTTGCGGGCCATATTGATGATGGTAATGGCCAATGTCTGGCCTTCTTCGCCCTGATCAATATCAGTCACAAAGCTTCGATCAAGCTTGATGATATCGAACGGCAATGTGCGCAGATAACTCAGACTGGAAAAACCGGTTCCGAAGTCATCAAGTGAAATGCGAATGCCAAGATCGCGAACACGCTGCAGTTTGGCACGCATGTCTTCGATATTGCGCATGAACAGGCTTTCGGTGACTTCAATCTCAAGCCGGTCGGCCGAAAGTCCCTTATCGACCAGAATGGCACGAAGTTGTTCGGCAAGATCAACCGTCCCATAAAACTGCTGGACCGAAACATTCACTGCCAGACGCAAGTTATGTAGGCCTTCCTTGCGCCAGTCGACCAGTTGGCGGCAGGCCGTGCGCATGACCCAGCGCCCGAGTTCACCAATAACCCCGATCTCTTCGGCAACCGGAATGAAGGTTGAGGGTGGAATGACTTCACCACTGGCTGTGGTCCATCTTGTCAATGCCTCGACCCCGCAAAGGACCCCGGTTTTGGCGTCAAATTGTGGCTGGTAGGCCAGATGCAGTTCATTGTTATCAAGTGCACGGCGAAGTGCGGTTTCAAGTGCCAGATCGGCACCCTTTTGACTTTGCATCGACACGCTGTAACGACCAACGCGGTTACGGCCCTGTTCTTTGGCCTGCAACATGGCAAGTTCAACACAGCGCAACAGGTTGCTGGTGTCGTTTGCATCCTTCGGGAAAGAAGCGACCCCGATGCTTGCCGACAGATAAAGGTCATCGCCCCTGCTTGTCAGATGTGGCTCGCCAAGGCGAACAAGCAGGCGTTCGGCAAGGTTAAGGGCCTCTTGCTCGGTTTTGATGTCCGGCAGGATCGCAGCATATTCATCTGCCCCAACGCGTGCCATAACCGCGTCATGGCCAAGCTCGCGGCTGACGCGTCTGGAAACTTCGACCAGAACATCATCACCGGTATTGTGACCCAGCGCGTTATTGACGCGCTGAAAGTTATCGATATCAAGCATCATCACGGTCAGGGAGCGATTGTTCTGGCGCGCACGACCAACATGCAGGGACAGTAGCTCCGAAAACCGCCGACGATTGGGCATACCGGTCAGCTCATCGGTAAAGGCCATGCGCAGGATGTCTTCGCGGTTCTTTTCCCGTTCACTGATATCGGTGAATATGGACGCGTAATGACTGATGGTGCCGTCGCTGTCACGGATGGCCATGATTGTCAGCCATTCGGGGAAAACTTCCCCCGATTTGCGACGGTTCCAGATTTCGCCTTCCCATTTTCCGGTTTGCGAAAGATCTTCCCACATTTTGGCGTAGAATTCCGGGCTTTGCCGACCTGATTGCAGAATGCTTGGATTCTTGCCAATCACTTCGTCAGCCTGATAGCCGGTAATCCGGGTGAAAGCGGGATTGACCGCCTCGATTTCGGCGCGTGCGTTGCAAACCATCACACAATCGGGGGAGTTTTCAATCAGCTTGCGGGCAAGGGCAAGTGACTGGCGCGCCTTGATCAGTTCGCTGGTGCTGTCGTCATTGATGTTGTTGAGATAAACCAGATAGTCCTGTTCGATGAATTCCAGGAGATCGGCAAAGGACAGGACCCCGATGATTTCCTTGTGACGGTTTTTCACAACAAGATGGCGGATATTATTGCGCAGCATGATTGTGCGCGCGTCGTTCAGATTGACATCACCGTTTATCATCCTGACCGGACGGGTGGCGATTTCGCCTGCGGTCAGATTGTCATTATCTTCGGCCAATGCGCGCAGGATATCGCGTTCGGTTATAATGCCGGTTTGCAATTCGACCGGCAAATCTGCGGCAAAGCCGGTGATGATGGCGCTATCGCGCTTTTCTTCATGCATGCGCCGGCGCAGATCGGTGATCGGCATTCTGGCATCGACAAAGATCGTTGACTGGCGAAGGGCATCGGCAACGTCATTTGCGCTAAAGGGCTTTTTGTTGCTGATCTGGCGGATCAGATCCGTGCGGCTGATGATGCCGACCAGACAATCATTTTCATCTACGGTGACCAGATGGCGGACGTTGCGTTCACGCATTCGGGCGATGGCGGATTGGGGGCTTGCGTGAATGGAAACAGTGTGGACCGGATAAGACATATGCATTTCGACAGGCTGGGAAAGCACGGTTTTGCAATCCGCAGGGAGCGAGAGTAAATCGTATTCAGTAAGAATTCCGACCGGTTTGTTCGATTCTATCGCTATGATGGAACTGGTGTTGGCGTTGCGCATTTTGGAAATGGCTTGCGCAAGCGATGTTGCCGGACTGCAACTCAACACTGTCCCGGGCGATAACATACCGACCGTCAGACCAAAAGACCGATCTTCGGCTGGGGTGGGGCGTATCATTTGATCCTGCTCAGATGTCCTGTGCTCTCTTGTGTTGTGTTCAGAAGGCAATTCGAGTTGCTCCATGTCTAACAGATAACAATTGCCCGGGAATTGTTCTGGATCAAGGACACATGTGGGGATTGTTTAGAGTCATTAAAGAGCAACCTAAAATAAAACACCCCGCTGATCAGAGATCAGCGGGGTGCGTATCAGCTTGCGTCTGATTTACAAAGAAATCAGGCTGCTTTCATCATGTTACGCAGAACGAACTGCAAGATGCCGCCGTTCTGGTAGTAGAGAACTTCGTTCTCGGTATCGATACGGCAGGTCGCAACGAGTTCCTCGGTGCTGCCATCTTTGCGCGTGATGCGAACCGTAACGTCCTGAAGCGGGGTGATGCCATCACCGATGCCCAGTACGTCGAAGGTTTCAGAGCCATCAAGCTTGTAGGTCTCGCGACCTTCACCGTTTTTGAACTGCAGCGGCAGGACGCCCATGCAGACCAGGTTGGTGCGGTGGATACGCTCGAAGCTTTCCGCGATCACAGCTTTGACGCCAAGAAGGTTGGTGCCTTTTGCTGCCCAGTCACGCGAAGAACCGGTGCCGTATTCTTTACCAGCGATGACAACCAGCGGGGTGCCTTCGGCCTGATAACGCATGGCAACGTCATAAACCCAGCCCTGTTCACCCGACGGGTAATGGACCGAGATGCCACCTTCGGTGCCCGGTGCCATTTCGTTACGAATACGAATGTTGGCAAAGGTACCGCGCATCATGACTTCGTGGTTACCACGGCGTGCGCCATAGGAGTTGAAGTCACGAACGGAAACGCCATGCGCCTTGAGGTATTCACCTGCCGGGCTTTCTTCCTTGATCGAACCGGCCGGGGAAATGTGGTCGGTGGTAACAGAGTCACCAAGGATCAGGAGCGGACGTGCGCCGTGAACTTCTGAGAAGTCACCCGGCTCAGCGGCCATGTTGACGAAGTAAGGCGGGTTCTGGACGTAGGTCGACTTGCCATCCCACGCGAAGGTTTCGCCTTCGGTGATTTCGATGGCCTGCCAAGGCTTCGGACCAGCAAAGATGTTGTCATAACGATCTTTGTACATCGCAGCAGAAATCGACGACGCAATGGTGTCAGCAATTTCTTTGTTGCTCGGCCAGATGTCTTTCAGGAAGACGTCATTGCCATTCTTGTCGGTGCCAAGCGGATCGTTGTTCAGATCAACCTTCAGGTTACCGGCAAGTGCATAGGCAACAACCAGCGGCGGCGAGGCAAGGTAGTTTGCCTTGACCTGCGGGCTGATACGGCCTTCGAAGTTACGGTTACCCGACAGAACGGCGGTGACGAGCATGTCGTTACCGTCGATTGCATCGATGATCGGTGCTGCCAGCGGACCGGAGTTACCGATACAGGTGGTGCAACCGAAACCGGCAACGTTAAAGCCAAGCTGATCCAGATAATCCTGAAGGCCTGCTTTTTCGAGATAGTCGGCAACAACGAGCGAACCCGGTGCAAGCGAGGTTTTCACCCACGGTTTGCTGGTCAGGCCAAGCTCGACAGCTTTCTTCGCCAGAAGACCTGCTGCAATCAGCACGCTCGGGTTCGAGGTGTTGGTGCAAGAGGTGATCGCAGCGATAACGACGTTCCCGTCCTTCATTGCAAAGTTTTCGTTCGAAACTGCAACAGAACGATCTGCATCAACGCCCGGTGCCATTTCGGCAAAGGTACCATTGAAGCTCGAAACAGCGTCTTTAAGAAGAACACGGTCCTGCGGACGCTTCGGACCCGACAGGGCCGGCTCGACGGTCGAGATGTCAAGCTCAAGTGTTGCAGTGTATTCGGCTTCATGTGCCGGGTCACGCCACATGCCCTGTTCTTTGGCATATGCCTCGACCAGAGCAATCTGGTCTTCGTCACGACCGGTCGAACGCATGTAGTTCAGCGTTTCGTCATCGATCGGGAAGAAGCCACAGGTCGCACCATATTCCGGTGCCATGTTACCGATGGTCGCACGGTCCGGCAGGCTCATGTGGTCAAGGGCATCGCCATAGAATTCGACGAATTTGCCAACAACGCCTTTTTCACGCAGCATCTGAACGACACGCAGAACGAGGTCAGTTGCGGTGATGCCTTCTTTCATGGAGCCGGTCAGCTTGAAGCCGACGACTTCCGGGATCAGCATCGAGATCGGCTGGCCAAGCATTGCTGCTTCGGCTTCCAGACCACCAACACCCCAACCCAGAACAGCAAGGCCGTTAACCATGGTGGTGTGAGAATCGGTACCAACCAGGGTGTCCGGATACGCAACGGTTTTGCCGTCGTCGTCTTTGCCGGTCCAGACGACCTTGGCAAGATGTTCGACGTTAACCTGGTGGCAGATGCCAGCTCCCGGCGGGACGATGCGGAAATTGTTGAAAGCGTTCTGGCCCCAACGCAGGAAGCCATAACGTTCGCCGTTACGCTCGAACTCGACTTCCATGTTTTTGTCGAGTGCGTCGTCGGTACCAAAGAAGTCGATCATGACCGAGTGGTCAATGACGAGGTCAACCGGTGAAAGCGGGTTCACCTTCTGGGCGTCGCCACCCATCTTCACGACAGCGTCGCGCATTGCAGCAAGGTCTACAACGGCCGGAACGCCGGTGAAGTCCTGCATCAGAACGCGGGCCGGACGATAGTTGATCTCGTGGCTGCTCTTGTGCTCTTTGAGCCAGTCAATAACAGCTTTGACATCGTCGGTCTTAACGGTGAAATCATCTTCATAACGCAGAAGGTTCTCAAGAACGACTTTCAGCGTGAAGGGAAGTTTTGAAACGTCGCCGAATTTCTCGGAAGCAACTTTGAGGCTGTAATAGTCGACGGACTTGTCCCCGACTTTCAGCGTGCGGCGCGTTTTCAGGTTGTCTTTGCCACAAATGGACATCAGACCCTCCTCAAGGTGGTTAAAAGGGCTTGTCGTGACAAGACACCCCGACCGTCGGAGCGCCGAGCGGTGGGCTATCTGTGTTGCGTGACGCGGGTCACGGCTACATATGCATGTGCAACGGGGTTACACCACAAATCCCTGTGAAAGTCCAGACCCCGTGAAGGGGTATTAGATAAAACCCGCTGATCGCAGCATCTTGGCAAAGTACAACAAGCGTAGAAAAACCTTTGGTCGATATGTGGCGTCTGATTTCGCCTTTCAATAGGGGCGTTGTCTTGGTCGAGTCTGTTTTGCTCACACCTGTTTGTCGCCTGCCGCATCTGTCTGTGAGTGCGATGGTCAAAAGTCATCATCGGGATTCTTCTGTGCCGATCCGACATATTCCGAATCCGGTGCGATTCGGTTTTCACGCATCGGATAAACGGGGTTGATGGGGGATGTTTGTCTGTCTGGATTTGTGCGGTGCAGGATCGCCAGAAAATTTTGCAACGCGACGAAGCACTAAAGATCTAACTGATCGGTCCGTCAGATAACGTTACGTAATCAAGGGTAGAAAGAATACAATAAGGCGGGCAAGCTTTGATTGTGCAGTGCGAATTTGTAGAAAACTCCCAATCCCTTGCTGATCATTGCATTGACGCAATATGCTGAAATTGGTACTTAAATGCCTATTAAATGTGTCAGGCCCGGTTTCCGTAAGGTCAGGGTCGTATAAAAATCCGACACATCATCAGGGAAACTGAATAGCGGTTTGCAAATTTCACCAAAATGAACCCGGTTTGCGGTTCTGCGGCATTTGCGGCCCAAGTCAGGGAGGAATGCGACGGCATGACGTCACAGAGTCCTATTTTGCAGATTAGCGACGTGTCGCTGGTTTTCGGCGGTGTGCGTGCGCTGAGTGATGTCAGCTTTTCGGTCCAGCCGGGCGAGCTTTTTTCGATTATCGGCCCGAACGGGGCTGGTAAGACATCAATGCTGAACTGTGTGTCCGGGCGTTATAGCCCGACATCTGGTTCCGTATCGTTCAAGGGGCAGGATGTCACGGGGCTCAAGCCCAATGACCGTGCTGAACTTGGCATCGGACGTACCTTCCAGAATCTGGCGTTGTTCGGCCATATGAATGTTCTGGATAACATCATGGTCGGTCGTCACCATCTTCTGAAGAACAACTTCATGAACGGGCCGCTTTACTGGTTTGGCGGCGCGCAGAAAGAAGAACTCGAACATCGCCGCTTCTGCGAGGATGTGATCGACTTTCTTGAAATCTCCCATATCCGCAAGGCAACAGCGGGCACGCTTTCATATGGTTTGCGCAAGCGCGTGGAACTTGCGCGTGCTGTTGCGCTGCGCCCTGACCTGATCCTGCTTGATGAACCGATGGCGGGCATGAACCTCGAAGAAAAAGAGGACATGGCGCGCTTCATCATCGACCTCAACGAAGAGTGGGGCATGACGGTGGTGATGATCGAACATGACATGGGTGTGGTTATGGATATCTCGAACCGCGTGATGGTTCTTGATTTCGGACGCAAGATTGCCGAAGGCCTCCCCGAAGAGGTGATGGCCAACAGTCACGTCAAGAAAGCCTATCTCGGCGAAGAAGACGACGAAACGGATGAAGACGAGCAGGTGGCCTGAGCATGAGCAGCAATATCCCCGATTATGCCGACGTTCAGTCGCTTGATACCTTCCCGAAAGTGCTGGCCTATAATGCCCGCAATTTTGGCGGTGAAATTGCCATGCGCGAAAAGGAATTCGGCATCTGGCAGGAATTTACCTGGAAAGACTATAACGACCGCGTCAAATGGATGACGCTTGGCATGCGCAGCCTTGGCATCAGCCAGGGTGATGTTGTCGGCATCATTGGTGAAAACCGTCCGGAATGGGTCTGGGGTGAAATCGCAGCCCACGCGCTGCGCGGTATGTCGGTCGGTCTGTATCAGGACAGCCTTCATGAAGAAGTCGCCTATCTGATCACCTATTCCGGTGCCCGGATCCTGATCGCTGAAGACGAGGAACAATGCGACAAGCTGATCGAGCTTGGTGAAGATATCCCGACTGTCGAGTACATCATTTATTGCGACCCGCGCGGGATGCGCAAATATGATGATCCGCGTTTGATGGATGTTGAAAAGCTCTATGAGCTTGGCCGCGCGCTTGAGGACAAAAATCCCGGTATCTATGACCAGATGGTTGCGGATACCCGTGGTGATGAATGTGCAATCCTGTGTACGACGTCGGGCACCACGTCCAAGCCGAAAATGGCAATGCTCAATTCCGGTGATTTTCTCGATCATTGTGCAGCCTATCTGCGTGCCGACCCGAAATATCCCGGTGACAACTATGTCTCTGTCCTGCCGCTTCCGTGGATCATGGAACAGGTCTATGTGGTTGGTCAGTCCCTGATCAGCCGCCAGATCGTCAATTTCGTCGAAGAGCAGGAAACCATGATGGCCGACTTGCGCGAAATTGGCCCGAACTTTGTTCTGCTGGCACCGCGCGTCTGGGAAACCATTGCAGCGGATGTCCGCGCCCGGATGATGGATTCCACACCGTTCAAACAAAAGATGTTTGATGCCGGTATGGCACTGGCCCGCACGGCCCTTGATAATGGTGGTCATTCCAAGCTGGCCGACATCATTCTGATGAATGCCCTGAAAGACCGCCTGGGGTTCTCGAACCTGCGTTCGGCGGCAACCGGTGGTGCGGCGATTGGCCCGGAAACCTTCAAGTTCTTCCATGCCATGGGTGTGCCGCTACGCCAGCTTTATGGCCAGACCGAACTGTGTGGTGCCTATACCATCCATCAGCCGGACGACATTGATTTCGATACAGTCGGGATTGCCTTTGATAATTCCGACATTCAGGTCATCAACACCGATGAAAACGGGGTTGGCGAAATCGTTGCCCGCACGTCGGGGATGTTTACCGGTTACTACAAAAACCAGGATGCCTATGACGAAGATGTCAGGGATGGCTGGATGCATACCGGTGATGCCGGCTACTTCAAGGACGAAAACAAGCATCTTGTTGTGATCGACCGCATGAAGGATTTGGCAGAAACATCGACCGGGGTTCGGTATTCGCCGCAGTTTATCGAGAACAAACTGAAATTCTCGCCCTTCATTGCCGAGGCCGTGATCCTTGGCAAGGATCTGCCGTTCCTGTCGACCATGATCTGCATTCGCTATTCGATCATGGCCAAATGGGCCGAGCAGCGCGGGATTGCCTTTACCAACTACACCAACCTGTCCGCCCAGCCGCAGGTCTATGACATGATCACCAAGGAAATCCACGAGGTGAACAAGACCCTGCCCGAGGCACAACGTATCAAGCGTTTCCTTCTTCTCTACAAGGAACTTGATGCCGATGACGGGGAACTGACCCGTACGCGCAAAGTGCGTCGTGGCGTGGTTGCCGAAAAATATGCCGACATCATTGATGCGGTTTATGCCGGCAATGACACGGTGGATATCGACACCATGATCACCTTCCAGGACGGGTCGAAAACCCGCATCCAGACAAGTGTGAAGGTCGTCGATCTCGAAGATAACAAGGTCGCACAGACGGCCCCGAAAGCCGCCGAATAAGGCAGCAGCAAAACTGTGGTCCCGGTCTATCGGATCGCGGGCCGCCATTACAGGGATGGCAACATGAATTTCGAACTTCTGTTCCAGCTTCTGCTGAACGGGTTGATTGTCGGCACACTCTATGGCGTCGTCGCGATGTGCTTTGTGCTGATCTATAAATCAACCCAGATCGTTAACTTTGCCCAGGGCGAGTTTCTGCTGATTGGCGCGTGGGTTTGCTATGCGTTTCTGGTGGAAATGAGTTTGCCTTTCTGGCTGGGTTTCCTGTTTACGCTGCTGTTTATGATGGCGTTTGGCATCATCCTTCAGATGGTCGTCTTGCGTCCGATGATCGGGGAACCGATCATTTCCGTGATCATGGTGACCATCGGCCTTTCTATTTTCTTCCAGGCCGCGACCAAGTGGATTTTCGGTGCTACCACGGCAAGCTATCCGCAAGTGTTCGAGACCCGGTCGATCAATCTGCTCGGGATGCAAATCGAAACCGCCTACATCATGAGTTTCGTGATCTCGCTGTTCATCATGGCAGGCTTCTACTGGTTCTTTAAATATTCCAAGCTCGGTCTGGCCATGCGCGCAACTGCATTTGACCAGCAGGTTGCGCAAAGCCTGGGTATTTCAGTCAAGACCGTCTTTGCAATGTCCTGGGCCATCTCGGCACTTGTTTCGGGGATTGCCGGAATTGTGATCGGCATGGTTAACGGCGTGTCTTCCGCACTTTCCGTGATCGGGATCAAGGTGTTCCCGGCGGTCATTCTGGGCGGGCTTGATTCAATTGTCGGCGCCATCGTTGGTGGTGTGATTATCGGCCTGCTTGAAAACACCGCCGAGTTTGTCGATGGCCAGTATCTGAACTGGGGCAACCTGTTCTCGATCGCACCGTTCTATGTGTTGATCATCATTCTGTGCATCAAGCCATATGGCCTGTTTGGCACCAAAGACATCGAACGTATCTAAGGGACGGGGAAACGAATTATGGCTGGATTTTCGATGCGTCCCTGCGGTGACTTCCGAACGACTTATCGTCAGGATACCCGCATTTTCGACACAACCTATGTCCGCAATGCCGCCATTCTTGGCATCATTGCAGTGGCGTTGATCCCGTTTGTTCTGGATGGCTATTACGTCAACCTGTTCATCCAGATTTCCTATTTCGCCATCGCGGCGCTGGGGCTGAACATTCTGGTCGGCTTTACCGGACAGATTTCACTTGGGCATGCCGCGTTCTTTGGCTTCGGCGCATTTGCGTCGGCCTGGATCAACAATATGACCGGAATTCCGGTCTTGTTGTCGATCCCGCTTGCCGGTCTGATGACGGCGGCGGTCGGGATGCTGTTTGGCTTGCCTGCGGCCCGTATCAAGGGTCTCTATCTGGCGATTGCAACTTTGGCGGCCCAGTTCATCCTTGAAGACTTCTTTGCCCGGGCTGACTGGTTTACCGGTGGTTCCTATGGGGCGGCGGCCAATCCGATCAATGTGTTTGGCTATGAAATCCTTGATGATTTCAGCTTCTTCTATGTGGCGCTGTTCTTCCTGGTGGTGATGTATCTTCTGGGCACCAACCTGATGCGGACCCGTGATGGTCGTGCCTTTGTGGCAGTCCGTGACCATTATCTGTCGGCCGAAATCATGGGGATCAATCTTACCAAATATCGCCTGATGAGCTTTGCCATCTCGTCCTTCTATGCCGGTGTCGGCGGGGCGATGTACGGGCATTACCTTGGCTTTGTATCTGCCGAGGGTTTCACCATTCTGCTGTCGATCCAGTTCCTGGGCATGATCATCATCGGTGGTCTTGGTTCGGTCAAAGGCACCCTGATGGGAACCGTCTTTATGGTGCTTTTGCCCGAAGTCATGGAAAGCGGTGTCAGCGCATTGAGTATTTTCGAATGGGCCAATTCGACGGCAGTGACCGACGGGCTGGCTTATATCAAGGAGATGGCGATTGGTCTGGCCATCATCCTGTTCCTGATCTTCGAACCGGACGGGCTTGCCCATCGCTGGAAGCAGATCAGGGCGTACTGGAAGCTTTATCCCTTCTCGTACTGATAAAGACCCCGAACCCGACCGCCAGAAACAAAAAGGTCGGGATCAAAACGGGGAGACCGGGAGGCTATCTTTGATGAAAACGTTCAAGGGAGACGTCGTTATGAAAAGACTGATTGCTGCGACCGCGATGGTTGCGACCGGCTTGTCATTCTCGGCAGCCAAGGCAGACGAAGTATTTGTCGGCCATCTGATGGATATCACCGGTGCGACCGGCTTTATCGGCAAGTTCTATGCTGATGGTGTGCGTGATGCGCTTTCCTACATCAATACCCATGGCGGTATTGACGGAACGGTGCTGGACTCTGAATCTGTTGACTATGCCTACAAGGTTCCCCAGGCCATTGCGAACTACAAGAAATGGCGTTCGCGCAACAACATGGTTGCCATGCAGGGCTGGGGCACCGGTGACACCGAAGCTCTGATCAGCTTTGTGGCACAGGATGAAGTTCCGGTTTATTCCGCTTCCTATTCCGGCCACCTGACCGATCCGACGGCTAAAAACCCGAAAACGGCAAAGCCGGCACCGTATAACTTCTTCTATGGTGCATCCTATTCCGACGCCTGCCGCGCCATGGTTCAGTGGGCAGCCGAAGACTGGAAACAGTCCGGCGGTTCCGGCAAGCCGATCTTCTCGCATATCGGGGATAACCACCCTTATCCGAACGCACCGAAAGAAGCCTGTGCTGAATATGCAACCGAACTTGGTTTCGAAGTAACCGCGCCGGTCGTTGTTTCGATGAAGCCGGGTGACTTCAAGGCACAATGCCTGACCATGAAGGAAGCCGGTACCAATTACGGTTATCTTGGCAACCTGGGACCGTCGGTTGTTTCGCTTGTGAAGTCTTGCGATACGGTCGGTGCAACCCCGAAATGGCTGGCTAACATCTGGGCGGGTGACTATGAAACGCTCAAGACCATCGGTGATGTAGAAAACTATGTCTTCCCGGCCATGACCAGTTTCTGGACCGATGAAGGCGTTCCGGGCATGGATCTGGTACGTGAAATCTCCAAGATGTCTGACAGCTCGGGCTCCGAATTCCGCACCCATCATTACATCCGTGGTATTTGCTCGGCCTATTACATGAAAGAAGCCATGGAATGGGCAAAGGCAAATGGCGGTATCACCGGCGCGAACATCAAGGCCGGCATGTATGCACGTCAGATGTGGGTGCCAAAAGGTCTTGAAGGTGTTTGCATGGAAGCAACCTGGACTGCCGAAGACCATCGCGGCATCAACACCGTCAATATCTATAACGGCAGCGCCAAAGGCGGTGACGTAACGGTCAAGAAAATCACCACCGTTACCCTGCCGCGTCGTGACGACTGGCTCGGCTACTAGGACCTGAGTTCAGACATAAGAATGTCTCCCGGACTGTCCGGGGGCAGGGCATAAGACGCAAGATGCCCTGCCCCCGACAGCGGGGGATCCCAAAGAGATTATTCGAAGGGGACACCATGGCAGAGCCCGCCCGCAAAACTGACACCGCACAACCGATGCTGTCGGTCAATAACATCGAAGTTGTCTATGACGAGGTGATCCTTGTCCTGCGCGGGGTATCTCTAGAGGTTCCGCAAGGCAAAATCGTGACCCTGCTTGGCCCGAACGGGGCTGGCAAGTCGACAACGCTCAAGGCCATATCGGGATTGCTCAAAACCGAAGACGGCGAAGTCACCCGTGGCGACATCAATTTCATGGGCCAGCAGATTGCCAATGGCAACCCGGAAGACATCGTGCGCTCCGGCCTGTTTCAGGTCATGGAAGGCCGTCGCATCATCGAAGACATGACCTGTATCGAAAACCTGCGTCTGGGGGCCTATACCCGCAAGGACAAGGGCGTCAAAGATGACATCGAGATGGTCTTTGAATATTTCCCGCGTTTGAAAGAACGCACCGGTCTTGCCGGTTATCTGTCGGGCGGGGAACAGCAGATGCTGGCAATCGGGCGGTCCTTGATGGCGCGTCCGAAAATGATCCTGCTTGATGAACCGTCAATGGGTCTGTCGCCACTTCTGGTCAAGGAAGTGTTCGGGATCATCGAAAAGATCAATCGCGAACAGGGCATCACGATGCTCATCGTTGAACAGAACGCCAACTTTGCGCTTAAGGTTGCCGACTATGGCTATATCATGGAAAGCGGCAAGGTGGTTCTTGATGGCACGCGTGACGAGCTTCTGAACAACGAGGACGTCAAGGAATTCTATCTTGGCGGTGGTTCGGAAGAACGCAAAAGCTTCAAGAACATCAAATCATACAAGCGCCGCAAACGCTGGCTGTAACGATCTGATATCTTTGCTTGATGAATCTGGATGAAAGACGGGCAGATGCTGACGACTTATTATGATGCACGTGAAACACGCAAACCTGCCGACCGCGAAGCCGGACTGATGGCGGCACTGCCGCGTATCGTTCATCATGCCAAAACCAAGTCACCGGGCTATGGTCGCATTCTGGCCGATATTGATCCGCAAGTGATCTCGACGCGGGCCGCACTGGCAACCTTGCCGGTTACGCGGAAGTCCGACCTGATTGATGCACAGGCCAAGGACGCACCGCTTGCAGGGCTTAACGCCACGCCGGTTCCTGCCTTGGCGCGCATGTTCCAAAGCCCCGGCCCGATCTATGACCCGCAGGGCAAAGGCGATGACTGGTGGCGGATGGGACGTGCCTTTTTCGCTGCGGGCTTCCGTCCGGGCGATATCGTGCATAACTGTCTATCCTATCACCTGACGCCGGGCGGCTTTATTTTTGATAGCGGCGCACGGGCGTGTGGCTGTGTGGTTGTTCCGGCAGGCGTCGGACAAAGCGAAGCCCAGGTCAAGGCGATCAGCGACCTCAAACCTGCAGGCTATAGCGGAACGCCATCCTTCCTTAAAATCCTGATTGAAAAGGCCGAGGAACTTGGCGCTGACATCTCGTCAATCAAGCGCGCGCTTGTCTCGGGTGAGGCATTGCCGCCTGCTTTGCGCGACTGGTTTGCCGAGCGCGATATCGCGATGCTGCAATGCTATGCCAGTGCCGATCTTGGCCTGATTGCCTATGAAAGTGATGCCAAGGACGGGATGATCGTTGCCGAAGACATCATTCTTGAAATCGTCCGTCCGGGGACGGGCGAACCGGTTGCCGATGGCGAAGTCGGCGAAGTCGTCGTCACGACCCTTAATATGGATTATCCGCTGATCCGTTTTGCCACAGGTGATCTGTCGGCGATTGCCGCTGGTCAAAGCCCGTGCGGGCGCACCAATGACCGGATCAAGGGCTGGATGGGGCGTGCCGATCAGACCACCAAGATCAAGGGTATGTTTGTCCATCCCCAGCAGGTTGCCGAAATCGTTAAACGTCATGCTGCTATTTCCAAGGCCCGTCTGGTGGTCACGCGCGAAAATGACAATGACGTCATGACCCTTCTGTGTGAAGGCGATCAGGCGGCTGCGGACATGAATGCAATTGCCGAAACGATGGCCGGGGTTTGCAAGCTGCGCGGCGTCGTCGGCTGGAACCCGGACGGAAGCCTGCCCAATGATGGCAAGGTGATTGATGATCGTCGCGATCATTCCTGATCGACCAGATCCTGTTTTTATTCCCGCTCGGGAAACTTGCGCCGTCCGGTTTGACCGGGCGGCTTTTTTTTATGCCAGGGTCGCAAGTTGCACAAACAGACCACCGGCAAGCATCACAACAACGGCCCCGACCAGAACGTTCTTGGGTGACAACAAGCCACCCTTGTTATGATCGTGTTCATGAGTGTGATCGTGGTTGTGATCGTGACCGTGACCCGGTTCATGACTTCCATGATCATGCGCCGTTGATTTGTCTGCACCGGACCGCAACCAGACCAGAACACCGGCAAGCACAAAGGCCGCAAGATTAAGGAAGAATGTGTAATTGATTGCGAATGCGCTGATCTCGGCAATGTCGCGGCTGCTTTCGGGAACCTGATCAATGGCGGCGAATGCATAATGCAGCATCAGGGCGGTAATCACGATGCTGACATACATAATGCCCGCAATATAAAGCGCGGTTTTCCAGCCGTAATAGTTGGCATTGACCTTGACCAGTGGTGGCACCATCAAATCCGAATAGATAAAGCCCATGATTCCGGCAAAGCTGACACCACCGGCACTAAGCACTGTGGCAAGCGGGATGTTCCCCATCGACCCGATGAAAGTTGCCGCCGCGACAAAGGGCGCAATCAAAGCATTTTCCAGAACTCTGAGGAATGGGAGCTCCGCCCCGGATTGTGTTTCACCGGTCGCAAGGAACAATGTCTGCCAGACATGGTCTGGAACAAATACTGCAATAAAACCGGCAACGGTGAAACCGATCAGGATTTCACGCCAGACCATCTGCCATTCCATGACAAAACGATTGCCGACCTTTTGCCATCCCTCGACGGAGGTCACGCGTTTTTTCCAATCGAATTCATCATCGTCAGCGCCGGACGTTTCATTTGCATGATCACGGGCCGTGCGGATCAGTCGGGATGGATAGGTGATCCTGATCAGGATGGCGGAAATCAGGATCATGATGATCCCGCCAATAATCTCGGCGACCAGAAATTGCCAGCCAAGGAACAGGAAGATCAGGACGCCAAGCTCGATGACCAGATTGGTCGATGCAAACATGAAGGCGACGGTGGCAATGAAATGTGCACCTTTCTGAAACAGGGATCGCGCGGCGGACAAGGCGGCAAATGAACAGGAACTTGAAAGCGCGCCAAATATCCCGGCCAGCGAAATACTTGTGAAATTGCCATCACCCATGTGCTGAACCAGACGGCTTTTGGGAACAAAAACCTGGATCGCGGCACTGATCGCGTAGCCAAGAACAAAGGCCCACAAGGCATTCCAGAAGAAGCCGAGAGCTGTGATCACGCCATTTGCATATTGATCAAGGATGTTCATCGTTACCGTCCGGCATAAGGGTGAAAGAAAAATGTGCCTGATATCTGAACGGTCAGAATTTCAAAGAGTTCCAAGATAGGCTTTTGCAAGCATCTGTGTATGATGTGCAAAACATCGAATATGCGGAGGGGAAACCAAGGTGCGCAGGAGCAAAAGCTTCGCCGTTTCTATCATTACGGTTTGCCAGTTAATGGCGCTTGCCCTGTGGTTTTCTGCAACCGCCGTGCTGCCGCAATTGCGCAGCGAATTCAATATCGGTGCGGTGCAATCATCGCTGTTTACCAGCTCTGTTCTTCTTGGCTTTGTTCTGGGGACCGTCACCAGTGCCGTTTTCGGGCTGGCCGACCGGATCGAACCGCGCCGCTTCTGGGCCGTATCGGCGATCATTGCGGCAACGGCCAACATCCTGATCCTTTTTGTGCCGATTGATGGTGTGATGGTGATCTTGCTGCGCCTGATCACAGGCGTTTGCATGGCGGGCATTTATCCCGTCGGCATGAAAATGGTCGCCACCTGGTCACGCGGAGATACAGGGTTTCTGGTCGGGCTTCTGGTTGGTGCTCTGACCATGGGATCAGCGTTGCCGCATCTGTTTTCGGTGGCAGTTCCGCTTGACTGGCGTCTGGTAATCGTCGCGGCAAGTGCTTCGGCCTATATCGCGGCCATTGCTGTTCTGTTTGTCCATCTGGGCGGGACGCCGGGGCGTTCGCCGCGCTTTGATCCGCGCATGGTCGGGAAAATCTGGGCGAACAAGCCACTGCGTCATGCCTGTTATGGCTATTTCGGGCATATGTGGGAACTTTATGCCATGTGGGGCTGGATCGGCCTGTTCCTGTATGGGGCCTTTTCTGACCGTATGGTCGACAATCCCGGTGTCTGGTCGGCCCTTTCAACCTTTGCCATTGTTGGAGTTGGTGCCTTCGGATCACTGGCAGGCGGGTACTATGCAGACCGGATCGGACGAACGACGGTGACGATTGCCGCCATGGTGGTCAGCGGGGCCTGCGCACTTGTCGTGGGGGCATTTGCCGATGCGCCTTTTGCGCTGTTGATCGTGATCTGCATTATTTGGGGGATATCAGTGATCGCAGATTCCGCACAGTTTTCATCCTGCGTGATTGAACTTGCCGATCCCCACCAGGTCGGGACAGCCCTGACCCTGCAAAATGCCATCGGGTTTCTGATTGCACTGGTTTCAATTCATCTGGTGCCTGTTATTGCTGACTGGGCCGGATGGTGGGGGGCGTTTGCCATGCTGTCGATTGGGCCGGTACTGGGTACGGTTGCAATGGTTCGTCTGCGTATGATGCCCGCGGCATCTCTTTTGGCGGGTGGTCGGAAATAGCCAATATGCGGTGATCTGCAAATTTGCAGGTGATCGGTGTCACTTGACAGTCGCAAGGCGAAAAGCTGCGCCGTTTTGGTTTTCTTGACCATTTTCTGAACAAATATTACCTTCTGCCGGAATTTTCTTGCTGTCTCGCGCTGGGGGCGATGCGGCGATTATCCAAAAATAAGGGTCTTTCATGAGTCTCACCCTCATTGTTTTGCTTCCCTTCATTGGGGCGGTATTACCCGCCATAATGATCAGGGCCGGGCGCAATGCATGCGCTACTGCTACCGGTTCTGTCACGCTGCTTGCCCTGATATTGCTGATGGCCAAGGCCCCGGCAGTTATCGCCGGCGAGGTATTTCAGGTCAGTTACAATTGGCTGCCGGAACTGGGTCTGAATGTGACCTTCTTCCTTGATGGCCTTGGATTGCTGTTCGCAACGCTGATCCTTGGTATCGGCTTGCTGATTATCATCTATGCGCGGTTTTATCTGTCCAAGAACGATCCGATGGGGCGCTTCTATGTGTTCCTGCTTCTGTTCCAGGGGGCCATGGTCGGCATCGTTCTTTCCGATAACATCCTGCTGCTTCTGGTTTTCTGGGAACTGACATCGCTGTCATCGTTCCTGTTGATCGGCTACTGGAAACATCTGCCCGAAGGTCGTCAGGGTGCCCGCATGGCACTTGCCGTGACCGGTGCTGGCGGTCTTGCAATGATCGCCGGGATGCTGATCCTTGGCGATATTGTCGGGTCCTATAACCTGACCGATATTCTCCAGCATGCCGATCTGATCCAGGCATCGCCGATGTATGTGCCGGCGTTGATCCTGATTCTGCTGGGCTGTTTCACTAAGTCCGCACAGTTCCCGTTCCATTTCTGGCTTCCGCATGCCATGGCCGCACCGACACCGGTTTCGGCCTATCTGCATTCGGCAACCATGGTCAAGGCTGGCATCTTCCTGATGGCCCGCATGTGGCCGGTTCTGTCGGGTACGCCGGAATGGTTCTATATCGTTGCGACCGCCGGTCTGGTGACAATGGTTCTGGGCGCATGGATTGCGATCTTCAAGCATGACCTTAAGGGGCTTCTGGCCTATTCGACGGTCAGCCACCTTGGTCTTGTAACCATGCTGTTCGGGTTCGGTACGCCGATGGCCGCCGTTGCCGGTGTGTTCCACATCATCAACCATGCGACCTTCAAGGCGGCCCTGTTTATGACCGCAGGCATTGTCGATCATGAAACCGGCACACGTGATATTCGCCGTTTTGGTGGTTTGTTGAACCTGATGCCGATTGCCGGGACCATCGGGATTATCTCGGCGGCATCTATGGCGGGCATCATTCCGTTTAACGGGTTCCTGTCCAAGGAAATGATGCTTGAAGAAGCATGGCATACGGTCTGGTTTGATCAGGTCTGGCTTGTTCCAACGCTCGCGACCATCGGTGCAATCTTCTCGGTTGCCTATTCTTTCCGGTTTATCTTCCATGTCTGGCTGGGCAAACCGCGTGACGAGAACCTGCCGCATCACCCGCATGATCCGCCGTTTGGCATGTGGGCGCCGCCTGCATTCCTGACCGTTCTCGTGGTTCTGATCGGTTTGTTCCCGGGCACCATTGCGGGGCCGCTGGTTGCGGCAACTTCGGGTGCGGTGATCGGTGGTGAGTTGCCGGAATATTACCTTGCACTTTGGCATGGCCTGACCCCGGCGCTTGGCATGAGTGCGATTGCGCTTGTTCTGGGTGCTGTTCTTCTGATGGGGCATGCCGGTCTTCTGTCGAAGACTGCAAACCTGTCGCGCCCGGATGCAAAGGCGATGTTTGACTGCGCAATGGTCAAGCTGGTGGCCCTGAGCCGTTTGATCTCGGACAACCTGCATAATGGTTCCTTGCAGCGCTATCTGGCGATCATGGTCATGGCTGCGGTTGCCATCGGTGTTTCGGGCTTCTATGCCCAGCCCGATTACCTGTCAGGATCGCGTGAACTCCTTGACGTTTCACCGCCTGCTGCAATCGCATGGTTGCTGCTTGTCGTGACCTGTATTGCGTCGGTATTCATGCATCACAACCGGTTGCTGACATTGCTTCTGGTTGGTGTGATTGGCCTGATCGTGTCTCTTGGCTTCATCTATCTGTCCGCACCTGATCTTGCGCTGACACAAATCTCGGTCGAGGTCGTGACGGTGATCCTGATGTTGCTGGCCCTTAATATCCTGCCAAAGGAAACGCCAAAGGAAAGCATGCCGGGTCGCAAGCTTCGTGATGTGATTGTATCGGTTGCAGCGGGTCTTGGCGTTGGCGGGGCGATCTGGGCAATCATGACCCGTGATCTGCCAAATTCGATTTCGGCCTATCATCTGGCCAACTCGAAGATCGAAGGCGGCGGGACCAACGTTGTGAACGTCATCCTTGTTGACTTCCGTGGCTTTGATACCTTTGGCGAGATCATCGTTCTGGGTATTGCCGCACTTTCGATCTTTGCGCTTATCGAAACCGTAACCCAGGGCGAAGCCGCCAAACGTCTTGCCAACTGGGTCGTTAGCAACCGTCGTTCGGCGGATCGTCACCCGATGATGATGGTGGTGGCAACCCGTGTGATGTTGCCGTTGTCATTGATGGTTGGTGTCTACATCTTCCTGCGTGGTCATAACGAACCGGGCGGTGGCTTTATTGCCGGTCTGGTCGTCTCGGTTGCGCTGGTCATGCAATATATGGCGTCGGGCTTTGGCTGGACCCAGAACCGCATGAAGGTCAACTATCACGGCATGATTGGTCTGGGCGTTATTGCGGCGGCGATTACCGGTGTTTCTGCCTGGGTTGCCGGACTTCCGTTCCTGACCAGCGGCTTTGTTCATGTTCATCTTCCGATTGTTGGCGAATTTGAACTGGCATCGGCAATGGGCTTTGACCTTGGCGTGTTCCTGACGGTGGTCGGGGCGGTGATGCTGGCACTTGCCAAACTGTCACAGGTCGAACGGATGGCCGAACATGTGGATGTGAATGTCGATCCGATGGATCACGATCCGTCTGTGTCTGTCGCAACCCCGGAAAAGGAGGCCTGATATGGAATTTCTTGTAGCAAGCAGTATCGGGCTTCTGATCGCGTGCGGCACTTATTTGTTGCTGCGCGGGCGGACCTTCCCGGTGGTGATCGGTCTGGCATTGATTTCCTATGCGGTGAACGTGTTCCTGTTCGCGATGGGACGTTTGACGATCAATATGCCGCCGATCCTGCGTGATGGTGTCACCGAATATACCGATCCGCTGCCCCAGGCACTTGTCCTGACAGCCATCGTGATTTCATTCGGCATGACCGCCCTGATCGTTGTTCTGTCGATCCGGGCTTATCTTGAAATCGGCAATGACCATGTTGACGGTCGCCCGGTTGGTGCGCCATCCGAAGCAGGAGATAAAAACTGATGGGTGACTGGATTGTTGTTCCCATAGTGCTGCCCGCCGTGATGGCCGCCCTGATTGTATTGGCGGTTCGTCACGACATTATCTTGCAGCGCGTATTTTCGATTGCAGCGACGGTTGCCCTTGTCGGGGTGACGCTTTCGCTGGTGGTGTTTGCCAATGGCCATGATCCGGAAATGTACGCATTGTCGGATTGGCCTGCTCCGTTCGGTATCGTGCTGGTTCTTGACCGCTTGTCGGCGATGATGGTGTTCCTGACCTCGCTTCTGGGGCTTGGTGTTGTCCTGTTCGCCTCAAGCGAATGGGATCAGCGCGGCAAGCATTTTCACGCCCTGTTCCAGTTCCAGCTGATGGGTGTGAATGGTGCGTTTCTGACAGGCGACGTGTTCAACCTGTTCGTCTTCTTCGAGGTTCTGCTGATTGCGTCCTATGGCTTGATGCTTCATGGCGCAGGGGCAGATCGTCTGAAGGCCGGCATGCAATATGTCGTCATCAACCTGACGGGGTCTGCCCTGTTCTTGCTTGGTGTCGGCATGATCTACTCGGTGACCGGAACGCTGAACATGGCCGATCTTGCCATTCAGGTCAGTAATGTCGCACCGGGGGATGCCGCCCTTTTACGGGCAGGTGCGCTGGTACTGCTTCTGGTCTTCTGTGTTAAGGCGGCATTGGTGCCGATCCATTTCTGGCTTCCGGGGACTTATGCCAATGCACCGGCCCCGGTCGCAGCCCTGTTTGCGATCATGACCAAGGTCGGTGCCTATTCCGTGTTGCGTGTCTATTCGCTGGCCTTTGGCGACATGGCCGGTGACATGTCATGGCTGGCACAGCCCTATTTGTTGCCAGCAGCCCTGATCACACTGGTTCTGGGTATGACCGGCGTTCTGGCAGCCAAGCGTCTGAACGGGCTGATTGCCTTTTCAGTGGTTGGTTCCATGGGGACCTTGCTGACGGCGATTGCACTGTTTACGCCCGAAAGCATTGCCGCAGGTCTTTATTACCTGCTGCATTCGACCTTCTCGGCAGCGGCCCTGTTCCTGATTGCTGATCTGATAATATCTCGCCGAGGGCAGTTTGGTGACAGCCTGAACACCGCCCCGACATTCCATCAATCGGGTTTCCTTGCGGTTCTGTTCTTTGTCGGGGCGATTGCGATGGCCGGGATGCCACCGCTAAGTGGTTTCCTTGGTAAATTGCAGATCCTTGATGCGGCCCGCGACAGTGACGCCATGGTCTGGATCTGGGCGATCATTCTGGTGACGTCGCTGATGTGCATTATCGGCTTTGGCCGTGCAGGCAGCGTTCTGTTCTGGAAGAGTGCCTCGGTCGACGGCGAAATTACCGTCGAAGGTGCCAAATGGCCGGTTCTGCCGATTGTTGCGGCGTGCGGCATGCTCGGCGCTCTGGTCGTGCTGACGGCATTTGGTGGTCCGGTAACGGATTATCTGCATGGCGTTGCCGCACAGATTTTCGATACCTCGGGTTACATTCAGGCTGTGCTGGGCGAAAACGCCCTGGCATTGCTGGGTCAGTAAGCGGAAAGGACAAGGATCGTAATGATGAAACGTTATCTCCCCCATCCGCTTTTGACACTGGTTCTGCTGGTTGTGTGGGTGTTCCTGGTCAACGAGGTTTCGGCAGGTGCCGTTGTCTTCGGACTTATCCTTGCAGTGATCATTCCGCTGATCACGGCCAATTTCTGGCCTGCGCGTCCCAGAGTGCGCAATGCCTATGCGATCTGTGAATATGGCCTGATCGTTATGTGGGACATTCTGGTTGCCAACGTTGTGGTTGCCGGTCTGATCCTGTTTCGCAAGACCGAAAGCCTTGAGTCAAAATGCGTTGTCGTTCCGCTTGATCTGACTTCGCCCGAGGCGATCACAACCCTTGCCGGGACCATAACCATGACGCCGGGCACGGTGACGATTGATCTGAGTGCCGATGCCAAAAGTCTTTTGGTTCATTGCCTGCACGCACCAGATGCACAGGGCGTGGTCGATGATATCAAGGACCGCTACGAACGCCGTCTGAAGGAGATTTTCGAATGATCGAATATGCACTGAATTTCGGCTTCGTCTGTGTGGCACTGGCCCTTTTGATGAACCTCTATCGCCTGACAGCCGGGCCGACCACGGCAGACCGGGTTCTTGCGGTCGATACCATGGCGATCAACGCGATTGCGCTTCTGGTGCTGTATGGCATCGGGCAGGCAACGGCGATGTATTTCGAAGGCGCATTGCTGTTTGCGATGTTCGGTTTTGTTTCAACGGTGGCCTATTGCAAGTTCGTCTTGCGTGGCGACATCATCGAATAAGGGAGCGATAAGATGCCGTTTTTTGTTGAACTCATCATTTCGCTTCTGATCGTGATTGGCGGATTGTTCCTGCTGGTCGGATCGTTCGGAATGATCAAGCTCAAGGACCTTTTGCCGCGTCTGCATGCGCCGACCAAGGCAAGTACCGTCGGGTTGGGTGGTGTTCTGATTGCTTCCATGCTGTTCTTCTGGGTCGAGCGGGGGCATTTCACCATTCATGAATTGCTGATCACGCTGTTCATTTTCCTGACAGCACCGATCACAGCAAACCTGATCGCCAAGGCCTATATGCTGCTCAATGTTGATCCGAACAAGGATCTGCCGCCATCCAAACAGGATGAAGGCTGGGCAACATTTGATCCGGTCGGGCCAGAGGGCTATGACCCCAGCGAAGAATACAAGGAAAAGGAAACCTGAAAGGCAGGGGACCTTTGATTATTCAAACGGCACCGGTCATCCGGTGCCGTTTTTGTTATGATGATCGTATCGCACTATTCAGGACGGGGCCGAATGCAGTTTGAAACCAATCGATTGATCCTCAGGCCGCGCACCATGGATGACTTTGATGCCTGCCTTGCCATGGACCGGGCACGGGGTGTGGTTGATTTCATTGCTGGGCCCTGGGATGATCCTGATCAACATCGCGCATTCATTCGGGACCGGATCAATCAGGATTACGGGGTTGGGCTTGGATACTGGTCGATCTTTGCCAAATCCGATCCTGCACGCTTCATGGGGTGGATATTGCTGATTCCGGAAGACGCAGTTGGCCCGGATATCGAAATAGGCTGGCGACTGCATCCTGATTACTGGGGGCGCGGCATCGCTTATGAGGCAGCGCGCACCGTAATGGATCATGGTCTGGGACATCTTGAACTTTCGCGGATCGTTGCGGCGATTGATCCGGATAACACGGCATCCCGCAAGCTTGCCGCCCGACTTGGAATGGTCGAAACCGGTTTGCGGGATGAATATGTTCTCCATGAGATCACCCTTGAGCGCTATCGTCAGATGCAATCGGAAAAACCGGCCGGGTCAGCCCGATGAAATTGCAATATTGTCGGCATTCGGGTGGCTTGCTATGACCAAGGAAACAATGAGATAGCCGACGCCATGCCAGACTTTGCCATAGAAGATCAGTATCAGGGACGCATTGCCGGGATCGACGAGGTTGGTCGCGGACCGCTGGCTGGCCCGGTTGTGGCTGCTGCTGTTATCTTGCCACGCGGTGACGGCCTTCCCACCGTGCTGCTTGAAGAACTTAATGATTCCAAAAAGCTGTCCGCCAAAAAACGCGACAAGCTTTTTGATGTGATCATGGCCTGTGCCGAGGTCGGGATTGGTGCCGCGTCGGTGCGCGAGATTGATCAGATCAATATCCTGCAGGCAACCTATGTTGCCATGCGCCGTGCGGTGGATCGGTTGCCCTGTGTGCCGGATCAGGCGCTGGTGGATGGCAATCGTGATCCGGGATTGCCCTGTAACGTTGAAACTGTGATCAAGGGCGACAGCAAGTCGCTTTCGATTGCAGCGGCGTCCATCGTTGCCAAGGTGGTGCGTGACCGGGCGATGGCCCGTCTTGCAACGCGCTATCCGTTTTTTGGCTGGGAAGGCAATGCGGGCTATGGCGTGAAAAAGCACATGGCTGGTCTGGGCGAAGTTGGCCCGACCCCCCATCACCGCAAAAGCTTCAAGCCGATTGCCGATCTATTCGAAGCCATGATGGGCAGTTGATTGCTCTTGTCGGACTGCGCTTTCTAGGCCAATGCGATGCGATTGCGCGCGATGATACTGGCCCGGACAAGGTCGGTGCCGTCTTCTTCGCGGCTGATAGCGGCAAAGCCATTTGCATGGCGCAGATCAACCCGTTCATGGACCCGGCATTCGGTGCGGAACTGGATATCAAGGCTTTCAGGCTGGAAGTCGGGCCGATTGTTTGGTCCGGCAACGCCCAGCACCCATTGCATGAGCCGCACATTATTCACATGCCCATAAAGATCAAGGTCGGATGGGCGGGCCTTGATGCTGTCAATCACCGGAAGCGGATCATTGGTGAATGCCGGACGCAAGGGCGGTTCGATCAGTTTAGGACCCGGCGGATCGGGCAGGCGTTCTTCGATCCAGTCCGGCCATTGCGCCGCGCGACGCGTTCGCAGATCAAACATCACCCAGTAACTCTGGGCAACGCCAATCACGTCACCCTTGCTGTTGCTCAGTCGGAAATCACGGGTGGCGACACGGCGCGAGACACCTGATGGCCATGTTTCAACTAGGATATCCTCGCCATTGCCGGGATAGTCGCGGATATGAATGACCATGCGGGCAAGGACCCAGGCAATCCCCTGATCAACCGTATCGTCATAGGCAAGTTTGAGGATACGGGCCCCCCATCCGGCGGCATCCTGCATATAGTCGGCGAGAGCCGACATCATGACTTTGCCATTTTCACCGATCTCGGAATATCGAACGCGATAGGTCCCCTTCCACCCGCAATTGGCGGGAAGGGTGGCTTTGGCGATGTCGTCCCAGTTGATCGTCATGTTGGTAAACCTGCATGTCATGAGAACACAGTTATAGGAACCCGGTTCGCAGGGTGTAAAGGGTGGTAACAGTGCAAACGGTGCAAAGAGCGTACGCACACATTGCGAACCGGGCATTGGCCATTGTCAAGGCAGGGGGCTTTTATTGTGTCGTTAACTGAGCCATCAGGGTCGTGACATCGGGGTGAAGCCATGTTTCGGCAATTCTAAGATCGCGAAGACGATATAGAACCATGCCGGTGAAATCGACTTTGTTACCCGATGCCGCAATACCGGCAAAAACATCATGATGGGTTGCCTGAATGCGGAACCGGACCGCGACATGGTCATGCTCGGCAACCATGGTCAGAATGGTGAATGCCATATCCGGAAAGGCCGCATTCAACCCGACAAAGAAATCATGATAGCTGTCAAGATCATGCGGGTTCTGACAGGGGAAACCATGTGTGACGATGTCCGATGTCACAAGGTCATAGACGATACCGGGGTTGTGGCTGTGGCTTTCTTCAAAGAAGCGCAAGACGACATCACGGTTGGTGATATATTTCGGTGATAACTGGTGTGTCATGAAATTATGCTCCTGCCTTTGCCATGATAGCTTCAAAGGTTGCGTGATCGGGCCCGCTAAAGGCCGGGGCCAAACGGGCGGCAGAAACCGCATCCAGCAATCGGTCTGTGATGTTCTCTGCCGGGGGCAGATGGCTGCTCAGAACGTGGCGCGCCGACAGGGCACGAAACTGGTCAAGCGATGCCTCGAATTGTGTGCCATCGACAAAGTCCAGCCAGGGGGCGTCAACCCGCGTCCAGCCAATGATCCCGTCGCGCAGGATGGCGTCGGGAATATCATTTGCCCGCTGATAGATATCGGGCAACAACGCACCACAGCAGTCCGAGCTGAACAATATCTGTTCAAGCGGATCAAAGATCGCTGTTGTTTCCGGCGCGTCAAAGGTTGGAGGTGTGATGGTCTGTAAGCTGCGTCCACCGGCCACAAAGGTCTCGCCGGGATTGACCAGCCTGACTCGCTCGACGGGAAAACCTGCAAGGTTCAACTTGCCCATTCCGACAAAGGTCGTGATGATGGTTGCGTTGGGGGCAACATCAAGGAGCGCTTTGATATTGCCTGTATGATCCGGGTCGGCATGGGTGATCCAGATCCAGCGTAATTCGGAAAGCGTGACGCAACTGGCCAATGTTGCCATGAATTCATTCTGAACGGCACGGATACCGGCATCGACCAGAACGGGTTCAGCGCCACTGATCAGCGTTGCGTTGATGGGCAAAACGCCAAAACCGGCAACAGGTAAAAAGGACGGGATGACGGTTACGCTGTCTGTAACCGGGATCGCGGTGACGATCGAGGGGATATGCATCTTGATGCTCCGTAATTCAGCTGTGCTCTGTGGGGCAGAAGCACGGGTTGATAAATGAATAATCATTTGTGATCATTGAAATACGAAAGACAAAAGTCGCTTGTCAATATTTGTGTGAACGATGGTGTTTATTTAAATGGAAAAACGTAAATATAACAAAGGATTGCGCGCTGATAAGGAAGGCGAAATGCGTCTGAGAATTGTCGAGGCTGCCATGAATTTGCATGGTGAAGTTGGCCCGGCACAGACGACAATCAGTGCGATTGCGGATCGCGCGGGGGTGCAACGCCTGACGGTTTACCGTCATTTTCCTGAGGAAAATGAACTGCTTGGCGCATGTTCATCGCACTGGCTTGAATTGAACCCGCCGCCGGGTCCGGAAAGCTGGCGCGAGTCGGTGGCGACCGGGGACTGGGCGATCGCGATCCTGAGTATGCTGTATCAATATTACAGCGAGACCGCTTATATGTGGGATCACTGTTATCGCGACCGGGCAAATGTCGCGGCCTTGGACGAGAAGATGAAAGGCTTTGATGCCTATCTTGAAATGCTGACTGACGATATGCTGGCAAGTCAGGATGATGAGCGCCGCCGTGGCAAGATGTGCCGGGCCGTGGCACAGCATGCTGTGCAATTTTCGACCTGGCAGTCTTTGTCAAGGACGGGGATCGACAATGCGGAGATGGCCGCCCTGATGGATGACTGGCTTCATAAATGCCCGCACGCCTAGGAGTGGCATCGAAACAGTATCAGGGACATGTCTGGATCAAGGATGTGTCCGGCAAGGATATCCCAGACAAGGATATGCCAAAAGCAATACCATGCCCGAACCAAGGCTATGTCTGAGCCAAAGCTATGTCTGGGCCAAGGTTACATCTGGGCCAGGGATATTCCGGGCGTCTAGTCGACGGGGCGCTGGCGCATTTTCTTGATGTCGCCGCGCTTCTTTTTGGTGTCCACGCGCTTGCGTTTGGCCGAAAGCGATGGTCGGGTTTTGACCCGGTATTTCTTGCGTTCGGCCGCCTTGCGCAAAAGGGCAAGCAACCGTTCAATCGCGTCCTGCTTGTTGCGTTCCTGTGTGCGATGGCGCTGGGCATCAAAGATGATTTCACCATCATTGGTCAGCCTGCTTCCGGCCAGTTCCCGCAAACGATCACGCACCCGCTGGGGCAGTTCGGTCAGGTCATCAATGCGTACGCGCATCTGCACGGCGCTTGAGACCTTGTTGACATTCTGTCCACCCGGACCGGACGCACGCACGAACTGAAAGTGCAGATGGCGTTCATCCAGATAAAGGCCATTTTCAATTTCAAGCATGATGAACCGTGCGGAATCTCGAGTGGTTAGGCGCAAGTAAAAATAACTGAGTGTAATAGTCGGCTATTGATTGAATTTTGCAATCCGAGCGCCTAAATTACAGGCGTCTAACCTGTCAGGGGCGTGACGGACTGTAAACAGGAAATCTATGGTGCGTGTTTCGCATATTTATCTGGCCCTTGGATGGCTTTCTGTCGGTTTTGGTGTCGTTGGTATCTTTTTGCCACTTCTGCCAACCACACCCTTTATGCTGCTGGCGGCCTGGCTGTTTGCCAAGGGATCGCCGCGCCTGCATGACTGGATCTGTAACCATCCGCAGTTTGGCACATCAATCCGTCAATGGAATGACCATGGCGTGATCAGTCGCCGGGCAAAGATGCTGGCGATTCTGGCCTTTGTGGTGGTGATCGCCGCATCGCTGATCTTTATTGAAAGCCGCTGGGTGGTAATGATCCAGTTACTGGTCGCCATCCCGGTCAGTGTGTTTATCCTGTCGCGGCCGTCCGAGGCCCGCCTGTCCGAGGCGGGTGCCCCGGTCAAGGCCGGAGAATAGCAAACAGCGAATAGGAGCGCCTTACCCGGTCTTTTTACGGGTCAGCTCGTCCTGACAGGTTTCTTCAAGTTTATCGAGTTCATCAAGCGTCGCGTCGATATCCTCTCGCTGTTTTCGCAGGGTTTCGCGACGTTCATTGATTTTGTCGACAAGGATGGTCAACTGGGTGATTTCGCTGCGATCGCCATCATAGAGATCAAGCAGATCACGAATTTCCTTAAGCGAAAATCCAAGACGCTTGCCCCGCATGATAAGGCGCAGACGCACACGGTCGCGCTGGCTATAGATACGGGTCTGCCCGTGGCGTTCCGGGGAAATCAGTTCCTGATCTTCGTAAAACCGGATGGTTCGGGTGGTAACTTCGAACTCGCGGGCAAGATCTGTGATGGAATAGCTGTCAGTCATGGGGCTCAATCATCTTTACGCTTACGTAAACTGAAAGCTACATGCTTTCGGAAGCGGCGACAATCGGCAATTCTTTTGGAAGTTCAACACAGAAGGTGCTGCCCTCGCCGGGATTGCTGCTAACGCTGAGGATACCGCCATGGCGATCGGTGATCTTTTTACAGATCGCAAGGCCGATACCGGTTCCGGCATAATCCCCATATCCATGCAGACGTTTGAAAATCTCGAAGATGGTTTCGTGATACTGAGGGTCAATGCCAATACCGTTATCGGCAACGAAAATTCGGTGGCTGTTGGGGGTATCGGCGGCAAAAATCCGCACCCGTCCGCTTTCGGGGTCACTGTATTTCAATCCGTTTGAAACAAGATTCTGGAACAGCAAAAGCAACTGGCTGGCATCCCCCATCACGGTTGGCAAATGGCCTTCGCGGATGATGTTGCCTTCGGGGGCGGAACCGGCGCGCTTGAAATTGACGACTATGGCATCGAACAGATCATCAAGTGGCACCGGATGGAACGGTTTGCCATGCCGTCCGACCCGCGACAGGGTCAGAAGATCGTCAATCATGCGCTGCATGCGCTGGGTGCCGTCCACAGCGTAATGAATGAATTCGTCGGCGGTTTCGTCAAGCTTGCCTTCATAACGCCGGGCAATCAGCTGGGTATAGCTCGACACCATCCGAAGCGGTTCCTGCAAGTCATGGGATGCCGCATAGGCGAATTGTTCAAGCTCGCTGTTTGAACGTTCGAGCTCCGCCATGGTGCGCTGGATTTCCATTTCGTGGCGCTTGCGTTGGGAAATGTCACGAAGCGTGATGATGTAATGGTAACGCTGATCGGCGGAAAAATGACTGATCGCGACCTCAAGCGGAATATTGCGCCCGCTTTTGGTAAAGGCCATGACTTCGATCACGCCGGTGCCAAGATCGGTCAGCAACCGGTTGGACGGCGGTTGGGTAATCGGAATATGGTCGCTGTCTGGCAAAAGAAAGCGGATGATATTACGCAGTTCCGGATCGCCATCCGGCCCGCAAAGTTCCTGTGCGCGCGAATTCAGCGGTTCGATATTGCCGTCATCTGATGCCACAAGAATGGCATCAATGGTATTTTGCAAGATTGCTTTTGTGCGATCTTCACTGCGCTTGGACTGGGTCACAAGGTCGGCCAGTTCGGCAGCCTGTTTGCGCAAAAGCCGGTCGCGCTGCACCGCAAGGGTCACGTCCCGAATGATCAGCGAACATAACGTTCCGCTATTGCGTGTCTTGATCGGGTGTATGCGAATGGACTGCTCCATGCGCTCAAAACTTGCTGTAAATTGTGGCAGCGGGGAAAGCGGCAAGGCGCCCTGATTAAGCGACGGTGAAATCACCGCAGGCATGCCAAATTTCAGGCAATCATCAATCGCCAGACTGACACGCCCCAGCCTGGTTTCCGGAAAGACGTCATGAAGTGATTTGCCCAGAACCTGATCGGCTCGCAAGCCGGACCGGGTCTGCATCCACTGGTTCCAATGGCAAATTGTCCGGTCAGCAGTAAGTGCAACAAGTCCTGTGTCGGCGGTATCAAGCAATGCTGCGAACAATTCCGCAGCATTGCTGTCCCGACCAAGATCAAAGGACGGTGTGGCTTCTGTGGTCGGGTCGGGCGGTGGCTTTTTCATTCACCTCACCAATTAACCAAGCGAGTTGGCAATAAAACGACGCACCAGTTCACGCAGCATCTGAATGGAATCCAGATCCATGACAAACAGCACATACCCGTCGATATCGTTTTGCCGTAACATGAATTGAACGTGAAGGATCATCAGAACCGGCTTGCTTCCGGTGCCAAGATCTCCATCATCGACATCCAGAAGCGACCGGCTTTCACGTTTGCGAAATGACGGCATGGAACAGTTGATCGGTTCGCCCAGCACATTCGAAATGCTGCCAAGGCAGGCATTGAGAATGATGTTGCCGACCTCCATCAGGGCTTCCTGTTCCAGATCGGTCAGCGTATCAAGCGGGACATCAACCTTAAGCAGACTGCGCACCAGTTCCAGACTGCGTTCTTCGGGGAAGACCAGCATGGCTTCGCCCTTGAACGGGCCATCAAAGGTCTGGCTTACGGCCGAAACAACCTCGGTCGGGGCGCGGGCAAGATCCGTATCTGAAAACCGTTCAACGAACGTGATGCGCGGAACGGTCAGCTCAACCGGCTGGTCAACCATTTCCGATAAAGACGACGCAGCGCGACCAACGCCGATATTGATCAGTTCGCTTATTGTATCATGTTCAAGTTCGCTGAGATCAATCATCGTGCCGCTTCCTGCGCGGCAATGAAGTCACGAATTTTTTCCTCGGTCGGCGGCTTGGCAATGAATTCAAGGCCAAGGCTTTCAGCCTTTTTCTGGATTTCCTGCTGAATATTGGCTGTCAGAAGGGCGATAACCGCATCGGGGAAGCGTCCGCGCAACTGTTCACCAAGTTCCAGTCCGTTCATGCCGGGCATGTTGAAATCAAGCAGCAGATAGTCATATGTCTTGCCCTCGACCATCTCGAGCGCCTTGCTGGCATCTTCGGCTTCGTCAATTGACCAGTCAGTGAAGTTACTGGAAATGAACGCCTTGACCAGAAGTCGGGCAAATTTGCTGTCATCGACAAGCAGGACGGAACGCTGTTGGGCCATATGTCTTCTCGGGTAAGCGGTTCAATGTGTTGCGGGGCGACAATTATAGTTCAGTCGCGGCATTTTCGGAAAGCCGCATGATATGTTTGACGATTTCATCCGGCGGGAGCGGGGTGGCAACAAGGAATCCCTGTACTTCGTCACATCCGCTTTCGCGCAAGAACGCCATCTGTTCCCTGGTTTCAACACCTTCGGCGACAACTTTCAGGCCAAGATTGTGACCCATAAGGATGATGGTGCGTGTAATGGCGGCATCATCGGTATCAATCGTCACATCCCGAACAAAGGAGCGGTCAATCTTGATGGAATTGATCGGAAGCCGCTTGAGATAGGCAAGCGACGAATATCCGGTGCCAAAATCGTCCACAGCAATCTGCAAACCAAGATGGCGTAACTCGTCAAGAATGGCGGCCGACTTCTTGATGTCCTGCATCATCACCGTTTCGGTGATTTCCAGAATGATGCGCGCGGCAGGCGTCCCGGTATCTGTCAGTATGCGTGATATGGTTTCTGTAATCCGGCCTTCAATAAGCTGTCTGGGTGACAGGTTGATGGCGATTGGCATTGGGGGAACAGACTGGGCATTCCATTCGTCAATCTGACGGCAGACCTCGCCGATCACCCATTCGCCGATTTTGCCGATCAATCCGGTTTCTTCTGCAACTGGAATGAACTGCATCGGCGAAATATATCCCCGTCCCGGCTGTTTCCAGCGGATCAGCGCTTCAAGGCCGGAGATACGGTTGGTGCGCAGATCAAGTTTGGGCTGATAATGCAGTTCGAACTGGTTCTGGGCCAGAGCTTCGCGCAGATCGTTTTCGATCACCAGGCGCGCCATGGCACTTTCATTCATTGTCTTGGTAAAGAAGTGATAGGTGCCACCGCCACCGGACTTTGCGCTATACATTGCGGTGTCGGCATTGCGCATCAGGGCAGGGAAATCCTCGCCGTCTGATGGATAAAGGGCGATGCCGATTGACGGTGTGACAAACAAAATGCGTCCCTTGATGTCAAATGCCGGGGCAAGGGCATCAAGCACGGCCTGTGACAGGATTGCGGCATCCTGTGTTTCTTTCAGATCGGGAATGATGATCAGAAATTCATCCCCGCCAAGACGACCAACAACCTCCTGTCGACCGATTACTTTTTGTAACCGGCCTGCCACAGCCTTAAGCAGCAGGTCGCCAACATCATGTCCGAGACTGTCATTGATGACCTTGAAACGGTCAAGATCAATGAACAGAACAGCCGTGGCCCCGTGACGGGTCTTTGATGCGTCTTTATGTTTGCCAAGTGCACTCGACAGGCTGTGTTCAAGCATGCTGCGATTGGGCAGGTTGGTCAGCGTGTCGTGATTGGCCATATAGACCAGTTGTTCTTCATAGCGTTTTCTGACCGTGATGTCGGTCAGGATCGCCGTCATCATGGGGGTCGCCGCATCCGGTATCACACGAAACGCGATTGAAACATCAATCTCGCTCTGATCGGCCCGCCGGATGGGCAGGGTAAGACGTTTTTCTGCTGTTTGATTGACGATGGCATGTGCGGTCAGGTCGTCCAGGCTATGTTCCAGAAGCGGTATCGCACGTGGCATCAGGAATTCATGCAACGTTCTGCCTTGTGGCGTCTCATCACGCATTAGCCCGAGAAGCTGTTTGGCTGCGGCGTTATATTCTACGATCCTGCCTGTCGGGGTAATGGTCAAAATGCCGTCTGCGACATTCTGAACAATCGCGGTCAGCTGGTTCTCGCGATCTCTGACCTGTTGCTCGGTGGTCCGCAATTTATCAAGCGTTACCGAAATGCGTTCAATCAGGCCCCGGGTGGTTCCAAGGATCATGCCCAGTTCGTCACGGGCGTGGCTTTCGGGGATTGTAATGGCGTCGGCATTGGGGGTTTGCGGATCTATTTTACGCAGAAGGCTTGCCACTTTCAGCAATGGTTTGGTCAACGTTGCATAGAAAAACGTGACCAGTACCAGACCCAGTATCAGGTTGCGCAATATGCCAGATGTCAGAATGCGGGTTGCACGATTCAGGAATCCGTCAGCAATCATGTCGGTGTCGATCTTGACGCTCAGCCGCCCGACCAGGTCATTGTTGCTTCCGGCCTCAAGCGGGATTTCATATTCCTGATTTTCGCCAAACATCAGTTTGGACAGGAAGGTCCGGTTTGTGCTGATCGGCTGTTCGTTTCTTTGGGCAAGAATGTTGTCAAAATTGTCGCGCAGGATGGCTTCATAAACCGGTTCATATTCGAAAATGCCCGAAACCACACGCGCCGCAAGCGTTTCATCAAGTCCGTATGCTGCCTGTGTCGCGGATTCGCGTAATGTTGCCAAAACCTGCATGACAGTTCGGTCAATCAGGTTCTGTTCCTCACGCAAATCCCAGACGATCTGAATGCCACTGAACAGCAGGCCGATAAGCAAAGTAAGGACAACCGCAATCCTTGCCTGTTTGACAGACAAGCGATCCCGCCAGTTAAGCCGTTGCTGATCAAGGCTTTTGTCAGGCACGCGTTACCCCAGAAATCCGCTAGTTCCACTCAATCAAAAGCAGACTATGGCTTTGCCGGGTTAAAAGCAATTATCCGAGATGTTTGCAAACTGGAAAAACGCAGAGAAATCTGTATGGTCTGCGCTGCTTTTCGGCGCGATGCCGGTGATCGAATACTGCCACCATGCCGCATTGCATCAAGAATTGAATACTACGTAAAAAAATGGGGTTTTATTGGAGTTGCACACAACTGCTGTGCGTGATAACCCAATCCCCAGAGAGAGAACAGGCCAAGCGCGGGTGCAGCCGCAATCTGGCCTCGCAACCTGTACGGAGTTACACCATGACCTATGTGGTGACGGAAAACTGCATCAAGTGTAAGTATCAGGACTGCGTCGAGGTTTGCCCCGTCGATTGCTTCTATGAAGGTGAGAACTTCCTGGTTATTCACCCTGATGAATGCATTGATTGCGGTGTTTGCGAACCCGAATGCCCCGCCGAAGCGATTATTCCCGATACCGAGCCGAATCTGGACAATTGGTTGGAAATCAACCGAAAGTTCGCGGAAGTATGGCCAAATATCACCCGAAAAGGTGATGCTCCTGCCGATGCTGATGAATGGAACGGCAAGTCGGGCAAGACCGAATTGCTGAGCGAAGCACCGGGTACGGGCGACTGAATGTCGGTCTAACCCCCGAGATTTTATACGATTTTAACCCGCTGGTATTTGCCAGCGGGTTAAATGCATGGCTGCATTGAGCCAGACACACCGAAAAAATCTGTGAACCAGTGGCGTGTTGTGCTATTGTGGGCAACTCGCGTTAAGGGCTCGACAGGCTCGTTCCGAATTGCCGGATCTCCGTATTTTTATCCCTGTCTGAAACCGCGACTTCGCCAAAAGCTTGGTCGTGTGCAGCTCTTCGCGTCACTGGGTCTATAGTGTTACAGTTGAATGACCAGGCCTGATTGGGCCGGAAGGATGCTTGATGTCGGATAAGTTGCCCTTTGCTGTTGGCGATTATGTTGTTTACCCCGCACATGGTGTTGGCTGTGTTGGTGGCCTGGAAACCCAGGAAATCGCGGGTCAGGAATTGCGCCTTTATGTAATTACCTTTGAATCCAGCCGCATGACCTTGCGTGTGCCGGTGAACAAGGTTGGCAACTCGGGTCTGCGCAAGCTTTCCTCGAAAAAACAGATGGACTCGGCTCTTATTACCCTTAAGGGCCGTGCACGTGTAAAACGCACCATGTGGTCGCGCCGTGCACAGGAATATGAAGCAAAGATCAACTCGGGTGATCCGGTGTCGATTGCCGAAGTTGTGCGTGATCTGCATCGCAGCGCGACCCAGCCGGAACAGTCCTTCTCCGAACGCCAGATCTACGAAGCAGCCTTTGAGCGCCTCGTTGACGAACTGGCTGCGATTGAGAAAATCGACAAGGACAAGGCTTCAGGCAAACTCGAGAAGCTTTTGCAAAAAGCTGCCTGATTGCATAAGTCAGCTATACAACTATTTATAAAAGCCGGCCCACAAGCTATCCTTGGGCCGGTTTTATTTTTTGTTTTAGGCAGGTTACAGCGATGAGTGCAGTTCTGGCGCCGATAAAGCCGGCCGAGAGAATCTGGGTTGTCGGCGCGATCAATGGCGATCATGGCGCATTGTGCGCCGTCCATCGCAAGCTTGCCGAGCGTATCAAGTCTGGTGACCGGCTCGTTTATCTCGGGAATTACTGGGGTGATGGCACGGCCGAGAATGTCATTGCGACCATCAATGAGCTTTTGCTGTTTCGTCGCTACTTCATTGCACAGGACGGGGTCGATATTGCTGATATCGCCTTCTTGCGGGGGGCTTCTGAAGAAATGCTGTCGAAGTTGCAGCAAATCCAGTTCGCCCCGAATCCCGGTGAAGTCTTTGACTGGATGCTGACACGCGGCATTGCCGGAACAGCACGCGCCTATGGTTTTGATCCCGCCCACGTTCAGTCGATCATGCGTCAGGGCGCACATGCCATTTCACAATGGACGTCGCAGTTCGCCGATTCATTGCGTCGCCATAGTGGTCACAGCGCTTTGATGTCGGACCTGAAACATGCGGCCTATACAACGGATGGCAGGTTGATCTTTGTGCATGCGGGGCTTGATGGCTCGCGTCCGCTGACCGGGCAAACGGATACCTTCTGGTGGGGGGGCTCAATGTTCGAGGCCATTACCGAACGCTATTATGACTGTGCGCGCATCGTTCGTGGTGCTTCCCAGACGCAGGTTGGTCTGCAGGAACGGGAATTCACATTGTCTGTTGATGGCGGGGCCGGACGGGGTGGTGTTCTGATTGCAGTTGCCCTTGATGGTCAGGGCAAGATTATCGAGCAGGTCACAAGCGGTACCTGATCCTTACAGCGAACCTCAGTCAAAAAAGGCAGCACCCGCTAGGGATGCTGCCTTTTTCATTTCCATTGATGGCCGTTCCTAATGACGGACGACCTTGACCAGTGATCCTGTGGCCGGGTTTTGCCCGTCTGCAAGGCCGTTCAGGGTGGCAAAGGTTTCTGCGGGCGCGCGGTCAACCTGCATGTCATCAATAAAGGTTTGCAACGTATATTCCGGATTTACAGCCCGAACCTTGATGCGAAGCGGCGTATATATCTTCTTCTCATTGGCACTTAGCGACCGGAAGCTATAGGTCGTTTGACGCAGCGGAAGGTTATAGCTTTCCGTCTGGTCAAGCGGAGTGATGAACAGGAACTGATAGGCCGAATTCCCGTGGCGGATCACAACCACCCGAAGGCGTGCGGAACCCGATCGCAGCGATATATCGGCACTTCCTGTTGCGGCTTCCTGTCCATTGATATCAATCATTTCGATATCACGAAGCGCGATCTTGGTTGAAAATCCGCTTTCAAGATACCGGTCAAGCCGCACATCCTTTGCCTTTGGCGCGCCTTCGAAGACGATTTGCGCGCCTTTGTTATCTGTCGCGACGACGGCTGAGGGCTGATTGTTGATGGTAAAGCCTTCCGGCACTTCAAAGCGGAAATCAAGCGGCACATGTACAAAGTCACGCCCGCGGACATAGCCCTGATCCGGACCATCCCCGTAAAGAACTCCGTCAATCGCTGTCATATAGCGAACTGCGCCAAGTTCCGGGTCTTTGACTGCGGTGACGTTTGCGCTTTGATGGGCCTGTTGAATGCGGTCAAGGGTACGCGGGTGGGTCGCCATGAAGTCATACTGGTCAACATCATCAGGTGACCTTCCGGCAAGGACTGCTTGCAGGCGGGAATGGGCGCGCAGTTTTTCAAGGAATGTCGCCATCGCATCGGGATCGTAACCGGCACGGGTAATATAGCGTACGCCAAGCATGTCGGCCTCGAATTCATGTTCGCGCGAAAACGACTTAAGGTATGCGCTGGCACCGGTATTGATGATTTCACCTGCGCCGTTGCCAATGGCCATTGAAAGCCCGCCGGCAAGGATCTGGGTCAGGACACTGCGGCTATAACGTTGAGCGGAATGGCGGGCAACGACGTGACCGATTTCATGGGCAATCACACCGGCCAGTTCCGCCTCGTTCGAGGCAAGTGTCGCCAGACCGCGCGTGATGTAAACATACCCGCCGGGAAGCGCAAAGGCGTTAACGACCGGAGAATCCAGAATGGTAAAGGTGAATTTCTCGTCCGGGGTTTCTGACACCGCAACAAGCTTTTCACCAATCTCGGTGACATAGGCGGCAAGGTCTTTTTCGGTGTAATTTCCACCGAATTCCTTGACCATTTTCGGGTGCTCCTGCGACCCGATTTTCTTTTCCTCTTCAGGCGACATAAAGGCTGTAAAGCTGTCTTCGCCGGTTGCCCGGTTGGTTGAACATCCTGCAAGGGATGTGCTCAGCGTTACCGCAGCCAGAATTGCGATCAGGTGTTTCTTATGACCGAATTTCAACCAGCTCATTGATACCTTTCCTCATGTCGCTCTGCCGCGTAAGCTACCGGTTCTTACCCGGCGAAACCAAGTGGGAATTGGTAGCGCGTGTTCAAACATCATTCAACAGATTCGCTTGTATTAATCTGGCATTCCAATTGGGGAAATTTTGCGGCCAAGGTATTTGTCAGGGTATTGGGCCGCCTGTTTTACCTGCCGATTGTCCAGATTTGCATTCTGTTATCTATGGCATTTAGTCCAGGAGCCCGGGCGGACAACTGGCTGTGCGGGGTGGGCATAAATATGCGTTCCCTTGAGTCCCGGGCACCACAGAATAATGATCTCGTCTGGCGCAAGGTGTCTGAATTGGGGGTCGCAGCCATCGATGACCTCAACGCACCTGAATTCAAAGAGACAAAACTGCGTCTTTCCGACTTGGCGTTTGTTCCGGAATATGAAAACGCAGCCTTAAGCTGGATGAGATCTGCCAGTCGCGCCGGAGTGGAAATCGCCATTGCATCGGAGCACGCCGATTATCTGGGACGACATCGGGCATATGTTCAAAGCCTTTCCGGGGGTGAAAGTGGTGCGCCAAAGATGACGTCATGGTCGGAACAACTTCTGTCACAGGGGCTCGCCATGTTGTTGCCCCAGGGGCGGACGGATTTGACGAAACTGATTGCAGCCGAGAATCACGCGATCAGTCAGAGATCAGGCATCTGGTCGGATCGCTCGCCGGGGCGCGCCTATTTTGTTGCAGCCGATCAGGGGAATGCCGATTTGTCGCGTGTTCATGATGCTATCGGGCGGTTTGTTCTGGTTGAGGGTATCCTGCGTGCGGTCGAGCATCAGGAATGGCGGACTTACCTTAATTTCGGGTCGGATTGGCGGCGCGATTTTACCATCGCGCTTGAGGATGACGTGCGTCGGAGGCTTGCCAAAGATCAGTCCCCCGATGATGCATTTTCCGGCTGGATCGGGCAGAAAGTCCGGGTACGTGGCATCGTTGAAAATCGCGGTGGTCCCTATATCGCGGTCGATAACCCTGACCGGCTATGCCTCATGACCGATTAGAGACTTGTGTTTATTCCATAAGTTGTGAGATTGCTTGTCGGATATTGCCACCAGCAATCTGTAAAATCACATTCTGCCAAAGTCATGAGGTCCGACGTGCTTTATCCCGAAATTACGCCCCACACGACCGGTTATCTGTCACGCGATGACGGTCACGAAATTTATTGGGAAGAAGTCGGTAACCCGGCTGGCATTCCGGTTGTTTTCCTGCACGGGGGGCCAGGCGCAGGACTTTCACAAAACAGTCGCCGGTTCTTTGATCCGGAAAAATACCGCGTCATTTTGCTTGATCAGCGCGGTGCGGGGAAATCCAGACCATTCGGAAGCCTCGAAAACAACACGACCGACCATTTGATCGGCGATATAGAAGCCCTGCGGGAAGAGCGCGGCATTGAAAAATGGGTCGTATTTGGCGGGTCGTGGGGATCCACGCTTTCGCTGGCCTATGGACAGGCACATCCCGAACGGGTTCTTGCCTTTGTCTTGCGGGGCATTTTCCTGGGACGTGAAACCGAGATCGCATGGTTTATGGATGGCATGGGCCGTTTCTTCCCGGAGGCAGAGCGTAAATTCCTCGATGTTGCCGGTTTTGATCGCAATCCCGGCTGGCAGAAGATGCTGGATCGCTATACCGAGATTTTTGCAGGCAACGATGGCGAGGACGCCGCAATCGAAGCCGCGCGCGTTTGGTCGGCCTACGAGGCGACCTGCTGCACCCTGCTGCCTGATGAAGGTCTGGTCGAAGATTTCGAAAGCGATGAAGTTGCACTGGCACTGGCAAAGCTTGAACATCATTACTTTGTCCATCGCTGCTTTTTCGAGCCAAATCAGCTGCTTGAGAATGTAAGCCGGATTAACCACCTGCCGGTTGTGATTGTTCAGGGGCGCTATGATGTCGTTTGTCCGCCGACATCGGCATTTGCATTAAAGGATGCCTGGCCTGAAGCAAACTTGGTGATTGTTGACGATGCCGGACATGCGGCAAGCGAGCCTGGCATCGTCCGTGAACTTGTTCGGGCGATGGATCAGTTCGACGGTAAAAAGTTTAAGTGAAAATTACTAAACTACACCAATGTGTGGTTGAGTTTCCGACATGCTTGGGTAAGTATGTCGCACGTATTGATCTCGTGGGGACTTGATTAATGAAAGTGACTTTGGGGAAACTGCTTGCAGTTTGTGTCTTTTTCGGCTTCGTAAACGCAGCTTCTGCGCAAGAAATTCTCGGCAATAACAAGGATTCAGGGCTTCTCGAATTTTCGACCGGTATGGTCGATATCACGCAAGATGAAGAAGCTGCAGAATTCCGTCTCAATTATCGTGCACAACATGCCATGTTTGATGTGGCCCGCCCGATCGGTGGTGTCATGGTCACATCAGAAGGTGCCGTTCACGGCTATGGCGGCCTTGCGATGGACGTCCTTTGGGGCGATCACTTCGTATCGAGCATTTATACCTCGGTTGGCGCCTATCATCAGGGCAATGGTGAGGATCTCGGTCACTGGATCGAATTCCGTTCAGGTCTTGAACTTGGCTTCCGCTTTGACAGCCATGAACGCCTCAGCCTTGGTATCTCGCATATTTCCAACGCAAGTATCGGCGATGAAAACCCGGGGACTGAAATCCTGTCTCTGACCTATTCCTTCCCGATTGACCGTCTGTTTGACTAAAACACCCAACGGCGTTGATGTCATCGGGCCACGCGCCCGAACGCAGATCAGAAGATCAAAAGAGTCTTTGAGGAAACCCTTCCCGAAGGCTCTTTTCTTTTGGTCTGGAACCCGATTTTCCTATGCCGGTCTGTTGGCCGGGATGTTTGGCCGGCGTTTCATTCAAGCTCCCGGATTGATTGCAATTCGTTTAGCTGCTAATTGATGCTTCTCTTTGCGGTGTGCGCCCGTAGCTCAGCAGGATAGAGCACCAGATTCCTAATCTGGGGGCCACAGGTTCGAATCCTGTCGGGCGCACCATCCTTCCAGATTGTTTCCACCGAATTCAAGCTGTTGCGTATTGCTCTCACAGCTTGAAAGCAATCAGTGTTCTTCTCATATCCTTACTATGTGCAAATGCCGTGATTTTTCATGGAAAAGCGCACCAAAAAATGGATCGGGAGGATACAATGACGAACTGGATCAGGCTTCCCAACAGTGAAGGCGACTGTGTCGGGGCATCCGCCACAGGGGGAGAGCGACCTACCTATCAGCGTCATGTCGGGCGCGCCGGGTTTCAGGGGCCATCCGCACAGATTTTCCACCGTCATCCTCCGGTCGGCTGGGCCGTTTTTGAAGGACCGTTAAGGCCGCGTGCATTCGATCTTGCCAAGCTTGCCCCCGGTCCGGCTTGTCCGTTGCAAGCGCGGCGTTTTTTGTTCAGTAACACAATGGAAGTCCGTTACTGGAAAACCGATGCAAAGATGCATGCGCTGGCGCGTAATGCAGATGGAGATACATTGCTGTTTGTCCATCATGGCGAAGGTTCATTATTCTGTGATTATGGGCATCTACCCTATCGCGACGGTGATTACATCCTGTTGCCGCGCGGTACGGCCTGGCGTGTCGAACCCTCTGCCCCGTGCGAATTCTTGCTGATCGAGGCAACGGCCGATGCCTTTGGATTGCCGGACCCCAAAACTGTTGCCGGTGGTGCTACGATTGATCCGATGCTGTTTACCTTGCCGCGTATTGATGATGCCTTTCGCGCCCAGCAGGATGAGGCATTCTGGGAAATCCACATCAAACGCAAAGGGCAGGTATCAACGCTGACCTATCCCTATAACCCGCTTGATGCGACCGGGTGGGAGGGGGATTTGTGCGTTGCCAAAGTCAATTGGCGCGACCTGTCCCAACAGCGAAATGCGGGGCAAAAGGTACCACCAGCGGCCTATTGTACTTTTGTCGCCAAGACCTTTTCGGTCAGTACCTTTATCCCCAAAGTCGGCGAGGGTGTGTCGGGCATCCTGCGTGTGCCATTTTATCATTCCAACGAGGATGTCGATGAATTCGTCTTCTATCATCGTGGCGAGTTCTTCAGCCGCGGCGAGATCAGGGCGGGTATGGCGACCTTCCATCCAAGCGGTTTCCCGCATGGACCGCACCCGAAATCCTATCAGGAAAAAATGATCAAGGCCCCGGTTGAAACCGACGAGATCGCTGTGATGATCGACAGTCGGGACGTTTTGAGCGTCGATGAGTCCATTCCTGATGGCGCGGAATGGAAGGCCTATGTAAAAACCTGGGAAAAGGCGCAGGAAACTTTATAAGGACTTGCTCCATGCGGTAGGGAAATGGCAATCTGCGGCAGGCAAATAAAGGCCGGAAAGCCTGACAAAGGCTGTTAACGGTATTGTCAACTTGTCTGGTTAATTTATGCTGTGTCTTTAAAGTATGGTTTTAGTAGATTAGAAGGTCATACTGCACTGCATTCAACACTGCCATTTGGCTGTAATCAGGCAATCAGATGGCTGCAAATCAATATCGCCTGTACAGGTTGACCAAAGCCCATAATGACCAAGCAGAAGATCGTCAAATCCGTCAGTCACAAAACTCCTGAGCCGCAAAAAGCGTCAGAAGATGCTTTGGCATGTTTGCCGGTTTCATTCGCGACCCGCGGTGTGAGAACACCCTTTACGACGAAAACGCTGCGTTATGCGCGCGTCGCAATCGGGAAAAGTGGCCGCTCGATGATCATGTTGCCGGGGCTTGCAGGCGGACTTGGAACATATGAATTGCCGCTCGATACGCTGCGCGACGTGTTCGATCTTTCGGTGCATGACCGTATGCTGTTTGATCGTCTGCTTGAACTTGAAAATATTCGCCCGGGAACAGTTCTGGAGCACGCGCGGGCTGTCGCGGTGACCGGTGTGGGGGGCGTTGAACTGGCGCGGACCGCGATTGAACGTGACGCTTACGAAAAGTCGTCCCGCGAGTTGGGCCAGCTTGCTGTTTTGCATCAGGCCTTGCTTCAGCTTGGCGGCAGTGCAGTTCAGGATATGCAGCGCGAAGAGCTGATGACCATGGAGGGGCAGGTTCGCGCACGAAAGGCCCTTAACCGGTTCGCTTCCGAACACAAGGTGGCCAATGATACGATCATCGACAGTCTTGGTGAATGGAGCAAGATGATCGCGCCGGTCGGGCTTGAGCTTGACGGATGTCAGGGGGCATTGCGCGTTTTGACTCGCAGTCTGAGAAAGTTTGCCACCGATATCGAGGAATGGGCAAACTCCGAACAGTCTGACTTCCGGTTTATGGCAGGACGTGTTTCAAGCGCAACCAAGGCGACCTATAAGCACGCACTGCTTTGCGTCGAGGAAGTCGATAGCTGGAATGGCGAGTTGGGCAAGGTCCTGACCGACTGGGAAGGTGCCAAGCAGAATATTGGCAAAACCATCGAAAAGCTTTGGTGGCTGTTGGATGGCTGGCAGGAAATGATCGATCTGTGGCAAAGAAGGCCGGTAACTGATCGCGCCAAGCAGCGCGAGATTATCGAAGAAGTTGCCAGTTTTACGCCGGTCCTTCCGATAGAGGAAATCACCAAGGACGAGCAGCAATTCTGGGTCGATATTCGCGTCAACCAGATGCTGTGGGCAGGCGAATTGCGCAAGTTGGGTAGTGGGGAAATTGATGCGGATATGGTGGATCGTCTCGAACGCTTCAGGAGACAGTCTGCATGAAGGTTGAAGATGCAGGAAAACTTGGTGTTTCTCAACTCGGGCAGCTGTTTGAGTCGCTTAGCGGTTCGGAAATTGCGCGTTTTACACGTGCAATCGAAAGCGACCGTGTCGATCCGAAATTACCTTTGCCGCACGAAGCCATTCTGCAAATCCTGCGTCCGCGTCTGGCCTCTCTCAAGCCGGAACGCTACCCGACGCCGATGCGTCAATTCTGCGATCCGTTTGAAGATCTTCTGACCTCGGCCGAGCCCAGTGACAAAAGCATTCGCATCAGCCGGTCATCCTTGATGCCGATCTGGGGTGTCGTGACAGGTGTAAACGATCCTCATTTCAGCGAAGCAATGAAAGAAATCGAGGCTGCCGCCGCTGTCAGGGATTCGGCAAAGTTGGCAATCGCGGAAAGCAAACTCTGGAAAGCTGGCGCACGGATCATCGAAGACCAGATTGCCCGCTCCCAAGAAGGGGTCAAGGAAGAGCGTGCTCTTGCAACGCGTCTTGGGTCGCGTATCCATCTTAAGGCCTTTGGCGAGGTCGGTCGTATCCTGAATGTCGGCGAAGAGATCGGTCAGGTCCGTGCCCGCTTCCCGTCTGCCCCGATCAGGGGGCTGGATGGCAATGATGTGACCTGGCTTCGTGACCGGTTTGTGGAAATTTCGCAATCAAAACCCGGGTTCGAACCGATGTTCCTGCTTGCAGTTCTGGCACGCCTGTTGCGGCCGAGCGAGCTGTTCAAGCTGATCCGTGTTCTGTCAAACAAGGCCGATGACCGCACCATCGAGAAGACCAACCTTGCCGAAACAGGTGATCTGATCATTGATCTTCTGGCCGAAACCGTGAGCGAGATCGAACAGGGTGTCGGAACCGGCAAGGATGAAGCCCATATCCTGTCACTGGCGCGCTGGTACGCATCCGAATTCACCCGAATCACCCGCGAATTTAAAATCCGCAAGGATGGGCGCTGGGGCGAAAAACTGCTTGAAACGCGCCGCCGGGTTTCGCGTGCCTTGGCCGATACGATGTTTGGTGCAACACCGGAACGCGTGATTGACGCACTGCCTAAAATGGAAGTTCGTCAGGGGCCGGGATCGGGCGCCAAGGGGCTTGCCCGGCCGCTATTTTCCCAGGACTTTGACTATGAGAAAGTTCTGGCAGCAGAAAAATCGGCAGAGGCAATTGCTGAAACCGCGCGTATTTCAGACGTTCTTGCTGCCCAAAGCTCGGCCGCCAAGGCCGTGGTCGAGCTTAAGAAAAAGCTCAATCAGATTGGTCGCGCCGGTGTTGATGGCATGGGGCGTCTTGCGCCCGAAGAAATCCCCAATGCGCAGCGCAATCTGATGGCAACGGTACGTTTGCTCGAGATTGTCGACGGCCCCGAAGATGCAGACGTTCTGCGTCGTCGCGGTATGTCAGCCATCCGCGCATTGACCAGCCAGAAAGCCAGCTGATTTCCACGACGGCCAATCGTCGGTAAATTACCGGTCTTCGCGCATGATCTTCGCAGTAAGCTGGGCGGCCGTTTCAAGCTGATCAAGCCAGCTCATGAAAGCGCGGATTTTTGGCAGGCGTGCGCGCGATGTCGGGCAGCAGGCATAATAGTGAAACGGGCTTGCCTTCGGGGGGCCAAAGGGCGCGACAATGCGTCCGGATTTAAGCTCGTCCTCAATGGCAAAGGTTGGCAGCAAGGCAACACCAAGTCCGGCGGCGGCGGCCTGCATTGCCATGGTGAAATGTTCAAATTTCGGGCCATTATCCCCGTCAATATCATGAAGTCCGCTTGCCGCGAGCCAATCGGCCCAGCCACGCGGTCGGGTAGCGATATGCAGTAACGGGAAATGACGCAGATCGTCGGCAACGGGGGCGCGATCCAGATTTGCGATCAGTTGCGGTCCGCAGATCGGCACCATTTCCTCGCCATGCAGGATATGGGCATCAAGATCGGACCATGTGCCCTGACCAAACAGAACAGCGATATCAATCTGTTCGCGATCAAAGTCCGGCATCCCGATCCGGGAAATAAAGTTGATGGCAATTTCCGGATGCTTGGACCTGAATTGCGGCAAAAGCGGAATAAGACACCGTGATCCGAATGTTGGTGGAGCCGCGACCGTCAGAACACCGCTTTCCGACCCGCCAGATAACATGGTCAGGGTCGCACTTTCGAGCTGATCAAGGGCAGGCCTGATAGATTGCAGGTAACTTTCGCCTTCGGGGGTCAGAACCAGACGCTGCTTCTCACGGTTAAAAAGCTTGCATCCAAGCCAGTTTTCAAGCCCCTGAATTTGTCGGCTGACTGCGCTTTGGGTCAGATACAATTCATCAGCCGCGCGCGACGCGCTGCCAAAACGGGCCGTTTGTTCAAAACAGCTTAGTGCCTTAAGGCTAGGGATGCGTCGGCTCAATCATCACCTCTGGTCTGTCACGTGCGACATAGTTCATGAGTTTTTTGCATAAACTATGTCGCTTTTATCATTTGCAACTTTGTCTGCCAATTCCTAGCTTAACGGCATAAGCAAATAAGCTTTCAGGGGTAGCGTCATCTCGCCCTTCTATGGCGCTGCCCCTGCTTTCTATCGAAAAATTCATAAAAGGATCAGGCAAATGGCAAGCCGCGCACCGTTTCACTGGGAAGATCCGCTCCTGCTTGACGAGCAGTTGAGCGAAGAGGAACGCATGATCCGCGATGCGGCCCGTGCATATTGTCAGGAAAACCTGCAAACCCGCGTTCTTGAAGCCAACCGTCATGAGATTTTCCATCGTGAAATCATGACCGAAATGGGTGAACTTGGCCTGCTTGGCCCGACGATCCCCGAGGAATATGGCGGACCGGGTGTCAACCACGTTGCCTATGGTCTGGTCGCACGCGAAGTTGAACGCGTTGATTCCGGTTACCGTTCGGCAATGTCGGTGCAAAGCTCGCTCGTTATGCATCCGATCTTTGCCTATGGCAGTGAAGAACAGCGCAAGAAATACCTTCCGAAACTGGCAACCGGTGAATTTGTTGGCTGCTTTGGTCTGACCGAGCCGGATCACGGTTCCGATCCGGGTGGGATGAAAACCCGTGCACGTAAAACCGAGGGTGGCTTCACCCTTACCGGTTCGAAAATGTGGATCACCAACAGCCCGATCGCAGACGTCTTTGTCGTCTGGGCCAAGGATGACGAAGGTGTCATTCGCGGTTTCATCCTTGAAAAGGATATGAACGGTCTGTCAGCGCCGAAAATTGAAGGCAAGTTTTCGCTGCGTGCCTCGATCACCGGCGAAATCGTCATGGACAATGTTTTCGTGCCCGAAGAAAACATGCTGCCGAATGCCAAGGGTCTTGGCGGTCCGTTCGGTTGCCTGAACAAGGCCCGTTACGGTATCGCTTGGGGGGCAATGGGGGCTGCTGAATTCTGCTGGCACGCGGCACGTCAATATACCCTTGATCGCAAACAGTTTGGTCGTCCGCTTGCTGCCAATCAGCTGATCCAGCTGAAACTGGCAAACATGCAGACCGAAATCACCCTGGGCCTTCAGGGGGCGCTTCAGCTTGGTCGTCTGCTTGATGCAGGCAAGGGCGCACCCGAAGCCATTTCGCTGATGAAGCGTAACAACTGTGGCAAGGCGCTCGACATTGCCCGCGTTGCACGTGACATGCATGGCGGTAACGGTATTGCTGACGAATTCCACGTCATCCGTCATTCGATGAACCTCGAAGCGGTCAATACCTATGAAGGGACCCATGATGTTCATGCCCTGATCTTGGGCCGTGCACAGACCGGAATTCAGGCCTTCTCTGCCGAAGGCTGATGACTTTCTGACCGGGCGGCAGCAGTCATGTTGCCGCCCGCTTTGATTCTGCCGCGTATTTCCACCTCGACTTTCGGGATATTCAGATGACTGGTGCACTTTCCGGGCTTCGTGTTCTTGACCTTTCGCGCGTTTTGGCCGGGCCATGGGCCAGCCAGACCCTTGCTGATATGGGGGCCGAAGTCATCAAGATTGAACGTCCCGGTGCCGGTGATGATACGCGCGGCTGGGGCCCGCCCTTTGCCAGGGATGGCAATGGCGATGACACCACCGAGGCTGCCTATTACCTGACGGCCAATCGCGGCAAGAAATCACTGACCATCGACATTACCAAACCGGAAGGTCAGAAAATCGTTCGCGATATTGCGGCTCAAAGCGACGTGGTGCTCGAAAACTTCAAGGTTGGCGGTCTTGCCAAATATGGCCTTGATTACGCAACCCTGTCTGCCATCAATCCCAAGCTTGTCTATTGCTCGATCACCGGATTTGGTCAGGACGGCCCCTATAAGGACCGCCCGGGCTATGACTTCATGATCCAGGGCATGGGTGGCTTGATGAGCATTACCGGTGCGCCCGATACGGTGTCGGGTGGGCAGCCGATGAAAGTTGGGGTCGCCGTTGCCGATATCTTTACCGGGCTTTATGCAACAATCGGTATTCTTGCCGCCCTGCGCCATCGTGATGCAACCGGCGAGGGTCAATATATCGATCTGGCATTACTTGATGTTCAGACCGCAATCCTTGCCAATCAGGCAATGAATTACCTGACAACCGGCAAGGCACCGGGCCGTCTTGGTAATGCGCATCCCAATATCGTGCCCTATGAAGCCTTTCCGAGTGCCGATGGTTATCTGATCCTGGCCGTCGGCAATGACAGCCAGTTCAAAAGTTTCTGCTCGGTCGCAGGGCTTGATGATCTGCCTTCTGATGAACGTTACGCGACCAACCGCAAACGGGTGGCCAATCGCGAGACATTGGTGCCGCTGATCCGTCAGGCCATGGTGACCAAAACCACCGATGAATGGATTGTTGCCCTTGAAAAGGCCAATGTGCCCTGTGGTCCGATCAACACCCTTGATCGTGTCTTTGACAATCCGCAGGTCAAACATCGTGGCATGGTCAAGCAGCTTGATCACCCGACTGCCGGAACTGTTCCGACAGTTGCCAATCCGATCAAGTTTTCCAAAACGCCAATCACGGATGAAAAGGCCCCGCCAATGCTGGGGCAGCATAGCGACGAAATTCTGCGTAAAGTCGCCGATCTCAGCGACGATCAGATCGCGAAATTGCGTGAAGCCGGGATTGTTTAACCAGAGCAATCTCTTGTCTCGACGCGTCGTGATGTGGATAAACTAGACCCAACAGTGAAATTTCAAACAGGGTTTGCATCATGAAGATCGCGGTAATGGGCGCGGGCGCCGTTGGTTGTTATTACGGGGCAATGCTTGCACGTGCCGGTCATGACGTGACACTGATCGGCCGTCCCGGTCATGTTGAGGCAATGAACCGTGATGGTCTGTTGCTTGATTTCGGGGCGACACAGGAATTTGTCTCGGTCACTGCGTCAACGGATGCTGTGGCAATTTCCGGTGCAGAGCTTGTTCTGTTTTGCGTCAAATCGACCGATACCCAATCGGCAGGTGAACAGATCAAACCGTTCATATCCAAAGACACCATCATTCTAAGCTTGCAGAACGGCGTGGATAATGCCGAACGCCTGAGCGTGGTATTGGGACAGCCGGTGATCCCCGTAGTGGTCTATGTCGCCACCAGCATGGGGGGCGCAGGTCACGTCAAACATCATGGCCGTGGTGAACTCGTGATCGGGCCATCCGATCAAAGTCAGGTGATTGCCGATACCCTGCGACCGGCAGGTATTCCGATCGAAATCTCGGAGAATGCCGCAGGTGCGCTTTGGGCCAAGATGATCCTGAACTGCGCCTATAATGCGCTGTCGGCGATCACGCAGCTTCCTTATGGCAAGTTGGTCGAAGGTGAAGGCGTCGGCAACGTGATGCGCAACGCGGTCGAGGAATGCCTTGCTGTTGCCAGAAAGGATGGCGTTACTGTCCCTGATCATGTGTGGGAGGCAATTGAAAAAATCGCCCAAACCATGCCGACGCAGTTTTCATCAACGGCACAGGATCTTGCGCGTGGAAAGCCCAGCGAGATTGATTACCTCAACGGTTACATTGTGCGCAAGGGGACGGAATTCGGCATTCCGACCCCGACCAATCTGACATTGTTTGCTCTGACCAAACTTCAGGAAGGCAAGGCTTCCTGAGCCAGATGGCTTTGCGGTGATTGTAACCTATTCTGCCGGTGTTCCAGTTTGGTCGGTGCAGATGGCCGGTTTGGCTGTCTGGCGTTTGGCAAAGGCCAAGATCTGATCGTTGAAGCCGACAAGGGCGGCGGCGGCAACAATAACCACCCCGCCAATCAGGCTGACCGGGGCAGGAAGCACGCCAAAGACCAGAAGATCAAGGGCAATGGCCCAGATCATCGCGGTATATTCAAACGCAGACAGGGTTGAAACCGGGGCACGCGCCAGTGCTTCGGTCATGGCGATATGGGCAAGGCCACCAGTCAGACCCGCACTTACCAGCCAGATCAGGTTGCCCGCAGAAATCGGCGCCCAGCCAAACGGAATGGTCAGTAATCCGCCAATCGAACAGACCACGGCAAAGTAAAAGGCAATGGTGCCCGATGGCTCGGTCGTGGTCAGGGCCTTGATCTGGGTCTTGGCAAAGGCGGTGGTGATGGCAAAGGCGATCCCGGCCCCGATCCCGATCATGGTTTCGTGGTCCAGTCCCGGTGTCGAGATCATCGGCCACAGGATCAGAAATACACCGGCAAAACCGGCCAGTGTCGCACCGGTGACCAGCCAACCCGGATTTTCACGCAGGAACACCATGGCAATCGGAATGACGACAAGCGGCGCCAAAAAGCCAAGGGCGGTCGCAAGTGCAAGCGGCAGATAGGCCAGCGAGACAAAAGACAGAAACATCGACACGCCACCAAATGTGCTGCGTTTAAGATGTCCCCATGGGCGCTTTGTCCGCAAGGCACGCGGGAATTCCTTGCGCCACATCAGATAAAGAACAATTGGCAATATTGCGACAGCACTGCGCCAGAACATGATCTGGCCAACCGGCGCCTCAAGCGATGCCATTCGGACAAAAAGGCTCATAATGGCAAACAGGCCGGTTGCGGCCAGACGCAATCCTATTCCAGTCCAAACATTGTTCATCGTTGATAACTCCGGGGGCGTTACTTCTATCAATACCGGAGTTTTGCCGGTTTTGTTGAATGACAATTTTTCAGGTCTGGGCTGAGAAAAATTCGCAGTGGACTGAACTGTCTATGTTTTTGCGGGTTCGATTGGCAAGTTCTGGACGAATTGCATAAAAATCTGGACGAACGGGATAGTGGACGTTTTTCGAATGGGTCACACTTCAGGTCAAGTTATCAGGGATAAGCCCAATGCATTGAAAATCGGTTTCAGAGGCATTGGTGAAGGTCGTCAACCAGGTAGGGAAGACCGACAGAAATGCAAATTGAGCCCGACATTCATGCTGATGATACGGCGATTTGCTGTCGTGCCATCAATCAGCGGCCGGTCGTGATTATCGAGCAGAATCAGGAAGATCTGGGTCAGTTGATCGGACTGTATCTTGGATTGGCCGACATCATCCTTGTGCCCAACGCCTATGTCGGCGTGCGGATGATCAATCTCTTCAGGTCCGAAGATGTGGAAATTCTCGCAATCGAGGGATTGCTGGGCTATGCCAGCTCAAGACAGGAAGGCAATATCGCCCGCATCTGGTCGGATTAGCCGCCGGATGCCGTCAGGCCGTGGCGATATTATCTAAAGTCCGGTTTTCTGCCGAACCGGTCTGACGCCTTCCTAGCCCAGTCCATGTATCCATTTCTCGAACTGTGTATCGGCCGCACCAATGATGCACTGGGTTTTGCGCGCATGGATCGATGCGCCATTGCGTACCTCGCCAGGGGTTGCATCATATTTGTCCCGAAAGGCACGAATAAAGCTGGCATCACTGGAAAACCCGCATTCCAGGGCAATGTCATAGATTGACGAACGCGCATGAAGCGGGTCATTTAACAGTGAGATCGCTTTGCGCAGCCGCATGTCGCGAACATAGTTATAAACTCCGCCATAAGGTGCGAAGTAGTTGTAGAGCTTTGATCGCGATACCCCAAGATCCTGTGCCGCACGACGGGGGTTGAGGTCTGGTGAACAAAGGTTTTCACGGAAATAGCGCCGCATTCTGACCATGCTCATGATGTTCTGACGTTCATGGCTGATCTCGCTGGTTTCTCCACTCAGCGCATTCAGGCAGTTGGCAAGAAGTGTCGGGAACATTTTCTCAAGTGTTTGCGACTGGGGGTGTTTAAGGTCGCGGACGTTACGTTGCAGGGAAATGATCATATCTCGGATGATCTGAACCATTGGATCGCCGGGCTCAAGAATACGCATGCAATGGTCGTCAGGGTGCTGCAGCTGATCTTCGAGCAATGCACGCGGGATCACAAGGTTAAGTGTCTGGTGATCGGTCGTGCGGGCATTAAAGGGCTGGGTAAGATCATAAATCAGAAGCCCGCCCGGTTTGAGGCGCCCCTGTCCCCGTGACGTTTCACATTCAATGCTGCCGTTCTGATATACGGCAACACCGTAGTGATCCATGCCATTTCCGGCAATCTGCTTGTAGCCACGGCTCCATTGTTGTTGCCGGGAAGTGACTTCCATCAGCATTAGCGAGCCGAAAATGTGCGATTGAATGGTTGTCCGGAAGTCATTTTCCCGAACATTTTTATCGGCATCGACATCAAAAAGGCATGAGATCGCCTGTTTCCAGACGTCGTATCTTTCATGCATCGGCAGATTGTCGACAGTAAAGAATGTGCTGGTGGCCCCAGCTGAATCATGATCAGGTTGCATCTTGCTACCCCAATTGCCTACGTGGCGGACACTTACAACTAATGTATGCGGTGTGGATCGGGTCAGGCTTACATGCCTATCCACACGTCTAGGTTATGTAAGTTGGTGAATCTCGTAAAGAGGTTTTATTCAAAATGATTAAATTAAATCATTCTGATGTAATAACCTGTCACGCCATTTCCTGTCGGACATGCTGATCACGCAATGATCGCTGACGCTGCAGACAATCTGTTGCCTGAAGCTGTCCGAGCCCGGTTTTCGCAAAGGTTGCTCTCACAACCCGCGATCGGAGGGGATGAAAAATGATGTTTGCCGTAAAAACAGCCTCGCGTCCGGACTTTTCGTTCTTGTTGATGGACTGCGTGCCGATTGGCTTGTTCCGGATGCCGCTATGTGCATCCACAGGCAGGTTGTCGGTCATATAATACGAACTGGTTGACCCGCCGGATAATTGATCCGTAGTCATGTTACCCCCGAAAGACAGTTTTCCGGTCCGTATTTGTGCGCGTTTTTATGATTTTTCTGCCGCGGTTCCGGGTATCAATTTGTCTAATTTAATTACTTTGAATTCATCTTTTGCGCAAAGATGCTTTGGTATAGTTATCCTTGTGGTTACTATCCTAAAGTGGGTAGCCAAAGGTGTAGACCCTACGAAAACTGCCATTTTTTGATGAATTTCTGGACTGATTGCAAAACGATTTGGACGCAATGGGCATTGGAAAAAACGGGATCGTGCTAGACATAATACAACAAAATTACAACACATAGCTCTGCGGTTGATCGTCAATCCGGCAGGGCATTCAGGGCAACGCTGATATTTCTCTCTGGGGGAGAACATGTATTCAGTCGAAAAACACCCGGCGCGTCGAAAAGGAGAAACCAATTTCTCGGATCCGGGGCGCGACTGGGGGCCGGCCAGCCATATTGTGCCCGGCCGAAGGATCAACGAACCGAACTATCAGGCCTGGCACAGTCCGGTCGCGCTGCTTGCACGATCTCGTGCCGGATTTGATCTGATCCGGAAAAGCCACAAGGAAAGTCTGGAAGCCACGCCGCCATCTGATGCCTACGAGGAAATGGCAATGGCAATGGTCAAGACGATCGGCGACAGCGTCACCGTCCTTAAAAGTATTGCCGATATCATGCCGGTGCTCGAAAGAATGCTGGCAGGACGTGACGGCGAAGGCATTCATGAAGAGGCCCATCGTCCCGATCCGCAAACCCTGTCAGATTGCGGGCATACACAGAGTGAAGATTCCACCCGGTGCTGGTCATCTGACGTCATGGTCGAAATCCACAATCTTTGTGCCCAGAACCGCCAGTCTGGACCCGCACACGCCAAAGCCATCCGCCGTTATGGTACCGATCCCGAACCGGAAAATGACATCCTGCCGCCGCTTCGATATTTTACCGACAAATAGGCGTCCGTGACGGGCCGACTGTTTAACGGAAATATCCGCCGGGCGTGCGACCCGTTGCCTTGCGAAACATCGCAATGAATGCCGATGGCGTTTCGTAGCCAAGATCAAGGGCGATCTCGGTAACCGGTCGATCATTTGCCAATTTTTCCAATGCATAAAGCAGCCGCAGTTTTTGTCGCCAGTCGCGAAACGGCATGCCGGTTTCGCGCAGGAACAAACGTGCCAATGTACGCGACGACGCACCGCAAATCCGTGACCAGTCATCAAGCGTCCTGTTATCTGCCGGATCGGCCAGCAACTCGTCGCAAATCTTTGCAAGGCGCAGGTCCTTGGGGGCAGGCAGATGCAGGTTTTCCTGATCAGGGGCGCGTAACTGGTCAAGCAGCACCCGCATCAGACGCCCCTCGGCACCTTCTTCATCATATTCGACAGGAATTTCTGTCGCCGCACGGATCAACTCACGCAAAAGCGGGCTGACATCAAGAACCATGCAACGATCCGGAAGGTCGACTGGTGCATGGCGGTCGATATAGATGTGACGAGCCCGGGTAAAGGTCGCATGACTTACTGCATGTTCAAGATGCGGCGGCACCCAGACGGCACGTTGGGGCGGCACGATCCAGATACCGGCTTCGGTCATGACTTTCATCGTTCCTTCTGATGCATAGATCAGCTGGCACCAGTCATGGCTGTGTGCGCCGATACTGTATCCGGCGGGAACGTCGCTCATGCGGACATAAATCGGGCGAGGAAGCTCTGCCGGGCGGGGGCGAATATGACGTGCTTCGTCGGTCGGGGTCGGGCGATGCATCTACAACCACCGTTGTGTCTGGTTTGCGATATATGATGGCAGATTATCGTAAGACAGACGGCCCGCAACAGGTTTAATTTGGTCGCATTCCAAACGAACAACAGTTGTGACGATGGTCCCGCCACCAACGCGGCCCTGTCCGGGGAGAAAAAATGTCCAAGGAAGAACTGATACCAGAGGCCAGTAATCACGCCGCCCCGATTGGCGAGGTGACGGGTGAGCATGCGGCAAGCATCCCTGTCTATAAGGGATGGCGTAACCCCGAAGTGCTCCTGATTCTGATGGCTGCGGCGATGCCGCTATCCTTTTCGACCTGGATGGCGCTTTTGAACAACTTTTCGGTCGAGATGGCCGATTTTACCGGGCGCGAGATCGGTATTTTGCAGTCCCTGCGCGAAATTCCGGGTTTCCTTGCCTTTACCGCAATCTTTGTATTGCTGGTACTGCGTGAACAGACCTTTGCCCTGTTGTCGCTGCTTGTTCTGGGCATCGGTGTTGCGATCTCGGGATATTTCCCGACGGTGGTCGGGCTTTATTGCACGACGGTGCTGATGTCGATCGGCTTCCATTATTTTGAAACCATGCAACAGGCCCTTTCGTTGCAATGGGTCAAAAAGGAACGCACCGCCATCGTGATGGGAAAACAGCTTTCGGCGAAGTCGATCTCGTCACTGGTGATGTTTGGCGTTGTCTGGCTGATGCTGGAAGTCTTCGCAATTGAATATCGCTATGTCTATCTGTTTGGTGGTGCATTGACGATCATCGCGGCACTGTTCGTCTGGGGAGCGTTCCCGAAATTTGCCGACGCCCATCCGCAGACCAAGAAGCTGATCCTGCGCAAACGCTATTGGCTTTATTATGCCCTGACCTTCATGAGCGGTGCGCGGCGTCAGATTTTCACGGTGTTTGCGGGCTTTCTGATGGTCGAGAAGTTCGGCTATGACGCGGCAACCATCACGTTGCTGTATCTTTTAAACCACGCGATCAACATGTTCCTGGCGCCCAAGATCGGCAAACTGATCAGCAAATGGGGCGAACGCCGCGCATTGACCTTTGAATATATCGGTCTGTTTATCGTGTTCGTCTCTTATGCTTTTGTCGAGAACCATGTGATTGCCGGTGGTCTTTATGTCATTGATCATCTGTTCTTTGCCATGGCAATCGCCATCAAGACCTATTTCCAGAAGATCGCCGATCCGGCTGATATTTCGTCAACGGCGGGGGTGAGCTTTACAATCAACCATATTGCTGCGGTCTTTATCCCGGCTGCATTCGGGCTGCTCTGGCTGATTTCACCAAGTGCAGTCTTCCTTGCAGGGGCAGCAATGGCATTTGTGTCACTGGTCCTTGCCCTTAATGTCCCGAGTGACCCTGAACCGGGTAACGAAGTGATACGGGGCTATAAATCCCCTGAAGCCTTGCCAGCCTGAACAAGCCGTTTTGGCGGATAACTTCAATCAGGAAACGCCCGTGCAGATCGCGCGGGCGTTTCTATTTGTATTTGCCCCATCTTTTTCGCAAAATCTTCAAAACCTGACCATCTGAACAAGAATAAAGTAAAGCGACCGAGCACTCGAACAGGGAAAAGACACATGACATCCATCCTCAAAGCGCGCATGCGCAAGACAGGCGCAACTGCAATCGGACTGTCGCTGGCACTGTTAAGCGGTACAGCACTTGCCGACAGTTCAGTTTCGCTGCGTATTCTCGAGACCACCGACATTCACACTCATCTGGTCAATTACGACTATTACCGGGATGGGGAATCTGACACGGTTGGTCTGGCAAAGGTCGCGACCTTGCTCAAAACCGCACGTGGTGAAGCCAGGAACGTTGTTTTTGTTGATAACGGCGACCTTATTCAGGGTAACCCGCTTGGCGATTACATGGCCAAGGAGCGCGGTCTGAAAAAGGGTGAAATTCACCCGGTCTACAAGGCGATGAACCTTCTTGATTATGATGCTGCCAACCTTGGTAACCATGAATTCAACTATGGTCTTGAGTTTCTGGGGAACTCGATTGCCGGTGCGAATTTCCCTTATGTCAGTGCAAATATCTTTGTCGATGATGGCGATGGCAATGCCGAAAATGACAAACCCTATTTCGAACCCTATGTCCTTCTTGACAGGGAATTTGTCGATGATGAAGGCAAGTCGCACAAGGCGAAGGTTGGTGTGATCGGTTTCGTTCCGCCACAGATCATGCAGTGGGACAAGGCCAATCTTGAAGGCAAGGTATTTACCAAAGACATCGTCGAAATGGCCGAGAAATATGTACCGGAAATGCGGGCAAAGGGGGCCGATATCGTCATTGCCGTTCCGCATTCGGGACTTTCGACCATGGAACGCCATGGCATGGAAGAAAACGCGACCTATTACCTTTCAAAGGTTGATGGCATTGACGCGATCCTGTTCGGGCACGCCCATACCGTCTTCCCGTCCGAGGCCTTCGCCGATCTTGAAGGCGTTGATCTTGCCAAGGGGACGATCAACGGTGTTGCTGCGGTCATGCCGGGCTTCTGGGGCAGCCATCTTGGCGTGATTGATCTCAAGCTCAATGTCTCGGACGCGGGTGAATGGACAGTTGTCGACAGCCTGTCGGATGCGCGCCCGATCTATCAGCGCGAAGGTCGGACCATCACCCCGCTGGTCGAAGCTGATCCGGAAATCATTGCCGCAGTCAAGGAAGAGCACGAAGCAACCATCGCCTATATGCGCGAAGGTGTCGGCACGACCTCGGCCCCGATCAACAGCTTCTTTGCGCTTGTCGCCGATGATCCGTCGATCCAGATCGTGACCAATGCCCAGAAATGGTATCTCGAAAAGATCCTGAACGGCTCGGAATATGATGGCATTCCAATCCTGTCTGCCGGTGCACCTTTCAAGGCGGGTGGTCGTGGCGGACCGGACTATTTCACCGATATCCCCGAAGGCAAGATTGCACTTAAAAACGTCGCGGATCTTTATATCTATCCGAACACGGTGCGCGCGGTTTTGCTTGATGGCGACCAGGTTCGCGAGTGGCTTGAAATGTCGGCAGGCCAGTTCAACCAGATTGACCCCGCCAGCCGTGATGAACAGCCGCTGATCAATCCGGATTTCCCGACCTATAACTATGACGTGATTGACGGGGTGACCTATCAGATTGATGTCACCAAACCGGCCCGGTACAACAAGGCTGGTGAATTGGTCAACGCTGACAGTCATCGTATCGTCAACCTGACTTTTGAGGGCAAACCGGTCACGGCGGACCAACAGTTTGTTGTTGCTACCAATAACTATCGCGCCAGCGGCGGCGGACATTTCCCCGGTCTTGACGGATCGACCATCATTGTCGAGGCACCCGATGAAAACCGCACGGTTCTTGCCAACTATATCCTGACCGAAAAGGAAATTGATCCGAAGGCAGACGGCAACTGGACCTTTGCACCGATTGGTGATGCCAACAAGGTCACGTTTGTCACCAGCCCGAAAGCATCGGCTGCGGCCAATGCCCCGGACAATATCAGCTTCATCGGCGAGGATCAGGACGGGTTTGCCAAATATGTCCTGCAAAGCAAATAGAACGTTTGCTCAACCAATCTAGCCATTAAAAAAGCCGCCCTGTAAAAAGGGCGGCTTTTTGATTTCTGGCTGTGCACTGGGCACCAGGCCGGAACTTATTTTTTGGCAGCGGCCTGCGGGCCCTTGCCACCGGCACCCTGATGCGCAGGGGGATTATCCTCACGCGGGTTTTTGCCGTTCAGGTAAGCCTGTGCGCAATGCTCGTCGCAATAGGGTTTGCTCGGCACGATCTTCTTGCCACAGAAGTGGAAATCTTCATCGCCCGGGTCACCGAACGGCCAACGGCACATGCCAGCCCCAAGATCAAAGATCGAAATGCCTTTGGTCTGTTGCTTGGGGGCCGGGGCTTTCTTCTGTTCCGCTTCCTCAGCACGACGCTGAATCGGGGACGGGCGTTTGGGCAGGCCAAGGCGATGTGCCTTGCCTACGACGGCATTCTTGCCAACACCCAGTTCTTCACCGATGCGTGCCGTGGTCCAGCCCTGATTCCAGAGCGAGGTCAGCAATTCAATCTTTTCCGGCGTCCAGCTCATTTCGAGTATATTCCGTGTTCCGTTGCCCGCCTGACGGTTTTCTTGCCGCAGGCAGTTGCTTATTGTCCGATGTCAAACAGGGATACAGAGGTATCCGCTAATATCTCGTAACGCAAGGGTCTTGGAGATTCGCGTCCCGACCCGTGTGCGGGAACAGCGCAATTTGCATGTTGAAGCAGCAATGTAAAGAGGGGATCGTACTTTGGTCTGGTTTTTCATCTCGGTCGCGGTTTTCCTTGGGGCACACGTTATTCCGGGGCTGCTTCGAAACAGGATTGTCGGCCTGATCGGCTATCGAGCTTATGTTGTTGGTTTCTCGGTTCTTTCCACCCTGTTATTTGCATGGGTTATCCACGAAGTTATCGTCTCGGAGTCGTTTTGGCTGTGGGACTTCCAGATATGGCAGGCAAAGGCGCTGATTATTGTCATGCTACCCGCCTGTATCTTGTGGGCCAGCGCCATTCTTCAACCCTGTCCGTTATCCATCGGGCGCAAATCCGGCTTTGATCCGGATCGGCCCGGCATCAACCGTTTCTGCCGTCATCCCCTGTTGCTGGGGGCTTTCCTTTGGGGGATCGGTCATGTGGTTGCCAATGGCGATTTTGTCTCTCTGGTCTTTTTCGGCGGCAGTGCGCTTTTTGCGCTGATCGGGTTCTGGCGGATGGAGAAAATCCGTTTGCGTGACATGAGCGTAGCCGAACAGGAGGCAGTTCTGGCAGGGACTCGGCGCTTCTCACTGTCGGGATTGTTCAAGGGGGCTTTTGGCTGGCAGGACTTTCTGCTGGGCGGGATCATCTATGTCGTGATCCTGATGGGGCATGGTCATGTGATTGGCATCAACCCGCTTGAAATGGCTGGCTGGTAGTAGGGACTTGACGCCGGAGCTTGTCAGCCCAAGTTTTGAAAGGGATACTGTTTCCCCAAGGCATGTTGCAAAACATGCGAAAACCCGCCGCACCATTTTGGTTTGTCGGGCGCAAATTCAAGCGAGGTATCATGACATCTCCGCAACTCGCGACCAATCTTGCCAGGTTTGCCGAAATGGAAGGCCGCCATCCCCGGCTTCTTTTGGCGACCGCCTCGGACGAAGAGCAGGCCTATCACAAACATGTCGCTACCCTGTTTGCCGATGGCGGGTTCGATGTGGATGTTGCCCCCCAGCATTCCGATGCCCAGTCCATTGCCATGCAGGCAATTGATTGTGATGCCGATATGTTGGTGTTGATCCGCACATCGCTGACGGCACAGGACCGTGTGAGTGTTGCCGATCTGATTTCGGCACTAGACGGGCTGGATGCGGAATATGTCAAAGTCGGTATTGTCGGGCATGCGGATGATCCGGCCCGCGGGAATGTCGATTTCGTCTGTGACCTTGAACATCTTCAGACTGCCGATTGCGAAGCCCTGATTGCCTATATTCTGGCAATTGAAGAAGGCCGTGTGGCACAACATATTTAAATCATTCAAAGATTCCGCAAAGGCGCGGGGGAAATGATTTAGAAACCCTTTAAGTGCATAATGGTTGAATCCCGAGGCGGGAAAAATAATCAAAGGATCAGTTGATGGGACTGCTCAAGGAAACACTGATGCGCGTGTTTGTCGGCAAGAAAGGCCGGGATGCCATTCGTGCATATAGTGATGCGCAATCCCTTCAGATGCGCGACGCCGCAACCGCCGAACAAACCGCTGCTCAGGCAAGACAGGCGCGCCGTATTGAAGACCGTGCTCTTGCCCATCAGGACGAAGGCATGTCCCTTGAAGAAGCGCGCGCTCTTGCCTTGGCCGAAACCCTGACCGAGCAGGCTGATAACCCCCATAACGAAATTCTGAAGGCGTTGAATGCCGCCGATGCCAAGCTTGGCAAAAAGAAAAGCAGAATGCCGACCGAGGCCGATGATCGCAGACAGGAACTGATCAATGAGGCGGTCAAGACCCTGCGCAGTAAGCAAAGTGATCTCGACAAGCTTGATCCCGATCTGCGCGCAAAGCTGACGGTGATGGCTGTTGGTGCCCTGATGGGCGGGCCTAATACGCGTCAGTAAATCTGCCCGCAATCAAAGAGATATCTGGTCAAACACAAAAGCACCCGTTCGATGTTTCGAAGGGGCTCTTGGTGTTGCGGGTGCAAGCAGACGTGCGCGCTTATGAATTGAGCTGTCGATGAAGACCAGTGAGCAGCTCACCGTAGCTTGGTTCATTATCTGCGGTTAGAAACCCGTGGCGGATCAGAAAATCGATGACGACCAGCGCGCAGTTGAACTTGAAGTCAAAGCCGGTGCGAACGATGTTGGCGACATCGGCCAGAGGTAGCAATTGAAACCGGTCGACTTCGCCATCAACACATCGGGGAACAAAGTCCTCGGGCAATTCCAGATCGAAATTGACCATCACATCGGGTTTGAGCCCCTCGGTGGTTTCGTAAAGATACGATATCGCCCCGATCGGCTGAACATGGCGTGACAGATCTTCGGGAATGCCGGCTTCTTCGGCGCATTCCTTCATCATGTTTTCACGAAATCCAAGGCCGGTGGGCTGACCGCCGGCCACCATATTGTCAAGCATTCCGGGATAGGTCGGCTTGTCCTTGGACCGATGAGCGATCCACATATGGATGCCGTCGGGTTTGCGCACGAAACCGTTCATATGCACCCCCCAGGACCGGCAGCCGAAATAGGGCATGGCAAACCGGTCAAGCTGGCACAGCGGTTCGTCGGAAAGACGTTTGCGAATATCAAACTTCTCGCCGTGCAATTGCCGGATCACACCCTGTTCGGTCAGGCGGCGGGTTGCAGCACCCAGAACCTCATTGCGCTGTTCAGGGGTTTTGATATGCGCGGAAAAGCCATATTCGCCGTTCTCGTCGCGGATGAAATCGGTGCCAAGCGCAATCAGGGCCGATGCAAAATCGGACCGGATTGCCCCGACCGGCTGATCATCAATGCGGAAACGCGCATAACGCGAAAGATTGGCGTTATTGCAGGCAATGATATGGTCAATATAGGCCAATTGAGCACTCCTGTCGGGTGGTCTGGGCTGTCAGGTTTCCCGACAGCGCCACGACATCGACAGGTTACGCACTAAGCGCCGAGTTTGAATAGCCTTTTTCCGACGTCAGGACCGTATTTACATGGATGACCTGACGCAGGCAGCGCGCGATATGTTCGGCAACCTTGGTTTCAAGCTGTTGGACCTGGATGTCGATCTGGAGTTCCTCAAACCCGCGATTGCCTTCGGCAACGGTGGAATGCCAGCTGGCTGGAACCAGATTGCGTTTGGCAAACAGTTCAAGAACACGCGGCATAACATCGGGTTCTGCAGCAGCATGGACAGAGAAACAATAAACGGATTTGGCAGTCTGCGCGTCATCTTGGGACGCAGCAAAAGCATGATTGGTCATGACAATGCTCACGGATTTTCAATGCATCAAACAGGCGAACAGGTACGTCCCGGTGTCCTTAGACAACCGGGCAAATAATTCGCGTAATGATGGCAATGAAAATGTGGCGATTGGTCATAAAGCTAACTTGTGGGTGTGTATATTCAGAACCGTGTGGTTTGAAAATATCCCGGAAATGATGAAGGCAATAACTGGATCAGAGAACCAGTAGCGATGCAATCAAAGCCACAATGGTGCCTGCGAACAGGATTTCCATCGAACGGGCAATTTGCTGCTCACGGGCAACGGCGATAGCAACGGCTTTGCGCTTATTCATCATATTCACTCCGTCTTATGACAGGTAGCTTCCAGATGCCCTGACAGGGCACTCACCAAATATATGCAGGGCAGTGGCCGCGATACAAGGCTTCTGACTCAAAAAACGTCAAAAAACTTTCAACTGCGTGGAAAAGGTCGCTTTTTTCTCGTCGAATTTGTCACAAATGGCGCTTTACCTACGTGATCCCCCTGAGGGGCGGGGGAAACTGTACTAACCGGTTTTAAACCGTTTCAATGCCCCGGTGTCGATTCGCCCCGGTTTTCGGGGATTCTGCCGCATCGGCATTGTCATCTTGCGGATGCACAATGTGTCGGTAGTCGGTGATCGGACGAGGGTAACCATATTTGTATCCCTGGACCGCGCGACAATCATGATCGGTCAGGAAGGTTTCCTGTTCGTCGGTTTCAACCCCTTCGGCAATCACATCAAGCGCCAGATCGCGACTCAGATTGATCACGGCGCGCACAATCGCCCCGGCCTGCGCATTGCCGACCAGTTTATTGACAAAAGACTGGTCAATCTTGATGCGGTCAACCGGGAAATTCTGCAAGGTTGCAAGCGACGAGTAGCCGGTACCGAAATCATCCATCGCAATCCGCACACCAAGTTTCTTGATATCCGACAGTATCTTCATCGAGCGCGCCGGATTGTGAATAAGTGCGGTTTCGGTGACTTCAAGCTCAAGACGGTTGGGATCAAGGCCGCTTTCTTGAAGGATGCTGGCAACGACGTCGGGCAATTCGTGCTTTTGAAGCTGTACTGCCGAAAGGTTCACTCCGATGCCAAGCGGATTTTTCCAGCTGGCGGCCTCAAAACAGGCGGTGCGCAACACCCATTCACCAAGCGGGATGATCAAGCCGGTTTCTTCGGCAATCGGAATGAAGCGGCCGGGCGAAACTTGGCCAAGCTCCGGATCGTTCCAGCGCAACAGGGCCTCAAAGGACCGGATTTCCTGATCATCGACGTGACATTGCGGCTGGTAATGAAGTTCAAGCTGCCCGTTTTCCAGTGCAAGCCGCAGGTTCGAGGCCAGCTGCCGTTTGAACCGGTATTCCTCGTCCATTTCGGAAGAATAGAACACCACATCATTGCCGCCCGACTGTTTGACCCGATACATCGCAAGATCGGCGTGGAACAGGATGCTTTCGGCATCGGCCCCGTCTGCAGGGTAATTGGCAACACCGATGCTGGCCGACAGTTTCGCGCGGTTCTCCTGATTGATGAAGATCGGCAATGCAATGCAATCAAGGATCTGCTGCGCGACTTCGCGGGTGTGGGTCATGATGCTGCTGGCACCGCTGCGGTTCTGATGATGGAGCAACACGACAAATTCGTCGCCGCCAACACGCGCAATGGTGACTTCATCGGTCACCAGTCGGCCAAGCCGCGTTCCCAGTTCGCGCAAGGCGTGATCGCCTGCAATGTGACCGAAACTGTCATTGAGCTCTTTGAAGTGGTCGAAATCGACACACATGACTGTGACCGGAACACCGGTTTCATCAGCCTCAATCAGTGCCTCGGCCAGCCGGTCGTTAAAGGTCGTTCGGTTCAATAGTTGTGTAAGCGAGTCATGTTCGGCCAGAAAACGAATATGTTTTTCCGCGGCATAACGTTCACGCAGATCGCGGAGACCATAAATGACCGTATCGTCGGCAATATCGTCGGCGGGAATTTCGCGACGGATGACCTCGACCGGCAATTCTTTCTGCTCGCCCAGACGCAGGGCCGTTTCGATATAGTTAAGGTTCCCGGTCTGGAACGCAGGCGGCGTATCTGGTAGCCAGCGAGTTAGAAAGTCCTGATCAATCACTTCATGGGGTTTGCTGTCGGTCAGGCGCAGGAAGCTTTCATTGGTATCAACGATCCGCCCGTTCTGGGTCAGGACCAGTGCCTCGATGGCGGAATCACCAAGAATACGCATCCGGTTGCTGACATGGTCGCGCATCTGGCGATCAACCAGTGCGGTAACAAACCCGATTGCAATCAGAAGGGCCGCGACAATTGCGACACCGATCGCCAGATAATGCTGGGAAATCAGCTGTGCAGGGACCGGAACTGTCGGGTCGGGGGTGATGATCAGGGCCCCCATGGCGCTGAAATGCATGGCAGCAACCGCCACCGTCAGATTGGCCTTGCCCAGAAGTTTCTGACGCGATGTGCGCGCCTGCCCGGCAAGCCAAAGCGAAACCATCCCGAAAATGGCGCCCATCAGGATCGCGGCAACCACGATATCCATATGCCAGCTGATGATGCCGGGGACACGCATTGCTTCCATGCCGGTGAAATGCATCGCCGAAATGCCAAGCCCGACAACAAGGCCGCCGACCAGACGCGACAGCAACAAATGCGGTCCGGTCATGGATGCGATGGCAAAGCCAAGCATTGTCGAGGCAATCGCAATGATCAGTGACGTTGCGGTCAGTGCGGGTTCATAACCGACCGGTACAATCGGATCATAGGCCAGCATCGCAATAAAATGCGTCGCCCAGATGCCGCCACCCGTCACCACACCTGTCAGAAACAGCCATGCCAGTCTTTGCTGCAAACGGCCCATGCAGGCCCGTGCATAAAGATTAAAGGCCGTATGGATCCCGCCCAATCCGATCGCAATCGCGATCAGAACCAGTACGATATCGTGCTGGGTCGCAAGGCAGTCATATATTCTGTACATTCAGGTGCCGTGTATTTCATTTTTGAACGCATTCAAGGCATAATGCAGTTTTCTAATGTGATTTTAATTCCTGTGGAACGGCCAAGGCAATTAATAATACCATGTCTATACATAGGTCGTGACATAGGTAGCGCCCGGCACAGGAAATCGGTCACGCCATGGCAAAAAGAACATGGCTTATGATGTTGCTTTACGATCTGCATCCGTTTCCGGATCAGTTTGAATGGCAGGGACAGGGCCGCTTTTACTTTGCAGATATAGCGTTTTGGGCGCCTAGCGGATGGTCAGGTTGGTCTGCCCAATCATCCGGGCCTGTTGCCCGGGCCGGGTGAAGGTGACTTCACCGGAATAGTTCCCGGCCGGCCATGCGGCACCAGGGCGGTCCATATTGATAAAGAACCATTTGGCACGTGGTCCCTGATCATCGGGCTGATCAATGACAAAATCGCGATGACCGCCTTTGCCATTCGGGGTCTGCAAGCTCAGCCGGATGACATCACCATTATTGGCCCCGATCAGATAGGCCCAGAAATAAAGCCCGGGGCTTGTGCGCGGCAGTTCGGTTTGCTTGCCATAGCCGCGCTTCAGATCAGATGCATTGGGCCGCGCCATCGAAAAGCCGTGCCCGTATAGGGTGATGTCGTGATAGGTCAGTTGCGCGCGGGCCTCTGATGACCAAAGCGCGGCCTGATTGGTGGAACAGGCATTTTGGTCGCTGGCCCCCATGGCCGTGCCGCTAAATGGATCAACAAGCTGATCATCCTTGCGCAGATTGAAATGCAGATGCGGGAAAGTTGCCTGACCCGACATGCCGATTTCGGCAATCATCTGTCCGCGTGTCACGCGATCCCCTTTTTTGACCGCGACTGACCCGCGGCGCAGATGGCAATACTGGCTTTGCCAGCCATCGGCGTGATCAATCAGAACGCCATTTCCGCACTCGATGCCATCAAGGCTGTTTTTCGAAAGACGGCCTGAATCAATATCCTCGACCCCTTCGCGCAGGGCAACGACCGTGCCATCGGCAACCGAGCGCACGGCAACGCCACCGAGCATGGTGGCTTCGTCGGGAACTGAAAAATCAGTGCCGCGATGGCCGTCATATGTGGTTGTGCCACAGGCGAAATCACGAATTTCGGGACCCGGGTCATGATCGACATAATGCACGATGCTGCACGTATTGTTCGGGCAATCGACCGGTAGATCAAAGGGTGGGCCATCGGCCTTTGCAATGCCACCAAGGGTCAGGGTTGCGAACACGGAAAGAGCAAGTGTCCGAAAACGTCCTGATGGCTGTGGCATGGGGCCTCCTTGGTCCTGATCACTCTATACAAAGGTGTATTTTATCACGAAACACTTATTATCTAACACAAAGGTGAAGCCACTGCGACGCGCAAGATATTGTTCGTAAGGGCAGGTATCGCTATCACTTGGATTGCTGGTGATCACCTCATCGCAGATCGTTTAACCCGACAAAGGCACACTGGAATGGATCAGAACGGATTGCTGCGACTGGGAATCTTTGCCGCCATTCTTGCCGTCATGGCATTGTGGGAGGCCATTGCACCCTATCGCCCAAAGGAAGCCGTGCGCCGTCCGATGCGCTGGCTGACCAATTTCGGATTGTTGCTGACCAGTGCCGCCCTTGCGCGCTTTACCGTTGGGGCGGCAATGATTGCAACGGCAATCTGGGCACGAGATCAGGGGGTGGGGCTTAATAATCTGGTCGGGCTGCCCGCTGTTCTGGCGGGACTTGTCACGGTCATCACTCTGGATTGCGCAATTTACTGGCAGCATCGCTTTACCCACATGATCCCGCTGCTGTGGCGGTTTCATCGGGTACATCACTGTGATGTGGAATTTGATGTCTCGACGGCTGTGCGCTTTCACCCGTTCGAGATTGTGGCATCAGCCCTGTATAAGTCGTTCTTTGTCCTGCTGATCGGGGCAGATCCCTGGGCGGTGGTGATTTATGAAAGCATGCTTAGCGGCTTTGCCCTGTTTAATCACGGCAATGTGCATCTGCCCAAGGGCCTTGATCGGGCGCTGAGGATGTTGATCGTGACGCCTGATATGCATCGGGTCCATCATTCCAGCGTCATGGGCGAAACCAACAGCAATTATGGGAATATCCTGTCGGTTTGGGATCGGTTGTTTGTCAGCTATGTCGATCATACAAGAACAAACGATCATGACATGCAGATCGGTCTTGAAGAATTCCGCGATAAAAACAGCCAAAGCCTTCTTGGGGTGCTTTGGCTGCCATTTCGCCAGCCGTGATCAGGCCGGAACCATCCCGCGCACAGCAAGCGCGGACGCCACCAGTGACCGGCGTCCATCGGGCTTGCCACCAAGATAGGCCCGCATGGTGGCTTGTTGTATTTCATGGGCAATCTCGGCGGGCTGACGGGCGAAAAAGTCGCGGATCAGGCTGTGCGCGCCCATCAATGATTGCCAGTAATCATCAAAATCGATGAAATCCATGCGCACGGCAAGTGTGGTGGTCGCCACATCTTCCAGCCCGGCATCGGACCAAAGATCAAACAGGTCATCCTCGTTCTGATAGGGAACGTCAAAGACCCTGGCACGCAGTTCTTCGCCTTCGCCCTCGGCAATCAGGGCGGCAACATCAAGAAACAGCCGGATAAAGGTCAGTCCGCCGATACGATCCCAGACCGTGGCTGCAATCCGGCCATTGGCGCGCGTAACACGCACCATTTCGCCAACCGCACCGGCCGGGCCATCCAGATCGTTTAACAGCAATTGTGAGAAGGCCGTGTCAAAGCTGTCATCGGCAAAGGGCAGGGCGGATGCATCGCCGGTTTCAAAACGCACATTGGGTGCGGAACTGCGCAGGGCATCGGTCATATAATCAGACATCAGATCAATGCCGACGATCTCGGCCTTGGGGTAACGGGTGGCAGCGGCCAGTGTCAGGCTTCCGGTGCCACAGCCGATATCAACCAGTGCCCCGCAAGACGGGGCGGCAACAAAATCAAGGAAACTGCGTGACAAGCGGCGGCTCCATCGGCCCATTGCGATTTCATAGGTGTCGGCGATTGTCATATTCATCGGATCAGGTTTCCTCGATAACGGCTGTTTCACAGCCTTATTGAATTTTTGCGCATGGGCCACACAGCAGCCAAGTATCTGATGTGTCACCAATTTCATTTATTGCAAGGCCGGATGGTTTGGCTATTCGACGAAATAGGGATTGCTCAAATTTCAAAATGCGCAATAAAATTACAAATGCTGCGATGCAAAATTAACCATAAACGCGAAAATGCGACGGTCGTTTCGGCCAGAACAGGCAAGGGAACCACAGGAAATGAAAGAAATGAACGGATTGGAGGGGCTGTATCTCGAAGATCTTGAGGTCGGTCAGTCTGCAAGCTATGGCAAAACTGTCACTGAAACCGATATCGTGATGTTTGCCGGGCTTTCCGGGGATACCAACCCGGTCCATCTGAACGAAGACTATGCCAAAACCACGATGTTTGAGGGGCGCATTGCCCATGGCATGCTTTCGGCCGGTTTCATTTCAACCGTGCTTGGCACCCGCCTGCCCGGACCGGGTACGATTTATCTGTCGCAGAACCTGCAATTCAAGGCGCCGGTACGTATTGGCGACACCGTAACCGCCAAGGTCATTGTGCGTGAAATCATCCCCGCCAAGAAACGCGCCATCCTTGAAACCAATTGCTATGTCGGCGATCGCTGCGTGATTTCCGGTGAGGCCGTTGTGATGGTTCCAAGTCGCGCCTGACTCCCGGTTTGCCAAATTCCTGTATGGGATCAGACACCGCTTGTGCCGGTAAAGTCTGGACCATATCGGCATGGTTTGGGTCCTGATCTGATCTGCCATGCAGGATCGGGCATGCTTTTTTGACGGAAAAGTCTTTACGCTCCGGGGGCGGGCCCTTTATAGCTGCCTGCTGGATTTGCCGATACGCGATCGGCTGACATGGATTAAGCAGCAAAGAGAGACCGGCGCGGATGCGCGTTTTTCGATCTTTTGAAAACCTGACCGATGAGGCGCGCGGCGCTGTTGTGGCGATCGGCAATTTTGACGGTTTGCATCTGGGGCATCAGACGCTTCTCGATCAGGCACGTCTGATTGCCCGCGATCTCGGTGTGCCGCTTGCGATCCTGACCTTTGAGCCGCATCCGCGCATGTTGTTCCGTGCCGATGACCCGCCATTTCGCCTGACCTCGGCCGAGGATCGCGAAACGGCTGCCGGCAGCATTGATATCGATCTGTTCTTTGAGGTCGAATTCAATCGTGACTTCGCGGCGATGACGGCCGAAGAATTCATTGAAAGGGTTCTCGTCAAGGGACTTGGTGTCAAACATGTTGTGGTTGGCTGGGATTTCTGTTTTGGCAAGGGCCGTGCAGGCAATGTTGATTTGCTGCGTGCCATTGGCGAAAAGTCCGGTTTTGGCGTTACTGCGGTCGAGGCCGTCACCCACGATAACGGCGTGATCTATTCATCAACCGCCATCCGTCAGGCTCTGCGCGAAGGTCGCCCGCAAGATGCCACCCATCTTTTGGGACGCCCGTGGGAAATTGCCGGGATTGTCGCCCATGGCGATGCGCGCGGCCGCACAATCGGCTTTCCGACGGCCAATGTTGCACTGGGCGATCATCTGCGTCCGAAATTCGGTGTTTATGCCGTCGAGCTTGGCCTGATTTCCGAGAAAGATGGCCAAACGGTTGAGCGCTGGGTGCCCGGAGTCGCCAATATTGGCGTGCGGCCAAGCTTTGGCGGTGATGATGATGCCGGGCTTGAAGCCCATCTGTTTGACTTTGACCAGGACATCTATGATCGCCGCGTCCGGGTACGTTTGCACGGCTTTATCCGGGGCGAACAGAAGTTCGACGGGCTTGATGCCCTAAAGGCCCAGATCGCGGCGGATGTGATTGCTGCCAAAGAGATTCTCGGCAAGATTTGAATTTGTCGACGAACCCGCTATGATCCGCGCGCTTTTTGCGGAATTCACCGGGGGTTCGCCCTTTTAATTTGTTCAAGACGACAGGACCGTCACGATGAGTGTCGAATACAAGAAAACCGTTATCCTGCCCCAGACCGATTTCCCGATGCGGGCGGGTTTGCCAAAGATGGAGCCGACCCTGCTTGCGCAGTGGAAGGACGAGGACCTCTATGGCAAAATTCGCGGTATTTCGGCAGATCGCGAAATGTTCGTCCTGCATGATGGTCCTCCCTATGCGAACGGGCATCTGCATATCGGTCATGCGCTGAACAAAATCCTGAAAGATGTCATCACCCGTTCCCAGCAAATGCTGGGCAAGAACGCTGTTTATGTTCCGGGTTGGGATTGCCACGGCCTTCCGATTGAATGGAAGATCGAGGAACAATATCGCGCCAAGGGCAAGAACAAGGACGATGTGCCAATCGCCGAATTCCGCAAGGAATGCCGCGAATTCGCCCAGAAATGGCTGGATGTCCAGCGCGAGGAGTTCAAACGTCTTGGCGTGATGGGTGACTGGGATAATCCCTATGTCACCATGGATTACAAGGCAGAAGCCTCCATCGCCCGTGAACTTGGCAAATTCCTGATGAACGGTTCGCTCTATATGGGCTCGAAGCCGGTCATGTGGTCAGTGGTTGAAAAAACTGCCCTTGCCGAGGCCGAGGTCGAATATCACGACCATACGTCCAAAACCATTTATGTGCGTTTCCCGGTCACCGCGACCAGCATCGAAGCGCTCAAAGACGCAACCATCGTCATCTGGACCACGACGCCTTGGACCATTCCGGGCAACCGTGCAATTTCCTATGGTGCGGAAATCGAATATGCGGTGATCGAGGTTACCGAAACCGCCGAGGAAGCATGGGCCACCGTTGGCGAGAAGATGGCGGTTTGTACCGATCTTCTTGAAGACCTGTGCAAGAACGGTCGTATCACCGGTCACAAGGTTGTCGCGACCTTCAAGGGTTCGGAGCTTGAAGGCGCGCTTTCGGCGCATCCGTTCCGTGGTCAGGGCTATGACTTTGATGTGCCGCTTCTGGCGGCTGACTATGTCACGACCGATACCGGTACCGGTTTTGTCCATACCGCGCCGACCCATGGCCCGGACGATTACCAGACCGGTCTGAAATACGGTCTTGAAATCCCGGAAATGGTGGATGGTGACGGCGCCTATTACCCGACAGTTCCGATGTTTGCCGGCAAGCGCATCTATGATGAAAACGGCAAGGAAGCCGATGCTAACGAAGCGGTTATCGCCAAGCTGATCGAAGTTGGCGCATTGCTGTCGCGTGGGCGTCTCAAGCATTCCTATCCGTGCTCCTGGCGTTCCAAGGCGCCGATCATTTATCGCACCACGCCGCAGTGGTTCATTTCCATGCAGGATAATGACCTGCGTGAAAAGGCGCTCAAGGCGATTGATGAAACCCGCTTCGTGCCCGAAGCAGGCCGTAACCGTCTGCATTCCATGATCGCCAACCGTCCGGACTGGTGCGTCTCGCGTCAGCGCGCATGGGGCGTTCCTATCACGGTGTTCATCGACAAGAACACCCGTCAGCCGCTTCGCGATCAGGGCGTTCTTGATCGCGTCTACGAGGCCTTCTGTGCCGAGGGTGCCGATGCATGGTTCACTCGTGATCCGCAGGAATTCCTTGGCGATAAATATGATGCGGCGAATTATGAACAGGTCACCGATGTTCTTGACGTCTGGTTTGATTCCGGTTCGACCCATGCCTTCGTGCTTGAAGAACGTCAGGATCTGAAATGGCCGGCCGACCTTTATCTTGAAGGATCGGACCAGCATCGTGGCTGGTTCCACAGCTCGCTTCTGGAATCCTGTGGCACCCGTGGACGTGCACCATACGAAGCCGTCCTGACCCATGGCTTTGTGCTTGATGGTGAAGGCCGCAAGATGTCGAAGTCACTTGGCAACGTCATTGCGCCGAATGACATCATCAACAAGCTTGGTGCCGATATCCTGCGTCTTTGGGTGGTCAGTTCCGACTATCATGATGATCTGCGCATCAGCCATGAAATCATCGAACGTCATTCCGACATCTATCGTCGCCTGCGCAATACGCTCCGCTTCCTGCTGGGCAACCTTGATGGTTTTGATGATGCCGAAAGGGTTGCGGATAACGAATTGCCGGAACTGGAACGCTGGGTCCTGCACCGTCTGAGCCACCTTGATGATATGGTGCGCAAGACGACTGCTGATTTCGACTTCCACACCATGTTCATTGAACTGCACAACTTCTGTGCGCTCGACATGTCGGCCTTCTATCTCGATATCCGCAAGGACGCGCTTTATTGCGACGCGCCAAGCAGCCTGCGCCGCCGCGCGGCCCGCACTGTTATGGATCGCGTGTTTGATTGTCTGGTGCGCTGGCTGGCACCGGTTCTCTGCTTTACCGCCGATGAAGCATGGCGTTCGCGCTATGGTGCGGAAAGTTCGGTCCATACCGAAACCTTCAACACGGTATCGGACGGCTGGAAAGACGAGGCACTGGCAGCGAAATGGGCGAAAATCCGCAAGCTGCGTCGCGTTGTAACCGGTGCGCTTGAACTTGAACGTGCGGAAAAACGCATTGGCGCAAGCCTTGATGCCGCACCAAAGGTTTATGCCACGGCTGAATATGTCGAAGCGCTTGATGGCCTTAATCTTGCCGAAATCGCCATTACATCTGACATCGAACTGATCACGGGTGATGCGCCGGATGGTGCCTATACCCTTGATGATGTTGCAGGTGTTGGTGTGGTATCGGCACTGGCAGAGGGTGAAAAATGCGAACGTTGCTGGCAGACCCTGCCGGAAGTCGGCAGCCATGCCGCGCATAAAACCGTCTGCAACCGTTGTGCAGATGCCGTTGATGAAATGGGAATTGCCGCAGCCGAATAAGGCATGCGGTTGCGGTATCAGACCTGCGATCTTGCAGGGCTGATACCGGCAAGTCAGAAAGAGTATCGATGAAACATCGCGCCTTTGTGTTTGGTCTGATCGTCATTGCAATCGTTTTTGGTGTCGACCAGTGGACCAAGGCCCTTGCGATTGACGGCTTGTCCAATCCGTTTCGGGTGATTGAAGTCACACCGTTCATGAACTTTGTTCTGGCCTGGAATCCCGGCGTGTCCTTTGGCCTGTTTCAGGGGCAGGCACCGTGGGTGATGATCGCGGTGACGGCTGCGATTACCATCGGCTTTGGCGTCTGGATGTGGCGGACGCGCGATTCCATGTTGCGTCTTGCGCTGGCGCTGATTGTCGGGGGGGCAATTGGCAACCTTGTTGATCGCCTGCGTCACGGGGCTGTGACCGACTTTATTGATCTTCATGTCGCGGGTTATCACTGGCCGGTATTCAATATTGCAGACAGTGCAATTACGGTTGGTGCCGCGCTACTGTTGATCGATTCCCTTTTTGGCGGTAAAAAATCTGCCAGATGAATTTTTGGCCGGGTGACATGATCCCGGTTGCGGAGTGGTAAAGAGGCACAAATGGCCCGGAAGCTTACGACCAGTATTTTCAGAATTGCGCTGCTTGGCGGACTTGCACTTGGGGTTTCCGGTTGTGAATCAACCCGTGAGACCTTTGGTTTGAACAAGCAGTCCCCGGACGAGTTTGCCGTGGTCTCGCGTGCGCCGCTCAGCCTGCCGCCTGATTTCACCATGCGTGTGCCCGACCCGGGTGCACCGCGTCCGCAGACCGGTTCGACCACCGATCAGGCGCGCCGCATTCTGGTTGGCGATGACCCGACCAAGGTCAAACGTGACATCACCAGCGGCACGGCAAGCAAGGGGCAGGTCGCCCTTCTTTCCGCATCCGGTGCGCAATATGCCGATCCGGAAATCCGTTCGACGGTGGATCGTGAAACATCGATCTTCATCAGTGAAAGCGAAAGCATCGTTGATGATCTGCTGTTCTGGCAGGAAAAACAGGATCCGAACTCCGTCGTTGATCCGACGGCCGAGGCCAAGCGTATTCGCGATCAGCAGGCTCTTGGCGACAGTGTTTCGGGCGGTGGCAACACCCCGGTTATCGAACGCAAACAGAAAGGCTGGCTCGAAGACATTTTCTGATCTGACAGCACGCTTTGATGCGATACACGACAATGTGATGACGAAAGACAAGGGCGCGGATATTTCGCGCCCTTGTTCTGTCATATTCGCTACTTAAGAAATCCGGGATGAACGCCTGATATGGAATGGGATGACGTAATGAGAATTCCAAGACTTTCTGTAATCTCGATGCGTGAACGCACTGTTGCCAGTTTGCTGGCGATGGTCATGGTGGCATTGATCCCGAACATTTCCTTTGCGGCGGTTTTCAGCCCGCAGACAGCAACCCTTGATAACGGGATGCAGGTGGTGCTGGTGGAAAATCACCGTGCGCCGGTTGTTACCCAGATGGTCTGGTACAAGGTCGGCTCGGCTGACGAACCGGCCGGTGTTTCCGGGATTGCCCATTTTCTTGAACATCTGATGTTCAAGGGGACCAGGGATATTGCACCGGGTGACTTTTCCAAGATCGTTGCGCGCAATGGCGGTAATGACAATGCCTTCACCACCTGGGACTATACCGGCTATTTCCAGAATATCGCCCGCGACCGTCTTGACCTGGTGATGAAGATGGAAGCCGACCGCATGACCAATCTTCAGCTGTCTGACGATGTGGTTCTGCCCGAACGCGACGTCATCATCGAAGAACGCAGATCAAGGATTGAAAACAATCCCGGTGCGCTTCTGGGGGAACAGATGCGCGCAAGCCTCTATATGGCCCATCCCTATGGCCGGTCGATCATTGGCTGGATGCATGAAATGGAGCAACTTTCGACCGAAGACGCGCTTGATTTCTATCGCAAATGGTACGCGCCCAATAACGCCATTCTGGTGGTGGCTGGCGACATTACGATGGATGAACTTCTGCCGATGGCCCAAAAATATTACGGCGTCATTCCGCGCGGTGATGTTCTGACGCGCAACCGGGTCAAGGAACCGGTGCAGCATGCCCCGCGCAAGGTCACCATGCATGACCCGCGTGTCGGGCAGGCCTCCATGTCGCGCTATTATCTGGCCCCGTCCTATCACAGTGAAAATGCCGCTGATGCCGTCCCGCTTGAAGTGCTGAGCGAGATTATCGGATCAGGCACCACCAGCCGCTTCTTTAAATCGCTTGTGGTCGATCAGGGCATCGCGACCAGTGTCGGGACATTCTATGACCCGGTCGCGGTTGATCTGGCAAGTTTCGGTGTCTATGGCGTGCCGCGCGACGATGTGCAACTGGCTGATCTTGAAAAGGCGATTGATGACCAGATCGCCGATGTCGTCGCCAATGGCGTGACCGAGGACGAACTTGAACGTGCCAAGCAGAAGCTTCTGGATAGTGCGGTCTTCGCCCGTGATTCCCTGTCGGCAGGGGCGCGTGTACTTGGCAAGTCGCTTGCGGTTGGATTGACCGTGGATCAGGTCGAAAGCTGGCCGGATCGGGTTTCGGCGGTGACGGTTGAACAGGTCAACGAAGCTGCCAAGCGCGTCTTTAATGACAAGAAATCTGTGACCGGCTGGCTGATGCCGCCAAAAGACGGTCCGGTAACAGGCCGTGGTCCGGCACTGCCCATTGATTCCGGCGCGGGAGTACATTGATATGAACCAGCTTATGAAACAGGTTGCCGGGATTGCCTTTGCCTCGATAGCCGTATTTGGCATGAGCACGGCCGCGCAGGCGGTCGAGGTCAAGGAAGTGATTTCGGATGGTGGCATTCGGGCCTGGCTGATCGAAGATCACATGAACCCGCTGATGACCATGGATATCGCCTTTACCGGTGCAGGGGCTGCGACCGATCCGATCAACAAGCTTGGTCTTGCCAATATGGTATCGGGTCTGATTGATGAAGGTGCGGGTGCCATGGACAGCCAGACCTTCCGCGGTGAAATGGAAAACCGGTCAATCAGCTTGTCCTTTGATGCCGGTCGCGATGATTTTGCCGGTTCGCTGACCACATTGACCCGAGAACGCGATACGGCGATTGATCTTCTGCGTCTGGCTCTGTCCGAGCCGCGCTTTGATGATGAGGCGGTCGAACGCATCCGGTCCCAGATTATCGCGGGCCTTAAACGGGCGGAAAATGATCCGGGTGATATTGCCAGCCGGACCTTTTTCAAATCGATCTTTGGCGATCATCCCTATGCCCGTCCGGTATCGGGAACCTTTGAAACGGTTGCCGGTCTGAATGCCAATGATTTCCGTTCCTTTGTCGGGCGTGCCTTTGCCAAGGACAATCTGATCATTGGTGTTGCCGGTGATATTACCGCGGAGGAACTTGGTCCGCTTCTTGATGAGGCATTTGGCAGCCTACCCGACCATAGCGATCTTCCGAAGATTGCCGATGTGACGCCGAAGTTCGGTGCTGTTGACGTCATTGATCAGGATATCCCGCAAAGTCAGGCGGTCTGGGGCCAGAAAGGCATTGCGCGCAAGGATCCTGATTTCTATGCCGCCTATGTGATGAACTATATTCTTGGCGGTGGCGGTTTTTCATCGCGCCTGACCGAGGAAGTTCGTGAAAAGCGTGGTCTGGCCTATGGTGTCTATAGCTACCTTGCCGATCTGGATCATGCGCAAATGATGATGGGCGGGGTTGCCACGCGTAATGACGCGATTGGTCAAAGCCTGTCTCTGATCAGTGCCGAATGGACCAAGATGAAGGAAAAGGGTGTGTCGCAGGAAGAACTCGACAACGCCAAATCCTATCTGACCGGGGCCTTCCCGCTGCGCTTTACCAGTCTTGGCAATCTTTCGGGCATGCTGGTCGGCATGCAGAAAGAAGACCTTGGCATGGATTTCCTGGATCGCCGCAACAGCCTTGTGGATGCCGTTACCCTTGATGACGTCAACCGCGTTGCCGCCGAACTGATGGATCCGGCCAATGTGACGGTCACGGTGGTCGGCAAGCCGGAAGGCAAGCTGGCCTTCTGATCTTGTTTGGCCGGATTAAAAATTACAAAGCGCGGTGAAAGACATTTCGCCGCGCTTTGTGCTTTGATAGGTTCATCCGAACCAAGACAACCCATCCGAACATCGCGAGCATTGCCTTCATGACCCTGCGCGTCCTGCCCCAGAACCTGATCAACCAGATAGCCGCCGGTGAGGTGGTCGAACGCCCGGCTGCGGCGCTCAAGGAGCTGGTTGAAAACGCGCTGGATGCCGGGGCGACACGGGTTGACGTCAATCTGCGCGATGGCGGGCGGACGCTTTTGTCGATCACTGATGACGGCAAGGGCATGACACCCGAGGAACTGTCGCTTGCGGTGGAACGGCATGCGACCTCCAAGCTGCCTGACGACGATCTGTTCAATATCGGTTTCATGGGTTTTCGCGGCGAAGCATTGCCGTCCATCGGGTCGGTGTCGCGCATGCGTCTGACCAGCCGGGTGCGCGGGGCGGAAAATGCATGGTCATTGACGATTGAAGGCGGGGCGAAGGGCGAACCGGAACCGGCGGCCCATCCGTTCGGAACCCGGGTAGAAGTCCGCGATCTTTTCTATGCCACCCCGGCTCGGTTGAAGTTCCTTAAAACCGCGCGCACCGAACAGATGTATGCGCGTGAAATCATGGACCGGCTTGCCATGGCGCGGCCCGATGTCGGTTTTACCCTGACCGGGGATGGCAACAAGTCGATCCTGAATTACCCGGCCTGTGAAGGCGATCTGTTTGATGCGCGCCTCAAACGTCTGGGTGCGGTGATGGGCCGCGAGTTTCAGGAAAACGCCCTTCAGATCGAAGCCGAACGTGAAGGCATCCGCCTGACCGGCTATGCCGGGGTGCCGACACTCAATCGCGGCAATGCCCAGATGCAGTTCATGTTTGTCAATGGACGCCCGGTCAAGGATCGGCTGTTGCAAGGTGCGGTGCGTGGCGCCTATCAGGATTTCCTGGCACGTGATCGTCACCCGTTGCTTGCCCTGTTCTTTGAACTGTCGCCACGCGATGTCGATGTCAACGTCCATCCCGGCAAGACCGAGGTGCGGTTCCGCGATCCGGGGCTGGTGCGTGGGCTGATTGTCGGGGCGCTGAAACATGCATTGGCGGGTGCCGGGCACCGGGCCTCAACCACGGTTGCCGATATGGCACTCGGCGCTGTTCGCCGCGAAGGTGAGGGACCCTCACTTCCGTATGGTGGGGGCCCGCGCAGTGGCGGCGGCAGTGGTTTTAACATTGGCCAGTATCAGCCAAGTATCCCGGGTCACGCGGCAATTGAACGCAATTATGCCGCACAGGCCCCGATGGGATCGCAGTCGGGCTATGGCGGTCTGTTTGATCGCGGGCGTGACTTTGCCGGGACGCCTTCAGGCACATCTGGCCCATCCGGGGATGGCGGCTTTGCCGCTGCGGCGGCTGCGGCCCTGTCAGGTGGCTATGATGCGGCGGCACCGTCGGCACGGATTGATAATATCGCTGATGAAGGCAAGTTTGTTGATCATCCGCTGGGGGCGGCACGCGGGCAGGTTCACGCCAACTATATCATCGCCCAGACCCGAGACGGTCTTGTCATTGTCGATCAGCATGCAGCACATGAACGCATCGTCTATGAACGCATGAAGGCCGATCTTGCCGCCAGCGGGGTCAAGCGTCAGGGATTATTGTTGCCCGAGGTCGTCGAACTGGACGAGGCATCTGCCGATCGCATCGCAGATCGCGCCGAAGAATTCGAAGAGCTGGGTCTTGTCATCGAACCGTTTGGACCCGGCGCGATTGTTGTGCGCGAAGTTCCCGCCATGCTGGGCAAGGTGGATGTTGGTGCCCTGATCCGCGATATGGCCGACGAGATTGCCGAGCTTGGTCAGGGCATGGCGCTTAAGGACCGGCTGATGTATGTCTGCGCGACAATGGCCTGTCATGGGTCGGTGCGTTCGGGCCGCAAGCTGAATGCCGATGAAATGAATGCCCTTCTGCGTCAGATGGAAGCCACCCCGCATTCCGGTCAGTGCAACCATGGTCGGCCGACCTATGTCGAACTGAAACTAAATGACATCGAAAAGATGTTCGGGCGCAGGTAGGGAAGCGGATGGCTGGTGTCACGCTTCATATTGCCACCCCCGGCGATGCACCCGCAGTGAGCGCCTTGTTTGCGCGCTCCTATTCGGCGCTTCTGGTCGATGATTATGCGCCGGAAGTCCTTGAACGCGGGATGACCTTTCTGGCAAAGGCCAACCCGGATCTTCTGGCGTCTGGGACCTATTATCTGGCTAAGACCGAAACCGGCGATGTCGTTGGAGCCGGGGGCTGGACGGCAGTGCGACCGGGCAGCAAGGACGGTGATGTTCAATCAGGGCTGGCCCATGTTCGGCATTTCGCGGTCGATCCGGCATATGCCCGCAAGGGTATCGCCAGTATGCTGTTTGATCGGTGCGTGCGTGATGCCAAGGCGTCTGAGAATGTCACACGTTTTGAATGCTATTCCACACTTTCGGCCAGACGGTTTTATGAATCGCGAGGTTTTCGGGTGATTGGCGATTTCGCAGCACCCTTTGCCCCGGATTTCACCTTTCCGAGCCTGCATATGGTTTGCGACCTTGATTAATCACGCAGTTTCAGGTTACGGGGCAGGCGGGTATTGGCATTGACGCGCGCGCGTTGGATCTGTTCGGCAAACAGGCCGCGTGTCCCGGTCAGATCGGCATCACGGAAATCGGTTCCGGCCAGGTTGGTGCCGCTCAGATCACAATTTAGCAATTGCTGACCCCGGAAACTGGCATTTGACAGGTCGGAGCCCAGAAATACCGTATTGCGCAGCATCGCATCATTGAATTTTGCGCCGGAAAGGCGGCTAGCTGCCAGATTGGCATTGTCGAGATTGCTTTGTACAAAGTCGGCCGCCGTCAGGTTACAGCGACGGAAAACCGCATCCTTGCAATTGGCACGCTTGAAGCAGGCAAAGGGCAGGCCACAACGGCTAAGATCGATGCCTTCGAGTTCGGCTTCACGCAGATCGGCATGTTCAATCGACATGACATCGCCTTCCTTGCCGCCCGTATCGACCCAAAGCTTGTGACTGCGCAGGGCTTCATGCAGGTCAATTTCAACCAGCTCTTCGGGATCGTCACCGTGATCCGCGTCCAGCGGTTCTTCTGCGACGTCGTCGGTGGTTTCTTCGGGTTTGGGCGTGGCAGGTGCCAGCACATCGCGGGCCGATTGCACGGCCTTGATGTTTCGTGCATGGGTATCCTTGTCGCGTGCGGTTGGTTTACCGCCTACGAGTTCGCTTTCATCAAAACTTTGACCCGCCCCGTTCAGGCGTGGCTTGAGATCGGCAAGCTCAAGATTGCCGGCAACGCCGGTGATCGGGGATTTGGGGGCCTCGGGCAACCCGGCTGGTTTGGCGGAATGTGCCTTTGCCGTTGGCGCTTCCCTTGGCACTTCCCTTGGCTCAACCGCTGCTGGCTTGCCCGGATTGGTCCGGGGCGGTAATTCTGCCAGCGCCGCCTTGATGCGGTCGCGTTTGCGACGGCCGGGGTTTTCAGGCGTATCGTCGTCCGGGGTGTCAGGGACATCCGTGCCTTGCGATATTGCCGATGAACCGGCTGCAGGGGCTGCCATGCCCATTTCGGCAAGGTCTTCTGGGCGTGCCGGGCCGAAATAATTGTCCTTAAGCACAAAGCGTCGAGGCAGTTTCATCACCGTTTCGATGATCTTGCGCAGGCGCTGGGGATCAACCGGTTGACGAAAAATACCTTCGATCCCGGCTTCGACCGCGTCGCGCATTCCGCGCCGATCAAGTTTGGGGGCGCCCAAAAGGACGGGTACTGTGCGCCCATAAGGATCATCATCGGTTGCCGTATCACGAATGGCCCGGATGGTTGATATACCCCGCATCCCGTCAAGATACAGCCCGACCAGAATCAGATCCGGACGGCGTTCCTCTACAAGGTCGGCAGTCTTTTGGCGGTCATCGCAATGAAGGAATTCCCCAAAGCCAAGCGGGTCTATCGCGGCCTTGGCAGCAAGCATGTTACGTTCACTGTAATCGGCATACAGGATCGCTTTTTTCTTGTTGTCCTTGATCGCCATAATGCGCGACTTCCTTTATTCGCAACGCGCCCCGTTGCAGGCAAACATTCAGATATTACTGTGCGGACGGAATACTGAATGAACGGCGCGGCAATGCAGAGCCAGACCCACTATTCTGGCTGTTCGCGCTGCTTTCGTCAGCCCCTTTTACGCCATTGCCGCCATTTGTTGTGCCGCCCGGGGCATTCGTTTCAACCATCTGGATCGTGATTTCCACACGACGGTTTTCAGAACGACCTTCGGGCGTGTCGTTATTGGCAATCGGGCGGCTATCGCCATAACCCTGAATAACCATGCGTCGCGGATCAGTGCGGTTCTGGTCAATCAGGAAATGCAGAACCGATGTCGCACGGGCTGCTGACAGGTCCCAGTTCGAAATATAGGGTGATGACGATGAAACCGGGATGTTATCGGTATGCCCGGCGACAAGGACTTCGCCCTCGGTCTGGTTGATCACGGGTGCCAGACGGTTAAGGATGGCGGCGAATTCCTCGGTCATGCCCGAAGAACCCGATGGAAAGGCCAGTTCGTTCGGGAAGCGAATAACGACCTCGCCATCAATCCGTTCCAGACCGACCTGATCATCAAGGCTCATATTTTTAAGAACCCCGGCAAGCGTTTCTTCAAGCGCTTCGGCCTTTTGTTCCTTGGTGTCGGTTTGCTCTATCTCGATTTTTGGCGTTTCGGGTTGCGGGATCTGGGAAACAACGCGCGGGCTGTCCGGGGTGGGGGCCTTAAGCGCCTTGCCCATGATCGATCCGTCAAGTTCGATCACGCCGGCAAGCTGATCCTGTTTGGAAAAGCCGAATGCAGCCTTTACCGATCCTGCGATCTGCTTGTAGCGAATAACATCCATCTCGGCAAAGGTCAGCAACAGCACGAACAGCACAAGCAGCAATGACATAAGATCGGCGAATGTCGCCATCCATGCCGGTGCGCCTGCTGCGGGTTTCTTTGCCATTGCCCTAGACCGTTACCTGTGTCGCAGATGAACCCATCATCATGCTCCTGCATCCTCGTCGGCGGGGACACCGCCCGGAAGATAGGGACCGAGAATTTCCTTCATGACCATCGGGCTCTGGCTGGCCTGGATCTGAACGACCGATTCAATGATCAGCTGCTTGGTATTGCGGAGCCGGTCGACCTTAAGGGCCAGCTTGTCGGCAATCGGCAATGCAATCAGGTTGGCCAGAACCGCACCATAGAATGTGGTCAGCATCGCAATCGCCATGGCCGGACCAATGGCATCGGGATCGGACAGGTTGGCAAGCATCTGCACCAGACCGACCAGTGTCCCGATCATCCCGAAGGCCGGGGCCGTGTCACCAATGCCACGGAACATCAATTCACCCAGCTCGTCATTCTGGATCGATTTTTCGACTTCGCTCGAGATCGAGCTTCGGATCACTTCGCCGCTATGGCCATCGACACACATGCGGATGCCGCGCGCCATGATCTCGTTTTCGACCTCGACATTCTCGAGACCAAGCAGGCCGTTCTTGCGTACCAGAGCGGCCAGCTCAATCGCCTTTTCGTAGATCGAAAGCGGGTCTTCCTTGGGGTTCTTGAAAGCGATCCCCACCCCGATCTTGAGCGACTTGACCACGTCGCGCATCGGGAATTTGATCAGGGTTGCCGCAGCGGTTCCGCCAAACACAACCATAATGGATGGCACATCAACAAATGAATCAAGGCTCCCGCCCATCAAGATGGCGCCAAAAATAACGCCAGCCCCGGCGATGATCCCAATGAGTGTCGCTATATCCATGTCGGTTTTTTGTATCCGGCGTTAAAACTTTTGGCTCGAAGCGTGTCTGAAAAAGGGTCTGACATCGCGCGATGGTGATTGAAATAATGAACTGTCATACGAGGCCCGCCAGCAAAATGATCTGGGCGGCACCGCACCGAATTGGAATTCAGGTTTGTTACACTCCACAAAATTGGGTTTCCATCACCTGTTTTCCAGAACCGGGTAACAACTTCCTGCATCCGCGCGCGTAATCACCCGAACAAAAAGAAGCACCCGATTGTAAAATTACGGCATCAGGTTAGGAGGCGCTATACCTTTGGCATTAAATGTTTGTTGCCAGAAATACGCATCGGGCTCAACCCAGTCGTAAGGATAATCGAACTTGATCTGGAGACGAAGGAGGATGTCCTTGATACGGTCAACACCGGCACCGGATCAGGGGTTAGACAGGCCGCAGATACACAAAGGGCCCATCCTTAAAGACAGGCCCGTTACGTATCCCCGATCATCCCAGTTCGAATGACGAAATGCCAAATGTCATATCAAGGTCAAGGGTTGGCGCAGGTCCCTTATACATGCGTGCGGTTTCGAACTCGGCAACCATCTGATGGGCATCGACCAGTTCACGGGCTGCCTGGTTGGGTTCGGGGATATCGAGATAGACCTTGTCACTCTGATCTTTGCGGCTTTGCAAAAGAGCGTCAAACAGGGTTCTGGCATCTTCAAGATTGGCGGCAAAAAGCGGCCCGACCTTGTGACCTTGTTTACAGGGACGAATGACTCCGTAACCGCGAAGGCCCATCGGGCCCTTAAGTGCAAGGGCGGTGTGATTTTCATTGCCCAGCCAGCCACGCAGAAATTCGATGCGGCTTTCGCCAAACAGATTGCAGGTCTGCTCAAAGGCATCAACAACCGCAATATCATCAATCTTCAGCGTGAAAATATCTTCCGGCAGGGCGGTTTCTGTGGCCGTGATGATACCTGCGTAACGGATATTGCGATGGGCAAGCTCAAAGCCCGACTTGCGGTAATTATCCTGTTGATCGACAACGCCATCCAGTCCGATGGTTTTCATCACACTGTTTTCCAGTGCCGTCTGCCACAGTTTGTAACCAAGTCCCGATCCGCGACGATCTTCGCGACAGATATAAAAACCGACAAAGCCGTAATCCGAACTGTATTGGACGGCCGAAATCACCGCAGCCATGCCCTGTTTGTCAAAGGCGGCCCAGAAACCGTCAGGATCGGTATTGAAAAATACCTCGGCGTCGGAAAGTCCGGGGTTCCAGCCTTCATTGGCAGCCCACTCAACAGCAAGCGGAAACTCAAAGGATTTCAGGCGGCGGATCTTGTCTGTCATGTCGATATCTTCAATCTTCCGGAATCAGATAGGTCGGTGAGCGCGGTCAGGATCCTGATCCTGTTCTGCACAATGTTGATTTCGATACACATCTAGCATGGTCGGGCAAAATTCCTGATAAATTTTATTGAGAATGCCTATCATTTTTATTATCAATAGCCATCGACAGTTCCCCACCATATCAACTTCCTCGAGGCCCATATGCCTTCGCCTATCCTGACTGCGACAACGCGCATTGCGCTGCCTGAATGCGCCGCCCTGATCCGGCAGACCGCAGATTATTACAAAAGTCATGATTGCGATGTGCAGGGTGATGACACCGCGACACGCATTTCGGTTTCAATCGGGCATATCGAATTGCGAAGCGACAAGGACGGGCTTGATATAGAAGTCGGTGCGACGACCGAAGTCGGCGTGGTGCAGATGAAGGCCGCGATCCTTTCCCTGCTTCAGGGGGCGGCACCGGGCACCAATATCGATTGTCGCTGGAAAGGTGCGGGGCAAGGCAATGGCAAGCTTCCGAACTTTCGTGAACTGACGGTGGGCAAGATCACGGATTTGTCCCCGCATATGCGCCGTCTGCGTTTGCATGGTGTTGATCTGGGCGCTTATGATCAGGATGGCATTCATGTGCGTCTGATGATCCCGCCACGCGGCAAAACCGATCCGAAATGGCCGACCCTTGCCGAAAACGGTCTGCCGGTCTGGCCAAGTGGCGAGGACACCGTGGAACAGCGCGTCTATACCATTCGCGGCATAGATGCGGATGCCGGCTGGATCGATGTCGATTTCGTCATGCATGGTGATAACGGCCCGGGGTCGTCCTTTGCCCTTCATGCATCCGAGGGCGATCTTGTCGCCATGACCGGACCGCTTGGTAATGAATTGCCTGACGCCGACTGGTTCCTGTTTGCCGGTGATGAAACAGCACTTCCGGCCATTGGTCGCTATCTGAATGAAATGCCGGAACATGTGACGGGGCACGCCCTGATCGAGGTCGGGAGCAAGGATGACATCATCCCGGTTGCCACCAGAAGCCGGATCAAAGTCACCTGGCTTTTGCGTGACAGTGTCGCGGAAATCACCCACAGCCTGATCCAGGATGCGATCCGCGCCATTCCTGTCCCCAAGGACAACTGCAAGGTCTATTGCTGGGCCGGGGTGGAGCAGGGGGACTACAGGCCGATCCATACTTACTGGCGCAAGGAACTTGGTCTGTCGCGCGATGACTGTGTCGCGATGACCTTCTGGCGTAGAACCGGGGCCTGATTGATCAATTGGGGCGTCTGGTTGCGACCGATGCATGAAGGCGGGGGGCAAACCGGGCAATGGCATCGTCGAGTTCAATCAGGATTTCACCCATACGCGGATCATTGGATTGTAGCGTTCCGGCTTCTGATTTTTCCCGAAGCTCGGTAATCGCCCGGATCAGTTCCAGACTGGTTGGCGTGGCCTGTGCTGCAATCGCCCTGGCCTGATTGCCTATCATCTGGCGTGTGTTCACAAATGCAGCGATTTCCTCCGCCTTATCCGGGTTTTGGTCACGGCCTTCGGGATCAAGCGCATGTTTAAGGGACAGCCCGGTCATATGCGATTTATCGGCAAACAGGGCTGATGTGATGATGCGAAAGCCGATAATGTCTCTGGCCAGTGCGGCGCGATTTTCCGGGGTTGCCAATTGGTCAAAGGCAAACAGATCGGCGTTGAGCTCGTCGTTGTGGCTTTTGACATCCTCATCCCCAAAATGATCAGGCTTGCAGTGGCGCACTTCATGATAGATCAGCCAGCGATATGTCAGTCCGGCGCTGGTTTCATAGGACAGATGCGGCCCGAACCAGCCACGCATTAATTGGGCAAAAATCTCATTGCCGCTTTCAGGGGTGATATTGGCCGGAACAAAAATCTGGCAGGACGCAATCGGTTTGCCATTCTTGCGCCCGGTTACGGTAAAGGGGGATCGTGGCAGGCTGGCAAAGGTGGCGTCCGGATCCCTGATATTGCCAAGGCCAAGCGTTTCATCCATGCGTGCCAGAAACGCCGCCCGATTGGCAAAGACAAACAGATCAATATCGCCAAACTGCAAAAGTTCCGTGGCGATGCTGTCCGTTGTGCTGTCGCTGACAGTTAAGCGTGCTTGTGCCTGTGCCTGCGCGGATACGGTGACCGCGCACGCCAAACTTGCCGTCATCAGGATTGTGATCAGGGAAAGATGAAATCTGTTCATGCCGTGATTATGGCTGCGATCACGCCCGGAGACGATAGTAAACCACGGGCAAGGCCATTTGGTATGGGTAGCCCGGATGATCCGGATCGAGATCAGGCCTCGGCGCGTTGACCGGTGCGTTTGCGCTCTGGCCCGAACAGGCAGGTCAGGATCAGGATGATCCCTGAAATGGTGGCAATCATGCCCGCGGCACTGACTGCAAAGGGGGACCCGAACCAGCCCGGGCCGTATCCGGCAAAGACATATCCCAGAATGGCCGAAATGGTAGCAAAGATGACCGACCAGCCCACCTGACGGCCAAGCTGATTGGTCATCAGACGCGCACTGGCTGGCGGGCAGACAAACATCGCAATCACAATGATCGATCCGACCGCATCAAAGGCCGCCACGGCGGCAATCGCGGTGGCCACAACCAGTGCAAAGCTTAAAAGTCTGGTGCGAATGCCGATTGCCTCGGCAAAGGCCGCATCAAAGGTCGAGATTTTAAGCTCTTTCCAGAACAGCAGAATGAACAGCCCGATCCCGACCAGAACGATGGCAAGGCGTGGCAATTGCGGCGGCAAAGTCGAAAGGGCAACAGGATCAAGAAGCGATCCCCAGCCTTCGGCATCAAACCAGATCAGGCTTTCGAGATTGCCCAGAAGTGCGTGCTGCACATCGATATGTACCGAACTGGTATCGGTGATTTCCAGAAACAGAACACCAGCGGCAAACAGGGTGGTAAAGACCAGCCCCATCGCTGCCCCCGGCTCGACCCGGCCAAGACGTTTGACGATCTCGATCATCACGACCGCAACAATCGCGGCAACACCAGCTCCCATCATCATCGGAACGGCGGTGATTGTTCCGGTTATCAGAAAGGCCCCGACAATACCGGGCAAAACCACATGGCTGATGGCATCGCCAATCAGGGCCTGACGGCGCAGCAACAGGAAATTGCCCGGAAGCGCGCAGGCTACAGCGGCCAGAATGCCGATGACAATCGGGGTCAGGCTCAGCTGAACGAATTCCGCGCCAAGGGCCGTGATCAGATCATCAATCATGCCCTAGCTCCTTGCTGGGCTGCGATCATGCGATCAATCTCGGCGATCTGGTCGGGTGTCATCATCTGTTCAATCGGCGTCAGGCCGTCATAGCGTTCAATGGCGGAATCATCGGGCAGCATGCGGCGTGCAATTGCCCAGCGCGCTTCGTCACGGGCGGCCTTCTGGGCAGCAATCCGGCCGCGTGCGGTGGCAACGCCGTCACGACGGATCATGCCCGACCGGCGCAGGATGCGAAGGGTTAGCCCGTCATAGATCGGCTCGCGACGGGCAAGCGACAGCAATCCCTGGCGGCGATGGACCCGGCGCTGAAAGCGTTGATGACGAAGGGCGGATGCAAGCCCGCCGCGCAAGGGTGAAAACAGCGCTGAAAACAGGAAGAAACCAAACGCAATCAGAACAATGATCGGCCCGGTCGGAAGCGATGCCTCTGCCGCCGACAGAACAGCACCGATATATCCCGAAAGTCCGCCAACGATTGCCGCAATCCCGATCATCAGCCCGACCTGATTGGTCCAGAACCGCGCGGTTACCGGCGGAATGATCAGAAGCGCAACAATCAGGATAAGACCGACAATCTTAAGCCCGATCACGGTCACAATCAGGGCAAGCCCCATCATCGCCAGATCAATGTTGCGCACATTAACGCCCGTGGTCGCGGCATATTCCGGATCAAACGCCACAAGCGTCATCGGACGGCGTAACAGGAATACAAAACCCGCGGCCAGCGCACCGGCAACGGCAATGGTTGTTGCCTCGGAAATCAGCATCCCGGCGGTTGAGCCAAGAAGGAAGTTTTCAAGCCCGGCCTGACGGCCCGATGACATGGTCTGGATTACTGTCAAAAGGACAATGCCAAATCCGAAAAACACCGAAAGCACCGCGCCAATGGCTGCATCCTCGGTCAGGCGGGTTTTGCGGGTGATCCATTCGACCATCAAAAGCCCGATGGCGGATGAAATGGCGGATCCGATGATGAGCCCCGGAAGCCACCTGCCATCACTGCCGAACGCCACCATGATCATGAAGGCAATCCCGACCCCGGGAAGGGTGGCATGGCTGATGGCATCGGAAACAAGGGCGCGTTTGCGCAGAAAGATAAATGCCCCGGCACTGCCGGCAGACAGGCCAAGCAACCCGGCACCGATGGCGACAAGGGCGCTGTTATATCCGGCCTGAAGGAACAGGGCGCTTATGAAATAATCCAGAAAACTCATGTCGGGGTCCCGGGGATCTGTCTGGCGTCTCGGTTTTTCGTGGCGTGTCTCAGGCCAGATGCAATTCGTCGATATGGGTGGCGGCCAGACGTCCGCCATAGGTTTCCTGAAGGTTTTCGGCCGTAAAGGTGGTTTCGACCGGACCTTCGGCAATGCGTCGGACATTGATCAGAAGCACGCGGTCAAAATATTCAGGCACGGTCGAAAGATCGTGATGCACGCAGACAACGGTGCGCCCTTCGGTCTTTAATTCCTTAAGTACGGAAACAATCGCGCGTTCGGTGGCGGCATCGACCCCGGCAAAAGGTTCATCAAGCAGATAAAACTCGGCATTTTGTGCCAGGGCGCGCGCAAGAAACACGCGCTGCTGCTGACCGCCGGAAAGCTGGCCGATCTGGCGGTCAGCGAAATCTGCCATACCAACGCGTTCCAGGCATTCCATCGCCTGTTCGCGGTGGCGCGATTGCCACAAACGAAACAGCCCGACCGATCCGTAAAGCCCCATCAGGACAACATCAATGACGCGGGCAGGGAAATCCCAGTCAACGCTGGCGCGCTGGGGTACATAGGCCACCCGGTCGCGGGCCTCGGCAAACAGTTTGCCAAATATCCGGACTTCACCAGACAGGCGCGGCACAACACCAAGCGCACCTTTAAGGAATGTGGATTTGCCCGCACCGTTCGGACCGATGATCGCGGTCATGGATCCGGCCGGGATCGAGGCATCCACCGAAAAAACCGCCGGCTTGTTGCCATAGGAAACCGTCAGCCCGCGCACGGTAAGCGGTGCATCCTTGGGCGCGACATCAAGTATCTTGCCGGACTCTGCAACCAGTTTTGCATTGCTCATGGGGGCTTCCTTGTTTCCGTGTGCGTGCGTGGTTTCGGGGACGCTAGAATATCATTGTCTCACGATGCTGCGGCCAGCTTGCCCTGAAAACCGCCTTCAGGGGCATTACCACCAAGGGCGCGGGTGATCAGGGTGACGTTGTGATCAATCATGCCGATATAGGTACCCTCATACGTACCGGGTTCACCCATTGCATCGGAAAATAACGTGCCGCCAATCCCGACCTTCTGGTCGCGGGCTTCGGCCCCTTCGATCAGGGCACGCACATTGCGTTCCGGGACCGAGCTTTCGACAAATACGGCGGAAATCTTGCGATCGACAATGGTGTTGACCAGTTCCTCGACCCGGCGAAGGCCTGCTTCGGATTCTGTTGAGATGCCCTGAATACCCAGAACTTCGAAATCATAGCCGCGCCCGAAATAGCTGAATGCATCATGCGCGGTCAGAAGAACCCGACTTTTTTCCGGCACGGTGACGGTCACGGTCTTCATGTAATCGATCAGCTTTTCGATATCGGCAACATGCTTGTCCGCATTGGCGCGATAGGTGGCTTCGCCTTCCGGATCGGTCTTGATCAGGGCATCGCGCACAGCATACACAACGGTTTCCCACAATTGCGGATCCATCCAGACATGCGGGTCATAGCGCCCCTCATATTCGGCATGGCTCAGACGTTTTGATTTGTCGACGGCTTCGCCAACCGCGACGACATTGCGGCGCTTTTCCAGATCAAGGAAGAATTCTTCAAGCTGCGCTTCAAGATACAGTCCGTGCCACAGAACCAGATCGGCACGCGCCATGGCGGCAATATCGCTTCGGGTCTGGCGATAGGAATGCGGATCGACACCGGGACCCATCAGCGCCTTGACCTCGGCGCGATCGCCAGCGACCTGGCGGGCGGCATCGGCAATCATCGAGGTGGTGGCAACCACATTGATCGGTTTGGCTTTCGCATGACCAAGGGTGCTCAGCGCTCCGAAAACAAGGAGGCCTGCGGTCAGGAACAGGGTGCGGGCGGGTCGGAAAAGGCTCATTGACGGTCCTGAAAGCAAATTGAAATCACTCCAGCAAATATCCACTATTTATGTGCGGACTTTTAAAGTTAGTCAAGGCTAAATTGATTTTTGCAATCTTAGTTGTTATGAAGGGTTTCGGGACAGATTTTGGAGAGATCAATGGGCGACGATACGGCGGTTAACCCGCGTCACAACAAGGCCGAAGTCTTTGCCCGTTTGCGTGATGCGCATGCCCGCGAAGTGACCGAGGATTATGTTGAAATGATCGGTGACCTGATCGCCGAGGAAGGCGAGGCCCGCTCTGTCGCCCTTGCCGAACGCTTTGGCGTGACGGCGGCCACGGTCAATAACACCATCAAGCGCCTGGAGCGCGACGGCTTTGTCACGTCCCGTCCGTACCGGTCAATTTTCCTGACAGAAAAAGGCGAAACCCTCGCCAAAAAATGTCGCGAACGCCACCGGATCGTCTATAACTTCCTCGTCTCGATTGGCATCGACCCCGAAATCGCGGAATTCGACGCCGAAGGGATCGAGCACCATGTCAGCGAAGAGACGTTGAGGGTGTTTGCAAGTTTTGATTGAGACAGGCTGCTGCTATGCTTCATTCAGGATGTGGGGCGTTCCCGATGTAAGGCATAGCTCTGATCTGCAGCGATGGCGCAATATTCAACGCGTTATCGTGCAATTTCTCGAAAGGCAATAATTGCGAGCAGATTTCCGGCTTGTTCCGGAAAGTTGTTTTAGGCGTAAGGCGATTGTTACGTTTGTGACTTCATTGTGAAACTTTCGGTGGAGCTGAGTATAGAGCTGAAAGACCAATAACGCTCGTGGTTACAAGATTTCAGATTGCCTATTGCAAGAGCGGTATGCTTGTCCTAAGAAGCTGAAACAAATTTGTGTAGCTATTTATATACGTACAACGGCTAGTGTGTCGAATACAGTTGGGGGCTCGATTTAATGTCAGAGGAAATGCGATTTGGTTTCGGCAAAAACTGGGCTGAATTTGTCGAGCGTCGTTTCAGTGAAGAAGTTATTGCCGAGGCAAAGGCACATTTAGCCGAAACGTTGAGGGTTGAAAACCTTAAGGGCCAAACATTCTTGGATATTGGTTGTGGGTCGGGGATTCATTCCTTGGCAGCGCTTCAGTTGGGTGCTGAAAAGGTCTTGTCTTTCGACTACGATTTAGACTCAGTAACTACCACTAAAAAAATTCGGGAAATGTCGGGCAGTCCTTCTAACTGGGAAGTTATGCAAGGGTCAGTGCTTGATCAAAGTTTGATGAAATCTCTGCCGAAGTTTGATGTAGTCTATTCTTGGGGGGTTTTGCATCATACTGGCGACATGTGGAGTGCTGTGAAGAATGCCGGTATACCTCTGAAAGAGGGGGGCGTGTTCTATATTGCGCTCTATTCTTCTGATAATTACGTGAGCCCTCCACCTTCGTACTGGATGAAGGTCAAGTATAATTACAACAAGGCTGGGGCACTTGGGAAAAGATTGGCTGAATGGCGCTACATGCTTCGGTTCCATTTTATTCCTGAGTTGCTCGCGGGGCGCAATCCGATCAAGGTGATCCGTGATTATGGGTTGCGAGGTATGACTTATTGGACGGACGTAAAGGATTGGCTCGGTGGTTGGCCGATGGACTTTGCAAGCCTCTCTGAGACGCAGGACTTTTGTAAAAAAGAGTTTGATCTGCAGCTTTGCAACGTAATTACAGGCGAGGGCTGTACCGAATACGTCTTTGCAAACCCAGAATTGAATGCTCACTGGAAGGATATCCTGTCCAATCGTGTTCAAATTCCGCTTAAGGGCGATATTAAACACAGCACAGGCAAGCGTTGGGTGGTTTCCATGCCTGAGCTCGCGGACAAAGGTGATGGTGACGAAAACCCTCGCCGATCAAAGCTTATGCTGTACGAAGACGGCGTTATGCTTGGTTTGGCGCACAGTCTGCATGATCATATCGCGGTCTACGGTGGTGGGAGATTCAGCCATTGGGGTGATCGCCTTTACTTTTCGACCTCCGATGGAACGGATCCTATCGAAAATGGGCGCAGTTATACATTCTGCGAGCATTTTTGAGTGGGGGTGGATATGGATAGGTCGGATTACCGGTCGCTATTTCAGCGGATTGTTTCTGCCTTTGAGGAAGAAGGCTATCCTCACAACATTATTGGTCAATGGACTCTCCCTGAGAATGATGTTGAGGATATGCTTGATGCTCTCTTGTCTAAGAGACCAAAGCGTCTCTTAGAGGTGGGGACATTCGTTGGCATGTCGACGATGCTTCTGGCATTGGCATCTGATGATGATGCCCACATCGTTTCTGTCGACCCGAACTATCCCATCAGTCGAGAAATGTTGTCGATGGGGTCCAGTATTGGTGAAGTCGCCCATGAGCGCCGCACTCAAGAAATTGCAAAGGCGGTCGCGCAACGTCTTGGTGTTGATGAAAAGATCACATTTGTTTCAGGTGGATTTGCCGTTGATTCCAGTTTCGCATCCAGAAGAACGGATGAAGCGTCGGATATCTCGGTAGTCGGTGCGGAAATATGCAAGAACTACGGGCCTTTCGATTTTGTTCTTGTTGATGGCTTGCATTATGCAGATGCCGTGGAGGAAGACCTGAATTTGGCGGCTTCCGCAATGGCACAATCTGGAATTATGTTGGCGCATGACTGTATTGGTATGTGGGGTACCAATGTTCGCACCGGTGTAAAAAGGTTCCTCTTGAAGAATCCCGAATGGGGCTTCACTCACAAACCGTATGCGGATGTTTATCGGTCGTTTGGGACATTATTCAGACGTGACCAGCCGCCAGTTAAAGTCAATATGAGAGCAGCCCCTCTCGTGCCTGCAACTGTGAAGCCATGGTTGTTTCCCTTGGTATCGAACGTCATTAACTTGTTGCAGCCAAATGGAACAACAGAGCTTTTCCTCGACCACAGTGTCCTGGGAGCGATAAAGTTCAAGAACCTTGAGTTTGAGGGGATAAAACTCGGCGTAGCGTCCCCGAACGATTTGAACGTCAATCTTCTGAATTTGACAAAGGGCAGTATTCTTGTGTCCGTCGGTGCACTCGATTGCATTGATGATGCAAAAGTTTGTGCTGTGTTTGAGGCTGTAAATCGAACCAACAGCAATATGTTGATGTTCTGTACATTCCCCGGTGAAAACGATATTGCCTGTACTCATAGTCGATCCCTGCCTAGGTGGATTGAGCTAGCCAATGAAGCAGGATTGGATATTCGAAATGCGGATACATTAAGTATCGCGCCTTCACGGTTTTCCTTTATACGAAGGGGGGCTAGCGAGCCTCAAAGTTCTGCTTTGTCTGCCCCACTGTTTTTGACGGCGGATCGCTCTAGGGAGATTGACCTGCTGTTTCCCATTATTGACAGATACAATGCTGAACGTGTTGAGGAACAATGGTTGCTCGATGTGCACTACGCAGCGGCGTTTGATAAGCTATTATCAGAGCACGAAGGGGCTGCGAGTGAGATCGAAAGGCTAAAAGGGGAGCGTGATGAGTTGCTATGCGCAATTTCTCAATCAGCAATAGCAAGGGTTTTGTTACGCCGTAAGCTCCCAAATTTGAGTGTTTGAAAAATGAAGTGGCTAATAGAAAGTGCGATAAAACGTGCTAGGAAGGTGGGAGTAAGTTCACCAGGCCTGCTTTTGGGGAGTGTTGTTGCTGCTGAAGAGATTGAGAAGCTGATAAGCGATGCTCGAATCAACGCTTTGATTGTTCGCTCAAAGCAACTCGGTGTTGGTGGCAATAGTCACCAGGATCGTGTTGGGAGTTGGGATGGGCAAAGAGATTATGTCCTTCCTAGGCAATTGGAAGACTTATTTTACATCGGCAGTGCCGGGCGGATTAGAAAGAACCAACTGGCAGGAGCTTGGCACGCAGGAGTCAAGCGGTTCTATATTTGTATTGTGGGCATTTGGGTCTGCATTCCCGTAGAGAAACTGTACAGCTTGGCAAATATTGCCCGCAAAACCGAACGTAAATTAGCTTTCACAGTTGACTCTTTGCGTTTGCCGCTAGCGTACGTCGTTGAAAAAATCTATGCGATTGATCGTGCTCTAGGGTTGAGGTTCTTGAATCATAGCACACGAGTTCCAATTTTTATTTCCCAGAAAGATGCATTCCGAGTTCTTTTAGAAGACGCTCAGGGGGCTCAACAGTTTCCTCGCTCTGTTCCTAAGGTGGTTCTTGTTTGTGGCAGCTTGGGGCCGGGAGGAGCGGAGCGTCAGGTGGCCAATACCACAATTGGCCTTAAAAACACTAAGCTTGTTGACGCGACTCTTCTTGTTCATGAATTGCAATCTGGCCCCCATAAACTTGATTTCCATTTGCCCAGGTTACAAGGAGCCGGATGTGAGGTGCTAAAAGTCTCGCGAGAAATTGAAGACTTGGCAGATTCCAGGGTGCCGGCGGCTCTAATGCGATTGCGCAGGGCATTACCCAGAAGTCTTCTTGTAGACATCGCCAATTTGACCCTCCAATTCGAGCAAATGCGTCCTGATGTGGTTCACGCTTGGCTGGACTGGGATAATGTAAGGGCTGGTATTGCCGCCGTTTTGGCAGGTGTGCCAAAAATAATACTGTCTGGTCGAAATCTTGCACCGTACCATTTTGAGCTTCACCAGTCATATATGCTTCCTGCGTATCGTGCTTTAGTTAAACACCCGAGTGTACAGCTAAGTAACAATAGTAGAGCTGGCGCTAATAGCTATGCAGATTGGATACGCGTGAAGCGTTCTGATGTAGGTGTAATATATAACGGTCTGAGTTTCAGTTCTAACTCAAGGCTAAGTGGTTCCGATCGCTCTCAGAAACGGAGCGAATTTGGTTTTGGTTCGGAACATGTGGTTGTGGGGGGGGTGTTTCGTTTCGCCGAAGAGAAACGTCCGATCTTATGGCTCGAAACTGCAGCGCTTATAGCCAAGAAGATTCCGGAAGCTCGCTTTCTAATTTATGGGCAAGGAAGCATGGAAGCTTCAATGAAAGCCAAAATTAAGGAGCTTAGGCTTGACAAAGTTACGATTCTAGCAGGCGTCACTTCTAACCCTTTGGAAGTCATGTCTATGATGGAGGTGTTTTTACTGACATCTCATGGCGAAGGCTTGCCGAATGTTTTGATAGAGGCCCAGAGTGTCGGTACCGCAGTAGTTTCGACTAACGCAGGTGGTGCTCCCGAGGCAGTTTGCCAAGGAATTTCGGGTTGGATAGTTAATGATGATTTGCCAGAGAGTATTTCTCAATCAGTGATTAAATTGCTTGAGAACAAAGAATTGACTGAAACAGCCCTTGCAGAAGGGCCTCGCTTTGTAGCTGAAAAGTTCGCTGTTGATCGGATGGTTTTCGAAACATTGAAAGCATATGGGGTTGATGTGCCCGACGATAGTGAACCAAATGAATTTGGAGAAGAATGATGCGAGTTTTAGGGCTATCCTTCGGCTTTCATGACTCTGCAGCGGCTCTGGTGAGTGATGGGATTCCGTTGGCAGCAGCACAGGAAGAGCGTTTTAGCCGCAAAAAGAATGACGATGCATTCCCTGTCGAAGCTGTACAGCATTGCTTGGCGGTATCAGGTCTTGGAATTGAAGACTTGGATGCGGTTGTCTATCATGAGCAGCCAATGGTTAAGTTCAATCGTATTGTTGAGAACTGGCTTCGTGGATATCCTGCTTCTAGTAAACAATTTGATCAGACGGTCGCTAGATGGCTTAAAGATAGGCGCTTCGATGTTCCTGAGTTAATTTCAGAGACGCTTGGAATAGATATCAACAAAGTCTTTCTTTCGTCACACCACCTGTCGCATGCTGCATCAGCGTATTTTGCATCTCCGTTCGAAGAAGCAGCGGTTCTAACAATTGATGGTGTAGGTGAAGTTGAAACGACCTCTGTGAGTATTGGTAAGTCTTCTGACATTCGACAGCTAAAAGCAGCAGAATTACCTCATTCGTTGGGTTTGTTTTATAGTGCATTCACTTCATTTCTTGGATTTAAGGTTAATGAAGGTGAGTATAAAGTTATGGGTATGTCGGCCTTTGGGAAGCCCCTATACAAGGACGAGCTCCTAGGCCTTTTCAATACCAACACGGATAGTTTGTTTGAATTAGATCAGACACTCTTTTCATTCAACAAGATGTTTAGTCTGCCCTACACGCAAGCAATGATAGACCGTTTTGGACCTCCTCGAGAATATGGGAGCTCTTTCGCTACCGTAAGAGAACACTTACCAGAAGGGTTGTCGGCGGAGCAGGAAGAAAGTCTGTTAGCTGCTTCTAAGCATTACGCCAACATTGCCGCAAGTGTGCAGGCTTGCACCGAAGAGCTAATTATCAAACTTGTTCGTAAAGCTACCGATCTGACCGGGCTCAAAAATGTGGTCATGGCTGGCGGGGTCGCTTTGAATTCGTTGGCTAATGGACGCCTTTTGCGCGAAGAAGGTGTGAAGTTATTCGTGCAGCCGGCGGCCGGTGATTCTGGATGTGCTCTGGGGGCAGCTTTAAACCATTCTCATCAGAATAAAGGCGGGATGATTCCCCGGTGGCATCAGACAAAGTCTGCTTTTGGACGAGCCTTCGACCAAAAGGATGCCCTGAAGGCAGCGAAAAGATCAGGTTTCGCCATTGTTGATGTACTGGAGAGCCGGGATGAATACCTGAAAAAGGTTGCGGCTCTCCTTTCAGAAGGAAGCGTCATTGGATGGTTAGATGGTGCGTCTGAGTGGGGGCCCAGAGCATTAGGTCATCGTAGTATTCTCGCTGATCCAAGAAACGCGGCTACACAAGCTATTGTGAACGAAAAAATCAAGTATAGAGAACCCTTCAGGCCGTTCGCTCCAGCAGTTCCCGTTGAACAAGCAGAACAATTCTTTGATTTTGGTGAGGATTTGGACGGATGGCGTGGTCAACCATGGGTTCCCGAAGTGTTCATGCTTGCTGTTCATCCTGTGAAAACAGCGGCAAAAAGCATCATTCCTGCTGTGACACATGCCGATGGTACCGCACGCGTGCAACTCGTCCATGCAGATGAATCTCCAACATTCTATGGCTTGATTAAGGCGTTTGGAGATATCACCGGCGTTCCTGTTTTACTCAACACATCGTTTAATTTGAACGGTGAGCCCATCGTCGATACCCCAGAAGATGCTCTGAGAACGTTTTCTCTGAGCGGGTTGGATTATCTTTGTATGGAAGGTGTAATTGTATCGAAGACTTTGGCGCAGGGTCTGTAACGTGGAGTATATTTCACTCGTTCTGCCGAGACGAAAGCCGCCTGAGTGGCAAATTACCCAGCGTTGTCGTGGCCTGAAGTTGCGGTTTGGTTCTGAAGCCCGGGTTCAACTTGTTGCCATGAAAGATAGCGTTCTTCCAGATCGGTTAGAAGGCGATCAGTGCGAACTTGTTCGATACAGAGGTAATCTCTCTGCGCATGTCGTGATATTTGAAGAAGCTAGTGATATGGCAGCTGAGGTTGGTGCAACGCATCGAGTTTCTTCTATCGGTCGTGTCGTTCCTGTCGTGGGTACCACGCTGACACCAGCCGAGTTGCCAGAATTGAAGCGGCATATCTTTTCTGAGCTTGCCCCATCAGGTTGGGGGGATGTTGATTACTATTGTTTTCATTATTTTCCATACGGCTATTTGTTTCGACTGGTTGGGCTCGGTCCCACAGACGCATTCGGACACCGTATTTCTGATGACTTCAAAAAGTATACAAAGAGGGTTCGCGGCGAAAAGCGTTTGATTGTCTGTCTGGGGGGGTCTGCCGTTTGGGGTACAGCAACCTTATTTGACGATTGCTTTCCCTCACAACTTGAAAAGATATTGAACGAGCGGCTGGAGGTTGAGCACGAAGAGTGTATCGTTCTAAACTTTGGCATTCCAGGTGCAGTAATGCTGAATGTTATTCAGCGCTATATGATGTTTGTGGCTGATTTGGAGCCAGATGTCGTTGTTTTGCATGACGGGACGAATGATCTATTTTACGGGGCCACAAGTGACGTCTGGTTAACGTCAGAACATTCTATTGTTTATCAGCAGAACTTTGAGCATTGGGCAAAATTCCTTCACGGGCAGAGTACTGATCAGCAAAATGTCCACGCGGGTGGGCCTACTAGCGACGTGAAAGACGTCGTGCCAGTTGATATTTTGCGGGCGTGGCTGAGACGAAAGCGAGAATGCATCAAAATGTGTAAAGCATTTGGTGCACGGGTTGTAAGTGGTCTGCAACCTCTTGCAACAAGTAAGCTTGCTCTTTCTTCTCTGGAAAAAGATCGCATAGATCGACGTTATGGTACGCCTAATATCTATCAAACTGAATTCGAGAATATCTATGGGCTATATGAGCTGTTCAGCCGTGAAAGGCCAACATTAGGTGATGATGAAAGCATCAACTTCCACAAAGAGTTTGGAAAGTTTGGTGCCGATCATACTTTGTTTAATGATTTGGTGCATCTGGACGCGGACGGTGAACAGCTAATTGCAGAGCTATACGCGGACAAAATTTTAATCCTTTTGGGTGTAGGAGGCTCTGATGAGTAATGATAAACCTGACATTGACAATCTACGGAAGAAACTTTCCGAGCAGGCGGTCGCAGCAGATTTGCCCTACGCTTCCTTCTACTTCGAGCAATGTGCGGAGCATTTCGAGCAGGCATATCAAGCGTCTCTCGATAAGATAGAAGACCGTTCAGCGTTCATTTATGCAATGCAATAATGTTTTGAGATGATCATAAAAAAAATCCCTGAGAACATAGCGGTCAGCGCGCGTGATGTGACCAAATCATTTCGTTCCTATCATCGGCAAGTTGATCGTTTACGGGAGTGGATTACGCGAAGAGACTATGGCGTCAATCGTTATTCCGTCAGGGATATCTCTTTTGAAATAGCCAAAGGTGAGGTTGTCGGCATCATTGGTAAAAATGGTGCTGGTAAATCTACTTTGCTCAAAATGATTGCTGGTGTACTTCAACCTACATCCGGTTCCATCGCAGTAAAAGGTAATGTAGCGGCAATACTAGAGTTGGGGACAGGTTTCCATCCTGATATTTCCGGACGTGAAAACGTTATTATGGGCGGGCTATGTTTAGGCATGAGCCGCAAACATATTGAAAAGGAAATGCAAAGGATCATTGATTTTTCTGAGCTCGAAGATGTGATTGATGAGCCTTTCGGAACCTATTCTAGCGGGATGCAGGCACGACTGACGTTTGCAACAGCCGTTACTGTCAATCCTGATGTTCTTATTATTGATGAGGCGCTTTCTGTTGGGGATAACCGGTTCCAACTTAAGTCATTCAATCGTATTCGGCAGTTTCGGGATGAAGGGAAAACAATCCTTCTCGTTACCCACAGTATGGACTCAGTGACTTCATTTTGTGATCGCGCAATTCTCATCGACAAAGGGAAGATGCTAGCGGATGGGGATCCTGCTTGGGTTACCTCACTATATCACAATCTTCAGTTTGGGACTGTCGAAGAAAAGAGCTTCGATAGAAAAAAAGAAAATAACGCCAAAAATGAAGAAAAACTCGGCGAAAAAGTCGAATTAATCTCGGTAACTGATGCGAACTCTCACAGCCCTTGCGACGAGACTTTTGAACTGGCAACTCCGGAAATTTTCCCGTTTGCGCATTCAGACTCGGATTTGATTGAGGATCAGGCTCGCAAAGGATATCGATACGGCGATCAACGAGCTACTATTTCGGGAATCGCCTTAGTCGACAGTAGTGCCTTATCTGCTAGAAGAGATGTAGTTGTTGGTGACCATGTGCAATGCGTTATTGATGTTACGACAAACGTTGATGCCCCGAAGCTTTTTGTCGGGGTTCTTATCCGCGATCCTAAAGGAGAAATTGCATTTGGAACGGATACTAGTCTTGGTCAGCCACATAACGCAGCTGTGCTTGAAAACGTCAAGGCTGGTCAGTCCTTTCGGGTCGTAACAGGCATAAAGGTCTGGCTGGCTCCGGGCACATATTTCCTTGGAGGGGCGTTGACAGTCGAAGAAGGGAAGCAATCGGACATGTGGTTCGATAGTTTCGAGTTCAGAGTTCTTGGACCATCTATTCAGCACACGAACTCTCGCGCGTTCTTGCAGCCAGATGTAACAGTGCTGCCAGTTGCAGGTAAATACTCCCTACCGGAAGGTAAGTCATAATGATCGATATAATCAGTTCAGTATGGCGCAAAAGAGAGCTCGTTCTGGAAATGAGTCGCCGCGAATTGTTTGGTGGGCACGGAGGTCATCTGCTTGGCGGAGTCTGGGTGTTCGTCAATCCGCTGCTCATGGTCTTAAGCTACTATATCGTCTTTCATTTCATATTCCCTTCTCGACTACCGAAGGGAGGATCTTCTGACGTGTTCCTGCTTGCAGGCCTAATTCAGTGGATTGTTTTATCTGATATGATCGTACGATCATGTACAGTTCTGCGAGGCCACATGAACCTAGTTCGGCAGATAAACTTTCCTCTTGAAACACTGTTTGCCAAGACGGTTGTGATTGGCCTTTTTATTCAGATCGTTATGACTTTGGGGTTGCTGTTGCTTATCGGCTTGCTTGGAGCCGGTCTTGATGTCGAAACTGGCTTGTTGTGGTTGCTAGCAATGTGCGTGCAGTCGGTATTTATGATGGGTACCGCGCTGATTTTGGGTGCTGCCACACCATTTTTGCCAGACTTGAACGAAGTAGTTGGGGTTTTTGCGAGGCTGGGCCTTTTCTTAACGCCAATTCTTTATCAAGCCGAGAGGTTTGGACCAAAAATCCAAACCGCCTTTTATCTAAATCCATTCAGTTGGTTTGCATGGATTCACCAAGATGCACTCAGCTCCGGGGCAATTGACCGCCCATGGGCATGGATCGGTGCTGCAACAATTGCTGTGCTTAGTTTGCTAATTGGCGCCAAGCTTTTTAAAGCTTTAAAGCATAGTTTTGCGGATGTCCTGTAGCTCTTTTATCGTGTAAAGCGACAAGGCAAGGACCGATTGCACTGCTGAGTTATTTAATATATCGAAAGTTTAGCTTCAAGGATTCTCACATGTCTCGCTGGCCTCTAAAACGACTCTTATCCAATGCCCGAGCTTTCACAGGTTCAGCTCCGCGGCCTAGTGGTGAAAACGTATCGGGAGAGGAAAAAACTGCTGAAAGAGACAACTCTCATACGGAAAGCATATGGGGTTCTTTCTTCCGGTTTTATTCGAGTGCTCTTGTTGAACTCGCAGGGCAGAATGCCCCATCACTGTCAAATTTGGCAGTACGCGGTGATGAACACAGCGCAGCGATCCGATCAATAGTGGAATGTGATAACAAAGCGGTCATCGCATCAAAAAAGCTGGAAGCGCAGTTGCTGCCGGAACTGACGGAATGTGCAGAAAAAGCTAAGCGACCATTGCACCTCCTTGGGAGCACTGACGTTGCAAAAATTGAAGAAAGTCTATGCGGTCAACGTATTTCTGCAATCTTGACCCAGTCAGCAGAAGAGCTTGAACAGGTGTTTCGTTCTTATGGCAAATATCTCGCCGATCAAGTGCTTTTGTATGTCGGGGGAGGTTCTCCTTTAGCAGAAGGCTCTATGTCTAGAGAACTTTTTGACGAAAGAGCCCTGCATTCTTGGGGGAGTTTAGGCTCTGGGGCGTGGCTTGGGCAATGGGGAGGTCAATTCCCCGCCTCGAAAGATGTCCTCTCTGTTGATATCAAAGCCTTGGTTGATAGACGAACGATTGCTAAAGAGCTCGATAGCTTGACGTCACTAGAGAAGTTGTTTGCTGTTGATTTGCCTGCTAGTTGGGAAGTTTACAGCGATGATTCAACTGGAGGCAGTTCTCCTGTTCTTGTCTTTGAGAACGGTGAACTGATTGGCCCAGCTCATAGCGATTATAAGACTATAGCTGAGCAAGGTGGTGGGGCTTACTGTCACCGAGCAAACCGATTGTGGTTTTCAGCTGCCTTTGTGGAAAATCCGTGTGATGTAGATACGGTATATGAAATTCGGTTAGGGTCGGAGAGCCTACAATTTACCGGACGCCATAATCCGCATTTCGAGCACAAGATGGTTGTTTGGGATGACGCTCTGACAAAAATTTATCAACCAGCTGTCTGGAGCAAGCAGTTTGATGGGCAATGGAAGTTGTTCCTGGAGGAAGCCCCAGGGTTTGTCAAACATACCGGCGTTGATACCTCAGACGAATACATTGATGACAGAATTCATGAGCTCACAGGGGTTTCTCATTTTCTGCACAAAGAAAAATGGGGACAACTATCCCATTCGATACTTTGCGCCAATGGTGCGTTGGAAAGAGCTGAGAGAAGAGGTGTCGGAGGGCGACTTTTTCTCGAACCGAAGTTCCCGATTGATTATTTCAAAGGGAAAAGGTGCCTGGACATTGGATGCGGTGCTGGGCGATGGACCAAAACGATGCTTTCTCTAGGAGGGAAAGTAAAATCATTGGATGCATCAGAAAGTGGTGTTAAATCAACTCGTCGTTTCAATGCCGATGTCGAGCAATGTAACTTGTTTGACCTAAAGTCAAAGCGTTCCGACCTGCACGGAAAGTTCGATTTTGTGCTTTGTTGGGGCGTGGTGATGTGCACGCACGATCCCCTAGTCGCATTTGAAAATGTGGCTTCTACTGTTAAGCCAGGTGGTGAACTGTACATTATGGTTTATGCACCAACTTATCATGCATCGGAATTCGTAGTCTCAAACCGCGAGCATTACCACCGAGAACTACGGTCACCAAGAGAGCGGACAGAGTTTTTAAAGGAACTCACAAAGGACGATAGTGACAACGCCATTAATTACTTGGATATGTTGAATACTGAGTACAACTGGACAATCGACGAGCATACTCTTGTGGGGTGGGCCGAAAGGTTCGGTTTTGAAACGCCAGTATTCTTGAACCGTAATGAGCCTCACAAAGGAGCTCATCACGTCCTTTATCGTCGAAAGCAATAATCCTAGAAGGCTGAAAACATGTGTGGAATAGCTGGTTTCTGGGATTTTAGGGCTGATATACCCGAAGGCAAGTTGCGCGACTTCTGTGGTCAAATGAGTGATGCGATCATTCATCGCGGCCCGGACGCCGGCGGTTGTTGGGTCGATGAACAAGCGGGGCTGGGGCTCGCGCACCGACGGTTGTCGATTATTGATCTTTCATCTGGCGCTCAGCAGCCGATGATTTCTAACGACAACAACTTGGTCATTGTTTTCAATGGGGAAATATACAACTACCTTGAGCTCAAGTCCGAACTTCAATCTCTGGGTGTGGTTTTCCGAACAACTTCAGACACAGAAGTCTTGCTCGAAGCTTGCGCAGCCTGGGGAGTGGAGGAAGCGTCAAGAAAGTGCAACGGCATGTTCGCATTTGCTCTGTGGGATAAAAGCCTCAGAAGATTGTGGCTTGTCAGAGATCACATGGGTATCAAACCTCTCTATTGGTCTGTGCAGAATGGTGTTTTGTTCTTTGCTTCTGAGTTGAAGGCAGTGCGGAGACATCCAGGTTTTGATGCTCGGCTCGATGAAGCTGCTGCTGCAAGCATGCTCAGGTTTGGGTATGTTTCGGGCGAGCATGCTATTTATCAAGATGTCAAGCGACTGACACCGGGAAGTATGCTTTGCATCTCAGCCTTTTCAGATCCTGAGATTCGACCTTTTTGGTCGTTTGATGATATGGCCAAGAAGGCAGTCAAATCGCGGACTTCCGTCAGTGATATCGACGCAGTAAATGGGCTGGAGGAGCTATTAAGGGACTCTGTTAGACGGCAGATGATTTCTGACGTTCCTCTCGGAGTACTTTTGTCAGGAGGTGTGGACTCATCCATCGTCGCGGCACTAGCGCAGGAAGCGAGCTCAAAGCCAGTTAAAAGTTTTGCAATTGGATTTGACGAGGCCGAGTACAATGAGGCGCACCACGCGGCAGAAGTCGCAAACCACTTAGGAACAGATCATACGGAATTGTATGTAAACCCGGAGCAAGCAATTCATCTACTTCCCCAAATGCCGGAACTGTATGATGAACCGTTCGGGGATAACTCACAGATTCCTACTTATCTTGTGAGCGCATTGACCCGGGAGCACGTGACGGTTGCCCTATCGGGAGACGGGGGGGATGAACTTTTCGGTGGTTATGGGCGTTATTTCTATGGACATGATTTACTTAGTAAGGCCACGAAAATACCGCCATTCCTTTGTGATGCGTTTGTTAGAATAAACAGATTCTTACCTTCCACTGCATTGGACAAATTGACTTGTCGGCTGCCATCCGGAACCAAAATTAATCATTTGGGCTCCAAGTTGAATAAAGCAGCCCTGTTTCTCGAGCAGAAGGACCCACTCAAGCTCTATAGGATGTTGATGAGCCATTGGGGGGACATGGAAGGATGCCGTGCTGGTGATATTGAAAGGCATGGTATTTGGTGGAATCGACAACTCATCAAAGCTATTCCGGATCCGATTGAACGTATGCAGTACATCGATACATTGTGCTACATGCAAGAGGACATCCTAACCAAAGTAGATCGAGCCAGTATGGCTGTTTCTTTGGAGAGCCGGGTTCCCTTACTGGATCATCGGGTCGTTTCTTATGCTTGGTCACTGGCGCCTCATCAAAAAGTGAGGGGAGATATTGGAAAGTGGGCTCTAAAGGAAGTTCTTTACCGTTTTGTCCCCCAAGAAATTGTTGATCGCCCAAAGATGGGGTTTGGTGTGCCAGTCGGGACTTGGCTGCGTGGGCCTCTTAGAGAATGGGCAGAGGACCTTTTGTCTGAGGATGGACTGAATGAAACCGGTCTGTTAGACACTGAGTTAGTTCTTCGCAGGTGGAGAGAGCACTTAGCAGGTGACCTGAACTGGCAGTATTCTCTGTGGCCGGTATTGATGTTTGAGGCTTGGAGAAGACATTGGTTATAGCGCCTGACAAGATCTAGCGTTCCTTTTATCTCTCATTGTTTCGAGTTTTGTGTTCAAACCGTTTTGGCTTGTAGGCCATATAACAGGTTAGGCTAAATAGAGTCGTGTACTTGACTGATCGAGTAGTATGAAAGGTCAATCCAAAAAGAGTGTTTTTGCTCAAGGTGTTTGAGAGGCTTTAACAAATATCGCTGCTTCAAATTGTCTGTTTTAAAGCAAAAATATGACTGGATCATACGTGGATGGTTGCTTGACGTTTTGATTTTGCTAGCTCAGTGAAGACAGCTTTTAACTGAAATGGACGCGTAAGTTTAAGATGAAATGGGTAGAAAAATGACAGCACCAGATATTGAACTTCCGTCAAACCGAAAGTTTGGCTTGTTCTTCTCTGTAGTTTTCCTGATTGCCGGGTACTATTTTTGGGGAAAAGAAACGCAATGGCTATCTTATATCTTTTTGTCGTTATCGCCCCTTTTTGTCGTGGTGTCGCTACTTAAACCGGATTTACTTGAGCCACTAAATAAGCTTTGGATGCGTTTCGGGTTACTTCTCGGGATGATTGTTAGCCCAATTGTTTTGGGGATAATGTTCTTTGGATTGATTTCGCCTATCGCCTTGTTAATGAGGTTGTTCGGTCGAGATGAACTCCGGCTGAAGCTAGTTGAGAAAAAATCTCATTGGATTGAGCGCAGTTCTGATTCTGCGAAAGCTGAGACTTTTAAGCATCAATTCTAATTTTAAGGGAGGGGGTTTTGGGATTTCTCTTGGAACTGTTGGCATTTCTTCGAGCCAAGAAGAAACTATGGTTGGCACCAATAATTGTTGTGATGCTGACGTTGGGTGGGCTTTTGATCCTCGCACAGGGATCTGTTGTCGCTCCGTTCATATACACGCTGTTCTGAGGGGAGTGAACTAATGTATATCCTTGGTATCTCGGCATTCTATCATGATAGCGCAGCCTGTCTTTTAAAAGACGGAGAGATTGTTGCAGCAGCTCAGGAGGAGCGCTTCACCAGAAAAAAGCACGACGCTGGTTTTCCGCGTGAAGCAATTGAATATTGCTTGCGTGAGGCTGGAGTTGAGCCCTCGAATATCGATAATGTTGTCTTTTACGAAAAGCCATTCGTCAAGTTCGAGAGATTGCTTGAGACATATTTGGCCTTTGCACCAAAAGGTATCAAAAGCTTTGTGAAGTCTATGCCCGTTTGGATCAAAGAGAAACTGTTCCAAAAAACGGCAATCGTTAAAGAGCTCAAAGACGTGTTAGGGGCTGATGTCAACTGGCAGGAAAGGATCCTGTTTTCTGAGCATCATCTTTCTCATGCGGCTAGTGCTTTTTTTCCCTCTCCTTTTGAGAAAGCAGCAGTCTTAACACTTGATGGCGTTGGTGAATGGACTACAACTTCGGTCGCAATTGGCAACGGAAATGATCTGAAGGTTGTAAAAGAAATTCATTTCCCTCATTCGCTTGGGCTTCTGTACTCCGCCTTTACATACTATACCGGCTTTAAAGTGAACTCTGGTGAGTACAAGGTCATGGGTCTGGCGCCCTACGGGCAGCCAAAGTATGTGGATCTGATAAAAGAACATCTCATCAAGGTTGCCGATGACGGTAGTTTCCAGTTGGATATGAGTTACTTCGACTACGCGACTGGTTTGACAATGACCAGTAAGAAGTTTCACGATTTGTTTGGGGGGCCACCTCGTACTTCGGAAACGGATCTGACGCAGCGAGAGATGGACCTTGCAGCGTCCGTGCAAAAGGTAACGGAAGAAGTCGTCTTAAAGATAGCGCGAGGGATAGCGAAAGAAACCGGTGACAGAAACCTTTGTCTGGCCGGTGGCGTTGCGCTCAATTGCGTTGCAAATGGAATACTCTTACGAGAACAGATTTTTGATAACGTATGGATTCAACCGGCCGCAGGTGATGCTGGTGGGGCTCTTGGTGCTGCTTTGTCGGCGTGGTATTTGCACCATAACAAGAAGCGAACACTGTCGCCGGAAAGAGACGCGATGAAAGGGGCCTATCTAGGCCCGGAGTTTGGCGACTCAGAAATTGAGAGCCAGCTTAAAGCCTGTGGAGCGACGTTCCATAAACTGCCAGAACATGAGCTTATTGATCGTGCAGCTAGTTGTTTGGCAGAAGGTAAAGCTATCGGCTGGATGCAGGGACGAATGGAATTCGGACCCCGTGCTCTGGGAGGGCGCAGTATTATCGCTGATCCACGTTCGCCAGCGATGCAAAAGCAGCTTAACCTGAAAGTAAAATACAGAGAAAGCTTTCGACCGTTTGCTCCAAGTGTGCTGCGAGAGAATGTTGCAGAGTGGTTTGAGCACGAAATAGACAGCCCATATATGTTGTTGGTTGCAGATGTCAGAAAAGAGAAACGTCTTGCAATGACAGCAGCAGAAGAAGAGTTGTTTGGTATTGATAAACTTAATGTACCAAGGTCTTCTGTTCCTGCTGTGACGCATGTCGATTACTCTGCTCGTATCCAGACAGTACATGCAGATACAAACCCTCGATATCACGCTGTAATTTCAAAATTTAAGGAAAAAACAGGCTGCCCACTTGTCGTTAACACGTCGTTTAACGTACGAGGTGAGCCTATTATTTGCGACCCGACTGATGCCTTTAGATGCTTCATGGGAACAGAACTGGATGCATTGGCAGTGGGGAACTATTTCCTTATTAAAGAAGAGCAGGATAGAAACCTGAAAGAAAATTATGAGAGTATGTATGAGCTGGATTAAAAATTTAGTATTCACGGTGCTGTTCTCATTAATTCTTCTTTTTGCAGTACTTGAGGTGTGGCGACTAACACTGAACACCGACCAAACGGCTGATGCTGAGGTTGAGTGTGAGGACGTTTATTGGCCATCCAGATTCACAGAAGGATCAGGCTATTCTTCATTTGTGCCTGAGACGACTCTAGTGTGGAGTAACTACAAAGACTTTTGTGGGGTGAGCTTGATCAACTCACTTGGTTATCCGGATCAAGAACCTCAATTGGGTGATGCAATTGTCTTGCTCGGTGACTCGTTTATCGAGCAGGCGCAGTTGTCTCTTTCAAAGAAAGAAAAAGTGCAGCAAAAGCTAGCGGAACTTTATGTGGCAGATAACATTGCTGTGCCAAATATAGTTGCTGTTGGTTACAGCGGTACCGGACAAACTGCTCAATCGCAGATGTTGAAGGAAGTTATGCAGTCTGGAGTTCGTCCCTCAGATGTCGTCTTGTTGGTTGTTCCTAATGACGTTAGAGATAACAGCATACATCTGAGCTCAATTGTAAACGACTATGCTCCAGAGGCTTCTCCTCGGCCTTATTATATTCCGTCGAGCAATACTAAAGGCATGGTCTTTAATAAGCCTGTCTTAGCTGAGGGAGGATACTTTTCAAAAAGAAATCCATGGACCCTTGAGTTTGTTTTGGCAATTCTTGAGCGTTATGAAGGTATCTTTGGCAATCAGCTTCCAACACAGTTGGTTCATCTTCATAGATTGAATGAATTGAAAGAGATGTATCCTGGTAACGAATACTATGAATCTATAAATTATATTCCAAAGCAGTACGACGCGATGTTTGCCTCAACAGAGAACGAGCCGAAAGCAGTTAGATTCGCTTGGGAGGCAACAGAACAGTCGATCAAGGATATAAAAGAGGTGTGTAATGGCTGTCGTCTGCATGCTGTGTTCAATTATCAGTTCAGTATGCCGATTTTCTCTGAGCTAAGACATCGATTTGTCGAGATTTTGGATAAGCATCAGATTCGGCATGATACTCAGTTCTTTGATCCCGAATTTCATTGGGAAAATGATGGTCATTGGAACCCAAAAGGTACTCAGGACGCTGCAGAAGTTATTTTTGGTCTGCTGAAGGGGTAGCTTGTGAGGCTGCAGGCATGAATTCGTAATTGTAGCATCAGATCAATAGGGGACCGAGTTTGGACTGTTGGTAATGCTTGTTTCCGTCTTCAGAGCCTTTGACAGCTCAACAAGTTCAGAAAAAAGGAAGCGCTGGTTGCCCAGAGCTTCCTTTTTCGTGCTAAATAAGATGCACGAGTTTTTATTAAGAGGGTAAAACAGATTTATGGTCGTTGGCTGGCAGAGGCTTTTGGGGAGCCTGGGGTTTCATAACGATTTTAGGGATATCTTGTATTAACTGATCCAGTCCGAGCACGTAACCATCAGTTCGGTTCATTGCTTCGGCGATGTCGAGATACCCCAATGGTCTCGTTTGACCGATTGCATCTAGTTGCGATAGTCCGCGTCAATCGCTTCGGGCGTGAATTAATCAGTGCTGAATTTTCTATCACTTAAAGTTTTGTACTAACTGTACGCCTTATAGAAAAGTATGAAAACTTAGAGAAGCTTCCACGATTCATTATAATTGACAGTATTCCAAATTTCTAAAAGAAAATGGCGGAGAGGGTGGGATTCGAACCCACGGTACTATTGCTAGTACAACGGTTTTCGAGACCGCCCCGTTCGACCACTCCGGCACCTCTCCGCATGTGTGGTCTTGGCGTTCGACGCGGTGTTTAACGGTCCTCGGGCGATATTGCAAGAGGGAAAACGCAAATTCGGTGACTCTTTTGCGCTTTTCGCATGTTGCCCTGATCTGGCGGCGCCTCTGCCAACAGGCGCGGTTGAAAACGATCTTGTCGATTGTCGCGGGGCGTTTGGCTGCGGTTTGGGGCTGCGTTGGTTCGCTTTACCGGAAAGCCGGGTTTTATGTTGGCGGTAATGAATGGTGGGGGCTTGCGCCAAGCCATGCATTTTATACAGGGCACGCTCCCTGCTAATTGGGGGCCAATTGCCGGGGAACTTGCGGGTTTGCGTCGCTTTGCAGTTGACTCAGGGGGCCAAAAAAGGTAATTCACCCGTTCTTCGCAGCGGTTCGGTATCTGTTAGCAGCGGCACCGAGCTGCGCGTTTGTGTTTCCAGAATGTTTTTCAGGAACTTTTAGATGTACGCAATCATCAAAACTGGCGGCAAACAGTATAAAGTTGCTGCCAACGACGTTATCAAAGTCGAAAAGATCGCTGCCCAGGCTGGTGACACCGTGAAACTTGAAGAAGTTCTCATGGTTGCTGGCGACGGTGCGCCGAAAGTTGGTGCTCCGTTGGTCAAAGGTGCTTCTGTCACTGCAGAAGTTCTCGAGCAGGCCAAGGGCGACAAGGTGATCGTTTTCAAGAAAAAGCGCCGGCATAACTACCGTCGTAAAAATGGTCATCGCCAGAACCTGACTGTTCTGCGCATCAAGGACATCAACGCCTGATTTATCAGGTTGAGATGCAGTTTTAGGAGAGTTTCATGGCTCATAAGAAAGCTGGTGGTAGTTCGCGCAACGGTCGTGACTCCGAAGGTCGCCGTCTCGGCGTTAAAAAATTCGGTGGTCAGGCAGTTGTAGCAGGCAACATCCTCGTTCGTCAGCGTGGCACCAAGTTCCATGCCGGTGACAATGTTGGCCTCGCCAAAGACCACACCCTGTTTGCGACTGTGAACGGTTCTGTCCAGTTCAAGTCGGGCTTCAAGGGTCGTACCTACGTTACCGTCGTTCCGGCAGAGGCGTAAGCCTCCCGTCGGCTACGCCATACGTAGCAAGATTTTCGAGGGAGGAATGAGCAATCATTCCTCCCTTGTTTTATGTGTTATATGAATTTTACGCCCTGTTGATGCGCGATCACCGCGCGCCGGGGTGCCAATATCCAAAAAGCGGGCGCAGCCCAAAGGACCGGTTATGAAGTTTCTCGATGAAGCCAAGATTTATGTGCGCAGTGGCCGCGGCGGTGCCGGTTCGGTCAGCTTCCGCCGTGAAAAATTTATCGAGTATGGTGGCCCGGATGGCGGCGATGGCGGTCGCGGGGGCGACATCGTTCTTGAGGCGGTCGAAAACCTCAACACCCTGATCGATTTCCGTTATCAGCAGCATTTCAAGGCCGAAGTCGGCATGCATGGCATGGGCCGTCAGCGCACCGGTCGTTCAGGCAAATCCATCACGATCAAGGTCCCGGTCGGCACACAGGTCCTTGCCGAAGACCGTGAAACCCTGATTGTAGACATGATCGAGCCGGGGCAGACCTATATGCTCTGCCGTGGTGGGGATGGTGGTCGTGGCAACACCCATTTCAAATCCTCCACCAACCAGGCGCCGCGCCGTGCCGAAGAAGGTTGGCCGGCCGAGGAAATGTGGGTCTGGTTGCGTCTGAAGCTGATCGCCGATGCCGGTCTGGTCGGTCTGCCAAATGCCGGGAAATCGACCTTCCTTGCCGCATCCTCGCATGCGCGTCCGAAAATCGCCGATTATCCCTTCACCACCCTGCATCCGCAGCTTGGCGTCGTCAGTATCGATGACAAGGAATTCGTTCTGGCCGATATTCCCGGCCTGATCGAAGGGGCTTCCGAAGGCAAGGGCATCGGGACCCGTTTCCTTGGTCATATCGAACGCTGCGAAGTTCTGGTCCATCTGATCGACTGTGCCGAGGAAGACCCGGTCGCAACCTATCAGACCGTGCGCGAAGAGCTTGAAAGCTATGCCGATATCCTGATCGACAAGCCCGAGATCGTTGTTCTGTCCAAGGCCGATCAGCTCCTGCCGGAAATGGTCGAGGAACAGCGCCAGATCCTTGAAAAGGGCATCGGCAAAAAGGTCTATGTGGTTTCCGGTGTGACCCAGCAGGGCATCAAGGATATCCACCGTCAAATTCGTGCCTATATTGATGGCGAACGCGAACGCCGCATCATGGAAGGTCGCGAGGATGAGGGGTTCCAGCCGTGAGCACCCAGCACGCTTCGTTAAGTGATGCAAAACGCCTGATCATCAAGGTCGGCTCGGCCCTTCTGGTCGATGAAAATACCGGCAAGCTGCGCCGTGCCTGGCTCGAGGCACTGGCAGACGATATCGCCCATCTCCGTGAACGCGGGGTCGAGGTGATTGTGGTCTCCAGCGGTGCGATTGCCCTTGGGCGTCGTTTGCTCGGCCTTGATCACCGTACGATCAGCCTTGCCGACAAGCAGGCCGCCGCCGCCACCGGCCAGATCAGCCTGTCACAGGTCTGGCAGGAAGCCTTGGGCCGCAACGGCCTGACCATGGCGCAGGTGCTGGTGACCCTTGAGGACATGGAAGGCCGTCGGCGTTACCTCAATGCGCGCGGCACGCTCAATGCACTTCTGGCCCGTGGTGCGGTGCCGCTGATCAATGAAAACGATACGGTCGCGACCGAGGAAATCCGCTTTGGCGATAATGATCGTCTTGGCGCCAAGGTTGCCCATATGATCTCGGCCGATACGCTGGTGTTGCTGTCTGACATCGACGGTCTTTATACCGCTGATCCGCGCAAGAACCCGGATGCGACCCTGATCCCTGAAGTCCGCGAACTGACCCCGGAAATCTTTGATATGGCCGGTGTCGCACCGACCATGTACAGCTCCGGCGGGATGGTCACCAAGCTTCAGGCCGCTGAAATTGCCATGAAGGCCGGGTGCCGCATGTTTATCGCACGTGGCACCATCTATCATCCGCTGAAAGCCCAGCTTGACGGCGCACCCAATACCGTCTTCCTGCCAAGCGAAAGCCCGCTTGCGGCACGCCGTCACTGGATTGCGACCTCGCTCAAGGCCACAGGCGCGATCATTGTCGATGCCGGTGCGGCCAAGGCAATGGCCGCAGGCAAGAACCTTCTGGCAGCCGGGATTACCGGTGTTGATGGCCGCTTCAAGCATGGGGATGCGGTGCGCGTCCTTGATGCCGATGGTGCAGAGATTGCGCGCGGCATCACATCCTATGGCGCGGAAGAAACCCGTCTTCTGATGGGCCATGCATCGGGCGATATCGAAGCCACCCTTGGCTTTACCCGTGGCAATGCCGTGATCCATTCCGATGATCTGGTGATGCTCGGAAACTAGGCCATATCGTTATCTGATGATCAAAAGGGGATGCGTTTGCGTCCCCTTTTTTTATGCCCGGGTTTGTCTTGGTCAGGCAGCCATAAAAAAAGGCCGCCCGCTTTTACAGGGGCAGCCTTTTTAACGGTGGCACTGAAGTTCGGAACGAACTCAGGCAGCCTGATCAGCAAGAGCACGAGCCATCTGGCTCAGGGCTTCCTGATGTTTTTCATGCTTGATGCTCGCGAAGTTGCGCGCCAGCTCAAGGCACATGCGCTGACGTGCGTTAAGCTCGGTTTCCTGATTGCCATCAAGGCCTTCGTAGAAGTAGCTGACCGGAACACCCAGGACCTGGGAGATTTCATACAGACGACCGGCAGAGATACGGTTGATACCGCGCTCATACTTGTGGGCCTGCTGGTAGGTGACGCCGATCAGGTCGGCCATCTGCTGCTGGGAAAGGCCCAGCATGATGCGACGTTCACGAATACGCTGACCAACATAACGATCAGTGTCAGTAGCACGGTTTGCGCGCTTCGGTTCTTCGAGTTCAGCAATCTCAGTCATTTTATAATCCGTTATCAACCGCCAGTTATAGATCCCCACTTTGGATGCTGTTGAGCTTGTTTGATTTATGCCCAATGACCACCCCGTCGCAGCACCAAATTAGCACTGCGATTTGATGACCCGTATCTGAACTTTGGTCAGATAATCTTTACAGCAATCCGCCAGAAGCTAGCTATATAGGTCAATTGAGCTGTCTTTGTCTAGTGCAGAAGGCGAAAAAAAGACGTTGGTTTCTACGCTGTATGGTTTGGAGTGCCGTGCATAGCTGGCATGCATTTCCTGAATGACCGGCGGTTGCAAAAGGTTTTCCTGAGGTAAAAGTTGCCCCAAAAGCTGGGTCCAGAATGCTGCACTGCCCACAAGATCATGGGGTTGCAGCCACGCGCCACCATTCTGCGTGATTTCCCTGACAGGCGAAATGCGCGCAAGTTGTTGGTGTCCGATCCCGGCAGGACCATCCGTTCCGGTACTCGCAGACGGATTCCTGCGGGCCGGTTGCATGGGTATCGGAGTGATCGCGGTCATGTCATTTTAGCGTTCGGGGTTAAAAACTGCCTGTCTTGTTCGGGACTCCATGCGTTTCCGGTCTATACCCGGCAAAAATTGCCGCCTTGCGGCGCTGCCGGGCGGGTTAAAAGGGTTAACAAAAAGTTTATGCAGGATTGGTGCCGTATTGGCGGTTGGGTCGAGTCACATCCTGGCGACCCTGCGGTTGGCACAGCGTGAAGAACAACCGCGCGATCAGGGGCGTTGGCAACGCCCCTTGATATCGGGATGCAGGCAACAAAAAAGGCGAGGTGCCTTTGGCAACCCCGCCCTTGGAAATTCCGTGATCGGTCTGATCAGATCTTATTTGTCGGTTTTGCCACCCGCCAGGCTGTTAAGCTGCGCCTGCATGGCTTCAAGCTGGCTTTTCAGCTCATTGAGCGATGCATCGGACTGCGCGCTTGCCGGGGCTGCCGGCTTGGTCGGTGTCGCACCTGGCTGGCCGCCATTTTCATTTTCCTGCAGGAACGGCGAGAACATCTTCATGGTCTGTTCAAACAGCGCGATGTTCTGCTTGTTCATTTCCTCGAACTGGCCAAACGGGAAAATGCCCTGCATGGTGCCCTGCATATATTCGCGCATCTGTTCCTGATTGTGGCCAAAGGCGCGCATCGCCTGTTCAAGATAGCTTGGCACAAGCCCCTGAAGGCTGTCGCCATAGAACCCGATCAATTGACGCAGGAAGCTGATCGGCAAAAGGTTCTGCCCCTTGTTCTCTTCCTCGACGATGATCTGGGTCAGAACCGGACGGGTAATGTCCTCGCCCGATTTGGCGTCATAAACCACAAAGTCGGTATTGTCCTTGACCATCTGGGAAAGGTGATCAAGCGTCACATAGGAACTGGTCGCGGTGTTATAGAGGCGACGGTTCGCATATTTCTTGATTACGATGCGGTCCTGATCATCTGATTTCTTGGTGGTCATGGCGTTTTTCCTGCTTCCCTGTTTCCCGGACGTTCGTCTGGCGAACTTGTTTGGCGATGTATTTCGCCTGATTTGCGTGTGCACAATTTACGATGTTGCGCAGCATTTTCGATTTTGCATTCGCTCAGAAGACGACAAGAGTGCCGCGATTTTTCCAATGTGTCCAGTATTCAACGCGAAGTGCGGTGCGAAAAACAACTTGCGATACGGTTTGTTGCTGCGCAGCACGGGATTTCCTTTCCCCCGCCGGGTAACGATCTATAGTATTTCCTGATACAAAGGCTTCTCATCAGGGAACAAAAAAGGTGTCGCCAATGACCACCGACCCGGATCACCCCGACAGCCCGGACCGAAGTGACGGGCCGCCATCATCACCCGATGATGAAATACTCGAACAGCTCGCCACCCGTTTTCTCGCCCTGTGGCGTGAACAGGTCGCCGCGACCGCCGATGGCGCCGATGCGGCAAGTGCCATCGGGCGTCTTTATGCATCGCTCGGTGCCGATACCACGCGCATGGGCGAAGGGTTCGAAGCCTGGGGCAAGCTGATCGGGCAGATGGCCATGGGCCAGCCGGTCAATGCCGGTACGTTCAACGCTGGTGCGGCGAATGCTGGTATGGGCGCGATGGGGGCTGACAATCCGTTTGCCGGGGCGATGGGCAATGCCAATCCGCTGATGGCGATGATGGATCAGATGGCAAAGGCTGCGCGCGACCTGCCAACCCAACCGTTCCCGGGTGCCATGCCGTTCCCGCCCAATATGGCAGCGATGGCAGGCATGACCGGTATGAAAGGCATGACCGGGGCAGGAAGCGATAAGGGCAATGCCCCGTCTGCAACACCGTCCGCAACACCGCCAGCGAACGCTGCCAGTACAGATGCTGACAGTGCCGGTGAAGCGCCATCGACCAAAGGCGCGAAAAAGACGCGCGCTGCAAAAAATGCTGCAAAGGGGCAGGGGAAGAATGATCAGTCCACTGAGACAAAAGCCGCTTCCACCAAAAAGACAAAGCAAGAAGCGGGCGGGGCCAAGGCCGCTTCCGATGCACATGGCAGTCGAGATGACGAGCTGGCTCAGCTCGCGCGCCGCATTGCCGATCTTTCTGAAACAATTGCTGCCCTGGAAGCCGGAACTGAAGGAACAGGCGGAAAGCCTCCTGAACGAGATTGAGGCCTTCCATCCCGATGACATTGCCCAGGCGCTTGATCGTGTCGCCTTTGACCGGCATGCCGGGTTTCATGACGGCGTGCGGGCCTATCAACGCCATCCCTATCAACGGCCGCGGGATGACGTGCGCAAGGACATCCCCGTCATCTGGGAAGACGGATCGACCTGCGTTTATGATTATGGCGGGCTGACCCCGAAAAAGGATCAGAAACCGGGCAAGATTGTCCTTCTGGTCCCGTCGCTGGTTAATCGCGGCTATATCCTTGATCTCAATGAAAAGCGCAGCTTTGCCCGCTATCTTGCCAAATGTGGCTATCGGCCGCTTCTGGTCGAGTGGGGCTATCCCGGCATGGACGAGGCCAATTTTGGCCTTGATGATTATATCGCCGCCCGTCTGGTCACCATCCTTCAGGATGTCGCTGACATGAATGGCGGCCCGGTGCCGCTGGTCGGCTATTGCATGGGCGGGGTTCTGGCATTGGCAGCAACGCTTCTGGACCCGGCACAGGTGTCAAAACTTGTCCTGCTGGCAACACCATGGGACTTCATGGCCGCCGGGCCGACCCAGTCGCGTATTGCTGCGGCCTTTGCGCCGTCGCTTCCCCATATGCTGGCCATTCACGACACCCTGCCGGTCGATGTGCTGCAAAGCCTGTTTGCCAGCCTTGATCCCTTCATGATTGGCGAAAAGTTCCGCCGCTTCGAAAAAATGGCATCCGCTTCGGCCAAGGCTCAAGACTTCGTCGCCCTTGAAGACTGGCTGAATGATGGCGTGCCCTTAACACGCCGGGTGTCGATTGATTGCCTGATCGGCTGGTATGTGGAAAACAAACCGGCCAAGGGCGAATGGCAGATTGACGGGATCGATATTAACCCGGCGGATTTGTCCTGTCCGGTGCTGGCAGTCATTCCGGAAAATGACCGCATCGTTCCGCCCGAAAGTGCGCAGGCGCTGTTTGATGTCTTCCCGGAAGAATTGCGGACCGAGCTTCATCCATCGGCCGGTCACATCGGCATGATGGTCGGCTCGCGCGCGGAAAAATCAACATGGGAACCGGTGACAAAATGGCTCGCCGGGCCATGATCGCTGCCTCAACCCGGGGACACAATCACCCCGGTGTATCTGTCACCAGTTCATCGGATTTGCGATCCCACCGGATGGTCAGGCGGGCCAGAAGGGCGATGATGATCAATGTCAGGATCACCCGCCCGACCAGCACCACCCAGATGTCCGCGCCAAGGGCCAGCATGATCGCCGTATCCTCGATCAGGGAATGCGACAGCGACAACCAGCTCAGCGACAGGAAAAGTGTGCGCGGCGGGTAATTGTTCTTGCGCGCATCATCAATGATCAGCGCCCCGCCAAATGTCAGCCCCAGCAACACGCCAATGGTCGTGACCGGTGCAACTTCACGCGACAGGCCCGAAACGCGAAGGATCGGCGACAGGGCAAGGGTGAATTTGTCGGTCAGGCCGGTGACCTTCATGACATCAAGCACAACCAGAAGCCCGGTAATCACCACAAAGCTGACAATCAGTGATTTGATGGTCTGAACGACCCAGTCACCCCATCCAGCAAGGCCGGTAGCGGCTTGGGCCACGTCGCTGCCTGCCATCCATGAAAAATCAACCGGTTCGGACAGCCAGCCAGTCATATTGCTGACCCATGTCACCAGCGCGCCATACCCGATGGCCGCCCCGACCCGAAGGGCGGTGGTGGCAATCAGGCTGGCACCGGCACGTTTGACAATCGCCTGTTCGACCGGAAGCCCGTGGGCAAACAGCATCATGGCGCAAAGTGCGCTCAGCTGTGCGGCGGTCATATCAAGATGGGCCGAAAGCCCGATGAATGCGCCAACCGCCCCATACATACTGACCAGCGCACAGGTCGCCCAGATGATCCCGGCTTCTGGCGGCAGTCCGATCAACGCCATGACCGGGGTCAAAAGATCGGACGCCACTTCAATCGCGCCAAATTCCTCGGCAATGCGGACAATGATCATCACCGGCAGCATGACCTTCACCAGGGTGACAAAAAGCTGCTGGCTGCGATTGATCAGATCAAAAACATAACGTTGCATGGCGCGTGTCATCGGGTGGTCTATCCATCAGGCAATTGGCACCAGTGCCTTTGGCATTGGCGCGGTGGGGCGGTCAAAAGACATCGGGCATCTGTGGGGCAAATGAACCCGATTGTCTATTGGCTTGTGTCTATCGGCTTGTCGACATTTCGCTGGTGGGCGAGGGTGGTTCGATCAGCGTGATCATGCCATTTCCCATTCGTTTGCGGACGGCGAATTTGCGCAAACAGGCGCAATGTGGCAGCGTTGTTTCATGAAATGACGCTTTGGAGTTGTGTGGCGATGGCCGAACTGGACCAGATTGATCTGAAAATCCTGCGCCAGTTGCAGGAAAATGCAGATATCCCCAATACGGAACTGGCCGAAAAGATCGGCCTTTCCCCCTCGGCTGCTTTGCGCCGCGTCGCCAAGCTGCGCGAAAACGGGGTGATCCGTAAAACCGTGGCTGTGGTCGATCCGGCCCATATCGGGCGTCCCCTGACCGCGGTGATCAATCTTGAATTTCACCGGCACGGGAACCACTACCGCAAGGACTTCATCACCAAGGTCAAAAGCCTTGCCGCTGTCCAGCAATGCTATCTGGTCACCGGGGAAGTCACGGGCGTTCTGGTTTTGCATATGCGCGACATGGCCGAATATACAGCACTCTGTGAAACGCTTTTTGACGCTGATGACAATATCGTCTGGTATCGCACCTATATCGTCACCGAAACGCTCAAGGATGATGTTACCATCGCGCCTTGATCAAAATCATGGACGTGCGGCGATCAAGTGGCTACTGCTTGGGGATCATGAAAAACCTTTTGCGCATCATCATAACCTTATCCCTGCTGGTTTTCACCAGCAGTGCGGTTTTGCGCGTTGGGGATATGGCGGTGGCAATGACCGGGAATATGACCGGGGCTGCGGCTTCCTTTGATATCGCCTCTGTGGCCCCGGACACTCTTGATCCGCGACATGACACCCGGAATGAAAAAGGGATGCGCGCCGCAAATGAGTGCACCGATTGTAGCAACATGTCAGGGGCGATTGCATCCTGCCAGTTTCTGTGCGCGATTGTTGTGATGCCTCATACGGTCGGGGTGGACGCGATTGTGCTGCCTGCGAGCACACGGGTGATTTTGCCTGCCCTTGATAGCGCGACCGGCCTGTCGCATGTACCCGACCCGTCGCCTCCCAGATATCTTTCCTGATTTTACCTGCCTGCCCTGACGGGCAGCAGGCGTAATTTGGTGCCGTATACTGCCCCGGAACATGGGCGGATCGGCAGTCAATAAATCTGATTTTGGAAAGATTGTCTGATGACTTTCAAATCTTCCTTCTCTGCCACCCGGCGGGATTTCCTGTTGGGCGGGGCGGCGACCCTTGGGGTTGTTGCGGCCGGTGGTCTGTCCATGGCATCCGTGATTGGCCGTGCGGGCGCATCTGAAAATGCGGGTGGGGCGGTCAATATGCTGCTGCGTCCCGGTGCCGCACAGGCAAGCCTTGTGCCCGACCCGGCCTACCAGACCGCTGTCTGGGCCTATAACGGCATCGTGCCCGGTCCGGAAATCCGTGTGCGTCAGGGGCAGCGCCTTCATGCCCGGCTGGAAAATGCCCTTGCGCAAGAAACCACCATTCACTGGCACGGGATCAGGGTTCCCAACGCCATGGATGGTGTGCCCGGCCTGACACAAGCCGCCGTCAAACCCGGCGACAGCTTTGACTATGTTTTCGATCTGCCTGATGCGGGCACCTATTGGTATCACCCGCATGCCAACACGACCGAACAGCTTGGCCGTGGTCTTTACGGTGCCCTGATCGTCGAGGAGGCCGACCCGCTGCCTGTGGATCGGGAACTTGTCTGGATGCTGGATGACTGGCGACTGAACGAAAGCGCTGCAATCGATGACGGTTTTAATGCCATGCATGATGTCGGTCATGCCGGGCGGATCGGCAATGTGGTGACCGTCAATGGTGTGGCGCCAATGGGTACGGCCGGAGATGTGCCGGTACGACCGGGAGAACGCATCCGTCTGCGTCTGTTGAATGCGGCAAATGGCCGTATCTTTGCGCTGGATTTTGATGAACTGGCCCCGATAGTGATTGCCATGGATGGCCATCCAGTGACCCCGCATCGCAACGACACGCCGTTGCTGTTGCTGGGGCCGGGCATGCGGTTTGATCTGGTGATCGATATTCCGGTTTCGGGCAAGCCATCCTTTGCGGTCACGGACCGTTTTTATGACGGGATGGAAAACGCGATCGCCCGTCTTGTGCCTTCCGGTACGCCACTGCGCGATCACGCCCCGGACGGGGATCTGGCGCTTAAGCCCAATTCCTTGCCCGAGCCCGATCTTGGTCATGCCGTCAAACATGACCTGATCTATAGTGGCGGCATGATGGGCGATATGATCCTGAGCCAAATGATCAGATCCGGTCACATCACCCCGGAAAAGCTCAGTGCGATGGGCATGGAGTCTGCTGCCGGGTCCGGCATGGGCGGCATGGCCAACATGATGCGTTCGATGTTCGGGGCGGGCAATATCTGGGCGGTGAACGGGCGCGATCCCGACCGTGATGGCAACGGACCGCTTGTGACGCTCACGCGCGGTCAGACCTGCCATCTTACCCTGATGAATGCAACCGCATGGCTTCATCCGATCCACTTGCATGGTCATGCCTTCCGGCTGCTTGCGCGCAATGACGCGCCGGTACGCCATCAGCCATGGCTTGATACCGTGCTGATCGAACCGGGCGACCGGGTCGAGATTGCCTTTGTCGCCGATAATCCCGGTGACTGGCTGATCCATTGTCACATTCTCGAACACAAGGTCGGTGGCATGTCCGGTGTCATCCGCGTTCTTTGATCATCTCCGAGGAGAGATAAAATGCAGAAATCTATGAAAAATCACATGGTCCGCACGCTTGGTGCATTCGCCGTGGCACTCGCAAGTGCGGTGGCCCTGCCATCCTTTTCCGCCCATGCAGAAGGCATCGAGGCCAGAATTATCAAGAACCCCAATTGCGGCTGTTGCACCATGCATGGCGAATATCTTCGCGAACATGGCTTTGATGTCACGATCACCAACGATGAAAATGTCTATGACATGGCGACCATGATCGGCATCCCCGAAGACATGCAGGGCTGTCATCTGACAATGATTGATGGCTATGCCGTAAGCGGCCATGTTCCGGTGGAATCCATTTTGCGGATGCTCGAAGAACGCCCGGCGATTACCGCACTTACCCTGCCGGGCATGCCGATGGGATCGCCTGGCATGGGCGGTGCCAAAGAAGCCCCGTTTGAAATTTACAGTCTGAAGAACGGCAAGGCCGAAATCTATGAGCTAAGATAACATCCTGACCGATGCAGGGCCGGGAAAGCATAGCGAACCCGGCCTTGCCAAATTGTGACAAATACCCGCCACCCCCTTGCGAATTTCAGGTATTAGGCACACACTCTTAATCACAGGTTATGCAAAGGGCATGGGCTATGTCATCTTTGGGTGGCGGTCGGTGATGACTGTCCGAAAGTGGTAAGCATCAAAGCTTGGAAAATTGTTGCAGTGCGATAGTATCCTTCCAAGGACCATGTCTGGGCACAGCAAAAAGATCGTTGCCCGGTCCGGGGAAACGTAATCAGGAATAATCGGAGGGTTTCATGACCGACGTCGTAATTGTGGGTGCAGCACGTACACCAATCGGCGCATTCAGTGGCACGCTGGCGGGGACGCCGGCGCATGATCTGGGTGCTGTTGCCATCAAGGCTGCACTGGAACGCGCAGGCGTTGAAGGGGACGCGGTTGACGAAGTCATCCTGGGTCAGGTTCTTACAGGTGGCCAGGGGCAGAACCCCGCCCGTCAGGCAGCCATCGGTGCCGGAATTTCCGACCGCGCCACGGCTTTCCTGATCAATCAGGTTTGCGGGTCGGGCCTGCGCACGGTCGCACTTGCCGCCCAGCAGATCATGACAGGGGATGCCAATATCGTCGTCGCCGGTGGTCAGGAAAACATGTCGCTTTCGACCCATGTCGCACATCTGCGTGCCGGTCACAAAATGGGCGATGTCAAATTCATCGACAGCATGATCAAGGACGGTCTGTGGTGCGCCTTTAACGGCTATCACATGGGCAACACGGCCGAAAATATTGCTGCCAAGTGGGGCATCTCCCGCGAGGAACAGGATGAATTCGCCACTGCTTCCCAGAACAAGGCCGAAGCCGCCCAGAAATCCGGTCGCTTCAACGACGAAATCGCTGCCGTGACCATTGCCAGCCGCAAGGGCGATATCGTCTTTGATGCTGACGAATATCCGCGTCACGGTGCCTCGCTCGAAGGCATGGCAAAACTCCGCCCGGCCTTTGACAAGGAAGGCACGGTAACTGCTGGCAACGCATCGGGCATCAATGACGGGGCTGCTGCCCTTGTCGTCATGTCCGCAGCAGAAGCCGCCAAGCGTGGCCTGACCCCGCTTGCGACGATCAAAAGCTGGGCAACGGTCGGTGTCGATCCGGCAATCATGGGCTCGGGTCCGATTCCGGCGTCGAAAAAGGCGCTTGAAAAAGCGGGCTGGTCGGCAGCCGATCTTGATCTGATCGAAGCCAACGAAGCCTTTGCCGCCCAGGCAATTGCCGTCAACCGCGACATGGGCTGGGATACCAGCAAGGTCAACGTTAATGGCGGCGCGATTGCGCTGGGCCATCCGATCGGTGCATCGGGCGCACGCGTCTTCACCACGCTGCTTTATGAAATGCAGAAACGCGATGCGAAAAAAGGTCTCGCGACGCTCTGCATCGGTGGCGGTATGGGGGTTGCATTGTGCGTCGAGCGCTAATGCAAGCTTCTGACTGAATTTTCTACTGCGCGGGGCGTCCACTTGAATGTGGAAGGCCCCGTTTGCATATGCGCAGGTCATTTTGCACTGCGACGAAAGACTAAAACAACTGGCTGATTTAGATCATGGAGAAGTAATAAAATTACATATATAAGGTCATTTATGGATTAAAGTTACGTGCGTCGTAGAAGGGCAAACTACGGACCTCGTTATGAAGACAGGCTTGATGAACGAAGTTTAGGGAGGCGACCATGACAAAAACAGCACTGGTAACCGGTGGAACACGCGGAATTGGCAAGGCAATCAGCCTGTCGCTCAAGGATGCGGGCTATACCGTTGTTGCGAACTATGCTGGCAACGAGGAGGCCGCAAAGGTCTTTACCGAAGAAACCGGTATTGCGGCTTATAAATGGAGTGTCGCGGACCCCGATGGCTGTGCGGCTGGCATCGCCAGGGTCGAAGCCGAAGTCGGCCCGATTGATATCCTGATCAATAATGCCGGCATCACCCGCGACGGTTTCATGCATAAAATGGAAACCGAACAATGGGCGGCGGTGATCGACACCAATCTCAGCTCGCTGTTCTACATGACCAAGCCGGTTCTGGAAGGCATGCGGGCGCGTGGCTTTGGCCGGGTGATCAATATTTCCTCGATCAACGGTCAGGCCGGTCAACTGGGTCAGACCAACTATTCGGCGGCCAAGGCCGGTGTGCACGGCTTTACCAAGGCGCTCGCCCAGGAAGTCGCGCGCAAGGGCATCACGGTCAATACCATCGCGCCGGGCTATATCAATACCGACATGGTCGCAGCGGTGCCCGAAAAGGTTCTTGAAAGCATCATCGCCAAAATCCCGGTCGGACGACTGGGCGAGGCCGATGAAATCGCACAAGCCATTCTGTATCTGTGCGGCCCCAATTCCGGCTTCATTACCGGCTCCTGCCTGTCGATCAATGGCGGACAGCATATGTTCTGACCGGTTTTCCGATCACCGGTCAAAAACGCCCCGCAGCATCTGCGGGGCGTTTTCTTTTAGGCATCAAGGCCGGAAAATTCCGCGACGGGTTTATGCGCCCAGCACATCCTTGGTCGAGACGATCTTGGCAAAGGTATCGGCAAGCATTGTCAGTTCATGACGATGAAGGTCTGCTGCCAGAACGGTCTTGCCGCTGATCGCATCGGGAAGGTCGCGGGTGGCGGTGGCGTCTGATACCACCGTAACCGCATATCCCTTTTCGTCGGCCACCCGGGCCGTGGTCGAGACACAGACATGGGTCATGAAGCCCGTGATCACCACCTGCTTGAAACCGCCATCCTGAAGCAACGCATCAAGTTCGGTGCCGCCAAACGAGCTTGGCACCGATTTGGTCAGGATGGTTTCGCCGTCTTGCGGGGCAACTTCGGGCATGATCGCGGCATAAGGCCCGCTTGGATCAAACAGACCGGTTGCATGATGCTGAACGTGAATGACGGTGCCACCCCGAGCACGCCAATGGGCCAAAATTTCCTGAATATTGGCAAGGGCCCCGGCAAGTGCCGAAAGCTTCAATTTGCCATCGCGATATTCTTCCTGGGCATCAATCACGATCAGGGCGGCATCCTTCGGTGATCCGGTCGGAAGCTGCGCACCGGCAATGTCAAAAATTGATTGGGCTGTCATCGGTCAGATCCTTTGTCAAAAACTGTGATGCCCCATCATGGTCCTGCGAATTTGCATTATCCATCGGCATTAATTCGATTATAATCTGCAAAAATGCAGGTAATGAGTATTGGCGGGGCCATGTGATGTCACTTGACTGGGAAGGATTGCGGACCTTTGCCCATGTCTGTCAGACCGGGAATATGAGTGCCGCTGCCCGCGAACTTGGTGTGAACCAGACAACGGTGGCGCGCCGGATCGCCCGGCTTGAAGAATGGGTGGGTTATGCGGTTCTGCACCGCGATGGCCGTGTGCTTACGCCGACCGCGCGGGCGCAAGGCCTGTTGCAAACCGCCCGGCAGATGCAAGACACCGTCTCGGATTTGCTGAAACGCGAACCCGCCACCGAAAACGACCCGCAATTGATTGCCGGGATTGTTCGGGTGACCGGGGTTGATGCGATCTTGCAAGATTGCGTCGCCCCGCATATCGCCGATTTGCATCACCGTTTTCCGGGTATCGCGCTGGAGCTGATTGGTGCAAACCGTAATCTCAGCCTGCCGCAACGTGAAACCGATATTGCGATCCGTCTGGCGCGCCCCGATAGCGGCGCCTTTCATATCCGCAGGCTGGGCCATCTTGAATATGGCATCTATTGCAATCCGGACGGGTTGCCGTCTGATGGTCTCGATCCGGGTGCATTGCCATGGATTGACCTTGACGAGTTTTTCTCTGACAAGCCCGAACAGAAATGGCTTGCCGATCATTTCCCGAACCGCATCACGCTGGGTTTTGCCAACCGCGGATCGATCATGGTGTCAATGATGACCGGTCATGCCTGTTGTGCGTTGCTGCCAAGATGTGTGGGGGACCGGATTGACGGGCTGATCCGTCTTGATGGCTATCACCCGACCGGTCGCGAGGTCTGGCTTCTCACCCATCAGGACAAACGCCATCTGCCCCATGTGCGCACGGTGGCCGACTGGCTGGGCGGTGTCCTGCTTGACGGGCAGTTTATTACCCGTTTGTAAGGGTGATATCGGCTGCTTTGCTTGAGGTGATCACTGTCCGCGCATTGGGAAGATCATTGGTTTCGGCCTTGGTGATGGCCGCATCCATTTCAAAGCCAAATCCCTGCCAGCGCCCAATCAGGCGTTCGCGCAAGGTGCTTTCGGGCACATCAAGATAGATCGACAGATCAAAAAGCGGGCCCAACTGATCCCACGGTGCCTGATCAAGCAAAAGATAATTGCCCTCAACCAGAATGATGCGGTGGTGTTGTGAAATGACCCGTGCCGACCCGCGCGAGATTTCCAGTTCCCGATCAAAGACCGGAACATAGATTTCTTCATCTTCCTGGTCGCGAAGGGCCAGAAGGACGCGTTTCAATCCCCCGACATCAAAGGTATCGGGGGCACCTTTACGCGCCAGAAGTCCCCGATCTTTGAGGATCGCATCGTCGAAATGAAATCCGTCCATCGGCACGACAACAGCACCGGCTTTATCACCCCCCAGATGGTGATAAAGCCGGTCGGACAAGTGTGACTTGCCCGATGCTGGTGCCCCGATGATGGCAACGAGAATGCGCCGGTCACCGGTTTGTTGAGCGCGGATTTGTGCCGCGAGTGCGTCGATATCGGGTGTCATCCGGGGTTTTGATCTCGGTCTGGTAAACACGTTTGCAGGGAAAAGGCAGCGATATTACGCCGCTGCCTCGGTGTCGACCCCGGGTGGTTCCTTGGCCCCGGTCATGAAGGCCACGGCATCGGACATGCTGTAATCATCAGGTTTGATGGTGCAAAGCCGCTTGCCCAGACGATGAACATGAATGCGGTCCGCCACTTCAAACACATGGGGCATGTTGTGCGAAATCAGGACAATCGGCATGCCGCGTGCCTTCACATCGGCAATCAGATCAAGCACACGGCGGCTTTCCTTGACCCCAAGGGCCGCGGTCGGTTCATCCATGATCACCACACGCGATCCGAACGCCGCCGCACGGGCAACCGCAACCCCCTGACGCTGCCCACCCGAAAGGGTCTCGACCGCCTGATTGATATTCTGAATGGTCATAAGTCCCAGTTCGGAAAGCTTTTCACGTGCCAGTCGCTGCATTTCCTTGTGGTCAAGCGCACCGAAATACTTGCCCATAAAACCCTTTTTGCGAAGCTCGCGGCCCATGAACATATTGTCGGCAATCGACAGGGCAGGGGACAGCGCAAGGTTCTGATACACCGTCTCGATACCAGCCTCGCGGGCCTCCATCGGCGATGTAAAACCAATCGGTTCGCCATCAAGCTCGATGCTGCCCTCGTCAATTGTGATTGCCCCGGACAGTGCCTTGATCAGCGATGATTTCCCGGCCCCGTTATCCCCGATGACCGCAAGGATCTCGCCGGGATAAAGATCGAAATCGGCGTGATCAAGGGCGGTGACCCGGCCATAACGTTTGACGATTCCGCGCGCCTTAAGAACCGGTTTTTGCATGTTGCTCATGACGACACCTTTCTGATCCACTGATCAATTGCCACAGCAATGATCGTAAGCCAGCCAATGGCAAAGACCTGCCACAGAACATCCACACCTGCCAGACGCAGGCCGGAGTTAAAGACACCAACAATCAGCGCCCCGATCAGCGGGCCGATGATCGATCCGCGCCCGCCAAACAGCGAGATGCCGCCGATCACCACGGCGGTAATCGATTGAAGATTGGCTTCCTGGAAACTTTGCGGCGAGACAGAACCAACACGACCGATCGATGCCCATGCCCCGATCCCGCACACAAGCCCGGCCAGGCCATAAACCATGATCAGGGTACGGTTGGTGCGGATGCCCGAAAGCTCGGCAGCCTCCTTGTCATCGCCAATCGCATAGACATGACGTCCCCAGCTGGTGTGATTAAGGATGTACCAAAGCACCCCGAAAATCACCAGCATCAGGATCGATCCATAGGTAATTCGCGCTCCGCCAAGTGCGATGCTTTCACCAAAGAATTTCAACAGTGGTGCGACTTCATCAAGCGTCTGGCTGCGGATTGATTGCGCGCCCGAAAGCCAAAGGTTGAGCGCAAAGAAAATGTTCCAGGTGCCAAGGGTCACGATAAAGGGCGGAAGCTTGATCCGGGTCACAAGGAAACCGTTAAGGCCCCCTGCCAGAATTCCCCCGATGCAGCCCAGAATGATGGCGATTGGTGCAGGGACCCCAAGCGTAATGGCAAGCTGTCCCATAATCACCGACATCAGCACCATGATCGCCCCGACCGAAAGATCGATGCCCGCTGTCAGGATGACAAGGCTCTGGGCGGCGGCAAGAATGCCGATGATCGAGACCTGCTGCATGATCAGCGACAGGTTAAAGGGCGAAAAGAACTTGCTGCCAGCGACAAAGCCGAAAATCACGATCGACGCAATCAGGACGATCACCGGGATCATGGTCGGATTGCCGTGCAGGAAATGCTGCACATTGTCAAACAGGCTGCGGGGTTTATGTTCGAAGTTGGCTACAGAACTGTCACTGGAATCAAGCGTATGCTCGAAATCCTGTTTACTGCGTGACGTTTGAGCTGTGTCGCTCATTGCTTCCTCCCGACTTGGTATGAACAGGTCCGGTGTTCAAATTGAACCTGACGATCTTCAAAGCTCACCCGCCCGGTTCTGGTGACCGGTTGGTCGTGGATGCATACCAAGTGTAATCTAAAGTGGGACAAGGAGGGCGGGTTTCTTGCCGCCCTCCTTCGACATCAAAGGGCCTAGCCCCAGCAGCGATCGGTACCTTCGGCAACACTGATCGACGGAACGCCGTTCGCAGGCTGATCGGTTACAAGGTTCACGCCGGTGTCATAGAAGTTCAGGCCTTCGGTGTTTTTCGGTTTTTCACCGCTGTCAGCCCAGGCCTTGATGGCCTCGATGCCTTTGGACGCCATCAAAAGCGGATATTGCTGCGAAGTCGCGCCAATCACGCCATCCTTGACGTTGGCCACACCCGGGCAACCGCCATCGACCGACACGATCAGAACACCTTCTTCCATGCCAAATGCCTTGAGCGCCTCATAGGCACCAGCGGCCGCCGGTTCGTTGATGGTATAGACAACATTGATCTCGGAATCGCGCTGCATCAGGTTTTCCATCGCCTTGCGACCACCTTCCTCGTTGCCGTTGGTGACATCATGTCCGACAATCCGGTCGTCATCCTCGTCCCCAATCTTGTTGGGGTCCTTGATGTCGATCCCGAAGCCTTTCATGAAGCCCTGATCGCGCAAAACGTCAACCGACGGTGCACTCGGCGTAAGATCAAGAAGGGCGATCTTGGCGTCAGCCGCCTTGTCGCCGAGCTTGGCAGCAGCCCACTGACCAATCAGTTCGCCCGCCTTGAAGTTGTCGGTGGCAAATGTCGCGTCAGCGGCATCAATCGGCTCAAGCGGGGTATCCAGTGCGATCACGATAAGCCCCGCATCGCGGGCCTTTTTGACAACCGGAACAATTGCCTTGGTATCGGATGCCGTCAGAAGAATGCCCTTGGCGCCCGATGCAATGCAGGACTCGATGGCCTGCACCTGGGTTTCATGGTCGCCGTCAATTTTCCCGGCATAGGTCGAAAGATTGATACCAAGTTCCTTGGCCTTGGCCGATGCCCCTTCTTTCATCTTCACAAAGAACGGGTTGATATCGGTTTTGGTGATCAGGCAGGCGCCGATTTCATCTGCTTTTGCCGCATTCGGTGCTGCCGCAAGGCCAAGTGCAAGCGCACCAAGGGTTGCGCCAAGAAGTGCTTTTTTCATGTGTTTCCTCCCAGGGATTAACCTGACTAATCGGTCATTTTGACCAGCAATATTTGTTTTCCAACAGATCGTGGCGCGCATTCTGGGTCGGGGCCTTCAACCTGTCTGGGGCTAAGCACACACCAAACGCGATGGGCTGTCAATTAATAAATCCGATTGATTTATTAATTATTCCTGTCACTCTTGATTGCAATCGGGCATTAAATGGTCCGAGTGGGAGGAATAAATGACGGACACCATATCGACCAGCCCCGACCAAACAGGGGCGGAAGATCAGGCGGCCCGACCGTTGCATCCGGGCGGCGGGGCCAATCAGTTGCGTGTGCGCGCCTATAACGAACGCCTTGTGCTGTCGCTGGTGCGCCGGAATGCCGGTCTGTCAAAGGCCGATATCGCAAGGCTTTCGGGGCTTTCGGCGCAAACGGTTTCCGTGATCATGCGCGCCCTTGAAAAGGACGGTTTGCTCAAACGCGGCATCCCGGTGCGTGGAAAGGTCGGTAAACCCAAAGTGCCGATGGCCCTTAATCCCGATGGCGTCTTTTCCTATGGTTTGAAAATCGGGCGACGCAGTGCGGAACTGATCCTGCTTGATTTTGTTGGCACGGTGCGCGCATCGCTCAACGAAGCCTATAAATACCCGACACCCGACGGTATTCGCCAGTTCGTCCGGGACTCGGTCAATCAGATTGCCGCCGGTCTCAGCGCCGATCAGCACAACCGTATTGCCGGAATCGGCATTGCCGCACCCTTTGAGCTGTGGAACTGGGTGGATGAAGTCGGTGCCCCGGTCGAGGATATGAATGCCTGGCGCGAGGTCGATCTGATCGAAACCATCGGTGCCATCCTGCCATTTCCGGTCTTTCAGCAAAATGATGCAACTGCGGCCTGCGGTGCGGAACTGGTCTTTGGCCTTGGCCCGAACTATTCCGATTTCGCCTATTTCTTCATCGGGTCATTCATCGGCGGTGGTGTGGTGCTTAATCAGGCGCTTTATGCCGGGCGGACCGGGAATGCGGGGGCCTTTGGCTCGATGCCGGTCTCATCACGCAGCGGCCATCCAAGCCAGCTGATCGATCAGGCATCGATCTTTGTACTTGAAGAAATGCTGACCCGTGATGGTCGTGACCCGGCCATGCTGTGGCGTGATCCCGACTACTGGAACACGCTTGGCGACACGCTTGATATCTGGATCAATCATACTGCGCGCAGTCTGGCGATTGCCATTACCTCGGTCTGTTCGGTAATTGATTTCGAAGCCGTCATTGTCGATGGCGGTTTCCCCGCCGACGTGTGCGCGCGCATTGTGGCTGCGACGCGGGCTGCAACCAATGACCTTGATCTTCAGGGGATCGAACGCCCCCATATCGAACAGGGCCAGGTCGGCAGTGCCGCCCGCGCCATCGGGGCGGCAAGCCTGCCTTTGTTCTCGCGCTATCTGCTTGATCAGAATGTTCTGTTCAAACAGATGCAATAAGGCCTGATCCCTAGAAATTATCCTTGCGCTTGCGAATCTCGGCAAAGATTTCCACCGGGCTCTGGCCGCTCATGCCAAGATTTTCGGCAACGGTCGGCTCGTCAGCGCGCAGGAACGGGTTGGTCGCAAGTTCGACATCCAGTCGCGACGGAATGGTCGGCAAATTACGCGCGCGAAGCCCATCAATATCCTGACAGCGTGCAATCAGGATCGGGTTGTCGGGCTCAATAGTTTTGGCAAAGCGCGCATTGGACTGGGTATATTCATGTCCGCAATAGATCTGCGTGCTGGCCGGAAGATTGCGGAACTTGCAAAGCGATTCCCACATCTGCGCAGGCGTTCCTTCAAACAACCGTCCGCATCCAAGTGCAAAAAGACTGTCACCGGAAAACAGGGCGGTGACCGCCGGGAAATAGAACGCGATATGTCCGCTGGTATGACCCGGTACATCAAAGACCCGACCTTCAAGATCGCCAATCAGGACCTGATCACCTTCGGCACAGGTTTCATCCATATTGGGGATGCGTGCGGTTTCCGCCGCCGGTCCCAAAAGCTTGGCACCATATTTTTCAATCAGTTCGGCATTGCCGCCAATATGGTCGTGGTGGTGATGGGTGTTGATCACCAGATCAAGGTTCCATCCCTTTTCCTCAAGGGCAGCAATCACCGGCGCTGCTTCGCCCGGATCAATCACGGCGGTCACTTCGCTGTAATGACAGCGCACAAGATAGGTGTAATTGTCTGAAAGACACGGAATGACGATCACTTCGCCCGCGGCCATGGCGTACCTCGAAACTGGAATTGCTGTGTTGGATCAAGACTAGCAGCAACCACTGTCCTGAAACAATCATCGAACGATTAGAAACGCGCAATTGCTTACGCTGCGGGGCAAAACATGAACGGCATTGCGATGACGATACTCAATGCGCCAAAGAAGCCGACATCAGAAAGGCAATGGGGAGGTTGGCCGAAGTGACCTCAAATTAACCTGCTCGGCGAGTATATCGCACACGGCACGCACAGACGGTAGTTGGCCCCGACGATGAGGGATCAGTAAGGTTGTAAGTACTTTTCCTGCGTTCCACTCGGGGAGTATCCGTATCAGTTCGCCTCGGTCCAGCTCTTTCTGGCAAACTTTTTGCGGCAAACAGGTGATGCCCAATCCGGCACTGGCGGTTCGCAACAGCACGGTTGATTCATCAGCAGCAAAGTTTCTTATTGGTTGGACTTCGACGACGTCCCCCTTTTCGTTTGCCAGCGTCCATTTTTCGGCCGTACGCGATATCAGCAAACCCTTGTGATCAGAGATGTCTTCTGGATTTGCAGGAACACCATACTCTTCCAGGTAGCTTGGTGCCGCGACCAGATAAACGGGGTCGGACCCAATCGTTCTCTGTACCAAATCAGAGTCTGGTAGCGGTCGGAAGTGATCACGCACCGCGATATCAAACCCTTCCTGTATGATATCGACGAATCGGTCAGTAGTGTGTAATTCCAGTTCAACCTTCGGATAAGTTTGAGCCACCGTCGGAAGAAGGTTCGCCAGCGAAATTTGTGCTGTGGGCACTGAACAAGTAATGCGTACCAAGCCGCTGGGTTCGGCAAGGCGACCCTTGACCAAATTCTCGGCTGCTTCAGCTTCGATAAGCATAGCGGCGGCATGCCGGTAAAAATCTCGCCCGATCTCGGTAGGCACAAAGCTTCTCGAAGTACGGTGAATTAAACGTACACCCAAGGTCTTTTCAAGTTCCGCCACCCGCTTGCTGAGCGTCGACTTGGGTAAGTCAATCTGACGCGCGGCAGCGGCAAACCCTCCATGGTCCACAACATGTACAAAAACATACAGATCATTGAGGTTCAGCATTTCATAGTCTTCATTTGTGGACGATATGTCTACATATCTCAGTCTACCGATATATCGTCCACAAAAATATACTTCATTTCTCGTAGTCGACGTGAATTTTGATAAACACAACCGAGGAATGGATTATGGAACTCGTGCTTTTTTACGGCGTGCCCGCGGGTTGCTCATTTGGATCAATCGTGGCGCTAGAGTGGTTGGGGAAACCCTATCGCCTGTCTCGCGTGGAAATGATGGAGCATCCTTGGAATCCGCTCTATGCCAAAATAAACCCACAATTTCAGACACCTGCGCTGTTGCTCGAATCAGGAGAGACCCTGACCGAGAGTATGGCTATTTTGAAACATCTCGCGGCCCGTAACGCGTCAGCTAACTTAGGGGCAGCGGGCGGCAGTATGCAGGATGATCGCCTGACCGAAATGTTGGCCTATTTGAATACCGACTTTTTCTCGGCATTCAGCCCGTTATGGGTGGCCTACGAAATGGAAGATCTGGATGATGCGCAAAAAGCATTGCTGAGAACCATCGGGCAAAAGGGTGTCGTCAAGGGCTGTACTTATTTGAATGGACTGCTTGCCGACCGGGAATGGTTGTTGGGTGGGGGACAGCGCAGTATCGCGGATGCCTATCTCTCTGGTATTGGGCGTTGGATTCAATACCATCAATTGTTTGATCTGGAGCAGGAATATCCGCACCTTGCCTGTTATCTACAAAAACTGGCCAATGATCCGGCGGTTATTTTCGCAACGGCAATAGAGAAAGGCGAAGAACCGGCGGGCAGTGGTGCCTTTAAGGGGCATATCACCTTGGACGCACTTCGTTCCCGTTTAGCCTGAGGGTGCAAAACGTCCCCTTCGGCGCGCCCCAGCGATGATAACAAAAAGGTCAATTGACGTCGTACCAATTTCACCTATTTTCGACATCACGCAACGCGCAAACTTTCTGACAGTCTAAGAAGATCTGCGTTTCAAAGCTGTTTCCGTCGGGGGCGATAGGGTGCTAAAGTCCAGTCATGCCTCAGGATGTCGTTGATCTTCACCGCTTTTATGCCAGCAGTACCGGGCAAGCCGCCCGGCGACTGATCCGCAGGCGTTTGCGCGTCATGTGGTCAGATGTGCGCGGCATGCGCGTCCTTGGTTTTGGCTATGCAACACCCTATCTGCGCCCCTTCATTGGCGAGGCCGAACGCGTCATGGCCTTCATGCCCGGCCGTCAGGGCTGCGTGCATTGGCCGGTCGACGAAGAAAACCGGGTCGCACTGACCGAAGAAACCATGTTGCCGCTGCCCGACAGTTCGGTTGATCGCATCCTTCTGGTTCATCTGGTCGAACATTCCGATTCCATGCGCCGCCTGATGCGCGAATGCTGGCGCGTATTGACCCCCAATGGCCGGATTATTGTGGTGACCCCGAACCGAAGCTCGCTCTGGTCCTGGTCGGAAAAGACGCCCTTTGGCTATGGTCATCCCTATAGCGTGTCACAATTGCAAAACCTGATGCGCGAGAACATGTTCCTGCCCATACAGCACAGCCGCGCGCTGTTCCTGCCGCCGACCCAGCGCCGTCTGTTCCTGCGCTGGTCGCAGCTGTTTGAAAATATCGGATCACGCCTGTTCAAGGCCTTTGCCGGGGTCTCGATTGTCGAGGCCGGCAAACAGCTTTACGCCAGCAGCGGCACGCCATCGCGCAAACGCCGTCTGGTGCATATCCCCGTGACCGTGCCGCCGCTCCGCCCGGCCGAAGGCAATCATCAGCATCGCACCGATGAAACCGCCAGGCTAAGCTGTGATCCGTCGGGTGCTGCCACTGATGACCGCAGCGATGTCAGGGGCCATGACAGGGGGCATGACAGACGTGATGGCTGGCGTGATGGCAGTGCCGCCGAAAAGGACCGCGCCTAGTCCCGCCGCCTGCGATGTGACTTTCATGGACGCATCGCACAAAAAAACGCGCAAAAAGTGACGGTGAACACAGTAGTTTCATTTGTTCTAATTTATTCCCCCGGAAGGATTTCCAAAAAACGCTGAGAATACCGGAATGGATTTAGGTCGCTTTTGTCATCTTTTGCACATCCGCAAACCGCATCAACGGTTTATCGGCGGGGTCTCATATGCATTGATCCTGTCGCTGACAGTTTTGTCTGCCTCGATTGTTCATGCCCAGGACAAATTGCAGATCACGCTCTATAGCGAAGACAACAATATCCCCTATGCCTTTCTGGACGGTGCCAGACCCGCTGGCATCTATACCCGTATTCTGAGCGAGGCCGTCGCGCGTCTTCCGCAATATGAACTTGAAATCGTCAATGTGCCGTTTCGCCGGGGGATGGACCTGCTTGAAAACGGGGAAATCATGGCGTTCTTCCCGCCCTATCAGCGTCAGGAACGCGACTGGATCGAACGCTATTCGATCCCGATCCTGTCAGAAACCGTGGTGGCACTTTGCAGCAACGATTATGCGCGCAGCCACGAACTGGGCATCTTCCCCGATGATTTCAAAGGCGCAAGCTTTGCCAATAATGCCGGTTATCGACTGGCGGGGGACGACTTCTTTGCCATGGTTGATGCTGGCGACATCACGCTGGAAGAAGCCAACACCACAGCCAGCAATCTGCGCTTTCTGATGGCCGGGCGGGTCGATTGTTATGTCAATGAACGCATGGCCATTCTGGCGGGGATGCGCGAGCTTGATGTGGATCGCGACCTGGCCCGTCTGTTTAACGAAACCGCGATCATCGGCCAGGAATTCGGCTTTGTCGCCTATGGACCGGACCCGCAAAATCGCTGGCCATATCGCGATGCCTTTGCCGATGCCCTTGATACGGTTCTGGCTGAAATGCGCGACAGCGGCGAAATCGACCGGCTGGTCGTTGACTATTTCGCCTATTAGGCCAAAGGCAAGGGGCTGACCAGTGCGAAGCGTGCCCGACCCAATATGTTCGACCCGGTATGTCCGACCTAGCGTGCCGAGGCCGCAAGCCCGATCCCGAAGCTGACAAAGATGCTGCCCGAAATGCGCTGGAACCATTTCTTGCCATTTCCGGTCAGGAATTTGCGCGACCGCGCGGCAAACATCGAATATCCGACAATCGATGAAAACGACATGACGACAAAGGTCGTGTCCATGATCGCAAACTGCGATGCCAATGGTGCATCATGATCGATGAAAAGGGGGAACAGGGCGGTAAAGAACGCAATGGCCTTCGGGTTGCTGGCCGAAACAATGAAGCCCTGTACATAAAGGCGAAGTGCCCCTGGTGTCCGTTTCGGGCTATTGGTGATGGCATTCTCTACGGCGGGCAGGCGGCTTTCACGCCAGAACTTGATGCCAAGCCAGATCAGATAGGCCGCCCCGACATAGTGAATGATCATGAACAGCGTGCCCGACGTCATGATCAGGGCGCCAAGACCAAGGGCCGATAAAAGCCCCATCAGTCCCGTACCTGTCACACAGCCAAATGCCCCGATGACAGATGCGCGCACGCCATGGCGGATGCTGTTGGTGATCCCCAGCATGATCGCAGGGCCAGGCGTCAGGGTGGCAATAAAAACGGCAAGGAAATACAGGGCAAACTGATCAATGGTCATGGCGGTGCGGGTTCCTGATCAAGCCGGTAACGGGAATGAATATTGCAGCTATTCAATGCGAAGCGTGTGAATGGGTCAATCCTGATGAACGCGGATCAGATACGCAAAAACAAACAGGCCACCTGAAATCAGGTGGCCTGTTTTTAAGCGTCGCAGTGATGATCGAACTTAATGTTCGATATCGCGCCAGATTTTGCGTTTCAGCGCATAAAGCATCGCTGTCAGAACGATCAGGAACAGGATGACCTGCAGGCCAAGTTCCTTGCGTGCTTCAAGTTCCGGCTGTGCCGTCCAGTTCAGGAAGGCAACAACGTCGCGCGAATGCTGTTCCAGGGTCGCCGGTGTTCCATCGCTATATTCGACCGCTTCGTCATAAAGCGGCGGCGCCATGGAAATCTGGTGGCCCGGGAAATAATGGTTGTAAGACTTCCCGTCTGACAGGTCGAAGCCTTCAGGGGCTTCTTCCTCATAGCCGGTCAGCAGGGCGAACACATAATCCGGGCCTGCCACACGGGCTTTGGTCATCAGGGAAAGATCGGGCGGAATTGCCCCGCCGTTCGAAGCAGCAGCAGCCTTTTCGTTCGGGAACGGGGACGGGAAATAGTCGGACGGCTTGCCCGGACGGGTGAACATGTCACCATCGTCATTCGGACCGTCTTCAATGTCATATTCCGCTGCGATCGCCTTGATCTGGTCTTCGTTAAATCCAATGCCTTCAAGGTTACGGAAGGCAATGAACCGCAGACTGTGACAGCCCGCACAAACGTTTTTATAGACCTGGAAACCGCGTTGCAGCTGGGCACGGTCATAGGTGCCAAACAGACCCTGCCAGCTCCAGTCCTGTGCCGCAGGTACCGGGGTATCCCCGGCAGCCCTGGCTGCAGTTCCGGTGAATGCGGTTACCGCGAAGGCGGCAGCAATTGCGGTCAGTGCGAACTTACGCATTTGCACCCTCCTTCAAAACAGACTCACTGATGCTTGCCGGAAGCGGTTTGGTTCGTTCAAGCTTCCCGACCAATGGCATCACCACAAGGAAATGCACGAAGTAGTACAGCGTCGAAAGCTGGCCCATCACGATCACCTTAAGACCCGGAATTCCCATGAAATAGTCATCCGGTGCCTTCGCCCCGCAATAGCCGAGGATGAAGGTATCAATCACAAACAGCCAGAAGAACCATTTGTAAACCGGACGGAATTTCGAGCTGCGAACCTTCGAGGTATCAAGCCACGGAATAACGAACAGGATGACGATTGACGCAAACATCGCAAGAACGCCAAGCAGTTTTGCCGGGATGCCAAGGATGGTGAAGTCAATCGAGCGCAGGATCGCATAGAACGGCAGGAAGTACCATTCCGGCACGATGTGCGGCGGGGTTACCAGCGGGTTGGCCGGGATGTAGTTATCCGGGTGGCCAAGGTAATCCGGTGCAAAGAACACAAACGCACAGAAGAAGATCAGGAACACGCCCAGTCCGAACAGATCCTTGATCGTGTAGTACGGATGGAACGGAATGCTGTCCTGCGGGGTTTTGATTTCAACGCCGGTCGGGTTGTTCGAACGCACGCTATGCAGTGCCCAGACATGCAGGACAACAAGGCCCAGAATGACGAACGGCATCAGATAGTGCAGCGAGAAGAACCGGTTCAGTGTCGGGTTATCAACCGAGAAACCGCCCCAGAGCCAGGTCACCAGCGGATCGCCAATGATCGGGAAGGCAGAGAACAGGTTGGTAATAACCGTCGCACCCCAGAACGACATCTGGCCCCACGGCAGGACATAGCCCATGAAGGCAGTCGCCATCATTGCCAGAAGGATCAGGATACCGATCCACCACAGCATTTCACGCGGTGCTTTGTATGACCCGTAATACAGGCCACGGAAAATATGGATAAAGACGCAGATGAAGAACATCGATGCGCCATTCATGTGAATATAGCGGATCAGCCAGCCATGGTTCACATCGCGCATGATACGTTCGACAGACTCAAACGCCATGCTGGTATGGGGGGTATAGTTCATCACCAGGAAAATCCCGGTAAGGATCATGGTCACCAGAACAAAGCCTGCCAGTGAACCAAAGTTCCACATATAGGACAGGTTTTTCGGGGTCGGATATTCATAGGCGGAATGGTGCAACATGGAGATTACCGGAAGACGGTCATCAACCCATTTCACCACTTTGTTATTCCATTGAGGTGCGCTCATCATACAGCTCCTTAGCCGATACGGACGGATGTGTCGGTGAGGAAGGTGTAGGTCGGCACCTCGAGATTCTTCGGCGCAGGACCACGGCGGATACGGCCCGACGTATCATAGTGCGAGCCATGGCACGGACAGTACCAACCATCATAATCGCCTCGGGCTTCCCCGGTGGCGGTGCCCATCGGGATGCAGCCCAGATGGGTGCATACGCCGACAACAATCAGCCATTCCTTCTTTTCGACACGTGCATCGTCGGCTTGTGGATCGACGAGCTCGTTCAATGCAACCTCGTTGGCTTCATTGATTTCGCGTTCGGTACGATGGCGGATAAAGACCGGTTTGCCTCGCCACATAACCTTGACTGCCTGACCAACCGCGATGTTGGCCAAATTAACCTCGACCGAGGCAAGTGCGAGAACATCTTTGGACGGGTTCATGCTGTCCACGAACGGCCACAACGCGACGCCGGTGCCAACGACACCGACAGCTGTGGTCGCCAAGGTCAGGAAATCCCTGCGGTTCTCGTCCGGCTGGTGATCGCCGGAAGAATGCACCGTTTGCGACATAATTTATCCCTCTTTCTGCCCCCAAAACAGGCATGTGGATTGCCAAAAGCAAGACTTAGGACATCCCTGCCTGATTTCCCTTGATGAAAATCAAACAATGAAGTCGCTAAAAGCCTCTAGCCCTGTTTCTGGTCCGTCATACTAACAAAAATCGGGTTTGTTAAGGAGAACTTGGAGTTGCAATTTGTTTGCATTCAATAAGATCATATGGTTTTGCAGTGCACAAATCTGTAAAACCTAGCGTAAATGCGGGTATCCTGCCTTTTACGAACCAATGGTTTACTGCTTTGGTTTTTCTTATTCCAAAAAAGTCTAATAGGGCGGTTAAAGGGTAATTATCTGTCCTTCCCGATCTGATTCGTCATCCTGCGACCGCTCGAATCCTCCCGGAACTTTCCGGTCATGCGAATGCGATGTTTTTGTTTCCGGAAATTCAAGGCGACGTGTCGGTCGATGTTGACTGTCAGGATGCGTCACAGGCCTTGATTCCGGCGGATGTCGCAATGGTGTAAGTTTTCTTACATATAGCGCAAGCCTGGCCCACCTATGCGCCCTTCCTGTCGCCTCGTAATGTTTCCGCAACAAGCAGGAGCAAAGTGCTCCCTCGAGGAAACTGTCAGGCAAAGGGTAAGAACTTCATGCAAAGCAAGGTCGTAGCAAGCGCGGTGCAACACCAGCCCGTCGAACTGGGTGGTATAGCCGAGAATCTTGCTTTCATTCTCAACCAGATGCAGGTCGAGGCATCAAACGGTAGCGATCTTGTCGTGTTTCCCGAAGCCAACCTGACCAGCTTTTTCAAACATGAAGAAGGCGGTCTGAAACGGCTCTGGAACGAGGGTTCCGTTGACGTTGATGGTCCGGAGCTCAAGGCAGTTGCCGAGGCCGCAAAGACCCTTGGCATCTATACGGTCGTTGGCTTCAATGAACGTTCTTCGATCGTCGGCACCATTTATAACAGTGCCGCCCTGATCGGACCGGAAGGCATCGTCGGTGTCACCCGCAAATGTTTCTTCCCCGGCATTGAAAAGCTGTATTACACCCCGGATTACAACCGCACGACCTTTGACTGTGCGCTGGGCAAGATCGGGATCGTGATCTGCTATGAAACCCTGTTCCCTGAAGTTGCACTGGAACATTTCAGACAGGGTGTAGAAATTCTTGCAGTCACCTCTTCCTTCTGGTCGGGCGGCGCCAAAGGCGGCGCAGGGGATCCGGTCACCAAAAAGAAATTCTGGGAAACGGTTCCGACCGTTACCGCCATTCAGAACCAGGCATTTGTGGTTTCGTGCAATGTCTGCGGCTTCCTCGATCTCGGCAAGAAAGTCGGGACCTGGGAACGCCTTGGCCTGAGCCAGATCGTCTCCCCCAACAGTGGCATTCTCGCACAGGCCGGACAGTTCGCCGCCGAAACCATTCGGGCCGAACTGCTTGAGAGCGATCTCATCGAGGCACGCGCCAATTATCCCCTGATGGCAGATCGTCTTCGGGGTCGAAAACTTGTCGAACAACCTGTACCAACCAGATAATTATCAGAACGGAGGCACCAATGAACAGCAAGTTCAAATTTGCGGCATTTGCTGCAATCGCAATGGCCGGTTTCGGTAGCCAGGCCATGGCTCAGGAATTCACCTTTACCTTCGGTCATGTTCTTATGGAAGATACCCCGAACGGTAAGGCCGCACGCGCATTCGAAAAAGAAGTCGAAGAAAAATCCAATGGCCGCATCGAGATCAATGTGATCCCGGCTGGTGGCCTCGGTGGCGATGTCGACATCATCGAACAGCTGCAAAATGATCTGGTCCAGATCGCAATTCCGCCGACCGCGACCCTGGGCAACTTCGAACCGAAACTTCAGGTTCTTGACCTGCCTTTCATCCTTCCGAGCGAAGAAATGATGGTCAAGGTTCTTGATGGCGAAGTCGGTCGTTCGATCCTTGATACCCTTGATCAGCACGGCATGCATGGCGTGAACTTCTGGGGTGCCGGTTTCCGTAACATCACCAACAATGTTCGCGAAATCACTGCGGTCGAAGACCTTGCCGGCATCAAGATGCGCACCATGCAGGCACCGGTCATCCTGACCCAGTACAACGAATGGGGTGCAAACCCGACGGCAATGGCCTTTGCCGAAGTTTACGGCGGTCTTCAGGCTGGCGTTGTTGATGGTCAGGAAAACCCGATCGCCAATATCGTCGCGATGAAATTCTATGAAGTTCAGAAATACATGACCCTGTCGTCACATGCCTATCACGGCTATGCCGCAGTCATGAGCGAGAACGCATGGAACTCGCTTCCTGATGATCTGCGTGCCGTCGTTGTGACCGCCTTCGACAATGCCCGCGACCTTGCTCGTCAGCTCACCAACGAGTATGAGGCAGAACAGCTTTCCAAAATCAGCTCGGACATCGCAGTCCATCGCCTGACGGATGCTGAAAAGGATGCCTTCATCAAAGGCAGTTTCGCTGTCCATAAGGCCTTTGCCGATGTAGTTACACCGGAACTGATCAATTCCATTTATGCAGTTACCGGCGCAGGTCCCAAGTAATCTGCACATTTCGAAATGATGGGCCGACTTGCAAGACTGCAATCTTGCAAGTCGGTTTTTGACAATGGGACGGCAAAATGTTCGAAAAATTTGACAAGGCCCTTGCCCGCCTCGAAGACGGATCCATGATCTTTCTGATGGCTGTCGCAATTTGCCTGACATTTCTTCAGGTGGTCATGCGCTATGTCTTCAGTGCCCCGCTTTACTGGGCCGAGGAAGTTGTGCTCTATGCGATCATCGTCATGAGCTTTGTCGGCATCAGCATCGGCATCCGTCTTGGCAGCCATATCTCGGTTGATCTTCTCGATGCCATCGTTCCGGCGCGATATATCCCTGTCCTTCGGATCATCGCCATTGCCTTGGGGATTTTGTTTGCACTCGCTCTGGTCTATTTCGGCGGCAAACTTTTCCTGAACACGCTTGAACGTGGTCAGTTGTCCCCCGCACTGCGCATCCCCGTTTCAGCCGTTTACGCAATCATTCCCGTTTCCGGTTTCCTGTCGCTGTTTCGCTATGGCTATGCGCTTGCACAATTACTGCAAGGCAAACAGATCGCGGCATCCGAAGAAAACCTGCGCGCCATGTAGGTTGCACCCGCAAACAGCTGAATTCCGGTTTCTATCAGGGCAAAAGAATAATGTTATCAGGACTCTTGCTTTCATTCGGGGGCCTTCTGCTATTTGGCCTTCCGATCTTCGCGGCACTGGCCTTTGCCGTTGTTGTCGCCGTCGGTTTCTGGGGGCCATTTGATCCGGTGATTGTTCCGATGCGCATGTTCGCAGGCATGAACAATTTCTCGCTGATGGCCATCCCGTTCTTCATTCTCGCATCCGAACTGATGCGTATTGGTGGCTTGTCCCAGCGTCTGGTCGACCTGGCAACCGTACTGGTTGGCTGGATCCCGGGTGGGATTGCTGCGGCAACTGTCCTGTCATGCCTGTTCTTCGGGGCGATTTCGGGATCAAGCCCGGCAACCGTGATTGCGATTGGCAGCATCATGTTCCCGGCACTGGTTGCCGCGGGCTATGATCGCTTCTTTGCCATCGGTCTGATCACTGTGGCAGGGACGCTGGGCCCGATTGTTCCGCCCAGCATCGGTCTGATCATTTATGGGTCCGTCACCGGGGCGTCGGTCGGCAAGCTGTTTGCCGGTGGTGTCGGCCCGGCTCTGTTGATTGGGGCTCTTCTGATTGCGGCTTGCGTGATTTTTGCCATCCGGCGCGGCTATCCCCGTCAGGATTTCCCGACCCGTGCGGCCTTCCTTCTTGCCGTCAAACGTTCGGCATGGGGCCTTGGTTTGCCCTTCCTGCTTCTGGGCGGCATTTATTCCGGTGTCTTTACCCCGACTGAATCCGCGGCTGTTGCCTGCATGTATGGCTGGTTCGTCGGTGCGGTAATCTATAAGCAGATCGGTCTTGCCGAACTTAAAAGCATCCTGAAATCATCAGGTGCGATTGCCGCCACCCTGCTTCTGATTACGGCGGGTGCATCGGCATTCTCTTGGCTTCTGACGATTACCGGCGCACCGGGCAGCCTGTCCTCACAGGTTCTGAGCAACACAAGTGATCCCTTCACCGTTGCTGCGCTGTTCAATATTGTCATGCTGGTGACCGGCTTCTTCCTTGATAGTGCATCCGCCATCATCGTTCTCGCGCCGCTGCTTCAGCCGATTGCAGCCCAGGTTGGCATTGACCCGGTGCATTTCGGCCTGATCACGGTTGTGAACTTCTCGGTGGGTATGCTCACCCCGCCGGTCGGGTTGAACCTGTTTGTGGCGATGGGTGTTTCAAAGATGTCGTTGCGCGATGTCTTGCGGGGCTGCCTGCCCTTCATCGCAATCATGATCGTTGCCCTGATCCTGATCACCTATGTGCCATGGATCACCTTGTGGCTACCCGATCTGATCTACGCGCAATAGGACTGCCAAGACGTGTTGATGTGAAAAACAGGCGGGGCCGGAGCAATCCGGCCCCGCTAGTTTTCTTCGTAAAACAGCCGCCGGTCTTTCTGGCAGGTCTCAAGCAGAAACTTCCAGACCGACATCAGACCCGGGAAACGGTGCAAGTCGCTTGACGACGAAATCCAGTATTTGCGTGCAAACGCTATTTCCGGGCAGACCCGGATCAGATTGAATTCCGAAATCAGGTAAATCGGGAAAATCCCCAGTCCGAGCCCGGCCGAAGTTGCAAACAGCTGCGACACCATGCTTGTGCCGCGAAACGCATATTTCAGGTTTGGTGAAAGTTCTTCGTGGTAATTCAGGGTCTGGGAAAAAATATGGTCGCGGACATAGCCGACCCACATGTGATCAAGCACATCCTGCGATCCCTTAAGCGGCCCGTGTTCGGCGATATAACCTTCACTGGCATAGATCCCCAATGTGTAGGGGGTCAGAACCTTCTTGATCGTATTTTCGCCTTCGGGTTCTTCAAGGGTTACACAGATATCGGCTTCACGGTTGGTGATCCGGGCCTGTTTGGGCAATGAAACCAGTTCGAAATCAATATTCTGGCCACGCAGCCACCAGGAAAGTTTTTCCGCCAGATAGCCGTTCCCAATACCCTCAACCACCCCGACACGGATTTTAAGACGCGGCGCAGAGGGGCTGTTTTGCTTGGCAAAGGCAAGACGCAACTGACGTTCGCATTCCTCGGCATAGCTGGCCAGATCGCGCCCGTCGCGGGTCAGTTTATAGCCCGACTTGTCCTGGGAAAACAGTCGAACACCCATGCTGTTTTCAAGATTTGAAATCCGGGCCTTGACCGTCACACGCGATGTATCAAGAACCCGTGCCGCTGCCGACAAGGTTCCTTCACGCGACAGCACCAGAAGATGCTTCAAATCATCCCAGTTAAGGTCAAAGTGGGGTTCCTGCACAGATATGACATCCTGAATACGGCAAGGCGGGATACTTGAAAAAAACGGTTCGACCCGTCTTTGAAATTCATCCCCGAAGATACCGAAAATACATCGGGTTTGAAACACCATTGAACCGGATTATAAAGTTTTACCGGCGCGGGGCTGTCCATTCACCCCAATGCTTTCAGCTGCTGCTGGACCAAAGGCTTCCGGAAAGTCGGGCTGCGGGCATGGTTGCGATTAATTGCCGTCAATTTCTGGCGACTTCCTGTCTAATTGGGGTAAAAGGTCGTGATCATTCATACGATAATGGTCCGAACCGGCCGGACCACTTTCCGATAACGACAGGCACCATGAGAATCTGTTTATTTGAACCCGACATACCGCAAAATACTGGCACCATTCTGCGGATGGCAGCCTGTTTCGGGTTGCCCGTCGATATCATTGAGCCTTGCGGGTTCTTGCTGACCTCGGCGGCACTCAAACGCGCCGGGATGGATTATCTCGACAAGGCCGATTATATACGCCATGCCGACTGGCGCAGCTTCGCTGAAGCACGCGACAACGGCACGGTTCCCGGTCGCCTGGTTTTGCTGACCACCAAGGGGGCGGAACCCTATTGCGATTTTGAATTTCGCGCTGACGATATTCTGATGCTGGGTTCCGAAAGCAAGGGGGTGCCTGATCCGGTGCATGATTATGTCGATGCCCGCGTGGTGATCCCGATGAAGCCCGAAATGCGGTCGCTCAATGTGGCGATGGCAACCGCGATGACGCTGGGCGAGGCGCTCCGTCAGACCAACAGTTTTCCAAAGAGGACGCAATGAGCAGCACAGACGCAACCCTGATTGAAACGCGCAAGAAAGCCGCACAGACATGGTTCCGTCAGTTGCGCGATGACATCTGCGCAAGCTTCGAGGCGTTGGAAGACAGCTATACCGGGCCGCTCTCTGATCGACCGGCTGGTCGGTTTGAACGCACGGTCTGGGAACGCGGCACCAATGAGGGCGGCGGCGAAATGTCGGTCATGAAGGGCCGGGTGTTTGAAAAGGTCGGGGTCAATATTTCGACCGTGCATGGCGAGTTTTCCGAAAAATTCCGGGCCGAAATTCCCGGTGCGGCGGAAAACCCCAATTTCTGGGCTGCGGGCATATCACTGGTCGCCCATCCCTGTTCGCCGCATGTGCCAGCCGTGCACATGAATACCCGCCATATCGTCACCACCAAGGCATGGTTTGGCGGTGGGGCTGACCTGACACCGGTCTTCCCGCAAGAAACCGATACCGCCGATTTCCACGGGGCGCTCAAAGCTGCCTGTGATGCCCATGGCGATGACTATTACGACCGTTTCAAAAAGTGGTGCGATGAATATTTCTGGCTGCCGCACCGCAATGAACCGCGCGGTGTCGGCGGGATTTTCTATGATTATCTTGATGCCGACTGGGACGCGGACTTTGCCTTTACCCGGGATGTCGGCAAGGCGTTTCGCGATATCTATCCGAAACTGGTCGCACGCCATTACAACAAATCCTGGACCGACGAGGAACGTCAGGCCCAGCTGGTCAAACGCGGCCGCTATGTCGAGTTCAACCTGCTCCATGATCGCGGTACACGCTTCGGCCTGATGACCGGTGGCAACACCGAAGCCATTCTGATGTCGCTTCCGCCCGAAGCAAAGTGGCCGTAACCGGTTCACCGCTTTCACGCGATAAGATCGGATATGGTGAAGGGGCTTACTGTGTTGAAACGGTCGGGGCCTGTTTTGTGATCGCTTCTGATGCTGTTGCGTTCAGCGTCTGCCAGTAAGCAACTGCCGGATTGATGACGCCGCTATTGACCAGACAGCGCTGGATAAAGCCGCTTTCGCGCAGTCTCTTGATGCCCCGGTTCAATGCGTCGACGACCATGCCTGAATCCCTCAGGCTGGCCGAGACCATGAAATGCTGTGTCGCGGGCAGCGATATTTTGACGCCTTGGATCGGGTAAAGCCAGATGCCGTCAACCTGCCGTCCCATGTCTTCCTGTGACGAGAATTCAAGCAACGTAAAATCGGCACGTCCCGCATCAATAAGCGCAAACATCTGTTTGGTGGTTGCCGCAGTGCTCAGGCTTGCCAGCGACAGGCTTTCAAGAACCTGCCAGTCCAGTCGCCAGCTGCGAATGCCCACAGCACGCAAGTTTCGGATGTCCTGAATGTTCAACTGGCGATCCGGGGTAAGCAAATTGCGGCGGGCATAAAGGCCCTTTTCAATTTCACCGGACAGAAAAACCGGTTCGGTTTGAAGGGCGCCTTCATCGACCGAGATGTTGAATATCCAGTCGGTCTTGATATCCGCCTGACCCGACAGGATCATTTTGCGGCTGCGCTCTGAATTCGGGGAGTGCACCGGTTGGACCTCTGCCTCGAAGCCGCCTTCTGACAGCGCTTCGCGAAGCAGCGTATAGTTCATAAGTGACAGGTTCGACTGGTTTGGTTGCCGGCATTTGCGGCAATCGTCGGAACGACTGAGGATACAGTCATTCAGGCCATCCAGATCTGCCTGCTGGACTGGAATCCTGATGGTGCGTTTTTGCTCCGATGATCGGGCATCTGCACCGAAACCATCGACGAAAAACAATGCGGCAATGATCCCGAAGAACAGCCTGAACCGCATGGCTCCCTCATATACATTTCTTATTATGTAGTTCAGGGTTTTATCTCAAATAAAGGATGATTACTACAAAAGAGCATCAATCCTTGTAATGAGGACGCGGGCCGGATTTGCTGCGCTTGTGTCATTTCAGGGCAGTTCAAATGCGGATCTTGCGGTTTTTGACCATACGATCCTGTCGCCATTGTGGCCCGCATCTTTATGATCTGGTCTGATCACTTCGATAGCGGGCTATATTGTATGAGGATTTAAAAGGTTTTATTTTGCAGATATTTATCGGCGAAATACCCTAGTCATGGGTCTGGCCGCTATAGCGGGTTTGAACCATCGAGGGACGGGTGCCGAATTCCTCATACCATTGCGAAAGCTTCGGGCGGCCGGTTTTGAAATCGGCCAACGCGCGAAATTCGATCCATTCCAGCCCGGTGGCGAGCGCAATATGACCGATGGTGATCGGGTGCTTGGGATCAAGACTGGCTTCAAGATAATCGAATGTTTCAATCAGTTTGGTCTTCTGCCCCTCTGCCAGCGGGGGATAGCGCAGGGCTTCGGGGCGGCGTGCGGTTTCCCAGCGAAGGAGCACACCTGCATCGCACATGCCTTGCGCCAAAGCATGCAAACGCAAGGCATGCAGCCGTTTTGGTGCCTTGTGCGGGATCAGTTTTCGACCCTTATGCAGGCGATCAAGATAGTCGCAAATCACCAGTGAATCATAAAGTGTCATGCCATCGGGCAGCACCAGAACCGGCACCTTGCCCAGCGGATTGGCGGCAAAGATCGCATCATTGCGGTTGGTCGGGCTGGTTTCGTGATGGATGACCTCGATGCGCTGTTGCAGGTCCGCCTCGATGGCAAAGACCAGCACTTTGCGGGCAAAGGGCGAATGGGTCTGATAGAGCAATTGATGGTCGGGTTTTAAATCATCAGACTTTTGGGGCATCGATTTCGACCTTGGACGGTGCGCAGGGCGGTTGAAAGTGACTTAGCCATGCGGTTTGCACGCAGGCAATAAAAAACCCGGTCCAGTGGACCGGGTTGATTATTTGGCAAAATCTAATAATCGATGTGATTATTAAAAATAAATCACTCAGCAGCAACCGCAGCCTTGTCGCCACGGACCAGCGCCATATAGTCTTCCATCAGGGTCTTGCAGACCGTTGCCGGGGTGAATTTGTACTGGCCGATTTCAGCCACCGGCGTGACTTCGGCAGCCGTGCCGGTCAGGAAGCATTCTTCGAAATCTGCCATTTCTTCAGGCATGATGGCGCGTTCGATGACTTCATATCCGCGTGCTTTCGCAAGGCCGATGACGGTGCGACGGGTAATGCCATCCAGGAAGCAATCGGGCTTTGGCGTATGGATCTTGCCATCCTTGATGAAGAACACGTTGGCACCGGTCGCTTCTGCCACCTGACCGCGATAATCAAGCATCAGGGCATCGGCATAGCCTTTGCGCTCGGCTTCGTGTTTGGACAGGGTACAGATCATGTAAAGACCGGCTGCCTTGGCGTTGGTCGGTGCGGTGTTCGGTGCCGGACGTGCCCATTTTGACAGATCAAGACGAATACCTTTCAGGCGTTCTTCCGGCTTGAAATAGCTTGGCCATTCCCAGCAGGCAATCGCGACATTGATGCGCGTGGTCTGGGCGGAAACACCCATCATCTCACTGCCGCGCCATGCAATACGACGGATATAGCCTTCGGTAATGTTGTTGGCTGCAAGGGTTTCGATAACCGCGTCATCAAGTTCCTTGGCGCCATAGGGGATTTTCATATCCAGAATTTCGCCGGACTTGATCAGACGTTCGCCATGTTCGGCCAGCTTGAAAACCTTGCCGTTGTAGCAACGTTCGCCTTCGAAAACCGCACTACCATAATGGACAGCGTGGCTCAGCACATGCAAAGTGCTTTCACGCCAGGGTTTAAGTTCACCATTATACCAGATAAAACCATCACGGTTATCAAAGGTCGGAGTCGTCATTTGCCAAATTCCAATTCAAAATCGTTCCTGGACGTAACTTTATGTCCTTATTTGTCTGGTCGAAGTAACATTCATAGATTAATATGTCAATATAACTGACATAACGGATAAGCATGGCAGATATCTCTACACGTAAAGTCAATCCGCTTTTTCTGCGGGAAGAAGAGCTTAGGCAGGGCATTGAATTGCTTTTTTATGCCTATCGCGATTTCACCGCGGTCGCGGACCAGATGCTTGAGCAATATAATTTCGGGCGGGCCCATCATCGGGTCATCTATTTCGTCAGCCGGAATCCCGGAATTACGGTCAGCGACCTGTTGTCGATTTTGAAAATCACCAAGCAGTCGCTGTCACGTGTGCTCAGCCAGCTGGTGCGCGAAGGGTTCATTGAACAGCGAACCGGTTTGCAGGATCGCCGCCAGCGGCTTTTGACCCTGACCGAAAAGGGTGAGGCGCTTGAACGCGAGCTCACCGAAAAGCAGCGCGCCCTGATTGCTGCGGCCTATCGCGAAGCCGGTGCCGAAGCCGTCGAGGGATTCCGCAAGGTCATGCTTGGCATGCTGGGCGAAGAGGATCGCAAGCGCTTCGCTGATGAAGGTCCCACGGGGCTGCGTCAGCGCGCCGGTTAGTTCGCAGCCTGTCTGTGCCTGCTGTTGCCGACGTGGGGCAGGCAATCGCGATATAAGTGATTAAGTGACCAGATCAGATAAAGTGCCTTGCGGTCGAAATGCCGGGCACTTTATTTTTGTCTGCAAGGTACCGATGTCTTGATCCTTACGCTTTTGAAACACTTTATCGCCAAGTTATTCGTCATTTAATCAGAATGGTTTCGGTCTTTGGGGACGTGCAATGACTGGTGTTGATCAGCCGCATATTCTGGTGGTCGATGATGATGATCGCCTGCGGGATCTGTTAAGCCGCTATCTTGGTGAAAACGGGTTCTCGGTGTCGGCTGCGCGCGATGCGGCACAGGCACGTGCCAGTCTGGCCGGGTTGCAATTTGATCTGATTGTTCTTGATGTTCTGATGCCCGGTGAGAAGGGTGTTGATCTGGCGCGCAGCCTGCGTGAGTCCGGGTCCAGGGTTCCCATTCTTTTGCTGACGGCTCTTTCGGAAACCGAAGACCGGATCGCCGGACTTGAAGCCGGGGTGGATGATTACCTTGCCAAACCGTTCGAGCCGCGCGAGCTTGTTCTGCGCATCGAGGCCATCCTGCGTCGGTACGGCGAAATGCCCGAACCAGCCGAAGAAGTCACAGAGATTGCGGGCTCAGAGATTGTGTGTTTTGGTCGCTTCAGTTTCGATCCCGCCAAGATGAACCTGCAACGCGACGGGGAGCATGTCTATCTGACATCGGCCGAGCAGGCCTTGCTTGCCGCCCTGATCAAGCGCCGCGGGCAAACGACATCACGTGAACAGCTTCATGAAATGATCAGCGGCAATGCGATTGATCCTGCTGCCTCGCGCAGTATTGATGTACAAGTCACGCGCTTGCGCCGTAAATTCGAAGAAGATCCGAAACAACCAAGATACTTGCAGACCGTACGCGGTCGGGGCTATGTCCTTTATGCCGATTGATCAGGACATCTGTCTTGTCAGTAGCGATGAATTGAACAGGGAATTGCACGTTGGGTAGTGAACAAAATAGCCGGATCAAGTCATTGATGCCGACGGGCCTTCTGGGACGGTCGTTGCTGATCCTGATGACGCCGATGCTGCTGCTGCAAATCGTCACTGTTCTGATTTTCTTCGAGCGTCACTGGGACACGGTCGCCCGTCAACTGAGCCGTGGTCTTGCCGGTGACGTTGCCTATGTGATCGATTATCTCGGCGAATATCCCGACAAGGAACATTATGTCTGGCTGCAGCATTCTGCGCGCGCGCATATGCAACTTGATATCGCCTTCGAACCAGATGAAATCCTTGAGGAACAAACAACCGAACCGCCACTTGGCCTGGTGTCAGAAGAATTGTTTGTTGCCCTGACCGAGCGTGTGCAGCGTCCGTTCTATTTCAATCTTGATCTTGATAACCGCAGGCTGGAAATTCGCGTGCAGTTCAAGGAGGGCGTGATTTCAATCGTCGCCCCGCGCAAGCGTCTTTACAGTTCGACGACCTATATCTTCTTTATGTGGATCGCGGGGTCGGCATTGATCCTGTATGGGGTTGCGGTGATCTTCATGCGCAATCAGGTCCGCCCGATCCGGCGTCTGGCAAAGGCAGCCGATCAGTTCGGTCGTGGTGTCAATGTCGGTGACTTCAAGCCCGAAGGTGCTGCTGAAGTCCGCATGGCAGCAAGTTCGTTCATGTCGATGCGTGACCGTATCGTCCGTCACCTGTCGCAAAGAACAGCACTTCTGGCCGGTGTTTCACACGATCTGCGCACACCGCTGACGCGGATGAAACTTGAACTTGCCATGCAGCAATCATCGCCGGGTATCGACGCACTTAAACAGGACGTGATCGATATGGAGCGCATGGTCGATGCCTATCTGGCATTCGCGCGCGGTGAAGAAGGCGAGAAGGCGGAACTGACCGATATCGGTAAACTTCTGACCGATCAGGTCGGCGAGGCATTGCGTGACGGGCAACAGATTGATCTTCACATCGAAGACAGTCTGGAAATGGACCTGCGCCCGCAGTCATTGCGTCGTTGTGTTTCCAACATTATGTCCAATGCCGGTCGGTATGCGAACAATCTGTCGGTGCGGGCCGGTCGTCGCGGACAGGATTATGAAATCGTGTTTGACGATGATGGCCCCGGTATTCCGGCTGATAAGCGCGAAGAAGTGTTCAAACCGTTTTTCCGTCTTGAGGAATCCCGAAACCAGGCGACCGGCGGTGTTGGTCTTGGCATGACAATCGCACGTGATTCCGCACGCGGTCATGGCGGCGAAGTTCATCTTGAAGATGCGCCGGGTGGTGGTTTGCGGGTGCGTCTGGTCCTGCCAATCGGTCACTAGTCAAACTGGAACTTACAGACAAAAAGCCCCGCAATTTCTGCGGGGCTTTTTGTCTGTAGGGTGGTGCGACGAGGGGTGAAGCCGGGCCGGATCATGATCAGAAGAATGTCGCGATTTCCGAAAGGTCCTTTTTCTCGGTCGCATGGGCCGGGATGGTGGCGTCCGGTGCCGGGTAGCCGGTGACAAGCAGGATATAGGGCTTGTTGTGATCGGGGCGGCCGCAAATCTCGGTCAGGAAGCTCATCGGGTTCGGCGTGTGGGTCAGGGTTGCAAGGCCTGCGCGATGCAGGGCTGCGATCAGAAAGCCGGTTGCGATGGAAACCGATTCCGGCACGTAATAGTTCTTGCGCAACTTGCCATCGGCCGAGGTACTTTTGCGTTCACCAAAGATGCAGATCAGCCAAGGGGCGGTTTCCAGAAACGGCTTGCTGTCATCGGTGCCAAGCGGCTTGAGCGCTTCGAGCCATTCTTCACCGGCGCGGCCTTCGTAAAAGGCGCGTTCTTCTTCTTCGGCGGCAGCGCGGATTTTCTTTTTCATTGCCGGATCGCCGATTACCGAGAAGTGCCATGGCTGATGGTTGGCCCCGTTGGGGGCAGTACCCGCCGCACGAATACAGGTTTCGATGATATCGCGCGGCACGGCACGGTCTGAAAATTCGCGCACGGTATGGCGGGTTTTGATCTCATCATAAAAGGCCTGCGCGCGGGCACGCATTTCGGCAAGGTCGTATTCCTGATAATCAGGCAGCGGGATGGGCTGAAATTCGGTGGTGAGGTGTTTGGTGGCAGACATGACGCTTCCTGAAATATTGTTAGTTTAAATTGTCAGACAATATTAAAGATGAAGAAGGCCCGGAGCAAGGTGCAAAATATCATCCGGCGGTCAAACTTGGTGTGTTGCGAGCAGCCCGCGTTAGCCATGAAGCCTGTTACTGATCACGCCAGTGCCGACTTCTGTTCGTGCAAGTCAGATCGCGGGAAGCTGCACCTGCGTGTTGTGCCGGGATGACGGTATTTGACACCGACTATTGGCGATCAGTCGGCTTGCGGGTTGGCAAAGTGATCGTCAGACAGCGCCTGAACCAGTTGCCGTGACTGGTCGACATGGGCAATCATGATGGCTTCGGCGTGTTTGGGATCATTGGCGCGCACCGCTTCAAGCAGGTCGCGATGGGTGGCGTTGGTGGCAAGAACCTTTTCGTCGGCCACCAGAACCCGGAATTGCAGCCAATAGACGTTATTGGCAATCCGGCGCAGCTGTTCGCGCAGCAGTTCATTCTTGCTGACATCGGCAAACAGCATATGGAAGGCAAGGTTATGCTGGGACATGGCATTCAGGTCACGGCTGGCCTCGGCGGCGTCAAGCGCGGTCTGGATGTCTTCAAGCGGGGATATCGTCCCGGCAAGTGCAGGGGTTGCCAGACGAACAGCCAAACCTTCGAGTGCGCCGCGAACTGTGAAAAGATCATCGACTTCGCGCCGTGTCATGTGCCGGACACTGACCCCGCGATAGGGTTGGGAATGCAGCAATCCGTCAGAGGTCAGTTGACGAAAGGCCTCGCGAACCGACGGGCGACTGACATCAAGTTTTTTGGCAAAGTCAATTTCCGTCAGTCTCTGTCCGGGGGCCAGACGTCCTTCGCGGATGGCGTTGGTGATTGCATCTGCAATCTGCTGAACGGTCAGAGCATCAGACATTTCGCCGGTTGATCGAGTCATCTGTCACCGCATTGAGATGTGTCATTGTATCGAGGCAAGCCAGGGTATATCTAACCTGACCAAAAGCTTGTCAATCGGGTCTGTTCTGCCTAATGTGCCTGATTGTCAGACAATATTCTACACTTAATTTTTATTGTTTTATATAAATTACACAAAATGACAAGAAATATGGATTGTTTTGTTGCGATATACGGTTAGTTGATGTTAAATCGCGCCAACTTGGCATGGAATGCGTGCCGGGATAAAACTCCGTGTTTCCCGCCACGGTTCCACACACAGACAGACGAAACGGATTGATGTAGCGTTATGGCCAGCAATTTTAACGAAGAAACAGTCACTTACGTCCATCACTGGACTGACACTCTGTTCACGTTCAAAACCACCCGCGATCCGGGATTCCGATTCATCAATGGTCAGTTCGCGATGATCGGACTCGAAGTAGAAGGCAAGCCGCTTCTGCGCGCCTATTCGATGGTCAGCGCGAACTATGATGAAGAGCTTGAATTCTTCTCGATCAAGGTGCCGAACGGTCCGCTGACCTCGCGCTTGCAGCATATCAAGGTTGGGGACAAGATCCTTGTCGGGCGGAAGCCGACCGGAACCCTGATCCATGACAACCTGCTGCCGGGCAAGAATTTGTGGTTGCTGTCGACCGGTACCGGTCTGGCCCCGTTCATGAGCGTCATCCGCGATTACGAAACCTATGAGCGCTATGAGAAGGTAATTCTTGTGCATGGTTGCCGCGAAGTTCGCGAACTGGCCTATCAGGAATTCATCCATAGCGAACTCCCGAACAACGAGTTCTTCGGCGAAGATGTGCAGAACAAGCTTCTGTATTATCCGACCGTCACGCGTGAAGAGTTCAAGAACCAGGGCCGTATTACCGAACTCATGAAGTCGGGCAAACTTTATGATGATCTTGGTCTGCCCAAGCCGACCCTTGAAAATGATCGCTTCATGCTGTGCGGCAACCCGGAAATGATTGCTGATACCCGCCAGATGCTGGTCGAGTGGGGCGGCAAGGAAGGCAATATGAACGAACCCGGTCACTTCGTGATCGAGAAAGCTTTCGTCGAGAAATAAAACTTCTTTCCGGCGATCCATTAAAAGAGGCATGGCAGATAATCGCCATGCCTTTTTGTTTTGGGCATCGAAGGATCTGCACCCTATACGAGTGTATTATGTCCTCCCCATATGAGGATAGTGGGGACGCGATCCCGGTAATATATTCACGATAACGAATATGTTTAGCGTTGCGCCAGGCAACAATCCGGGAGAGCCGTCATGAATTCCGTTGTTTCGTCTATCGGGCAAGATCGCAATGATCTGTCATATGACCTGCATGCTGCTGTTGATGTGTCATTCGCCGTGGCTGAATTTGACCTGAATGGCAGGATCATCAGGGTCAATGAGCGATTTCTGGCGATGACCGGATATGACGAAAGCGAAGTTGTCGGGCAACATCATTCCATGTTTCTGCCTGCCGAGGTGGTCAACGGACCGGACTATGATCTGTGCTGGATCGAGTTGCGCGCCGGAAAGAGCAAGCGGGTTGTTCTGCCCTGTGTGACCAAACAGGGTGATCTTATCTGGGTCGAGGAGACCTATGGCCCGATACGTGATTGCAAGGGAGCGGTAAGCGCAATCATGCGGCTTGGTGTTGATGTTACCGAACGTCATGAAAAGCTTATTGACCTGCAGGGCAAGGTCGATGCGATTGAGCATAGCCATGCGGTGGTCGAGTTCGATGTGAAAGGCAATATTCTGACAGCCAATCACCATTTCCTTTCGATCATGGGATATGAACTTGCAGAAATTGTCGGCCTGCATCACAGCATGTTTGTCGAACCCGATTATGCTCAAAGTGCCGACTACCGCGCATTCTGGCGATCTCTTGCCAACGGAAAATACAGCGCCCGGCAATTCAGACGGGTCGGAAAGGACGGTGATGAGGTCTGGTTTGAGGCAACCTATAACCCGGTCTTTGCCCCGGATGGCACGGTTCGTAAAATTGTCAAATTTGCTGTCGATATCACGGGCGAAGTCCATTCGCTGGGTGATTTGAAAACGACCCTTGATTCAAGCTTCATTGATATTGACCGCAGTTTGTGCAAGTTCGATCAGAATTACGAAAGGGTCGCCAAGGCATGTCGTCTGGCACAGGTTCATCTTGAAGCCAGCAGCATGATCGCCGGACGGTTGGTGTCATGCGTCGAGGAAAGCGCCCAACGGATGACGGAATTGCAATCTGTGGCCGATCATGTTTTCGATACGGTGATCGAAGGCGATGTTGCCGCCGTCGCGATGGAAAATGCACTGGATGCGGTGCGTGCCGGCGCAAGGGATACGCCCGAACTCAAGGCACGGATCGACAATCTTGATGAATGCGTCAGCGAGAATGTGCGCATATTGACCGCCCTGCGTCTGGACATGAAAGCGATGCTGAACCGTGTGGCTGTTGTCTCGGTGGCTGTCGAGAAGCAAGGCGATGTCATATCGCAGGTCACCAGCGAGATGCATGGTGTTCAGACGTCGCTTGCGACTTCGCAAGGGTTGCTTTCGGGATTGCAGATGGTGTCGGAAGAAATGGCGGTGGCGGTCGGTCGCACGCGCGAGGCATCGGTAGTTTTGGCGCGCTAATCTGTAAAAAGATAGCGCGGCACGAGCGGGGACAGGCATCTTTGGTGCCTGTCCCTCTGTTTTTTTGGGGGGAACAGGTTCCGCGATCAGAACAGGCGTGCGCCATTGGGCACATCCTCGTCCGGGCGGATCAGGACGATGCCCTTGTCATCGGCACCATCGGGGAAACCAAGACACAGGAATTCGGACATGAAGGGACCGACCTGTTTTTTGGGGAAATTGATGACACCGGCAACCTGACGGCCGATCAGTTTTTCCGGGCTGTAATATTTGGTGATCTGGGCGGATGTTTTTCTGGTGCCGATCTCGGGGCCGAAATCCACCCACAGCTTAAGGGCGGGACGGCGGGCTTCGGGGAATTCCTGTGCGTCGATCACTGTGCCGACACGGATATCGACTTTCAGAAAATCATCAAAACTGATTTCGTTCATTGGGTAAGGGCCTCCTTGTTATGAAGACAGCTTACTGTTCGGAAATCAGGCTGATAAGTCCAAAGCATCGCGGGTGGGCAAATTCCGGAGTTTGAGCAAAATCCGCGGAGCAGACAAAAGAAAATGGCAGGACCTTGCAGTCCTGCCATCAAGTAGATTACGGGAAGTTATCAGCGGAAAGCTGTTACTTCGCAGCAGCGGTCTTTTCGATCGCTGCCTTGAATTCATCAAGGGATTCGGTAAAGCGAGCCTGCAGAAGAGCAAGAGCTTCTTCCTGGGACTTGGTTACCAGACCAGACAGTTCCTTGGCGGTCGAAAGTGCGTCTTCGTATGCAGCTTTCGCGGCTTCGGTCTGCTTGGCAGCCGTAGCCATCGGGTCGTCAGCGGTAGTAGCAGCGAAATCTTTGCCCTGGGTTTGAACTTTATCCAGCAGCGCTTTGAAAATTTCGCTCTGACGCTGAGCAACAGCCTGGAAACCGTCGAAGGCTACCTTGTTGGCTTTGGTGAGGGCTTCCACGTTTTTACGCTGGAAAGCCATCATTTCATTCACGTCAACACCCGGAAGTTTGAAGTCCGCAGTGTATTTGGTGAAGTCGAGGTCAAAGAACGGGTTGGTTGCCTTTTTTGCGGCGGTCATGGTTTTGCACTCCATCAACATTTGCAACAGGTGTGGAATGAGGCGCTATTGTGCGCCGCACAAATTCAACTGCAATATGCCGGAATGAGCCGGATGCGTCAAGGATTATTTTGCACTGCACAATAACTTTAGGGTTAATGTTTTGTGTCTGCAAAATCCCTTGGGTTGGGTTTTGAGAATTGCTGCGTCAGATCAGGGGGTTAGATATCAAGCGCGACCTGATTGTCTTTACTGACGCAGATCTGGGGCCGTTGTGTCGGTCGTGTCCGATGATTTTTCCGACGAGAATCGGCGGCAATTTTCGGAAAGCTTGCGACACAGTTTTGCGGCCTTGCCCAAACCTTTTTCAACCTGCCCGTCCCAATCGGCGGCACGCGACAGTTCGCGATCAAGATAGGCCATCGTCGGACCAAAGTCGGTGCTGTCATCATCAAGCCACTGACGGAAGGTGCGGGCATAGATTGCCGTCAGTCCGGTAACGCGCAGCGACCCGTGAAGGCCGGATGTCCGAAAACCCGAAGCATCCAGCATCCAGCGCATCGAACCAAAATGACTTTTGATTGCCCGGATCGAGTCCGCCGGGCCAAGATCACCGCGTGCAGCAATGATCGAACGCAGGGCAGGGCGATAATCAGCCAGCGCATCAAACCGCGCCATGATCACGGCAATCAGGCGATCATGGCCGGGTTCGTTGAAATCATCGGCATCAAGATCGGCCAGAACTTCGTGATCAATCTTGCGGATGAAGCGACGAAGGAGATCGCCCTTGCCGTTGCAGTGCGCATGGCAGTCGGCCAGACTGAGGCCAGCAGACCGGGCGATATCGATCATGGTGACGTCATGCCAGCTTTTCTCGGCAGCCAGTTTAAGGGCGGCATCGATCAGGATATTTGGGATATCCTTTTTGGCGGGCATGAGCGTCTCCTGTCAGGTCAGATTACGAAATGTCGATCAGCTTGCCAGCTCGACCGAACGTTTGCGGGCGGCTTCGATAGCACGGGTCATCAGTTCCGGCAGACCGTTTTCCTGATCCATCAGAACATTCAATGCCGCGGCCGTGGTGCCGCCGGGGCTTGTGACATTCTGACGCAGGGTGGCGGCGGTTTCTTCGCTGGCATCAAGAAGGAAGCCGGCACCAATCACGGTCTGGCGGGCAAGCAGCATGGCCTGATCGGCGGGAAGGCCCGCAGTTTCGCCAGCCTGTGCCATGGCTTCGACCAGATGGAAGATATAGGCAGGGCCACTGCCCGAAAGGGCGGTAACCGCATCCATCAGGCTTTCATCCTCGACCCAGGAAACCAGTCCGACCGTGGACAGCAGGGTTTCACACATGTCGCGCTGGGCGATGCTGACATTTTCGGTCGGGCACATGACGGTCATGCCGCGCGATACAGCCGCCGGGGTGTTGGGCATGGCGCGTACGATGCGGGCCAGTTTGCCCAGATGGCTTGCAAAGAATTCAATGGTCTTGCCCGCCGCAACCGACAGGAAGACGGTTTCTGCACGGACAAGCGGTTTGTAAGCGTCAATCACATCTGGCAGGACCTGCGGCTTGACGGCGAACAGGATGACCTGCGGGATAAAGTCCTGCGGAATGCCGGCAACGTCGGTAACCCCATGAATGCCATAGCTTGCTTCAAGCTTTTCGGCGGCTTCGGCCTGTTCAACGATATAGACATTGTCAGCCTTGAGGCCCTGGGCCAGCCAGCCTTCAAGCATGGCACTGCCCATCTTGCCACAGCCGACCAGCAAAAGACGCGTATTCATAAAATCTGCTCCGCTTTATCCATCGGGTTCTGTTGATGATGAGGCTATCAACAGTCTTGATGTAATGCCGTAGCGATCTTCTCAAGGTGGGTCAAGTCAGTGCAAAGGACAAGGGCCCATGGCAGGAGAGCTTTGAAAAAGCGTGTTTATCCACATTGAAGGTGGCTTTGCCTGACAAGGCCGGGCTTTGCGGGATTTTGTTTTGTCAGGCCATGCCCAAGATGCAGCTTTGCGCGATTTGTTTTGTTTGGCAAAAAAGCGGCTGCTTGCGAAAAAAAAACTGCATTGCAACGAAAAAGGACGGCAATCATGCCGTCCTGATACGTCAGATCAGTCAAACCACCGGGCACATTGCCGGGATGGTTTGTGATGGTCTGGTGTGGTCCTAGGCCTGACCTGCCGGTTCGAGCATTGCATGGGTCAGGGCATCGTCCGGGGATTGACCCTGGCCGAGAACAAAGTTGAAGGCCGGGAAGAAGCGTTCGCATTCCGAAATCGCGATATCGATCAGTTCCTCGAACTGTTCGACCATCGGGGGAACGTCTCCTCCAAACAACAGCGTGTGGCGGAACAGCGGCATGTTTTCTTCAAGCCACAGCCCGAAATGCCCGATCCAGAGCTGTTCGTTGCATTTGGCAACCAGCTCGTACATGCGCGGACGCAGGGGTTCGGGCACAAACAGGTCAAAGCAACATGCGATATGCAGCGCCTCGGCATCGTCGCGCCAGGTGAAATAGACCAGATAAGTACACCAATGGGCCGGAATCTCGACCACCACCTCGTCGGTGCTGCGTCGTTCCAGATGCCATTGGTTCGTGCGAGCGATATCTTCGACAAGGAGCAACGGATTTTCGTCGCCCAGATCGCCAATATCGTCGAGTTGGTCGTTCATATATACCCAGCCTGTATAAGCATGTGCGAAAGGGCGCGCACTATATGCCGGTGCCCGCCGTCTTTCAACCGTCCTGCGACGCAGGAGCGCAATGAATTTTGGAACTCGGCTTAAGCCCGGTCCGTTTTATCCGTCCTGATCGACCTTTCAGCGATCCTGATAGACGGCCCACATCCATTTATGTGGGGATTTAAACGGCGATCAGGCGTCTTTTTTTGCAGCCGGTTTCGAGGCCGCGCGTTTTGCCGCCGGTTTGGCAGGGGCTTCAGCTGCTTCGAGACGCTTTTCAAGTTCGACGATGCGGGCTTCAAGCGCGTCAATGCGTTCGGCGGCCTTGATCGCGACATCATGGACGACGTCGAATTCTTCGCGGGTGACCATATCCATGCCCATCAGGATTTTTTCGAATTGCTGACGGACAAGGGCATCAACTTCGCCTTTGACGCCCGTCATGGTGCCCAGTGCAGAATTGGTCACGCGGGTAATGTCGTCGAGAATGCGGTTGTTGATCTGCATGATGGTCTCCGGCTTTTGGGATCAATGTGTTGCGCATAATATGGGTGTTCGCTGTCATAGAGCAAGCTGATCGTCAGCAAAGGGCAATCTGGCGAACTTGCTGTGACGATATCGTGATTTTGACTGGCTTTTCTTGCTCCAGATCAGGGGCGGTCCTATAAAGTGACCAGAAAGTTCGATCAATGGGTTTTGCCCGCCAGGAGAATGCAATGCTTATCGTCACCGGTGGTGCCGGCTTTATCGGTTCCAATATTGTTGCTGCCCTTGAAGAACGCGGGGAAACCGACATTGTTGTCGTTGATCGCCTGCGCGACGGCATCAAGTGGAAAAACATTGCCAAGCGCAATCTGCGCGACATTGTCCATCCCGACGAACTGCCTGCTTTTCTTGAACAGCATTCGGGCAATGTCGATGCGATTTTCCATATGGGTGCAATTTCCGCGACCACGGAAACCGATGCCGACAAGATCCTGAACAACAACCTGAAACTGACGACCTGGCTTTGGGACTGGTGTGCGCGCCATTCGGCACGACTGATCTATGCATCCTCGGCCGCGACCTATGGCGATGGCAAGCAGGGCTTTGATGACAGCTTTGAAGAAGCTGATCTTGCCAAGCTGGCACCGCTCAATGCCTATGGCTGGTCCAAGCATGCGACCGACCGTCGTTTCCGCCGTATTCTCGATCAGAACGGCTTCCGCCCGAAACAGTGGGCCGGCCTGAAATTCTTTAACGTCTATGGCCCGAATGAATATCACAAGGGCGGTATGCGTTCGGTGGTTTCGCAGATGTTTGACAAGCTGTCGGCTGGTGAAACCGCAACACTTTTCAAATCCCATCATCCCGATTACGAGGATGGCGGACAGCTGCGTGACTTTGTCTGGGTCGGTGATGTGGTCAGTATCATCATGTGGCTTTATGACAATCCACAGGTCAGCGATCTGTTCAATATCGGGACCGGCAAGGCGCGCAGTTTCAAGGACCTTGCCCTTGCCGTCTTTGATGCCATGGGCAAGGAGCCGGTCATCAATTATATACCGACCCCGGAATCCATCCGTGACAAGTACCAGTATTTCACCGAAGCCAATATGAACAAGCTGCGTGCGGCGGGCTATGATCGTGACATGACATCCCTTGAAGAAGGGGTGCGTCTTTATATTCAGGATTATCTCGCGACCGAAGATCCGTTCCGTTAACAGGATGTGGATCCGCAGCATCGGTCTGTTTGCCATGATGCTGCCCATATCCTTTGGGACATCAGGATCATCACCCGAACATGATCGTTCGATTTAACTGCTTCTGCCAACCGGAGTTTCCCCGATGCTGAGCCTTGCCTTTCCGGCGATAGACCCGATTGCGATTTCCATCGGCCCGATTGCCATTCGCTGGTATGCGCTGGCCTATATCGCGGGGCTGCTTCTGGGGTGGAAGTATGTGGTTTATTACTGCACCAAGTCGCCCAACATCATGAGCAAACGGGACGTTGATGATTTGCTGTTCTGGGCCACACTTGGTGTGATCCTTGGCGGGCGGCTGGGATATATCCTGTTTTACAATCTGGAATATTATCTCGAAAATCCGGCCAATATCCTTAAGGTCTGGCAGGGCGGCATGGCATTCCATGGCGGGTTCATGGGGGTCATCGTCGCGATCATCCTGTTTGCGCGCAAACGCGGGATTTCGATCCTTGCCGTACTTGATGCCGCGGCTGTCGCAACCCCGATTGGTCTGTTTTTCGGGCGCATTGCCAACTTCATCAATGGCGAGCTGTTCGGGCGCACCACCGACGTGGCCTGGGGCATTGTATTCCCCAATGGCGGACCGGAACCGCGCCATCCGAGCCAGCTTTATGAAGCAGCCCTTGAAGGTCTGATCCTGTTTGTTGTGTTGTTTGCCTTGTCGCGCAGTGCCTTTGTGCGTCATCGTCCGGGCATTCTTGGCGGAACATTCGTTGCCGGATATGGCATTTCGCGGATCATTGTCGAATTCTTCCGCCAGCCCGATGCACAGCTTGGCTTCCTTGCCGGTGGGGCGACGATGGGGCAGCTTCTGTCGATCCCGATGGTGCTGTTCGGGGTCGGTTGCATTGTCTATGCAATGAAATCCAAGCCGATTGAAACCCGTCAGCATCCCAAAGAGGCAGAAGCCGCGTGAGCCAGCTGCCTGAAACCGATAGCCCGCTTCTGGATCATATCAAGCGCCGGATTGCGCTTTCCGGGCCGATCAGCATTGCCGATTTCATGAATGAGGCGCTGGCCCATCCGGAATATGGCTATTACCGCAAACAGGATCCGTTCGGGCGTGCCGGTGATTTTATTACCGCACCCGAAGTCAGCCAGATGTTCGGGGAACTGATCGGTCTTTGGGCCGCCGTGACCTGGCAGCAACTGGGCTGTCCGCCCAAGATCGATCTGATTGAACTGGGACCGGGACGCGGGACGCTGATGTCCGATGCCTTGCGGGCTGTGCGCAATGTGCCGGGTATTGGTGACGCCTTGACGGTGCGGTTTGTCGAAACCAGCCCGGTTCTGCGCACCCATCAGCAAACTGCCATCATGGCATATGGCATTCCGGCAACCTGGCACGAAGCGTTTGACGATATCCCGACACGTGCGGGCGTGCCCGCAATTGTGATTGGCAATGAATTCTTTGACGCCCTTCCGATCCGTCAGTTCGAACGGGGCGATCATGGCTGGGCCGAGCGGCTGGTTGGTGTTGATGCCAATAGTGGCGAACTTGGATTTGTCCGTGGACGCGAAACCCCGGTGACCGACGCACTGATCCCGGCCACATTGCGCGGGACAGCCAAAAAGGGTGACATCTTTGAAAGTTGCGCCCCGGCAATCGCCATTGCTGATCAGATTGCGCGGCGTCTGAATGAAACAGAGGGCGCGGCACTGTTTATTGATTACGGGCATCCGAGCAGTGCCTTTGGCGATACGTTGCAGGCACTAAAGGGCCATGAATATCATCCGGTCCTGAGCGATCCGGGCGATGCCGATCTGACCGCACATGTGGATTTTGCAGCCATTGCACGGACGATGAATGAAGCAGGCGGACGCACAGGTGCGGTTTTGACGCAGGGTACATTCCTTAAAATGCTGGGCATTGAACAGCGTGCCGAGCTTTTGAAAACCAGTGCCGATGAACAACAGGCCGTTGCCATTGATCAGGCATTGGCACGGCTGATTGATGCCGACCAGATGGGAACGCTTTTTAAAGTTCTGATCGGATATGGTCGCAATACAACCCCGCCACCTTGTGTAAGTGGCGTTGCGGGCTAAATACCGATCAACCAGAACGACGGAGCCACCGATCCATGACCCATCCGATTACTGACGGTATCGAACGTTCGTCAAACGGGCTGACATGGTTTGAAGCCGAACGCCTGTCGGGCAAACACGGGTTGCGCCACGGGTTCCTTAGTCGCAAGGGCGGGGTCAGTGACGGTATTCATGGCGGACTCAATGTCGGTTTCGGGTCCGATGATGACAAGGACCGGGTTGCCGAGAACCGCGCGCGTGCCGCATCGGCCTTTGCGACAATTTCCGAAAATCTGACCACGGTCTATCAGGTGCATGGCACCGATGTTGCCGTTCTTAACAAGCCGCTTTCACGTGACGAGGCACCCAGGGCCGACGCGATGGTTACTGACCGTCCGGGCATCATGCTGGGCATTCTGACGGCCGATTGTACGCCGGTGCTGTTTCATGATCCGGTTGCCGGTGTGATCGGGGCCTGCCATTCCGGCTGGCGCGGATCATATGGCGGCATTTCGGCCAGCACGGTTGCGGCGATGGAAAAGCTTGGTGCGAAGCGCGAAAACATCACTGCCGCAGTCGGGCCATGCATTGCGCGAAAATCCTATGAGGTGGATGGCGCGTTTCGCGACACCATTCTGGGCGGACCCGAAGGCAATGATGATTTGTTTGACGCATCGGTGCGGGACGGACATTTCATGTTTGATCTGCCGGAATATGTGCGGCGCCGGACCATTGCGACCGGGATTGCATCGGTCGAGCTGGTGGCGCGCGATACCTTGGCCGAAGAACATCTTTTTTACAGTTACCGCCGCACGACGCTTCGCAAGGAGCCCGATTACGGTAGGCAACTTTCCGCAATCATGTTGACAGAGGCGTAGGGCCAAACACGGCTCAGGGGGAGACGTCATGCCGCATATGATTATGTTGTTTTTCTTTATGATCATCGCAACCATGGTTGGTTGCGTTTTGATGTGAATATGTAAGTGGCCTTATGACATCAATCCTCCGTTCCCTTGTTCTGTTTGTTCTGACAATTGCCCCGCTTGCGGCCTGTGGTGATTTGCCGCGCCCGTTCGAGGGGGCCGGACGTGAAGGTGATCCGTCACTTCTGGAATTGCGTGATACCGGAACGGTGCGGGTCGAAGGCGGTGATGACTTGCCCGAAGGTGCGTCGGCACATCTGGCGCGCGCCATGGCACGTGCCTTGCGCAACCGTGATATCCCGGCCTATAGCGACAGTTCCGAAGGCGGCAGTTACATCCTGCGTCCGAATGTGGAAACAAGTCTTGTCGAAGACGGTGCCAAGCTTGATCTGACCTGGGTTCTGATGCGCCCGGATGGTCTGGCGATTGATACGGTACGATCGAGTGGTGAACTTTCTGCCGAACAATGGTTTGCCGACAGACCGGGCGGTCCCGAAGAAAACGGTCTGCTGGTCCCGCAGGATCTGGCTGAAAAGGTCCGGGAACTTGACGGCATCAAGGAAGACCCGATGATCAGGACCTATGACGGTCTGGTGGCGACCCCGGCAGACGAGATTGCCTTTATGATCACCGGTGACCGGTCGGCATTCAAGGCAGCGCCGTTTATGAAGATTGCGCTGATCGATTTTTCCGGCGCACCTGGCGATGGCAATACGGCACTTTCACGCTCGGCCGGGGCGTTGCTGCAATCCAAGGGCATTCTTGTTGATAACAGGGAAATCGATGAAAACAGCGTGATCCTGTCCGCGACCATTGCCGTGACACCGGTTGAAAACAGCAAGAACCCGCCAGTCGACAAGGTATCCATTGAATGGATCATCATGGAAACCAACGGCAGCGAGCTTGGTCAGATGAACCAGAACAATGTCGTGCCCCATGGCAGTCTTGATAAATACTGGGGGCCGGTGGCATCGCTTGCGGCACAGGCGGCGGTCGAAACACTTGAAGGTGTTCTGGGCCAGATTGCCACGCGCAAAAAGCTTCAGTTGCGGGCAGATAGAAAGACGCTTTCTGCCCGATAGGGTTCCGTTAAGGTGGCGAATGGCCGCCTGATGCATGACAGCCTTGTCGTTATTCGTCATTGGCCCCATTTACAGACTGTTAACGGCTGGTTATAAAGCCGCCGCGAACTGCCATGGTGCAGATTTGCCCATGAATGGTCTTTGAGTGTCGTGAACATGTCGTCAGTTCGGGCGGGGTTTCCCCGGTTTCCGGGCATTTGGGCGACAGGGGCAAGCGGGACCGCTCCTGGCTGATCTGTGTTGATGGAGTCGCAAAAAGATTTTTCGCTTTCCCGGCACCCATTAACCGAGGCCCCGCTATGAAGATCCTCGCTGGTAACAGTAACCGCCCGTTGGCTGAGGCAATTGCTGACCATCTGAATCTGCCGCTTACCCGCGCAGATGTTAAGCGTTTCTCCGATGAGGAAATCTGGTGTGAAATTCAGGAAAACGTCCGCGGTGAGGACGTTTTTGTCATTCAGAGCACCTCTTTCCCCGCAAACGACAACCTGATGGAACTTCTGGTGATACTCGACGCGCTGCGTCGTGGGTCTGCACGTCGCATCACGGCTGTCATTCCGTATTTCGGCTATGCCCGTCAGGATCGTAAATCCGGTCCCCGTACCCCGATTTCGGCAAAGCTGGTTGCCAACCTGATTACGGTTGCCGGTGCTGACCGCGTTCTGACCATGGATCTCCATGCCGGTCAGATTCAGGGCTTCTTCGACATTCCGCTTGATAACCTGTTTGCATCGCCGGTTCTGACCAGCGACATCCGCAACAAGTTCGAAGGCCAGAAACTGGTCATCGTCAGCCCGGATGTCGGCGGTGTTGCCCGTGCGCGTTCCGTTGCAAAACGTCTGGATGCTGAACTTGCGATCATCGACAAACGTCGTCCGCAGGCCGGTGTTTCCGAAGTCATGCATGTTATCGGTGATGTCAAAGACGCAGCCTGCATTCTGGTCGACGATATCGTTGATTCGGCAGGCACCCTTTGCAATGCAGCCGGTGCCCTTAAAGAACGCGGCGCATCGTCGGTTGCGGCATATGTTTCCCACGGTGTCCTGTCGGGCCCGGCGGTTGAGCGTATCGCCAATTCCCCGATGACCGAAGTTGTCACTACCGATTCCATCCGTGCATCGGATGCGGTTCGTGACTGCACTAAAATCCGACAGCTTCCGATTGCGCCGCTGATGGCTGAAGCCATCCGCCGTATCTCGGAAGAAAAATCTGTTTCCGTTCTTTTCGATTGAGGGTATAAGGCCCTCGTCGCGGTGGCACCCCTGGAGGCCACCGCGCTTGTTTTCGTGGGCTTTCAGCGGTGATTTTCACCAACCTGCGAGAACAATATTTTTATAGTTCAAGGAGATTTTCCGATGGCAAACACTGTTATCACTGCGGAAATCCGTGAACGGGCCGGAAAGGGGGCCGCCCGTGCCGTGCGTCGTGCCGGTATGGTCCCTGGTGTCATTTATGGTGCAAAACAGGAAGCTGTTCTGTTCCAGATCGACCCGCGTCCGCTTTGGAAACTTCTGCATAAGCCGGGCTTCTATTCTCATGTTCTGACCGTTGAAGTCGGAAAAGAGAAATATGAAGTTCTGCCGCGCGACGTTCAGTTCGACAAAGTTACCGATCAGATTCTTCACATCGATCTTCTGCGCTTTGCAAAAGGCCAGACCATCCATGTTGAAGTTCCGGTTCGCTTCGAAAACGAAGAGAAATCGCCGGGCCTGAAAAAAGGCGGCGTTCTTAACGTTGTCCGTCACGATGTCGAAGTTATCTGCGCTCCGAATGCAATTCCGGAAGAGCTGGTCTTTGACCTTTCGGGTGTTGAAGTTGGTGACTCGATCCACATCTCGGCAATCAAACTGCCGAAAGGTGTTGAGCTTGCGATTACCGACCGTGACTTCACCGTTGCGACCGTTGCTGCTCCGTCCGCTCTGAAGTCGGAAGAAAATGCCGCTTCGGACGAAGACGCAGAAGCGACCGAAGAATAAGATCGAGGTCTTACGATGTTTTTGGTGGTTGGATTGGGAAACCCGGGATCGGGCTATGCCGCCAATCGCCACAACATTGGCTTCATGGCGGCGGACGAACTCGTCCGCCGCTATTCTTTTGGGCCCTGGCGTAAAAAGTTTCAGGGTCAGATTTCCGAAGGTGAACTGAACGGTCAAAAGATTCTGGTTCTGAAACCGGAAACCTTCATGAACCTTTCGGGACAAAGCGTTGGCGAAGTGCTGCGCTTCTACAAGATTCCGGTCGAAGACGTTATTGTCCTGCATGATGAGCTGGACCTGCCACCGGGCAAGCTGCGCGTCAAACGCGGCGGCGGCCATGGCGGCCATAACGGATTGCGATCCATTGATGCCCATTGTGGCAAGGAATATCGCCGGGTCCGTCTTGGCATTGGTCATCCGGGGGAAAAATCCCGTGTGCATGGCCATGTTCTTGGGGATTTCTCCAAGGCCGAGAGTGAAGGCTGGCTGATGGCGCTTCTGGACGGGGTTGCGGCGGAATTCGCGCGACTGGTCAAGGGCGATGATGGCGGCTTTATGAGCAAGGTCTCGGCCATTGTGAACCCGCCCAAGCCCAAGGCGCCGAAGAAAGACAAACCGGCTACCAAACCGGCCGGGAATGATGGCGACACCGATGCGGGTCTGCAAAGGCAGGCTGGCGAAGGATTGGACGAATTGTCCGGTGCAGCAAAGGTCCGCGTGGAACGCGCAGACACACCGGTCAGCAATGCAGCTTCGGCCATGGCCGAAGCCCTTGCCAGGGCATTTGGCAAAAAGAAATAGTCTTTCGGTCTGGCAATACCCGGATCGATCCTGATGAACAGAAATTCAAGTTACGGAGCCCGGAAAGATGGGATTCAAATGCGGTATCGTTGGTCTGCCCAACGTTGGCAAATCGACCCTTTTTAACGCCCTGACCCAGACGGCTGCTGCCGAGGCAGCAAACTTCCCGTTCTGTACCATCGAGCCGAATACCGGTCGTGTCAGCGTTCCTGATGATCGCCTTGACAAGATTGCCGCCATTAGCAAATCGGCGACCATCATTCCGACCCAGCTCGAATTCGTTGATATTGCCGGTCTGGTCCGTGGTGCATCCAAAGGCGAGGGCCTTGGCAACCAGTTCCTTGCCAATATTCGCGAAACGGATGCGATTGTGCATGTTCTGCGCTGCTTTGAAGATGGCGACATCACCCATGTCGAAGGGTCGGTTGACCCGGTTCGCGATGCCGAGACCATCGAGACCGAGCTGATGCTGGCCGATATGGACAGCCTTGAGAAACGCGTTACCGGTTTGCAGAAACGTGCAAAAGGGAATGACAAGGATGCCAAGCTGACGCTGGAACTGGTTGAACGTACCCTTGAAGTTCTGCGCGAAGGCAAGCCGGCCCGTGTTGTTGAAGTGAACAACGAAGACGAAGCCAAGGCGTTCCGCATGTTGCAGCTTCTGACCAGCAAGCCGGTCCTTTATGCATGCAATGTTGATGAAGACAGTGCTGCGGATGGCAATGCGCTTTCGGCCAAGGTTGCCGAAATGGCAGCAGCCCAGGGTGCTCGTTCGGTGGTGATTTCAGCGGCTATTGAGTCGGAAGTTGCCCTTCTGGAAAGTGCAGAAGACAAGAAAGAGTTCCTTGAAGGTCTTGGTCTTGAAGAAACCGGTCTGGCGCGCGTCATTCGCGAAGGCTACAAGCTTTTGAACCTTTTGACCTTCTTTACGGTTGGTCCGAAAGAAGCCCGCGCATGGACGGTTTATAACGGTGCGACCGCGCCGAATGCGGCGGGTGTCATTCACACCGATTTCGAGCGCGGCTTCATTAAGGCCGAAACCATTGCCTATGACGATTTCATCGAATTTAACGGTGAATCCGGTGCGCGTGATAACGGCAAGCTCCGTCAGGAAGGCAAGACCTATATCGTCAAGGATGGCGATATCTTCCACTTTAAATTCAACGTCTAAGCCATCGCTTTTTCGTTTCGGATCAAAGGCCGCCGCACCCTGTGTGGCGGCTTTTTCCGTTGTGGCAAAACCTTTTTGACGGCAGGGGACTTGTCAAACTGTGCCTAAAACGTCACCCTTCGCTCTTGCAGCAATGAGGTCCCGATGAACGAACTGAGCCCCGCCAACCGCATTCTTCTGATTTTCAATTCCGCCACCGGGCAGCCGGGACGGTTGGGAACGGTGTTGCGCAAGTATGGCTATGAGTTCGATATTCGCCGCCCGGGCGAGGGCGATACATTGCCCGAAGACCTGACGGGCTATCATCTGGTTGTAGTGTTTGGCGGCCCGATGAGTGCCAATGACGATGATCTGGGCAATGTGCGCGCGATCATGGATTTCCTGCCCTGCGTGGTTGCCAGTGATGCGCTTTATCTTGGTATTTGCCTTGGCGCGCAGCTGATGGCACGCCATCTTGGTGCGGAGGTGCAAGCCCATCCCGATGGCCTGACCGAGATCGGCTATTACCCGGTGCAGGCGACCGAGGCGGGGCGTGATCTGTTTCCCGACGAGATGATGGTCTATCACTGGCACAGCGAGGGATTTAGTCTGCCCGAAGGGGCGGAACTGATTGCGACGGGGGCAACATTCCCCCATCAGGCCTATCACATTGACGAGCGCATCTGGGGCATTCAGTTCCATCCCGAAGTCGATGATGAAACCCATGAACGCTGGCTGTCAAATTCGGCGGCCAAGACGGATCGACCAAACGGTCAGGGACCGGATATTCAACGGGCGGGACGTGCCAAATATGACGCGGCGTTCGGGGAATGGTTCGAACGCTTTGCCGCCAGGGTGCTGGCGCGTGACCGTGCACCGGTCGATTTCGGGTGTTGCGACTGATCGGGAAGAAACGCCAGGCTGTCTCAGGCGTTTTCAGGAATGCTCAGATGGTCTGCCAGCCAGTTTCTGATGGTCGTGGCATCAAGGGGCAGATCATCGGCGATGCCGCCGTGAAATTCCTCCCAGGCCGGGGCATATTCATCGCGCACGCCGACCAGAACCGGAATATCAAGATCAAGAGCGCGCGAGATCACATCACGCAATCCCCTGCCATCAGCTTCGCTGCGGCCAAAGCGCGCAACAATCAGCAGATCACACCGGGTTTCCACGTCACGTTCGAGCTGTTCGGACAGCGATGACAATGCATCGCCATCAAGTTTGCAGCCCTTTGCCATTGCGCCACGGTTTTTGGTGATCGGCATTTCTGCGCCGCTGCGCAGGTTGCGCACATAGACAAGCGTTCCGCAATCGCGGTCCTTGCGGCGCTTTTGCACATATCCTGCGATGCGGTTGGCATCAATGCTTGCGGCGATTTCGCCCAGCACGTCGTCAATCGGGTCTTTTGGCCGGAATGGAATCCCGGCCAAAAGGAAGCCTTGGCTTTGTGTCACGCGGTTTGGTCCATCTTTAACTTACTGCCATTCGGGAATACCCGACATATCGGGAAGATGATGCGCGATCCCCTTGTGACAGTCGATACAAGTCTTTTCACCGGTGAACAAAAATTTCTGATGGGCCTCGGATGCACGCGGGCTTTGGCGGGTGATATCCATCGATTCCGATGAATGACAGTTACGGCATTCAAGGGAATTGTTGGCCGACAGACGTGCCCATTCGTGCTGGGCAAGTTCAAGCCGCTTTTCAAGGAACTTGTCACGCGTGCTGATGGTGCCAAAGATCTTGCCCCAGACTTCCTTGGATGCCTGCATCTTGCGCGCGATCTTGTCGGTCCATTCATGCGGAACATGGCAATCCGGGCAGGTCGCCCGAACACCTGAACGGTTGCTGTAATGGATCGTGGTTTTCAGTTCCTCGTAGACATTGTCCTTCATCTCGTGACAGCTGATGCAGAATTGTTCTGTGTTGGTGGCTTCAAGTGCGGTGTTAAAGCCACCCCAGAACATGATCCCGGCGATGAAGCCGCCGACCGTCAGGAAGGCAAGACTGTAATGCACGCTGGGGGTCGTCAGAACCGTCCAGTACCGTTTTAAAAAGTTCATCATCAGCCAATCTCCTTATTCCGCGATGCGGGTGCTGTTGTTTGGCAGGAGTTGGTCAATATCGACAAAGGTGTTGTCAACCAGCGGTTTGACGTCTTTTTGTGACACGTGACATTGCGTGCAGAAATAACGACGCGGACTGACTGCCGCAAGAAACTGGCTGTCGCGGTCCATGAAGTGGGTGATCGAGACCATTGGTGCCCCGCTGTCACCCGTACGCGAACGGGCATGACAGGACAGACATTTATTGGCGTTGCGATCAATCTGATATCCCTCGATATCATGGGGGATGGTTGGCGGCTGTTCGGGGTAATTGCGTGGACGTTTTTCGCTATTATCCTCGAAATTCGAGATGCGTGGTGCCGGGGAGTCCTGATCGGGCGCGGCATTGCGCAGGGTCGTAATCGGTTCCGCAGCCATCGCCATGCTTGTGATGCCGATAATCGCAAGGGCAAGCAGCCATTTGGGGGTGAGTTTCATGGTTTCCTCCCTCACACTTTTTCAATGCGGATGGCGCATTTCTTGAAGTCGGTCTGCTTTGACAGCGGATCGGTGGCATCCAGGGTGACCTTGTTGATCAGTTCGCTGGCATCAAACCAGGGGACAAAGACCAGTCCACGTGGCGGCTTGTTACGGCCTCGGGTTTCAACCCGGGTGCGCATGTTTCCGCGTCGGGAGGTTACCTTGATCTCGTCGCCACGGCGCAAGCCGAGCTCGGCAGCATCATCAGGATGCATGAAACAGACGGCATCAGGGAAGGCACGATAAAGTTCCGGCACACGCTGGGTCATCGACCCGGAATGCCAGTGCTCGATCACGCGCCCGGTGCATAGCCAGAGCGGATATTCTTCATCCGGACTTTCGGCAGCAGGTTCATAGGGCAGCGCAAAGATGCGGGCCTTGCCATCCTTGTGTCCATAAAACTCGACCCCGGCACCCGGTGTGACATAGGGATCGTATCCTTCGCGATAACGCCAAAGCGTTTCCTTGCCATCGACCACCGGCCAGCGCAAGCCACGGACTTCGTGATAGACGTCGAAGGGTGCAAGGTCATGTGCATGACCCCGGCCAAAGGTGGCATATTCCTCAAACAGGCCTTTCTGGACATAGAAGCCGAATTCCTGTGATTCCTGGTTGTTATAATCCGGGGCGGTTTGTTCAAGCGGGAACTTGTCGACATTGCCATTGCGATAGAGCACGTCAAACAGGGTCTTGCCGCGCATTTCCGGTGCCTTGGCCAGAAGTTCTTCCGGCCAGACATCTTCCATGGTGAAGCGCTTGGAGAATTCCATCAGCTGCCACAGGTCGGACTTGGCTTCGCCCGGTGCGTCAACAAGCTGATGCCACATATGCGTGCGGCGTTCGGCATTGCCATAGCAGCCTTCCTTTTCCACCCACATGGCCGTCGGCAGAACCAGATCGGCGGCTTCGCACGTAACTGTGGGATAGGCATCCGATACCGTGATGAAGTTTTCCGGGTTGCGATAGCCTGGCCAGCCTTCCTCGTTCATGTTGGCTGCGGCCTGCATGTTATTGTTGCACTGAACCCAATAGGCGTTGAGCTTGCCATCGCGCAGCATGCGGTTCTGAAGGACCGCATGGTAGCCGACCTTGTCGGGAATGGTGCCATCCGGCAGTTTCCAGATTTCCTCAGCATGTTTGCGATGCTCGGGATTTGTCACCACCATGTCGGCAGGCAGGCGGTGAGAGAACGTACCGACTTCACGCGCCGTGCCACAGGCAGATGGTTGCCCGGTCAGCGAGAAGGGCGAGTTGCCCGGCTCGGCAATCTTGCCGGTCAGAAGATGGATGTTATAAACAAGGTTATTGGCCCAGACCCCGCGGGTATGCTGGTTAAAGCCCATGGTCCAGAACGATGTGACCTTGGTGTTCGGATCGGCATAAAGTTCGGCCAGTGCTTCGAGGCGTTCCTTGGGAACACCGGAAAGCTCATGGACTTTATCAAGGGTATATTCCGAGACGAATTCGGCATATTCGTCGAATGTCATGTCGGTTGATCCGCCGGCATCGGCGGCATGTTTGGCCGACTGTTCGCGCGGATCTTCCGGGCGCAGACCATAACCGATATCGGTGTTGCCACGGCGGAAAATGGTGTGCTTGTTGACAAAGTCGGTATTGACCCGGTTGGTCGAAATGATGTGGTTGGCGATATAGTTGAGGATCGCCAGATCGGTTTGCGGTTCAAACACCATCGGGATGTCGGCCAGATCAAAGCAGCGATGCTCGTAGGTCGAAAGCACGGCAACCTTGACATGCGGGGCCGAAAGACGCCGGTCGGTGACGCGGGTCCAGAGGATCGGGTGCATTTCCGCCATGTTGGAGCCCCAAAGCACAAAGGCGTCGGCGGCTTCCATGTCGTCATAGCAGCCCATCGGTTCATCCATGCCAAAGGTGCGCATGAAGCCGACAACGGCAGAAGCCATACAGTGGCGGGCATTGGGATCAAGGTTGTTGGAACGGAAACCGGCCTTCATCAGTTTGGAGGCAGCGTAGCCTTCCCACACCGTCCACTGGCCAGACCCGAACATACCAACTGAGGTTGGTCCCTTGGCCTTGAGGGCGGCCTTCCATTTTTCGGCCATGACATCGAATGCCTCGTCCCAGGATACCGGTTCGAAGTCGCCATTCTTGTCAAAAACACCGTTCTTTTTGCGCAGCAGCGGTTGGGTCAGGCGGTCCTTGCCATACATGATCTTGGACAGGAAATAGCCCTTAACGCAGTTCAGACCGCGATTGACCGGGGACAGAACATCCCCGTGGGTCGCAACGACATGATTGTCCTTGGTTGCGACCATCACCGAACAGCCCGTGCCGCAGAACCGGCAGGGGGCCTTGGACCATTTGAGCTGGGTGTGTTCGGTCTCAGTTACCAGATTCTGGGCTGATGCCGGCAAGCTGATGCCAGCGGCAGCGGCAGCAACGGCTGCGGCCTTGGCCTTGAGGGCATCTCGGCGGGATATCTTTGCCTTGAACATCGTATTGTTCCTTGATCCAGAGGTCGGAAATTCTATTGAAATCGTCAGTTGGCTTTTTCGCTGTGATGGAACACCAGATTGACGCCCAGAACGCCGGGAATTTCGCCAATCTTTTGCATGGTGTCGGCAAGCTGGCGGTCGGTATCGGCTTCAAGCACGACGACGAGCTTGCCATTTGCGTCTTCTGCAGTGACTTCTGCGCCATCAAGCTCTTCGAGCCGGGTTTTGATGATGGTGATCTGTTCGGGCCTTGCCTGAACGATCATGCTGGAGATCACCCCGATATCTTCATTCATGGGCGTATTCCTTTTGCGGTGTGATCATGATGGCATCGGCCGGACAGGCGGTCTGACAGGCACCGCATCTGGTGCAGGTGCTTTCATCAATGACGACGCGCGCCCGTCCGCCCAGTTGCGGGGGAATACGAATGGCTCTTTCCGGGCAGATATCGCCGCAAGACCGGCAATAGATGCCCTGTTCTGCAAAGCAGTTTTTGGCAACAGTGATGTCAAGCTGCCATGCCGGATTTGCTGTGCGATCAAATACATCCTCAGCACAGGCATCAGCACAGGCCCCGCAAAAGGTGCATTCACCCTTGTTGAAATCAATCGTCGGGAACTGCTTGTCATCAAGGGAGATGATCCCTTCCGTACAAGCAGGCACACAGTCACCACAAGCGATGCAGTTGGCGTGAAAGTTAACAGCCCAGGGGGGGCGGATTGCATGCGCATCAGGATGCACACGGCGATCCTGCGTCGGACGCAAGCGGTTCAGAAAATTCCTGCGGCTGGGTTGTTTGAGAGTTTCAGGCATTTTTCAGCCTCCGCCGTCAGACCGGTGGTCCGGGCGGCCCTGCAAACATTTGATAAATCCAGATTGAAAAACCAAGCCCGCCAACGATTGCAATCGCAAGCGCTGGTGCCAGAACAACTGCCAGAAACAGAAAGCTTCTAAGCTCTTTCTTGCGCCGGTCGGCACTTTCAAGAGTGATTTGGTCCGTCATGGTTTCGTCTCTCTCTGTCTCATTTCTGAGGTGGAAACCTTATTTTCGCCAGCGGTCGGTGCGAAAATCGGCATTCTCTTTAAGGTATTCCGTTTTCATATGGGGAATACCCGGACAGAGTGTAAGGGGATTTAGACGGTCATAGCAATCTTAAGTATAACAAGTCATATATTAATATAATTAGAACGATAATAAAAAGTGGCTGTGTCTCAGGCCATGCGCGGAATTGGCAGATTTTGTCTAAAACCTGTCAATGATCGTGACACCGGTTCCGGCAAAGTGATTCATGCTCATCAGCGCGGTGGCACCTTCGGCCAGGGTGACTCGATCCCCGATCAGCTTTTGCGGGGCGAGTTTGCCAGTCTCGATCATGTCGATCATCGCGTCATAGCGAAATGCCTGCATGCCGTGGCTGCCCAGAATTTCAAGTTCATGGGCAACAACCCGGTCCATCGGGACTTTGGCATGGGCGTGGTCGCCGGTCATCAGTCCGATCTGGATATGCTTGCCGCGTTTGCGCAAGCATGAAACCGAGTTAAAGCAGGTAGCCGCGCTTCCCAGGGCATCGACTGATACATGTGCACCGCCACGGGTCAGATCCTTGATCGCGGCGGGAATGTCATCAATGGCACGCGCATTGAGAACCGCGTTGGCACCAAGTTCTTTGGCGAATTCAAGCTTGGTGTCATCAATATCAACAGCAACGACAAAGGCACCGGCTGCTGCCGCAATCATGATGGCCGAAAGCCCGACCCCGCCAGCGCCATGGACGGCAACCATCTGACCGGCACTTACCTTGCCCTGATCAATCACGCCGCGAAAACTGGTAGCAAAGCGGCAGCCAAGGCTTGCTGCCGTGGCGAAATCCATTTCATCGGGCAGGCGCACCAGATTGGTGTCGGCATAGTCAATGGCAACATATTCGGCAAAGCTGCCCCAATGTGTAAAGCCCGGCTGGAACTGATGGTCGCAGACCTGATGATTGCCGCTGTGACATTCCGGGCAATGACCGCATCCGGAAACAAACGGTACGGTGACCCGGTCGCCTTCCTTCCAGCGTTTGATGTCCTTGCCAACCGCAACCACAGTTCCGGCAAATTCGTGGCCCGGAACGTGGGGAAGCTGAACGTCGGAGTCATGTCCCATCCAGCCATGCCAGTCACTGCGACACAGTCCCGTTGCGCCAACCTTGATGACAACGCCGCCATTGGCCGGGGTCGGATCGTCAAGTTTCTGGACTTCGATCGGGCCCTGATATTCGGTGAAATAGGCAGCGCGCATGGTGTTTCTCCGGGACGTGAAGGATGGGCTTTATCAAGGTTTGGTCAAGTATCGTCCCTGTTGCTGTCCGGATGCAAGCGGACAACTTTGGGAACGCCAACAGACGGTTTGGATTTTGGCTGCTGCGGCGGGTTTGGCTGATAGCGACCCCACGGGGATTTATCGGTACTTTCGCCCTCCTTGCCCCACGGGCCGCGCTGATCGTTGCGCATGCTCGCATGCCTGGCAGCGCGTTCCGCCTCATAGGCAGCCGCCCATGGCGGGATGTTCGACCCGCGACCCGTTCCGCGTGTTTTGCGACCCGGGCGATAAATACCAAAGGCCGGTGCGGGTGACCCATCATGCCAGAGTGGCACGTTGCGATGCTTGAAGAACGGGATCAGGGCCATGCCGGCAATAAAGCCTGCAATATGGGCGACCCAGGCAATGTTGCCCCCGGCACCGCTTCCGAAATTGATGATCTGCGTGATGAACCAGAAACCGAGCACAAAGACGGCCGGTACATAGAAAATGAACACCCAGAAGAACCAGACAAGAATGCGCGCCTTGGGGAATAACAGGAAATAGGCGCCCAGAACCCCGGCCAGCGCACCGGATGCACCGATCATCGGGATTTGCGACTGGGTATCAAGGAGACCGTGACCAAGGGCGGCGGCGACACCACAGATCAGATAGAACATCAGAAACCGGAAATGCCCCATGGAATCTTCGACATTGTTTCCGAAGATCCAGAGATACAGCATATTGCCGCCAAGATGCATCCAGCCGCCATGCATGAACATGGCCGAGAAGATCGACAAAAAACCGAAGCCGGACGGGAAGGGCGAAAATTCCGGCGGCAGATTGGCATGGCCAAACAAAATGGCCGGAACAGCGCCATATTGCAGATTGACCAGCTGCGCGGAGCGGGGGTCGAGACTTACAGTGACCAGAAACACCGCAACATTAAGCGCGATAATGGCGTAGGTAACCCACGGTGTGATGGTGGTCGGATTGTTATCCTTGATCGGTAACATCGACGAATTGCCTGTTCCTTGCCTTTACAAAGAAATGGATGATGAAGCCTGCCCGCCGTCAGGCAACATCGGCCTGCCGGACCGGTGACAGCCGGTCGCGCAGATGAGTCGCAAGTTGACGATATTCGCGTTTGCGCGCCGAACTTCTGCGCCAGACCATACCGATGCGACGGACCGGTACCGGATTTTCAAAGGGCAGGATTTTCAGAAGGTCCGGACGGCGGGCCTCGACTTCAAGCGACATTTCCGGAAGCAGGGTCGATCCGACGCCAGCTGCAACCATCTGAACCAGGGTCGACAGACTGTTTGCCTGAAAGTCGGCGGATTTGCTCCATCCGGCTTTCTGACAAACTTCAAGGGCCTGATCGCGAAGACAATGGCCGTCCTCAAGCAACAGAAGCTTTTCATCCTTGATATCGGCGATTTCGAGATGGTTCTTTTGGGTCAGCGGATTATCCGGGCTGCATGCAAAGACGAAATGGTCTTCAAACAGATCGAATTCCTCAAGCCAGTTTTCCTCGATCGGCAAGGCAATCAGGGCTAGGTCAAGCTTGCCAGCAGACAGCAGCTTTATCAGATTGCCTGTCTGGTCTTCACGCAGGAAAGGCTGCAATTTCGGAAAACCGGATTTAATCTGGGTCATCACATCGGGCAAAAGATACGGGCCGATGGTCGGGATGACACCGATATGAATAGGACCCGACAGTGGTTCGGTGGCCGCCTGTGCCATGGTGGTCAGTTCATCGACTTCCTGCAGAATGCTTCGCGCCCGCGAAACAACTTCTTCGCCCAGCGGTGTGATCAGGACCTGACGCTTGTTGCGTTCAACCAGCTGCGCACCAAGAAGGTTCTCAAGTTCGTTGATCGCCGCAGACAGGCTTGGCTGCGTGATAAAGCAGGCCTCAGCCGCGCGGCCAAAATGGCCACATTCCGCCAACGCAACTAAGTACTTGAGCTGCTTGATACTTGGTTGGGCAGCCATAAATTTTTCCTATCAACAACTGAGGATTTATCTATTTGTCTTAGTTAGTCCATTTCACTACAAATCGCTAGCAGTGAGTGTGTTTTTTGCACTTGCACACAAGATTTCTCGGTCTGTCGGGGCCGTTAATCGGGATTTTTAACTGGGTTATGGAGTAACCAAACAAATGCTTACCGTTGGTGATACGCTTCCTGAATTTAATCTGACTGGTGTTTCGGGCAAAACCCCGGACAGCTTTGCACCGGTGACCGACAAGTCCTATGAAGGCAAATGGAAGATCCTGTTCTTCTGGCCGAAAGACTTCACCTTTGTCTGCCCGACCGAGATTGTCGGCTACGGCGAACTGAATGGTGAATTCGAAGACCGTGACGCAGTTCTTCTGGGTTGCTCGACCGACACCGACTTCGTCCATGCTGCATGGCGCACCCACCACGAAGATCTGGGTGACAGCCCGTTCGTATGGCTGGCTGACGAGAAAAAAGAACTCTCGACGGCTCTGGGTGTTCTGGCCAAAGACGCCGGTGTTGCGCTGCGTGCGACCTTCATCATCGATCCGGACAACATCATCCGTCACGTCCAGGTTAACGACCTTAGCGTTGGTCGTAACCCGCAGGAAGCACTTCGTATTCTTGATGCACTGCAGACCGACGAGCTTTGCCCGTGCAACTGGAACCAGGGTGACGCAACCCTCTAAGTTGCCATTGGCGATTTAGTCCAGACGATATTGGGATCGGGTATCCGCCCGATCCCGTTTTAGCCAAAACATATCCATTCTGTGTTTCTTGCTTTGCCCGACCGGTGCAGGCGATGGATGATCTGTTTTTCGTTTTTGCATTTTGTATCAGAGGATTACCAATGAGTTCGATTACCGAAATCAAGGACGCAATGCCGGCCTATGCCAAGGATCTCAAACTGAACCTGTCGAGCATGGCCAACAATCCGGGCATGACGGACCAGCAGGTTTACGGCACCGCATTGGCTTGTGCCTTTGCATCGCGCAACGCCAAGCTAATCAAGGCAGTTGCAGCAGAAGCAAAAGAAAAGCTGTCGGAAGAAGCAATTGAAGCGGCCAAGGGTGCGGCGGCAATCATGGGTATGAACAATATCTATTACCGTTTCGTCCATCTGGTCTCGGATGCCGAATATGGCACGATGCCTGCACGTTTGCGCATGAACATCATCGGCAAGCCGGGCATTGATAAAGCCGATTTCGAACTGTTTTCGATCGCGGTTTCGGCGATCAATGGTTGTGGCATGTGTATTGATTCCCATGACAAGGTCCTTAAAGGTGCTGGCGTCAAAAAGGAAACCATTCAGAATGCGATCCGCATCGCATCGGTCATCCATGCGGTCGCCGTTGTGATTGATGCCGAAGACGCACTGGCCGACTAAGCCAAAAGAATTCGGGCGATTGCCCAAAGGAAAAAGCCCCGGTTGCATGATGCAGCCGGGGCTTTTTGTTGTTTGGAAATCGGGCTTAGCCATCCACAAGTTCGGCAAGGCCAAGATGCTTCAGGCTGGCATCAATCACCTGATCGGGCTGATCGAAATGCGGGATATGTCCGCATTCCCGGATCAGCAGTTTGGTGGACGGACCACTGACATTTGCACAGATGGTGTGGACCTGATCATCACTGCCAAATTGGTCATCATCGCCCTGAATGACCAGAAGCGGGCAGGTGATGCTGGCAAGCTCATCCACCATGTTCCAGTCGCGGAAGGCCGGTTGACGCCATGTATCGACCCACGCGCTAAAGACGGCATCGGTCTGGAAGAAGTGATGGCGTTCCAGCCTGGTCTTCCAGTCGGTATTGGCATAGATGCCCGCCGCATCATTGATCCCGGCAATGGTGACATCTTCGACATAGACGTGGGCGGCTTCGGAAATGACAGCGGTGACATTGTCTGGGAAACGTGCGGCATATTTAAGCGCGATGGTCGCCCCGTCACTATGTCCAAACAGGATCGGTTTGCTTAGCCCCAGTTCCGTGATCAGGCCATGCAGATAGATATCGCTTTCGGTGTTATGGAAATCGACCGCGCGGGGAATGTCCCCATCTTCATGCGGGTCGGACCGGCCGTGGCCGCGCCGTTCATAGACAATCACCGGATGGCGGGTTGCGGTGGCAAGCTTGGCGGGAAAGTCCCGCCACATACGGATGGTGCCCAATGCTTCATGCAGGAAGATGATGGTCGGGGCGTCTTCGCGCATATCGGCTGGTTCGATCCGCTGACAGGACAGGCTTATCCCGTTGACGGTGGCATAGAAATTCTCGGTTATCATGCTTTGTCCGATTTATCGGTAATTCAGTGCGTAATTGTTGAATTCGATAATGGACAAAAAAACAGGGCCCGGCAAGTGCCGGACCCTGTTTGGATGGTCATGATCCCGATAACCGGGGTCACAAACCTTATTTCAGAGCTGCGCAAGCACGTTTGATACGTGCGCAAGCTTCGGTAAGGGCCGCATCCGAAGTCGCATAGGAAATGCGGAAATACGGTGCCAGACCGAATGCCGAACCCTGAACGGCTGCGACGCCTTCTGCTTCGAGCAGGTAGGTGACGAAGTCGGTATCGGTTTCGATTTTTTTGCCGTCCGGGGTGGTTTTACCGATGGCGCCCGCGCAAGACGGATACACGTAGAACGCACCTTCCGGGGTTTTGCACGACAGGCCTTCACATTCGTTCAGCGCTGCGACAACAAGGTCACGACGTTTTTTGAAGACTTCTGCACGTTCTTTGAGGAAGTCCTGCGGACCGTTCAGGGCTTCGACCGAAGCAGCCTGACTGATCGAGGAGGTATGTGTGCTCGACTGCGACTGGACCTTGTTGATCGCTTTGATCAGGTCTTTCGGGCCAGCAGCATAACCCAGACGCCAGCCGGTCATCGCATAGGATTTCGACACACCGTTACAGGTCAGCGTACGCTCTTTGAGCTTCGGCTCGATCTGGGCGATGGTGGTGAATTCGAAACCGTCATAGACGAGGTGCTCATACATGTCGTCAGACATGACATAGACGTTTTCATGTTTCAGAAGAACGTCGGCAATCGCACGCAGTTCGGCGCGCGAATAAGCAGCACCGGTCGGGTTCGACGGCGAGTTCAGAACAACCCACTTGGTTTTCGGCGTGATTGCGGCTTCAAGCTCGGCAGCGGTGATTTTGAAGTCGTTTTCTTCCTGGCATTCGACCACGACCGGGGTGCCCTCGGCCATCAGGGTCATGTCCGGGTAGGAAACCCAGTACGGTGCCGGGATGATGACTTCGTCGCCCGGGTTCAGCGTTGCGAAGAACGCGTTGAACAGGGTCTGTTTGCCACCACAACCAACGGTGATCTCGTCGATAGTGTATTCCAGGTCATTTTCGCGCTTGAACTTCTCGACAATTGCCTTGCGCAGCTCGGGAGTGCCGGCGACCGGAGTGTATTTGGTCTTGCCAGCATCGAGTGCCGCCTTGGCAGCTTCTTTGATGTTGTCGGGGGTATCAAAATCCGGCTCACCTGCGCCAAGGCCGATAACGTCAACGCCTGCTGCCTTGAGTTCAGCGGCCTTGGTGGTTACGGCAATGGTGGGAGATGGTTTGATACGGCTCAAACGGTCGGCAATAAACGCCATTGGTCTGTTTCCCTGGAATGAAAAAAGAAGTGAAAAGAATCGCGTTCTTTCGGATCGGACCCTACGCCTGCCTTAAATTCAATTCAAGGCAGATTCTCGCCATTTGCGGGTTCTTTGGGATGATTTTATCCAATTTTGCGGCCCATAGGATGTCAGATTGAACACAACGGGATATGTAACGCTGCAATATCGATCTTGTTCCGACATTATTACCCCTGACGTCTCCTGACATATCCTGACAGGAACTGTCAGGTGCGGGGCTTGCGGTCCGGCGTATCTCACCTATAACTAGGGTTGGAATTAAAAGGGACCTGTCCGAATGAATGCGTTGCCGGAATTTCTGACCAAACGTCGCCCGCCTGTTGAAGGATCGCGCGAATTCAAACTGGTGACAGATTACCAGCCCGCTGGTGATCAGCCATCGGCCATTGCCGAATTGATGGCCGGGATCGAAAGCAACGAGCGTGATCAGGTTCTTTTGGGGGTAACCGGGTCGGGCAAGACCTTTACGATGGCCAATATCATCGCCAAGACCCAACGTCCGGCACTGGTTCTGGCACCAAACAAGACGCTGGCCGCCCAGCTTTATGCCGAAATGAAGCACTTCTTTCCGGATAATGCGGTCGAGTATTTCGTTTCCTATTACGACTATTACCAGCCCGAAGCCTATATCCCGCGTTCGGACACCTATATCGAAAAAGACAGTTCGATTAATGAGCAGATCGACCGGATGCGCCATGCGGCAACGCGCGCCATCCTTGAACGCAACGACTGTATCATCGTGGCATCGGTGTCGTGCATTTACGGTATCGGGGCGGTGGAAACCTATCTTGAGATGACCCAGCGCATTTCGGTCGGGGACGAGATTGATCGCAACGACATCATGAAGCGTCTGGTGGAGTTGCAGTATACCCGTAATGACGCGGCCTTTTCGCGCGGGACCTTCCGGGTGCGTGGCGATGTTCTGGAAATCTTCCCGGCCCACGCCGAAGACCGCGCATGGCGCGTTTCGATGTTTGGTGACGAGATCGAAGAACTTGCCGAGTTTGACCCGCTGACCGGGCATAAATTTGCCACCATGGATTCGGTCACGGTCTATGCAAACTCGCACCATGTCACCCCGCGCCCGACCCTTGTGCAGGCGATGGCAGGCATCAAGCAGGAACTGAAAGACCGTCTGGCGCAGTTCCAGGCTGAGGGCAAGTTGCTGGCGGCTGAGCGGATCGAGCAGCGCACGACCTTTGATCTGGAAATGATGGAAACCGTCGGGCACTGCAAAGGGATCGAAAACTATTCCCGCTGGCTTTCGGGCCGTAATCCGGGGGAACCGCCCCCGACCCTGTTTGAATATTTGCCGGAAAACGCATTGCTGTTTGTCGATGAAAGCCACGTCGCCGTGCCGCAGATCGGCGGCATGTTCAGAGGGGACTATAATCGCAAATTCACGCTGGCCGAGCATGGTTTCCGCCTGCCAAGCTGCGTTGATAACCGTCCGCTGAAATTCGAGGAATGGGAAGCCATGCGTCCGCAAAGTGTGTTTGTTTCGGCAACACCGGGCAATTGGGAAATGGAACGCACAGGCGGTGTCTTTGCCGAACAGGTAATTCGTCCCACCGGGCTTATTGATCCGGTTTGCATTATTCGTCCGGTCGAAACCCAGGTCGATGATTTGCTGGGCGAGGCCAAGGCATGTGCGGCCAAGGGACAGCGTGTTCTGGTCACGACACTGACCAAGCGCATGGCCGAGGACCTGACCGAATATCTGCATGAACATGGCATTCGCGTTCGGTATCTGCATTCCGATATCGATACGCTTGAACGCATCGAAATTATCCGTGACTTGCGACTGGGCGTGTTTGACGTTCTGGTGGGGATCAACCTTTTGCGTGAAGGTCTGGATATCCCGGAATGCGCGCTGGTCGCGATCCTTGATGCCGACAAGGAAGGGTTCCTGCGCTCCAAAACATCGCTTGTGCAAACGATTGGCCGTGCGGCACGTAACGTTGACGGCCGGGTATTGCTTTATGCCGACAAGATGACTGACAGCCTTGAATATGCCATCGGTGAAACCAACCGTCGCCGTGAAAAGCAGATGGCCTATAACGAGGAACATGGCATCACGCCCGAAACCGTGCGCAGCAAGATCAATGATGTTCTGCAAAGTGTGGCCGAGCAGGATTATGTCACAGTCGATACCGGCGTTTCGGGCGATACCCTTATTGGCCATAACCTGCGTGCGCATATCGAGGATCTTGAAAAACGCATGCGTGAAGCGGCCGGGAACCTTGAATTCGAAGAAGCCGCGCGCTTGCGTGACGAGATCAAGCGTCTTGAAGACCAGGAACTTGGACTGGCCGAAGCAGGCCCGATGGCGCGCAGCATCGGAACCGTCGGGCCGGGGTCAAAATCGGCCAACAACCCCAAATACAAAGGGCGTCGTCGCAAGGGCCCATAACATCACATGGCACACCTGTACGATTGTCGGTTGAAGAATATTCGCCTGAGAGAATATAAGCCTTGGCAATCGGCGGGCTGCAACCCCATCTAAGGATGGGCGGGTATTTTATCGCCAGTTCAAAAGGTTGGTTTACGCCGGGTGGGAGAATATCTTGGTGCCGCGTTTGGTGTCTTGGTGGATATGCTCTGTCATTGTAATGATCAGCACGGTCACTGCTGGTCAACCAGTGGTGGCAAGGACACTTGTTGTCGCATTGAACAATGCGCCGCCTTATCGCATCATCAAAGATACGGCTTCGGGTATGTCCTATTCCGGCATTTACATTGATGTTGTCCGCGAGGCCGCAAGCCGGGCCGGGATTGATCTTGAATTCGAGGTCGTCCCCTTCAAGCGGGCGCTGCATCTGATCGAAAAAGGCAAGGCAGATCTGATGCTTGGTCCGAACCGGACCGATGAACGCCAGAAATACATGTATTATTTCGGTGCGGCATTACCCAATGAACCAAAGGCGGTTTATCTGGAGGCATCCGATGCCGATGTGGTGAGTATCACAGATCTGGGCCAGAAATCGGTCGGCGTTCTGCGCGGGGCCAATTATGGCTGGCAACTTGAGGATGCCAAGGATGTGCGTCTGGTCGAGGCTGTCGATTATGCTGCGTTGTTCAGGATGCTTGATCTTGGTCGCATTGATGCATTGATCGTCCCCGAACTTCAGGGTGTTGAGCAAATCCGGCAAGGCGGACCATTTAATATCCGCAAGGCCAGTCTGGTTTTGCAGGGACAACCATCCTTTATCGGGTTGTCGCGCCTGTCTGATTACTACATTGATGGCAGCTTCACCGAGCTTGAGCAGGTCCTGGTCAAGATGCGTCAGGACGGGACGTTTGATGCGATTTACGACCACTATGCCCAGCCCGTGGACTAGGTCCGAATGAACGCGCCGGTTCCGCTATGGCGGGGAATGTCATTGAAATCAAAAACGCTGGCGATCTGGAATGATCTGCCAGCGTTTCGGTTTCAGGTATGCCTGAACAGTTTTTGGTCAAGGCAACGACCAATCACATGAACAGCTTTTCGTTTTCCATGCCCTTATACATATCGGCAACATAGTCACCGTAACCGTTATAGATACGGGTCGGGACGCTTTCGCCGTTATTGAGCAGGCGTTCATGGGCCTGTGACCAGCGCGGATGCGGAACTTCGGGATTCACATTGGCCCAGAAGCCATATTCGTCGCTGTTGATGTCTTCCCAGAAGCTTTTTGGACGCTGGTCGGTAAAGGTAAAGCGGACGATGGATTTGATATTCTTGAAGCCGTATTTCCAGGGCGTGACCAGACGTAAAGGCGCGCCATTCTGCTTGGGCAGTTCTTCGCCATAGATACCGGTGGCAATCATGGTCAGTTCATTGGTGGCCTCGGCCATGGTCAGGCCTTCGATATAGGGCCACGGATACCAGAACTGACGCAGGCCCGGCATGGTGTCTTTCTGGCTGGCGGTTTCCATTTCGACATATTTGGCCCCCGATAATGGCTTGGCAAAATCGACCAGTGCCTTCATCGGGAAACCCGACCAGGGAACGGTCATCGCCCATGCCTCGACACAGCGGAACCGATAAACGCGTTCTTCAAGCGGCATTTTTCGGACAAGGTCTTCAAAATCAATCTCGATCGGGTTTTCCACCAGACCGTCAATCTTGACCGTCCAGGGACGGACATTCATGGCCTGGGCTGCCTGCGAGATCGATTTGTGGGAGCCGAATTCATAGAAGTTGTTATAGGTCAGCGCCTTGGCCTTTTCGGTCAGTTCGCGATCAACCGTATAGGCGGGATTGCGTGATACCGGATACAGGTCTGCGGTGGCGGCAGCCCCCTGTGCCAGCGCACTGCTGATTGGCAGGGATGCGGCGGTTGCGCCGATGGATCCGGCAGCGATACCCTTAAGAAACTGTCGGCGGTTTTGGTAAACCGATTGCGGTGTTGTATCACGTTCAGGGATTTCCCAGCCCTTCTTGCGGCGTATCAGCATGTCGTCCTCCAATTGCGCACTTGAACCAATGTCCGTGCAAAAGTCGCTTTGGGCAAGTCACGCCTCGGTGATCGGTTAGTGAAATCCTGTTGAATTCACCTGCTTAAGCATTTCTTCCTACGTGGAAAGCAGGCGAGCTGATCAAAGCAATGATCAATTGATCGTGCGAAGTGATCGGATGGCGGATAGAATGATCGCAAACAACATCAATCAGGGTGGTTTACGTGTTTGAGTTCAAGGATATCGAAATTCTTCAGGATATCATCAAGGCTGGCGGTTTCAGGGCCGCGGCCCAGAAATACAATCTGTCGCAATCTGCGATTTCTGCGCGTGTGTCCGGGCTTGAGAAAAAACTGGGCATCATGCTGTTTGATCGCAGTAACCGACAGGTGCGTCTGACCGCGGCCGGTTTGCGCTTTGTCGAGGAAGCCCAGCGGCTTTCACGCGCACGTGATCGCATCTGGCAGGAGCTGACCCATCCCGGCGAACTGAGCGGGACGGTGCGCATCGGGGTGGCGGAAACCATCGTCCATACGCTTCTGACCGACATGCTCAACAAGCTGAAGAACGATTTTCCCAAGGTCCGCTTTGAATTGTCGGTCGATACGTCCGGGCAGCTTGGCAAGGCACTTGAAGACGACGAGATGGATGTCGCGATCATGCTGCGCGAATCCGTTCCACAGGGTGCGGTAGCAGCCCCGCTTAAACCGGTCGAACTGGGCTGGTATTGCGTCGAAACGATGGAGCTGGGTGACAAACCATTATCGTTAAGCGAACTGGCAGGCCATGCGATCGTGACTTTCCCGAAGGGCACACCGCCGTTTCGCGAGATAGAAAGTATCTTTGCCGCCCCTGATATTTCGCAACCGGCACTCCACGGATCGGCATCGCTTTCAACCGTCAAACATCTGGTGGCGGGGGGCTTCGGTATTGGTGTTTTGCCAAGCCTGATGGTCAAAAATTCCGTTTGGGATGAACACATTAAGCAGATTCCGGTGTGCGAGGAAGCATCGCTGACAGCGCTTCACTTTGTCATCACCTATTACCCGGAACGGAACCGCGAAATTGGCGATGCTGTTCAGGAAGCAGCAAGATTGTTTGATCAAGCTGATCGCTAAAAACGATCAAAAAACAGATAAAATGATTTCTTGACAAGATCGGTCCTGTTTCACAATCTTTATAAAGAGGCAGAGAATGGGACTGAAAAATGAACGCGTCAAAAAGCGCCACCCGTTCCGTTGACACCGCGAAGGCAGCCATCGCAGATGTAACGCCACTGGCGTTGCGCAAGGCGATCCGTAGCGGCGAACATACAGGGACGACCACCGGTTATTCATCGGGTTACCTTCAGGGGAACCTGGCGATCCTGCCGGCTGACTATGCAGACGAGTTTCTGCAGTTTTGTGCCAAGAACCCGAAATCTTGCCCGCTGATCGGTATGTCTGAGCCGGGATCGCCCCACATCCCGGCATTGGGTGAGGATCTTGATATCCGCACAGATCTTCCGGGCTATCGTATTTTCCGTGGCAGCACCGAATTCACCAGCAGCACCGACCTGACAGATGTCTGGCGCGATGATCTCGTGACCTTTGTTCTGGGATGTTCGTTTTCCTTTGAAGCGGCCATAACCCGGGGCGGTGTGCCGGTGCGTCATATGGATGCGAACCGCAACGTGCCGATGTATGTGACCAATATCGAAACGTCGCCTGCCGGTCGTTTCCATGGTCCGCTTGTGGTGTCGATGCGGTCCTTTACGCCCGGCGATGCGATCCGGGCGATCCTGTATTCTGATCGATATCGTTTGGCCCACGGGGCACCGGTACATATTGGTGACCCGTCGCAAATTGGTATCGCCGATATCATGAAACCGGACTTTGGAGATGACCCCGTCATTCATGAAGGGGACATTCCGGTTTTCTGGGCGTGTGGAGTCACGCCGCAGATGGCAATTCGTAACGCCTTGCCCGAATTCGCCATTACGCACGAACCCGGCCTGATGCTTGTGACCGATGTCCTGGCAGAAGCCGCGGAATTTTCCCTTCAGACCAAATCTGAAACAAACCAATCATAAACGTTACATCAGAGGAGTTTTCTTATGAAAAAGATGGTTTCTTCGCTTCTGGCAGCTTCTGCCCTTGGTGCGGGCTTTGCCGCAACCCCGGCATTTGCCGAAGATCTCTCGGTCGTTGGCAGCTGGAGCAGCCTGCCGCTGTATAAACAGTATGAAAGCCCGTTCTGGACCGAAACTTTCCCGGCGGATTCCAAGGGTGAATTCAATGTCGAGATGACCACCCACGATCAGATGGGTATCGGTGGCGGTGACGTTTTCCGTATCCTCAGCGATGGCGTTTTTGATGTTGCCATGACCGTTGGCGATTATGCGGTTGGCGATGCACCGGAACTTGAAGGCCTTGACGTGCCGCTGGTCGCAAACACCGCAGCCGAGGCAAAGGCAATGGTCGAAGCAGCCCGTCCGATGGTTGATGATATCTTTGCGGAACGTTTCAATGCCAAGGTTCTGGCCGTTGCACCGTACCCGCCGCAGGTCGTTTTCTGTGCTGGTGAAGTCAACACACTTGCCGATCTTGAAGGCAAGAAAGTCCGTGGTTCGGGCCGTATGACCACCAAGTTCCTTGAAGCACTGGGTGCGACCGGTGTTAACGTTGCTTTCTCGGAAGTTCCGGGTGGTCTGGAGCGCGGCGTGATTGATTGTGCCGTTACCGGCGCCGGTTCGGGCTATAGCGCAGGCTGGTGGGAAGTTTCCGATCACCTGATGACCATTCCGCTCGGTGGCTGGGATCCGGTTGTGACCGCGATGAACATGGACAAGTGGAACAGCCTGAGTGCCGATCAGCAGAAATTCATCATGGATGAAGTCAAAACCAAGTTCGAAGCACCGGCTTGGGCATCTGCGGCAGATGCGCTTAAAAACGATGTTGCCTGCCTGACCGGCAATGGCACCTGCCCGGCAGGTGAACCAGCGAATATGAAGCTGGTCGAAGTTTCCGAAGCTGATGTTGCCAAAGCCAAGGAAATCCTGACCACCACCGTTCTTCCGGAGTGGGCAGAGCGCGCTGGCAATGACTGGGTCAAACGCTGGAACGATAGCGTCGGTGCGACCGTCGGTGTTACCGTACCGCTTAACTAATCAGTAGTGTATGGCGGAGACCAAGATCGTGACCCAAAAACTGATTGCGGCCATCCGCCGCACGAACCGCATTATCGCGCTGCTCGTCGGACTTGTTCTGATGGGCAGCGTGGCCCTGATCATCGCCGAGATTTTGCTGCGTGAAGTCGGCATTTCCCTTGGCGGATCGGAAGAAATTTCTGGTTACGTCATGGCGGGTGTTGCCAGCTGGGGGCTGTCATTTGCCCTGACCGAGCTGGCCCATGTCAGGATTGACCTTATTCGACTGAAATTGCAGGAACGTGGCAAAGCGTTTCTGGATCTTTTGTCGATTGTTGCCCTGGCTGGTGTGGCGTCTGTTGTCGCCATTCAATGCTGGCCGGTATTGTCGAAAACCATCCAGCGTGGTTCGACTGCCAATACCCCGCTTGAGACGCCGCTGTGGATTCCGCAAGCCATCTGGTTTTCGGGCTGGTTGTGGTTTGCCGTCTGTTCCTGTGCGCTGGTGGTCCTGACCCTTATTCTTTTGATGCGACGCGATCTTGAACAGGCTGATACGCTTGTTGGTGCCCGCTCTGAACTGGAGCTGGAAGCATGATTTTCGCTGTTACAGCATCCTTGCTGGGGCTTTTGGCCCTTTCGATCCCGGTCGGGATTGTTTTGTTCCTTCTGGGGATCGGTGTTGATCAGTTCTTTACCCCGTTCCCGCTGTTGCGCGGGCTTGGGCAGGTTGTCTGGTCGTCGTCCAATTCATCGACCCTGATTGCCATTCCGTTCTTTGTGTTGCTGGGTGAAATTCTGGTGCGCGGCGGAATTGCCACGAAGACCTATGAGGCCCTTGATAAGTGGTTCTCATGGCTGCCCGGTGGTCTGATCCATGCCAATATCGGAACGGCGACCATGTTCTCGGCAACGTCGGGATCGTCGGTCGCAACGGCGGCGACCGTTGCCACGGTGGCGATGCCACAGGCCGAAAAGCTTGGATATGATCCCAAACTGTTTTCCGGTGCGATCGCAGCGGGCGGTACATTGGGCATCATGATCCCGCCGTCGATCAATCTTATCGTCTATGGATTTTTGACCGAAACATCGATCCCGCAACTGTTCCTTGCCGGTCTGGTCCCGGGGCTTGTGATGGCCGTGGCCTTCATGCTGGTGACAGCGGCCCTTTGCAAAGTCAAACCGTCGCTTGGCGGGCAGAGCCGGTCCTTTACTTGGTCGGAACGGATCGTCAGCCTGAAGCATTTGCTGCCTATTCTGGTGCTGTTCTTTGTGGTGATCGGATCGATCTATGCCGGTTGGGCGACCCCTACGGAATCCGCAGCGGTCGGTGTTGCAATTGCGCTTCTGATTGCCGGTTTCAACAAGGGTGTTTCCAACGACATGATCAAGCTGTGCCTGCTTGGCACGGTGCGGATTACCGCGATGATCATGCTGGTGATTATCGGGGCCTATTTCCTGAACTTCACCCTGACTGCAGCCGGTATGGGCCGCGAGCTCAAGGAGCTTCTGGTTGGTCTCAATCTGAGCCCGATGGGAACGCTTTTGGTGGTGATCGCACTTTACATCGTGCTGGGCTTCTTCATTGAAACCCTGTCGCTGATGGTGGCGACCATTCCGATTATTGTGCCGATCATGGTTGGCATGGGGTTCGACAAGGTCTGGTTTGGCATCTTGCTGATTGTTCTGATCGAGATGGCTCTGATCACCCCGCCTGTCGGATTGAACCTGTATGTCGTGCAGGGTGCACGCAAGAACGGACGCCTGTCCGAGGTCATGCTTGGAACCATCCCGTTTGTTCTGGTGATGGTGGCGATGATCATTGGTCTGATTTTCCTGCCCGACCTTGCGCTTTTCCTGCCTGAATATCTCTGAGCAGGCAGGTCTTAGTTCCACGAATGATTGAGGCGGAATACGAGCCGGGAAAGCCGGTTCGTATTCCTGCTCCACGTCCGGTCCCGGCTTCCCCAGCCCGGCGGATGACCCCAAACAAATGAACCCGGATTACAAAAATGCAGATGAATTTTACCCTTTCGGGCAAAGAGATCGCCTTTGATATCGCCCATTGCACCGTTGCCGGATGGACCGGTCGCGATGCTCATGCCATTCAGCATCATATTGATGAACTTGCAGCAATCGGTGTGAAGCCGCCGTCAAGCGTGCCGCTTTACTACCGCACGGCATCGGGCATGGTGACCCAGCAAGACCGTATCGAAGTTGTCGGCAAAGGCACATCGGGCGAGATCGAGCCGTTCCTGATTGCAAGCGATGGCGTGCTTTATCTTGGATTGGCATCCGACCATACCGACCGTGAACTTGAGGCACACTCGGTTGCCCTGTCCAAACAGATTTGTGAAAAGCCGGTGGCAAAAGAAATCTGGCGTTTTGACGAGGTCGCCGATCACATCGAACAGATCGAGATGCGGTCCTGGATTTCCGAGCAGGATGACGATGACTGGGTGCTTTATCAGGAAGGAACAATTGCCTCGATCCGCCCGCTAAGCGACCTGATTGACGGTTCCGGCCTGATGTCATCCGCCCCGGCAGGCAAGGCATCGGTGATGCTGTGCGGCACGCTTGGTGCCAAAGGCGGCGTACGTCCGGCAAAGTGTTTCAAAATGGCATTGCATGATCCGGTTCTTGGTCGCACGATCGAGCATTCTTATGCCATTAATGAACTTCCGGAAATTGCCTGAGCCAGTTTCCGCCTGAAACAAAACGATAAAAGAAGGATGAGGCAGCCAGATGGGCGCGATGATCGACAAGGCACAAGCAGCAATCGACAAGGTCAATGAGCTTGGTGATCTGAAGGGGCAAATCTTTACGGAATTTGACCCGGACCGGATTCTGGCCGCTGCGGCAAAGGCTGAAGAACTGTCTGCTGCCAATCCGGGCTTGCCGCTTGCCGGGATGCTGGTTTCGATCAAGGACCTGTATGATGAAGCAGGCTTAGCCACTACAGCGGCGTCAAAGCTTCTTTTGGATCGCACCCCGGCAGATGCAGATTGCGACATTGTGCGTCTGGTAAAGGAAGCCGGTGCGATCCCGTTTGGTCGCACGACGCTTAGCGAATTTGCCTATTCCGGTGTGGGGCTTAACCCGCATTACGGGACGCCGGGCAATATCTTTGATGCCGATGGTATTCCCGGTGGTTCGACATCCGGGGGTGGTTTGACTGTGGCCCATGGTCTGGTTGATTTTGCCCTTGGCACCGATACCGGCGGATCAATCCGCATTCCGTCTGCGATCAATGGCCTTTATGGCTTCAAGCCAAGCCGTCTTGGTGTTTCGGGCAAGGGCATTCATCCGCTTGCCAAAAGCTTTGATACCCCGGGCCCGCTTGCCCGTGATCTTGATACCGCGATTGCCGTGTTCGAGGTCATGACGGGTGAGGCGCTTGAGCATGTTGATCCGTCACCACTTCGCATTGGTGTGCCGACCAGCGGTTTTGTCGACGGGCTGGATGATCGGGTGAAGGCCGATTTTGCAACCATCTGCGCGCAGTTGAAAGCAGCCGGGCATGAACTGGTCGAGATTGAGCTTGGTTTCATTGCCGAAAACGCCATCTTAAACAAGATGCTGGTGTCATTTGAGGCGCACGCGATCTATTCCGGCGATTTTGACAAACTTGAAACGGTCGGTGATCCGCGCGTTCTGGCCCGTCTGAAATTTGCCGATACCCTGTCAAAGGACGATATGATTGCGGCCTATGCCAAACGGGTAGATGTGGTTTCGATGTTCAATGCGGCGATGGCCGATGTTGATGTGATGATTGCACCGACCTTGCCGATGATGGCACCAAAGATTGCCGAGGTTGAAGCCGATTTTGACAATCTTAATGCCCTGATGTTGCGCAATACCGGCTATCTCAATCTTGTCGATGCCTGCGCAATTTCGATCCCGGTCCATATTGACGGTGAAACAGTCCCGGCTGCCTTGATGGTTGCAGCCCCACATGGTCATGACAAGCAGGTACTGAATGCTGCGCGTCAGATTGATCCTTTGTTTGGCTAGGTCAAGCCATGCAAAAAGGCCCGGCATTGCCGGGCCTTTTTTGTTGCAGATAGCATGTATCAGAGGTCAGAGATCAAGACTGAGACGTCCGCTGCTTTGCATGCGGGACACGCAAATGCACATCTGATCGTTCTGTGTTTTCTGGCTGTCACTCAGATAGGCGTCACGATGGGACAGATCACCATCATGGGACAACACCACCGAGGTGCAGATACCGCAATTGCCTTTTTTACAGTCGTAAAGCGGATCGATCCCCTCGTCGATCAGAACGTCCAGAATGGATTTCCCAACCGGGACGTCAAAGACTTTGCCGCTTTGGGCGAGGTGCACTTCGAATCCGGTATCGTCAAGCTGTGCTGACGGAGTGGTGAAACGTTCGTAATGGACGTTATCCGGGGCCCAGCGATTGCGGCGGGCTGTTTCAAGGACTGCATCAATCAATCCGCCTGGACCACAAACATAGACATGCCTGTTTGCCCCCGGGGTCCCCAGAAGGGCGGAAAGTGGCATGCCACGCGTCGCGTCCCCGCCATCGAAATAAAGGCTGCAACGACCCTCGGCGCAGTCGAGTACCTCCGACATGAGTGCCATGTCATGATGGTTTCGGCTGCTGTAATGAAGGGTGAAATTCGCCCCGTCCTGTTGCAGCTGTTTGGCCATCGACAGAATGGGTGTGATGCCGATACCGCCTGCAATCAGGATTGTTTCGGTCGCATCCGGATCAAGCGGGAAGTCATTTTGCGGTTCGTCTATTTCGATGATGTTGCCGACTTCGAGTGTTTCATGCATGAAACGCGATCCGCCTTCGCCATTATCCTCGCGAAGGACGGCAATGCGATAAAGATCGCTTTGACCGGGATTGATGACGGAATAGGACCGTTTGGCTTGTTTGCCAGTTTCGTCAGTAACGCTGACCTTGATATGTGCACCCGGAGAACAGGGAGGCAAGGTTACAGAGTTATCCGCAGGGACAAGATCAAAGCCGCGTATGCGGTTTGTCAGGTCATGGATCTGTTGAATGACGGCTTTTGGCATGGCGATTTTCCTTCCCTGATCCCCGAATTCTGTTTCGGGTGTGATTGTTGGCAGATGTCATTGGATCCAGATTAGACCAATTGGATCCAATTTTGTCAAATGCTGTGCGGCAGGTGGATGAAAATCGTCCGGGGCGGCCTTCAGTCTTCACGCTCGATCACGGTGAAATTTTCTGGCATGCCCTGGGTCGGGCCGAGAATGTTTGTATAGCGCAGGGCCGCGTTCGCATGTTCCCGCATCAGGGATTCGGCGCGTGCGCCCTGACCGTTGTCGATTGCATCAAAGATGATGTGATGTTGCATGTGGCTGAAATTGAAACGGCGGAATTCACCAGTCATGTCATCACGGTTGAATGCGATGGATGATACTGATGCAAAGGGCAGGTGATCGTTGCGCGAAAGGGCATCCTCAATGGCGTTGTTGCGGCTTGATTCGATGATGGTGTTGTGAAAGCGCATATTGAAGTCATGGTAGTTTTCCATGTCTTCATCAGTCAGATATCCCTTGGAAAACAGGGCGTCTCCGGTTGTCAGGCAGTCGAGAAGGCAGTTGCGTGCCTGTGGGGATATCCCGCGTTCGGTCGCAAGTCGGGCGGCCAGTCCTTCCAGTACGCCGCGAACCTCGATGGCGTCTGCGATCTCGGTCGGGGTGATGGCTCGCACGGTGTATCCGCGCCGGTCACCCTTGCGCAGAAGGCCTTCCTGTTCGAGGGTTCGAAAGGCGATCCGGACCGGTGTTCGGGATACGCCAAGACGTTCGGCAATCGGAATTTCCGCGACGCGTTCACCCGGAGGGAGTTCCCCGTTGGCGATCATTTTTCGCAATGTGATCAGGACTCTCTGGCCGTGTTTGGTCATGCCGCTTTCCATCTTTGTGATTGGTCGACGATCATAGTTCAGATCGGTTTGGCAAAAAAGCGTCTTGCCAAATTGGATCCAATTTGATTACTTTTGGAACTATAACAAAATGACGGGTGGATAAAAATCTACCTGAGAGTAGTCGATCCGGCTTTATGCCAAGGGAGAGAAAAATGTTCCTGCGTAACTTCTGGTACGTGGCGGGATGGGATGGCGAAATCGGTCGCAAGCCTGTCGCGCGTACGATCTGCAATGAAAATATCGTCCTGTATCGCCGTGCCGACCGTTCACTGGTCGCGCTTGAAGACAGCTGTCCGCATCGGTTGTTGCCGCTGAGCCAGGGCTATGTCGAAGGTGACCGGCTTGTCTGCCGTTATCACGGGCTTGAATTTGATGGCGAAGGTGCATGTGTTCACATGCCCAACCAGCAGAGCATTCATCCGGAAGCTTGTGTGCGCGCCTATCCCGTTGTTGAGAAGGACCGGTTCGTCTGGGTCTGGATCGGTGACAAGGAAAAAGCTGACGAAGCACTTGTGCCGGAAATTCCGCATGCTTCCGAAGAAGGATGGGTGTTTGACGGCGGCACCTATGACGTCAAATGCGGGTACGAGCTGCTGGTCGACAACCTGATGGATCTTAGCCACGAGACATATGTGCATCCGTCAAGCATCGGTCAGCTGGAAATCACCGAAAGTCTGCCGACCACGCGCTCGGATGATACCAGTGTGACGGTCGAACGCTGGATGGAAAACATCGTGCCGCCGCCCTTCTGGGCAAACAATCTCAAATCCAAGGAAATCTGTGATCGCTGGCAGATCTGTAACTTTACGCTGCCATCGAACGTCATGATCGATGTCGGGGTTGCGCTTGCCGGGACCGGCGCGCAGCAGGGAGACCGGTCAAAGGGGGTTACCGGGATTGTTGTCAACTGCATGACCCCGGAAACCGAGACCACGTGCCGTTACTATTGGGGCATGGTGCGCAATTTCGACACGCACGACCATGGTCTGACGGAAAACATCAAGGATGCGCAGGCAAAGGTCTTTTATGAGGATCTTGAAGTGGTGGAAGGTCAGCAGGCCAATCTGTTGCGCCACCCGGAGCGCAAGCTTTTGAACTTTAACATCGATGCAGGTGGCGTGCGTGCGCGGCGCCTGATCGAGCGGGCACTTGCTGCCAATGCCTAGCTGCTAAAGAAAGAGGAACAGGTCTCGAATGCGCCTGTTCAAACAAGAGAGAAGTAGCCCAGCATCATTTTTATCGCACCAAAACCGTGTCAAGCGGGCGGGATGCTGGGTGATTTTCAGGGAAAACGTCTGAGGTTGATCATGTTAAAACGCCTGTTTGTTTCGGCAGCTGTTGCTGCCGGCTGTCTGGCCAGTGCGCTATCTGCACAGGCTGAACCGGAATTCACCTTTGTCCTTGAACATGTGCTGGGGCCGAAATCAACGGCACAAACCCAGTTCCTTGAGCCATGGGCAAAACGGATCGAAGAACAATCCGATGGCCGGATCAAGATCGAGATCTATCCGGCCATGTCACTGGGTGGCAAGCCGACCGAACTTTACAGTCATATTCGCGACGGTGCTGTCGATCTTGGCTGGAGTGCACTTGGCTATACGCCGGGTGTTTATCCCCGCAGCGAAGTTTTTGAGCTGCCATTTGTGCATACCGGTAGTGCCGCGGTCACCAATATGGCTATCCAGGAAATCTATCAGGACTACCTGTCCCAGGATTTCGCGGATATCAAACCGTTGTTGATTCACACACACACCGGGCAGGCGATCTTTACCACCGAGAAAAACATCCAGAGCCTTGCCGATGTAAAGGGCATGAAGCTTCGTGCGCCGTCGCGTACAGGCGCATGGATGCTTGAAAGCTGGGGTGCGCAGCCTGTCAGCATGCCAGTACCCGATTTGCCGCAAGCCTTGTCGCTTGGGGTGGTCGACGGTGCGCTGATCCCTTATGAGGTCGCCATTCCTTTCAAAATTCAGGATATGACGAAATATTCGATTGAGGGTACAGACGGTGTGCGTTTCGGAACCCTTGTCTTCATGTTTGCCATGAACAAGGATCGCTATGAAGCTCTTCCCGACGATCTGAAGAAAGTCATTGATGACAATTCGGGGACGCATATCGCCAAGGAAATTGGTGATGCATGGGACGCGATTGAACCGCGCGGGGCTGATATCTTTGCCAAGTCGGGTGAAGTCATCCGGCTGTCAGCGGAAGAAACCGCGAAGTTCGAAGGCAAATCAGACGAAGTCATTGATCGCTGGGTTGCCGAAATGAACGACAAGGGTGTCGATGGTGCAGCCATCGTGGAAGCCGCCCGCAAGGCAATCGCCAAATACAGCAATCAGAACTAGGAACAGATCCAGGTAACCGGTTAGCTCCTTTGCCGGTTACCTCTTTGTGCGTGACGACATGATGTCTTTGCACGCAAAACGGCCCGGGACTTCCGGGCCGTTTTTTTTTTGATCGATATCGTGATGATCGCGATGATCAGCCTTCAAGCAGGGAGCGCAGCATCCATGCGGTTTTTTCGTGGACCTGGATGCGCGTGGTCAGAAGGTCTGCGGTGGCATCATCGTCGGAACTGTCGCAGATCGGATAAAGCGAACGGGCAGTTTTGATTACGGTTTCATGCCCGGTCACCAGTTGACGGATCATGTCCTTGGCTGCCGGGACGCCTTTTTCTTCCTCGATCGAGGAAAGTTCGGCATAGGCCGAGAAACTGGCCGGGGCAAAGGCACCAAGCGAACGGATACGTTCGGCGATTTCGTCAATTGCGGTGGAAAGCTCGGTATATTGTTCTTCGAACATGGTGTGCAGGGTCTGGAACATCGGGCCGGTGACATTCCAGTGGAAGTTATGCGTCTTGAGATACAGCGCATAGGAATCAGCCAGAACGCGGCCAAGGCCGTCGGCGATCGCAGTGCGGTTCGCTTCGTTAATTCCGATATCAATCTGCATTTGGTAGCTCCTTTCGTCAGGGGTGGGGAGCCCCCGAAGGTTTACTGTGTCTCTCTGTTTGGAAAGACTATGAAACACGACGAAAATTTACGCCAATCAATAGTTTAATGATTTGCAATAGATCAATTCTATTACAAGAACTGTGGTTATCGCATTTGCCGATGATGCCTCCTATTTCCCGTCAATCGCATGTTGGGATACGACCATGTCAGCCTGTTTTCCGGTCAGTTCCTGCATATGGGAATAACGGCGTGTGAAGAAACCGGTTCCCTGTGTCAGGGACCGTAATTCCGTCACCATATCGGCGGTTTCCGAGGTTGGCATTTGCACCTCGATTTCGTCCCAGCCCTGCCAGCCATCCTTGGCGTTAAAGCCCAGTATTTGCCCGCGCCGGGTACTGACCAGACGCTGGGCCTTGGAGGTGAAATCAGACGGGATTGAAATCGTACAATGATCGACCGGTTCCAGCAGGACCGGACCGGCAACTTTAAGGGCCTCGGTAATGGCGATGCGACCAGCCATCTGGAAGGCCTGATCGGAACTGTCGACCGCATGGAAGGACCCGTCGACCAGCTTGACGGCGACATCGACGACCGGGAAGCCAAGTGAACCTGACCGCAATCCGTCGCGGACACCTTTTTCAACGGCCGAGATATATTGTCGGGGAATGGCACCGCCGACGATATGTTCGGAAAATTCAAAACCGTCCCCGCGGCCTTGTGGTCGCAATTCAATAGCCGCATCACCGAATTGTCCATGGCCGCCGGTTTGCTTTTTATAGCGCCCGCGTGCAGATGACGGTCTGCGGATGGTTTCCTGATACCCGGTCAGAACCGGGGTTGTGGCAATTTCCAGATGATAGTGATCGCGCAACTGGGCCAGGGCACATTGCAGGTGGATGTCGCCCTGTCCGGACAGGATCAACTGACCGGTGCTTTCATGATGGCCAAAGCCAAGGGATCGGTCCTGTTCGCAAAGATGGCGAAGGGCCTCGGTCAGTTTGACATCATCGCCGGGCTTGGTGACTTCAAGCCCGGTTTCATAAAGCGGGGGCAGGGGATCGGGCCACAGGTTATCCATAAGGCCATCGGTACCGATCAGGGTTCCGGTCCGCAAATGTTCGGTCCGTGGCAGGCCGACAATTGCGCCCGTGACACCACGTTCAAGCTTTTCGTGTTTGTCAGCAATGACAGAACAGAGGCCAGAGACCTTGTCGCCGCCAAAGACATCACCGTTTTTAACCTGTCCCGAAAGAACACGGGCAAAACAAAACCGTCCGGCATGTGACAGGTGGACGGTTTTGAAGACTTGCAGAACAGTCTGGCTATCTTCGGGATCAATGCCCAGGCGATGGGCGCATACGTCTGATGACGGGGCCTCGTGACGGAGTGCCTTGAGAAGGCGGACAATACCGTGATCCTGTTCGGCAGATCCAAAAAAGACCGGTACGATCAGATCCTTGGCCAGATCCTGTTGGAGATTGTCATAGATGGTGTCCGGCGCCGGTGTCTGATCTTCGAGAATTTGTTCAAGCAGGTTGTCATCAAAATCGGCCAGTGTTTCCAGCAGTCCCTCGCGGGCTTCGCCTTCGCGGGATTTGAGGTTAGAAGGCATGGTGATCAGCTTGGATGGCTGACCTTCGAGATATTGATAGGCGCGTTCGGAAACAATATCGACAAAGCCGGTGATGGTTTCATCATTTCCATCTGCTTCGCGGATCGGGATTTCGCGCAGGACCAGCGGACGTTCAGAGATCGATTGCAGGGCGTCAATATTGTCGCGCAGGCGGATGCCTGCATGATCGGTTTTGTTGATGAAAACCAGATGTGGAATGCGGTTGCGATCAAGAAATTTCAGGATCGGGGCCACCGTCATGACCCGGCCGGGGTCGCAATCGATCACCACAATGGCAACATCGCAGATCATGGCGGCTTCGCGGGCATCCTGGGCAAAATCAACCGAACCGGGACAATCGATGAAATGCCATTCCTCGCCCAGATAGCTTGTCTGTATGCAGGTCAGTTCGGTGCTCATTTCGCGGGTTCGGGATTGCGGATTGTTGTCGCCAACAGTGTTGTGATCACGAATGGTTCCCTTGCGGTGGATGCGCCCGGTGGCGCAGAGCAAACTTTCAAGCAAGGATGTCTTGCCGCTGGAATAGGGGCCGATCAATGCGGCCACGCGCGGCGGATGCGGGTGGGATGATGATGTCGAACGGGCAGTATCGGGCATTGATATCTCCTTGATCAAGAAGACCGATATCCCATGGAGCCGGATGAAGCTGGCATCGGTTCCACGTTGCTGCGGCGTCGGGCCGCCGGTCTGGACGTTTCGGATGCCCGGTTTTGTCCGGGTTGTCATTCTGTGACGGGATGCGACTGTGCCCTGGAACAAGGCTGTTTCAAACGGGCCAGCGCCATGCGGAACAGATTGGCGCGATGATGGTTGCCCGGTACACCCCATAAATAGATCAGGGCTGGGGTCAATAGTATCAAGGGGTTGGTGTGAATGTGCCTTGGTTTAAACACAATTCGCCCCGAAATGGCCTAATCAGGCCTGTTTTCCCGCCTTGTTTACAAGTCATATTCTTCATTGTCAGTCGAGGATATGGCCAGTCAAATCTGTCCCCCCTCACAAGGCTCGGCCGGTTGTTTTCAGGTTCGTTCCCCCACCTGAAATGCCGCGACTGACATGGTCTCCCCAAGACCGTAATGACCCCGAATAAGTTGGGGCGGGTATATCCCGCCCCTTTTTTTTGTTTCGGGATCAGGGCAATGGGGGTTGCCGTAATTGCCCCAATTTGCCCGCAAATGGTCATCAAGCACGGATTTTTCGGCCCCAATTACATGGCAAATTTCTAATTATCGGAAGCGCAAACATCGATGCAGTGCACTCCCTCACGACGCATCGGGGCCCGGTTGAACGTTTCTTCCCCCGTAACGTTCTGACCCCACGGGCAAGGCAACGCTTCCGATCGGTCTCCCCAAGACCATCTGTCCCCAAAGCCCGGGTGAGCTCCAAGCTCCCCGGGTTTTTTTTGTTCGGATACGGACATTTGGACATCGCCTTGTCCGAGACAGGATGTCGAAGGCATTAAACCTTTGTGCTGCGCGCAATTTGCTCAGGCGCTGCGGGTACTTTGCCCATCGCGTGTATTGGACGTATCGGACGCAAGGGAGGGCAAAGGACCGGGAGGAGCGATGCCAAACAGGCGGGTTGGCTTTTCGCGTCCACGCAAAGTGGCCTCGCCCCGATAAATCCATTCCGGAATGTCGGCATGATCGCCACATGTGTGCATGGTCGTCTCGGTCGCAAGGATGTAGCTTCCATACTGCTTGTTCATGTTTTCAAGGCGCGATGCCACATTGACGGCATCGCCATGCACGGTGAACGTCAGGCGGCTTTCCGAACCGACCGCACCAATAATGATTTCGCCGGTATTAATCCCGCACCGGGTTTTGATCTTGCCGCCGAATGAATAGACCCGGCTTTCGGATATGTCCTGAATGGCCAATGCTGTGCGCACGGCATTAAGGGCGTGATCGGGGTCGGGCGTGACGGCGTTGAAGGTGATCAGCATGGCGTCGCCTTCAAACTGGGTGATGACGCCGCCAAAATGGGAGATCACCGCATTAATCTCGGTGAAATATTCGTTGAGCATGGTTGCCAGTTCTTTTGGCGTCAGCTTTTCGGCTATCGACGAGAATCCCTCAATATCGGTAAACATCACCGTGGCGGTAACGGCTTCACCGTCGCCGGGCTTGATTTGCTGATCCGCATGGGTGATGCGATCCGCAATTTCGGGGGAGACAAAGCGTGACAGATCGCGTGCGGCGATTTCATCGGTGACGGCCCGGATAAAGGAGCGTTTGGCGCGCATCACGGCAATTGCCAGCACAAGGGACACCAGAAGGATTGCGATGATCTTGTCGATCTCGGCCCCGATCAGGATCGAGTTTGACGTCAGATACATCACATAGTCACGGGTGATCATGGCTTTGCCGCCTTCGCTCCAGACCGCATAGGTGGCAAGAGCAAGCCACCCAATTGCCGCAGTTGCACCGGCAATCAGAATGTAGCGCGGATCAAAGCGCAAACTGCGCAACGAGATGAAGATAAAGACATACATCATCGTCGGTGCTTTGAGATAGAAGCTCGCGGGCTGCATGTACTGGATATGGAAACTCCAGATCAGGACCATCAAAAGCCCGATATCGGCAATCACCGATAAAGTCAGGAACCAGTCGGTCAGGGCATTGCGATAGGCCAGGGCAAGCCGTTTAAGCGTGAACAGATAATAAAGACCCAAAGCCCAGGGAACGGGGTGAATGCCGTTGCTCATGGTGGCACTTGGCGAGATGGCATAGAGACTGGCAAAGATGGTCACGAGTAGCAACTGAACCCAGCCGATCAGTTTTTCGCTTTCATGCTGTTGCTTGTCGATTGCGGCCTGAACACGTTCGGGCAGGTGGCTGTGGGTTTTCTTGCCAAACAGGAATGCGCCAAGTGTGCTTCTCATTGTGCGTGGGTTCCCGGTTTCGGTGGCTGGTTTGCATTCCACCGTATCACTTCGCATGGCTCTTGAACCAGCGATCTTGCCAAAGGGCGTCATCTTCCGGTGATCGGGGGATACGTTTGCCTGCATCTTGGTGCAGCAAGTAATTTTTTGGGAAGCCTGAAAAAGGCAAAAAAAAGCCGGGCAACAAATGTGCCCGGCAAGTTTATCAGGGAGGCTTCACGTCTGGGAGACGTAGGACCCTTCGCAGGGCCCTGGGTAAGCCGGACAGGGCGTCCGGCTAAGACCGAAAATTCGGTCAGGGAGAAAACTCTGTACCGCGGTGCGGTGTGTACCGCTGCGGTTCGAGAGGAAAGATAGCGTTTTTGCCGGGAAAGACCACTGCCAAATTGCTCTTTCAGCCATGCAAAATCTGCATAAATGTTGGGCGAGGCGTTGTTGTCATTTAACATATTGATAAAAAACAGAAATATTTGATTTGATCGTGTCGCTTGCTTGAGAAATGAGCAGGAACCGGGAGATTTTGTTGTGCAGGAGCAAAAAAAAAGCCGGTAGCAGGGGGGGAGCTACCGGCAAAGATCAACAGGGAGGCTTACGTCTGGGAGACGTAGGGAATCTTGGGGAAGATTCCGATGTTGGATATCGTTCCAACGGACGGATCATGCGGAGATCAGGGAAGCTGAAGCGGTTTCGCTTTCGCGCTTGCTCACAACTTATGATGCAAATATACGAATGCTTATCTCTAATTTAAAATAGAATAATATCAGACCAACCATGCATGTAGCGCATGGCAGAAAAATGTCAGTAATTTTAAGCAATTATGACGTGCCCCGCGTCTGACGCATCATCAAACAGGTGAATGCGGGCGCGACTGTTACCGCTTATCCGAGCATTTTTGGATGAAACTCTTGATTGAGGTTGCCTAGGGGTTGCGACTTGTTGGGCAATGATGCCTAAAAGTTGTGGGGCTCGGGGGCTATATGAACCCGCCGGATCAGGTAATGCAGGACTGTGAACTGAATAAACAGCTTAAGCGGGCGCGTTTCGGCTTGTGTCAGGCTTCAGGTGCCATGCAATTGGCTGTCCTTTGGGGGAGTCGTCAGTTGTTTGCGTCATCCGCAAGACAAAACGGCCCGGAAAACCGGGCCGTTGGTAATGTCATATGGCAGTGGGGCAGGTTATTTGTCAGTGCTGGCCGATGTTGCGGCGGCGGCTGCCTTTGCCTTGACCTTCGAGATTTCCTCGATCAGGAAATCGCGGAATACGGCAATGCGTTTTGAATGACGCAATTCTTCAGGATAAACGAAATAGGCGTCAAAACTTGGTCCTTCGAGTTCCGGCAGAATGCGGACCAGATTGCTGTTGGTCGGCAGCAGGTAGTCTGGCAGGGCCGAAATGCCAAGACCGGACTCGGTCGCACGGAAGATCCCGTAGATATTGTTCAGCTTCAGGATCGGGCGCATGTCCGGTTTGAATTGCTGTGCGGTGGCCATCATCCAGTTGACGTTTGAAACTGGCGGGCGCGCATCGGCACCATAGATGATCAGACGGTGATCCTTGAGATCTTCGGGCGTCTTGGGCATGCCGTACTGCTTGATATATTCCGGCGATGCAAAGACGTGATAGCGCAGTGTCATGAGCTGACGCTGGACCAGGTCGGCCTGACGGGGCGGCTGCATACGGATGGCTACATCGGCCTCGCGCATGGCAAGATCGAGTTCTTCGTCATTAAGCACCAGCGACAGTTCGATTTCCGGGTAGCGTTCCAGGAATTCATTGATGCGCGGGGTCAGCCAGGTCGAACCAAAGGCAACCGTGGTGGTGACTTTCAGCGGGCCGCTTGGACGTTCCTTGGATTCCCGAATGCGGGCCTCGGCCATCGATAGTTTGGCAAAGACGTCATGCGCAGTACGATAGAGAAGTTCACCCTGTTCGGTCAGGATCAGGCCACGGGCGTGACGATGAAAGAGCGGAACCTTCACACTTTCTTCAAGTGCACTGATCTGCCGGCTTACAGCCGACTGGCTCAGATTAAGGTTTTCCCCTGCGTGAGTGAAGCTTCCGGCTTCCGCAACAGCGTGAAATACACGCAGCTTGTCCCAGTCCATAGACCCGCTCCTAGATGTCACTGCCGCACGGTTCTGCGCCAGTCCCCTGATAATACTTCTCTTCTTTTATGGGTAATTTGGTTTCAACACTGTTAAGCGCGTCACACAAACGACCCAACCGCACAATTAATAACCAATATGAGGCCTGCAGCATTTTCTGCAAGCAGGCATTTTCCCATTATTCATTTTCAAATATGGGCGTTTTTTGTGAAATGTCAGGCAATTGGCCGGATCAAAGCAATTTGGAACCATGAAAAAAGGGGATGCAAAAATGCATCCCCCAATCTCGGTTCGAGCCACTTGTCATGGATCGTATGCGTGTCCCGGATTTGTCAGGGCGCGCTTCACGTCCCGATCATGCTTCGTGTTCAGAGATGAACTTTTCAGCTTCAAGGGCGGCCATGCAGCCCATGCCAGCCGCGGTCACGGCCTGACGGTAAACCTTGTCGGTCACGTCGCCTGCGGCAAACACGCCCGGTACGTTGGTAACCGTACTGCCCGGCTTTACCAGAACATAGTTTTCGTCATCCATGTCGACCTGGCCTTTGAAAACTGCGGTTGCCGGATCGTGACCAATCGCAACAAAGAAACCATCCGCCGGAATGTCGGTGACTTCGTCGGTTTTAATGTTGCGGACACGTACCGCCTCGACGCCATCCATCGGGCCGTCACCGCCCAGAATGTCGTCAACAACACTGTCCCAGACAACATCAATCTTTTCGTGTTTCAGAAGACGTTCCTGAAGCATCTTTTCGGCGCGCAGTTCATCGCGGCGGTGGATCAGGGTCACCTTCGAGCAGATCCCGGCAAGATAGAGTGCTTCTTCAACGGCGGTGTTGCCGCCGCCAACAACCGTGACCGGTTTGTTGCGATAGAAGAACCCGTCACAGGTTGCACATGCCGAAACACCGCGACCGTTGAATTTCTCTTCGCCCGGAAGACCAAGCCAGCGCGCCTGTGCGCCGGTCGAAATGATCACGGTTTGCGCAATGTAGGTATCGCCGGAGTCGCCTTTGCAGACAAACGGACGTTTGGAAAAATCGACTTCGGTAATCAGGTCATGCACCATTTTGGTGCCGACATGTTCGGCCTGTGCCTTCATCTGATCCATCAGCCATGGACCCTGAATGACATCGGCAAAGCCCGGGAAGTTTTCGACATCGGTGGTGATCGTCAGCTGCCCACCCGGCTGAAGGCCCATGACCATCATGGGTTCAAGGTTGGCACGTGCGGCATAGATTGCCGCTGTGTAGCCAGCAGGGCCGGAGCCGATGATAAGGACTTTGGTCTGATGTTCCTGGGCCATGTTCTTTGTATCTGTCCGAGATTGATAAAAGCTGCCGTCGAACATATGGGCAGTCTGAACAAGACGCAACCGCTTCACGTAAACTTTGCCTGCGCAAAATGGCGTTTTTTGAATGGTGAAATTTTACGGTCGAAACAGGTAGTTTTGCTATGGCCTTGAAGGACACGGACAAGGCCGGTTTTCGTGGCGGTCAGGGGGGCCAAAAAGCGGATTCTACTGCATTTTCAGTTACGGCATCCAAGCACAAGATTGCATTCCTGATCGGAATATATTATTGCCAGCAACTTGCCTCGCTGTAATATTGTTTCAATCGGGGTAACTTTCGCGCACAGAATCGAGGAATAAATGCAACGGGTCAAACTCGACAAGATCGACCGCAGAATTTTGCGCGATCTACAGGAAGATGGCCGCATGACCAATGTGGAACTTGCACGACGTGCAGGTATCTCGGCCCCACCCTGTTTGCGTCGTGTGCGCGCACTCGAAGAAACCGGCTTTATTCAGGGCTATCATGCCGATGTTGACGCGCAGGCGCTTGGTTACAATGTGACCGTGTTTGCGATGGTCGGTCTTGCAAGCCAGGCCGAACATGACCTTCGCGCATTTGAATCCCGTGCCGCGAACTGGCCGGAAGTTCGCGAATGCCACATGGTGGCAGGCGAGATGGATTTTCTGCTCAAGATCGTTTCACACAGCTGGGACGAGTATCAAAAGTTCCTGACCACGGAACTGACCGTTGCTGAAAACGTCAATCACGTGAAGTCGGCCCTGTCGATCCGAACTGCGAAAAACATGCCCGGTGTTCCGATTGATATAGATGCCGAAGACTGAGCCCCGACGGTCTCGCGAAGCTTCATGAACCGGTGTCGATCAGACACCGGTTTTTTTGTGCCCGGAGTTCGTGCCGTGGCCACTTCCTGCAGACGAGGTCCGAGGCCACCTGTTTGCGGTTTATGCCATTCGCTCACATCAAGGGTGGCATGCGTCAGAGGAGGGGCGTTGGGGTTCTTCGGTAGCTGGTTTTGGCTGTCGATTAAGTATTTGAAATAAAATGTTTAATTCAAAATTCGGCAGGAATCTGGTCTAAATTCTGTCAGAATAACCCCACTAAACGTAAGGATGAAAATCCTTGTAAAGGCTGTCGTTTAACCATACATACCTTTGTGCCTATACTAATGGGATAGTTATTATATATAAGGGTAATAGTTGGAAGCGTTCAAAACTCTCCACAAAACCAGAGACATAGCGACCACAACAGAACCCGGATGGTCGGGAATTGTGCCAACAATGATGTTCGCCCTGGCGGGGGTATTGTTGCTGGTGTTGCTGTCATACCGTCCGTCGGACGGGATGGCAGGTGTCGGTATGGTTTTCCCGCTGTCCCTGTCTGAGGATGAAATCCTTTCACAGGTCGGTGCGGCGGGTGGTCGTGTGGTCAGGTTTGGTGGTTTCGGGCATATGGCTGTTGTCGTTCGTGATGATGGCATGGTGCCCAAGGCCGACGATTTCGGCGCGATGTTTGCCCTGTCTCCGCTGGTTGCTTCGGTATGTTTTGACTCTGGCGAAACCAGTAACCCTTTTTGACGTTTGGGTATGTGTTTATGGAAAAGTTACTTGAAATTCGGGCGAACGCGCTCAGGGCATTGTTTGTGATTCTGGCACTGCATATCCCGCTAAGCGGTATTGCAGGTTACATTGCCAGCAACGATGCCGTGTCTCCGGCCATTGCCAGTGCAGTGTTTGCTGTCATCGCTTTTGTGATCTATCGCATCGCAGGTGAACAGGCCCAGATTTCACGCTTTATCGTATCGTCTGCCATGATCTTGCAAGTCGGGGTGCTGGTCTATGCATTCCGCGGGCATCCCTGGCAGATTGACATACATATGTATTTCTTTGCTGCCCTTGCCGTACTTGGTGCGCTTGTGTGCTGGAAGACAATCGTTGTCGTGTCGGGGGTCATTGCGCTTCATCACCTGATTTTGAACTTTGCGGTTCCCTATTGGGTTTTCCCCGAGGGGGCGCAGTTCTGGCGTGTTGTCCTGCATGCGGTGATTGTGATTGTCGAGGCAGGTGTTCTGATCTGGTCGTGCAAAAGCCTTTATAACACGCTGGCCAATGCGGAAACTGCACGTACCGAGGCGGTCGAAGCGGCAAAAGCAGCAGAAGATCTGCTGGCCCAGAATGAGCAACTTCGCAAACAGCGCCAGATCGAACGTGACCAGTTCAAGCGCGAACTGGCTGACCAGATTTCAGCGATGATCGGAAAATCGGCCAGTGCGGTGGACGCGGAGTCTGTTCAATTGCAAGATCGGGCGCAGGTGATGAATGAGCGTGCCCGTGTTGGTCGTGAAGCATCCAAGGGTGCGGTTCATGCGTCTGAAGAAACCTCTCAGAACGTTGAGTCTGCTGCATCCGCAGTCGATGAAATCAATGCATCGGCCGAGGAAATCTCGCGTCAGATCGGGCGTGCGCGCGAAATCACCAACAATGCGGTGGATCGTTCGACAACGGCAAGTGAACGGATTGAATGGCTGTCGAATGCGGCAGAAAAGATTGGCGAAGTCGTCAATCTGATTACCGATATCGCATCGCAGACCAACCTTCTGGCATTGAACGCAACCATTGAGGCCGCGCGCGCTGGCGAAGCAGGCAAAGGCTTTGCTGTTGTTGCCAATGAGGTCAAAAACCTCGCTAACCAGACTGCGCGTGCGACCGACGAGATCGCCCAGCAGATTGCCGAAATCCAGGCTGCAACCGGGGATTCGGTGTCTGCGGTCAAGGGGGTATCGGAAACCATCGGTGATATGGTCGAAGTGGCCGCAACGATTTCCTCGACCATGGAACAGCAGCAGTCAGCAACCCGCGAGATTGCGCAAAGCCTTGGCATTACGGTTGAAGCTACCCGCGATCTTTCGGATCTGATCCATCAGTTGTCGCAGATCGCCGAAGAAACCGGTGCGACCGCAACCGAAATGCTTGGCAGTGCCGATCATCTTGGTTCAGAGGCAACCGACCTTAACCGCAATATCGAAGCGGTTCTCGAACGTCTGGCAAAAGCCGGATAATCAATTACGATAGACGTCCCAACGTGCAAAGGCCGGGCAGTAATTTGCCCGGCCTTTTGTTTGATATCGGTTCATGCCGATCTGGCGGTATAAAAAAACGGCCCGAAATGCATCGGACCGTTTTCCTGATCTGGGTGGTTTCCGATTTACGAGAAATCGACCTTCAGAATTTCATAGCTTTTGATGCCGCCCGGGACGGTTACTTCGACGGAGTCACCAACGGACTTGCCAATCAACGCACGCCCAATCGGCGAGGTCGTTGAAATGCGGCCAGCATTGATGTCAGCCTCAATCGGGCCAACAACCTGATAGGTGGTTTCTTCGTCGGTATCTTCGTCGACAAGATCAACCTTTGCGCCGAACTTGACAACGCTGCCCGCCAGGGACGGAACGTCGATAACTTCGGAACGGCTCAGGACATCTTCGAGCTCGGCAATACGACCTTCGCAGAAACTTTGGCGTTCGCGTGCGGCATGGTATTCGGCATTTTCCGAAAGATCACCATGTTCGCGGGCTTCCGCGATTGCCTTGATGATTTCAAGACGTTCGACGGACTTGCGATGCTTCAGTTCTTCTTCGAGGCGCTGATGCCCTTGCGGGGTCATTGGTACTTTTTCCATCGCGCTCACAGCCTATTCTTATTAGAGGTCGATACTACAAAATCAACCGCCCGGCATTTTACCGCCGGGCGGTTTAAACTGTTCAGTCGGGTTCGGTGAAGAACCTCAGTACTTGTCCCCAAGATATTCCTGAACCGCGCGAACTTCAAGTGCGCCGCGTTTCAGGTTGTCGATGGCGCGCAATGTTGCGCGGGCACCGGCGACAGTGGTGTAGTACGGAATATCATCGGTAAGGGCAGTACGACGGATCGAGAAACTGTCGACCACAGCCTGTTTGCTCTCGGTGGTATTGAATACCAGGTTGATATCGCCGTTCTTCATCATGTCCACGATATGGGGACGTCCTTCCTGTACCTTATTGACCGGGGTGACGTCCAGCCCTTCTTTTTCAAGAGCTTCTGCTGTGCCATGGGTCGCAACCACACCAAAGCCAAGGGCAATCGCGTCGCGTGCGAGTTGAACAGCGGCCGGTTTGTCATGGTTTTTAACCGAAATGAAGACCTTGCCACCGAGCGGCAGCGTATGGCCGGCAGCCATCTGTGCCTTGGCAAAGGCACGACCGAAATCGGTATCAAGACCCATGACTTCGCCGGTCGAACGCATTTCCGGGCCAAGCAGGGTATCAACGCCCGGGAAGCGGTTGAACGGAAGGACCGCTTCCTTGACTGCGACATGTTTGAACGGACCGTGATCAATTTCAAAATCACCAAGCTTTTCGCCAGCCATGATGCGTGCGCCGATCTTGGCAATCGGGTTGCCGGTTGCCTTGGCGACGAACGGAACCGTACGCGAAGCACGCGGGTTAACTTCGATCAGATAGATCGTGTCATCCTTGATCGCGAACTGAACGTTCATCAGACCGACAACATTCAGTGCCTTGGCAAGCTGAACCGTCTGGGCCTTGAGGCGTTCGATCATTGCGTCGTCAAGCGAGTAAGGCGGCAGCGAGCAGGCAGAATCACCCGAATGGATACCGGCTTCTTCGATATGTTGCATGATGCCTGCGACAAAGACGTTTTCGCCGTCAGAAACAGCATCAGCGTCGATCTCGATCGCATCCTGAAGGAAGCTGTCGATCAGAACCGGGCTTTTGCCTGAAACCTGGACGGCTTCCTGCATGTAGCGCAGAAGGTCTTCGGTGGTGTGAACGATTTCCATCGCACGGCCGCCCAGAACATAGGACGGGCGGATCACGATCGGGTAACCGATGCTTTCGGCGATCTTGACAGCTTCGTCAACCGAACGGGCAATGCCGTTTGCCGGCTGCTTGAGGCCAAGCTTGTGGATCAGGGCCTGGAACCGGTCACGGTCTTCGGCAAGGTCGATACTGTCGGGGCTGGTGCCGAGGATCGGAATACCGGCCTTTTCCAGAGCAGCCGAAAGTTTCAGCGGGGTCTGACCACCATACTGAACGATCACGCCAAGCAGCTCGCCATTGGACTGTTCAAGCTGGCAGAGCTCGATCACGTCTTCGGCGGTCAGCGGTTCGAAATACAGACGATCCGAGGTGTCATAGTCGGTTGAAACCGTTTCCGGGTTGCAGTTGACCATGATCGCTTCGATACCGGCTTCGCGCAGCGCATAGGCCGCGTGCACACAGCAGTAATCGAATTCGATGCCCTGACCGATACGGTTCGGGCCGCCACCAAGAATGATGACTTTCTTGCGATCAGTAACCTCGGCTTCGTTTTCGGGTTCGAAGAAGCCGTCACCTTCATACATGGAATACATGTACGAGGTACGTGACGGGAATTCGGCAGCACAGGTGTCGATGCGCTTGTAAACCGGACGCAGGCCAAGAGCCTGACGGTCGGCGCGAACCGCGTATTCTTCCTTGCCTGCCAGCTCGGCCAGACGGGCGTCAGAGAAACCGAGTTTCTTGAGACGCAGCAATTCCTGCTTGTCGCTTGGAATGCCGTTGGCGCGGACTTTTTCTTCTTCGGCGACCAGCATTTCAAGCTGCTTGAGATACCAAGGGTCGAACTTGGTTGCCGACTGGATTTCTTCAAGCGTCATGCCATGACGGAACGCCTGTGCTGCATAAAGAATGCGGAACGGGATCGGCTGGGTCAGCTGAGCGCGGATTGCCGCCTTGTCCGGGGCACCTTCGATTTTGACTTCGTTCAGGCCGGTCAAGCCGGTTTCCATTGAACGCAGGCCTTTCTGAAGGCTTTCGGCAAAGCTGCCACCAATTGACATGGCTTCGCCGACCGACTTCATCGCCGTACCGAGAAGCGGCTTCGCACCCGGGAACTTTTCAAAGGTAAAGCGCGGGATCTTGGTGACGACATAGTCAATGGTCGGTTCGAACGATGCCGGGGTGACACCGGTGATGTCGTTATCAAGTTCATCAAGCGTGTAACCAACCGCAAGCTTGGCAGCGATCTTGGCAATCGGGAAACCGGTCGCCTTGGATGCCAGTGCGGAGGAACGCGACACGCGCGGGTTCATTTCAATAACGATCAGGCGACCGTCTTCCGGGTTTACGGCGAACTGAACGTTCGAGCCACCGGTATCAACACCGATCTCGCGCAGAACTGCCAGCGAGGCATCGCGCATGATCTGGTATTCTTTATCGGTCAGGGTCAGCGCCGGGGCGACGGTGATCGAGTCACCGGTATGGATGCCCATCGGATCGACGTTTTCGATCGAACAAATGATGATGCAGTTATCCGCGTTGTCGCGAACAACTTCCATCTCATATTCTTTCCAGCCCAGAATGGATTCTTCGATCAGAACTTCGTGGGTCGGCGAAATCGCCAGACCGTTGCGGACGATCTGTTCGAATTCTTCACGGTTATAGGCAATACCGCCACCTTCACCACCAAGGGTGAAGCTTGGGCGGATGATGGCCGGAAGGCCGGTGATCTCGAGCGCCTTGACCGCGTCTTCGAAGGTGCGAACCATTGCAGAGCGCGCACTTTCAAGACCAATCTTGTCCATGGCATCGCGGAACAGCTGACGGTCTTCGGCCTTTTCGATGACGTGCTTTTTCGCACCGATCATCTCGACGCCGTATTTTTCAAGCGTGCCGTCATTAAACAGGGCAAGTGCCGTGTTCAATGCGGTCTGGCCACCCATAGTCGGCAGAAGCGCGTCCGGGCGTTCCTTTTCGATGATTTTGGCAACCATCGCCGGTTTGATCGGCTCGATATAGGTCGCATCGGCCAGGTTGGGGTCGGTCATGATGGTCGCAGGGTTCGAGTTGACCAGAATGACACGGTAGCCCTCTTCCTTAAGGGCCTTGCAGGCCTGGGCACCGGAATAGTCAAACTCGCAAGCCTGACCAATGACAATCGGACCGGCACCGATGATGAGGATTGATTTGATATCTGTACGTTTCGGCATGTCGTTTTCCGCTTTTCGCAGGGCGGGCGCACGTGCTGCACCGCCTCGTTTAAGTCCGTTAATCGCGTATCTTTGGAGCGTGTCCTGACCCGGAGATCAGGATTTGGCTTCCTCGATCAGACCAACGAAACGTTTGAACAGGTAGTGGCTGTCATGCGGCCCCGGGGAAGCTTCCGGGTGGTACTGAACCGCAAAGGCCGGTTTGTCTTTGGCGCGCAGACCCGCAAGCGACCCGTCAAACAGCGAGAAGTGGGTTGCTTCGACATCGTCAGGCAGGCTGTCCTTGTCAACGACAAAGCCGTGGTTCTGCGAGGTGATCTCGACGACACCGGTGGTGGTGTCCTTGACCGGGTGGTTGGCACCGCGATGGCCGACATCCATTTTCTTGGTCTTCGCCCCAAGGGCGAGCGCCATCATCTGATGACCAAGGCAGATGCCAAAGACCGGTTTGCCGCTATCAATCAGCTTGCGAATGGTCGGAACCGCATATTCGCCAGTTGCAGCAGGATCACCAGGACCGTTTGAGAGGAAGATGCCATCCGGGCTCATCGCCAGGATTTCTTCAGCCGAGGTGGTGGCCGGAACAACCGAGACCTTGCAATCAAGGCTTGCGAGATTGCGCAGGATGTTGCGCTTTACGCCGTAATCGATGGCGACGACATGGTGTTTGGCATTGCCAAGCTTGCCGTAACCGCCTTCACGCGACCACAGGGTTTCTTCCCAGTCATAGCCGGTCGTGCAGCTGTTATCCTTGGCAAGATCCATGCCCTCGAGGCCCGGCCATTCATTTGCCTTGGCAATCAGGGCCGGAATATCAAAGACGCCATCCGGGTTATGGCAGATCACGCCATTGGGAGCACCTTCGGTACGGATGCGCTTGGTCAGGCGACGGGTATCGACACCTGCGATCCCGATACGGCCATGTTCGGCAAGCCATTCGTTGAAATGTTTCCGGGCACGATAGTTGGAAGGCTCGGTGATGTCCTGGCGCAAGATGCAGCCAAGGGCGACCGGTTTGGCATTTTCAATATCTTCGTCGTTGGTGCCGACGTTGCCGATATGCGGGAAGGTAAAGGTAATCATCTGACCCGCGTAGGATGGGTCGGTCATGATTTCCTGATAGCCCGTGATAGAGGTGTTGAAGCAGACTTCACCGACGACCTCTCCTCGGGCACCGACGCCGCGTCCCCAAAATACTGAACCATCTGCGAGAACCAGAACGGCAGAAGCACCAGGAGGCGGGGTGTGCGTGGGCGCTGACATTGGCAAATGTCCTTTCGATCTTTCCACGGTGAGACACGGAGTCTTTATATATAATAAATACAGGCAAGCCGACAAAAACGACTGCAATCTGACTGCATACCGGGCATGCGGACGTGCCAAGTCGATCCCAGCATGTTGGACTGTGCATCTGTGATTTCACAGCGGGCCGTGCTGGAAGCGAAGCAAATCGTAATCCCGGTAGGCAAATTGGCGGATGTCTACGGGAGTCGTCCGGTCCTGTCAAGAACCCATCGAAACTTTTATTTTCCAAGGAAAATCAACGGTTTGCGGGGGAAGGTTTTCTTTGCGTCGAATGCCGTAATGGGGTATGTTCGGTCCTTTCTTCCACAGAATCAGAGATGAGCCATGCTGCGATCGCAGCTTAACGACGCTTTGAAAAAGGCTGTCCTTGCCAAGGATGCCTGCTCCGTTACCACCGTGCGCCTTATTCTGGCAGCACTTAAAGAACGCGATATCGCTGCACGGGGCGAGGGCAATACCGACGGCATCACGGATGACGACATCATCAATCTGCTTCAGGCAATGGTGAAACAGCGCCGTGAAAGCATCGAGATGTACACCAAGGGCAACCGCCCGGAACTTGCTGATCAGGAAGCCGCAGAAATCGGCGTGATCGAAAAGTTCCTGCCCGCACAGCTTTCTGATGCTGAAATCGAGGAAGCCGTGCGTGGAACTGTTACCGAAATCGGCGCGACCTGTCTGAAAGACATGGGACGCACCATGGCAGCCCTGCGCGACAAATATAGCGGCACCATGGATTTCGGCAAAGCAGGTGGCGTTGCCAAAAAACTTCTGGGTTAATCCAGACAGTCCTATTTAATTTGGAAGCCGGGCGTGTAAAATCGTCCGGCTTTCGTCGTCCCTAAAGCCTGCCATGCGCGCACATGATTTATAATGGCGCACCCGTAAAAGGCAGGGTTGGGGCAAAGACCATCAACAGGGTTGCGCACACGCGTAACCATAAACGGGATCGGGACATCATGAGCTTTCCCCAGTCGTTTCTGGACGACCTGCGGGCACGGGTAGGACTGGCAGATATTGTCGGTTCATCGGTGAAGCTGATCAAACGCGGCCGCGAATATTCCGGTCTGTGTCCGTTCCATTCCGAAAAATCCCCGTCGTTTACGGTCAATGAGCAAAAGGGTTTCTATCACTGCTTTGGCTGTGGGGCGCATGGCGATGTCATCAGTTTCATGATGAATACCCGTGGTCTGACCTTTGTCGAGGCGGTCGAGGTCCTTGCCAATCAGGTCGGCATGGAGGTGCCCAAACCGTCACGTGAAGCCCAGGAACGCGAACAGAAGGCCAAAACCCTTTATGAGGTGATGGAGGCGGCCTGTGTGTTTTTTGAGCGCATGTTGCGCATGCCCGAGGGCAAGGAAGGGCTTGATTACTTTCATCGTCGCGGCCTTGACGACAAAACCATTACCGATTTCCGCCTTGGCTTTGCGCCCGATAACCGTGCGGCCCTGAAAGCAGCGCTCAAGCGCGAGGATATCGACGAAAGGCTGATGATCGAAGCAGGCCTTCTGATCGAGCCTGAAGACAACAGTCGGCAAAGTTATGACCGGTTCCGTGGCCGGGTGATGTTCCCGATCCTTGACCGGCGTGGCCGGGTGGTGGCCTTTGGCGGGCGCGTGATGGGCGATACCAAGCCGAAATACCTTAATAGCCCGGACACACCGCTATTTCACAAGGGCCGCTTGCTTTACGGGTTGCCGCAGGCGCGCGAGGCGGCGCGCCATGATGCCCCCATCATCGTTACCGAAGGCTATATGGATGTGATCGCCCTGCATCGCGCCGGTTTCCGGGGGGCTGTCGCGCCGCTTGGAACGGCTGTGACCGAGGAGCAGATCGGCGAGCTTTGGAAAATGACCAACGAGCCGGTCCTGTGTCTCGATGGCGATGCAGCCGGGAAACGTGCGGCGGTGCGTGCAGCCGAGCGCGCCCTTCCGATCCTGCGCCCGGGCAAGTCATTGCTGTTTTCCATCCTGCCTGAGGGCGAGGATCCCGATAGTCTGATGGCAGGTCCCGGTGGCTTTGAAAGCTTCAAGAAGATCATTGATCAGGCGGTTCCGCTGGCCGAGCTGGTCTGGCGGATGGATGTCGGGGCGCACAAGATCGATACCCCGGAACGGCGTGCGGCCCTTGAAGCTGATATCAATCAGCGTATTTCGGTGATTGCCGATGAGGCCGTACGCGGCCAGTACAAGTCGATGTTCAATGACCGGATCTGGAAACTGTTCAAGGGTGAGCGCGGAAACAGGCCCGTCGGGCGCGCTGCTTCGGGCGGTGGATATCAAAATAAAAAGCTGCCACGGGGTGGCAAACGCGGGAAAAATGACCATTTCTTGGGTCCGGCCGGGAAAGCAGTGCCGGGCATGTCGCGACCTCCGATGCAGAAGAAGCGCGATCTGCAGGACTCCATTCTTTTGCTGACACTGATCAATCATCCTGCCCTGCATGACGAGATCGGTGAACAGCTTGGAATCTATAGTTGTGCAGACTCCGCGCTTGACAATCTTCGTCGGGCCGTCTTAAAGCTGCTTGATGACGATCCTGGACTTGATTCCGATTCAATCAGGACCCATTTGGAGCGCGACGGGCTGTCAGAGACAGTTTTGCGGGTGGTCAGTGCGGATGTAATTGCGCACGCCGCTTTCGCCAAGCCCGAAACGCCGCTCGAACGGGCCAGAACGGGTTGGAAACAGGTTTTTTCCATGGCTGTAAGCTCCCTGGAGGACGAAGAGGCAAAATACGCCGTCCGACAGTTGGCAGCAGATACCAGTCAGGAAGAATGGGAGAGATTTTCTCACAGGCGTGAGGATCTCGCCCGTCGCCGGGAAAAAGTGTTCAAGCTCGACGACTGATCTTTGAGTGTTCTGCATTCAGGATCGGCGATCGGGCTATTTGTGATTTGCGCTGACAAGACAGCGCGTGGGACAACAACGGTACGAATGTACCCAGCGGGAAACGGGGAATAGATGTCGTCTAAGACTTCGAACGCTGAAGAGAAAAAGAACTCTTCTGAAAACGCAGACGGACCTCTTCTCGATACATATAAAGCGGCCATCAAGAAGCTCATTGCCAAGGGCAAGGAGAAAGGCCACATCTCGGTCGATGAGTTGAACGCGGCTCTGCCGTCGGAACATTTCTCGTCAGAGCAGATCGAAGACGTGATGAGCAATCTCAACGAGATGGGCATCAATGTCATCGATGGCGACGACGCAGATGACAATGACGACGACAATGATGATTCGGATTCGGATCCGCGCGGCAATATTTCGGAAGAAGATGTTGGCCGTACCGATGATCCGGTGCGCATGTATCTGCGCGAGATGGGCAGTGTTGAGCTGCTGTCGCGCGAAGGCGAAATCGCCATTGCCAAGCGTATCGAGGCCGGCCGTGACATGATGATTGGCGGGATTTGTGAATCCCCGCTGACCATTCGTGCCATCGTGAACTGGCATGATCAGCTTCAGGCTGGTGAACTTTTGCTTCGTGATGTTATCGACCTTGAAACCACCTATGGCGGCGGCCCGGATGCCGAAATCGCTGCCGAGGAAGGCGAGGAAGAAGAAGTTGATGCAGAGGCGGATGTCGAAAGCTTCGATTCTGCCAATGACGACGAGGACGAAGAAGCCGAAACCGAAACCCCCGAGCCGATCGGTGGCGATGACGCCGAAGAAGAAGAGGAAGACGAGGACGACGAAGAGTCCGGGGATTCCGACGGCGAAGAGGGCGGCGACGGCGATGATGATGACGACGAAGACGAGAACGAACAGGTCAACGTTTCTCTTTCCAAGATGGAAGAAGAACTGACCGAGCAGGTTCTTGAGAAATTCGAACTCATCGCCAAGACCTATGAAAAGCTCCATAAGGCCCAGGAACAGCGACTGGTTGCCCTTAACAAGGGTGAAGCGGTTCCGGCTGCGACCGAGAAGCGCTATGCCAAGCTCAAGAACGAGATGGTCGAGCTGATGGAAGACGTTCACCTGAACAACTTCCGTATCGAAGAGCTTCTTGACCACCTGACGGGTCTTAACAACCGTTTGCTCGGCCTTGAAGGCAAGCTTCTTCGCTTTGCCGATCGTTGCAAGATCAAGCGTCCGGATTTCGTCAAACAGTATCAGGGTCATGAACTTGACCCGAACTGGATGGAACGCGTTGCCGGTCTTCCGGGCAAGGGCTGGAAAGCCTTTATCGAACGCTATCCCGAAGAAATCGCCAAACTGCGCGAAGATGTTGGTGGTGTTTCGGCCGAGGTCGGCCTTCCGATCAGCGAATTCCGCCGCGTTTACAGTGTTGTGAACAGGGGCGAACGCGAAGCCGGTCGTGCGAAAAAAGAGATGATCGAGGCCAACCTGCGCCTTGTGATCTCGATTGCCAAAAAATACACCAACCGTGGTCTTCAGTTCCTTGACCTGATTCAGGAAGGCAATATCGGCCTGATGAAGGCGGTGGACAAATTCGAATACCGCCGCGGGTACAAATTCTCGACCTATGCGACCTGGTGGATCCGTCAGGCCATTACGCGTTCTATCGCCGATCAGGCCCGTACGATCCGTATTCCGGTTCACATGATCGAAACCATCAACAAGCTGGTGCGTACCTCGCGTCAGATGCTGCATGAAATCGGTCGTGAGCCGACCCCGGAAGAGCTGGCAGAAAAGCTTCAGATGCCGCTTGAAAAGGTTCGCAAGGTTCTGAAAATCGCCAAGGAGCCGATCTCGCTCGAAACCCCGATCGGGGACGAGGAAGACAGCCATCTTGGCGACTTCATCGAAGACAAGAACGCCGTTCAGCCGCTTGATGCTGCGATCCAGGCCAACCTGCGTGAAACCACCACACGGGTTCTGGCATCGCTCACCCCGCGTGAAGAACGTGTTCTGCGTATGCGTTTTGGGATCGGCATGAACACTGACCACACCCTCGAAGAGGTTGGTCAGCAGTTCTCCGTGACCCGTGAACGTATCCGTCAGATCGAAGCAAAAGCGCTGCGCAAGCTCAAACATCCGTCGCGCTCGCGCAAACTGCGTTCGTTCCTCGATTATTAAGAATTCAGACGACGTTCGGGCTTGACCTTGGCCCGAAAATCGCTAGTTTTCGGGACCGCACCAGTCATCTGGTGCGGTCTTTTCTTTACCCGGACTTTTGTCTTGGGGACCCGTAGCTCAATTGGTTAGAGCCGACCGCTCATAACGGTCTGGTTGGGGGTTCAAGTCCCTCCGGGTCTACTATGGAGCAGTGTTTACAGAGCGTATTCACTGCTCCATTGCCTCTCATTCTTCCCAAATGAAATTAACCTGACGGACCAGCCACCCGAATTGTCATAATTTGTGGTTATGGCAAGCTATTCTCTGTCTTGATCCGTGAATAAATTTGTCATGGGGCTGCCTGTTCGTTTGGGTAGGTTGTGCTCTGACTTTAGCTCGCTATTATATGTGGCAATAAAGATAAAAAGTCTTGGGGGAGCCGAAAACGCTTAGTTGAGGGCTCCGCACAGAATGAAAGAACCAGAGGTTCTTGACCGGGATCTGGACACGGGTTTGTCTTCGCTTGCCTTGGTGCTGGCGATGCATGGCTTCGGCGCTGATCCTGACCAAATCAAATATGACGCAGGGCTTGGGGAAGCCGCATTTGATGATGCGGAAATCCTGCGTATTGCCAAACGCTATGGCGCGAAGGCAAAGAAGATTACGCTTCTGCCAAAGCATTTCTCCGATATAGCATTCCCGTTAATTGCCCGGATGAATGATGGTTGCTATGTGGTTGTTGCGCGGCGCGCCAGCGATGGCCGATTGCTCGTGCGTGATCCAAAGCAGAGCAAACCGGTTCTTGTAGAAGAAGAAACATTCATCTCGGAGTTTTCCGGGGCTGCACTTTTGATCGCGCGGGGAAAACGGGCGACTGAAGATGGGGCATCGCACGGCCCCGTGCAGCCATTCGGGTTCAAGTGGTTCCTTCCACTTTTGAAAAAGCATCGCGCGGCATTGTCGCATGCAATGGCGGCGTCCCTGTTTATTCAGATTTTTGCACTGATCACGCCGCTCTTTGTCATGGTGATCATCGACAAGGTTCTGAGCTCGGGCAATATGTCGACCCTTGATGTTCTGATAATCGGGCTGGTGGCGATTGCGGTGTTTGACCTCGTTATTGGCGGGTTACGGCGATATGTGTTTTCGCTTACCACCAACAAGATTGATGCCGAACTGGGTGCAACTGTTTTCCGGCATCTAACCCGTCTGCCGATGGCGTATTTTTCTGGCAAGCGGACGGGCGATACGGTCGCGCGGATCAAGGAGCTGGAATCTGTTCGAGCCTTCCTGACCGGATCGGCATTGACCGTCTTTGTCGATTTTGGATTTACCGCGATCTTCCTGATCGTGATGTTCGGTTTTGCGCCGATCCTGGCGACCATTGTTGTCGGATTTGTCGCGGCCATCCTGATTATCTATGGCCTGATCGGGCCATTCATCAAGGACAAGCTCCAGGAACGGTTCAAGGATAATGCGGACTCCCAGTCGCTTCTGGTCGAGGCGGTTTCCGGGATGGAAACTGTCAAGGCGCTGGGGATCGAACCGCAAATGCAGCGCCAATGGGAAGATCAGGTCGCAGCACGCACAGATTCTGCCTATGGTGCGGACAAGGTAAGCTCGGCGACGCAGCAGGCCGCCGGATTCCTCAACAAGGTTCTCATTGCCCTTACGTTGTGGCTCGGCGCGCGCATGGTCATGGATGGCGGCCTGACTGCCGGGCAGTTGATCGCCTTTAACATGCTGGTCGGGCGGGTAACCGCGCCGGTTATGCGCATTGCCCAGTTGCTTCAACAACTGGCCCAGACCAAAGTTGCGCTCCGCCGTGTTGCAGATATTCTCGATGCTGTACCAGAGCCTGGTCGCAATGCCAAGCGGTCCCAAATGCCGCGTATTTCGGGTGGCGTGAAGTTCGAGCATGTCACGTTCCGCTATGTCCCCGATGGGCCGAAAATCCTTGATGATGTCAGTTTCGAGATCAAGCCGGGACAGGTGATTGGTCTGGTTGGTGTATCGGGTGCGGGCAAAACATCGCTTTTGCGACTGATCCAGCGGTTCTATCCGGTCGAGGGTGGGCGTATCCTGATTGACGGGATGGATATCGCGGCAACTGATCCAGCCTGGCTGCGTCGGCAGATCGGGGCGGTACTGCAGGACAATTTCCTGTTTAACCGCACCGTGCGTGAGAACATCGCCATAGCCATGCCCGGTATGCCGATGGAGCGCGTAATCGCCGCCGCCAAACTTGCCAATGCCCATGAATTCATCACTCAATTGCCACAAGCCTATGACACGGTGATTGGTGAACGGGGTGGTATTCTGTCGGGCGGGCAAAAGCAGCGGATTGCAGTGGCGCGCGCGCTTGTGACCAATCCCGCAATCCTGCTCCTTGACGAGGCGACCAGTTCGCTCGATAGCGCATCGGAACGCGCAATCCAGAGCCAGATGCAGACCATCACCAAGGGGCGGACGGTATTTGTTGCCGCACACCGCCTTTCGACCCTGCATCACGCGGACCGTATTCTTGTGCTTGATAACGGTCGTCTTGTTGAAAGTGGAACGCATTCGGATCTTCTGAAGCTTGGCGGGGCTTATGCGCGTTTGCATACGATTCAGGCCGGTCTAAGTGGCAATACCGATCAAAGTGCGACACCAGCCAAATCAACAACCAAGAAATCGCAGGAGGCCGCAGAATGATGAAGCAGGATCATAGCGCCTTCATGCCCGGCATCCTCGAGGTGACCGAGCGTGCCCCCAACCCGGTGGCCTGGATTTTGCCCATTGTTCTGATGGTGCTGTTTCTGGTTGCGGGGTTGTGGGCATGGATGTCGGAAGTCGCCATTGTCAGCCCGACCCAAGGAACACTGGTCCCGACCGGCAAGGTCAAGGTTATCCAGCCGTTTGAGATCGGCGTCGTGCGTGAAATCAATGTCCGTGACGGGCAACAAGTCAAGGCGGGCGATCAGCTGATTGTACTTGATGGCACCGATAGCACGGCGGATCTGACAAGGATCGAGCAAGACCTTGCAAGCACCGGGCTTAAGCTTGCCCGTCTTAATGCGCTTGTAAACGACTTCAACGATCCGGCCAGCCATTTTCTGCCTCCGGCGGAGGCATCGGAGCGTCAGGCTATCGCCGAATTCGATGCCATGATTGGACAAGCCCGTGCACAACAGCAGCGCGTTGAAACGATCAATCAGGAAGTCCTGCAACTCCGCGCCGTACGTGACGGCATTGCTGTGTCGATTGACCGGGTTAATGCCATCCTGCCGTTGATCACAGAACGTGTCGAAGGTCGTCGGTCACTGGCATCCGATGGCTACGCAACCCGAACGTCGCTGCTTGAGCTTGAGCAGGAATTTGTCGAACGCCAGCAGGAACGCCGTCAACTGCAGTTTGATCTGCAAAAGGCCAATGCTGATATCGCCATGGCGCAGGAACGGCTGCAAAGTACGGTGGCCGATTTTGAAGAAAGCCTGTTTGACGAACGTGCGCGGTTGGACCAGGAATTCGGATCACTGGTGCAGGAACGCATCAAGGCAGAACGTCGCCGCGATCAGCAGGTCCTGCGCGCACCGATTGATGGTGTAGTGCAGGAACTCGCAGTCAATACTGTCGGTGGGGTGGTTGAAGCGGCCCAAACCCTGATGAAGATCGTCCCTGATGACAGCAAACTGGTGGCCGAGGTCAAGCTTGCCAACCGGGATGCCGGTTTCGTCGATATCGGTCAGAAGACCCGGATCAAGGTGGAAACCTTCGAGTTCACCAAGTTCGGCGCTATTGACGGTACCGTGATCGATGTGTCGCCGGATGCGGTTGTGGATGAGAAGCTAGGGCCGGTATACCTTGCCAAGGTCGAGTTGGCGCAGCAATACCTGACGGTACGCGGGCGTAAAGCGCCTTTGCAGCCTGGTATGACGGTTACGGCCGATATTCAGACTGGTGAGCGTCGATTATTGGAATATGTCCTCGGTCCGATGTTGCGGTACCGGGATGAGAGTTTGAGGGAAAGATGAAGATTTATATTTTCCATATTGTGAAGTCGATACCTTTGAGCTTGCTGGTGTTTTTTTACTTTTACATTGGATTTGAAAGTCTTCTGGGAGGTCTGTTTTTTGGAGGGATTTTTGTTGTAATATCTTTATTTTACTACTTGATTCTATTCAGGATTTTTGCAGAAAGCTTAATGGCTATTGTTGCAATAGATCTTGTTCTTGTGGTTATGGTTTTTGCAGCTTTTGGGTTCATCATTTCGTGGCATATTTTAAAATTCTTGTTGCTCGCGATTTTTGTTCAAATTTTCTCTTCGGTAGTTTTTCGGCTGATATTCAATCGCCTAAAATTTCAACTTGATTGAGGAGAAATGACTATGTGGTTTAAGCCGCAAGTATTTTTAGGTGACAGAGCAGTTTTCCATACCGGTGGCTACGGAGGGCCTGGTGCTGGCGACGAAAAAGGCAACGAGGGAGCTCATGCTTCCCGTGACAGTCGCTCAAGTGGTGGAGATAAAGGCTCTGAAGGATCGGCGACCCATCAAACAACATTTACTCGTGTTGGAATAGAGTACGGCCAACAAGTAACGAGAACATACACCGATTTACAAACGATCAAAGAGAGGGTCATCGACGTCAATGACAACAATACTTGGAGGGATCAGCTATCTGTCGAAAGAAATTTCGATAGATGGAACGATATGGGCAAAAATGGCGTGCCGGATCGTTGGTCCCCGTTTGGCTCCGACACAGAAAAGTACACGGAGCAAGGAATTTATGAAGCTTTAGAAAATCTCGGTTTAAACCCTCACATCTTTCGGAGACCTGTTGTACTCGACTTGGATCAAGATGGGCTTGACCTTACAGGCTTATCGGAGAGCGGTGCGTTTGTTGAATTTGATTCGAATGGTTTTCGATTCAATTCGGGCTGGATCAATGAAGGCGATGGGATTCTTTGTTTTGATGGGAATGCTAATAATGCCATCGACGGTGGAGAAGAGTTTGTTTTCGCCGATCAAACTTTAGAAGACGATACAGATATTGAGGCGCTTGCAAAGCTGTATGACACGAACAATGACGGAGTACTGGATGCGTCGGATGAGCAATGGGGACAATTTCGTGTTTGGCAGGATTGGAATGGCGACGGTTTGTCTCAAGAAGGCGAAGTTAGCACCCTTGAAGAGCTCAATATACTAGAGGTCGGGCTGGTTTCTGACAATATCGAAGAAGAGATCGAGGGAAACATCATCCACGGACGGTCTACATTCAAGAAGGAGGATGGCAGCACCGGTGAAGTCGGTGATGTTGCACTAAAGGCTTCAAAATATGGGTCCCGTGTCTCTGAAGATGGTGAAGTTGTTTTTGGTTATGGCGATGCCTACTTCGCCGAGAGCAGTAGCAGCCAGAATCTGAACCTTGCCGATAGCGACTATGATGGCCTGATCACGGGTGCCGGTGACGATACACTTGCCAACAGTTCGGGCGAAGATGGTTATCTGTCATCTGGTGCCGGGAATGATACCCTGCTTGGTGGTGATGGTGACGAATGGTTGTCTGGCGGCGATGGCGCGGACACCATAAATGCTGGTGCAGGGCACGATATCCTGTTTGTTGATGCCGACGACAGTATTGATGGTGGTGCCGGGTTCGATGTTGTTCTGGGGCAAGGGGAAGATGATCTTTCCATTGATCTTGGTGCGACCAATACCGAGGCCGTTTATGGTGCGAAAGGTAATGATGATCTGCGTGCCGGAAATGCCCAATATGTAACGATTGATGGTGGTGCCGGTGATGATCAGGTCATAGGTGGCACCGGTAATGATTTGCTATCGGGCGGTGAAGGGGCAGATACCCTTCGTGGTGGTGCCGGGAATGACACACTTGTTGTCGATGAAAATGACGATTTTAATGGCGGTGCGGGTGAAGACCGCGTCATTTTCATGGGCGATGCGGATCTTGATATCAACATCACCGACTATGAAGTTGAGATTTTCAATTCCGGGGGCGGTGATGACATCATTCGTACCGACCAAACCCACGAAGCAGCCATTGATGGGGGCGAAGGTAATGATACCATCTTTGGTGGCTGGGGCGATGACTGGTTAAGTGGCGGGCACGGCACTGACAGTCTTTTGGGTGGGTATGGGGATGATACCTATCTGTTCGGTCGTGGCGATGGGGCGGACACCATCCGGGATTTTTCCCATAACACCCGAACAGATACCATCTATGATCTTTACTCGGACGGTTCAAAAAGAAATGTCCGTTACCGCACGGTCGATATTCACGAAGATGCCGGCAACGACACAATCCTGTTTGGGGCGGATATCAACCCCGATGATCTGATGATCAAGGCGGATGGTCAGGACATTATCATTGCACTCAAAGACCCTGACAATCCCGATGCATCCTTTGATGAATTAGGTGATCAGTTGCGGCTTGTGAACTGGCAAGATGCCCGTGATCGGATCGAAGGGATCGAATTTTCCAACGGCACCGCGCTTGACCTGAATGCGATGCTTGGCAATTTGGGATTTGCCGCAGACGGAACAGTTCTTGATGTTGGGGCCGCGATGGCGGCGAAACTGGGGGATTTGGCTGACGCTGTTGGCGAGGACGGGATTGGACTTGCCGGGGCTTCTGTCGATGAAGTCCTGTCTGGTGGCGATGGTGACGACGTTATTGCTGCAGGTGGCGGGGACGACCTTGTTACCGGTGGTGATGGTGATGATCAGCTTTATGGGCAAGATGGCAACGATATCATCCACGGCGGCGAGGGTTCTGACCTTCTTGATGGTGGCGCGGGTGATGACGTTCTGTTGTCGGACGGTGATGACACCCTGCGCGGTGGTACCGGGACCGATACAGTCAAATTCTTCAATGATGATGGTGTTCAGTTTGATCTGAGTGATGCCGAGGTCGAGAACGTTCTGGGCTCGCTTGGCGATGATGAGTTGAGCGCGCTTGGTCTGGAAGATGCCATTTACATCAATGGTGGTGCCGGCAGCGACACCATCACGTCCGGGACCGGCAACGACAGTTTGCTGGGCGGTTCAGGCGACGATGTGCTTGATGGTGGTGCTGGTGACGATGTTCTCGACGGTGGTTCCGGTAATGATACCTTTGTCGGGAATGCCGGGGCAGACCACCTGATCGGCGGTGAGGGCGAGGATGTTGTTGATTATTCGGCCAGTGACGAAGGTGTTGAATTGTCGCTTGAAACCGGCGGCATCAGCGGTGATGCGTCTGGCGACAGCTTTGATGGTGTCGAGAATGTTGTTGGAACGAGCCATGACGATGTGATTGCCGGGGATGACGCCGCCAATACCCTGGATGCCGGGGCGGGTAATGACAGCCTTTCGAGTGAAGGCGGCGATGACCTGTTGCTGGGCGGTGAAGGTGATGATGTCCTTGATGGTGGTACGGGTGCCGATACGCTTGAAGGCGGGTTTGGTGACGACACCCTGATTGGTGGCGACGGGCGCGATACGATCAATTCTGGAGGCGGGGATGATCTGATCAATGCGACCGGCGATGGCGATGTGATTGACGGTGGCGAGGGTCATGACACGCTTGACTATGGTGCGGCAGATGGCGTTCGTCTCGATATGTCCGACACAACGGGATATCAGGCCGGTTTCACCGAAGATCGGGCGCAGAATGTTGAGCATGTTATCGGCTCCGGCGCAGACGATGATCTGGCGGCAAGTGGTGAAAATGATGACGTTTCCGGTGGATCGGGTGATGACCTCCTGAGCGGACGCATGGGCAACGATACCTTGTCGGGTGATGCCGGCGATGACACGATCCTTGGCCAGCAGGGCAATGATACGCTTCTGGGCGGGGGCGGGAATGACATCCTGAGTGGTGGTAGCGGTGATGATATTCTGCTTGGCGGACACGGGGATGATCTTGTCTTTGGCGGCGAAGGTCACGATACGGTCGTGTTTGCCGGTGATCGCGATGATTACCTGCTGTCGCGGGATGGCGACACCCTTATTGTCACCGGGGAGGACGGCACAACACGTGTCGAAGATGTTGAAACCATCCGGTTCGATGATGGTGACTTTGCCGTCGAGGATTTGCTTGATGACGAAGATTTGCCGAGCGTGACGGATAGTTCTCGCCAGCGGCGCGATGAGATGTATCAGACATCCCTTGCTGCATCAGTCGCCGCTGCGGCCGCCCTTGGAGGACTGGCAAGCAGCTATGACAATACAGCACAGGCTGCTGAACTCTTGCAGGCAGCAGCAGACGAGGATGCTGCCAATGCCGATGATGTCTGGTGGGTGCCGCCAATTGTGGAGGATAACGAAGCGGACAGTTCGGATGCGGTATCTGGTGGGGCTGGTGATGATGTTCTGAGCACAGAGGGTGCTGTCGCGCAAGATGTTGCGGATGCCTTTGCTCAAACTTCCGAGGGTGAAGCGCTTTTGGCAAACCTTGTCTCAGGCGAGGTAAATGACGGTGATTTACCGGTTGCCTCTGTTCTGACAGAGGAACAAATTCAAGCAATGTTGGCTGCTGAAGCCGCTCAGGGCGGTGATGCCGTTGATGTTTCGCAAGGAGATAGCGCTGAAGACGGGGTTCAGGCAGACGCGGATAACTCTGATGCTGATGTTTCCGAGCCGGAAGTTGACCGATCAGATGGTGACGGTCTGGAGCCAGCTGATAACGCCGTTGAGTTCTTCAATGCGGCACCGGTCACGGTTCCGGATTATGTGTTTGGCCTTGAGGATCAGGTGATCCGTATTTCAATTGCCGACCTGCTTGGTAATGATCTTGATCGTGAGGGTAACCAGCTTATTCTGGATGGGATAATCTCAAGCTCCCATGGATCGGTTCAGGTCCGCGACGGTTTTATGATCTATACCCCGGATGCTGATTATAACGGGATGGCATCAGTGCGTTATCGCGTCCATGACGGGTTTGGGAACCGTGTTGAATCTGTTCTTAATATCCATTTGTCAGCGGTGAATGACCAACCCGAAATTACGGTTCAGGATACACGGGCCCATTACGCCAGTGTTATAGATCTGACCGATTTGATTGCAGCCAGTGACCGGGATGGCGATGCCATCTATGTCGATCTGCGTGATGCATCGGGTCTTGGGTATTTCGAGCTTGATGGCGTTCCGGTCGCCGATGAAACGACGGTCCGGGTGCTGGCAACCGAGCTTGATCGCGTGCGTTATGTTCCTTCCCAGAACCTTAATACATCAGAAACGCTGTTTGCCCGGACGTTTGACGGAGAACTCTATTCCGATTGGGCAACGTTTGAGATTACTGCTGACAATACAAAACTTGGCAGTGACGGCGATGATGTTCTGATTGCCGGAGGACTTGGGGATATTCTTGACGGGTTCGAAGGGAATGACACCCTGACGGGAGGTATGGCAAATGACCTTCTGCTTGGTCGCGCGGGGAATGACACGCTTGATGGAGGCGATGGTAACGACACGCTTTACGGCGGTGATGGCGATGACACGCTGATTGGCGGTTCAGGTGACAATACCCTGTTCGCCGGTGATGGCGATGACACGCTTGAGCTTGTTAATGTTGGTGATCTTGACAGGTTGTTTGCCGGTTCCGGCCGGGATCGCCTGATCATTCATAACCTCAATGATCTGACCCTTAACCTTGCTGATTACGAACTTGAAGAAATCGTTGCCGGTTCTGGGAATGATTACCTTTATTCATCTGCCGATATTGATCTCTATATCGATGCAGGCGCGGGGGATGATGTTCTTCAGGGCGGTGAGGGGAATGACACCCTGATTGGTGGCGCAGGCAAGGACCGGATCGAAGGTGGTGCCGGTGACGACGTCATAGAAGTTGGCCTTGGTGATAACCTTGCCGACATCGACGGCGGATCGGGCAATGATACCCTGACTGTATCTGATGGTGTTGACATGACCATTGATATGACCGGCATCAATATTGAGAATGTTGTTGGTGGCAGCGGATCGGAAACGGTTACCGATCTTGCCGCAGGCGGCAGCAATGTCTCATTGGGTCGTGGTGATGATACTGTTGTCGCCGGGGCTGGTGCAGACATACTAAATGGCGGTGATGGTTCTGATACGCTTGACTATAGTCAGTCCATGAGTGCCGTGAATGTTAATCTGGAAACCAACACGGTTTCAGGGGGAACGGCAGAGGGAGATACAATTTCCGGCTTCGAAAATGTAAATGACACAGCGTTCGATGATGTCATCGTTGGGGATAGCAAAGACAACTCCCTCTATAGTTCGTCGGGAAATGATGATCTTACAGGCGGTGCTGGCGCAGATACCTTTGATGTCAATATTGGTGCTTCTGCAACGGGAACCGTTCGCGTTCGCGATTTTACGCCGTCCAGAGGGGATGTATTTGCTCTGTCGGGTGTAAGTGGGGCCGCATTGATTGCTGCGGCGACCAATGCGCTGGCAAATCAGACAATGGATGCCGATGGCAATGTATCGGTTGTCTTTGATAATGGTAGAGAAGTCATTTTTGAAGGTCTGGGGGAGCCACTTACGGCCGAGATGCTTGATGCGCCGGTCGTCGTTGCATCCGAGACCATCAGTGATGAGCAGACCGGTCAGATGATGGTTGCCGTCGAGCTTTCCAAGCCGGTTGATGAAGACGTTGTCTTTGATTTCTCGCTGACTGATGGCAGTGGGGGCGTTGCCGGTGATCTTTTGGCGTCTGGCGGCAGTATCACCGTAACTGCAGGCACAACAAAAGGTTCTGTCAATATTGGAACCGACATAGACAACTTGATTGAAGGAACAGAAAGCTTTGGCGTTTCGGTCAATCAGGTTTCGTCCACATCGCAACCTGCCATAGAGCTAAGTGACGTGACATCAACTGTCTATCTGGTCGATCAGGGCAATACTGACAATCAGGTGGAACAGTCCGTCTACGGTCTGGGTGAAACACAGTTGAAAGAGACCTACGCAGATGGTGAGAATACATCAATTGGTGTAATCTATTCGGGGTATGTCGATACCGATAATCCCGTGGGGCTATACCGTGTTGTTGGATCGGTGTCCGGTGAGATTGAAGCTGGCGGTGCGGCTTCAATAGATTTCAATTACCATTTCAACATCTACAATAGCTACCATTGGACTAGCGGGCGTTTCCATGCCTACTACCGTTACCAGTCGGACGATAGCGGGGATTGGACGAATTGGAACTACAGCGGCGTTATTAGAAGCTACGGAGGGGCATGGCAGACGATCAACTTTGTGGGGAACTACCATATGAACTTCGGCTCAGTCCTGCCAATGGATGCGACAGTTGAAGTTCGTGTTGATTACTATCATGACGGCGTAAGCGGACGCGGTAGCTATCAGCTTGGCGGTGGTTTCATGGACATAGGCACGATGCACACGGGATTAACCGTTTCAAACAACGTATATCGTGTCGGTGATCTGAACGGTGATGGCCGTTCTGATGTTGCTTACTATGACTATAATCAAGGGAAATACATTTTTGAACATGCAGAACTCGGTGCTGCAACGTCAAACGCATTCAATCTCTCTAACGATACTGGCGAGAATGTAACTGGGATCATCGGAAATTCGATGGATGCCTCCGAGCATGCTTCCTACGTTGCCGCCGGTGATAAACTTTATATCGTCTCTCCGCCAGAAATAGGTGTTGATCTGATCCTCTCAGAACAGCCAAGTGTTCAGTTTGGTGCGACATTAAAATCTGTATCGCTGTCAAAGGTTCACGATATTAAAGGTGAAATGATCCTTGTGGCGTTGGGGGATGAAACTGGCCTTAGCACAATCGTACGCCTTTCCCCCTCGCCAGATATCTCACAAGAAGACGTCGACAATGCGCCAAGGATCGAATTGGCTGAGGGTTATACTGATATCATTGATATGGGCGACCTTGATGGAGATGGTCTGTCGGAAATTGGATTGCAGGGCGACGCTGGTATTGTTCAACTACCCAAGTCGGTATTCTTGAATGAGGATGCTGTTGTTCGTATAGGTGCGCTTGGCGGTGACATCCTTGTCTCCGCAGCGGAAGAAGAGCTTTTAGTCGGGATGACCGGCGACGATACCTACAGCTATTCAGGAAGTTTCGGTGACGATGTGATTGATAACACATCTGCTGGAACCTTTGATCATGACAAGATTGTCTTCGGAGCAGACATCTCTGCTGAGAAACTTTGGTTCTCCAGATCAGGAAACGACCTTTTGATTGAAGTTCTGAGCGGTGAACAATCTATCAGCGTTCGTGACTGGTATGGTGATGGCGCAGCAGCCAAGATAGACCAGATCAGTTTTGCGGATGGGAAAGAACTGGTTGCGCACGAAGTGGATCAGCTTGTCTCAATTATGGCTGGTTTGGACCGCTCAGGTGATGAGGAACTCGTAAGTGATATTCTTGCTCAGGATGTGCTTGAAAATGAAGTTGAGCAACTCTGGTCGGCATAAAGCCTTTCTATGAGCCCCTCAGCGATAGCGAATTAGCTGATCGTTTCATCGCTTTGAGGAAATTGTCCCCTTTTCTGTCAATTCTGCAGATTTTTGTCAGCTTATGTGTCAATCCATGTCAATTTATCTGGCAATCGGAACTGTCAAGTTGTTGATTTCGCTGTATGTCGGATGTCATCTTTTGTGGCACGTGACAATGGAGCAGTGTTTACAGAGCGTATTCACTGCTCCATTGCCTCTCATTCTTCCCACACGAAATTAACCTGACGGACCAGCTACCCGCATTGTCATAATTCGGGGTTGGGGCGTGCAATTTCGTCCGAATGTGTTTTGGGTTGATCAAGCCGGAGCCGGAGCAGAAAAACTGCGACCTGATGTGAAGATCAGATCGCAGTTTTGCGGGTGTATTACCAAATTCTTTGGAGAAGCAATGCTGCTTCAGGCTTCGCCTTTTGCTTCTTGCCAGCTAAAACGTCTCACTCCGATCACTGAACGTAATCCTGGATTGCGAGTATGTTTTTCTCAATGCCTGCGGCGGAGAACAATCTGTCCCGGCTTGCTTCGAGGTTTTTACGAAGGCTTGCCAGATCAGCGCCAACCAGTTTGCCTTGCCACTTCCGGATCTTGCCTGCAACCATGACGGTGTCGACGTTGCTGCGCTCCATCAATGTAACAACGGCGCCGGCTGCGTTGTTCAGTGGCGCAACGTTGAGGGCATTGGCATCAAGCATGATGATGTCAGCCTCTTTGCCAGGTTTCAGGCTGCCAATGCGGTGATCAAGTTTGAGCCCTTTTGCCCCGCCCATTGTTGCGTGATAGAGCGTGTCCATACACTGAAGAAGGTCCGGATATTCTTTGCCAGACAGCGCCATGTCGTTGGCAAACATCCGCTGCAACGTAATCATCGAGCGCATCTGGGTGAAGAAGTCGGCTGTCATGGTGCATTCAACATCGGTCGACAACGAGATGTCCATGCCAAGGTCAAGCGCCTGCTGAATTGGTGGCGTTCCATGGCGCATATGCATTTCAATGGGCACTGACAACGAGACGTGCGATCCGGCATCTGCAGCAACCTTCCATGCATAATCGGACATCCCTGTCATATGAATGAAGATGTTGTCAGGTCCGAACCATCCATCTTTGGCAAGGGTGTCGAAGGTTTCCTGCATGCCGAAAGTGCCCACAACATGCAAGGCAATCGGAAGGCCAAGATCACGGCCGATTTTCCAGGCTTCCTCGTAACCGGGCAGATAGATTTCGCCGCCCATCACCATGGTGGTCAACTGGTCGTCAGAATTGAAGTACTGATCCCTGATACGTTTGGCATCCCGGGGATATTGTGCACGATCACCCCACCCCTCGAAATATCCGAAAACACCCCGTCGACCCGCGGCCTGAAGGCCCTCGATTGCTGCATCGGAATGTTCGGGGCTGTGATGGATCTGGCTAACATCCATTACAGTGGTCACACCGGCATCAAGCTGTGCGAGGCCACCAAACAACTCATTGATGAAAACATCTTCCGGTTGGTAATGCATCGAGAAGTTTTGAAGAATGGTTTCGTAGTAGTTGGATTTGTTGACCGGCCGCCCGTCATTCATCAGTACGGCGTGGGCCAGCTGCCCGCGCAAAGCCGTTTCAAATTGATGGTGATGCGTATCGACAAATCCCGGCATGACAATTTTTCCGGATGCATCAATGACTTCTGCATCCGGTGCATCAATCTCGTTGTCAACGGCAATGATTTTGGAGCCTTCGATCAAAATCGAACCGGAGACAAAGTTGCCGGTCTCTTCATCCATACTAAGGATAACAGCGTTCCTGATCAGAACCTGACGTTCTTTTTCTCCGGCACCGCGTGGCAGCGGATCAAGCAGGGGCGTACTTCGGTCAAAGTCGAAATTCAAGGGGCATGGTTCAGCGGCTGGTTTATTCACACACAGTCTGCACATAACATTTCCTTCCCGATATTTTTGTATTGGTCGAAGTTTCCCCGGCTGATCTGCTGGCGCGCAGCATCCTGGTTACGCGTTATTGTCTGGCGCCATTACGAAGTCATACTCGATGACGGCATCGGGTTTGCGCGCAAGATCGAAACTGGAAAGGTCAACCTTTGATGCCGGAACCACTTTGCCGATCAGGGATTTGCGGACACCGAAGACCGCGTCGTTTCCAAGATATTCGGTGTTTTCGAAGAAGACCTCGGTGGTCACGGTGTGCATGCCCGGATGGCGGATAATGTAGTGGAGATGTGCCGCGCGCCATGCGTGACGATTTCCCGCACGGAGCAACTCGCCAACCGGACCGTCATAAGGAACTGTGTAGGGTTTTGGCAAAACCGTCGTGTAGTAATAGCGGCCCTCTGAGTCTGTTTTCAGCTTGGCCCGCAGGTCGTATTTGTCCTGACCGTGTTCTTGCTCCTGAATCGGATAGGTTCCGGATGCATCCGCCTGCCAGGTGTCGATGACTGCCCCTGATAAGGGGTGATGGAGAATGTCAGTGACCTTGCCATGGACCAGAACGATGGCGCCGCTGCGATCGCCTGCAATATCACAACCAAGCGGCATGTTTGCAGCATCATCAAGATAGAACGGGCCAAGGTTGGAGCCCTCGGTTGCGCCGCCACGGGTATTGAGCATATCGACCAAAGCCGAGAAGCCAAGCACGTCGGACAGAAGAATGAATTCCTGGCGTTCTGGCGTTGAGATTTTCCCGCAGTCATACAGGAACGTAAGAACTTTCATCCACTCATCGTGGGTGATGTTCATTTCGCGTGTGTAGTCATGCAGGTGTTCGATCAAACCATGAAGCAATTGCTCAAAGCGACTGCCCGGCTCGGTCTTGAATGAGTCCTTTACGGCCTCGGTGATATTGAACTGGTTCACATCTGACATTTTTCTCTCCCTGAAAGCCGTCTCATTGCTTGTGAATGCAAAGGCCTTCGATAATTTGTTCTACAGAGTTTCTGCTGAAACGATATGGCACCCAAATTCTTCGTCAAGGGAAAATAATTTCGCATTACGAAAAGCTGCCATTTGTTTCGGGTGGTATTTCTTACGATAAAGTCCGCCTGTGTTTTGACAGGCACAGGGGTGACTGGTTTACGAATTCAGCCGGGAAAGGAAGGCCACCAGGCCTTCCGTCGCAAAATCAAGGACGGCCTGATCTTCAAACGTTCCCTCGATCAGTTTCTTTGGTGCCGCAGGCACAACAATTTCCTGCCAGGGAAATACTTCCGCAAGCATCCCGTTGAGGATGTATTTCAGGTGGCCTTGCGCCCGTACCCCGCCAAGTGCGCCGCCGGAAACGGAAAGAACGAAAACCGGTTTACCCTTGAACACGGACTGGTAGGCAGGTCGTGAAGCCCAGTCGATGGCATTCTTTAAAACCCCGGGGATACTGAAATTATATTCCGGTGTTGCGATCACCACACCATCGGCCGTTGCAATTGCATCGACAAGGTTCCGGATCTCCTCGTTCATTGCCCGGTCGGCGTTGTAGTGTGGGAGTGCCCCAATGTCTGCATAGGTCACATCCGTCACAGCGGGGACAGATTTTATCCTCTGCTCAAGTGCGCGAAGCAAAGCAGTAGAGGAGGAATCCTGTCTCAAGCTTCCGGAAATAAAAAGCAGTTGGGTCATTGTGTGTAATCCTGTGGTCGTTGAAGTTGCTCGAAAGCAAACCGGTGTCAGAGGCGTGCAAGCCAGGTCGAGATTTCCGGAATGGCAGCAAGTACAAACAGTGATACCACCATCGCCAGAAAGAACGGGGTCGAGCCCCGGAATATCTCGCCAACTTTCAAATCGTTTTGTCCCAGGGCGGTTTTGATCGTGTAGACCGAAAGTCCAAATGGTGGCGTCAGCAAACCGATCTCGACGGCGACAACCGTCAGAATGCCAAACCAGATCAGGTCAAAGCCTGCCTCGGTTGCAACCGGGATTGCGATTGGCAGAACGATCAACATGATCGAAATCGAATCAATCAGGCAGCCGAGCAGAATGACCAGAAAAAGGAACAGGGCAAGGAAGCCGTAAGGACCAATTGGCCCAGACAACATCCAGTCTGCCAGCAGGGATGGCAGACCCGACATGGCCAGCATTCGGCTAAAGAAGGTTGCTGCCATGATCAGGAACAGAACCGAGACGGTGATCTGCCCGGCCTCGACCAGAAGATCCCAAAAGATTTTTCCCGAAAGGGTACGACGCAGCAGTGCAATGACAAGTGCGCCGCATGCCCCGACAGCGCCGGCTTCGGTCGGATTAAGGAAGCCGCCATATAATCCGCCAAGGACAAGAACCATCAGGCACAGGATCGGCAAAATGCGTTTTGCCATGCCGCTGGCACCCCAGGCTGTGTCCTGCGCCGAGAAACTGGAACCTTCGGCATTCTCAAAGACAAACGACTTCTTTGTGAAAGCCAGGATCAGAATGGTCAGGGAGAACATAACCGCCAGCAGAAGCCCCGGCCCGATGCCCGCAAGGAACATCCTTCCGACAGATTCTTCTGCAAGGACCGCATAGACGATCAACAACAGGGATGGCGGGATCAGCATGCCAAGAACGGAGCTGCCGGCGACCACGCCAGTTGCAAACTTTCGTGTATACCCGTGACGGGCCATTTCAGGCACCGCAACCCGGGAGAAAACAGATGCCGAGGCGATAGATACCCCCGTGATAGAGGCAAAGACCGCATTGGCAAATACAGTCGCAATTCCCAGTCCGCCAAGAACCCTTTTAAGCATCCTCTCAAACACGTCGAATGTATCTTTGCCGATACCAGAAACTGTGACCAGTAACCCCATCAGCACAAACAGCGGTACAACCGCAAACAGGTATTCGCGCAAACTGTCATTGGCGACGGAGCCTATCATTCGATAGGCGACAATGTCGTTACGGATAAAGCTGACTCCGACAAAGGAGACAAGCAGCATTCCCACGCCAATCGGCATGCCCAGGCAAATGAGAAAAATGAGTGCAGCAATGGAAATAAGACCGATCTCGACGCCTGTCATGACGCTTCTCCTTTGCCGGCCTGAAGGCCGTTTCGGACATTTGTTACTGATTGAATAAAGAACTGGAGTGCAGCAACAGAGATGCCGACAAGGATCAGCAGGCGAAACGGCCAGGTCGGCAGGGTTGCGACACCGACAATGCCGATAAATTCGGCTTTGGACAGATCCTTGATGAAGATGTCCCATGTTGACATCGCCATGATAGAGCACATTACACCTGCGACGATGTCGAACAGCGCAATCAGCAATGCAGCTCCACCCGGATGAAATATATTGAGTATGTGATCAATGAATTCTGTACGCGAAAGGCGCGCATGACGCACCGTCGTGCCAAGCTGCAGGAACACAATCATCACCAGAGTAAGAGCGCCGAGCTCTGATACCAGTGGCAGTGAAGACCCCAGCAGATTGCGCGCAACAACGTCGCTACAAATGATGAGCATCAGCACACCAATCATAATCGTCCCCAGAACGGCAATGCCATCCACCACAAGGGTCCAGAGGCGTGCTATCGTGTTTGTCATATTTTCCTCCTCCAGCAATGCAGGGACCGCGTCTTAACAGCCCCTGACATTGTGGATTATTCGGTCTCTCTGTTTTTATTGGGCGTCCCAGTCGCGTGCCGGTTCTTCGCCACGATCGCGCAAGCCCTGCATGTATGCGGACAGCATTTCTCGGGCGGGCAATCCGCGCGCCTTACCTGCTTCGACCCATTCACCGGCAATATCGGGAAGGTTGTCGACCCACTGTTGGCGCTGGTCTTCCGGCATGACCGTAAGCGTGACGGGCGGGGTCTGGTTTGCACCCAATTCAATGATTTTGTTGAGCGCAAGCTCGTGACGTTCCATCAGGTCCTGGGCATGTGCTTTCGAATAGAAGTCTCCGGCAGCAAGCAGGGCATTCTGAACTTCCTCAGGCAGTCCGTCCCAGCTGTCCCGGTTAATTGCCAATCCACCCGAGAAAACCACACCTGCATTTACACGCGTGATATAGGGCGCGACTTCATAGATTTTTGTCGGCAGAACACCGAGTGCGAGGGACAGAACGCCGTCTGATACACCGGTCTGAATATCGGTGTAGAACGTGGTGAGAGCGCCATCAACTGCGTTGGCATTGACGCCGCGCAACCACGTCCCAAGGACGCCAGGTGCAGAGATCTTCATCCCGTCAAGGGTCGCAAGATCATTGATCGGCTCTTTGGTGTAGAGGTCATAGCTGTCCGCACCGGTCGCACCGAGGAATACAAGATTGTATTGTTCCCACTCTTCACGGAATGCCGGAACCTTGTCAAAAAGGTCGGTCATCGTATTGAGCTGGGCGGGGACATTGTTGGTGGAGAAGGGCGTATATCCGGTCACCTGACTAAGCGGCATTTTCGCGCCTTCAAGGTATGAAAATACCCAGCCGATATCGGTAATACCCTGTTCAACCGACGTTAGCGTCGCATTGGCTTTGTAAAGCTGGCCGCCAAATGCTTCGTTCCAGTCGATTTTGTAGTTCCCGCTTTCAGCAAGGATACGGTCGGTTTCCTTCATGAAATGGGTCTGGATCATGCCAATCCACGGGATTACGGTCGGGTGACTGGATGCCACCGTAAGCGGAACGGTTTCCTGCGCATTCGAGACAGTCGTAAATACGATGGACGAGAGCGTCATCGCCCCGGCCACTTTCAGTGCGTTAAACATGCCTTTCATAGTTTTCCTCCCTTTATGGTTATGTCTGGCAATGTAGTTCCGGCAGGCCGGTCACAGATGACAGGTTTGCCCATCCCCCGATTAAACGAGGGAAAAAGTCTGGCTGGACATGTCCAGCTTCACCGTGAGGCGACCTTCATTGATCATCCAGGGGCGAATGCGAAAACGTCTTGCGCCGCGCTGATGCATCGGATCACGCTTTGCAATCTCGGTTGCGTGTTTAAGGTTCTCTGCGCGGATTACGACCATGCCTTCCCCGGCCCACCTGGTTTCATCATCCGTCCAAAGCGGACCCGCGGACCAAAGGATGCCCTCATTTTCCAGGGACATCTGAAATGCAAGATGGTCTTCGAGATTTTCCATCACCGGACCCATGCCATTGACCGGTTCGGTAAAAACAACAAAAAGCTGTTTTTGCAGCATGGCGCTGCTTGCGGCCTCGACATCTGCGCGCAGGAGGGCATCCTGCTCTGCTGCTTCAGTCATGTGTTGCCTCCTCTGATTGGGCGTTCTGTTATTGCGTTTTCCCGTTCTGTGCGGGATTAGCTGTTTTTCAGTTCAGCGCGAATTGCGTCCCCGTGCTCGTCAAGGACGGGGGGCGGCAGAACATCAAGATCGGGTGTTCGATTGAAGTTGTAGGGCGCGCGGACAGTCGTGAAGTTGCCCATTGTCGGATGGGTGGCTGAGACCGACAGATTTAGATGAATGGCCTGCGGGTCATCAAGGGCTTCGTCTGCGTCATAGGCTGGTGAATGCGGAACTTCATTGTCACGCAGCTGATCGCACCAGAAATCACGTTCCCGGCCTCTGAATACAGGTGTGAAGACGTCGATCAGGTCATCCTGATGAGCAATGCGCGCCATTCGCTCGCTGAAGCGTGGATCGTCATTGAGCTGTTCCATTCCGGTTGCAGCAAGCAACCCGTCCCAGAACTTGGTTGGCGATGACAGGTGGATCGCAACCCATTTCCCGTCGGCACATTCAAAGGTGTAGGACTGTGAGACGACCGGGCGTGACAGCGGTCCCATAACCTCGCCTTCACTGAAGTAGTGGGTGAAGCTATCAAGGTTGAAATGGCTCATTGCTTCGAGCATCGAGATATCAAGGCGCGCACCATCTACACCGGGCTTGCGGGCCAAAAGTGCCGCGAGAATACCCAGGGACGCGTATTGCCCCGTGATGGCATCGGCAATCGCCGGACCAATGACGCGCGGGTTTTTGGGCGGTGTTACCAGACGCAAAAAGCCACTGGCAGCCTGTGCAACAGTATCGAATGCAGGGCGGTCGCGTGCCGGGCCATCTTGCCCAAACCCCGAAATCGCACAATAGATCAGGCCCGGGTTGCGTTTGCGCAAAGCGTCTTCACCGGCACCAAGTTTTTCAGCAACGCCCGGGCGGAAGTTCTGAATGAAAACATCCGCGCTTTCGATCAGTTTATAGAATGTCTCCAGATCATCTGGTGTTCTGGTATCAAGTGCGATTGAGCGTTTGTTGCGGTTATAGGTCTGGAAATGTGGTGAATACAGCCCGCCCTTGAAGGCACGGAACGGATCGCCGGTTTCCGGCCTTTCGACCTTGATGACATCAGCCCCTAGGTCTGCAAGATGCATGCTTGCTGCCGGACCGGTGATATAGGTTCCCATTTCGACGACACGGATGTGTTCCAGCATCTTTGCCATGCTATTTTGTCTCCTGCTTGGCTGCCGATGATGGGCCGTCATAAGAAATGGCAAGGTCGGCGTGATGCGACATTACAAAGCCGATTGACCGGGCGGATTCTTCAAACAGATGAGCCGCGAGGCCTGCTGTGCGCGCCAGCAACGGCACGGCCTTCATCGCCTCGGCTGGCCAGCCTGCGTCAAGCATGCAGGCCGGAATGGCCCCGGACACGTTGATCGGCAGTGGACGGCCCATCACATCGGGCGCGATTGCTGCAATTGTTCTGAGTGTTTTGATGTGATCGCCAACCAAACCGTACTCTTCTGCAAGTGCCAGCAATTTGTTTGCGCGTGGATCGCCAGAACTGTGCTGCGGATGGCCAAGGCCCGGTACTTTTTTGCGTGCACTCTTTAGTTCATTCAGGCTCGAGGTCGCAGCAGTTTCGATTGTCTGACCCGGCTCTTTGCTGTCTGCAAGAACGGAAACGATATAGTTGCCCGCGATCTCGGAGCTTCCGGCAACCACACTGCCCATACCAAGAATTCCGGCGGCCATTGCGCCCTGCCATGCTTCCGGGGCAGCGGCCAATGTCATTCTTGCCGCCTGAACGCTCGGGACCAGTCCGTGTTCGGCGATCGCGATGAGGCAGGCATTCATCATCGCCTTTTGAAACTGATTTGGTTGTTCACCGGTCACCAGCAGCCAGAAATATTCTGTGAGGTCGACGTTCCCGATCAGCTCATCACACAGATCGAAGCCACGAACAGTGATGCTGTCTGCATCTGAGGTGGCAATCGCTGTGAATGGCTGGTCTTGCTTACCTATTCTCATTTTGGTAGCCTTTTTCGTATAGCGAAAATTATTTCTCAGAGCGAAGATAACGTGGTAAACAATTCAGAGTCAAGAGCGAGAGCTCAAGACCAACTGCAATGTGTTTTCGCTAGCCGAAAAATTTGATAGATACGTGAGTGCGCTGACATGGCCCGCAAGAGGCCAGGCCCGCCGAAATGATGGCAACATATGCTCAGGTTGGAACAGGAGAATTGTATGACTGACGAAGTCGAACGGCCATCAGAGTTTGTCGAGGCTCTTGCAAAGGGACTTGCTGTTCTCGAGAGCTTTGATGCCAACCACAATGAGATGACACTCAGCGAAATCGCGCGACGCGTTGACCTGTCTCCGGCAGCAGCACGGCGCAGTCTGATCACGTTGTCGCATCTTGGCTATGTCGGTCAGACAAACAAGCGCTTCCATCTGCGCCCCAAGGTCATGAGCCTGGGTTCCGCTTTCTATTTCTCGGCGCATATCGACGAAATGCTGCAGCATGAATTGCGCCATATTGTCGAGACATTTGGCGATGCGTCATCGGTAGCCACGCTTGATGGATTTGATGTGATTTATATCGCTCATTTCTCGACACAGCGGGCGCGACGGGCTTCTGCGGTTGTCGGTGCACGATACCCGGCACATGCAACTTCAATGGGCAGGGTGCTGCTGGCTGGTATGGAGCCAGACAAGTTCGAGACGTGGCTTGCGGAAATGACCCCCGTGGCTTTGACCAGCAAGACAGTTATCGACAAGGAAGCGCTGCGCGATGCAATAGAGAAGGTCCGCGAACAAGCCTGGTCGACAACTGTAGACCAGCTTGATTACGGCATCACTGCCTTGTCAGTTCCAATCCGGGGCAGTAGTGGGCGTACTATCGCGGCTCTTAATTCATCGGGATATTCTGGCATGGTGACTGCCGACCAGCTTGTCGAAGAGCGACTTCAAGAATTGCGCCTGGCGGCATCGCGCATTTCGCAGTCTCTGTACAAGAACCCGATTTTCGAAGCAATTATTGGCGCTTGAGCACTTAGGGGAAGGGATCGGCAAAGCTTCCCGGCTTGGCCGCACTGCGATTGTGCGGTTATGCGCCAGCATGCCCGGTGCACGTGTCGATATCCTTTCATTCCCGAGTAGCAAAACACGTTTAAAGTAATATTGGGTCATCCCTCGGAGAGCGAGACTCTGGTGCCGCTTTTCGCAGAGATGGCGATTGCGTGAATTGCTTTTTCAAATTCGTAAGCATGTTCAAAATCTGGGTATGGTGTGCTGTCATCCCGGATAGAACGAAGCAATGCAGAGGCCTCGATCACTTTAAGATCGTTAAAGCCCAGCTGATGGCCTGGTGCCGGACAGAATTCTCCATAAGGCGGGTGAGCGGGGCCGGTCAGGATGGTCGTGAAGCCTTGCTGAGCCTTGTCACCGGAGTTGCGATAGAGATGCAATTCGTTCATGCGCTCCTGATCGAAACAGAGCATGCCTTTGGTGCCGTGAACTTCCCAAGCCAACCGATTCTTGCGTCCCCAAGCGGAACGCGATGTAGAGAGGCTGCCGTGAGCGCCATTGGTAAACCTGACCAATGCTGATGCGGTATCCTCGTTCTCAACCTTTGCGCGGCCTGTTCCATCTGCAAGCAGGCGTGTGGTGTGAATGGTTTGCATATCGGCAATCAAGCTGTCGATTGGTCCGGCGAGGCCGTATGCCATTGAAACAAGATGACATCCCATGTCACCCAGGGCCCCGAGCCCGGCATCGGCGAGTTTGGCGCGCCAGGTCCAAGGTAACGCCGGATCGGCCTGATAATCCTCGTCTACCCAACCACGGAAATGGACGATATCACCGATCTCGCCATTTTGGACAAGTCGACACGCATGTGAGAAGGCAGGGTTTTTAATATAGTTATAGCCCACCATGGTCTTTACGCCTGCTTTGCGGGCGGTGTCACGCATCTCGCGCGCCTGATCAAGCGTCAAAGCGAGTGGTTTCTCGCAATAGACATGCTTGCCGGCCTTGATCGCAGCAATTGCCATGTCGAAGTGAAGCGTGTTTGGTGTGGTAATCGAAACGATATCAACGTCGGGGTCTGAAACCAAAGCCGTCCAGTCGTCTGTGCATTTGGCAAAACCAAACTGGTCAGCCATCTGTTTGGCTTTCTCTTTCGGAGTGTCGCATAAAACCGCAAGGTGAGACTCCGGAACATCGCCCATAACCGCCCGGGCAGCGCCAAATGCCAGCGCGTGTGCCTTGCCCATGAAGCCCGTACCAATCAGGCCAATCCCAAGAGATTTCATTTATTGGAACTCCTCGCCTAGTCAAAATAGAATTTTTGTTCTATTCATATGGATGATCATGGAACGAACATTGCGTCAAGCAGAAACAAAAAAGGAAGAACAAACGCCATGAGTGATCAGACCGCACCTGTTTCGCTTGAGGAATTCAATCATCGCTTGGCCGAAATATCGGAAACCATGCCCAAACGGCTGCGGCAATGTGCCGAATTTGTCGCGCAAAATACTGACCGGATTGCGGTATCGACCGTGGCCGAGCTTTCTGCCGGGGCCGGTGTGCAACCATCTGCGTTTATGCGGTTTTGTCAGCTGATGGGGTTTGCCGGTTTCTCTGACATGCAAAGAATGTTTCGGGAAACCTATGCGCAAAAATGGCCTGACTACGCGACGCGCCTTGAAAATTTGCGGGCAACTGGCGACGACAGCCCAAGTGCCCTTCTGGCAGAGTTTGTCGAGGCCGGGCGCCTGTCACTTGAGAATTTGGCGACAACCGTTGATCTTGAAACGCTTGAAACTGCGGTAAATGTTCTTGCCGCAGCCCCGATGATCCATGTCGTCGGATTTCGTCGTGCCTTCCCGGTGGCAAGCTATCTGTCCTATGCCTTTGAGAAAATGGACATCGCCGCTGTGCTGCATGACGGTGTGGGAAATCTTAATCCCCGTCATGCGATCCGCAACGGGGACGTGGTTATCGCGATTACCTTTGCTCCCTATTCGCAGGAAACGATCGATCTGGCTGCTTATGCCCATGCAAATGGCAACAAGGTGATCGCAATCAGTGATGCACCAAGCGGGCCGATGCGCAAGACGGATGCCTTGATGTTGTCTGTTTCCGAGGTTGATGTCGGAGCCTTCAGGGCATTGTCTGCCACCATTTCACTGGCTATTGCGCTTGCCGTTTCGGTCGGGGCCAAGCGCGACAAGCTGGGGAATGGAAAATAATTATTGAAAAATAACATTAATGGAATAAATATTCTATTCGTGCGGTCTGTGGACGGCGCACGTGTCACCACAAATGGATGCACAAGACATCCGCAGGACCAGCCCGAAATCGCCAAAAATGTTCAATGGTTGCAGGCACCTTGCTGGCGCATGGCATGATGGTGAGGGATGGTTGTCGCAAGGACGGCGAAAAAGCCAAAGGGAAGGAATATCGGAATGCTTAAAATTGGTCTGCTGGGGGCAGGGCGTATCGGCCAGGTCCATGCGGTCAACATTGTTGCTCATCCGCAAAGTGAACTGGTTGCTGTATCGGACAAGTTTCCGGAAGCAGCCCGGAGTCTTGCGCAGGCTCATGGTGCAGCCGCGCGTACGACCGAGGAAATCATTGCTGACCCTGCGATTGATGCGGTCCTGATTGCAACCTCGACCGATACCCATGCCGACCTGATGGAGGCGGCAACAGCAGCAGGCAAAGCGGTTCTTTGTGAAAAGCCGGTTGATCTTGATCTTAAACGCGCGGTGGATTGTCTTGCCAGATGCGAGCCGCATGGCAGGCCGGTAATGGTTGGCTTTAACCGTCGGTTTGATCCGAACTTTGCCAGCCTGAAGACCGCATTTGATCAAGGTGAAATCGGCAAGGGTGAATTGCTGTCGATCACATCCTTCGATCCGGCCCCGCCACCGGTCAGCTACGTCAAGGTATCGGGTGGAATTTTCCGCGATATGGCGATCCATGATTTTGATATGGCGTGCTGGATTTATGGTTCTGTGCCGGAAAAGGTGACGGCAATCGGATCAAGCATCGTTGATCCGGCGATTGGCGAGGCCGGTGACTTTGATACGGCGATCACCACGCTTGAATTTTCGGGCGGGCGCATGGCTGTCATCAAGAACAGCCGCCGTGCGGCTTATGGTTATGATCAGCGGATCGAGTTTCTGGGCGCAGAAGGATTGCTTGTTGCCCATAACGTTCTGGAAAATACCGTTGAGAAAATCACGAGCGCAGGCGCAACCAAAGCCAAGCCGGAACATTTCTTCCTTGAACGCTATGCCAAGGCCTATCAGATCGAATGGGACAGTTTTGTTCAGGGTGTTCAAGGGAAAGGGGATCTTCCTGTGCCCCTGAAAGACGGGATCAATGCCCTTGTGGTTGCCGAGGCCGCAGCACTGTCCGCACGCGAGGGGCGGACAGTGGATGTCGCAAGGGAAATCAAGTCCTGACGGGATCAGCGACCTTTGCGGGTTGAGTTTGCGCCGGCGCAGTCAAAAGGCTGCGCCGGTTTTGTTTTGGAATGTTGGTCTGTCAGGGGATTGTGCGAGTCGTGCACATGATTGATGAAACCGGATTTTTTGCGGGTTTTAAAGGGAGCTTTGCAAGAGGATGCTTCCTTGCGTCTCGCAGGCTGTCTGGGCCCGTTTTACGGGAGTCCTGATGATTCAGTGATGTACCAGAAAGGGCTATCTCGCAGTGCAATAGAAAAAAAATGTTGATTTTGTCAGAAAATAGAACAAAAATTCTATTCAAGGATTTCAAAGGGACGGTTCTACGTTCCCTCATACTTGGCAAGAAGGCCGCATGAAGACGACCGATTGCCCGGAAATCACATAATCCGAATGGGACAACCCCAACATTCTCAGCCGACTAGGGAGGCAACTGATGAAAAAGGCGCTTACTGCCATTGCGGCAGCAGCATTTGCATTGACCGGCATGACCGGTGTGGCATCTGCGGAAAATGAAAAATTCGTTCTGATCAGCCATGCACCGGATTCCGATAGCTGGTGGAACGTGATCAAGAATGCGATCAAGGTCGCGGGTGGCCAGATGGGTGCAGAAGTCGAATACCGTAACCCGCCGACCGGCGATCTCGCCGATATGGCCCGTATTGTTGAACAGGCCGCTGCAACAAATCCGGATGGCATCATTGTCACTATCGCGGACTTTAACGTTCTTAAAGGTCCGATTACCGATGCGGTGGACAAGGGCATCCCGGTGATCACGATTAACTCCGGTACGCAGGAACAGTCCGAAGAACTTGGTGCGCTGATGCATGTTGGGCAGCCGGAATATGATGCCGGTTTCGGTGCTGGTAAACGTGCTGCAGCAGCAGGCGCAAAAAGCTTTGTCTGTGTAAACCACTACATCACCAACCCGGCATCTGTTGAGCGTTGCCGTGGCTTTGCTGACGCCCTTGGTGTCGAACTGGGCAGCCAGATGATCGATAGCGGACAGGACCCGTCGGAAGTCAAAAACAAGGTCAGTGCGTATCTGAACTCCCATCAGGATGTTGATGCGATCCTGACCCTTGGTCCGAACTCGGCCCATCCGACCCTTGCTGCCCTTCGTGACGCCGGTCTTGCCGGTGAAATGATGTTTGGCACGTTTGATCTGTCGTCAGAAATTGCCGAAGCAATCAAGGCCGGTGAAATCAATTTCGCGATTGATCAGCAGCCTTACCTTCAAGGGTATCTGCCGGTTGTCATCCTGACCAACTATGCCCGTTACAGCGTTCTGCCGTCCGGTCATATCAATTCAGGTCCTGGCTTTATCACCAAAGAGAATATCGCCCAGGTCGAAAAATACGCTGGCGAATACCGTTAATCTTCCTCCCTGCCAAGGGCGCGCAACTCGGCCGCCCTTGGCACCCCAAACTATCAGCTAAAAGAGTGATGCCATGTCGGACGAGCGGCTCAAGCAAGTCTCAGCCATTCGCCGTGCCATGATCAGGCCCGAACTCGGTGCGATCTGCGGTACGATCCTGGTCTTTGTTTTCTTCTTCATGATTGCTGGCGACAGCGGCATGTTTTCCCCGGAAGGGATTCAGAACTGGGGGGTGGTTTCCGCCCAGTTTGCAATCATTGCCGTGGGGGCCTGTCTGTTGATGATTGCAGGCGAGTTTGATCTTTCCGTCGGTTCCATGATCGGTTTTGCCGGGGTGGTGATTGCCATCCTGTCTGTCCAGTGGGGCTTGCCGGTCTGGCTTTCGATCATTTCGGCCTTCATTATATGTGTCGCCCTTGGCGCGCTGAACGGGTTCCTTGTTATCAAGACCGGTCTGCCGAGTTTTATCGTTACCCTGGCATTTCTTTACATTTTGCGCGGCCTGACCATCTGGCTGTCGATCCTGACGACGCGCCAGACCATTATCGGTGGCGTCAAGGAAGTGGCCCAAGGAGATCCGCTGGCCTGGTTGTTTGGTGGCGTGATCCTGAAAGATCTGTTCCAGTGGTTGGGTGACATTGGCGTCATTGATACATTCACCCGTGGATCGCGCATGGGGCAGCCGGTGGTCGAAGGCGTACCGATGCTGGTTCTCTGGGCGTTCGCGCTGATTATTTTTGGTCACTGGCTTTTGACCAAGACGCGGTTCGGAAACTGGATTTTTGCATCCGGTGGTGATGCGCAGGCCGCACGTTATGTCGGTGTTCCGGTCAATCGCGTTAAAATATTGATGTTCATGTTTACCGCATTTTGCGCGACCGTGTTTGCCACCTGTCAGGTGATGGAATTTGGTTCGGCGGCGGCAGACCGTGGATTGCTTAAAGAATTTGAAGCAATCATTTGCGTGGTCATTGGTGGCGCATTGCTGACCGGTGGGTATGGATCTGTGATTGGTGCTGCTCTTGGGGCGCTGATCTTTGGTGTGGTTCAGCAGGGCCTGTTCTTTGCCGGTGCGGAAAGCTCGCTCTTCCGCGTCTTCCTTGGCGGGATTCTGATCTTTGCTGTCATCATGAACACATATATCCGCCGCATGATTACGGGAGAACGGTGATGAGCACGCCTCTGATTGAAATGGACAATATCGAAAAGCATTTCGGTCCTGTCATCGCGCTTGGCGGTGTTTCCTTCAGTGTTATGGAAGGGGAATGTCACTGTCTTCTGGGCGACAACGGTGCGGGTAAGTCAACCTTCATCAAAACCATGTCCGGGGTTCACAAACCAACCAAGGGTGTGATGCGGATAAGCGGTCAGGATGTCGTTTTTGACAGTCCGCGTGATGCGATGGAAGCCGGAATTGCAACGGTGTATCAGGATCTGGCGATGATCCCGCTGATGTCGGTTACCCGCAATTTCTGGATGGGACGTGAACCGCGCAAAAGTTTCGGTCCGTTCAAATGGATTGATTTCAAACATGCCAATCAGGTGACCATGGATGAAATGTCATCGATGGGGATTAACCTGCGCGAACCCGAACAGGCGGTGGGTACGTTGTCGGGCGGTGAACGCCAAACGGTGGCAATTGCGCGTGCGGTTTATTTCGGAGCCAAGGTCCTGATCCTTGATGAACCGACCTCGGCCCTTGGTGTGCGTCAGACATCGAATGTGCTGGCGACCATCGACCGGGTACGCAAGGCCGGGATTGGCGTCATCTTTATTACCCATAATGTGCGTCATGCGATGGCCGTGGGTGACAGGTTCACGGTCCTGAACCGTGGGCAGACCCACGGCACGGCGAAGCGCGGTGAAATCAAACCGGAAGAGTTGCAAGACCTGATGGCAGGTGGTCAGGAACTGGCCGAGCTAGAAGGGTCTCTCGGGGGGACGATTTAATGAAGCGGCTGGATGTCATAACGATCGGACGATCGTCGGTTGACCTTTATGGCGCGCAGATTGGCGGGCGCCTCGAGGACATGGCGTCGTTCAATAAATATATCGGCGGGTCCCCGACCAATATGGCCTGCGGGACAGCGCGGCTGGGGCTTAAATCAGCCCTGATCACCCGGGTCGGTGACGAGCATATGGGGCGTTTTATCCGTGAAAAGCTTGTTGCCGAAGGCGTTGATGTGCAGGGCGTCATTACCGACCCTGAACGTCTGACCGCGCTTGTCTTGCTGGGCGTTCGTGATCAGGAACAGTTTCCGTTGATTTTCTATCGCGAAAACTGTGCTGACATGGCGCTATGCGAGGAGGATATCGATCCCGATTTCATCGCAAGTACACGCTGTGTGACGGTGACTGGTACGCATCTGTCGCATCCGAAAACCCGTGCTGCGGTCCTTAAAGCGGTGAGACTGGCACGTGATCATGGTGCCAAAACCGCACTTGATATTGATTACCGTCCTAATCTTTGGGGGTTGTCCGGGCACGGGGATGGTGAAAACCGTTTCATTGCCTCGGATGCGGTGACCAGGGAATTGCAGGCGACCTTGCATCTGTTTGATCTGATCGTCGGCACCGAGGAAGAATTCCACATTGCCGGGGGGACAACCGATACCCTCGAGGCATTGGAAAATGTTCGGGTGATCTCGGATGCGACGCTTGTTTGCAAGCGTGGTCCGATGGGGGCGGTGGCATTTACCGACAGGATTGGCGCGAACCTTGATGACGGAATCTCCGGTCCGGGATTTGCGGTTGATGTGTTTAACGTGCTTGGTGCTGGTGACGGTTTCATGTCAGGCCTGTTGAAAGGCTGGCTGAGTGACGAGGATTGGGAAACGTCGCTTAAATACGCCAATGCATGCGGGGCGTTTGCGGTGTCACGCCATGGCTGCACTCCGGCTTATCCCAGCTGGGAAGAACTGCAATTCTTCTTTGATCGCGGGATGAAAACACCGGAACTGCGCAACGATGCAGAACTGGAACAAATTCATTGGTCGACAAACCGGACAGGCCATTGGCCGGAAATGCGCGTTTTTGCCTTTGACCACCGGATGCAGCTTGAAGACCTTGCCGATGAGCTCAGCGTTTCGCGTGACCGTATCGGATCGTTCAAGGAGCTTTGCCTGCGCGCGGCCCGTGACGTTTCGGGTGGGCGCGAAGGTTACGGCATTTTGTGTGATCGCAGATTGGGGCGGGATGCCCTTTATGCCGCGGCGGGCACCGGGCTTTGGATCGGGCGACCGGTTGAACTTCCGGGGTCGCGCCCGCTTGAACTTGAAATTGGTCCGGATCTTGGCAGCAAGCTTGCAGAATGGCCGGTCGAACATGTGGTCAAGGTTCTGTGCTTCTATCATCCTGATGATGACGATGTGACCAAGGCCAGTCAGGAAGCAACCATCACCCGTCTTGCCGATGCAGCACGTGGCAACGGGCTGGAATTCCTGCTTGAAGTTATTCCGTCAAAAGTACGCGACTGTGACGATCAGACAACGGCAAAGGTAATCAAACGTTTCTATGAGATCGGTGTCTATCCCGACTGGTGGAAGCTTGAGCCGATGAAGTCGGATGTAGCATGGCGCAATGCCTGTGACGCCATTGCCCAAAATGATCCTTATTGTCGGGGCATTGTGGTGCTGGGTCTTGACGCACCCGAGGCAGAGCTTGTGGAAAGTTTCGAAGTCGCAGCACGCTTTAACATGGTCAAAGGCTTTGCCGTCGGGCGGACCATCTTTGTCGATGTTGCGCGCGACTGGTTTAAAGGTACGATCGATGATGATCAGGCCATTGCATCGATGGTCCAAAAATATCGCGCCCTTTGTGAAACGTGGGACGCGGCGCGCAAGAAATCGGGAGGAGCGGCATGAAAACTGTTCGTTTAACCGCCGCCCAAGCCATGGTGCGGTATCTGAGCGTACAGCTCAATCATGACGGCGAAGGCTTTTTCGGGGGCTGCTGGGCCATATTTGGTCATGGTAATGTCGCCGGAATTGGTGAGGCCCTGCATGGGGCGGGGGATAGCTTCCCGACATGGCGAGGCCATAATGAACAGGGCATGGCCCTTGCCGCGATTGCCTATGCCAAGGCATCAAATCGCAAACGCGCCATGGCGGTCACGACCTCTATCGGGCCGGGTGCGACCAATATGGTGACAGCTGCGGCACTGGCCCATGTCAACCGGTTACCGGTTCTTCTGATACCGGGCGACGTTTTTGCCAATCGTGCGCCGGATCCGGTTTTGCAACAGGTTGAGGACTTCGGGGATGGCTCGATTTCGGCCAATGACTGTTTCAAACCGGTCAGCCGGTATTTTGATCGCATTACCCGCCCGGAACACCTTTTGACAGCCTTGCCCCGCGCAATGGCGGTTCTGACCGATCCGGCTGAATGCGGTCCGGTGACGCTGGCCTTCTGTCAGGATGTGCAGGCAGAAGCCTATGACTGGCCTGAAAGCTTCTTTGCGCCGAAAACCTGGAAACAGTCACGTCCGCGCGCAGATCTTGATCAGATTGAAGATGCCATTGCGGCGATCAAATCGGCGAAAAATCCGCTGATCATTGCAGGCGGTGGTGTGCATTATGCCGATGCGTGTGATGATCTGCGTGATTTTGCCCATCGTCACAATATCCCGGTGGCAGAAACCCAGGCCGGGAAATCGGCCCTGCCGTGGGATGATGAGCTTAATCTGGGGTCGATCGGTGTGACCGGGGCAAGCAGCGCCAATGCCATTGCCGAAAATGCCGATCTGATTATTGCGGTTGGTACACGTCTTCAGGATTTCACAACCGGAAGTTGGGCTCTGTTTAAAAGACCGAACTGTCGCATTCTTTCAATTAACGTCGCGGCATATGATGCGCGTAAACACGGTGCGATCTCGGTCGTTGGTGATGCCAAGGTAACCTTGGCGGAATTGACCGGGGCGCTGGGTGAGCATCGCGCAGATGCCGTTGACCCCACCCTTAAGCAAAGCTGGGTAGATACGGTTGATGGCGTGACCGCCATGCCGACAGGAAATGCCCTGCCAACCGATGCGCAGGTTATCGGTGCCGTCCAGCGTAGCAGCGATGAGGATACGATTATTGTTTGTGCTGCTGGTGGTCTTCCTGGCGAGTTGCACAAACTTTGGAAAGCTGCCCGGCCGAACGGCTATCACGTGGAATACGGCTTTTCCTGCATGGGCTACGAAATTGCCGGTGGTCTTGGCGTCAAGATGGCGTGCCCGGATCGCGAAGTCGTCGTTATGGTGGGCGACGGGTCCTACATGATGATGAATTCCGAACTGGCGACCAGCGTGATGCTCGGCCACAAGATCATCACTGTGATCCTTGATAATCGCGGCTTTGGCTGTATCAACCGTTTGCAGATGGCAACCGGTGGGGAAAGCTTTAACAACCTGCTGGATACCGCACGCCACGCCGTACCGTCGGCCATCGATTTCACCGCACATGCCGGTGCGATGGGGGCGATTGCCGAAAAGGTGTCTTCAATTACCGAACTTGAAGAAGCCATGGTGCGTGCGCGCAAGGCAGACCGGTCATACGCCATCGTGATTGATACCGATCCATTGCCAAGTACCGAGGCCGGTGGCCATTGGTGGGATGTTGCGGTGCCGGAAGTATCGGTTCGCCCGTCTGTGAACGAAGCCCGCAAAAATTACGAAGCTGCGCTGAAGAACCAGCGCCCCGGAGATTAAGAATATGATCCTTTACGGTACCAACCCGATTGCTTGGTCCAATGATGATGACCAGACCCTTGGTGCAGAAATCAGCCTTGAAACCTGCCTGTCCGAAGCGGGCAAAATCGGTTTTGATGGCATCGAAAAGGGCCACAAAATGCCGACCGAGCCGACGGCTCTTAAAGCGGCCCTTGATCCTCATGGTTTGAAATTTGTTTCTGGTTGGCATTCGCTTAATCTTCTGGCCCATTCGGTCGAGGATGAGAAAAAAGCCATCCAGCCGCATCTGGATTTGCTTAAGGCCATGGGCTGCAAGGTTTGTATTGTTTGCGAAACGTCAAACGCCATTCATGGCAATGACGAAGCGCCATTGAATGACAGCCCGGTTCTGGCCGATGACCAGTGGGCGAAATTTGGAGCCGATGTCGAAGAAATCGCCGCTTATTGTGCGGATCAGGGCATTGATCTGGTCTATCACCACCACATGGGCACGATTGTAGAAACGGCTGATGAAATTCATGCCTTCATGAATAATACCGGTCCGAAAACTAGGCTGTTGCTCGATACCGGTCATGCCTGGTTTGGTGGGGCGGATCCCGAAGAACTTGCTGTGCGTTACATGGATCGCGTTGGTCACATCCATTGCAAAAACGTGCGTCCGGCGATTAGCAAACAGGTCCGCGAACAGGGGCTTAGTTTCCTTGAAGGCGTGCGTCGTGGTGTCTTTACCGTGCCCGGCGATGCCGAGGGCGGTGTTGCGTTTGAGCCGGTCCTGAAAATCGCAGCCGAGCATGGATATTCCGGTTGGCTGGTGATCGAGGCTGAGCAGGACCCCAAAATACGCAATCCGTTTGAATATCAGTCATTGGGTCTGAAATCGCTTCGGGATATGGCGCGGAAAACCGGACTGGATAAAGGAGACGCCTGATGGCTGATCTGCTCAGAAAACCCAACGGCACCACGGGCAAGGTCCACGATATCACAGCCGAAAGTGCCAATTGGCACTATGTCGGATTTGGCCTGTATCACCTTAAGGCAGGGGAAACCGCAGCCGAGGTAACCGGTGATCGCGAAGTCATTCTGGTTCTGGTTGAAGGCAAGGCAAAGATTTCGGTCGATGATCAGGATTTCGGTGAACTTGGCAAACGGATGAGCGTGTTTGAGCGCATACCGCCAGCCTGTGTTTACGCGCCGAATGAAAGTAACTGGAAAGCCGTGGCGACCACCGATTGCACAATCGGGGTCTGTACCGCACCGGGCAAGGGCAATTACCCGGCACGTGTGATCGAGAATATCGAGCTGGTGGAACGCGGAAAGGGGGCGAATACCCGTTACATCCATCCGATTGCGATGGAAGAAAAAGACATCGCCGACAGCCTTCTGGTGACCGAGGTCTTTACCCCGCAAGGTAACTGGTCAAGCTATCCGCCGCATCGCCATGACGAGGATAATTATCCCGACATGACCTATCTTGAGGAAACCTATTACCATCGCCTGAATCCCAGTCAGGGTTTTGGTTTCCAGCGGGTCTTTACCGAAGATGGTGAACTTGATGAAACCATGGCGGTTTCGGATGGGGATGTCGTCCTCGTGCCCAAAGGCCACCACCCATGTGGCAGTCCGTATGGATATGAGATGTATTACCTTAATGTCATGGCAGGTCCGATGCGCAAATGGCGTTTCCAGAACCACCCGGATCATGACTGGATATTCCAGCGCGACAGCAAGTAAGGAACTTATTCAAGTTCGGACTAAAGAGGTCGCACAGTGCACATGCAAAAAGTGTCACGACACGGCTTGCGATGCATATGGTCGCGGCTTCCCTTGCATGCTTGCCAGCGTTTCCAGTTATCCGGCTTCTTCGTGCGCAACCGGGCGTATTATTATTCACGCAGCAGTTTGATTCTTAGTCTCTGTGCGCTTCGGATATGATGGCGTGCTGCAGCATCTGCCTGATCGGCGTTGCCCATTCGTATGTTGTCGATTATGTCCTTATGTTCTTCGTAGGCGCTTTCGGGACGGCCCTCATATTGGAGTGTTGTGCCGCCCAAAAGCGCCATGGAGTTCGATAAGGAATTAAGTGCGTCAATAAGATAGCGATTGTTCGCTGTTCTATAGAGCGCGTGATGAAACAGTCGATTTGCCTCTGCGACTTTTATCGGGTCTTTCCCGTTCTTCAGCATCATTTCGTTAAGGTCTTCAAGTTCGGCAATTTCGAGCTCTGACGCATGACGCGCAGCGTAGCGGGCTGCGGTTCCCTCCAGGACTTCTCGAATCTCGTATAGCTCTATTACTTCCCGATGATCGAGTTCTTTGATCACGGCCCCGTGTCTTGGCATGTGGATTAGCAGTCCATCACTTTCCAGACGGCGAATGGCATCACGGACCGGGGTGCGGCTGATACCGAACCTTTCGGCAACTTCCACTTCACGGATTCGGGTTCCCGGTTTGAGTTCGCCATGCTGGATGGCCGCCAAAAGCTTTTGGTAGGCAACTTCGCCTCGCGGCTGCTGATTGGCGGAATCTGGGCTCATGGATAGGCACCTGTTTTGTGTGGTTTGGGTTTTAACTTGACACACGCTTTCAGAAATCTCAAGTTTGCGGACAATTGTATACAAGAGTATCCACTTAAATGCGAAGAAAGATGGAGACGTCGTGAAAACTGAATTTGACCATTACGATGTTCTTGTCGCGGGTGGCGGGCAGGCAGGACTTATTGCCGCAATTGTCGCAGCGGAGAAGGGCGCTCATGTGTGCTTGCTGGAAGGTGCGCCCAGAACGCATCGCGGGGGGAACACTCGGCATACCCGCAATTTGCGTCCGATGCATGTCGGCCCCCTGTCGGTTTTGAGCGGGACCTATGACGAGGCGGAATACTGGGATGACCTGATGCGCGTGACCAAGGGGAAGACCAACGAAACGCTGGCGCGTATGACTTTGCGAAATTCGACAGAGGCCGTTGCCTGGCTTGAACAGCGCGGTGTTCAGTTTCAGCCGCCACTTGGCGGGACTCTGCATCTGGGCAGAACCAACGCCTTCTTTATGGGCGGGGGAAAGCAGCTGTTGAATGCCCTTTACCGCTACGCCGAAAAGCTCGGTATTGAAGTCCACTACGATGCGATGGTCTCGTCTGTCGATATTGCAGATGGAAAATTCAAAGGCCTCAAGGTTGGTGGACATGCGATCTCGGCCACCGCGTTTGTTGCTGCAGCTGGTGGGTTTGAAGCGAATATCGAGTGGTTGAAAGAGGCATGGGGGGACATTGCCGAAAACTTCCTGATCCGCGGAACACCCTATAATCGAGGTGATCTGTTGCGCATGCTGCTGGATGCCGGAGCCCGGCAAATCGGCGAGCCCAATCAGTGCCATGCGGTTGCAATTGATGGCCGTGCGCCAAAGTTTGACGGCGGAATCTGCACGCGGGTTGACTGCGTGTCGCTTGGCATTGTGGTGAACAAGAATGCCGAGCGATTTTACGATGAAGGCGAGGATTTCTGGCCAAAACGATACGCGATCTGGGGGCGCCTTGTCGCCGATCAGCCTGACCAGGTCGCCCATGTCATTATTGACCAAAAGGCACGTGGTGCCTTTATGCCCCCCGTGTTCCCGGCCGTAATTGCCGACACGATTGGCGAATTGGCGCAAAAGATCGGTCTGGATGCCTCAACGCTGGAGAAAACCGTTGCTGACTATAACGCGGCGGTTCAACCGGGAGAATTTGATCACACCGAACTGGATGGGGTTCACACCACCGGGCTTTCTGTGAACAAGACCAACTGGGCCCGCACACTCGATCATCCCCCTTACAGCGCTTATTCACTCCGACCCGGCATCACATTCACTTATCTCGGTGTTGAGGTCAGCGAAAAGGCACAGATGCAGATGGCGGACGGGACCCAAAGTCCAAACATCTTTGCTGCGGGAGAAATCATGGCCGGAAATGTTCTGGGCCAAGGGTACCTTGCCGGGATCGGCATGACGATTGGAAATGTATTTGGACGAATTGCAGGAAGCGAGGCTGCCGATTATGCGCTCAACCGATAAAACAACCGAAGCCGCCCGCGTGATGTCGATCTGCAATGCCTGTCGCTATTGCGAGGGACATTGCGCTGTTTTCCAGGCCATGGAACTGCGGTTGGAATTCAATTCGGATACACTCGATTATCTTGCAAACCTTTGTCATAACTGTGGGGCCTGCTACCACAATTGCCAATATGCGCCGCCGCACGAATTTCAGCTTAATGTCCCGGCTGCGATGGCGGAACTGCGGCAGGAGAATTACGGGGTTTATGCTTGGCCGGGCTTTATGGGCAAGTTGTTTGCCAATAACGGTCTTTGGGTCAGTCTTCTGTCCGTCTTCGTAATCTCGCTGTTTTTTGGCGCGACCGCCATTTTGACAGGGGCCGATTTCTTCGCAGCGCATGAGAATGCATTTTATGGTGTCATTTCACACAATGTCCTGGCGACAATGTTTGGCACCGTTGGCGGGTTGGTATTGCTCGCGCTGGCGGGGTCTGTTGTCAAGTTCTGGCGGACAATGAACTTGCCAAGTCCGCATCGGCTTGACTATCCCCGTATCATGCAAGGGATAAAGGATGCGCTTTCACTTAAATACCTTGATGGCGGTAATGGTCAGGGGTGTTCATATCCGGGTGAAACGCCATCGATGGCAAGACGCTGGTTCCATCAAATGACGTTCTGGGGCTTTATGTTGTGCTTCGCTGCAACATCATCTGCCACGATATTACATTATGGCTTCGATCTTCCCGCACCTTATGGATATTTGAGCCTGCCAAAGCTTTTGGGCATCCTTGGCGGGATTGGTCTTATTGTCGGACCAGCGGGTCTGTTGATGCTCAAGACCAAGGCAGATGCGGCGCCCATGGGAAAAATGAACAAAGGTATGGATGTCAGTTTTCTGGTTTTGCTGTTTTTGACAAGTTTTACCGGACTTTGTCTGATGTTTCTGCGCGATACGCACTATGTCGGGGTGATGCTAAGTCTTCATCTTGGTGTTGTGATGACCCTGTTTTTGTCCATGCCATATGGCAAATTTATTCACGGATTTTACCGGCTGATTGCGCTGATTGTATTTGCAGTGGAGAAGAATGATCACAAACAGGTGGTTGGTGTTTGCCAGGATAGTAAAGCTGCCTGAATTTCACATTCTCAAAGGCTGGCGCATGGTGTGCCAGCCGCATTGTCATGCAGTTTTGGGGCGGAGAAAGATAAAACCGGTTAAAGCGGGAACGCAATCCGGACCTTCAGACCGACACCGTCCTTACCGTCTTCCAGTGTCAATGTTGCCCGATGTGCGTCAGCGACTTCCCTTACAATAGCAAGTCCAAGGCCGCAGCCTTGACCATTTTGCTCATCAAGCCGGACAAAACGTTCCAGAACTGCATTTCGGTCTTTTTCCGGTATTCCCGGCCCGTTGTCTTCAACTTCGAGAACAGGCCCCACAGCAACACCGGCACCAATCAAACGAACCGTCACAATCGTACCGGGTGTGCCATATACAATGGCATTGTCGATCAGGTTGCTCAGCATTTCCTGAAGCAGAACCTCGTTGCCGGTTTCGATTTCACAGTTCATGCCTTCACTCTGGTCGTCGAAGCCCAGATCAATATCGTGGCGGATTGCCTGACGAACCATGCCAGATGTAACAGAGGCGGCAAGCGCCAACAGATTGATCTTCTCGTAGCGAACGGCCTTTCGACCTTCGGGCGATACTCGCGCCAGATTGAGAAGCTGGCTGGCAAGCCGGGCCGTTTGCCGGGTTTGATCAACGATACGTTCAAGCGCCTCTCGATCTTCCGGGTTGCGGGCATTCCGTAAAGCCCATTCGGCTTCGGCCTGCACCGTCGCAAGAGGGGTGCGTAGCTGGTGTGATGCGTCGGCGATGAAACGCTGATTAGCAGTTATGGAGCTTTCCAGACGTGCCAGAAGGGCATTGAGAGACTTGACGACTTCGGTGACTTCCTTGGGCATGGCGTGGCGGATTGGACGCAAATCGTCAGTTGATCTGCGCCGAATTGCCTGTTGAAGCCGTCTGAGTGGGGCAAGGCCGCGTGACACGCCGATCCATGCGAAAACGCCACCGAGAAACATCAAAACCATAAAATCGGTGGTCGACCCCAGCAGTTCGTCATAAATCAGATTATCGCGTTCGCGACGCGTTTGGCTGACGTCGATGGTAACCCAGCCGTAAATGTTCGAGGATGGATTTGCGACCAGATACTTCATGGTCACCGCACGCACGTCCTCGTTGCGGTAATGTGCATTGTAAAAATGGGGTACTCCGGGTTCCAGCGTAACACCTTCAGGCAGTCGTGGCAGGCCGAAATCACCTGTTACGAATGCCCCGTCAGGACCCTGTACCCGGTAATAGGTGTTCTCGCGTGTGAATTGCTCCAGCAGCAACTCGATATCACGTGATAAAAGGTCGCCTCCGGAATTAATGGCGTGTTCGGATATCGTTACCGCCAGTGCAACCAGAAGCCTGTCCTGAATGCGATTGGCCATTTCACTGACGGTCAGGTAGTTTTTCGCCAGCAGTCCGAATGTCAGCATGAGGCCAGGCAGCAAAAGCCAGCGCAAAAGCCTTGCGCGTAAAGATGTCGATATAACTGTAGCGTTTTCGGTCATTCGTCAATCATGTAACCAAGTCCGCGAATAGTCCGGACTTCGACATCACCTGATGCAATTTTTTTGCGTAGTCTACTGATGTAAAGTTCGATTGATTTTACACTGGCTTCATCGTCAAAGCCAAAAAGATGCAGGGCGATTTTTTCCTTGCTGATCACCTGGCTGATATTGAGAAGCAGTATTTCAAGAACTCCGCGTTCGCGCGGTGTTAGCGAAACAGGTTGTCCATCAATCATCACGGATCTGTCGACCGAATTGAATGTCAGCTTTCCAATTGTGATGAAGGGATTACGCTTTCCAATATTCCGTCGCAAAAGGGCCCGTGCCCGGGCTTCGAGTTCCGACAACTCGAACGGTTTGACCATATAGTCATCGGCCCCGGCATCCAGACCGGCAACGCGTTCATCCAGATTGCCGCGCGCGGTCAGGATCATGACCGGCAAATTGATTTGGCGGGCGCGTACGGCTTTCAGAATTTCAATTCCGTCGAGTCCCGGAAGCGATAAATCGAGAATCAGAAGATCGAACGTCTCTTGCAGAACAAGGTTCAGAGCGTCTTCGCCGTCGTGAACCAGATCGACAGCATGATCGGTCTGCCGAAGAGCGGCAGCGATTTTATCAGCCAGAACACGGTTATCTTCTACGATCAGAATGCGCATTTACCTTAAATAACATTGAAAACAGCTTCGAAAATTAAAAAGTTGCCCATCGACAGCAAACTGACAGCTTTTTCGTTTAGTTTTTCCGTCATAGGCAAACGGTACTTCCGGCAACGACCGGTCACAAAACAACAACAGCCGAAAGCCTGAACGGGAGGAAACAGACAATTGATGTCGCTATGTGCGTCACAGGTTCCTTTCCTTCCATTCGAGAGAAAACAACCGTTACGGAGGGAACGCCCATGTCATGGGGAAAAAACTTTAATCTGTCATTCAAAGGCGCATGTGCGGCTGCGGCAATTGTCTTTGGCTTTGCCGGCACAGCAACCGCACAGGATGCCAACTTCGAGGGAGACCGCGTCGAGCTGATCATTCCGTTTGGCGAAGGCGGTGGTACTGATACCTGGGGGCGTTTCTGGGCGCCGTATTTCAGTGTCTTTCTGCCGGGAAATCCGACTGTTGTCGTCAAAAATATTCCCGGTGGCGGCTCTACCTCTGGTGCCAATCAGTTTCAGGCCCGGGCCGAGCCCGACGGCTTAACCGCAATTGGCACGTCTGGCTCAACCCAGTTTCCGTATCTGTTGCGTGACAAGCGCGTGCAATACGAAATGCGGGACTGGCGTGTCGTTCTGGCTTCGCCGACCGGCGGTGTTGTCTACGTGAATTCTGATCTTGGGCTCAAGTCGGCCGCTGACATGAAAGCACTTGCAAACGTCAAGTTGCGTTACGGCAGTCAGGGCGCGACATCCCTTGATCTTGTTCCTTTGCTTGCATTCGAACTGCTGGGACTTGATGTCGATGCGGTGTTTGGCATGAAAGGTCGCGGGGCTGGTCGTCTTGCCTTTGAGCGTGGTGAAGTCAACATTGACTACCAGACGTCGTCTGCGTTTATCAACAACGTCACGCCGCTTGTCGATATTGGTAGTGCTGTTCCGCTGTTCTCGTGGGGGGCGATTGATGACGATGGCAATATCGTGCGCGATCCTTCCTTCCCTGACCTTCCGAGCTTCCCTGAAGCATACGAGATCATGAAGGGTGAAAAGCCTTCAGGACCTGCGTGGGAAGCTTACAAAGCATTTTTCATTGCCGGTTTCCCGGCACAGAAGATGGTCTTCTTGCCCAAAGATACGCCTGAAGAAATCGTGCAGGCCTATCGTCATGCCGCTCAGGTTGCGACTGAGGACGAGAGCTTCGTCGCAGATCGACAGGCAACTCTTGGCGAGTACAAACAGATCGTTGGCGAACCTGCCGAACGCATTTTCCGTCAGGCCGTGAACGTTCCTGATGAAGCCCGTGAGTGGGTACAAAAATGGCTGACCGATAAATATTCGGTTCAGTTCTAACTGAAAATCTGAAGTCTCCCGTTTCCTGATCGGGGTGGTTTTATCCACCCCGCTTTTTTCACCCTTCGACTGTCTGGTCGTTTTAAGGGAACGGGCGAACTTTGTCTTTTGACGGAGTTTCCAAATGCTAGATGCAATGATGACGGCACTGTCTCATTTCGCGCAGCCAACCCATCTGATCTATCTTTTGCTGGGCGTTGGAATGGGCATGGTTGTTGGCATTCTGCCCGGTCTGGGTGGAATTGTCGGGTTATCTCTTCTTTTGCCTTTCATTTACGGCATGGACCAGATTTCTGCCCTTGCCATGTTGATCGGGCTTGTTGCGGTTATCCCAACATCGGACACCTTTACATCGGTTCTGATGGGGATACCGGGGTCAAGTGCATCACAAGCAACAGTTCTTGACGGGTTCCCGCTGGCAAAAAAGGGCCATGGTGCCCGTGCGCTGGGAGCTGCATTTTCGGCCTCTTTGGTTGGTGGGTTGGTGGGTGCCATTATTCTGACCGGCTTCGTCGTGATTGCCCGGCCTCTGATTTTGGCATTTGGTTCGGCCGAACTCTTCATGCTGGCAGTTCTGGGCTTGTCGATGGTTGGCGTTCTGGCCGGTAAAAGCTTGCCCAAGGGTGTTGTCGCGGCAGGTCTTGGTCTGTTGCTGGGGGCACTTGGTGCAGCACCAGCCACTGGCGAACTCCGCATGAGCTTTGACTCTGTTTATCTGATGGATGGCTTGCCGCTCGTGATTGTCGGGTTGGGCATGTTTGCTTTTCCTGAAATCATCGATCTTTGCCGTCAAAATCGCTCTATTTCGGACAAGGGTACCCTTGGTTCGGGCTGGCGTGATGGCGTTCGGGATATGATCCGTCACAAATGGCTGTGTCTGCGGTGTGCTGGTCTTGGCAGTATCGTTGGTGCTTTGCCTGGTCTCGGCGGAAGCGTCGTCGACTGGATCGCCTATGGTCATGTCGTCCAGACTGCAAAAGACAAATCCCAGTTTGGCAAGGGCGATATTCGCGGTGTTCTGGCACCGGAAAGTGCGAACAACGCCAAAGAGGGCGGTGGGCTTGTGCCAACCTTGCTGTTCGGCATTCCCGGATCTGGCAGCATGGCCGTTTTCCTTGGCGGGATGGTGCTGATTGGCCTTGAAGCCGGTCCCGCAATGGTGGGGCGTGATCTTGACATTACCTACACGATTATCTGGTCGCTTGCGATTGCCAACGTGGTCGGTGCCGGTGGTGCGCTGCTGATCTCGCCGTTCGTTTCACGTCTGACGACAATCAAGTACGGCTATCTTGCGCCCTTCATGATTACGGTAATCTGTTTCGCAGCTTTTCAGGCAACGCGTTCCCTCTCGGACATGATCGCCTTGTTGGCGCTTGGTGTTCTTGGCGTGCTCATGAAACGTTTTGGTTGGCCGCGCCCGGCGTTTCTGATCGGGTTTGTGCTGGCATCCAATACCGAGACTTATCTTTATCAAGCACTGCAATTCTACAACTGGGAATTCTTGACACGTCCAGGTGTACTGATCATCGCGGCTCTGACCATAATTTCCGTTCTTATGGGCATGCGCAAGCACCCGGCAAATCCGGTTGAAGAAGAAGAAAGCAGTCATTCCCATAATCCGAAACGCTGGCCGCAAATCATGTTTGCTGGCGGACTTTTTGCTTTCTTTGCTTTTGGTATTTGGGATGCAACCCAGCATTCCTTCCTTGGCAGCGTCTTTACCGGTGCTGTGTCGGTTGTGATGTTGATCGCCTCGGCTATCCTGATTTGGCAGTTGGTGTCATCACCCGCCTCACACGCCGCCAATTTCGATCATGAATATGATCTTGATCATCAGGACCTGAAACCGACTGCAGGGCTTTGGCACTACGTGTTGTGGGTCGCCGGGCTGGTGGCTGGAACCGCTGTGTTCGGGTTCCTGATTGCAATTACCGGCTTCTTTATTGCCTTCCTTCGGATCAAGGCCAACGCATCTTGGCTCAGGACGCTGCTTTTGACCGGGTTTGCAGTAATTGGGCTTTGCATTCTCGCATGGTCGCTGGTTCTCGATTTCCCGGCAGGGATGCTTCAGAACCTGATTGAACTTCCTTGGCCGCTGGGGTGATCGACATGAAAAACATTGTGATTGTTAATGACCAACATGCGGTTCCCTGCGTGATGATGCGTGGCGGGACTTCCAAGGGGCCGATCTTTCTGGCCAGTGATTTGCCCGAAGATGTCGCTACACGTGATCGCCTTTTGCTTGCGGCGATGGGGTCACCGGACAAACGTCAGATTGACGGTATTGGCGGTGCCGATACGTTAACCAGCAAATCATGCATTGTTGCACCATCCAGTCGACCGGATGCAGATGTCGAATTCCTGTTTGCCCAGGTCGCCATCGACAGGGCAGAGGTCGATGTTAATCCGAATTGCGGAAACATGACCGCCGCCGTTGCACCATTCGCGATCGAGGCCGGTTTGGTGCCTGTTACAGGCGATGAAACTTTGGTCCGGATTTACAATAAAAACGTTGGTGCATTGGTTGATGTATTGGTCGCAACGCCCGGTGGGAAGGTGACCTATAGTGGTGATGCGGCGATTGATGGCGTACCTGGTACGGCATCTCCCCTGATATTGCGGTTCAAGGATATCATGGGCAGTAAAACCGGCCGGCTCCTGCCCACAGGCAAGCCGATCAACTATATCGACGGGCTTGAAGTGACCTGTATTGATGTGGCGGTGCCGATGGTGATGTTTCGTGCCCGCGATCTTGGGCTCAAGGGTAACGAAACAAAGGCACAGCTTGACGGCAATGCAGATTTGATCGCGCGGATGGAAGCTGTTCGTCGCAAGGCATCGGAACTTATGGGGCTGGGCGACTGTGCTGGCAAGGTTGTGCCCAAAATGGCTATTCTGTCCGAACCAACAAAAGGTGGTGATATTACCTCGCGTTATTTTGTTCCGCATAATTGCCATGCGACCCATGCGGTGACGGGTGCGATCTGTGTTGCCAGTTGCGCGTCCCTTTCCGGAAGTATTGTTGATGGTATGATCAATCTTAAGGCTCAGCCGCAGCAATGGATCCAGATCGAGCACCCAAGTGGCATGATAGCTGTGGAACTGACGATTGAAGGATCAGGGCCCAATCTCTCGGTGATATCGGGCGGGGTGATCCGCACGGCACGCCGGTTGTTTGAGGGTCGGGTTCTTGTTCCCGAAAACATTCTGACGGAGGTTCCGGATTGATGGATGTTGTCTTGTTGCCGGGTGACGGTATCGGACCGGAAATTACCGCTGTTACCCGCAATGTGCTTGAGGCCTTGGACCGTTCGTTTTCCCTGGGACTTGAGTTTAGCAGTGAAGACGTCGGATTTACGTCGCTTGAAAAGCATGGCGCCACCATTACGCCAGAACTAATCGAACGTGTGCGGAAAGCCGATTTGGCTATTCTCGGACCGGTTGATACCGCGCATTACCCACCGGCGGATCAGGGCGGTATCAACCCATCGGCGGCACTGCGCATCAATCTGGATTTGTACGCAAATGTAAGGCCTTCAAAGGTGTTTGAGGGCCTTCCTTCGGCAGTCGGGAATATGGATTTGGTGATTGTGCGTGAAAACACAGAAGGTTTTTATGCAGATCGCACAATGTATGCTGGCACGGGCGAAGTTATGCCGACCCCTGATCTTGCACTTGCCACGCGCAAGGTGACACGTCAGGGCAGTTACAGGGTCGCGGCATATGCTGCGCAATTGGCTGCCGAGCGTCGCGGTCACCTGACGATTGTGCACAAGGCCAATGTTTTAAAGCTCAGCGACGGTCTGTTTCTATCCGAAGCAGAGAAAGCCGCCGCTGAGCAAGGCGGGCTTCAGGTTCGTGAAGAACATATTGATGCCATGGCGTCACTTCTGGTCAGAACGCCTGGTGCGTTTGATGTGATTGTTACCACCAACATGTTTGGTGACATTCTTTCAAATGAGGCGGCCGAACTGGCAGGCGGGCTTGGGCTTTCCGGGTCGCTTAATGTCGGGGATGAGAATGCGATTGCGCAGGCGTCGCATGGTTCCGCGCCGGATATTGCAGGCAAGAATATCGCCAACCCCGTATCGCTTTTGCTGTCGACCGCTTTGCTTCTGGATTGGAAAGGCGTTGCAACCGGCCGCAACGATTTGCAGCAGGCTGCGAACCGTCTCGATAAGGCGATTGCGGAAATGCTGAAAAATCCGGAGACGCGAACAACGGACATTTCCGGGACGCTGTCATGTAGTGATTTTGGTTCGATTTTGGTCGAAAAGCTTTTGGCATCGTCCGCGGCAATCAAACAATAGTAGCATGAAACCCATGCTGCTATTGTGTTTGCGTCAGGCTCGATCCCGCGATTGAATAGCCAATACGGCATCCATCTTTTGAAAATACGTGAACCGCGTCGGGGCCCGATGACAGCGAGATACGGTTGCCGGGGCTAAGGTGTGTGCCAACGGGTTGTTCGATAATGATCGTGTCATGCCCTTTGATCTCTGCATGAACTAGGCATGCATTGCCCAGATATTCGACCAGTCGCACGGTGACCGACAGAATACCGTCACCATCTGCAACGATGTCGAAGCTGTCGGGCCGAATGCCGCAATAATGTGCGTCAGCCGGAAGACGCAGGCGTTCTCGCAAGGATGAAAAATCACCCTCAAGTTCGAAGATATTCATCTTCGGCGCACCAATGAACTGTGCTGCAAAAAGGTTCTGTGGCCGTTCATAAAGGTCACGCGGGGATCCGATTTGTTCAATCTTTCCGCCCCGCAACAGGACAATTTTATCGGCCAATGTCATGGCTTCGACCTGATCATGGGTGACATAGATCATCGTGCGTTTCAGGCGACTGTGAAGTTCCGAAATCTGGGTGCGCATATGGACCCGAAGTTCGGCATCGAGGTTCGATAATGGCTCATCGAAAAGGAAGGTTTCAGGTTGGCCAACAATTGCGCCGTCAATCGCAAACGTTCCGTCGGTAATGTCCTCGAGCCCGGCAATCATGCGCAGCAAGGTCGATTTTCCGCAGCCCGAAGGACCAACAAAAACGCAGAACTCGCCGTCTTCGATGGTCAGATCGATGCCTTTAATGACCTCGATGTTGACTGAACTTGTCCGGGTCTGCATCTGGTTGGACAGTTCAGGCAAATGTCTCGCGTGCCTTGCAACAAGCCAGCGTACTTTGTCCCCATTCCCGTGCCAGATCAAAACACTTCTCAAAGCGGGCAGATCGGGGTGATGACGACTGATTGATCAGATGCGTCCAAAGTGCCATCCCGTATGTTGCGGCGCTGATTTGCATATAGTCATGAGCAAACTGCTGGGGAGTATCGCTTGCGATAATTTGCGAGGTCATCTGCAACCAGTAATCCAGAAGGTCTGCGGCGGTACCGGTGCCGTTATCGGATGAGGCGATCAGTCCCCTAATGAACTCCGCAAATGCCTTGGTACTTGCGCAATCCTTGTGGCGGGTCAATCTGCTGGCAAGGGTAAGGGCTTGTATGCCGTTCGTGCCTTCATATATCTGACAGATACGCGCATCGCGTAGCGTTTGTTCTACACGGTACTCGCGCAAATATCCGTATCCACCCAGGACCTGAATACCAATCTGGGCGGCTTCGACCCCGGCATCGGTACAGAACGATTTGCAGATCGGTGTCAGGAATTCGACGAGATCTGCATGGGTGTCTGCCTGCATCAGGGCGAATGTCTTGTAGACCATCATCCGGCCGGTCATTGCCAGCATGTCCTGACGACCGAGCATCCGTGCGACATCGTAATGCTGGTCGATACTGACCAGTTGTCCTGTCCGGCGGTCGCGCCCCTGTTTACGTTCAGTGGCGTAGCTTCTTGCGATGTGGTGCGCGCGACTGGCATGGGCCACCCCCTGCAAGGCGACATCAAGGCGTGCATGATTCATCATGGTGAACATGCACATCAATCCTTTGCCAATCTCACCGACCGGTACGGCGTGCGCGCCATCGAATGTCAGCTGACAGGTCGGGGATGCATGCAGGCCCATCTTTTCTTCTATCCGGGTTACATGAACCTTGTTGCGCCCTGTATTTTCGTCATGCGATGGGCAAAGGAAAAGGGTCAGGCCCCGCACACCTTCTTCACGTATGCCGGTCCGGGCCAGAACAAGATGCAAGATACCCTGACTAAGGTCCTGATCCCCGCCGGAGATGAAGATTTTCTCACCATGGAGGGTCCAGGTTCCATCGGTGTTCTCTGTTGCAACCGTGCGGATATCAGAAAGGTCCGACCCGGCCTGCGGTTCGGTCAGGCACATCGTTGCAAGGTGGCTGCCGGATGCCAGTTTTGGCAACCAGTTCAGGCGCTGGTTGTCCGTGCCGAATTGGGCAATCAGTCTTGCCGCCGCAGGTGCCAGTCCGGTCACCATCTGAAACGAATGGCACGCACCGGCCAGAATTTCACTGATTGCGCCACAGACCGATTCCGGCGCGTTCTGCCCGCCAAATTCTTCGGGAAGTGAAATCGACGGCCAGCCTTGTTCGACATAGGCTTCATAGGCTTCGCGAAAACCTGAGGGCATTTTGACCCGGCCATTTTCGATCTTGCAGCCTTCCTGATCACCCGGCTCGTCAATCGGGGCGATTACGTCTTCGGCAAAGCGGGCAAAGTGGTTCAGGATTTCGCTGGTGATTTCGGCGTCAAAGTCGTGTCGGACAATCGTGCTTTGGTCGCCAGTCACTGACAGGGCAAACAGAATATCGTCAATCGGAGCTTTGAACAGGGTCACGACTGTGTCTCTTGGGGCCGGGTTTCCTGATGGATGGTCAGTCGGATGGTCCTGTTTTCTGACAGGGCTTCCTTGACGGCATCGGGCACAGGAACGGCGGCCAGACTTGAAGGAATATCCGGGTTGGCACGGGCCCAGACACGGGTCTGCGATCCTTCAAGCAGCGTGATGTCGCCCAATGTGAACTGATGCTTCAGGTCAAAAGACTTGGTGCCCCAGCGCGATACTTCGACATGATGAACTATCAGGTCGCCCACCCGCGCCGGTGCCATGAAGCTGGCATCGCCGCGCACAAGCGGAGTACCGCGAAAGTCCGCATCCTTTGCAATCATTGTGGCAAGGTCGAACCCGGCGGCTGACAGCAAGGCAAGAAGGCCGCCTTCCATCCAGTCATAATAGTTCGGGTTATAGACAATGCGGGCCGGGTCGCAGTGACCCCATTCAATGCGAATTTCACGAGACAGTCGCAGCATGTAACCTTACCTGATCCTGGAGTTACCTGACCTGTTGAATACGGATCAGCATCCGCACCAGCAGGTCGCGTTCTTCGGGGCTGAAATCTTCGAGGAGTTTTTCTTCGTGACGTTGAACCGCCAGGCTTGCCTCGTGAAACAGGCTGATGCCCTTGGGTGTTGTGCGCAGTGCATATACCCGACGGTCGGTCGGAACCTTGTTGCGCACGATCAACTCGCGCGACTGTAACTCGTCGACCATCACAACAATATTGGACCGCTCCATTGCAAGGGCGCGGGCCAGGTCCGTCTGACTGATGTCAGGGTTCTCGTTGATGATGGCAAGAGCACTGAAGGTGGTCGGTTTGAGATCAAGATGAGTCAGGCTCGCGACGAAATCGCTATGGAGCGACATATAGGCGCGCTTGAGGTTATAGCCGACAAACCCGCGCAACGGGCTGTCTGTTGACAAGCCGGCAAGTTGCGAATCCTGAGTTGCAGTCTTCTTCTTGTTTGCGTGCAAGGGTGTCTCCATCTTTTGGTCGGGCTGCTAACCGGTAACGATATCTACGAGCCAGAATGTCAGAGCAGGAAACGCCACAATTACTGCGATGCGCAAGCACTCAACAATCAGGAACGGTACGGCCCCGCGGAAGATCTTTCGCGTCGGAATATCTGGTGCCATTGCCGATATCATGAACAGGTTCAAGCCCACTGGCGGCGTAATCATACCCAGTTCGACAACGATCAGGGAAATGATCCCGAACCAGATGGCCTGATGGGTCGGATCCATACCAAAATCCATCGCCATAAATGCCGGGAAGAAAACCGGAACAGTCAAAAGGATCATCGAAAGGCTGTCCATGATGCAGCCCATGACGATGTAAAACAGAATGACCGTCAGCAAAACTGTCATCGGGGCGATGCCTGCGGTGCCAACCCATTCGGCGGCCATGGTCGGAACGCGGGTCAGGGCAAGCGCCACATTGAAAAGGTCCGCGCCAAAGATGATGGCAAAGATCATCGCCGTGGACCCGGCAGTTTCAATCACGCAATCAAACAGGCCCTTTAATGTCAGGCTTCGCATTAGAAATCCGGTCAGCGCAATCAGTACAACACCAACGGATGCGCCTTCGGCGGGGGTGAAGACGCCACCATAAATGCCGCCAAGAACAGCGATGAAAACCAGCGCAACGTGCCAGATACCACCAAGTGACTTGATCCTTTCACGCATCGGAATTCCGGCATGGGCCGGGCCTTCCTCCGGAAACAGGCGTACATAAACCCCGATAGCCAGAATAAAGCCCAATACCGCAAGAATTCCCGGAATGGTCGCTGCGAGGAACAGTTTGACGATATTCTGCTCGGTCAGAAGAGCATAGATAATCAGGACAACCGATGGCGGGATCAGAATGCCAAGCGTTCCGCCCGCCGCAAGGGTGCCCGCACCCAATGCTCCGGAATAGCCATGGCGGCGCATTTCCGGAAGGGCAACTTTGCCCATGGTGGTTGCGGTGGCAATCGAGGATCCGCAGATCGACCCGAATGCGGCGCAGCCCGCAACCGAGGCCATTGCCAGACCACCCTTCCAATGCCCAAGCCATGCGTTGGACGCTGTGAAGATGGCTCTGCTGATGCCTGTGCGCGTCGCAATTTGCCCCATCAGGATAAAGAGCGGGATGACGGCGAGATCATAGGAAACGTATTTGTCGACAATGGCGGTCTTCAGATAGGCCGATAATGGCAACCATCCGGACAGAACCACATATCCACCGGCCCCGACAATCGCCATCGCCAATGCAATTGGCATGCGCAGGAAGATAAAGATCATCAGGACGATGACCATGATAATGCTGATTTCAACCGGACTCATTGCGGGGCTTCCGTTCGGGAATTATTGGGATCGGGTCGCACAAACTGTTCAATTGCGTTCGACAACGCAGTCAGGGCTGAAAGTCCAAGTCCGAACAGTGCAAACCCGTAGACGATCCAGGTAGGCATTCTCAGAAGCATACTGCGGTCACTATATTCATACATATCGATCAGACCGTATGCGACGCGCCACGAGACGATGACCCAGGCAAGACAGAACAGGGTTTCCCACAGCTGATCAAGAAAATTGCGGGTCCGCTGAGGTAAAGCCATGCTGAAAATATCGACCATGACATGGTTGCCCTTGCGCTGGCACAACGGCAAAAACAGAAATGCCGCGATGCCGCATCCCATTTCGACAATTTCAAAGTCACCACGAATGCCGCCAAAGCCGACATATCGCATCGAAACCGAAAGAGTTACGGTAAGGGCGACCGCAACAATGACGGCCCCGGCAATTGCCGCAGACGCCATACAGGCACGATCAACAAACCGGGCAAGGAAATGAATGGGCGCAGCGCGATTGCCGCGCCCATTGTGATCACGGGTGGATCCTGACATGTCAGGCGGTCTCTGCGTCGATCAGCTGATTAAGGCGATCAATCATCACCTTGCCGTCATGACCGGCGTCATTGAGGGTCTCGATCCAGTCATCAATCACGGGCTGGGTGGCGGCCTGCCAGCGTTCAATTTCGTCTTTGGGAATTTCAACGAATTTGTTGCCACGATCAGCGCACATCTTGTAACCGACGGACTCAAAGCTGTCGAACTGCTTGCCGATCTGGCGCGAAAGGTCGATGCCGGAATTGGCGTCAATCACGGCCTTGAGATCATCAGGCAAGCGGTCATAGGCGGACCCCGCCATCAGCAAGGCAAACGAGTTTGCATAAAGACCACGCCCGCCTTCTGCCGGTGCGCAATGGACTGATGTAAGTTCATGCAGCTTGAATGCCGGAACAACTTCATATGGCAGGCAGGTGCCGTCAATGACACCATTGGCGAGACCTACGGCCATCTCGGTAACCGGGAAGAAAACCGGTTCTGCGCCGAGAATGGACAAGGCTTTGCCGACGCTCTGGTTCGGGGCGCGGATCTGCAAACCTTTAAGATCGGCCTGATTCTGGATCGGTTTGTCGCGCATGTGGAACTTGCCGCCTGCATGGACATGGAAGGCCAGAGGCTTCATGCCGCGATATTCGTCCTGGCCGAATTCGTCCATGAATTTATGCATTGCAACCGATGTTGCTTCGGCCGTTGTTACCATGAAAGGCAGGCTCGGCGTTTCCGAAATCGGATAGCGGCCAGGTGTGTAAACCGTCAATGTCCAGGCGATATCAACGACATTGTTTGCCACCTGTTCTGCAAGTTGTGGTGGTTTGCCGCCAAGCTGCATGGCCGGGAAAATCTGAATATCAATGCGACCATCTGACTGTTCGCGGATGGCTTTTGTCCATGGCTCAAAGAACGCCTTGTGCATCGGAGCCACGGGCGGAAGCATGTGATGCAGGCGAAGTGTGACTTCGGCTGCGCGCGCTTTGCCGATGATGGCCGGAGCGGCAAGGGCGCCGCCCATGAAACCGAGCATTTGTCGGCGGTTAAATAAAAGTCCTGACATCGAACGTCTCCTCAAAAATTGGATACACCTTTTTTCCGGTGTTCCTGTTCCTACCTGAGTGTTCTGGCGACCGCTTTGGCGCGGCTTCTTGCCTGATGTTTTAGGTGCAGAAAAGTTCATGTGCCTCAAATTCAAGGATTACTTGAAGCTTGGGGCACGCTTTTCCAGAAAGGCGCGAAGACCTTCCTGGGCATCTTCACTTGTTTGGGTCAGTGCAGCACAAAGGCTTTCGGTAAACAATCCATCGGCCTTTGACATGTCTTCGATCCGAGCCAATGCCTGAATCATGACATAGTTGGAAAGCTGAGCATTCTCGGCGACGGTGGTCGCCAGTTCTGCGGCTTTTTCCTTTGCATCGTCTTCTGAGTCGCACACGTAATGTGAAAACCCAAGACGTAAACCTTCTTCGGCATCATATTTGCGGCCGGTCAGCATCATCTCGATCATGCGATCCGCGCCAAGGATCCGGCCAATACGAACAGAAGCCCCGCCACCCACAAATATGCCGCGGCGGCCTTCGGGAAGCTGATAAAATGCCGTCTTGTCTGCTATGCGGATATGGGTGGCGCTGGCCAGTTCAAGCCCCCCCCCGATCACCGCACCCTTCAGAAGCGAAATGACAGGCAAGCCGCCGAACTGGATCATATCCATGATCCGGTGCCAGTTACGTGAATGCCGCATCGTTTCTGCTGCATTTCGTGCAACATGCTCGGCAAGATCAAGGCCTGCCGAAAAATGCCCCCCTTCGCCAGCCAGAATGACGACCCTGACATCCTTTGGCGGATTGGAGAAAAAGGCTTCGAGTGCCTCCATGAGCGTATCGCTAACCGCGTTACGCTTGTCAGGCCGCGTGATGGTCAAACGTGCAATCGAACCATCGACCGCAACGTCCAATACGTCATTCGCGCCATTCGTCATATTCTTGTTCCTTAATTTAAGCAATCAGTCAGTCTTTATCGGGCCTGCAGGCGAACTGCGCCGTCAAGGCGAATAACAGTGCCGTTGAGCATTGTGTTTTCAACAATATGGCGGGCAAGATCGGCAAATTCCTGTGCTTTGCCCAGCCGCTTCGGAAATGGAATGTTCGCGGCAATCGCTTCGCGTGCTGCATCGGGCAGGGTGTCTGTCATTGCAGTCGCAAACAGTCCGGGCGCAATGGCCATCACCCGGACACCGATCCGGGCAAGTTCGCGGGCGGCTGGCAGGGTCATTGACGCTATCCCGCCTTTGGATGCGGCATAGGCGCATTGGCCAATCTGTCCATCTTCATAGCCGACCGAAGATGTGTTGATGATAACGCCACGTTCCTCGTCGTCGTTAAGCGGTGTCGCTTCGGACATCAGTTGCGCTGCATGGCTCATGGTGATGTAGCTGCCTGTCAGGTTCACATTGAGCGTCCGGATAAAATCACTGATCGGTAATGTCCCGTCGCGCGGCAAGATCCGGCTTGCTGTTCCGATACCTGCACAATTGACCAGGGCGCGCGGGATGCCGAAGTTTTGCTTAACCTTTTTGAAGGCTTGGGCTACCGACTCCGGATCCGAAACATCGACTTCCAGACCAATGCCACCCGTTTCGCTTGCGATGCGCTTGGCTGCGCTCAGGTCGCGATCAAAAATCGCAACCCGCGCCCCGGCAACCGCAAATGTACGTGCAGTTGCTGCGCCAAGGCCGCTTCCGCCACCGGTAATGATTGCTGGAACCTGATTAAGCAGCATTTCCTCACCTAGGTTTGTTATGATTTATAACAATTATATTTGCACATCAAAAAAGCGCCGTCAATTGTGTTTAATATGATGAAAATCAGGGAAAAATTATCTCTACACGCGCGCGATCTATATCATTCGATACGCGAGTATATGCAACGCATGAACGCCCCTTGCGATATTCCGCTTGATGTAATGATTTATGATTGTTATGAATTATAACAAATAAGAAAAGATAACTGGAGGTTTCGTCTCATGGCGATGGTCGCTGAACCCGGACTTCGTCCGGTTCGCATGGGTGATACACGTGTTGCTGTATCAAAGGGAGAAAACGGCGCGATCTATATTCGTTCGTGCGAGGAGCCCGATGAATATCCACGGGCCATCACGGACCGGTTGGATCATTGGGCGGAACAGGCGCCGGATCGGCTGTTTCTTGCTGATCGGGATGCAAAAGGTGTCTGGCAATCCCGAACCTATCAGGAAACCCGTGATCAGGTGCGCAGTATCGCGCAGTATCTGCTGACGCAAAACCTGTCTGAAGAACGCCCGGTTCTTATTTTGTCGGGCAATAGTCTTGAGCACGGTCTGCTGGCGCTGGGGGCGATGTATGCCGGTATTCCCTATGCGCCGGTATCACCGGCTTATTCGCTGGTTTCAACAGATTATGCCAAGTTACGTCACATCGTCGAGCTGCTTCAGCCGGGCCTGATATTTGTTGATAATGGTGCAAAATACAGCAAGGCCCTTGCGGCGGTAATGTACGCAGATGCGCGTCTTGTTGTCTGCGAGAGCCCGCTGAGCGCATATGCTTGTGACCGGTTTGAAGATGTCGTGAAAACCGTTGCAACCGACATTGTCGATGGCGCCAATGCAAAGATTACAGAAGACACAATTGCAAAGTTTCTGTTCACCTCCGGCTCCACCGGAATGCCAAAGGCGGTGATCAATACCCAGCGCATGCTGTGCTTCAACCAGATGATGCTGCGCCATACGCTTGCATTTCTTCAGGATGAGCCGCCTGTTCTTGTTGACTGGTTGCCTTGGAACCATACAGCGGGCGGAAACCATAATTTCGGGATCGCCCTTTATAACGGTGGCAGTTTTTATATTGATCAGGGCAAGCCGACCCCCGATGGGATTGTCGAAACCGTTCGGAACCTTTGTGAAGTTTCCCCGACATTGTATTTCAATGTTCCCAAGGGGTACGAGGCACTTGTCCACCACCTCAGGGATAATCAGCGACTGTGCACGAGCTTCTTTGCCAGATTGAAACTGATGCAGTATGCGGGTGCGGGGCTGTCACAGTATGTTTGGGACAGTCTTGAGGAAGTGGCTGTTGATACCGTTGGCGAAAAGGTCATGATCGTGACCGGTTACGGCTCGACGGAAACGGCACCATTTGCTTTCACAACCACATGGCCTGTCGATCAGGCCGGAAGTGTCGGTCTTCCGGCAGTGGGTCTTGAAGTCAAACTTGTCCCCAATGCTGAAAAGCAGGAACTGCGCCTGCGTGGCCCAAGCATCACGCCGGGTTACTGGCGCCAGCCTGACAAGACCCGCGAGTCCTTCGATGAAGAAGGCTATTACATGATCGGCGACGCGCTGAAATTTGTTGACCCCGATGATATTGAGCGCGGCTTCCTCTTTGACGGCCGCGTCAGCGAAGATTTCAAACTTTCGACAGGTACGTGGGTTCATGTCGGCTCCATCCGTACCGCGATTGCCGAGACCTTTGCGCCTTATGTGCGTGATGCGGTCCTGACAGGACTGAATGAAAACCATATAGGGGCTCTTTTGTTCGCCGATTTTACGGCATGCCGAAAGTTGTGCCGCGACCTTCCCGCTGATGCATCCGAACGTGACATCGCGTCCCACCCGCTTGTGCGGTCTGTATTCCAGGAGCGTCTTAATGCGCTCGGCGCCAAGGCGACAGGAAGTGCGCAGTTTGTGGCGCGCGCCATTCTTCTCGAAAGTTCTCCGGATCTTGATGCTCATGAAGTGACGGACAAGGGCTCCATCAATCAACGTGCTGTTCAGGTCAGGCGTGCTGACAAGGTTGCGGACTTGTACCGGGAACCAATTCCGGAAAGCGTCATGGTCGCGAGAAAAGGGAACTGAGATGGCTACAATTTCCAAAGGTCTGCGGACCGAGTTTGAAGATGTTTGGTTGCTTGGCGGCAAACGCACACCCTTTGTCGACTATACCGGCGCATTCGGTTTGATTTCCCCGATTGATCTCGGGATCAAGGCTGCACGTGCTGCAATTGCCGATGCCGGTGTAAACCCCGCTGATATCGATTTCACGGTTGCCGGTTCGATGGCACAGGCTTCGTACGATGCCTATATGACGCCACGTCATATCGGGTTGTATGCGGGTGTGCCGTATGACCGGCCAGCACATCTTGTACAGCGTATCTGCGGGACCGGCATCGAAGTCATCTTGCAGGCGGCCGACCATATTTCTCTTGGGCGCGGCGATCTGGCGTTGTGTGTCGGAGCGGAATCCATGAGCCGCAATCCGATTGCTGCCTATACCCATCGCAGCGGTTTCCGGATGGGGCAGGTTGAGTTCAAGGACTTCTTGTGGGAAGCGCTTCTTGATCCTGCCGTCAGTTGCACCATGGGCGACACGGCGGAAAATCTGGCAAAGAAATATTCAATTACTCGCGAAGAAGTCGACCGGTTTGCCGAACGCAGTTTTGCGCGTGCGGTCAGTGCGCAGCAGAACGGTTTCCTCGGTGGTGAAATTGTTGCCGTGACTAACGAAACCTTTGAAATGGAAAACGGCAATCCGCGCACCATCAAACTCCCGCGCAAGGTCGAAGCTGTTGACGCTGACAGTCACATTCGCCCGTCTCCGTATGAAATCCTGTCCAAGTTGCGCCCGGCATTCGGTGGTGTCCAGACCGGCGGTAATTCATCTGCCGTGGTTGACGGTGCTGCCGGTGTGGTTTTGGGGAGTTCCGAATATGCCAGGCGGAACGGTCTGACACCGCATGCGCGAATTATTGCGGGTGCGGCTGTTGGTGTTCCGCCGGAAATCATGGGGATCGGCCCGGTACCAGCCATTCAGGCCGTTCTTGATCAAACCGGTCTGACTCTTGATCAGATTGACCGGATCGAAATCAACGAGGCCTTTGGTGCACAGATCATTGCATGTATTCGCGAACTTGGCTTGGACGAGGACAAGGTCAACGTCAATGGTGGTGCAATCGCGATTGGTCATCCGCTTGGCGCAACCGGTGTGCGCATTACCAACACGCTTGCACGCGAACTGACCAGGTCGGGCAGTCGCTATGGCATCGCCTCCGCCTGCATCGGCGGTGGTCAGGGCATTGCTGTTCTGATCGAACGCGCCGAACTGGGCTGAGTGCCCGCGCTTGAAATTGGTTCGACGGCGGCAAACGCCAGAACGAATTAAAACAAGATCAAGATGAAAACGGGAGGTTGTTTAATGCTGTCGCGAAATCGTTTTTTGACTGCCGCGTTGGTGGCTACGGGCATCGTTACTATTACGGCGCCTGCTCTTGCTAAGGAAGAAACGTCACGTTGGTTGACACCAACCATGATCAATGCTCGTGCTCATATGTTTTCACCCGCACTGAATGTTCTAACTTTTCAGCATATGGACCAGATCTTTGCGACCCGGACAGTTGAGGCTGGCAATAATGTCTGGGTGCTTCCCGAGAAACCGGCTTCGCTTGATGATGGCTATACGCTGGATGGTGAGACGGTTTCCCTCGCAGCGTATCTTGAAGCCACATCCACCAATGCATTGGTGGTGGTCAAGGACGGGGCAATTGTCCATGAAAGCTACCGAAACGGCAGTGATGCCAACACGCGCTTCATGACCTTTTCCGTGGCGAAGTCTTATGTTTCGACGTTGATCGGCTTGGCTCTTGACGATGGTTTCATCAAAAGTCTGGATGACAAGGTTACTGATTATCTGCCCGAAATGGCGGGGTCTGGCTATGACGGTCCGACGATCCGCAACCTTCTGCATATGCGCTCTGGCGTGGAATGGCAGGAAATCTATCAGTTTGGCAGCGATACCCAGTTAACCCAGGTTCATGACAATTCTCTGGTCGCCTACAAATACCGCTGGTGCGACTACGCAGCCAATGACTCTGTGGCAAGTCAGAACAAGCCCGGCGAGGTGTTCAATTACGCCACACTTGATACCAGTGTTTTGGGATGTGTTCTTGAACGCGCTGTTGGCAAGACCGGTGCCGAATATATGTCGGAGAAGTTGTGGAAGCCGGCGGGTATGGAGAATGACGCTTATTGGGTCATGGATGGTCCGGAAGATGTCGGGCGCGAGTTTTTTGGTGCCGGGCTTAACGCTACGGCGCGTGATCATGCACGGTTTGGCCTGATGTTCCTGAACAAGGGGCAGGCAAACGGCAAACAGATTGTTCCCGTCGACTGGGTTGACGAAGCTACGATCCCCGATGAAGGGTTTGAGCCAACTGCTGAGGGTGAGCCCTTTGGTTACCAGTACCAGTGGTGGACGATTCCTGGATCAGATGCATATTCCGCGATCGGTTTGTTCCACCAGTTCATCTATGTCGACCCGGAAAACAATCTGGTGATCGTCAAGGCAAGCCACACTCCTGATCCTGTCGGTCATGACGAGGAAAACCTGGAGCTGTTTCGTCAAATTACTGAAAAACTGTCGAAATAGGAAAACAGCTTCTGTCCTGTGAAATGGGGCTGTGAAATTATAACCGGGCCTGGTTTCAGGCTTCAGGCCCGGTTCGTTCTTTCCTGTTGGATGGCATCAAGTTCTGGCTGATCAGGTTGTGTGAACTCTCTTACCGGACTGGAGGTTCAAGAGGCGACTTCAGCCAGCATAGGCCTTCTCGCTCGGCGGGGCGAACAATACACTTGTCTTTCAATGATCCTGCGGTCGGAATTCCCGGTCCGAAGCGCTTGCGGAGCTGGGGGCTCTTGACGGTATTGAGGTCCACAGATTTGATGTGACCAACAAGAATGCCATTACGGCGTTGATTGACGATATTGGTGCTGTCGATGGCCTGTTAACTGTGCAGGGATTGTTGACAACGGGACAATCCTTGAAGTCACGGAGTAAGAATGGGCTTTGGCCTTTGAAATAAATGTCAAATCCCAGTTCAGAATGATCCGTGCGGTCCTGCCGGGAATGCTTGAAAAAGGTGAGGGATCAATTATCAATATCGCCTCGGTTGCAGGGGCCGGGCATGTTGTTGATGGTGGCGGGACCGCCTGATCGGAATTTGAACAAAGGATTGGACGAAATATGAAGTTCGCACGTTACGGAGAACGCGGTGCAGAAAAACCCGCACTGGTTGATGCCAAAGGCAATCTGCGCGACCTTTCGGCCCACGTCGATGATATCGCAGGCGATGTTCTGACCCGCCTTGATGATCTGAAGTCAATCGATCCGGAAAGTCTGCCGCTGGTTGAAGGCGAACAGCGCCTTGGTGCCTGTGTTGGCCAGACCGGCAAATTCATCTGCATCGGTCTGAACTATGCCGATCACGCCGCAGAATCGGGTCTGGAAGTGCCGCCAGAGCCGATCATCTTTGCCAAATATACCTCGGCAATTTGCGGCCCGAACGATCCGATCATCATCCCGCGTGGCTCGGAAAAGACCGACTGGGAAGTCGAACTTGGCTTCGTGATCGGCAAAAAGGCCAAGTATGTTTCCGAAGCAGACGCACTTGATCACGTTGCCGGTTTCTGCCTGATCAACGATGTTTCCGAACGCGCCTATCAGATCGAGCGTGCCGGTCAGTGGTCCAAGGGCAAATCATCAGACAATTTCGGTCCGACCGGTCCGTGGCTTGTGACGCCGGATGAAGTGGGCGATTTCGACAATCTTGGCATGTGGCTGGAAGTGAATGGCGAACGCGTTCAGGATGGCTCGACCGCGACCATGGTCTATCGTGTGCCGCACCTGATTTCCTATCTGTCGCAGTTCTTCACCCTGCATCCGGGCGATATCATTTCGACTGGTACGCCCCCGGGTGTTGGTCTTGGCTTCACCCCGCCGCGCTATCTGAAGGCCGGTGACGTGGTTGAACTGGGCATTGATGGTCTGGGGACACAGCGTCAGGTCTGTGTGAACGACGACTGATCCTAATTGTATGACAAATAAAGAAGCGCGGCCCGCAAGGATGCCGCGCTTTATTTGTTTTTTTGGGTCTTACCAGCCGGTTTCAAGCAATTTGTTCGCATCACCAAGTGTTCTCTGTGCCGGTGTGCGCACCTTGCCCAGAGTGCTATTGAGTGGTTATCGGAAACAGGACGGCCATCGGACTAGAGGTTTTCGGCAAGCAGGATTTCTACACGAATGCGTTCCTGTGATGCGAGGGTTTCGCGATTTTCGCATTTGGCCCGCAAGGTCCGAACAGCGCTGCGAACGATATGTCCCGGGTCTTGATTGATCAGAGCATCCAGTCTGTTGTCACGCAATGCCTGTTCGGTCGAGGGGGTGCGTTCATGAGCAATGGTGATCAGATTGCTGCCACCACGCAGTTGTTGGGCAAAATCGATTGCAACGCGGGCTTCCGATCCCATGATGTAAAGCCCGACAATATCATCATGGGCGGCAAAAGCGTTCTTCAGAACAACGCCTGTCCGCTCCTGATAGCCGTGTGTTTCAAGTGTAGGCAAGGCGTGAAGATGCGGATAGTTCGGCGTCAACACGCGATCAAAGCCCAGTCGACGCTCGAGGCTGTCACGTGCCTGCATGGTCTCGGCCAGCACCAGAATTGATCCGCTGACATTGCCCAGGAAGCGGGCCATCAGTCGACCTGCCGTTGCCCCGGCGGCAACGTTATCAATTCCGACGAATGACTGGCTGTCTTCTTCCTGTTGATTGGAAATGATTGCGACGGTCTCGATCCCGCGTTCGCGCATACGATGCAGGGCATCACGAATCTGCGGGGTTTCAGGTGCCATGATCGCAATGCCATCATAATCATCAGCAGACAGGCGCGACAGGGTTTTGGCAGCACGGTGCGGATCGTGTTCGTCTATGCGCACAATTTTGGTCTGGATCATTTCAGCGCGACTGGCTTGGTCAAATTCGGAAATATGCTTGAGAATCACATCAAGAAATTCGTCGCCAGAGCGCGGAACGACAAAGCCGAAGCGATATCCCTTTTGGCGGGCCAGCGTTGCAGCGACCTGATTGCGTTCGAAACCAATACGCGCAATTGCTTCGTTAACGGCATCGATCGTCTTTTGCCGAACGCCGGATCGACCATTGAGTACGCGATCAATGGTTGCAAGGCTCACACCGGCCGCTTTGGCGAGGTCTTTAGTTGTTGGTCTCATTTATTTTGCAGGCCCAAATCGCTCTGTTTTTCTTATCTTACCCTCAACCATTGAGCACGTCTCCGCAAGAAATTTGAGGTGCGTAACTCAAAAAATGCTCATTTTGAGGTGCGTACCTCAAAAACTTGTGGTAGAAGTGCGTCAGTCGCTAAAAAGCCGCGACATTCCAACGGGAGGAAAAATAAAATGAAATCAGTAGGTTTGAAGACGCTTGCCGCAACGGCAATCGTTGCCGGTTCGCTACCGGGTGTAGCATCGGCAGAAGATCTGACCCTGTGCTGGGCGGCGTGGGATCCGGCAAACGCCTTGGTCGAGTTGTCCAAAGACTTCGAAGCCAAAAGCGGCAATACCATGCATTTCGAATTCGTGCCTTGGACGTCGTTTGCGGATCGCATGCTCAACGAGCTTAATTCCGGCGGCAAGCTGTGTGATCTGATGATCGGGGATAGCCAGTGGATTGGCGGTGGCGCCGAAAACGGTCACTACGTCAAACTTAATGACTTCTTTGCCGCCAACAATATCGACATGGCCGATTTTATTCCGGCCACAGTTACCGGTTACGCCGAATGGCCGAAAAATACCCCGAACTACTATGCGCTTCCGGCCTTTGGTGATGTGGTTGGCTGGACCTATCGCAAGGACTGGTTCGAGCGTCCGGAAATCCAGAAAGAGTTCAAGGCCAAGTACGGTCGTGACCTTGGTGTTCCGGTAACCCTTGAAGAGCTTAAGGACATTGCGCAGTTCTTCCAGGGGCGCGAAATTGATGGCACCACTGTTTACGGTGCCGCGATCTATACCGAACGCGGTTCGGAAGGGATCACAATGGGCGTCACCAACGCCCTTTATAACTACGGTTTCCAGTACGAAAACCCCAACAAGCCCTATGACCTTGACGGCTTTGTGAATTCCGACGGTGCGGTTGCCGGTCTTGAGTATTACAAGGACCTCTATGACACCGCGACCCCTCCGGGATCGTCGAACTGGTATATGAGCGAAGATATCGATGCTTATAAATCAGGTCAGGTTGCTCTTCAGATGAACTTCGCCTTCATCTGGCCGGGCGTCGAGGCCGACCCGAATGTGGGCCATGGCAAGTCCGGCTATTTCCCCAACCCTGCAGGACCGGCAGGTCAGTTCGCCCAGCTTGGCGGTCAGGGGATTTCTGTCGTTGCTTATTCCGACAAGCAGGATGCCGCACTTGAATATATCAAATGGTTCGCCCAGCCTGAAATTCAGGCGCGCTGGTGGGAACTTGGTGGCTATTCTGCCCTGCGTGCTGTGGTCGAGGACCCTGGATTTGCAAGCAGCCAGCCCTATGCGCAGACCTTCCTTGATAGCATGGCGATCGTGAAGGATTTCTGGGCTGAACCTGCCTATGCCGATCTGCTTTTGTCAATGCAGGAGCGCGTCCACAACTATGTCGTTGCCGGCGAGGGCACGGCCAAGGAAGCGCTTGACGGTCTGGTCAAGGACTGGACCGAAGTCTTTGAAGACGAAGGCAAGCTCTAAGTCCCGGTTTTCCAGGACGATTGGATCTGGACCGGTCCCGGCGCGGCGTGATCACGCCGGGACCATTCCTGCGACCAAGTAGAGACTGTGTGGGATAACCGCGCGGCTAAGGGCATCAATAATGAACAATATTCCGATCGAGAAGATCGCCAAGGCAACGCCAGACAGCGTGGCGCGCCATATTCGTGGCCTGTCAGATCGAAGCATTGCCTGGATATTCGTCGCACCGACGATTTTCCTTTTGCTGGCGATCAATATCTTTCCGCTGATCTGGACCGTATGGCTCAGTTTTACTAACAGCCGGGTGAACCGCCCCAATCGAGCTGTCGAATGGGTTGGTCTGCGCAACTATGAACGTATCCTGACGGATAGCGACATCTGGCACACGATGCAGGCAACAGCGCATTTCCTGATCTGGACCATCGTGTTGCAGGTCCTGATCGGCTTCATGCTGGCATTTCTGATCAACAAGAAATTCAGGGGGAATGACCTTTGGACGACGATCATCGTCTTCCCGATGATGCTGTCGCCCGCGGTTGTCGGCAATTTCTGGACATTCCTGTATCAGCCGCAAATTGGCCTGTTCAACTATGTCATCGCCTTCTTTAGCGGTGCCGACCCGGCAAGCTTTTCCATGATCGGGGATGTCGATCTTGCCCCTTGGGCGATCATTATTGCCGATACATGGATGTGGACACCGTTTGTGATGCTGATCTGTCTTGCCGGTCTTCGATCCATCCCCAACAGCATCTATGAAGCCGCCGAATGCGACCGTGCCTCGAAATGGCGTCAGTTCTGGACCATTACCATTCCGATGGTATTGCCATTCCTGATGCTGGCAGTCCTGTTCCGCGGGATTGAGAACTTCAAGATGTTTGATCTTGTGGTGCAGCTGACTGGTGGCGGACCGGGCAATACGACAACCTTGACCTCAATTGATCTGAAACGCGAAGCCTTTGAAAAGTGGCGCACGGGATATTCGTCGGCCTATGCCGTGATCCTGTTTGTGACCGTGTTTGGCCTTGCATCGATCTATGTCAAAGCGCTGAACAAGGTAAAAGAAAGATGAGTTTTTCTGTTACAGAACCAAACAAGGGAACCAAGTGGTTCGCCGGGGTGCTTGTTGTCGGCTATGCCTTGATCACGATCGCCCCGTTACTCTGGATCATTGCGACCGGGTTCAAATCCCCCGCTGATTCCATTGCCTATCCGCCCAAAGTTGTGTTCGAGCCATCACTGGAAGGCTATGTGAACCTCTTTACCGAGCGGACCCGTGCAACGCCCGACATGCTTGAAGCGCAGGGCGAACCAAAAAACTGGTACGAACAGATTGCGCGTGATCAGGGGACTGTCATTAGTGGTCCGTCGCGCTATGGCGAACGGTTTCTGAACTCGGTCATCATCGGATTTGGCTCTACTGCACTTTGCATGATCCTCGGGACGGCTGCGGCCTATGCGTTCAGCCGGTTCCGGGTGCCGCTCAAGGATGATCTTCTGTTCTTTATCCTGTCGACCCGCATGATGCCGCCAATTGCAGTCGCTATTCCGATCTTTCTGATGTTCAGGAACCTTGGTCTGAATGACACCCATCTGGGCATGATCCTGCTTTATACCGGGGTGAACCTTTCATTGTCGGTGTGGCTGTTGAAGGGCTTCATTGACGAAATCCCCATCGAATACGAAGAAGCAGCGCTGATTGATGGCTATACCCGGTTTCAGGCCTTCTACAAGGTGGTGTTGCCACAGGCGGCAACCGGTATCGCATCAACGGCAATCTTCTGTCTGATCTTTGCCTGGAACGAATATGCCTTTGCTGTTCTTCTGACCTCAGGCACAGCACAGACCGCGCCTCCCTTTATTCCAACAATCATTGGTGTTGGCGGCAAGGATTGGCCCGCGGTGGCGGCGGGTGCCACCATCTTCCTTGTGCCGGTCATGGTCTTTACCATTTTGCTGCGCAAACATTTGTTGCGCGGGATCACCTTCGGAGCGGTACGCAAATGAATGATTTCATCAACGGATTATTCAGATTGCGCCGCGGGCCCTGGGAAATGGTGGCATCGGTTTTGATCGCACTCGGCGTGATCATGCTGATGCAGCCTGTTGCGATCACGCTATATACCTATTCTTTCATTATCACGCTGACGGGAACTGTAATGTTCATCGTCGTCAGCCACTTCCCGGAGTGACCCATGGCACAGATAAGAATTGAAAACGTGCGCAAGGAATTCGGGGCATTTACAGCGGTTCAGTCTTCGAGTTTCACCATTGAAGATGGCGAATTCTTTATGCTTCTTGGCCCGTCAGGCTGTGGCAAGACCACAACGCTTCGTATGATGGCCGGGCTTGAACTGCCGACAAGCGGACAGATCTATATCGATGGCGAGGAAGTCGGTCAGAAACCGGCAAGTCAGCGTGATATTGCCTTTGTCTTTCAGATGTTCGCACTTTATCCGCACATGAATGTACGGGGCAATATCAGCTATCCGCTTAAAAGTCAGGGAATGAAGTCGGCGGATGTGAACAAGAAAGTCGGCGAGGTCGCCGAAATTCTTGGCATCAACGACATCCTTGATCGTCCAGTGGGCGGTCTTTCGGGCGGTGACCGTCAACGTGTTGCGTTGGGGCGTGCGATTGTGCGTGATCCCAAAGCATTCTTTATGGATGAACCGCTTGGGGCGCTTGACGCCGAATTCCGTGAACATATGGCAGAAGAGTTGCGTGCCTTGCATGACCGGATGGGGGCGACCACCGTTTATGTCACCCATGACCAGCTTGAAGCGATGCAGATGGGCGACAAGATTGTCGTGATGAATCACGGTGTTGTTGAGCAGTTTGGTGTTCCTCAGGACATTTATGACTGGCCCGCAACCAAGTTTGTCGCCCAGTTTATCGGATCGCCTCCGATGAATTTTCTTGAGTTCGAGGGCATGATTGGCACCGGTGGTACGGAAGTCCGGCTTAATGATGTTGCCATCCAGGTGCCCGCAAGTCGCGAAGGTGCCAATGGCAAACTGACATTTGGTGTGCGGCCAGAACATGTGAAGTTTGATGACACGGCGGAATATCGGGGGCGCGTGATCGCAACCGAATATCTTGGAACGACCCAGATCGTGACTTTTGATACGCCCAACGGGCTGCTCAAGGCACGGGTCGCAAGTCATGAAGCTGTCAATGACGGACAATTGATAGGCCTTGGGTTTGATCCAAGAACGATCACCTTGTTTGACGCCCGGCAGGGACGAGCATTGCGATCAGAAGGAAACGAAGGAGTACTTCGTCATGGCTGAGGTAAGTTTAAGCGGTGTCACCAAGCGTTTTGGTGCTGATGTGGCACTTGATAATGTCACAATGACAATTCCCGACGGGTCGTTTGTGGTTCTTCTTGGGCCGACCGGCGCGGGCAAGACAACGACACTTCGAATGGTGTCGGGGCTTGATGTACCTGATGCCGGCCACATCATGATCGACGGGCGTGACATGACCGGGCTGACACCCGCCCAACGCGATGTCGCCATGGTGTTCCAGCAATATTCGCTGTATCCGCATATGACGGTGCGTGAAAATCTGGAATTCCCGCTGAAATCCCCGATCCTGAAAACCCCGCAAGATCAGATCAGGCGCAAGGTCGATGAAATCGCCGACATCCTTCAGATCAGGCACAAGCTTGATAATAAGGCGACCGAGCTTTCAGGTGGTGAAATGCAGCGCGTCTCAATCGGTCGTGCACTGGTCCGTAAACCTTCGGTCTATCTGATGGATGAACCACTGAGTTCTCTGGATGCAAAATTGCGTGCGGACCTCAGGGTGGAGCTTAAATCCATTCAGGCGGATTCAGGGGCAACATTGCTTTATGTTACTCACGATCAGATCGAAGCCATGACCATGGCAACCCATGTCGGGGTGCTAGATCACGGGCGGCTGGTGCAGTTCGGCTCCCCGCGCGAGATTTATGAAGACCCGGTCAGCATCTATGCGGCCAGTCGTCTTGGCCAGCCGCGCATCAACGTTCTGCCAGCTGACGTTTTTGCCGGTGCGCCCAGCGGCGCCGTCAATATCGGCCTGCGCCCCGAACAGATCATTCAGGGCGAGGGTGAGGACAGCTTTGTTCAAAGGGTGGAGCATCTGGGGGATCAGACCCGGCTTCATCTGACATTCAAGTCGCATGACCTGATTACGGTCACAGATGCGCATACCGAACTTAAAAACGGTGACATCGTTAAAATTCGTCCGAGCAAACCATTCTACTTCGGCGCCGACGGCGCTCGGGTGGCCTGAAGGAGTTCAATATGGCCCAATTCATAAACAATAAAGACGCAATCGTAACCGAGGCCATCGACGGTGTAATCAAGGCATCAGGTGGCAGACTGGCCCGAATTGACGGCTATCCGCATATTCGCGTGGTGGTGCGCAATGACTGGGACAAGTCCAAGGTTGCACTGGTTTCAGGGGGTGGTTCCGGTCATGAACCCGCCCATGCCGGTTTTGTCGGTGCGGGTATGCTAACAGCTGCTGTGTGTGGTGATGTATTTGCATCCCCGTCCGTTGACGCCGTCCTTGCCGGTATTCTGTCAGTAACGGGCCCGGCCGGATGTCTGTTGATTGTCAAAAACTATACCGGTGACCGGCTTAATTTTGGTCTAGCGGCTGAACGGGCGCGGGCCTTTGGGCTTAAGGTCAATATTGTCATTGTCGATGATGATATTGCCTTGCCCGATCTTCCACAGCCGCGCGGCGTTGCGGGCACATTGTTCGTGCACAAGATCGCCGGTGCGATGGCCGAAAGTGGTGCATCCCTTGAGGATGTAACCGCAGCTGCGGAGCGGGTTATCGCGGGAACAAAGTCGATCGGTATGTCGCTTGATACATGTACGGTGCCGGGGTCTCCCAAGGAAAACCGGATCGAGGCCGGTAAGGCCGAACTTGGTCTTGGCATTCACGGCGAGGCGGGTGTTCAGCAGATTGATTATCACAATGCCGAACAGGCTATGGCGGCCGTCACGGCGAAACTTGCGGCAGTGGTGGAAAACAAGCCGCATGTGGTGTTGCTCAATAATCTTGGCGGAACTTCGGTGCTTGAAATGGCGATCCTTGCCAATGATCTGGCCAATTCGTCCATTGCCAAGAACCTGAAATTCATTGTCGGTCCGGCGGCAATGATGACGTCACTTGATATGCGCGGTTTTTCGGTTTCGGTCTATCCGCTGAGTGCCGAGGATCATGCGTGGCTTTCTGCCCCCTGCGCGCCTGCGGCCTGGCCCGGATGCCATCCGATCAAGCCGGTGAGTATTGTCGAACTGCCTGATGGTCTTACGCCGATCCAGCCGATCCCGTCGGAACATCGCCAGACCGCAGCGTTTCTGACGCAATGCTGTCACGTGCTGATTGATGCAGAAAGCGATCTGAATGCTCTTGATGCCAAATCCGGGGATGGCGATACCGGATCGACATTGGCCGGTGCGGCGAGGGCTCTGATGGGGGCGCTGGATCGTTTGCCGCTGGCAGATCACACCCAGCTTCTGCGCGCCATCGGGCAGGAGTTGAGCCAGACAATGGGCGGATCATCGGGCGTACTTCTGGCGATTTTCTTTACCGCTGCCGGTGATGCGGCATCAAGCGGCCGTTCGATGGTCTCAGCCCTGAAGGACGGGTTGGAACGCATGCAGCAAATCGGCGGTGCGCAGTTGGGGGATCGCACCATGGTCGATGCCCTGAAACCTGCCCTCGATGCACTTGAGGCCAAGGGCATGGGGGCTGCGGCCGATGCTGCGCGCAAAGGGGCTGTTCATACCTCGACCATCGTGAAGGCCAAGGCAGGGCGTGCGTCCTATATCAATGCCCAACAGCTGGAAGGTCACATCGACCCGGGAGCAGAAGCCGTCGCCCGCCTATTTGAGGATCTCAGCAAGTAATCGTCGGATTTTTCATTCTTCCCACTCTCCGGGCATCGTCAGCTTCGTCTGCCGGTGCCCATTTTTTTGTTCGGTATCTGCCATTTGGCGTCACATCTATTGAATGGATGCTGTCGCATTCCTGCGCAAGTTCCGGTGCAGGAAGTCGATGAAAATACGGACCTTTGCCGACAGGTTATGACGTTCCGGATAGACCGCGTAAATATCGGCATCGACATGAGCATAGTGCGGCAAGACCAGTTGCAGGCGACCGGCATTGACGTGACGCGCAATATCCCATTCGGAACGCAGCATGATGCCCAGCCCGTCCATCACCCAGCCAAGCGCGATCTCGCCATCATTGCTGCTGAGCGTGCCGTGAACCTTGACGGTTTCGGAATGCTGACCACGCTGTAATTTCCAGACATCATAAACATCATTGTCCTGACGCAGGATGATGCAATTGTGGTTGATCAGATCGGTCAGATTGCGCGGCATGCCGTGCTTTTCGATATAGGCCGGTGCCGCACATAGAAAGCGCCGGTTATCCAGAAGCTTGCGGGCCCGGATACGTGAATTGGGCAAGCCACCGATACGGATGCCAAGATCAATGCCTTCTTCGACCATATTCATCGGGGCGTCTGTCAAAAGAAGCTGTACTTCGACATTGGGGTACAGGTGGGAAAACTCGGCGATTACCGGGGCGACATATTTGCGACCAAAGCCGAAGGTGGCATTAATGCGCAAAAGACCGCTGGGGTTTTCGCTTGCATGCGAAACCCGTTCTTCGAGTTCCTCGATGTCGTGCATGATCCGGATGGCGCTTTGATAATAGGCTTCGCCCTCGCTGGTCATGCTGATCCGTCGTGTCGTGCGGTTCAGCAATCGCACGCCCAGCCGGTCTTCAAGCTTTGCCAGCCGTTTGCTGACAGCAGGCGGAGACAGATTAAGCTCCTGGGCTGCGGCACTCAGGCTTCCCTTGCGAACCAGAAGGACGAAAAACCCGAGATCACTATCTGATGACATTATTAACCTACACGACAGAATGAAATAAATAATCAGAAATTATACTGAATAATTAAAAAATCTACACTGCACATATTGTTCGGAAAAACATCGCAGGTTCGGATGTGGTGACAACTGCGCAGCAGGGTAGCCCCAACGAATAAGGCTGGTTTCCGCCTGTCAAAGCGTGCCGACGACCTGACGATATTCAGAGGAGGAAAAGTTCAAATGGCTGGTAACAAACATAAGATCGCGGTGATTGCCGGTGATGGTATCGGCACGGAAGTCATGCCCGAAGGCGTGCGCGTTCTTGAAGCCGCTGCCGAGGTCTACGGGATTGATCTGACGTTTGATACGTTCGAATTCGGGTCCTGTGACTACTATCTTAAACATGGCCAGATGATGCCTGATGACTGGAAAAGTCAGATTGGCAATCATGACGCCATCTTCTTTGGTGCAGTGGGCTGGCCTGATACGGTTCCCGATCACATTTCACTGTGGGGGTCGCTAATCCAGTTCCGGCGTGATTTTGATCAGTATGTCAATTTGCGTCCGGCCAAATTGATGCCCGGTGTGCCTTCACCACTTGCCGGTCGCAAGCCGGGTGATATTGATTTCTATGTGGTTCGCGAAAACACCGAAGGTGAATATTCTTCGGTCGGCGGGAAAATGTATCCGGGGACAGATCGCGAGATTGTCATTCAGGAAACCGTCATGTCGCGTGTCGGTGTTGATCGCATCCTGAAATACGCGTTCGAACTGGCCCAGAAACGCCCGCGCAAGCATTTGACATCGGCGACCAAGTCCAATGGCATCTCGATCACCATGCCATATTGGGACGAGCGCGTTATCAAAATGGCAAAGTCCTATCCGGATGTAAGCTGGGACAAATATCATATCGATATTCTGACCGCACAGTTTGTCATGAATCCGGATCGCTTTGACGTTGTTGTCGCGTCCAACCTGTTTGGCGATATCCTGTCTGACCTTGGTCCGGCTTGTACCGGAACGATTGGTATCGCCCCGTCGGGCAATATCAACCCGGAACGCAAATTCCCGTCCCTGTTCGAGCCGGTCCATGGTTCGGCACCGGATATTGCGGGCAAAGGCATTGCCAACCCGATTGGCCAGATCTGGTCCGGGGCAATGATGCTTGATCATCTTGGTCATACCGATGCCCATGACGGGATCATGCGGGCAATTGAACAGGTTCTGTTGTCCAAGGAACTGCGCACCGGCGACCTTGGCGGTACGGCAAATACCGTAACCTGCGGCAAGGCAATCGCCGATGCCGTGCGCCAGCAAGGTTAACCTCCCCAAGAAACCACAATAAAAGTTTCCCTTATTCCTCGCCCGATCACCCGTTTCGTCCGGTGGTCGGGCTTCTTTATGTTTGATCTATGGTCGTCGGGGCTTTCGCAAACTCGTAAAGGTGCAGGATGGCCATAGGTGAAAACCTTCTTTTCATCAGGATGCCAGAAACCTGTCGCGTCATGGCGAATATCAGATGGCGTTAACTTTCTTGTTAAGAGAGAATTGTTAAACGCATTTTCGGGGTGCTGTTGTTTTCCTTATCAACTTGTTTCAGAAGGCTGATTTGGATAGCTTCGAACTCTGGTTGCCCCAACGAAAGCCTGACCATGATCCGATCCGTGCTTGCTATCACCGACATTCGTCCGGCCTATACCGCCCTGCTTGCCGGGCGGTATGATCTGCATCGTTTTGATCTGATCAAAGATACCGAGGCTTTTCTGAATGAGACGGGGGACAAGATCACGGCGGTGGTGACTTCGGCGCGGTTTGGATTGTCTGTCGAATTGATGGACCGGCTTCCCAATCTCGAAGTCATCACAAGTTTCGGTGTTGGACATGATCTGATTGATCTTGAAGCCTGCCGTGCGCGCGGTATTCGGGTTTCAACCACCCCCGATATCCTGACCGATGATGTGGCCGATACCGCAATCATGCTGATGCACGCGGCTTTGCGCAATCTGGTGGCCGGTGACGATTGGGCACGCAGTGGCAAATGGTCTGCCAACGGGCCGATGGCACTAACCCGGTCTGTGCGGGGTAAGAAGCTCGGCATCGTCGGGCTTGGCCGGATCGGGCAAGCGATTGCATCGCGGGCTGAACCAAGCGGGCTTGAGATCGGTTATTTTGGCCGCAACCCCAAGCCGGTCGATTACCAATTCTTCGACGATCTTGTCGAACTGGCGCGTTGGGCAGATATTCTGATGTTGTCCTGCCCGGGCGGGGCTGCGACACAGGGCATCATCAATGCCGATGTTTTGTCTGCATTGGGGGCAGATGGCTTTGTAATTAATATTGCACGCGGTTCGGTTGTCGATGAGCCGGCACTGATAGATGCCTTGCAGAATAAAGTGATCGCAGGGGCGGGTTTGGATGTGTTTTACAACGAACCGCATATGGACCGCGCCTTTGCCACCCTTGATAATGTTGTCCTCTATCCGCATCACGCCAGCGGCACGGTTGAAACACGCGACGCAATGGCGCAGCTTGTTGTCGATAATCTCAACGCCTGGGATGATCGCGGTGAACTGATCACACCGGTTGCCTGACGACATACTTTCACCATTTGGTGCGGTCCAAGGCGATCTTTGATCTTGGCGGTCAAATGCCGGTCGGGATATTGTGTCGCAATGACTGGTGATGATCTTAAAGTCCGACTGAAAATTGAACTGCCCGGCGCAGTCCGCCTTGGCTATGGCAAGGTCGATCTGTTGCGTGCGGTCGAAGAGCATCGTTCGATTTCGGCCGCAGCACGGTCGATGGGGATGTCCTATCGCCGGGCATGGCTGCTGATTGACGACCTAAACAAGTGTTTCAGCGAGCCTGTAATCGAAACCAGTATCGGCGGACGTGCGCATGGTGGCGCGACCCTGACGCCAACCGGCATGCGGATCATCGAGATTTATCAAACAGCCCGTGACAAGGTGCAGGACGCCATCAAGGACGAACTGGATCAATTGGCTGCGTCATTGGCAGAGAACCCCCAAGCTGACTGACGGATCGGGGATTGTGGTCGGAATTCTGTCAAAGCGAATGGTCAGACAGCTGACCATCCACTGTCACAGATTTTATCACCGCAAAGACCTTTTGATGACGTTCAAGATTGAGCCGCCCGGCAGACCATCGCGTGATACGCGCATGCAAGGTCGGTCGTCCGCTGGTGGCGGCGAAAAGTGATGCATCGGCATCATGGCCAAAGCACAGGCTGATATCGACCGTATCCCCGTCCAGATCGCTGATGTCGGTAATGGTCACCGGGATAATGTTATTGGCACTGATTCCCGATGGTGCCGTCCGCGCAATCATGACATCACGGGCGCGGATATGCAGGCGGACCTGATGGCTGGCCGGGCGTCCAAGATACGGGACGACAATGCGCTGTCCGGCGCATTCAAGGAAGCTTACCTCGGCCTTGGGATCGCGACTGACAATCCGGGCAGGCAGAACCGTTCCGGCGTCGAACTGTCCGGCAAGCGGGGGCAGGTCGCTACGGCCCAGCATGTCAAACACCGAACCGCTGGCCAGTGTTTTCCCTTGATCAATCACCACCAAATGGTCGGCAAGGCGGGCGACTTCGTCGATCGCATGGGTGACATACAGGATCGGGATTCTGCGGTGGTCACGCAGCCACTCGAAATAGGGAAGGATTTCCTGTTTGCGGGCGTGATCAAGGGCCGATAACGGCTCATCCAGAAGCAGGATATCGGGGTTTGCAAGCAAGGCGCGGCCAAGTGCCACACGCTGCTTTTCACCACCGGAAAGGGCCGCGGGACGGCGCCCCATCAAGGGAGAAATGCCGAGCATCTCGAGAATGGCAGTCTGTTCTTCGCGGTTCAGTTTGTCGGCATTCCGACGTGCCCCGAAATAAAGGTTTTCGCTGACGGTCTTGTGGGGAAACAGGCGGGCATCCTGAAATACATAACCAACGCGCCGGTGTCGTGCAGGCAGGTTGATTTGCCGGGCATGATCGAAAACAACATGTTCGCTTATCTCGATGCGCCCCGTGTCGGGGCGTTCCAGTCCGGCGATGATATTGATCAGACTGGTTTTGCCACTTCCTGACGGGCCGAACAGGGCCGTGATACCGGGTTCCTTGATGTGGAAATCCGCATCAAGATCAAGCTTGCCAATCTTGTGTCGGATCGAAAGATGGATGCTCATGCCGTGGCCCTTTTGCGGATATGGCGCATGGCAATCTCGGACAGGAGCAGTCCGCCAAAGGCAAGCCCGATGGAGAGTGCGGCAAGTCGTGCTGCGGCAAGTTCGCCACCGGGGGTCTGGATTGCGGTATAGATCGCAAGGGGTAATGTCCGCGTTTCACCCGGAATGTTTGAAACAAAGGTAATGATGGCCCCGAATTCCCCGAGACTTGCAGCAAAGGCAGTAATCGCACCGGCAATGATACCGGGCAAAGCCAAGGGCAAGGTTAGCGAAAAGAACCGGTCAATCGGCCCGGCGCCAAGCGTTTCAGCTGCCTGATACAAGCCGCTATTGACGTTTTCAAGGCTGAGCCGGATGGCGCGGACCTGAAACGGGAAGCTGACAATGGCTGACGCCAGTGCCGCCCCCGTCCAGCTAAAGACAAAGCGAACGTCAAAGGTTTCATAAAGCCAAGCGCCAAGCGGGGCGCGGGTGCCAAAGCCGATCAGTAGCAAATAGCCCATCACGACCGGCGGCAAGATCAGCGGCAGATGCACGATGGCATCAAGAATGAAGCGTCCGGGAAACTGCCCAAGTGCCAATGCGGTTGCGACCAGAATGGCAAAGGGCAGGGCACAGGCAACAGCGACGCCTGAAATGCGCAAACTCAGCAACAGGGCTTCGATCTCTGCTGGCGTCAAACTGATCATTACTTTGATGTGCCTGTATTGGTTGCCTGTATCTGATCAAATCCATAATCGGTAAAAATCTTGCCTGCGTCATCCCCCAAAAGCCAGGCGAGGAAATTGGCATTGCTGTCGTTACCGGCATCCTTGATCAGGGCGACTGGATAGGTGATTGGCGGATGGCTGTCATCAGGGAACGTGCCAATGATTTTGACACCCTGTGTAATCGCGGCATCCGTACGATAGACGATGCCAAGCGGGGCCTCACCGCGTTCGACCAGTGCAAGTGCTGCGCGCACATTGTCGGCACGGGCAAGACGGGGAGCAAGCGTTTCCCATTGGCCGAGATAACTCAGTGCCTGTTGGGCATAGATACCGGCTGGAACGTGGTCCGGATCGCCGACTGCGATGCGATCATCATTACCCAGAAGTGCTGTGATGTCGGTATCTTTGGTCAATGAAATGGCGTTAATGGCACTGTCGTTGGGGGCAATCACGACAAGTCCGTTGGCGACCATATTGTTGCGGGTGTCAGCTTCGATCATGTCCTGCTCAGATAACCAGTCCATCCATTTCTGATTGGCGGAGATGAACATGTCTGCTGGTGCACCGGCCGCAATCTGGCGGGCAAGGGTTGATGAACTGGCAAATGATATCTCGATGCGATCACCGGATTGCTGTTCATAGGCCTTTGCGGCGGCAGTAACGGCGTTGGTCAGGCTGGCAGCGGCAAAAACAGTGATGTCTTCGGCATGAGCATTGATGGCGGTGAACAGGAAAACAGACAGGGCAAGATATCTGGCAAGGCGGCGCATGGTGGGATCCTTGTGGCGTTGACCTATCGCTATATTCTAATGGATATAACGATAGGTCAAGTAATTGATGCCATGCAATTTCGAGACGAAGGGAATTTCGGGTCGTAACATTGGCCAAGCTCAAACAACAACAGCCCGCCAATGGCGGGCTGTGGAGAGAGCAAGACTGGTGACAGGGTGTGTATACTTACCGGCACACAGCAGCGCGCAGCGGATCGTCCGCATCCATGTCGAACCATTCCTTCATGTCGGTCGGAAAACCGTTATCATCAAGATTGTTGTCGGGTGTGATGTAGCCACGCTTGCCAGTGGTGCAATCAACCAGATGGGTCAGCGCCAATGTTTCAGCCCCCTTTTTCAGAAGCAGCGTTGTAACGCGCCTTTCATCCGGATTTGCCGGATTGGGTACGAGCTTGTCACGATCAATGGCTGTAAACCGGTTGATTGGCGCTGAAATCAGGGTCCAGGGCGCAAACGGGTTTTCGTCGGTAAAGATCTGGATCACGTCGATATTTTGCGGAAGCCGCGCATCATAGCGATCAAACCAGCTATATTCATCCCAGATCATATAGCCAAACATCGCAACGGCGGCGACAAAGGGAACGACATATTTCGGTGCTTTGCGGCCCCAAAGACGGAACAGCAGCATCACTACCCCGGCCGCAGCAAAGCCGACAACTACCGTTGTGAAAATAAAGACATACATGCGGCCGTGACCCCCGGTTCCCTGTTATATTTGTTTGGGCTTCTGATACCCTGTAATCCGATTAGCGCAGTATCCGGTTGAGCTCAAGTTCACCTTTTGGATCACGCTTGGCAATCTGGGCCAGAAACAGCCCCGATGCGGCAATCGCATCCGATAATGCGTTATGTGCGCGGAACGGCGGCAGGTTGTGGCTGCGCCGCAAGCTATCAAGTTTCAGTGCCCCAGATTTCATCGGCTGTCCACTGCGATGCAGATCGCGAAGGGCAAGAACCAGGGTGTCGACCGTCGGAATTTGCAAAGGGGCACCAAAACACTGTTTGCATGCCTGCCCCAGAAAACCCAGTTCAATCGGGGCGTGATGGGATATCAGAACCCGACCTGCCATCTGGGGTAACAGATGTTCAAGTGCGGTTTTGATATCGGGTGCATTGGCGACGTCGCTATCAAATATGCGATGGACCACGACCGAGCTTTCACTAAGTTCCTGCGTCGGGCGGACCAGAATATGTTCACAGCTTGAGAAATCAACGCCTAGCTGCCGGATGATCACCCAGCCCAGACTGACGATCTCGTCGCGCTTGGGATCAAGACCGGTGGTTTCCAGATCAAGGGCGATGAACTCGGTTTCACCGACCGGGCGATGTGGATCCGCTGGCGGGATATCATAATAGGCCCGCAAGGGACCCGTTGCCTTGCGCTGGATGAAATCCCGGTAAAGGCGACTGTCGACGATTTTTTGACGCAATCCCATACTGATCAGGTCCCGCTTTTGCCAAAGGCATTTTCGAGCGCATTTTGAAGGTTCTTGATCACTGAAAAGGCGTCTTTCAGATGGCTGCGTTCAAAGGCAGACAGGCTTTCGGGATGCAGGAAGTTGTCCGGGGCATCCCCGCGCCGGATTTGCCGAACCTGATGTTTCAGGCGCGTGATGCTAATAAATTCAAAGGCATCAAGAAGATCCGACGCCCCCTGTTTGCTGATCGAGGGCAGTGATTTGACGGCATGAAGTCGTTCAAATGTATTGACCGCGTCAACCCCGTTGGCCAAGGCGTGAATACGGGCCAGATCAACAATCGGCACAACCCCGTTATGTTTCAGATCAAGGGTGCTGTCATGTTCGCCGCCCCGGATCATCACAAAGTTCTTGAAGAAGCCAAGCGGCACATGATGGCTCAGGGCATTGCCAACCATATAGGCCTGGAAAATGCGGTTGTCGCGCGCCTTGGAGACAATCAGGCGATGGAGATTGTCAAACAGGCTTTTGGTGCCGTGGATGGGGCGCAAGTCGAACCACACAGAACAGAGCATCAGAGATTTGGGTTCGGGCTGTTCGATCCATTTGTTGAAATATTGCTGCCAGACACGCACTGGTTGGCGCCACTGGTCGGTTTTTGCCATCATATCGCCGGGGCAATAAACATAACCAACCGTGTTGAGACCATCACAGACAAAATCTGCCAGCGCCCTGAACCATTCTCCGTGTTGTTCCGGATCATAGGCGTCATCAATGATCAGGCAGTTATCCTGATCAGACAGGGCTGTTTGTTCCTGACGGCCTTGTGATCCTCCTGCCATCCAGACATAGGGAACCGGTGGCGGGCCAAGCTTTTCTTCGGCCAGTTGCAACAGACGGACCGTCGCGGCATCCGAAAGGGTGGTTACGATATGTCCGGCATTTTGTGATGTTGCTCCGGCTTCGATCAGATGACTGAGCAGTTCAGGAACCTGTTTGATGACCTTGGCCATATCCGCCGGATCGGTCAGCTTGCCAATCCGCCCGGCCATATAGACAGCCGACAATGACTGACGGGCAAGCAGGTTGTTGGTGGTGATTACGCCGACAGCCTTGCCATCCTTCATCACCGGCAGATGACGTACATTGTGGCGCGTCATGGTCAAAAGCGCATCAAATGCATATTCGTCGGGGTGAATGGATATCGGGTTTGCGGTCATGATTTCGGTAACCGGATCGTCATAGCTTCGACCTTGTGCAACGACACGGTTTCGCAAGTCGCGATCGGTCATGATGCCGACGACTTCGGCGTCACCCTCGGTGATCAGAAGGCAGGAAACCCGTTCCTTGCTCATCAGTTTGCCTGCATCCAGAATGGTCGCAGATTTGTCGATACTGACCAGATTGCGTGCAATCAGATCAGCAACCCTGACACTCATCAGTTTGAGCTGGTCGTCATCACGGCTTTCAATCAGCTGCATACCACTGCGCAGCCGCTCCCCACCCATCTGGGCAAAGAAGTAGTTAAACTGGGGATATTTCCCGGCCAGATCGTGAAAATCCTTCTCGGGTAGCAGGTAACACAGGCTGTCTTCAAGCGTCGTGATATTGTTGGCGGCCTTGCCGTTACGGAACATCGCACGCACGCCAAAGCATTCGCCCTCGGACAGGCGGGCAAGCAGCAGTCCATCCGGATCGCGGGTTTCTGTGCCGCCCGTTCGGATAATATACAGGTGAAGGCATTGCTGTTCGGGGGAAAGGACCTTGGTGCCGGCCCGGAAATAACGCGCCGTCAGCCGTTTGGGCAGGGTATTGATTTCATCGTCGGGTAACAGGTCAAAAGGGTGATGCTGTTTTAAAAATTCAGCAATTTCTTCGAGTTCGATGCTCATTCCTATTTCCTCCGCTCGGCCATTGTTGCCTGACAATGCGCAAAAAGAAAAGCCCCCGGATCAATGATCCGGGGGCCTGCAACAGATTTGGTAAACCGATTGACCGATTAGTGGTCAACCGCGCCGCTGGCCCCTTTCGGAACGCGGATATCTTCGACCATGTGCTGGATATGCTCTGGCGGTTCAGCGGTGACTTTCGACACGGCGAAAGCAACGATGAAGTTCAGAACCATACCAACGGTACCAATACCTTCCGGCGAAATGCCGAACAGCCAGTTGTCGGGCGTATTGGCAATGATCGGATCAAAGAACACACCTTTATAGGCAAGGATATAGCCCATGGTGAAGATCAGGCCGGTCAACATGCCAGCAATCGCACCTTCGCGGTTAACCTTCTTGGAGAAGATCCCCATGATGATTACCGGGAACAGAGACGACGCAGCAAGGCCGAACGCAAAGGCCACAACCTGTGCCACAAAGCCTGGCGGGTTGTACCCCAGATAGCCTGCGATCAGGATCGCAACAGCTGCTGCGATACGACCGGCCATAAGTTCCTGACCTTCTGTCATGTCCGGTGTGAAAGTACCTTTGAGAAGGTCATGCGACACACCAGAGGAAATCACAAGCAACAGGCCGGCAGCGGTCGACAGCGCAGCAGCAATGCCGCCTGCTGCAACCAGTGCAATGACCCAGTTCGGAAGCTGTGCAATTTCCGGGTTGGCCAAAACCATGATGTCACGGTCAACGGTCAGTTCGTTACCAGCCCAGCCATATTCAGTGGCCTTGGCAGCAAAGTCCTTGTTCGCATCGTTATAGTACTGGATGCGACCATCACCGTTCTTGTCTTCGAACTTCAGAAGGCCGGTAGCTTCCCAGCGCTTCATCCAGTCTGGACGTTCTTCAAAGGACAGGTTGCCATCTTCGGCACCAACTTCGCCGGTCTGGATGGTTTCGGTCAGGTTCAGACGTGCCATTGCACCAACTGCCGGAGCAGTGGTGTAAAGAAGCGCGATGAAGACCAGAGCCCAACCAGCCGAGGAACGTGCGTCACGCACTTTCGGCACGGTGAAGAAGCGAACGATAACGTGCGGAAGACCGGCAGTACCAACCATCAGAGCCGCGGTGATAGCAAAGACATCAATCGTGGATTTGTTGGTGGTGGTATATTCGAGGAAGCCGAGTTCCGTAACCACGGTATTGAGGCGTTCAAGCATATATTCGCCGGTACCATTGACGGTCGAGCCGAATGCCAGCTGCGGCAGCGGATTGCCGGTCAGCTGGAAGGCAATGAAGATCGCCGGAATGGTATAGGCAACAATCAGAACGCAGTACTGAGCAACCTGGGTATAGGTAATGCCCTTCATGCCGCCAAGAACGGCGTAGATGAAGACGATGCCCATGCCAACGATAAGGCCGGTGAGGATTTCGACTTCAAGGAAGCGCGAGAACACGATACCAACGCCGCGCATCTGGCCTGCCACATAAGTGAACGAGATAAAGATCAGGCAGATAACAGCAACGATACGGGCTGCTTTGGAATAATAGCGGTCACCGATGAATTCCGGCACGGTGAACTTACCGTATTTGCGCAGGTAAGGTGCCAGAAGCATTGCCAGCAGGCAGTAGCCGCCGGTCCAGCCCATCAGGTAAACCGAGCCGCCATAGCCAAGGAAGGCAATGAGGCCAGCCATAGAGATGAAGGAAGCAGCAGACATCCAGTCTGCTGCGGTCGCCATACCGTTGACGACCGGGTTAACACCTTTGCCAGCGACATAGAATTCGCCGGTGGTGCTCGCCTTGGCCCAGATCGCGATGCCGATATACAGCGCGAAGCTCAAGCCAACGACGATATATGTAAGGGTAGTAAGATCCATTTTGTCTGTCTCCCCAGATCCTGCGTCAATCGTCGTCTTCGTGAACGTCGAACTCGCGGTCCAGTTTGTTCATCTTTGACACATAGACGAAAATCAGTGCGACAAAGACATAGATGGACCCTTGTTGAGCAAACCAGAAACCAAGCTGGAAGCCCGCTATTTCGATACTGTTGAGGGCATCGACAAACAAAATGCCGAAACCGTAGGAAACGATGAACCAGATCACAATCAGACTTGCGACCAGTTTCACGTTTCTCTTCCAGTAGGCTGCGCTTTGTTCATCCATCGCGCGTCTCCTTCCTAGAATTGATAACTTCCCCTGCCGACCACTTGTTGTGTTTTTGTCAGTCGGCCGCATGTATGAAAGACAACAGAGTGCGATGACACACTTTTTGTCTTCTAAGCTCGATACCAGTTTTCGAGATTCCCCAGAAGCTAATCATTAGTCGTATGAAACAGGGCCTTAGGAGAGGCTTGTTTGAACTTAAGGCATGAAATATCGAAGATTTCCGCCACTTTTTCATGTGTGCGCTGCGGTATTTTGAGTTGAAGATTGATATCAATAAAATCGTCAAAGTTTCTGTTTTTGATGTCTCTGTTGTGATTTGAATCGATTTTATACGTAAGAATAAAGCTTTTGCAGTCATGAGATCCACGCATTAACTCCGGGGCGGAAAAATCAAAGCTGTCCAAAACAGCTGGCAGGATACGGATTGATATTGCAGTTGTTTTCGACGGTCTGAGGCAAGTAACAGCTCTGCATGGCGCCATGTGCGGTTTGAAGTTGTTAACCGTAAGCACGTCGGTTACAAACGGGCACAGTATTTCAGGCATGGTTTCTTGCATGCCGTAGTGATCCGTCCTCAAGCAGGGCGGACCCAACGACATTTTTGGATGGGGAATTTAATGGCATCCTACCAGTATATTTACGTCATGAAGGACCTGACCAAGATCCTTCCGGGCGGTCGCGAACTTTTCAAGGGCATCACCTTGTCCTTCCTGCCGGGTGTGAAGATCGGTGTTCTCGGGAACAACGGCGCAGGTAAATCGACCCTGCTGAAAATCATGGCCGGCATTGAAAAGGATTTCGCCGGTGAAGCATGGCCCGCAGAAGGCGTTCGTGTCGGTTACCTTGAACAGGAACCACAGCTGAACCCGGAAAAGGATGTTCTTGGCAACGTCATGGAAGGGTGTGGCAAGGTTGTGGACGATCTGGCGCGCTTCAATGAAATCAGCGCCAAGTTTGCCGAACCGATGACCGATGACGAAATGAATGATCTCCTTGCCGAGCAGGGTGAACTTCAGGAAGCAATCGATGCCGCCAATGGCTGGGATCTTGAGCGCACGCTTGAAATCGCCATGGATGCGCTGCGTTGCCCGCCGAAAGATTCGGACGTCACCAAGCTTTCGGGTGGTGAGCGCCGCCGTGTCGCACTTTGCCGTCTGCTTCTGGCGAAGCCCGACATTCTGCTGCTTGACGAACCGACCAACCATCTTGACGCTGAATCGGTTGCCTGGCTTGAACGTCACCTCGAAGATTATCAGGGTACCGTTATTCTGGTTACCCACGATCGTTACTTCCTCGATAACGTTACGGGCTGGATCCTTGAACTCGACCGTGGTCAGGGCATCCCGTATGAAGGTAACTACTCGTCCTGGCTTGAACAGAAGCAGAAGCGTCTGGATCAGGAAGCCCGTCAGGAAGGTAGCCGTCAGAAACAGCTGGCATCCGAACTGGAATGGATTCGTCAGAACCCGAAAGGTCGTCAGGCAAAATCCAAGGCCCGTGTTCGTGCCTATGACGATCTCGTTGCCGAAGCAGCAAAGGCCGTACCGGATTCGACCAAGATCGTTATTCCGATTGCCGAGCGTCTCGGGAACGAAGTCATCACCGCTGAAGGTTTGACCAAGGCATTTGGTGACAAACTTCTGTTTGATGATCTGCACTTCCGTCTGCCGCCGGGTGGTATCGTTGGTGTTATCGGCCCGAACGGCGCAGGTAAAACCACGCTGTTTAAAATGCTGACCGGTAGCGACACTCCGGATTCCGGAACGCTCAAGATCGGTGAAACGGTCAAGATGGGCTATGTCGATCAGTCGCGTGACTCGCTTGATCCGAACAAGACTGTCTGGCAGGAAGTTTCCGACGGCCTTGACGAAATCCTGCTGGGCAAACGCCCGATGAGCTCGCGTGCCTATGTATCGCAATTTGCTTTCAAAGGTGCTGATCAACAGAAGAAAGTCGGTCAGCTGTCAGGTGGTGAACGTAACCGCGTTCACCTTGCAAAGATGCTGAAATCCGGCGCGAACGTCCTGCTGCTTGACGAACCGACCAACGATCTTGACGTTGATACGCTTCGCGCACTGGAAGAAGGTCTTCTGGAATTTGCCGGTTGTGCTGTGGTTATCTCGCACGATCGCTTCTTCCTTGACCGTATTGCGACCCATATTCTGGCTTACGAAGGCAATTCGCACGTCGAATGGTTCGAAGGTAACTATCAGGAATATGAAGCGGATTATAAGCGTCGCTATGGCGAAGAAGCCAGCCGTCCGCATCGCATCAAGTACAAGCCGCTTACCCGTTAATCCGGGGATTCGTTGCTTTGAAATGCAAAAGGCCACCTTCGGGTGGCCTTTTTGTTTTGGATGGGGTGTGTTCGAACAAAGAAAAAGCCACCGGCCCTTGGGGTGGTGGCTTTTGAAGGCGATTGCGATGATCGAATGATCAGAGACCGGTTTTTGCCTTAAGGGCAGCGGTCAGTGCGCCGACATCATCATTGTTCTGCTGGATCACGGCGGTGAATTCGTCACGCTGTGTGATGCCCATGCTCAGACCTTCGATGGAGACATCAATGATCTTGTAATGGCCGTCAAAGACGCGCATCCGCCAGACAATATTCACAGGCGGGCCATCCGGGCGAACAAACTGCGAATTGACGAATGTGTCCTTGTTCTTCTCGGTTTCGTTACCGACGACGAACTGTTCACCGTTAAAGGCCTTGAACTGGTTGGCATAGTTCAGAGCCAGGTAATTCTGGAGAAGTTTGGAAAACTCCCCGATCTCCTCCTTGGAGATGGAGCGCCAGTAGCGGCCGAGCACAAAACGCGACACAACGTCCATCTCGAAATAGCGATCCATCAGGGCAACGAATTTCTGACGACGGACATCGTCTGCAAGAGTCTGGTCCGTCAATTCGGTCATCGCCTGATCGGCAAGGGCCTGAATGACGTTTGCGGCACTTTGATCAACGGCAACTTCCGCCAGCACAGGCGCAGAAGCACCTGTCGCAACGGCCGGACCCGACCACGCCGCAGCAACGGCAATGAAAGCGGCTGCTGCGGGGATGATGATCTTACGCTTGGTCATGACGTACTCTTACTGGCTGGCAGCTTCAACGGCATCGTCAAAGCTGAACTCGGCGCTTTCACCCTCGATCTCGGATGCTGGTGCCGGGGCGCCGTTGCGGATCAGGGTGTTACGCTGCTGACGATAGAGGCTGCGCAGTGCGGCATAGTAGTCGATGGACGACTTCTGCAATTCGTTCAGCTGATTGACCGTTGAATAGCGATAGTGAAGTGCACTCAGACCGATCGAGCCAAGGTAAAGTGCCTCGGCTGTGTCACTGTTTTGCGAACCCCAGGTCAGCGGGTTGGCAACATAATCTACACCAAGACCGATGCCATCACGCAGGTTGGACGGGCCCAACAGCGGAAGCACGATATACGGACCGGCGCCAACGCCATAATGCGCCAGAGTCTGACCGAAATCTTCACGACGATACGGAATGCCGAAATCGGCAGCGACGTCGTTAAATCCGAGGAAGCCCAGCGTCGTATTCATGATGAAACGCTGGAAAGAGGCAGCTGCCTGATCCGGGTCGCCCTGCAGCAACGCGTTGAGAGAGTTCAACGGCTCATTGATGTTGCGCACAAAGCTTGCGACCGAGGTTTTTACAGGTTCCGGTGCAATGTCCCGGTACCACATGGCAGCAGGGTAAAGAACCATGAAATCGACTGCGCCGTTCACGCCGTGAACAACACGGTTTACCGGTTCAATCGGGTCAAAATCACTCATGTCCTGTGCAGGTTCTGTTGATGCACAAGCCGTCAACAAGGACAGCGAACCAGCAGCACAGAGTGAAAGTAGAGCTCGAAACTTCATTATTTTCAGCCAACCGATGTTCGATACATAGACTTCCTTGACCCAAGACGTTTCTCGTGCGGGAACACCAAAAAACGTTACCGATCAACTTCCTGCTCGCGAAGTCCGATCATGTATCGTGTACGTCTCGAATATTTATGTGGTTAGCATAGGGTGAAATTAAACGCCAGCATACAAAAAGTTGAAAGGGATCAAGCTGTTTTGTCGTGTGATGTTTTTACCATACCCCCTTTGGGTAGGAAAATAGATATTGATTAAATATAAACATATCTTTATGTCTGTTTTTATCGGACGGGAGATATCGACATGGAACAGGTTCTGGCAAGATTGCGCGCGGCGGCTGAAGCGACACGGCTTCGCCTGCTTGCCATTTGTGCCGAGTGCGAACTGACCGTCAGCGAGATCACCCAGATCATTGGTCAAAGCCAGCCCCGCGTTTCCCGCCATCTGAAGTTATTGTGCGAAGCAGGCCTTCTGGTCCGTTTTCGCGAAGGGACTTGGGTTTTCTATCGGACGCCACATTCCGGTCCTGGGGCCGATCTGGTGCAGCCGGTTCTGGCGTTGTTGCCAGTTGATGACGAGATTCTGTCGCTTGATCGTGCTCGCCTTGAACAGGTCAAAGCCCAGCGCGAAAAAATCGCCACTGAATATTTCCGCGCCAATGCCGAAGATTGGGATCAAATCCGTTCCCTGCATATCGACGAGGCAGTTGTCGAACAGGCATTGCTTGATGCCGTCGGTGATCTGGGTGGCGGGCGGATACTTGATATAGGTACCGGTACCGGACGTATCCTTGAACTTCTTGGCAAGAATGCCGAAGAAGGTGTTGGCGTTGATATGTCGCGCGAGATGCTGGCCGTTGCGCGTGCGCGTTTGCAACGGGCCGATCTTTCAAATTGTCTGGTGCGGCAGGCTGATATGTATCAACTGCCCTATCCGGGCGGCATGTTTGATGTCGTGACCCTGCATCAGGTTCTGCATTTCGCAGAAAAGCCGGATGCGGCAATTGCCGAGGCTGCGCGCGTTCTTGCGCCAAATGGAAAGCTTGTAGTGGTCGACTTTGCGCCTCATGACCGTGACGAGCTGCGCGAGGAACATGCCCATCGTCGCCTTGGTTTTGAGGATTCGTCGATCAGTACGTGGTTTCGCGCATGTGAACTTGTCTTTGACGATGTCATAAACCTGCCCGGCAAACCACTGACTGTCAGAATCTGGGTTGCACATGCTGCGGCACGTGTGACCGAACAGGTACCAAAGAATAGCACAGACAAGGCGGCGGAATAGTCCGCGTTACCCGACCTAAATAAGAACATCCCGATACACGGGAAAGTGAAGACAGGATTGATATGATGACGGTTCAAGAAAAACAGGCAGCACACAACGATCTGCGGGTTTCGTTCGAATTCTTCCCCCCTAAAACGGAGAAGATGGAAGAAACCATGTGGCGCTCGATCCATCGGCTCGCGCCGCTGAACCCGTCATTCGTATCTGTAACCTATGGGGCTGGTGGCACGACACGTGATCGCACCCATGGCAGCGTCACCCGCATTCAGGGCGAAACCGGTATTCCGGCGGCCGCCCATCTGACCTGTGTTGGTCATACCAAAGAAGAGATCGAAGAAATCGCTCGCAAATACTGGGACGAAGGCATTCGTTCGATTGTGGCGCTTCGCGGTGACTTGCCCGATGCCGGTGGTGTCTATACGCCTACCCCGGGCGGTTATCCATATGCGGTTGATCTGGTTGCGGGGCTTAAGGCAATTGCCGATTTTGATATTTCGGTTTCGGCCTATCCGGAAATGCATCCCGATGCACCAAGTGCCGATTTCGAGATTGATTATCTGAAACGCAAGATTGATGCCGGTGCCAATCGCGCCATTACGCAGTTTTTCTTTGATAACGAAACCTATCTTCGGTTTCGTGATAAATGTGATGCGGCTGGCATCAATGCGCCGATTGTTCCGGGTATCTTGCCGGTTACAAATTTCGCATCTTTGTTGAAATTCGCCGATATGTGTGGTGCTTCTGTTCCCGAACGGTTGCATTGGCGTTTTGATGGTCTGGATGAAGACCCGGAAACGCGCCGCATGGTTGCATTCCACGAAGCCATCTCGCAGGTTGAAGGTTTGATGAAGGAAGGCGTTAGCGACTTCCATTTCTATACCCTCAACCGCGCCGAACTGACCTATGCCATCTGTCATGCGCTGGGTATTCGCGGGACGGACAAGGCTGCTGCCTGAGCTCCGAACACCCACTTTGCAATGCATGACTGAAAGACTGGATGAAAAAGATGAATGATCGCAAGGAACGCGTCGCCCTGTTACGCAAACGGGCCGAGGAAAAGATACTGATCCTTGATGGCGCCATGGGAACCATGATCCAGAAACACAAACTGACCGAGGAAGATTACCGCGGGGAACGGTTTGCCGACTGGAAGCAGGATGTCAAAGGTAACAATGATTTGTTGTCACTGACCCGGCCGGACATCATCAAGGACATCCATCTGCAATATATCGCAGCCGGAGCGGACCTTCAGGGGACCAATACCTTTAGTGCGACGACGATTGCCCAGGCCGATTACGGCATGGAACATCTGGCTTACGAGATCAATTTCGAAAGTGCCAAGATTGCGCGACAGGCGTGCGATGAGTGGGAAGCCGCCCATCCCGGCGATGTGCGCTTTGTAAATGGTGCCATCGGCCCGACCAACCGTACCGCTTCGATCTCACCGGATGTGAACAATCCCGGCTTCCGTGCAATTACCTTTGATCAGCTCAAAGACGCCTACAAGGAAGCCGCCAAGGGTTTGCTTGATGGCGGGGCAGATGCGCTTCTGGTCGAAACCATTTTTGATACGCTGAACGCCAAGGCGGCACTTTATGCGATTGACGAGGTGCTTGAAGAACGCGGCGAAGACGTGCCGGTCCTGATTTCAGGCACCATCACGGATGCGTCGGGTCGTACCCTTTCGGGGCAAACGACCGAAGCGTTCTATAACTCGGTCCGTCATGCCAAGCCGTTCTCGATCGGTCTGAACTGTGCACTTGGTGCCGCGCAGTTGCGCCCCTATGTACAGGAACTCTCGCGTATTGCCGAATGCCGTGTGTCGGTTTATCCCAATGCCGGTTTGCCGAACGAATTTGGTGAATATGATCAGACCGATGCCGAAATGGCAGCGCTGGTTAAGGAATGGGCGGAAACCGGTATGGTTAACCTGCTTGGTGGATGCTGTGGCACGACGCCGCCGCATATCAAGGCCATTGCCGATGCAGTTGCCAATGCCAAGCCGCGTACGCTTCCGAAGATTGAACCAAGAATGCGGTTGTCCGGCCTTGAGCCGTTTGACGCTGCCTGAACCCGATATTGATTGCTGAAAAGAGATCGAACAGACCCATGACCGACATTTCCAGATTTATCAATATTGGTGAACGTACCAACGTTGCAGGCTCGATCAAATTCAAGAAGCTGATCGTTGACGAAGATTACGATGCAGCCGTTGAAATTGCCCGCCAGCAGGTCGAAAACGGCGCACAGATCATCGACATCAATATGGATGATGCGATGCTTGATGCCGAAACGGCGATGGTGAAATTCATCAACCTGATCGCAGCCGAACCCGACATTGCCCGCGTACCGATCATGGTCGACAGTTCCAAATGGAATGTGATCGAAGCTGGCCTTAAATGTCTTCAGGGCAAAGGCATCGTCAACTCGATCAGTCTGAAAGAGGGCGACGAGCCCTTTATCGCACAGGCCAAGAAACTGCGCCGCTATGGTGCGGCCGTCGTCGTCATGGCCTTTGACGAAAAAGGTCAGGCCGATACGGTCGATCGCAAGTTCGAGATTTGCAAACGCAGCTACGATGTTCTGGTTCAGAAGGTCGGCTTCCCGCCAGAAGACATCATCTTCGATCCAAACATCTTTGCCGTCGCGACCGGTATCGAAGACCATGACAACTATGCTGTCGATTTCATCGAGGCCTGCAAGCTGATCAAGGCCAACCTGCCTTATGCAAAGATTTCCGGCGGTGTTTCGAACGTGTCCTTCTCGTTCCGGGGCAATAACCCGGTCCGCGAAGCCATGCATTCGGTGTTCCTGTATCACGCGGTCAAGGCCGGTCTGGATATGGGGATCGTTAATGCCGGTCAGCTTGTTGTCTATGAAGAAATTCCGGCTGAATTGCGCGAACGTGTCGAGGACGTCATCCTGAACCGTCGTTCAGATGCGACGGACCGTTTGCTTGAAGTGGCCGAGAAGTACAAAGGGACCGGCGGGCCGGAAAAGAAAATCGATCTTGAATGGCGTAAAAAGCCGGTCAATGAACGTCTGGCCCACGCACTGGTTAACGGCATTGCAGAGTTTGTCGAAGAAGACACCGAGGAAGCCCGTCAGCAGGCAGACAAGCCCCTTCATGTGATTGAAGGTCCGCTGATGGATGGCATGAACATTGTCGGTGACCTGTTTGGTGCCGGTAAGATGTTCCTGCCGCAGGTGGTCAAATCTGCCCGCGTGATGAAAAAGGCCGTCGCTTACCTCATTCCGTTCATCGAAGAAGAAAAGGACGGTGTGCGTGAAACCAACGGCAAGATACTGCTTGCGACAGTTAAGGGCGATGTTCATGACATCGGCAAAAACATCGTGGGTGTGGTTCTGCAATGTAACAATTTCGAGGTCCTTGATCTTGGCGTGATGGTGCCAACACAGAAAATCATCGAAACTGCCAAGGCCGAAAATGTCGACATGATCGGTCTTTCCGGTCTGATCACGCCATCGCTTGAAGAAATGACCTATGTTGCCGCCGAGATGGAACGCGAGGGGCTTGATATCCCGCTTCTGATCGGTGGGGCGACCACCTCGAAAGTTCATACAGCGGTCAAGATCGCACCGAACTATAACAGGTCGGTTGTCTATGTGATTGATGCGTCGCGCGCAGTTGGTGTTGCAAGTCAGCTGGTGTCCGAGACCCATCGCGAACGCTTTGCTGCGGAAATTCGCAGCGAATATATCGCGATGGCCGAAAAGCACGCAGCACAGCAACTGCAGAAAAAGCGGTTTGCGCTTGCGGATGCGCGCGCCAACAAGGTTCAGCTTGATTGGGATGCCTACGATGTTCCGGCACCGGCCAAGCCGGGTGTCACGGTGTTTGAGGAATTCGATCTTGAAGAACTGGTGTCACGTTTTGACTGGAAACCGTTCTTTGAGACCTGGGAATTGCATGGTCGTTTCCCCGATATTCTGAAGGACGAAAAGGTCGGAGAAACGGCGCGCAGCCTTTATGAAGATGCGCAGGCAATGCTCAAGCGCATCGTGGCCGAAAAATGGTTCAAGCCAAGGGCAGTCGTTGGTATCTGGCCGGCAAACTCGGTTGGCGACGATATCGAAGTCACCCCGGCCCCGGATCAGAACGAACCTGTGATGCTGCGGACCCTGCGTCAGCAGATGTATCGTGAAAACAACAAACGTCCGAACCGTGCATTGGCCGATTACATCGCGCCAAAAGAAAGTGGCAAGACCGACTATATTGGCGGCTTTGTCGTTACAGCCGGTCCGCAGGTTGAAGAAATTGCATCCAAGCTTGAAGCCGAGCATGACGATTATAACGCGATCCTCGTCAAGGCGCTTGGCGACCGGTTCGCCGAAGCCTTTGCCGAGCGTATGCATGAAAAAGTCCGCAAGGAACTTTGGGCCTATGCCAAGGATGAAAGCCTTGGCAATGACGAACTGATCGCAGAGGGTTATCGCGGGATTCGTCCGGCACCGGGTTATCCGGCCTGCCCGGAACATACTGAAAAACGTACTCTCTGGTCGCTGCTTGATGCGGAAAAGAATGTCGGCGTGTCTTTGACTGAAAGCTGCGCAATGACCCCGGCATCGTCGGTCAGTGGTTTCTATTTTGCTCATCCCGAAGCCAAATATTTCGGCCTTGGCAAGATCGAGCGTGATCAGGTCGAAAGTTATGCCGAGCGCAAGGGCATGACCATGGCCGAGGCGGAACGCTGGTTGGCGCCAAACCTGAATTACGATCCACGTCAGGCATCCTGATCTGGCTGGTCGCAATGAAAAGCCCCGCAGACTGCACTCTGCGGGGCTTTTTTCGTTGGCTATTCTGTTCGGCGATTAATGTGTGGCTCGACAGAATTTACCACGTTCGGTAATGCCGACAATGACGATACCGATCAGGCCAAGGAAGAAGTAGCCGACCAGAAGCGGGGTGACGGTGCCGTTGAATTGCAGCCCGATGATGCCTCCGGCGATCACGCCGATAAGCGTGCTGTAAACGCCAATCATCGAAGAGGCTGTACCTGCGATTGCCCCCACAGGCTCCATGGCCAGCGAGTTGAAATTTGGCATGGTCAGCGAGAAACAGAATAATGTTGCTGTCAGCCCGATACCAAAGACAGGAAGCGGCGGATGACCATCAAAGCCAAGTGCGATCAGAACGTTGATCAGGCTGCTGATGGTCATGATGAACAGGGCCACATGGGAAATCTTGTGCATTCCCAATTTTCGTACGAGACGCGCATTGATGAAGGACGAGAAACTCATACAAGCGGCGATCATCCCGAATACCAGCGGGAACCAGGCACCAAGGCCGTAGACTTCGGTTTCAAAGATTTGCTGGGCAGACCCGATATAGGCCATCAGGCAGCCAAACATCATGCCCATTACGGTGGAATAGCCAAGGGTCTGACGGTTGGTCACCGTGGTTTTGATATCGCGTGCGATCCGGCGAACAGACAATTTGTGCCGGTATTCGGGATGCAGGGTTTCGGGCATCCGAAGCAAATACCAGCAGACAATTGCAATCGCGAGAACAAGCGTGCTGACAAAGATCATATGCCAGTTTGCCAGTGCCAGGATCAGGCTACCCGATGCGGGTGCAAAGACCGGCAGGATAATAAAGACCATCATGACAAAGGACATCACGCGTGCCATCTCGCGGCCTTCAAAGCAGTCGCGCGTTATGGCCATGGTCAGAACGCGTGGAGCGGCGGCTCCCAATCCCTGCACAAAACGCGCAACAAGCAGATGCTCATAGCTATCAGCAAAGATTGCCATGATGGTCCCGATTGCATAAATGCCAAGACCGCCAATCAGGACGGGACGACGACCAAAACTGTCAGCAAGCGGACCATAGACGATCTGCATCAGTCCAAAGGCGATCATGAAGACGTAAATCAGCATCTGCATGCGATTGCCGTCCTGGATACCGAAATCTTCGGCAATCGGCCCGAAAGCAGGCAACAGGTTGTCAATTGAAAGGGCGACAAGTCCGATGGTGATTGCCATCAGACAGACAAATTCAGCAAAGCCGGGTAGCGGTCTTGCCGCAGCACTACCCGTAGGGCGGGGATCATTCATTTTTTCGGGTTCCGTATCAACACGGTTCGGGTGGCGTTATATTTTTGAACAGACCGCGCAGAATGCTGCATTTTTCCGGTGATTGGCAATGATCGTTTTTTGAATGCTGGGTTCGACCGGACAATCACTTATGGCAACAGTTCCGAAAGGGTGGTTTGTCCATATTATTAGGATGTGTCGATGAAAGGTGTGGTTTTGCGAAATTATCCTTGGTGTTTCGGGTCTTTACCCTTTATTCGCAGCAATCACCGATCCTATGATCTCTAATTCAGAAATATTTGCCCTGCGGTGTTGCGGTAATGGCCGAAAAACTGATCAAATCCAATATCTTGCTAAACCGTATGCGCCGCTTGGTCAAAAGCGAGCAACTGGTTCTTTCTTTGCTGGCACTGGTTGTGGGAGCCATGGCCGGTGGTGGTACGATCCTGTTTCGCGATGGCATTCTGTTGGTGCAGTCACTGGTCTATGGCTGGGGCGAAGAATCCCTGCATGAACATCTAAAAGGCTTGTCGAGCCTGCATCTTGTCCTTGGTCCGACTGTCGGCGGGCTTGTGGTCGGTATTTTCATCTACAAATTCTTGCCCGGACAGCGCCCGCACGGGGTTGCTGATGTGATTGACTCGGCATCCTTTAATGATGCGCGGATGTCGACACGTTGTGGCATCAAAAGTGCAATCGCCAGTGCCGTGTCGCTTGGAAGTGGTGCGTCCCTTGGCCGGGAAGGTCCGGTCGTTCATATGGGGGCATCTTTCGGCGCGTGGCTTGCGCGGATATTGCATTTGCGCCGGAGTGCTGCCCGAACTCTTTTGGGATGCGGTGTCGCATCGGCGGTTGCTGCATCATTCAACGCACCGCTGGCTGGCATGTTTTTCGCCCACGAAGTCGTGCTGGGGCATTATGCGCGGACGGCATTTGCGCCAATTGTCATGTCCTCTGTAATGGGCACGGTGATTACGCGGCTTTATTATGGCTCGGATGTCGCTTTTTTGATCCCGCTGCACAACATCCAGTCATTCTGGGAGTTCCCGGCATTTGCGCTGCTTGGCATCTTGGCCGGGGTAACGGCGATGTTGACCGTACGTGCGATCCCGATTGTCCAGAAGGTTGCAGACATCGCAAAGGCCCCGCTTTGGGGGCGACCGGCAATTGCCGGGCTGGTGGTCGGTCTGGTCGGGCTGGGCTTCCCGCAGGTGATCGGTGTGGGTTATGGTGCGATGAATGATGCACTTTATGAAGCTTACAGTCTGGCCTTTCTGATCGGGTTGCTGTTTGCCAAGGCGTTCGTTGTGGCGATTTGCATGGGACTTGGTTTTGCCGGTGGCATGTTCAGTCCGGCTCTGTTCCTTGGTGCGATGCTGGGCGGTGCATTCGGGATTATCGCAACCCATGCCTTGCCGAGTTTTTCTTCGGGCCATGGTGCCTACACCCTTGTCGGGATGGGGGCGGTGGCAGCGGCCGTTTTGGGCGCACCGATTTCAACAACCCTGATCGTGTTTGAGCTTACGGGTGACTATCAGCTGACCATTGCAGTGATGCTGGCATCCGTTCTGGCGTCGGTGATCATGGATCAGTCCAATGGCGGGTCGTTCTTCCAGTTGCAGCTAAAGATGCGTGGGCTTTCAACCCGCTGGGGGCGCGAGGTCAATCTGCTGCGGATGATCAAGGTCGCAGATATCATGAAGCGCGAATATGTCACGGTTCCACTGTCAGAAGACTTGCCAGCGGTGCGTACCGCACTTTTCAACGCACCCTATTCCGAGTTGTTTGTGGTGGATGAAAACGGAAAACTGCATGGCACGATCACATTGACCGACTTGCGCAATGCGACGTTTGATCCTGCATCTGCCGAGAATGCGACGGCGGGTGACGTTGCACGATCAAAGCCGCCTGTGCTGTTTAGAACCGACAGTATCGAAAAGGCCATTCGTTTGATGGAGCAAACCGGCGAGGAACATCTGCCGGTGCTTAACAATGATGAAGACCGAGAAATGATCGGCTTTGTCCATGAAAAGGACGCGATGATGGCCTATAACAACGCACTTCTTGAACTGCAAAGCGAAGAGCGCGGTGATGCGCCGCCAAAACTGTTCTGATGTTTCGAGAACTTGGGACATAAGCAAAAGAGCAGCACCAGATGGTGCTGCTCTTTTGTAATGTTGTTGCCGTGATCAGATCATGCGGCCAGAGTGTCAGGAGTTGCGGGCTTTATTGTAAACTGTCCGCCAAGCACTTGGGCTGTAACGCGACTGTCCACCCCTGAAATATCCTCGGGGATGTCAGTTGCGGTCTGTTGCACCTGTTCATATTCCTGACGTTGCTTTTGTTTTTCGAGCTCGGCCTTCTTGGCATTTTCATCGTCTTTGACAGGAATGGAATTGGCATCGCGCAGTGCGGTTCTGAACTCTTCCTCAGCGTCCTTTTCTGCATTCAGCGAGTCAGCGTCGGTTGAGTCAGATTGCGATGATGAAACGCCATCACCAACCGAATTTTGCCCGGACCTGTTATCATTGCCTTGCGCGTCTGCCATGGCAGCAGCAAAACTTGATGATCCGGACCCGATATTCTGAAATTCGAGCATGACGGACTGCATCGCATCGGAAAGCTGGCTTTTCGATGTGCCGGTTTCCGAATTTGTTTTGCCCGTCGTCAGAACAGGTGCAGCGCTACCTGCGCTAAAACCTTCGATACCTTCGTGTGCACCTGAACGGTCAGATGAACTGACCCGGGAAGACATTGGCAACCCGTTGCCCAATCCAAAAATTGTACTCATGTCGAGAACCCTTCTTGTGGGATGCACAAAGCACCGCTGACAGGACCCAAACCACGTATGAGTGACCATCAACGGATGCTTACCATCAGAAAACAAAGCAATTTTCAGACCATCCAAGCATTCTCAATTTTCATGAGAAAAGCATAAATTAAAGATTGCGGATTGATCGGCTTTACGGGCACTGTTTGACGTGGCCTCAGGCAAAAAATACCGATACCAAAGAAGGTTATGTGCAATTCTCCATATCCGTTAGGGTATGTCAGATGACCTGAATTTCCCATGGTGATGGTGGGATGGCGATGAAACTTCACCTGATTGCGGGTGCGCGCCCGAATTTCATGAAGATCGCACCCCTGTGGCATGGATTGCGGGGGCATCACATGATCCATACGTCTTTCATTCATATGGCACAGCATCGCGATCAGGGTATGTCATCGGACATCTGGCGGGATTTGGGCTTGCCAGACCCTGATCACATTCTTGAATGGGGCGCGGCAGCCGGGCAAGATCCGGTTGCTGCGATGATGGCGGGCTATGAAAGCTTGTGCCGTATAGATCGTCCCGATGCTGTTCTGGTTGTGGGGGACGTGAATGCATCGCTGGCGGCGGCCATGATTGCATCTGAAATGCATATTCCCCTGATCCATCTTGAAGCCGGTTTGCGCTGTTTTGATCAGAAGGTTCCCGAAGAAGCGAACAGGATCAGGATCGACCATATTGCGAATTTGCTTCTGACACCTTCGCCGGATGCAGATACGAACCTTTTGAACGAGGGCATTTCGCCTGACCGGATCACGCGTGTGGGTAACATCATGATCGATACGGTTGTTATGATGAAAGAGGCGGTCAACAGGGAACAGATCGCCAATAAGTTTGGCCTTGATAGCGGACCCTATGTCGTTGCGACATTTCATCGTCCAAGTAATGTCGACAACTCCGGCACCCTGAGCCGTATCGTTAAAGCCCTTTGCGAAATTGCATCGATATTGCCGGTCTGTCTGCCCTTGCATCCAAGAACGGAACAGCAATTGATCCGGCTTGGCGGCATCACGAAGCTTGAGCAGGCAGGGGTAAAGTGTTTGCCGCCGATGGGATATGTGCGCTTCGGAAGTCTCGTTCAGGATGCGCGATTGGTGATAACGGACTCTGGTGGCGTTCAGGAAGAAACCAGCTGGCTCGGAATTCCCTGTCTGACCCTCAGGCCGTCAACAGAGAGGCCGATGACAGTAACCCATGGAACAAACCGTCTTGTCTGTCCTGATGACTTGACGGCAGCTGTAATCGATCTTGTTCGTGATCATCGGGACACAAAGCATCAAAGTTGCCAAATCCCGTTATGGGACGGAGCAACAACAGCCCGCGTTATCATCGAACTGGAACGGTTCTGTCTTGCTGCGCAGGTTACGAAATAACCTGCGCCATCAGTTTGCTGCCAAATGTTTCGTTGCGAAGATCAAAGCCGTCGATGGTTGATATGGTCTCGTCTGAGGTCTCATCCTGTTCAATGTTGCCGGTTTCGCTTTCTGTTTCGCTGCTATTATCTGGCAGGCTGCTTTGTGACGGGGTGGGGTCCTGCGGGGCGGCGGCCATGATTTCAGACAGGCTGACGGTGCCATCCTCGTTGGTATCAAGTGGATCAAATGTGCCATCTTCGCCCATTGCCGCAAACATCCCGTTGATCATGCTATCGGCCGTGGTTTCGGTGTCATCATCGTTTGCCGTCACCGAACCGGATGGGGGCGCCATGGATGCAAGATAATCTTCCTCGGAGATGCTTTCGGCATCCGATCCTGCCATGACATTCCAGAGGTTCTCCGACATGTCTTCGCTTACATCATCGGGGCGGGCTGCCATGAATTCATCCTTGGTCAGCGTACCGTCGCCATCTGAGTCCATGTCAGAGAAAAGGCGCTGGGCGTCAAAGCTGCTATTGCCATCGGTTGTCGTGCTGGTTTCTTGCAATTCAAGAAGCATCGACATGATCGAGTCAGATAATTGTCCCGTGACGGCTTCGCTTTGGGATGTAAACTCCGACATTGCATTGGAACTGCTTGATGCACTGCTTTGCAGGTCAAAAAGTGTGAAGCCGCCAAAGGCCTCGATATCTGATGAACCCTCACTGTTTTTCGAAGAGTTCGCAGCTTGGCTGTTCTGACCAAGTATTTGGGCGATGCTGCCGCTCATACCGCTGATACCGCTCATTTTCCTGCTTTCGTTCAGAATTGCGTTGTTGTCTGGACACACGGGGAAGAACGGGAAAACTGGCGCAAAAAGTTTTCAATGTTCGGGAAACAGTTGGTCGATGTTCCTGTTTTGTTGCAGAATATAAAAAATACCGGCCGCATCGGATGCAAGGCTGGTCCTTGGAACACAGCGTGATATATATGCCGCCATGATGGATGATCCCTTCGAAATTGATGAATTCGCTGCCAGCCCGGAAATGCGTCTTGGTGATGCACCGGCTCCGGCATATCTCGACAATCTGAATGTCGAGCAGCGCGATGCAGTGGAAACGCTGGATGGGCCGTTGCTGGTATTGGCCGGTGCCGGAACCGGGAAAACCCGGGTTCTGACTACGCGACTGGCGCACTTGCTTGAAACCAAGGCCCAGACTGAACGTCTGCATCCCCAGCAAATCCTTGCCGTGACCTTTACCAATCGCGCGGCAAAGGAAATGCAGGAACGTGTGGCCCAGGCCCTTGGTCGTCCGGTCGAGGGATGGTGGCTGGGGACTTTCCATTCATTGTCGGCACGTTTGTTACGCCGTCATGCCGAGCTGATCGGGCTGCAATCAAACTTCACGATCCTTGATAGCGACGATCAGGTCCGTCTGCTTAAGCAGATCATGGATGCCGAACAGATAGATCCGAAAAAATGGCCGGCCAAGCAGCTGATGGGGATCATTCAGCGCTGGAAGGACAAGGGCCTTACACCGGAACGGGTCAATGAAAGCGTTGAATTTGCCAATGGCGGCGCAAAGCATCTTTACAGGCTTTATCAGGAACGTCTCAAGGTCCTGAATGCCTGTGACTTTGGTGACTTGCTGCTGCATTGCCTGACGCTGTTCCAGCAACATCCCGAAGTTCTGAAACAGTATCAGAATACGTTCCGCTATATTCTGGTTGATGAATATCAGGATACCAACGTTGCCCAGTACCTTTGGCTGCGCGCGATGGCGATGGTTCATCGCAACATCTGCTGTGTCGGTGATGATGATCAGGCGATCTATAGCTGGCGCGGGGCCGAGGTTGGCAACATCCTGCGTTTTGAATCCGATTTCCCCGGTGCCAAGGTGGTGCGTCTTGAGCAGAATTATCGCTCGACCCCGCATATTCTGGCCGCCGCTTCCAAACTGATTACCTTTAACGATGGTCGTCTTGGTAAACAGCTTTGGACTGAAATCGACACCGGCGAAAAGGTCTTTGTCAAAGGTGTGTGGGATGGCGAAGCCGAAGCTCGTCTTGTGGGGGAAGATATTGAAGCCCTGCAAGCAAAGGGCATCGGGGCATCGCAGATGGCCATTCTGGTTCGTGCCGGTTTCCAGACCCGCGAATTTGAAGAACGTCTGATCACGCTTGGCATTCCCTATCGCGTTATTGGCGGTCCGCGTTTTTACGAGCGTCAGGAAATCCGTGACGCACTGGCTTATATCCGGATTGTTGCCCAACCCGATGACAGCCTTGCCTTTGAGCGCATTGTGAATGTGCCCAAGCGCGGTGTTGGCAAGGCAACGCTTCAGACCCTGCATCAATATTCCCGTGATCAGGCAATATCGCTGCCTGCGGCGGCGCGTGATCTGATTGATACCGAAGAACTCAAACCCAAGATGCGTCAGGCAATCGGCGGGCTTCTGGGCGATTTCAAACGCTGGCGTGAAATGCTGGCAGGAAGTTCACATGTCGAGGTGATTGAAACTGTCCTTGATGAAAGCGGCTATACCGATATGTGGCGCACATCCAAGGAGATTGATGCGCCCGGCCGTCTGGAAAACCTCAAGGAACTTGTTTCAGCAGTTGGCGAATTCGAAAACCTGACCAGTTTCCTTGAGCATGTCTCGCTGGTCATGGAAAACGAACAGAATGACGCGCAGGAAAAAGTCACGATCATGACCCTGCATGCCGCCAAGGGGCTTGAGTTCGATTATGTTTTCCTGCCCGGCTGGGAAGAGGGCGTTTTCCCCCATCAGCGTGCGATGGACGAAAGCGGGGTCAAGGGGCTCGAGGAAGAACGCCGGCTGGCCTATGTGGGGATCACGCGTGCACGTAAACGTGCAACCGTTTCCTATGCCGCCAATCGGCGCATTTACAATCAGTGGCAATCGGCCCTGCCATCGCGTTTTGTCGATGAATTGCCTGACGAGCATATCGAACGGATCAGTGATACCGGTCTTGGCGGGCATGGTGGCAATCATTCGCCCGGTGCGTGGGGTGCTGACGACTGGATGAAGATGCCAAGCTGGGCAAGCGACAATTCTGCCAACCGCAATCCGGTCTCGGGTGCTTCGGAGCGAAAATTTGCATCGAGTGGATGGCAGGATCGCGTGCGCAAGAACGTGATAGATGTTAAGCCGGATGGTGAAACAAGCTATTCGACCAATTCTAAGTCATCGAAATACAAGGTTGGTGATGCAGTGCGTCACCGGAAGTTCGGACCGGGAACGGTTCGTGCGGTGGATGGCAACAAGCTGGAAATTCATTTTGAGGGTGTTGGCACAAAGAAAGTGGTCGACAGCTTCATTCTGCCGGGGTAAGCCCCGGTGCAAATATTCACAGAATACCGAACTAACCGGGCGGCAACCGCAAGCAGCCCCGACAAGCGAGAAGCGATATGACCGAACCCGTTCTTTGCTATAACTTCCAGTTTGAAGTTGATGGCGCATATGCCGAAGCCTTTGCCGAAGCGCTTTATGAATATTGCGATGCGCTTTCGCATTTTGAACGTCCCGGTGATCCGAGCGCGCCCTGGAAAGTTGAAGGCTTTGCTGGCGAGCAGTTTGACAAGGCCGGTATTGAAACGGCGGTGTCGATCATTGCATCTGCGGTTGGCATTGAAGCGCCGGTTGTCACTTTCGGAAGATATGAGCCCAAGGACTGGGTTAGCGAAAATCTGCGCAGCTTCAAGCCCATCTCGGTCGGGCGTTTCTTTGTTCATGGTTCGCACTGGGAAGAAGACCTTCCGGTGGCGAAGCTCGGTCTTCAGGTTGATGCCGGTCTGGCATTCGGATCCGGTGAGCATCAGACGACCAAAGGGTGCCTTGCTGCGATTGACTGGGTGGCCAAGCTTGGTCCGCGCTATAATGCGCTTGATATGGGTTGCGGTTCGGGCATTCTCGGGATGGCCTGTGCCAAAACGTGGCGTAGCACGGTCATGATGGCCGATATTGATGCCGCGTCGGTCCGCGTGGCACAGGAAAATGCCAAGCTCAACAAGATTGCCGATCTGGTGACGGCAATCCATTCCAACGGTTTTCAGGATACGCGTGTGCGTGATGCGGGTTACTACGACATCATCTGCGCCAATATTCTTGCCCGGCCGCTGCGTGCGATGGCCCATGATCTGGCCCATACCCTGTCTGAAGACGGCGTTGTCGTTCTTTCGGGGCTTCTGTCGCATCAGGAACAGTTTGTTCTGTCTGCCTATCGTGAAGTCGGCTTGTCGCTGATCAAGCGGTTCAAGGTTGAAAACTGGACGACACTTCTGGTCGGCTAGGCTGAACATCCCGGCATTGTGCTTGCCGCGGGTTCACAGGATATTCGAACATCGAAATGGCTGCCCTTGTGGGCGGCCATTTTTTTGTTTTTGCGATCACTTTGTTTATGACCGGTACCTGTTCACAGGATTCGTTCCGGTGACTGTTGTCCCGTCCGCAAAAAGGATAAGTGCTATCGGTCCCCCAAATGTCCCATCTATATCTTTGTATTTATATGTTCTGATTTTCTAACAGGTTAGGTGCGTTTTGAGCGGTTCGTATAGAGACACTCCTCGTATGGGGAGTGTTTTAATCGAAGAAATGCCATACCGAAGTATAGTAAATTCATTTGTGAGCTGTTAGAAAATACCGAAATCAATCAGGGGGTGTGCATGCCGGAAACTGAACATCGTGTTCTGATTGTCGATGATGAACCGGTCATCCGTAAACTTCTTGCCCGCATCCTCGAGCGCGCAGGCTTTTCCGTTGTGGTTGCGGCAAACGGAATTGAAGCGCTTGATCAGCTTCGTCACGATGCATCACTCCGACTTGTGATCTCGGATCTGAGGATGCCGGAATGTGGCGGACTCGAATTGATCCGGCGCGCGACAGGTGAGTTCAAACGCGATTTCGAGTTCATTCTTTTGACGGGTGACGGTGAAAAGGCCGATGCGGTAAGCGCGATGCGTATGGGCGTACGCGAGTTCCTTGATAAACCTGTTGAACGGGCCGATCTGGAAGAGGCGATTGAGGCTGCACAGAACCGTTTGTCCGAGCGGGATCGGGAACGTGAACGTATCCGCAAACTTGAACTTGAAAATGTCAGCCAGTCAAAGACGCTTGATGACATCACCCGCAAGCTCGGTGGTGCCGAACAGGAAATGGTCGATCGTCTGAGCCTGATTTCGCAATATCGAGATATCGAAACAGCAGAACATTGCGTTCGCGTCGGTCTTTATTCACAACTGCTGGCCGAGATGTCCGGACTTGATCAGCAGACCCAGCGGATCATTCGGCTGGCGGGTATTCTGCATGATATCGGCAAGGTCGGGGTGCCAGACGAGGTGTTGCTTAAGGAAGGCCCGTTAACCGACAGCGAATTTGCCGTGATGAAACGTCACACGGAAATCGGTTATGCGATGCTGAGTTCATCAGACAATCCGATTTTGGAACAGGCCGCGATCATTGCCCGCCACCATCATGAAAAATGGGAAGGCACGGGGTATTGCACCGGATTGTCGGGCAAGGAAATTCCGGTTGTTGCCCGCATTGTGTCGCTTGCCGATGTCTATGATGCGCTGCGCAGTTCTCGACGGTACAAGCCACCCTTTAGTCATCTTGAAGCTGTCGACATCATCACAAGGGGTGATGGTCGCACAGTACCGGAAATGTTTGATCCTACGCTGCTTGGACTGTTTTTCGAGCATCACAGCCGTTTTGAAAGCATTTTTAACAGCATGCCAGATCAGTTGGTGTAAACCAGGAGACGTCCAGACCATGCGCCAGAGCGTAGACGTTATTTTGCACCGAACCCGCAATCGCATTGCCGACTTCATGCTTCTGGTGATGGCAATTGGCGGTTTTCCTGCTCTGCTTGCCTCCTCCCTGCGTGAGGCAAGCCAGCAGTTCTGGGCGGTCGAGCTGATCCAGATTGTAGTATTTCTGGCGGTCGTTGCGTGTCTGGTCGTACGGCGCAGGCTTGAAGTCAGGACAAAGGCCCTTGTCATCATCACGACGATGACGGCACTTTCTTTGCTTTATATCGTTATGTTTTCGCCAGCCAGCGGCATGGCATTGATGATTGTCTCGACTACGACGGTGGCTGTGTTCCATCCGTTTGGCGCGACGTTGCGATATGCGCTTTTCTGTTTTGCCACCATCATGGCGATCGGGACCATGCGTGTTTACGGGCTCGATGCGTTTCTGGTTCCCGATGCTGGTACTGTTCCCCATACATTGCCGGTCTGGGTGTCGGCGCTGTTTGGGTATGCCTGGATGAGTTCCTCGATTGTCGTTGGCGTGATCTGGATGCGTCAGGCATTGCTGCAGCTCAGTGTTGATCAGCTGCGATCGCAGAATGAAGTGGTGTCGGGGAAAAAGTTTCTCGAACAAATTCGGGTCAGCGCGGGCGAAGTCGCAAGCTATTTCTCGTCACTGGACCGGATCGAGGATGTTTCTTTCCGACCGACCTTGCAACGTTTTGCCGAACTTCTGAATTGTGAACGGGCAAGTCTTTGGTTGCAGAACGATGATGGTGATGTTGCCTGTGTCGGCTTGTATGACGTTACCAATCCCGGGGCGACACATGATGGTCTTGAACTGCGTCGCAAGGATTTGCCGCGTTATTTCGCTGCCCTCGAAACCGGGCAGGCGATAGATGCTGAAAACGCGATGGAAGATCCCAGAACATCCGAATTCTCCGAGCAGTATCTGCGTCCGTTGAACATCGGCGCGATGCTGGATGTGCCACTGATGTCGGTTTCCGGGCGGATGGGTGTTTTGTGCTTTGAAACGATCGGGCGGCCACGTCCATGGCGCTCTGACGAGATTGTTTTTGCTCATATGGCGGGTGGGTTGCTTGCTGCTGCGACCGGGATCAAGTCGTTAATGGAAGCCGATGAAGAACTGAACTTCTCGCGTCGTCGCTTCGAGGCTGTGGCGAATTACACATATGACTGGGAAAGCTGGATCTCGTCTGACGGCAAGCTCCTTTGGGTCAATCCGGCAATTGAACGTGTTCTGGGTTATAGCGTTGCCGAGTGCATGAATATTGAAGATTATCCGCTGCCCTTTGTCGCGCCGGAAGATCGTGATCGGGTGCACCATTATATCGAAGAAGGGCTTTCGGGACTCTCTGGCAGTGACCAGGAATTCACCGGATTGCACAAAAACGGTCAAAGAGTTGGTATTGCCCTGTCATGGCAACCGATTGTCGATATTGACGGATCGAATATGGGGATCCGTATCAGTGGCCGGGATGTGACCGAACGCATTCGGTACAGATCCGATCTTGAACGGGCCAAAAGTGACCTTGAAGCCAATCAGCGCAGATTGCGTGCGCATTTTGATAATGGAAAGATCGGTGTGTTTTACTGGAAACCTGACCGAACCATTATCGAAGTCAATGAAACGGCATGCCAGATGTTCGGCTATGCCGCAGGTGAGCTGGTCGGGCGGCGGCTTGAAATGCTGGTGCCGGCAAACGAACGCCATCGGCTAGGGGCGCTGGTCGACAAACTCATGCAGACAAGAAGCAGCGTGAACAACCGGTTCACCAACCTTCGGCGGGATGGCGGCAGGATCATTTGCGAATGGTATGAAAGCCCGATCTTTGATTCAAACGGTCAGCTTGATTGCATTGCGAGCTTCGCACTCGATGTCACTGAACGCGAACGCTATCAGGAAACGCTGGAATCCATTTATCGCGGTGTACGTTATCAGATCGGATCGGGTTTCTTCGATAATCTGACCAAAGTACTGTGTGAGACGCTCGGCATGGCCTATTGCCATGTCGCGGAAGTCACCGGTGGACGGGTCAAATCAGTCGCCTATTATTCCCCCGACCGGAACATTGGCGGACTTGATTTCGAATTCGAGGGATCCGCCTGCGAGAGGGTGATCAAAGACGGCGTTTTTGTCTGCGAAGATAACTTCAGGGAAGTCATGCCCGATGTTCCCCCTGTCACTGAAATCATGGTTGCCGGTTATGTAGGGGCTGCTCTTTATGATAGTTCCGGTCAGCCAATCGGTGTGGTCGTGACCGTTTCAGACAAGCCTCTGACCGATCCGGAATTGGCACGGTCGATTGTCGGTGTTTTTGCATCACGTGCATCGGCCGAATTGCAGCGCATGTTGTCTGATCGCAAACGTGAAAAGCTCGAACAACAGCTTCGACATTCACAACGCATGGAGACAATCGGGGTTCTGGCCGGTGGTATTGCCCATGACTTCAACAATATACTGCAGCCGATAAGTGGCTACGCCGAATTGCTTTATAGTGATTTGCCGGAAGATTCGCCCTTGCGTGATGATGTGACAGAAATTCGGGACGGGGCCAAACGTGCCCGTGATCTCGTTCAGCAAATCCTGTCCTTTAGCCGTAATTCCGAAACAGCAAGATCCCCGATTGATGTTACGACGATGATCAAGGGCGCTGTAAGGTTTGCGCGGGGGTCCTTGCCCTCAAGTGTGTCGCTGGTCACCAGAATTGCTCCGGAAACAAAATCCGTTCTGGGCAATGCCACCCAGCTTGACCAGTGTTTGATGAACCTGATCACCAACGCCTATCACGCCGTTGGCGAACAGGGTGAAATACGGATTGAAGCCGGACCATTTGAACTGACCGACGACAGTGCCGAAATGCATCCGCTTCTGGCGCCGGGGCCTTATATCCGGATCTCCGTGATTGATAACGGAACCGGCATGGACCCGGAAACGGCAAAGAAAATCTTTGATCCGTTCTTTACGACCAAGGAACCGGGCAAGGGAACGGGACTTGGCCTTTCGACGGTTCACGGGATCATTGCCGGTCACAAGGGCGAGATTACGGTCTATAGCCGTTTGGGGCAGGGAACACGTTTCTCTATTTTGTTGCCGGAGCTTGGTCGCACAGATGAAAATGGTGAGCACACCTTGCGCAGCGAGATAACCCGTGCCAGTGGACATCTGGCCGTTGTTGATGACGAGGAAAAGAACCTCAAGCTCTGTTCAAGGATGCTCGAGCGGATCGGTTATAGTGTTGAGACTTTCCACAACGGAGATGATGCCATTGCGGCCATCACGGCGCCGGATGCAAGGTTTGACGGGCTTCTGACCGATCAGACAATGCCGGGCGTGACCGGTGTCAAACTGGTCGAAGCATTGCGTGCAAATGGCAGTGATATTCCGGTTGTTGTCATGACAGGCTATGCGTCAGACGAGATTATCTCTGCGTACAAGGCGCTTGATGTTGACTGTATTCTCGCAAAGCCCGTTGATGTGGTCGAACTTCATGATGCCTTGGCGGCAACCTGTCGCAAGGACAAGGCTTCCACGGAGCGCAATAGTGATGAGGCCCATCAGTTCGACCAGCTTTGAGCAGAATCCTAGCGGCCACCTGAAACATCAATGATTGATCCGGTGACATAGGATGCAGAATCTGAAGTCAGCCAATAGATGCTTTGCGCGACTTCATCGGCCTCGCCCGGACGTCCCAATGGACAGGCGGGGCCAAGTTCGGCAACCCGTTCCGGTCGTCCGCCACTGGCGTGGATTTCTGTATTGATGATACCGGGGCGAACGGCGTTGACGCGGATGCCTTTGGGGCCGAGTTCCCTGGCAAGGCCGATGGTCAGGGTATCAATTGCCCCCTTTGAACCGGCGTAATCAACATACTCGCCTAGCGAGCCGAGCTTGGCGGCTATCGACGAGACATTGACGAGCGAACCGCCGGATTGCAGGGTGCGGGCTGCTTCGCGGGCAACCAGATAGGCGCCGAGAACGTTGGTGTCGAACACATTCTTCATACGTTCGATATCCATGTCGGCAAGCGCGCTTTTGGGGGCGACAATCCCGGCATTATTGATAACCCCGTCGATTGACCCGAAACGTTCGCGGGCGGAATTAAAGAAATTCACAACACTGGTTTCGTCGCGGACATCGCATTTGCGCGCAAAGGCATTGCCTGTGATCCCGGCGCGTTCACACAAAGCACAGGTTTCATCAGCGCTTTGCTGATTGCCAACAAAACTGAGGGCAACATTCCAGCCTTGACGTGCAAAAAGGACAGCAGTTGCACGACCGATCCCACGTGATCCGCCGGTAATCAGAATTGTTCTTGGCATGGTTCCTCCCAGGGCGATGTGACGCTTTGAGGCTACTATGGTGTGGATCAACGGAATTGGTCAAAAAGAAACGGCCCTGCTGTGGAGGAGCAGGGCCGTCTCAGAGGGAAAAGACAAAAAAGACCGCAAGGATCATGAACCGTGATCCTGCGCTTCGCCATTGGCATCCAACCATTCCGGGCGGGACTGATCCTTTATTCCTTGTCCTTGGTGTCTTCGGAACCGGTTGGGGACCGGTCCGTATCATCGTCTGCCAGATGGGCAGGGCCTGTATCAAGACCGAGCGCGGCTTTGCGACCAAGGGTCAGGCGCTCTAGGCCATCATAGGCCGTCTGACGACGACGCGATTGCACAACACTTAGGGCAGTAATAGGAAAACGGATCACCGTTCATGGTCTCCTGCAAATTGACGTCCCGACGGGCCATCTTTTTGTCACGGAGATGTAATAAGTTAATCTTTGACTAATTTGCATTGCGAAGCTTGCAACGCATTCATACCTGTGACGCATGTGGAGAACCTGATTTTCCGATTTAAGGGGTGATTTTATAAAATATGCAAAATATCTTTGCTGCTTGCGCGTAATCGGCAATAACCCTTACATAGGGTTCTGACCCTGGTTCCATCTGCCCCACACAAGAAAACGAGGACGTTTATGACCAATCCCGGTGATGCCCAACTCGCGACCCTTCTGGAACGCGATAATGTCGATAAGGATGTTAACGCTGTCATTGCCCTGATTGATGGCGTGCTTGCGGCCGCCGATGGTGACACGCGAACCGACTGGATTGATCTGATTTGCGCGCGCCCGAGTGAAGAACTCAAGGCCGTGTTGTTTGCCCTGCGCGATCAGCGTAAAGGATTGTTCAAAACCGCCAAGGCCGATTTTAATCCGGCTGAGCGTATTGCAGCACTTCGCAAATATCTTGCGGTCAAGGGTGTCGATGGTTTCATCGTTCCGCGCGCAGACGAACATCAGGGTGAAAATGTTCCCGCCCGTGCCGAACGTCTGGCATGGTTGACCGGCTTTACCGGATCGGCGGGGGCCGCGGTGGTTCTGGCAGACAAGGCTGCCGTATTTGTTGACGGGCGTTACACCATTCAGGTCCGCCAGCAGGTCGATCGTGATTTGTTTGAATATCGTCATCTGGTCGATGAGCCGGTGGTCGGCTGGCTGCATGACAATCTGAAATCCGGTCAGAAACTGGCCTATGATCCGTGGCTTCATACCGTGCAGCAGGCAAACCATTTGCGGACGGCCTGCGAAGGTGTCGGTGCAGAACTGATTGCGATTGACACCAATCCGATTGATGTGCTCTGGCGTGATCAGCCTGCCATGCCACTTGGCCCGGTCCGCCCGCATCCTTTGGAATATGCAGGGAAATCAAGTGCGGATAAACGCGCCCAGATCGCAGGTCTTTTGTCGCGCCTGTCTTGTGACAGCGCAATCCTGTCTGCGCCTGACAGCATTGCCTGGCTTTTGAACATTCGTGGGGCCGATGTGCCGCAAACTCCGCTTGCGCTTGGTTATGCGATCATTAATGGCGATGCTTCGGTTGAGTTGTTCATGGATGAACGCAAGCTTGCCAGTGAAACTGTTGCATGGCTGCGCGATGAAGCAACCGTTCGGGCGCCGGGCGAATTGGCCGATGCCCTTAAGGCAATGGGCAATCAGTCAGTTCGTCTCGACGAGGCAACAGCAGGTGACTGGCTTCGCATGCAGCTTGCCGAGGCTGGTGCGACGGTGCGTGTCGGGCGCGACCCGGTCGCCCTGCCCAAAGCCTGCAAGAACGAGGTAGAACTTGAAGGTTCGCGTAAAGCCCACAAGCGCGATGGCGAAAAAATCATCCGTTATTTCAAGTGGCTTGATGAAACCGCAATTGATGGCGGCATTGACGAACGCGAAGCTGCGGACAAGTTGCTTTCGCTGCGTGCAGAAGATCCGTTGTTCCGTGATTCAAGCTTTGAAACCATTCCGGGCAGTGGTCCTAACGGAGCGCTTTGCCATTATCGCAATACGCCGGAGAGCAACCGCAAACTGACGCCGGGTGAAATCTTCCTGATTGACTCGGGTGGGCAATATCTTGACGGCACGACCGACATCACACGTACCACTATTGTCGGTGAACCGACCCAGGAACATCGTGATCGCTTTACCCGCGTTCTGAAGGGGCATATTGCGCTCGCGCGTGCGATCTTCCCGGTTGGCACCACCGGACAGCAGCTTGATACCCTTGCGCGCATGCCGCTATGGGAAGCCGGGCTTGATTTCGATCACGGTACCGGGCATGGCGTTGGCAGTTATCTTGGTGTGCATGAAGGGCCCCAGCGTATTTCCAAGGCGGCCAATACGATTGCCCTGAAACCGGGCATGGTTCTTTCAAACGAGCCGGGTTTCTATAAAGAAGGCGAGTATGGCATCCGTATCGAAAACCTGATTGCTGTGTGCGAAATCGATGCGCCGATTGGTGCAGATCGCAAGATGCTTGGTTTTGAAACACTTACCTTCTCGCCGATTGAACGCAAACTGATTGATCCAGAATTGATGACAACAGACGAACTGCAGTGGCTTAACGATTACCACGCGCAGGTTTACGCCATGTATGCCGACGATCTGGATGACGATCATCGCGAATGGCTGCAAAACGCAACCGCGCCGATCAAAAAGAAAGTCGCGTGAGCGGTGCGGTCTTTGCCATGATGTGAAAAAGACAAGCCGTCCCGTTCTTCGGGGCGGCTTTTTGATGTTTAGTGCACTGACAAGCGAACCGGAATGCCTTAAAGAATAGGTATTGGATCGATTCAAAAAGGCGGAATATGAAACCGCCTCTGATAACAGGAGGAAGACATGGCTGAAGTCGAAGCGCAGTGGATGGCAAACCCCAACCGCTATGACGATGAGACCTGGACACGCTGTGGCAATAGCGGCCTGATGCTGCCGAAAATCACTCTTGGCCTTTGGCAGAATTTTGGTGGTGTGGATGTCTATGAGACCCAGCGCGCCATGGTCCGCCGGGCCTTTGATCGTGGTGTGTTTCACTTTGATCTGGCCAATAACTATGGCCCGCCTCCGGGATCGGCCGAAGAAAACTTTGGCAAGGTTCTGAGCCAGGATCTGAAAAAACATCGTGATGAACTGATCATTTCGACCAAGGCCGGCTATCGGATGTGGCCGGGGCCGTTCGGCGAATGGGGTTCACGTAAATACCTGATTTCCAGCCTTGACCAGAGCCTTCAGCGCATGGGGCTGGATTATGTCGATATCTTCTATTCCCATCGTGTTGACCCCAACACACCACTTGCGGAAACCATGGGGGCACTTGATCAGATTGTGCGATCGGGCAAGGCGCTTTATGTTGGTATTTCGTCCTATTCACCGGAAATGACCCGCGAGGCACACGCCATCCTCAAGGATCTTGGTACGCCCTGTGTCATTCATCAGCCGTCCTATTCGATGATGAACCGCTGGGTCGAGGGGGGCTTGCTCGATACCCTGTCTGATCTTGGTATGGGCTGTATTGCTTTCTCGCCGTTGGCTCAGGGGCTGTTGACCAGCAAGTATCTGAACGGGGTTCCTTCGGAATCTCGTGCTGCCCTTGAAGGTTCGTTCCAGAAGGGCATGCTGACCGAAGAAAATCTTGATCGCGTTCGTGCGCTGAACGCCATTGCCGAACGCCGCGGCCAGACCTTGGCCCAGATGGCGATTGCATGGGTGTTGCGCCGCCCGGAAATCACCTCGGCGCTGATTGGTGCACGTCATGTTCAGCAGCTTGATAACAGCCTAGATGCACTTAATAACCTTGAATTCAGTGCAGATGAACTGGCCGAAATCGACAAATATGCAGCCGATGGCGGACTGAACCTTTGGCAGAAGTCCTCAGACAGCAAGGCTCCGGTCTGATTTTTTTGGACGAAACATGTAAACAGACGAAACCCTGACCGTTAATTCAGTCGGGGTTTTGTTTTATCCGGTGGGCACAGGTTATTTTTCTGCCATTGGCATTGTGCCGGCCAGATCACGCAGGGTATCAACAACTGCTTTGCCCCCGGCACTAAGAGGTCTGTCATGAAGCCATGACAGCATGACCGTACGTGAAAGTTGCGGGCTGACAACGCGGCGTGCCTTGAGGCGTCCTGTTGACAGCTCCATAACCAACGAGCTTCTTGGCAAGACTGTATGTCCGACATTGCGATGGACCAGATCAACAAGTACACGCAATGCGTCTGCCTCTACCACCGGGGTCAGGGGGCGACCGGCGCGAAAGGCTGCTTCTTCCATCTTGGCGCGCAACCCGTGCCGGTTTGTCGGCATGATCAGGGGCAGGGACAAGACATCTTCATAGGCGATCTCGGTTTCCTGCTCGCCGACTTGTGTCGGATGAGAAATCAGAAACAGATCTTCTCGCCATAATGGTTCAGCATGCAGACTGCGTGAAATCATGCCGTCATGCAAAATCCCGATATCAAGACGTCCCGACAGCAAGCCTTCCTGCACATCGCCGGTGAGGTCTTCAGCGACCGAAATATTGAGATCAGGAAAATGCGCGCGCAGGCGTTCGATCAGCGCACCGGTAATCACAATGCCCGCACTTGGCGGTACACCAACATGAACATGACCGGTGACTTTGCTGCTGCGTGCGGTCAGATCGGCTTCGAGACGGGCAAGATCAGCCAGAATGACGCGCGCACGTTCGGCCAGCATCTGTCCTGCCTCGGTCAGTTTTACGCCCCGGCCGGTACGATCGAGAAGTTTGGTCTCAAGCGTTTCTTCCAGCAGGTTTAATTGCCGACTGAGTGCGGGCTGTGACAGGTTGAGCCGTTCTGCTGCGCGCGACAGGCTGCCAAGTTCGGCAATATGAACGAAACTTCTGAGCTGTTTGATGTCCATAAAAGACAATCCTGATTGCGGCAAAGTCGATGTGATACTCCAAGATATAGCCAAAGCTGATATCTGATAGCAATTAATTCGATTTGAATAATGACAGCTGGCGGGTGACTATGCTGCGCAGGAGAGGACCAGAGACCATCATGACATCACAGCCCCAGGCCGACGCTGCTGCATCACCCGCGACGGCTGAACCATCAAACGCCCCCGCGCCAAAGGTACAAGGCACAGAAAAGCCGGTTGGCTCGGCCCTGACGATTGTGTTGCTGGCGACCCTCGCACTTGCCATGAAGGGGTTGCTGGCGAAGTTCGTCTATGCGACTGGCATGACGGTTGACGGATTGTTGTTGTTGCGATTTCTGATCGCGATGCCGTTCTTTTGGCTGGGCGTCTTGATGTTTGGCAAGAACCGGCCGGGTGATCGGAAAATGAAACCGGTCGATCTGGTATGGGGTGGTTTGTATGGCGGGCTGTTCTTTCTTGCCGCTTTGTTTGATTTTACAGCGGTTTCGCTGATTGATGTGACGGTATCGCGGATTGTCCTGTTTACCTTCCCGGCTGTGGTGATGATCCTTGAAGCAATCCACAAGGGCCGGTTCCCGCCAATACGTCAGGTGATCTGCTTTGTCGTGACCTATGGCGGGCTGATGCTGGTTCTGGCACCCGACGGGTTTGACATGGTGTCAGGCAGCTTGTGGTACGGGGCTGCATGGGCGTTCGGATCGGCGCTGACGTATGCCCTGTATCTTTATTTCGGACAGAGCATGATCAAAACCATCGGATCGATGCATTTTGCTGCCCTGATCAACACGATGGCCGGTATGTCGATGGTTCTTTATGAGCTGGTCGTGCAAAAGCCATTGAATCTTAATGTTAACGGGGTTCTGTGGACGGCAGGGATTTCGATCTTTTGTACGGTGATCCCGTTCTTCCTGCTTTATGAGGGTATCCGCCGGATCGGGGCGACACAGGCGTCACTGATATCGCTGTCAGGTCCTGCTATGACCTTCTTTGCAGCGTGGCTGTTTCTGGGTGAAATACTGACGCTTCCACAGATGATCGGTTTTGCGGTTGTGACACTTGGCGTCGCATCGTTGAAAAACAGTGTCAGTCTGGCAGGGTTAGGGCGGTTGCTGGCGCGGCCATTTGCATCGAACGCCAAGTCCTGAAACCTGACTGACGGGACGGGGGGTATCAGTTGTCGCGCTGCCAGCGGCGCACTTCAGTTTCATGTTCGGGCAGACGTTCGCCCCGTCGCCATTTCAACGGATCGATGAACTGTCCGACCCAGATACCGGTTTTCCCCTGTTTGGCGCGGTCTTCGATTAGGACATATTCGGGCATCTGGTCCGGGCGTGCGACGGCCATGCCACGCGCAATCAGGCTTTGACCAATATCGACACCATTGGCATTTCGGCATACCGCCATATTGCGGTGATAGCGGTTCTTGCCCCGCACTTCGCAGGCGATCGGTGTCGCAACCAGAAGATTGGTGGTGACTTGCCACGCTTCGGCCCCGCAGGCCGTGCTTTGACCATTCACCATGCATTTCTGAAAACGGTTCATCGCATCCGCGCCCCAAAGATCAATGCGCTTGAACCCGAACTCAAGCGTATCGGCATCAATGGCCCGTGCCGGCCCCGACAGGGTTTCATAATCGGGATCGGCCTTGGCAAGCATGGGTGCAAGGATCAGGATAAGCACCAGGACTGGAAGGATCGGACGTCTTCCGGCAAAGGGCATCAAGGACCTCAATACAGGTCGCTATAGCGGATTTCATCAAGCTGGGCGAAGACGACTTTCCACTTTTCTTCCTGTTTGAGAAGGGCAAAGGCATAGTCGCAATCAAAGATCAGATTGTTTTCCGAATTGCCAAAGCGGAAGGACACAATTGCCCGCGCCCCGCCCGGAAGGGCGGAATGCTGTTCGATCACCATCGATTTTGCCATGGCCAGATCGGCGTTCTTGAGCTCTTCAAAGAAAGACTGATGATATTTGTGCAAATCATCCGTCTTTGCAATTGCATGGACGCCGGACAGATCGTTGATCAGGCAGGGGAAGTGATAAAACTCATCAAGCGCGTCTTCTTCGAGCTTGAGATGCGCATCGACATAGCGGTGAAAAAAACTTCCTAGATCTTCCATCGGCAGGCATCCCTTCGGTCATGGTCCGCGTCATTCGGTGGCAATCAGATCAAGCCATCCTTGTTCATCAAGAACAGTAACACCTAATTCTTCTGCTTTCTTTAATTTGGATCCGGCACCCGGTCCCGCAACAAGATAATCGGTTTTTGCTGAAACCGAACCCGCTACTTTCGCCCCAAGGCTTTCGGCTTTGACCTTGGCCTCGTTGCGTGAAAACAGCTCAAGCTTGCCGGTGAAGACAACCGTCTTGCCACTTACCGGGCTGTCAGAGACACTGGGAGCTTCGACATCGGTGATGTCAAGCTGGGCCTGCAGATCGTCCAGAACGGCAAGGTTATGGTCCTCGGCCATGAATTCAATCAGGTCCTTGGCCACACCCGGCCCGATCTGGTCTATATTGATCAGTTCACGAAGGGCATCGCTATCGGCCTGATTGGCCGCAATCATAGCACTGCGCCATTCGGCAACCGATCCATAGTGGCGCGCAAGAAGCTTGGCCGTTGCCTGTCCGATCTGGCGAATGCCCAGCGCATAGATAAACCGGTCAAGCCCGATGGTCTTGCGTTCATTGATGCCTTCAAACAGCTTGGCTGCCGATTTATCCCCCCAACCTTCAAGCTTTCTGATGGCGTCCCCATGGTCGGTTTCAAGCCGGAAGATATCACCTGGCGACTTCACCCACCCCAGTTCAAAGAAGCTTTCGATATTTTTCGCACCCATGCCGTCGATATCAAAGGCATTGCGTGACACGAAATGTTTGAGGCGTTCGACCGCCTGTGCCGGGCAAATAAGACCACCGGTGCAGCGCGTAACGGCTTCGCCTTCTTCGCGCATGGCGTGGCTGCCACATTTGGGGCAGGTATCGGGAAAGGCATAGTCAACGGTGCCTTCCGGGCGTTCGTCCAAAATGACTTCAACCACCTGCGGAATGACATCGCCAGCGCGCTGAATAACGACCATATCGCCAACCCGAACGCCAAGGCGTTCGATCTCGTCGCGGTTATGAAGCGTGGCGTTGGATACGACAACGCCACCAACCGTGACCGGTTCAAGACGGGCGACCGGGGTCAGTGCGCCGGTGCGACCAACCTGGATATCAATGGCATTCAGGCGTGTGCGGGCCTTTTCGGCCGGGAATTTGTGGGCAATTGCCCAGCGTGGTGACCGGCTGACGAAACCAAGACGCAGCTGGAGTTCGAAATCATTGACCTTATAAACAATGCCATCTATGTCGTAATCAAGGTCCGGGCGCTGTTTACCGAGTTCCTCATAAAACGTCATGATGTCATCGGCATCATTTAACAAACGCGTCAGTGGGTTAATCACAAAGCCCCAGCCATCGACTTTCTGAAGGAAATCCCACTGGGTCTGGGCAAGGCTTTCTGACAGCTCGCCAAAGCTGTAGGCAAAGAAGCGAAGCGGGCGTTTGGCACTGATTGACGGGTCAAGCTGACGAAGCGATCCGGCCGCTGCATTGCGCGGATTGGCAAATGTTTTGCCCCCGGTTTCGGCCTGTGTTTCGTTCAATTTCTGGAAGGCCGAACGGGCCATGTAAACCTCGCCGCGGATTTCGACCACATCGGGCGCATCGTCGGGCAGGGTTTTGGGGATGTCATCAATATGGGCGACATTGGCGGTAACGTCTTCGCCCTCCGATCCGTCGCCACGGGTGGCGGCGGTGACCAGTTTGCGGCCCTCGTAACGCAGTGAAAGCGACAAACCGTCAATCTTTGGTTCACCCACAACCTCGACCGGGCTGTGCGCAGTCAGGTTCAGGAAACGACGAATACGGGCAAGGAAATCAACAATGTCTTCGCGCGAAAACGCATTGCCAAGCGACAGCATCGGGCGCGCATGCCTTACCTTGGCAAAGCCGTCAGCCGGGGCGGCACCGACTTCCTGTGTCGGGCTGTTTTTCTTAAGCGTCGGATAGTGCGATTCCAGTTCGATCAGGCGATTGAACAGCGCGTCATATTCAGCATCGGGGACCAGCGGTTCGTCATTAACGTAATAGGCTTCGTTAAAGGAACGAATGCGTTCGGAAATTTCGGCATGTTGCTTGCGCGCCTCGGTACTGGTGGCGGGCATTTCCGGAAGGCTGGACGTGTTTGACGCATGCTCGGCGTTCATATTCTTTTTGTTCCGTATTCAAAGTGGGTTCGGCATTTGATGCCGGGTTTTAATTGGGTTGTTCCAGCAGGCTGTCGGCAGCAGCGCGTGCCTCGGCGGTGACGGAATGTCCGGCAAGCATGCGGGCAATTTCCTCACGCCGGGCACCGTCGACCAGCGCATCAACGCGGGTGACCATGGTGCCCTCAGTTTCGCGCTTGGCAATATAGAAATGTGTGCGACCGCGTGCAGCTACCTGCGGGCTATGGGTGATAACCAGAATCTGGCGTTCCTGTGCCAACAGATGCAGGCGCTGCCCGATGGCGGCCGCGGTTGCACCGCCAACACCGCTATCGACTTCGTCAAAGACAAGACTGGGCACAGCCGAAACGCGGGCCAGCACGACCTTAAGCGCCAGCAGGAAACGGGAAAGTTCGCCACCCGATGCGATCTTGTTTAGCGCGCCGGGCGGGCTTCCGGGGTTGGTGGCCACGGTGAACTGGACCCGGTCAATGCCATCAATGCCCCATTCGTTTTCATCGAGTTCTTCGATGTCGGTGACAAAGCGCGCCTTTTCCATGCGAAGGGGCGGCAATTCGTCATTAATCGCGCCATCAAGTTTGGCCGCGGCTTCGCGGCGTGCAGCATGCAATTTCTGGCCTGCCTCGATATAGGCCTTGCGATGTTCACCAACCGCAGCCGTCAGGCGCGACAGTTCCTTCTCGCCAAATTCAAGCTGGTCGATCTGTGATCTGAAATCTTTCATTAGGGCATTTAGCCCATCAACAGGAACGTTATATTTGCGGGCCGCAGCTCGAAGGGCAAACAAGCGTTCCTCGACATTTTCCTGATGGCCGGTATCGACATTGAGATCGGCAAGGGTTGCTGAAATCGCCCGGTTGGCTTCTTCAAGTTCGATTGCGGCACGATCAAGTGCTTCGATGATCGGTTCAAACCGGCCATCGGCCTTTTCAAGTTCGCGTTCAAGGCACCGTTGCGCACCGCGAAGGGCACTTTCCGCACCCTTGCCGCGCGAAAGTTCATTGCCTGCATCGTTAAGGGCGGCAACCAGCTTTTCGCCATGCATCAGGAACTGGCGTTCTTCGGCAAGACGTTCTTCCTCGCCTTCTTCGGGGCCGAGCTTTTCAAGTTCGTCCACGGCGTGGCGCAGCCATTCTTCTTCTTCGCGCGCCTTGTCGATGCGCGTGCGCGCCGCGTTCAGTTCTTTCTGGGTTTCGCGCCAGGCCCGCCAGTGATCCCGCACCGTCAGAGCAAGATTGCCAAGATTGCCATGAGCATCAAGGGTCGCGCGGTGCGTGGTCGGATCAAGCAGCCCATGCTGATCAAATTGACCCTGGATTTCCACACAGTAATTGCCGACATCGCGCAACAGGCCAACGGAAACCGACTGATCATTCACATAGGCACGCGACCGCCCATCGGCAGTCACGACACGCCGGACAACCAGTTCTTCACTTTCAAGATCGATATCCTGATCGGCCAGAAGCCCGAAAACCGGATGTCCCTGAGGCAGGGTAAAGGTTGCTGTCACGCTGCACTTGTCACAGCCATGGCGGACAAGGCCGCTATCGGCGCGCGCACCCAGTGCAAGCCCCAGCGAATCAAGCAGAATGGATTTACCGGCACCGGTTTCACCCGTCAGGACGCTAAGCCCGTCGTGGAAATCAAGATCCAGCTTGTCGATAAGGACTACATTCCGAATGCTGAGGCGTCGAAGCATTTCTGGGTACTGATGTTGTTAACGGGGCTGCAGACAGTTTGGTCAAACATCTTTTCGACTTGCAGAGTGCCCAATACCGACCCGCCTTGCAAGTGTTGCAAGAGCCCGCACATGATCAAAGTTTCCCATTTTGCGGGTTCAGGTCAAAAGGGTTTTAAAACAGGACCTAATTACAATTTGTTCCTGTTCTGTTCTATTGGTGTTTTGCCCCGGATGTCAAGAAAACCTGATATTGGCCGGATGTTTGAGGCAACCTTGATCAGAACAGATCAGAGACCGACTTGGTTGCTGAGTCCCACCAGCTTTCTTCGGTACGCTCAGGGCCGGTACCGTCACCGCCAACCAGAAGGTCGTAGGATTCGCTGTAATACTCACTGCCCGGGAAGTTATGGCCCAGTACAGCAGCGGTACGCTTTGCCTCACCCTCAAGACCCAGCGCAAGATAGCATTCGGTCAAACGTGCCAGTGCCTCGGGTACGTGCGTGGTGGTCTGATAGGTTTCGATGACCGATTTGAAGCGATTGATCGCAGCCAGAAATTCCTGGCGATCCTGATAATAGCGACCGACGCTCATTTCCTTGCCGGCAAGGTGATCGACCGTCAGGTCTTTTTTCAGCTTGGCGTCGCGGGAATATTTGCTGTCAGGGAAACGACGGATAACATCATCAAGCGCATCCATCGCATGCTGGGTCATCTGCTGATCGCGACCGACATCGGAAATCTGTTCGTAATAGGACAATGCCTTGAGATAATAGGCATAGGGCACATCGGGGTTTGCCGGGTGCAACGAGATGAAGCGATCAAGTGCGTTGATGGCGTCATCATATTTGTTGTCCTGATAGTACGAATAAGCCGACATCAGGGTCGCCTTGGTCGCCCAGACAGAATAGGGATGCTGGCGTTCGACTTCGTCAAACGCCTTTGCAGCCTTCTGATATTCCTTGGCATCAAGAAGGTCCTGCGCACCATTATACAGTTCGGAAACCGGACGTTCGATATATTCCGGTGCCTCATTGCTTGAGCAGGCAGCAAGCAGAATGGCCATGCCACAAGTTGCAATGATCTGTTTGGCGCGAACGGTACTAAGCACTGGGACCTATCCTTGAATTTTGTGACGCACTCACGAGAAAATCCGCCGGACTATATCATGTGAAGGGCGTGGTTGGGCAAGTAGTTGTGTCGCCAAATAACGACTTTTATGCGTGCTTGCGGTCATGTGCGTTGATCTGCGTTCAGAAATTAGCCCGACCAAACAAAAATGGCGACCCGTTGGGGCGCCATTTACGATTGATTTGGTATCTGTCGCCAATGCTTTAAGGCGAAATCAGGCGGTCGCCAGAACCGGGGCCGCAACACCGTGCAGCGCGGTTTTGGGCATCGGGACAACCTGATAGGCGGTCTCGTCTGCCAGCAATGCCTGAAGCAGCAGGTTGTTGACATGGTGACCGGACTTATAGGCGGTTACCTTGCCCTGAAGCTGCAAGCCAGCGGTATAAAGATCGCCCAGCGCATCAAGAATCTTGTGACGCACAAATTCGTCTTCGTAGCGCAGGCCTTCTTCGTTCATGACTTCGTCGCCCGACAGCACAACAGCATTGTCGAGCGAACCGCCACGGGCCAGCCCCGCAGAACGCATCGCTTCGACTTCGTGCAGGAAGCCAAAGGTGCGTGCACGCGAGATATTGGCAACGAAAACGCCATCATCGAATTTGACATTCATGCGCTGGTTGGCAATCGCCTTGCTGGCAAAGTCGATTTCAAAGTCGATTTCAAAACCGTGGCCGGGCTCAACACGTGCGGTGCAGCCGTTATATTCGACTTCAACCGGTTTCAGGACTTCGATGACCTGACGCGGGGCATTCTGTTCTTCGATGCCAACGCAATCGATCAGGAAATTGAACGGTGCGGAGCTGCCATCCATTACCGGTACTTCGTCGGCATCAATATCGATCAGGACGTTATCAATGCGCGATCCGGCAAGGGCGGCCATCAGATGTTCGATGGTTCCGATCTTGATGCCTTTGGAAGCATCGCCAAGGCAGGTGCATAGACGGGTATCGATCACGCCATCGTAACGTGCCGGGAATAACGGCTGGTCTTCCAGATCCGTGCGGCGAAATACGATGCCATGATTTACCGGGGCAGGGTGCAATGTGATCCGGATCTTGTGACCCGAATGCAGTCCGACGCCTGCACAGCCGATGGACGATTTCAATGTGCGCTGACGCACATAATCGTCACCGGAAACGCCTGTCTGCGCGAAAGCAGAACTAAGGTCGGAAATGTTGTTCACAGGAACCCCCAAATCAGGTTTGTCAGGTTGTCATCAATCATGGTCGAAGTCGTTTGCAGGGCCGGAACCCTCACTTCGTTAGCTTCAGACACTACAGAGGTTGTGACAATCACTCAAATCACTCTTTGTTACGCTTTGTAAATCATTCGAGTTCAAAAAATATGAATATAAAACAATACGTTATATTGATTTTCCGATTTGTGAAACATTTCTGTTCACAATCATCGCGCCCGGACGTCAGTGGAAATTGTCCACCTATAAAAAAAGGGAAGGCCCCCGGGCCTTCCCTTTCTTCGCGCGGAGATCGTCGTCAGTTTGCCTGACGACGAAGGAAGGCCGGAATTTCAAGAAGGTCGTCAGACGCACCCTGCGCCTTGCCCCGGGAAGCGGGCTCCTTCTTCATGACAGATGCACTGTCTTCGCCAAGGGGCATCTCGGTCTGACGCGGTGCCGGTGCTTGCGGCTGCGAGACTTTCGGTTCCACATGCTGGTGTGGTTCCCTGACGGTTTTGTTTTTGCCAAACAGGCTGCTCAGGACCGAACGCGGCGATGTTGCGTTCTGAGCGTCGGCCGCTTCGAATACGTCCGGGCTGTGATTGACCTGTTCTGCTTCACCCGGTGAAACAGCGCGCGGCGGAATGAAAGCCATGTCGCCATTGCTGTTGGCTTTTTCCATCGGCTTGTTGGCACGCAGAACCGGTTTCGGTTTCAGAACCGTCTGGCCCATTTCAATGGAACCGGTTTCGTGGGCTTCTGCCTGATGGCTCAGTTCCGGCTGCTGTGCGCTGCCGGTTGCGGCAAAACGTTCTGCCGGAATGTGATCAATTGATGCACCACCTGCATAGTCGCCGGTTGCTGCCGGGGAAGTAGTTTCAGCAACGCTTGCGGCTGCATTTGCCGCGCCGTGCTGACCAAAGGACGGCATGGCCGGTTTTTCCATCGGCTGGGCTGCTTTGGGCTGGGCAACGGAAACGGTGGTCGGCTGCGGGCGGCGTACTTCTTCGGCGTCGATGCCCGTGGCTACCACAGAAACGCGCAGTGCGCCTTCGATGGTCGGATCAAAGGTCGAACCAAAGATGATATTGGCTTCCGAAGCGACTTCTTCGCGAATACGGTTCGCGGCTTCGTCAACTTCATAAAGAGCCATATCCATGCCGCCGGTGATGTTGATCAGGACAGCACGTGCGCCCTTCATCGATGCATCTTCGAGAAGCGGATTTGCAATGGCAGCCTCGGCAGCTTCAAGTGCGCGTTTTTCGCCGGTTGCTTCGCCGGTACCCATCATGGCTTTGCCCATCTCGCTCATCACAGTGCGAATATCAGCAAAGTCGAGGTTCACAAGACCCGGAACCATCATAAGGTCGGTAATCGAACGAACACCGTTGCGCAGAACGTCGTCAGCCATCTGGAAGGCATCTGCAAAGGTGGTTTTTTCATTCGCAACCCGGAACAGGTTCTGGTTCGGAATGATGATCAGGGTATCAACATACTGCTGAAGCTGTTCAATGCCCTGTTCGGCGGTACGCATACGGCGCGTGCCTTCGAAATGGAACGGCTTGGTAACAACACCAACGGTCAGGATGCCGGCCTCTTTGGCAGCACGTGCGATGACCGGGGCGGCACCGGTACCTGTACCACCGCCCATACCGGCGGTGATGAATACCATGTGGCTGCCTTCAAGCTGTGCCTGAATGTCTTCGATGGATTCTTCGGCGGCGGCACTGCCCGCATCGGGACGTGCGCCTGCACCAAGACCCTGGGTAATCTTGCGGCCAAGCTGCATCTTGCGCGTGGCTTTGCTTTGGGTCAGGGCTTGTGAATCGGTGTTGGCTACAACAAAGTCACATCCTTCGAGTTCGGATGCGATCATATTGTTAACGGCGTTGCCGCCGGCGCCGCCGACACCAATTACGGTGATCTTCGGCTTAAGGTTTTCTTCCGTTTCAGGAACGGAAAAATTGATTGTACTCATTGTTTGCTCTTCCTCTCCGCGCTTTAGAGCTTAAAGATCACACAAGCCTTCCCTTTGCCTGTGTGTGCCCGAAATGCTTCGGACACAAAGACCTCCGAGTCCGTTTTAGCGGGCAAAGAGTTATTGGCTTGTTAATGCGCGGAAAAGTTTTCGAAAAAATGCAGAAAAAAATGCACTTGTTTTCGGAAACTGCCAGTTTCCGGCGAACAGGGCGTTCGCCGGTGCTGAAAACTAGAAGTTTTCCTTGAACCAGGCGCCAAGACGCCCCCAGCGTCCACCTGACTGATGGATTGATGCCATGGCTTCGCTGAGCGGGTCGTTCTGTTGTTCCACCGCACGCAGCAGAAGGCCTGCACAGGCCGAGAATGCCGGGCCTGCGGTGGCTTCGGCAAGGCCTGTAACGCCATGCGGGTGGGCGACAGTTGCCGGGCGTTCGAACATCTGGTTTGCCAGATCGGCAATGGCATTGAGCTGGCTGGCACCACCGGTAAGCACGATGCTGCGCCCGCCAATCTGGGTCAGACCATGTTCTTCAAGCTGATCGCGAATCAACTCAAAGGTTTCCTCAAGGCGCGGCTTGATGATGTTGATCAGCATCGAGCGCGGAACGTGATTGAAGTTGTTCTCGTCCTCGTCACCAATGATCGGAACGGCAAGGATTTCCTGATCATCTGACGGCGAGGTCAGCGCACTGCCATGCAGTGTCTTCATCCGTTCGGCATGATTAAGCGACGTGTTCAGCCCATAGGCGATATCACGTGTCACATGCGCGCCACCGACCGGGATCGAGGTGGTGTAAATCACCTGACCGCCGTTAAAGACAGCAACGCTTGTCGTGCCTGCCCCCATATCAATGACGGTTGCGCCCAGTTCGCGCTGATCCGGTGTCAGGGCCGACAGACCCGATGCAAGCGGGGTGACGACGGTTTCTTCAATCGCAAGGTGGCAACGGCCAAGCAATGTATCAAGATTGCGTAGCGGTGCTGTCTGGGTACGGACAAAATGCAGATCCAGACCAAGCGTTGATCCATACATACCGCGCGGATCATTCATCGAACTCGCACCATCAAGGCGGAAACCAAGCGGCACCGTATGGATCAGTTCATCGCCAGCCTGACGGAGCAGGGCTTCTTTCTGGTCATTCAGCTTCCTGATTTCCAGATTGCCGATCGGGCGGGAACCAAGGGGCAGTTCAACCGTATGGGTTTCCGATTCCGGACGGCCACCAGAAAGGTTCACAATGACCGATTCGATGGTTTGACCGGCCATCTTTTCCGCCGCGTTTACCGCAGCCAGAACGACTTCCTGGGCGGCATCAAGATTTGCGATCGATCCGCTTTGCAGGCCCTTGGACATGTTGTGTCCGATGCCGATGATTTTCGGCGGATGGTCCTTTTCGCGTCGCGCAATGAAACAGCAGACCTTGGACGTACCGATGTCCAAAGCTGCAATCAATCCTGATCTGGTTTTGCCGCGTGCCAATTTAGTGCTCTGAATTCTTCTAAAGTTATTGGGGACAGGCGGACCTGCCCTACCTTATTAAGCCCGTTTTCCACCATAAGCGGTTGCAAATTGGTTAAGGCTGTATCGAGTGTGCCGCATAGCGGTCCTGTTTTCTCGGAAATGTCAGACTTTAGCGGGGCAGCAGCTGGCATCGCATCTTCCTGATGCGATCAATAGCCTGTCACCCGGCAGGCTTGCGATCCGCCCCCTGTCTGGCGCGTCAATCAGTCCTGATCGGTGATGGCGGGCGGTCGTTCTAGACCGCTCCCTCCTTCTTTGGGGGATTGCGGCGATTTTCCGCCGCCCCGGGTGTCAGGCGAACAAAGGTTCGATCTGGCAAGCGCAGATCAACAATCAATACATCGCGTTCAAGCAGGTCATGCTGACGAACAAGCGTCTCAAGGCGTTGCCAGGCCTTGTCCATGTCGTGTTCGGGCAGGCGAATGAACATGCCGTTTGACAGCTGAATGTTCCAGCGACGATGACCAATGCGCTGTGCGCCGGTGACCATGCCGTAAAGATCGGGAATGCTTTGAATGGTCTGAAGCATTTCGGCCGCATGTTGCGGGGCATCATCGCCAACCAGAACCGGCAGATCAAGATAATCGCCAAGCTCATAGTTCTGAAGTTGCTCGCCATCGCCATCAATCAGAACGTGCCCGCGGTCTTCGGTTTGCCAAAGCGCAAGCGGTTTGCGTTCAACAATCGACACGATCAGCGTATCGGGCAACTGACGTTCGACGGTGGCTGTACGCACCCATGACAGTTGTTCGATGCGTTCACGCGCGGCATCAACATCAAATGTTATGATCGGCGTGCCGGGCTTTTGCCCGATGGCGGCCAGCAGCGCATTGGTATCGGTTTTTTCGCGTCCCGATACTTCGATATTTTTGACCGTCATGCCCAGTTCAGCCGACAGGCGAACACTTTCGTCCTGACCGATGGCAATCCATTTGTCAGCCTTGCCGGTATACCAAAGTGCTGCCGGAATGATGGTGATTGCCCCGACAAAGCCCGTCCACCACATGACGCGGGCAACCCGTTTAAGGTTGGATGCAATGCCATGCTTTTTATCAAGCTTTTCGCGGCGTTCGCGCGCCTGTTCTTCAAGCGTGCCAATCGTGCCTAGCGTTCGCATGAAGCATCCTCCACCATCCATGCAACGATATCGGCAAAGCTCATGCCGTCATGACGTGCCGCATCGGGAACCAGTGAGGTCGGCGTCATGCCCGGCTGGGTGTTGATTTCAAGGATCGCCAGCCGATCCTGTTCCGGGTCATAGCGGAAGTCAGCACGTGCGACGCCACGGCACCCAAGCGCACGATAGGCTTCCTCTGCATGGCGTTGCAGGCGGTCGCGCAGGTCACTGTGAATGTCGGCTGGTACGATATGTTCGGACCCGCCCTGGGCGTATTTGGATTCAAAATCGTAGAAGGCATGATTGCCCGTCAGGATTTCAATGACTTCCATCGCCTTGCCATCCTTGACGGCAACAGTCATTTCACGGCCGGGAATGAATTCTTCCTGCATGATGCCGTCGCCATGGACCCAGTCACGCGCCAGCATGTTCTGTTCTTCTTCTGGGGTGAGGATGATTTCAACCCCGACAGATGACCCTTCATTGTTGGGTTTAAGAACATAGGGCGGTGGCAGTGCCTTGCCATTGGCGATATCACCACGCGTGACCCAGACATGGCGGGCACAGGGAATTTCATATTCGGCAAACATCGCTTTTGCCGACATTTTATCCATGGCAATCGCCGATGCACGCACGCCTGAATGGGTATAGGGAATGTTCAGAATTTCAAGCAGCCCCTGAACCGCACCGTCTTCGCCCCAGCGACCATGCAGGGCGTTGAAAATTACATCCGGTTTGGGATCAATAGTGGTCAGCTGCCCGGCAAGATCACGGGTGGCGTCAATTTCGGTGACGTCATATCCCTTTTCGCGCAGCGCCTTGGCGCATTCGCGCCCCGAAGACAGGGATACTTCTCGTTCTGCTGACCAACCGCCCAGAATGACAGCGACATGTTTGCTCATGCGTCTTTTCCTATGATCGAGTGGCCAAGGCGTTCACCGATGCGCCGGATTTCCCAGCGCAGCTCAACGCCGCTATGTTGTTTAACCCGTCTGCGGACTTCATCGCCCAGCTGCTCAAGATCAAGGGCGGTGGCATCACCGGTATTGATCATGAAATTGCAATGCTGTTCGGACATCTGCGCGCCACCGATGGTAAGGCCACGGCACCCGGCGGCATCAATGACCTCCCAGGCGCGATCGGGCAGCGGATTGGCAAATGTCGATCCGCCGGTGCGTGACTTGATCGGTTGCGATCCGGAACGGGCTTCTGCGATTTCATCCATGCGCTTGGCGATATTGGCGGGATCCCCCGGCGTTCCGCGCAAGATGGCGGATGTGAAAATCCAGTCTTCGGGCAGATCGCAGTGACGATAAGACATGCCCATTTCATCGGGGGTGACGGTATGAGTCGTGCCCTTGCCGTCAATGGCGGTGGCAGAAATCAGCACATCCTTGATTTCGCTGCCATAGGCACCTGCATTCATGCGAAGTGCACCACCAATCGTACCCGGAATGCCCGACAGGAATTCAAGACCGGCGATGCCAGCCTGCTGGGCGACCTGCGCGACGTTAAGATCAAGCGCACCGGCCCCGACATGCAGATCTCCATCCTTGACGACGGCGTCGGTAAACGGACGGCCAAGTCGAATGACAACGCCGCGAATACCACCATCCCGAACCAGAAGGTTTGATCCGACGCCGATCACAGTCACCGGCATGTCGTTGGGTTTGCCCCTAAGGAAGTCGGCAAGATCGGCTTCGTCGGCCGGGCGGAACATCACATCGGCCGGACCGCCAACCTGAAACCAGGTGACCTTGGCCAATTGCGCGCCTTCACGCAGCTTGCCCCGAACCTTGGGCAGGCGGTCGATCAGTGGCGTGTGGTGTTCCGGCGTGCTCATTCGTCTCTCAGTTCTTCAGGGCTTCGAGTTGTGCGGGCAGGGCATTGGCCCATGCGCTGATGGATCCGGCACCAAGGCAGACCACAAGGTCACCCGGTTTGGCATCCTGTGCGATGATCTCGGCAAGCTTGTCCGGTCCTTCAAGGGCGCTGACATGGCGGTGGCCACGGTTGCGCAATCCTTCGACCAGTGCATCACGCGATGCGCCTTCAATCGGGCTTTCGCCTGCTTCATAGACATCGGCGACAATGACGCTGTCGGCATCGTTAAAACAGGTGCAGAAATCTTCAAACAGATCATGCAGGCGCGAATAGCGATGCGGCTGTACAACAGCAATGACGTTATTCTGTGTGGCCTGACGGGCAGCTTTCAGCACGGCCTTGATTTCGACCGGGTGGTGACCGTAATCGTCAATGATGGTCACGCCATCGACTTCACCGGTCTTGGTGAAGCGGCGCTTGACGCCGGTAAAGCCGTCAAAGGCTGATACGATCTTTTCGTCCGGAATGCCGAGTTCAAGCGCAACCGTGATTGCGGCCAGCGAGTTCGAAACGTTGTGATCGCCAACCATCGGCAGGCGGACATCCCTGATCACGCGTTCTTCGCTATCGACGCGTTCGCGGATGACAACATCAAAGATGCTTTCGCCAATATTGGTGCGCACATTGACCGCGCGCACATCAGCCTGCGGCGAGAAACCGAATGTAAAGATGCGGCGATCCGTCACCTTGCCAATCAGGGCCTGAACTTCGGGATGGTCAATGCACAGAACGGCAAAGCCATAGAACGGAATGTTCTGAACGAAGTTCTTGAAGGCCTCGCGCAGCTGATCGAAATCTTTCCAGTGGTCCAGATGTTCGGGATCAATATTGGTCACAACCGAAATGGTCGACGGGACTTTGACAAAGGTACCATCAGACTCATCGGCCTCGACCACCATCCAGTCACCTTCGCCAAGGCGCGCATTGGTGCCATACGAATTGATGATCCCGCCATTGATCACGGTCGGATCAAGCCCGGCGGCATCAAGCATGGTTGCAACCAGCGAGGTCGTCGTGGTTTTACCATGTGTGCCGCCAATGGCAATTGCTGCCTTAAGGCGCATGAGTTCGGCCAGCATTTCAGCGCGGCGGACCACCGGGATCATTTCGGCGCGCGCGGCAACGACTTCGGGATTGCTGGCTTTGACCGCAGTGGAAATCACAACCACCTTGGCGTCCTGGATATTCGATCCCTGATGACCGACAAAAACCTTGATGCCAAGATCGCGCAGGCGCTGGACATTGGCATTGTCAGAGATATCCGATCCCTGAACCGAATAGCCAAGGTTATGGAGAATTTCGGCAATACCGGACATGCCGATGCCACCAATACCGACAAAGTGGATGGTGCCGATGTTGAGCGGCAGGGTGTTCATTGCATGTCTCCTCATACCTTTTGGGGGTCTTTGCCCATGTTCTCGTTATTCGGGCTTCCGGCCGGGTTCAGTCCCAGCATATCAAGCACCATATCGGCCAGCCGTTCGGCAGCATTGGCGCGACCGCTGCTTTTGGCGGCCTTTGCGGCGCGCGTCAAGGCCGCGGGATTGGTTAAAAGTTTCGCCAGCCGTTCTGAAACCAGTTCGCTGGTAAAGCGATCCTGTGGCAGCAACCATGCGCCACCGGCCTCTTCGACCTGCTGGGCATTAAAACGTTGATGATCATCAATGGCATGGGGCAGGGGAACCAGAAAACCCGGACGTCCCGCCGCGGTCAGTTCGGCAACTGTTGATGCCCCTGATCGCGCAATCACCAGATGACAGTCCCGCAATTTTTCCGGAATGTCGTTGATGAAGGATGCCAGGGTCACGTCAATCATCGAGCCATCATAGGTCTCGCGCACGGCATCGATATCCTCGTCGCGGGCTTGCTGGGTGACATGAAGGCGTTTGCGAATGTCTTCGGGCAGACTGACCAGCGCATCTGGAAGAACTTCGGAAAGAATACGCGCGCCCTGTGAACCACCAGTGATCAAAAGTCGGATCGGGCCGTCGCTTTCAGGGGCGTGATACTCGCTAACGGCAAGGGCTGCGACTTCGGCACGCACCGGGTTGCCCGTCCAGATCACCTTGGCTTCGTCGCTTGGTGCGATCATGGTGACTTTGGCAAAGGATGTGGCAATGCGTTCGGCATGGCTTGCCACCAGTCGGTTTGCCCGGCCAAGAACCGCGTTCTGTTCGTGAATGGCATAGGGGATCCCAAGCCACTTGGCCGACATGGTTGCCGGGATCGAGGCATAACCGCCAAAGCCGATAACAGCGGCGGGCTTTGCCTTCTTGATCAGAGAGCGTGCCTTAAGCGTGCCAAGCCCCAGACGAAGTGCCCCTGTCAGACGTCCCTTGATGCCTTTGCCAGCAATGCCACCTGCGGGAAGGATGATGGTCTCGACACCTTCAACGCCCTCGGTATAGCGTGCTGCGCGGGCATCGGTAAAAAACAGTACCCTCGCGCCACGTCGAACCAGTGATTTGGACAAGGCAACAGCGGGGAACATATGCCCGCCGGTTCCACCTGACGTCACAGCAATCACCTGACCCGCAAGCGGGGTCTCGGAGGCGGAAATATCAAGTTTTGTGAAGTCAGTCATCTTGTCCACATCTAAAACGACACAGCACCGGGGAGACCCCGGACAGTTCCCCCCATCAGAACCCGACAAAGGTTAATATCCCTTCAAACCGGGAATGGAATAAGGTCGGATTTTGTCGTTTTGATGCAGAAATTTCAGTTCAGGCAAAAGAACCATTGATACGCAGCTATTCGCCCGGACGTTTCCGGGTGAGCGCAAGAACAAACCCCATGCCAATGGCAATGCCGATGGTGGCCGAACCGCCATAGGAAACGAATGGCAAGGTCATGCCTTTTGGCGGCACAAGTTGCAGGGTCGATGCCATATTGATCACGGCTTGCAGGCCGAACTGAACCAGAATGCCGCTCACAGCCAGCACCACAAACAGGTTGCGTTCCCCCATCAGGCGCGAAAGCCCGCGCATGATGATAAAGGTAAAGACACCCACCACCAGCACGCAGAACAGCAATCCGAATTCCTCGCCAGCCACGGCAAAGATAAAGTCGGAATGGGCATCCGGGATGGAGTTCTTGACCCAGCCTTCACCGGGGCCACGTCCCATGACCCCACCACTCATGAAGGCTTCCATGGATCGTTCGATCTGATAGTTGTCACCCGATGCCGGATCAAGGAAGCGGTCCACACGTGACTGAACGTGCGGCAAGATCAGATAGGCACTAACAGCAAGGCCAACGGCGCCAAGCCCGAGACAGAACACCAGAATGATCGGAAGACCAGCCAGGAAAATCTGTACGGACCAGATCGAGGTCACAACCACCGTCTGACCAAAGTCGGGCTGGATCATCAACAGGAAAATACAAACTGCGAGCATCAAACAGCTGACGATATAGCCCGGAAAGTTCGGGTTCAGACGACCTTCGGCGAACATCCATGCAACGACAACTGCAAAGGCGGGTTTCAGGAACTCGGATGGTTGCAGGTTAATTCCCGCAACGTTGATCCAGCGCACCGCACCCTTGATGTCAGAACCGATAAACGGGGTGATGATCAAGAGGAAAATCACACCTAAAAACATGACGGATGCCAGTCGTCTGACCCATTTCACCGGCAAAAGTGAAATGCCAAACATACAGACGACCGCCATGCCAAGGAACACGAACTGGCGGGTCACAAAGTGGAAGCTGTCGACATTGATGCGGTCAGCCACCGGCGGGCTTGCCGACATAACCAGAAGCGCGCCGATCCCCATCAACAGAATGATTGCGGCCAGCAACCAGCGATCAACGGTCCACCACCAGATGCCCAGAACAGACGTGTCTGCACGTGAAAAGGCGATGTTGGTGTTGTTTCCAAACAGGGACTTCATGCGCCGACCTTCCCGGATGCGTTGGCATTGGCCAACTGGGAATACAGATCGCGGAATGCATCGCCGCGGGCTTCAAAGCTTTTGAACTGGTCAAAGGATGCGCAGGCCGGGGTCAGCATCACCACAGGTGCGTCGTCGCCACTGGATCGGGCGTCGTTAAAGGCGGCGTTTGTTGCCACATCAAGGGTTTTGCATTTTTCCCATGGCACGTCGCCATCAAGGGTCCTGGCAAAGGCATCAGCGGCCTCGCCGATCAAGTAGGCCTTTTTGATATGAGGATAAAACTCCTCAAGACCGTTGATCCCGCCTTCTTTTGGTTTGCCACCAACAATCCAGTAGATGTTCTGATAGGCTGACAGTGCCTTTGCCGATGCTTCGGCGTTGGTCGCTTTGCTGTCATTGACGAAAATGACATTCCCGATGCTGCCCAACCGTTCCTGACGATGTGCAAGACCCGGGAAGGTCATGATGCCGTCAATGATGCGTGTTGCATCAACACCGCGTGCCCGGCACAGGCCATAGGCAAAGGCAATATTTTGCCAGTTATGTTTGCCCGGCATGTGTGTGACCATCGCAAGATCAAGGATCGGTGTTGCAGCACCGCTAAGATCATCAATCAGCCAGCCATTTTCATCAACATAGATGCCATGATCGACCGGGTTTTTGACCGAAACTTCGATGATATGGCGTCCGCCTTCGCGGGCAAGCTCAACCGCCATCTTGGCACATGGTTCATCATCAACGGAAATGATCGCCCATTTGGGGCCCTTGTTCCGGGCAAAGATCTGGCGTTTCGCACCGATATAGCCATCCATTCCGCCGTGACGATCCAGATGGTCCGGCGTGATGTTCAAAAGCGCACAAGCGTCAAACGCGGCATGCTCAAGAAGATCAAGCTGATAGGACGACAGTTCTAGAACAAGGCAGTCATCAGCGGTCGCCGGATCAAGACCAAGGGCTGCATTGCCCAGATTGCCGCCAGCCTGGGTTTTGATCCCGGCATTCGCAATGATATGAGCAGTCAGTGCCGTCGTCGTTGATTTGCCGTTGGTACCGGTGATCGCCAGTGTCGGGACGTCCGGCTGTGCGGTGCATAGCAACTCGACATCGCAAATGATCGGTTTGCCTGCCCGGCGGGCCTTTTCGGCGGCGGGATGCGGGGTCGGAAAGGTCGACGGAATGCCGGGGCTAATGACCAGCATGTCGGGTTCGGCCCAATCGCATTCGGCCAGATTGATCGGCGCAAGACCAAGCGGTTCAAGCAGTTCGCGACCGTGCGCGTTATCATCCCATGCCCAGACAATGGCACCTGAATTGATCAATGCTTTTACGCTGGCCAGTCCGGACTTCCCCAGACCCAGTACCGCAACGGTTTTGCCGCGCAGATGCGAAAGATCAATCACGATAGGGCATCCTTACCGGAGTTTCAGGGTGGCAAGGCCGACAAGGGCCAGAATCACTGCAATGATCCAGAAACGGATCACGATGGTCGGTTCCTGCCAGCCTTTTTTCTCGAAATGGTGATGAAGCGGCGCCATGCGGAACACGCGCTTGCCTGTCAGCTTGAATGACCCGACCTGAATGATCACAGAAAGGGTCTCAAGAACAAACAGACCGCCAATAATTGCCAGAACCAGTTCGTGTTTGGTGACGACCGAAACTGCGCCCAAAGCGCCGCCAAGGGCAAGCGACCCGGTATCACCCATAAACACCATTGCGGGCGGGGCGTTGTACCACAGGAAGCCAAGGCCAGCCCCGACAAGGGCACCAAGGAAGATGGTCAGCTCGCCTGATCCGGCGACATAATGGACCTGAAGATATTCGGCGAACTGAATGTTACCGATCAGATAGGTGATCAGGGCAAAGCTTGCCGCTGCAATCATCACTGGTACGATGGCCAATCCGTCAAGACCATCCGTCAGGTTGACCGAGTTTGATGCACCGACCATGACAAACATCGCAAACGGCACAAAGAACCAGCCAAGATCGAGCAGGAAATTCTTGAAGAACGGGAAGGCCAGCGCCGTCGAAAGCGGATCTGCGGTGTTATAGGAAATCCACCATGCTGCAAGGGCCGCAATTGAAAACTGGCCCAGCAATTTGAGTTTGCCCGGAAGGCCCTTGGTGTTTTTCTTGGAGACCTTGAGGTAATCGTCAAGAAAACCAAGGAAGCCATACCCGATGGTGACCAGCAAAACCGCCCAGACATAGGCATTGGTCAAATCAGCCCAAAGCAGGGTTGCAATCGATGTCGAGAGCAACAACAAAAGCCCGCCCATGGTCGGCGTGCCTTTTTTCGTCAGAAGGTGACTTTCCGGACCATCTTCACGGATCGGCTGTCCTTCGCTTTGCTTGGAACGCAACCAGTTGATCAGGGACGGACCCAGCACAAATGCAAGGATCAGCGATGTAATGATCGCACCGCCCGTCCGGAAGGTAATGTACCGAAACAGGTTCAATACCGGCATTTGATCAGACAGTTGATAAAGCAGATTATAGAGCATTGCTCTGGTCGTTCCTTCTGCGACTTAATCCTGTACGGTTGTGGACTTTTCCACCACGCCACATGATTTTAGGGCCGATACAATTTTCGAAACGTAAATGCCAAGCGATCCTTTGACCAAAACCACGTCACCGGCGCGTAAATCGGCCTTGATCGGCTCGATCGCGTCTTCGGCAGTGTCAAAATGACCGGCATTGCGTTCAGCGGGCAGGGTTTTATCCAGTTCGGCCATCAACGGGCCGACCGAATACACCCGGTCAATTTCCATTGCGGTCAGGGGATGGTGCAGATCGGCATGCATGCGGATCGCATCGTCACCCAGTTCGCGCATATCACCGACAACGGCGATCTTGCGACCACCTTCTCCAGGTCTGCTTTGTGCCAGAACCTTGATCCCGGCCATCATCGATGTCGGATTGGCGTTATAGGCATCATCAATCAGGGTAAACGTGCCGTCGCCTGACGGAACCTTGATCGTCGAGATTTCGCCGCGCCCGGAAGGCGGGGTGACATCGGCCAGATCCTGTGCCGCGCGCAGCGGGTCTGCACCAATCGCATCCACACAGCCCAGAACCGCAAGAGAATTGAGAACCCAGTGTTCGCCCGGACAGCCAATGAAATATTCAAGATCGCGGCCACCAACACGGGCACGTACAGCACTGCCATCGGTGACAATATTGGCTTCAAACAGGCGATAATTGGCCATCGCGTCGGTGCCAAAGCATTTGATGTTGCTCAGGCCAAGTTCCTTGGCGCGACGTGCGAGGGCGAAATAATGCATGTTGTCGCGGTTCAGAACCACGACGCCATCGGACTCAAGGCCGTCAAAGATTTCAGCCTTTGCCATGGCAATTTCGGCTTCGTCCTTGAAGAACTCGGTATGGGCACCGACCACGGTGGTGATCAGGGCAACGGACGGTTTGACCATCTTGACCAGCGGGCTGATTTCGCCGGGATGGTTCATGCCGATTTCAAACACACCGTATTGTGCATCAACCGGAAGCGTCGCCAGACTGATAGGCACGCCCCAATGGTTGTTGAAGCTTGCCGGGCTTGCATGGGTTTTTCCTTGCTGGGAAAGCACGTATTTGAGTGCTTCCTTGGTCCCGGTCTTGCCGACGCTGCCAGTAATGGCGACGATTTTGGCATTGCTGCGCGCACGTCCGGCGAGGCCAAGTCGTACCAGCGCATCAAGGGTGTCATCAACCAGAAGGACTTTGTCGGTGTCGGTGACGCCCGCAGCATCAGATACCATCACGGCACTTGCACCGGCATCAAGGGAGGCTTGCGCAAATTTGTGGCCGTCGAAGTTCGGGCCTTTAAGTGCGATGAAAAGATCACCCTTGCTGACTTTTCGGCTGTCAATCGAGATGCCGGATACCGACCAGTTACCGGTCGTTTTGCCACCGGTTGCGGTTTCGGCATCTTTCGCCGTCCATAAAACAGCCTTCGTCATAACGTCACTTTCATTTCGCTCAGGCCGTCACGGCCAGCGTGCCGTAACGGGAATTCAGGTCAGTTGCCGCCAGCAAGGATGCTGCGGGCAACGGATGCATCATCAAACGGAAGGACCGTATCACCGATAATTTGGCCTCTTTCATGGCCTTTTCCGGCAATAATAAGGACATCGTTGCGTTGCAGGATGCCAATGCCGCGTTTGATGGCCTCTGCCCGGTCGGCGATCTCGACGGCACCTTCGCATTTCGCCTTGATGGCGGCGCGAATAAGGGCGGGGTCTTCGCTGCGCGGGTTGTCATCGGTGATGATGGCGATATCGGCAAAATCATGCGCGACCTGGCCCATTATCGGGCGCTTGCCCGTGTCACGGTCTCCGCCGGCACCAAATACACAAACGATGCGGCCTTTGCAATGCGGACGAACCGCCTTGATCACGGTTTCAAGCGCGTCCGGTGTGTGGGCGTAATCGACAAAGACCGGGGCACCGAAACTTGTTTTGCCAACCAGTTCAAGACGACCGCGAACACCCTCAAGTTTTTCAAGGGCAAGGACGGCCTGATCAATATCGGCACCCGATGCCACCACGATGGAAAGGGCGGCAAGCGCGTTCATGACCTGGAAGCTGCCCATCAGCGGCAAATGCACGTTGTATTCGCCCTTGTTGGCCATAAGGGTGATCTTGGTACCGCTGCTGTCAGGTGTTGCTTTGACAAGTTTGATGTCATCGGCATTCTGACCATAGGACAGAACATTCACGCCGCGCTTTTCACACATCTTTTTAAGAAGGGCGAACTGTTCGACATCTGCATTAAGAACCGCTGTGCCATCGGCAACCAGAAGGTCGGAGAACAGGCGTGCCTTGGCGGCAAAGTATTTTTCAAAAGTGCCGTGATAATCAAGGTGGTCGCGCGACAGGTTGGTAAAGGCCGCGACGGTTACCTTCACGCCGTCAAGACGATACTGGTCGAGCCCGTGTGAGCTGGCCTCCATTGCCACATGGGTGACACCGATACCCGACATTTCATCAAGGCTCTGGTGAAGGGCAACCGGATCAGGCGTGGTCAGCGATCCCGGGATTTTTGCACCCGCTGCACGAATGCCAAGCGTTCCGATCGAACCGGACATATTGCCAAGGATCGTCCAAAGCTGTTCGGTGAAGATCGCCGTTGATGTCTTGCCGTTCGTCCCGGTAATTGCCGCGATGTTTGCCGGTTGCTTGCCATAGAAACGGGCAGCAAGCTGTGCATAGCGTTTGCGCGGATTTTCCACCGGGATCAGGGGAACCGTTGCGGCGACCGGTCTGGGGGTTCCATCCTTTGCCAGAATGGCGGCCGCACCAAGTTTGATCGCATCAGCGATATATTTGGAGCCGTCGTCGCGGGCACCGGACAGGGCGGCAAACATATAGCCATCCTTCACGGTGCGTGAGTCTGCTGTCAGGCCCGTGATGTTCGGGTCCTGTCCTTCGGCATGTTTCAATGCCGCTTGATCACCTGCCATGAGCTCAGAAAGACGCAAGTTTGCGTTCCCCCTTGCGAAGTTCGATCTGCAGCGCTTGCTCAATCTCCGGCGCCTTCGCATTCGCCGGTTCAATGCCCAGGAGGGGAGCAATACGTGTCACAACCTTGCCAACCGCAGGGGCGGACACCCAACCTGCTGTGGCAAATCCATAAGTTTCTTTGGTGCCTTTGGGCTCGTCCAGCGTCACCAGAACCACATATTTCGGGTCCTGCATCGGGAAGGCGGCGACAAAGGTCGACATGCGGGCGTTCTTGACGTAGCGCCCGTTCACAAGTTTCTCCGAGGTGCCGGTTTTCCCGCCAAGGAAGTAACCTGCGACTTCGGCTTTTTTGCCCGATCCTTCGGTTACAACCAGTCGCATCAGGCGACGCAGCAGTTCCGAAGTTTTCTGGGAAAACACACGTTCGCCTGCCGGTGCGCCATCCTGCTTAAGGATGGTTGACGGGCGGCGGATACCACCATTGACGATGGTTGAAATGCCGTTGACAACCTGAAGCGGGGTGACCGCAAGACCATGACCGAACGAAATCGTCATGGTGTTGACTTCGCGCCAGGGATTGGGGATCAGAGGCCCACCGACCTCGGGGAGCTCGATCTCGGGTTTGTCGAGCATGCCAAGCTTTTTGAGGTACTTTTTCTGCGCCTCGCCACCAAAAGCCATCGCCATGCGTGCAGAACCGATGTTCGAGCTGTGCACCAGAATTTCCGGTACAGTCAGCCAGCGGTTTTCACCATGGTAATCACGGATCGAGAAGCGGGCGATGCGCAGCGGCTCGGTCGCGTCATAAACGGAATTCAGGTTGGATGTGCCGGTTTCAAGCGCGATGGCGGTGTTAAACAGCTTGAACACCGAGCCCATTTCATACACGCCAAGGGTCGAGCGGTTAAACCGCGCATCCGCCGGTGCCTGACCCGGACGGTGCGGATCAAAGTTCGGAAGCGAGGTCATCGCGATCACTTCACCGGTATAGACATCCATGACAAGACCCGCAGCACCAATCGCACTATAGGTTTCCATCGCCTTTTCGACTTCTTCCTCAAGCGCGAACTGCACGCGGGTATCAAGCGAAAGCTGGAGCGGACCGTTATTGATTCGCAGTTCGTTATCGAACTTGCGTTCTGCACCGGCGATGCCGTTATTGTCGATGTCGGTAAAGCCCAAAACGTGGGAGAACAGGCGCCCATGCGGGTAAACACGGCGTTCTTCGCGCTGGAAATTCAATCCCGGAATACCAAGCGAGTTAACTTCATATTGCTGTTCCGGCGTAAGGTTACGGCGCAACCAGACGAATGCCTTGCGTGAACTCAGGTGTCGGATCAGCGTGTCGCGATCCAGATCGGGCAGGACGGTCAGCAACAGATCGGCCGAGGCAACCGGGTCCTTGACCACACGGGCATCGGCATAAAGCGAATTGGTTGGAAGATCGGTCGCCAGCAGCAGGCCATTGCGATCAACAATGTCGGCGCGCTCGGTCTTGAGCTCGCGCGTGTCGGTTCCCGATGCCAGTGCTGGTTCATTGCCCTGACGCAGCACGGATGCATCGACCAGACCATATGTGATCCACGAAAACCCGATGATGAACATGGCACCGGTGATGAAAATACGGTTGCGTGCCGTTTCAAGGGCAAGACGTTCACGCTGGTCCGGACCAAGTTCCGGGCGATCACCACGCAGCCAGTATGAGAACCGGGTAAAGCTCATTGCGCTCCTCCGGTATTTGTGGCGACGGACGGTGCATCAACAATCATGCTTTCTGCCGCCTCGGCATAGGCACGGCTGCCCGGGCGCGGGCGCGGGGTTGGCATGAAGGCAACGGCTTCGCCAAACTTGTCGATACGGTACTGATGCATGTCGGACACTTCTGGCAGGTCGTCGATGCTTGCCATCTGGAGAACCTGGATCTGATCAAGGCTCAGATATTCTCTCGACAGACGCTCAATCCGTTCGGGATTGTTCAGGTAGCTCCATTCGGCTTCAAGTACGTGGATGCTTTCCTGTTCGGCCAGAATGTCCGACTGGATCTCGGCGTAATGCTTTTCAAGGCGCTCGACTTCGTGACTGACCCAATAAGTGCCAGCGCCAATCAGAATGGTCAGGAACAGGCCAATGATCGTGACAGCACGGGTCATTTCCGGCCTCCCTGCACTGTTGCAGGTTGCTCATTGCGGGCAACGGCGCGCAGTTTTGCGGATCGGGCGCGCGGATTGGCACGGATTTCGTCTTTTTGACCGGTGACGGCTTTTCGCGTGATGGTCGTAAAGGTCGGAATGGCGACTTCCGGTTCGCCGGGCAGGCGACGTGACATTTTTCTGGGGTCGCCTGAACGCGCCTTCATGAATGTTTTGACCTGACGATCTTCGAGCGAATGGAACGTCACTATCACCAGGCGTCCCCCGGGCTTCAGAAGTGTCTCGGCTGCATCCATTGCGCGTTCAAGTTCGCCAAGCTCGTCATTTACATAAATGCGCAATGCCTGAAACGTCCGGGTTGCCGGATCAATGCCGTCCTTGGACTTGCGCACGACAGAACGCACAGCGCGGGCAAGCTGGGATGTCGTGGCAAAGGGCTCTTCTGCGCGCATTTCGATGATTTTGCGCGCAACCTTGCGCGATGCCCGTTCTTCGCCATAGCGATAGATGACATTGGCAATGTCTTCTTCTTCGGCAGTGTTGACGAAGTCTGCGGCTGTTGGGCCGGACATCGACATGCGCATGTCAAGCGGGCCATCTTCACGGAACGAAAAACCGCGATCAGCCTGATCAAGCTGCATCGAGGAAACACCGATATCAAGAACGATACCGTCGACCAGTTCTGGCCCCGCAGCCGGGATCAAACGTCCCATATCACCAAAGCAACCTTCGACCATATGGAACCGTCCGTCATACTCGGCTTCAAGCTTTTTGCCTGTTGCGACCGCTGTCGGGTCGCGATCAATGCCATAGAGTTCGCACTTCGCGGAATCAAGAATGGCGCGGGAATAACCGCCTGCGCCAAAGGTACCATCGACCATGATTTCCCCGTCAGCCGGTGCAAGGGCTTCAAGCACCTCGCGCAGCAGGACCGGTTTGTGCGGACGGTCTTCAGTGGCGAAACTGATATCCTTGTCGCTCATGATGCGTCCTCCTCGTTCGGGGCGCCGGGACGTGCGCCTTTGGGGAGTTCGGACACTGGTTTGAGCTTAAGCGTCGCACCACGGTTGAGCGTGCGGGTCCGGCTGGCTTCTTGCAGGGGCTTGAAGATGTCAGGGTTCCACAGGCGGAAGGTGCGACCACGGCCGACAAAGGCGACTTGATCTTCGATACGGGCAAATTCGATCAATTCTGCGGGAAGAATGATCCGGCCTTCGCCGTCGTAAGGAAGCATATGCGAGGAGCCAAGGATGGTGTCAGCCAGATCGTCGGCCTCGTCAGAGAACATATCAAGTTCGTCAAGCGATGCGGCGATGCGCTCCATATGGCTGTGGCTGCAACCTTCGAGCGCGCTTTCCTTGTGGGATTGATACAGGTAGATGCCTGCGAATTCTTCCAGCTCAAGGGCCGCACGGAACCGTTTGGGGACGGATACGCGTCCCTTCCGGTCCAGCTTGTGAATGTGCGTCCCTGTGAACAGCACTTTGCCATTCCCCTGATCAAAAAATCCGATTTCAAAACACGGTCTGAAACGGTCGGTTCAATGACCGGTCGATGTTTGAAATGGATATGCCCCGCATGGCACAGAATTTATGCCTGTTAATGGGGTACCATGGGAAAGGATGGGGGTCAATGGGATTTGATGGGGCCAAATGTGACGATTTGGTGTGTTTCTGCGGATTCCGCGGTACATGCGAAAAGCCTGAATTCAGCCAAAAACACTTGAAATCACGGTCTTATCCATCTTCGGCCCATGAAATCCCAAAACGGTTCCATGGGGCCCCATCGGTGACCATTAAAAACCCGGTTTTATGGGGTTTGATGGTGCAGTCGACATTTCGGGAAATGACGGGATGGGCGAAGACAATTTGCGATTTGACTCCCAATCGGGTTTGATGCGCGAACGAACTCCTGCAAAATGTAGAAGGGACGTTTATCGGGTGACGGTATCGGACCATCTGATTGTCATGCCGGGTTGTCGGATGTCGGAAGATGGTACCGGGTTCAAACATCTGGCGCGGGGCAGCGTCAGCGAGATGAAGGAAGCGATTGTTGCGGATAAAAGCTGCCATTCTATTAATGAGTTGTGCGTTTTTTGCGGGTATTTCGGTTCCGGGGATCACCGTAAATGGTGATGGCAGTGCCCGGGCGCAGGGACTGACCCTGGATAAGGCCGGCGGCAGTTCGACATCGCCAGAAGTATCATCACCACAGGTTCGTGAACTTCTGCCCCTGATCATGCAGCAGCTTCAAAGCAACCCTGAACTGATGTCGCAATTCGGTCTTGGCGGTTTGTCCGGACTTGGCGCACTTGACGGTGTGGCCGGGGCGGCGGGTGAAGGTGCTGCCGGGGCCACAAACATCCCCGGTTTGAATGATGCGATTGCCAAGGCCCTTGCCCAGAAAAATGCAGGGGCAGGTGTCGTGACATCAGGGGTGCCAGAACAGGTAAAACTGTATCGTGAACAATATCATCCGGTTGATATCAATCAGGATGGCCGGATCAGCGCTGATGAGGCTGCGTCCTATTCAAGCTGGATGTTCCGCAGGCGTGATATTAATGGCGACAGCGTGCTGGTCATGCGCGAGTTTTCGGCAGTTGAACAGTTGCCCGGCACTGCCGATGCCAATCGCCAGCGACTGCGCACGGAAAGCCGACGCCTTGAATTGCTGTTTCCGGCCTACGATGCCAATAAAGATCAGATGATCAGCAAGGAAGAGTTTCTCGATCAGGTCCGTACTGCCTTTGGCGAAAAAAGCGGAACCAATCCCGACATTGATCCGTTTTCATTCCAGACGGTTCTGCCATTCTGACTGGCGGCGGGATTGCAACAGAAACACCATATGACAGCCAAGCAATAATCTGGCATCCGTATCAAACGACAAGCCGGTCAGGATGGAGAAGGTTAATGGATACCAGCGAGTTTTTTGCTCCGCTTCGGGCAACAACAGACGATGGGGCTGGCGTAGATGGCTCTGCTGCGCCCCGGACTGGTGTTGCGGAAACCGAACCGGCAGAAGACGGAAAATCAGCTGCGAAGATCACGGCCAATGCCGTTGACAATGCAAATGCCGACGCAACGGCAGGCAAGCAGGACGTCGCCAAATCCGAACGTACACCGGTATGGATTGACTTGCTGTCGCCGACCTCTGATGAAATTCACGATATCGAGCAACGTTTCGGGATCGAGGTGCCGACCCGCGAGGAAATGCAGGAGATCGAACTTTCATCTCGTCTGTATGATGAGGACGGGGCACTTTTCATGACGGTTTCGGTCCTGACCCGCGCGACGACCGATGCGCCGCAAACGGCGGCCGTGACGTTCATTCTGGTCAAGAAGACCCTGATCACGCTGCGCTATGCTGATCCGGTACCGTTCAAGACATTCATCCGCCGGGTCAAGAAAACACCGTCACTGGCCAATAGTGCCGAAACGGTCATGTTCGGGCTGCTCGAACAGATTGTTGACCGTCTGGCGGATTTGATGGAACAGACCGCAACCGATCTTGAAAACCTGTCAAATCAGGTGTTTGCAAGCCCGGAAGGACCCGGCTCGGATCAGGATCACCGGGAAACCCTGCGCCAGATCGGACGTACCGGCAACCTGTCTGGCAAGGCGAAGGACAGCTTGCTGAACCTTCATCGACTTGGATTGTTCCTGTCAACGCAGACGCGTCTGAAAAAGGATGCCAAGGCAAGGCTTAAGGTGATTTCACGCGATATCGTCTCGATTACCGAACATGCCAACTTTATCGCCAACAAGGTGACGTTCCTGCTCGATGCGACCCTTGGCATGATCAGTCTTGAGCAAAACAACATCATCAAGATCTTCTCGGTCGCTGCGGCGGCCTTCCTGCCGCCAACCCTGATCGCCAGCATCTATGGCATGAATTTCGAAGTAATGCCCGAGCTTGGCTGGGAATTCGGCTATCCGGTTGCAATCGGCCTGATGATCCTGTCCGCTGTTTTGCCGCTTTGGTATTTCAAACGCAAAGGGTGGCTCTAAAAGTCGGTGACGGAATTCTGGCGAGATTGGTGGGGTGTTTGTCATTTCCGCCAGATAAATTACTGGTAAGGTGCCGTGCATCGCCACCAGCAATGATATGCACCCAACCGTCGGAGCCCCGAAATGAACAAGACCGCCCTGATCCTGATTGACTGGCAACAAGGATTTGATGACCTTGATTACTGGGGAAATCGCAATAACCCCGATGCCGAAAGAAATGGCGAGAAACTTCTGACACACTGGCGCAAAGCCGGGCAGCCGGTCTTTCATGTCAAGCATGACTCAACCGAACCGCAATCGCGTCTCCATCCTGATCATCAAGGCAACGCCATCAAACAGGCACTAGCCCCGATTGAGGGGGAGCCGGTCTATGGCAAGAATGTCAATTCGGCTTTTATCGGCACCAGTCTTGAGGCGGATCTGCGTGCGCAGGGTATTTCGCGCCTTGTTCTGTGCGGGATCACAACGGACCATTGTGTGAATACCAGCACCCGTATGGCCGGGAATCTTGGATTTGAGGTAACGATTGCATCTGATGCCTGTGCGACCTTTGATCGCAGCCTTCCGGATGGGCGGGTTTTCCCGGCCGAGCTGGTGCATGATGTGGCACTTTCCAGTCTCAATGGCGAGTTTGCTGCAGTGAAAACCGTCGAACAGATCATAGGATCGCCAAGTCAGGTTTGATCAGCGATTGACTTGCGTTCTCAAGTGACGCACCTTCGGCCCGTGATTCCCGCATAAGGTGCCTGCCAATGACTTCTGCCAATACCAAAATCGATACCCAGGAAAAGCTGCGCGCAATTTATGGGGAGCCGATGGGACTTGCTGTTGATAAATGCCTGTCGCGGCTTGACCCACACTGCAAGCATTTCATTGAACTGGCACCCTTTGCGGTCGTTTCATCGGCCGATGCCAATGGCGATGCCGATGTCAGCCCGCGCGGCGATGGGCCGGGCTTCATCAAGGTTGTAGATGATAACACCATCGTCATGCCGGACCGTCCGGGCAATAACCGTGTCGATACCCTGTCAAACATCGTCGATAACCCGAAAGTCGGGATGCTGTTCTTTGTGCCCGGTGTGAATGAAACACTGCGCTTGAACGGTACGGCTGAAATCAGTACAGATCCGGCTTTGCTGGGATTGTTTGCCGATACGCCCAAGCCACCGATCACGGCGATTAAAATTACGGTCGAGGAAGCCTTCCTGCATTGTGCGAAATCGCTGATGCGTTCCAAATTGTGGGACCAGAATACCCAGATTGACCGTAAAACGCTTCCGACCCTTGGCAAGATGATCAAGGATCAGACTGCGGCTGATTTCGACGTCGGCACCCAGGAAGAGGCCGACAAGTATTTCACGCAATCAATTGCGGAAAAAGGCTGATCATCGTGCTGTAAGCACAGATTTATTGAACTTGTCAAAGGCGGTGACAGCGTATTTTCATCGCCTTTTTCGTTTGGGAAATAATACCAGATGGCCTGTAAGCCGGGTTCTGTCCATGCGGCGAACCGCACTGGATGGCCATTCATCTGGGACGTCCGTCGCCGAACGCCTCCTGCAACCAACCCGAATGGTGGTGCGAAAACCCACCTGCCGACAATGCCGAAGCATCCGGCCGACCATTCCTATTAGGTTTTGCTCCCGGTGGGGTTTACCATGCGTCCCGCATTGCTGAAGGACCGGTGCGCTCTTACCGCACCCTTTCACCCTTTCCGACAGGCTTGCGCTGTGTCGGTGGTTTGCTTTCTGTGGCACTTTCCCTAGGGTCGCCCCCGCCAGACGTTATCTGGCACCGTGTCTCCGTGGAGCCCGGACTTTCCTCCCCGATTGCAAGCAATCAGGGCGGCCATCCGGCCATCTGGTGGTGCGGATGTAGGTTACATCGACCATAACGTCAAGAAAAAGCGGTGGCGACGGGGGCGAGTTCAGAAAGCTAGTTGCCAATCGCATTTGCAAGGGCAGTGGCAATGGCCATGCATTGCCCGTCGAGGACACCGGAAATATCCGCCGGACGCCAGTGCCGCTGAAAGGCAATTGTCCGTTTAAGGCGATACTCTTCGTTGGATGCGCCATCCCCATCACTTGCCGGCCATCCATAGCCGATCTGATCAAGCAACCCGTCAAAGCGATCGGGATCAACAGTGATATCGTCAGTTACATCGGGCCAAATCCCGATGCCGTTGTCGGCCAGTAATTTCCAGGGGAACAATTCACCGGGATCTTCCTTGCGGTCCGGGGCCATGTCGGAATGGGCAATCACCCGATCTGCCGGAATGTTGCGACGGGCCAGAATGTCCCGGCACAACGTGATGACGGACGCGATCTGTATATCGGGAAAGGCGCGATAGCCAAATTCATGACCGGGATTGACGATCTCGATCCCGATGGAATGTGAATTCACATCTGCGCAATCCTGCCAGCAACCCCGCCCGGCATGCCATGCCCGTTTGTCTTCATCGACAAGGGCAAAAACACGGCCGTCCTCTTCGATCAGATAGTGGCTCGAAACCGAACTTTCAGGATCACACAGGCGTTCAAGGGCGGCATTGCCAGTGGGCATGCCGGTATAATGCAGCACAAGGATATCAATCGGGCAACCATCCGGGCGCGGGCCGAAATTGGGTGAGGGATGCTTGATGATGTCTGCTGGCAAACTGTCTTTTGATCGCCCGTCGGACTGTCCATCGGCCATTTGGCTTAATCCATTCCCTGTGTTTTACGCTGAACGGGTTTGCGCAGCATGATAACCGTGACCCCGCACAGAACAACAATACCGCCAATGATCTTAAGCATCGAGAATGCTTCGTTAAATACCACAAACGATCCCAGAACGCTGATGACAGGTGCGAGCAATGACCATGGCACGACTGCATTCACATCCTGGGTCTTGAGCAAATGATACCAGAAACCATAGGCCACAATTGATGACATGATCACCGTAAAGCTCAGATTGGCCCACGCCATCCAGCTGGCATCACGCACTGCCTGAAAGGATTCGGGTTCAAAAACCAGCGATAGAAGCAGCAGCTGCGGGGCGGCAAACAATGCCATCCAGCCATTAAGCTGGAAGGTGTCAATATCGCCCAGTTTCTTGATCATCACATTGGCAACCGCCCACATGAAAGCTGCAAACACCACCAACAATAATGGCAATTGCAGATCGGTCATGGTCGGGTCCCAGAACATGATTGTTACGCCAACAAACGCAAGCGTCATGCCCGAAAGCCGCTTCCAGCCCAGCCTGTCATTAAAGAAATAGGTCGCCAGCATCGAAGAAAACGGCACGCCAAGCAGGACGATAATTGCGACCGGTCCGGCGTCAATCATTGAAAGTGCAAAGAATAAAACACCGAAATGCAGACTGCCAAAAGTCAGCGAGATGACGGCAAGGCGTCCCATGCGACCGCGTGGCATGCGGGTAAACGGGATCAGCAGAATTGCAACCGAAGCAAAGCGGATAGCGGTCAGCATAAAGGGTGGAATTTCTGAAACCGCACCTTTGACGGTCAGCATGTTAATGCCCCAGATGATGGCGACGGACAGGGCCATAAGCACTGCTTTGAGGGGCATGGCGCGGGCTTTCAATAAGGGGCAGCACAGAAGCGTCTGCGTTGACGACACCGTCCTTTGTCATCTGTTTGAAGACAAAGGACAAATGAGTTCTTTTCAACCCAGACTGAACTGGTTTGCAGACAAGTGTGTCCCAATGCGCACCAGACGTAAAGCAACCGGTAGCAAGAACAGAGGATCATCGTCGGGATGTTTGTGGGCGATGACCCGGTCAGATCATCAGGCCTGACCGAGCTCCTCGCGCATCATTTCAAGTTCCAGCCAGCGTTCCTCGGATGCTTCAAGTTCGCTTCGTGCAGTGTCAAGCCGGTCGACCTTCTTCTGGAAGCCGGTCGGATCCTTGGTAAACAGGGTGCTGTCAGACAGGGCAGCTTCAAGCGTTTTTATTTCTGCTTCGAGCTTTGACATCGCCGCAGGCAGATTGTCGTATTCGCGCTGATCCTTGTAGCTCAGCTTTGAAACCGATTTTGCTTTGGGCGCATTGTTGTTACCCGAAGGTTTTTTACCAAGCTTGCCAAGGTTCTTGTCATCTTTGGCTGCGGGGGCGTTTGAGAGTTTGCGTTGAGCGATATAATCGGAATAGCCACCGGCATATTCAACTGCCGTTCCGTCGCCTTCCATCACAATTGATGACGTTACAACGCGATCAAGGAAGTCACGATCATGGCTGACCAGAAGAAGGGTGCCCTCATAGTCGTCCAGCATTTCCTGAAGCAGGTCTAGCGTATCCATATCCAGATCGTTGGTCGGTTCGTCCATGATCAGAAGGTTGGTCGGCTTTGCCAGCAATTTCGCCAGAAGCAAACGGTTGCGTTCGCCACCCGAAAGGGCACCAACCGGGCTTCTGGCCTGTTTTTCGTCAAACAGGAAATCGCGCAGATAGCTGACAACATGGCGCGGGTTGCCACGCACCATCACCTGATCGCCGCCAACATCACACAGCGTATCCCAAAGCGTTTTATCGTCATCAAGCGCAATACGCTTTTGATCAAAATAGCTTGGATTAAGGTTGGTGCCGATCTTGATCGTGCCGCTGTCGGGTTCAAGCTGCCCGGTAAGCATTTTAAGCAGTGTGGTTTTACCTGCACCGTTCGGGCCGATGATGCCAACCTTGTCGCCACGCAGGATACGGGTCGAGAAATCGGCAATGATCTGGCGATCCCCGAATGACTTGGCGATATCAGTGGCCTCAATCACGACCTTGCCCGATGTTTCGCCAGCCTCGGCTGCAAGTGAGACATTGCCGATCCGGTCAACCTGATTGGAGCGCTGTTCGCGCATGTCATAAAGACGGCGCAGGCGACCCTGGTTACGTTTGCGGCGGGCGGAAATGCCCTGCACGGACCAGACGGTTTCCTGTGCAATCAGCTTGTCAAGCTTGGCGCGTTCCTCGGCTTCCTTGCGATAGATTTCTTCGGACCATTCTTCGAACTTGGCGAAATTGATCGCGCCCTGATGCATGACACCACGGTCAAGCCAAAGCACGCCGTTCGATACCGCATTCAGGAAGGCACGGTCATGCGAGATGACGACAACCGCACCGCGGAAATTCTTGATCTCGCCTTCAAGCCATTCAATGGTCGGAAGATCAAGATGGTTGGTCGGTTCGTCCAGCAAAAGGACCTGCGGATCGGCAATCAGTGCGCGCGCGATTGCCGCGCGTCGGCCTTCACCGCCAGAAAGCTGTTTTGGATCGGCTTTGGGATCAATATCGACCGATGCCAACAGCATGTCAGAGCGATAGGCATAGTCCTGTTCATGTTCATCAAGAGCCGAAAGAACGAAATCCTCGACCGTGTCATAGCCGTCAAATTTCGGTTCCTGATTGAGATAGGCAACCTTGCAACCCGGTTGAACAAACCGTTCGCCACCGTCGGCTTCGATCTCGCCGGCGATGATTTTCAGAAGTGTCGATTTCCCGCCACCATTCCGGCCGACCAGACATAGTCGGTCGCGTTCGCCAATGGCAAATGACACATCGGAAAACAGATCATTGCCGCCAAAGGTCAGGCGAATGTCATTAATATTAATCAGCGGTGGCGCCATGGAAAAACCGATAAGCTTGAGTTCAGAAAATTGGTCAGCGTGACAGGCCCCTTGCAAACAGCAAATCCGGTGCCGTTGCAAGGGAAATCATCTGTCATCATCTCTATCCAGCCGATTTGGATCAGCGGATACCGCGTTCCTTGCGGATTTGATCCCATGCGGCGTTGATGCGGGCCATTTTATCATTGGCCTGTTCGATGAATTCGGGCGGCATACCTTTGGCCATCAGGGTGTCTGGATGATTTTCGCGCGACAATTTGCGATGGGCTGCTTTCAGTTCATCATCACTGGCATCGCGTCCAAGGCCCAGTTGCTCATAGGGGTCGGGACCGTTCGATGAGGTGAAGGCATGATGTACGCGATCAAAGTCGACATCGGCAAAGCCAAAGATATGGGCGACCTTTTTCAGGTAATCCTGTTCTGCCGGATGCAATTCACCATCAGCCATGGCGATCTGGTAAAGGGCTTCAAGGATGCCTTCCAAAAGCGCGCGTTCACCCCGAAACATGGTGGCGATCTGACGGGCATAGAGTTCAAAGCCGTCCGATGATGAACGAGCCATATCAAAGATACGGCCGACATTCTTTTCTTCGCCGGGCGGAATATGGAAAACGCGCTTGAAGGCATTGATCTCGTCGCGGCTGACATGACCGTCAACCTTGGCCATTTTGGCAGCAAGAACGATGACGCCCGTGGCAAAGGCAACCTGCCTCGGGTCGTGACCACCCAGTTGCGGCCCCCCGTTTGCGGCACTCTTGATCTTGTCTACGACATGACCGGCTGTTGCGCCAAGGATCGCGCCAAGCGGTCCGCCCAAGGCAAAGCCTGCGGCTCCACCAATAATTTTGCCCCAGATACTCATGCGATGCTCATGGGTGATTGTTCGTCCTGATTGCTGTGTTTTGCAGTGTGCGGTCGTATTCTTGCAGCAAGATTACCATCTTACCAGAACAACCAACATAGTTTGCAGGTCACGGAAATAAATGGCGAATTGGCGTTATTTCTTGGCTTGGACGTTGAATAACACCCAAACGTCTATACTTAAGTGTTTGTTGATCTACCATTGGTAGAGTGGTTCTATGACAATCAGGTAGTAAAAAAATAATAACAAAAACGATCCGTATAATTAGGGGTGGAAACATGTCTTTCTTGTCACGCATGAAACTTGTCTACCAGATTTCTCTGATAAGTGTGGTCGCACTTATTATTTTCGCAGTTGTTGGCGTAACGCAGTTCATTGCGGATCAACAACGCCAGTCGGCGCAAACAATTGCCGAGGCAGCCAGCGCCGACCAGTCGCTGGTTGATGGTATATCCCGGGCATTTCTGAACGCGCGCCGACATGAAAAGGACTTTGTCCTGCGCAAGAACGAAGAATATGTCGCGTCTCACGCTGCCGCTGCAATGTCTGTGCGAGCAGGCCTGGATGACCTCGCCAAACGCGAGGAACTGGGCGAGCTTCTTGGCAAGGTTGATCAGGCAAGAGCCGCGTTTGAAGATTATGTCAGCGAGTTTACAACCGTTGTCGATTTACAGCGCAAGGTGGGCTTTGATCAGAGTTCAGGTTTGCTTGGCGAAATGCGCAATGCCGCAACAGAGGTCGAAACCGCACTTGGCAAAATTGCGCAGCTTGAAGCCATGCTGGGGCTTTCCAACACCAAGGATATCTCGATTGCGGTGCTGAAAATGCGACGTGACGAGAAGGATTTCCTTGCAAGTCTTGACCCGGCCTATCTTGACAGTGTTACGGCGACGGCCAAGGAATTCGACGCAGCCCTGCAAAAAGCGGGAAGCATTCAGGATGACAAGAAGGCTGAGCTTGGCAAACTGATGGCATCATATATTTCCGATTTCAAGGCACTGGCCGATGCTGTTCTGGCGCGTGAAGAATCGCTTGCGCGTCTGAGCGCCTATTACTCGGCTGTTGAACCGGTACTTGCGGAACTGAGCAGCGCCATCGGCGATGTGGCCGGGAAAATGCAGCAACGTGCCGAACAAATCGCGCATACTGGGGTTCAGGTCACATTTGCGATTTTCATCGCCGGCGCCCTGATACTGGTTTTATTGTCGATTATCCTGGCACGCGCAATCGCACGTGCAATTGCAGGTTTGACGACCAAAATGGCCCGTCTTGCCGACAACGACTTCGACGTGCAGCTTGATGAAGCCAATCGCAAGGACGAAATTGGCGAAATGGGCCGGTCGGTTGTCGTCTTTCGTGAAAACGGGCTTGAGCGTCAGAAGCTTGAAGCCCAGCAGCGCGAGCTTGATGAAAAGCAGCGCCAACGTATCGAACAGCAAGAAAAGCATATCCGCGAGTTTGATGACGATGTCGTCGCAATGATGAGCGAAGTCGGGACGGCTGTGCAACAACTCCATGCGGTTTCCGAAGCTCTTAAAAACAGCGCATCAACTGCAAATGAACAATCAACAACCGTCTCTGCGGGCACAGAGGAAGCTTCGTCAAATGTGCAGCTTGTCGCAACAGCGGCAACTCAACTGTCGGCTTCGATCCATGAAATCGCCGGACAGGTCAGCGACACATCGCAAATGGCAATTTCCGCAAGCGAACGTGCCCAGACAACCAACGAGGATATTCAGGGATTGAATGCGGCGGCTGTGCGGATCGGCGAGGTGATCGGCTTGATCAATGACATCGCTGGTCAGACCAACTTGCTGGCACTTAATGCAACAATCGAAGCCGCCCGTGCTGGCGAAGCTGGCAAAGGCTTCGCCGTTGTAGCAAGCGAGGTCAAAAATCTTGCCAATCAAACAGCCAAGGCAACCGAGGATATCACAATCCAGATCAACGAAATTCAGCAGGCAACCCTGTCTGCGGTTGAGGCAATTGACGAAATTGTTCGCATGATCTCGGATATCAGTGAACGGGCATCAACGGTGGCGGCTGCGGTGGAACAACAAACTGTGGCCACAAGCGAAATATCGCAGAATGTCGAACAGGCGGCATCCGCCACCAGCGAGATTTCATCTGCAATGCAGGGCGTATCCACAGCAGTTGCAGACACCACCGAGGCAGCCAGCGATGTCCGCGGGTCTGCAGATAACCTTGGTCGTCAGAGTGACAGTCTGAGCGAACGCATCGACCAGTTCCTTGAGCGCATGCGTGCCGTAAGCTGAGCCGCTGATTGATCTGACCAGTTGATAATTTGGTCTATACGCAAGGGGGAGGATTAGTCTTCCCCCTTGTTTTGTATGGGGCGGGTGCAAATGTAATTCCTTATTGCGGGTGCGGGATTGGAAACAAATTGCGTTTTCGACACCTGGCGGTGTCGGTTCCGGAGGCTTGTTAAATAATCGTACTGTTTCCCCGTCTGATGAACCGGTCAGTTTGTCCAAAACTGAATGGGGTGCGGGGAATATTTCCGTCTCGCTGTCTTGCATTGTATTGCGTGTGTCCTGTGAACCCAGTGTTTGGAATACAGGTCGGGCATTGGCTTGGGGGTTGCCGTGAATTTTCTGTCTCGCATGAAACTGCTTTATCAAATCTCGCTGATTGGCGCGGTTGGTCTTATGATCTTTGTCGTGGTCGCCGCCGTTCAGATGGTGGCAGATCAACAACGTGGTGCTGCGCAAATGGCTGCACAGGAGGCATTGGACGATCGTCTGATCGCGGATGCTGTGTCACGTGACTTTCTGCATGCAAGGCGACGGGAAAAGGACTTTCTTCTCAGGCTTGATGAGAAATATGCCAGACAACATGACGAAGTCGTTGAGCGGGTGACGGCGGGTTTGCATGAACTTGAAATGGACGAGGAGCTTGCAGCATTTGATGCCGAGATCTCCCGGATTACGACTGCCTTTGCCAATTATGCCGATGAGTTTGGCAAGATTGTCACCCTGCAACGCGAAATTGGCTTGAACGAGGAAGACGGGCTTCTGGGCCGTTTGCGTGGTTCGGTCCATGCTGTTGAAACCGAACTCGGTAAATACAAGGCTGACAAGCTGACGGTGATCATGCTGATGATGCGTCGGCATGAAAAAGATTTTCTGGCCCGAATGGACGCGAAATACATCGATAGCATTGGTCAGCGACTGGCAGAATTCGGTCCGGCCTTGGCCGCATCGGATATTCCGTCCACCGAGCAGGCCAATATCAGCAAACTGATGAATTCCTATGTCAGTGATTTCAAATCGCTGGCCGAGAAGATCCTTCAACGCAATTCCGAGCTTGGCCTGCTATCAGATTATTATGCCGAGGCAGAACCGCTGCTTGATGCCCTCAGCGCCTCGATTGCAGAACTTGCCAATAACCAAAAGGCGAAGGCTGAACAAATTGCAGCAACAAGCCTGACTGTAACGGTCACCATGTATGTGATCGGTGTGATTGTACTTCTTGGGCTTTCGGTTCTGTTGTCGCGCGCGATTGTACGTGCAATTAGCGGTTTGACGGGCAAGATGACGCGCCTTGCCGAGAATGATTTTGATGTGGACCTTGATGAAGTCAATCGCGCTGACGAGATCGGCGAGATGGGGCGTGCCGTGCTTGTTTTCCGTGAAAACGGTATAGAGCGCGTCAAGCTGGAGGCAGCACAGAAGGCCCAGGATGAACGTCGACGCAAACGAATGGAAACCCAGGAACAATATATCCAGGAATTCGACAATGCCGTTGTCGCGGTGATGGCTGATGTGGCGGTAGCGGTCAAACAGCTTCATCAGGTCTCAAACGTGTTGCGCAACAGTGCTGAAACCGCTGCTGACCAGTCAATGGCGGTTTCATCCGGTGCAGAAGAAGCATCGTCGAATGTGCAACTGGTCGCAACGGCGGCAACTGAGCTTGCCGCTTCGATCAACGAAATATCAGGACAGGTCAGTGAAACTTCGACCATGGCGCAATCCGCCACCGAACGGGCACGCTCAACCAATGACAATATTCAGGGGCTGAATGACTCTGCCATCAAGATTGGCGAGGTTATTGGTCTGATCAGTGATATTGCTGCCCAGACGAACCTGCTGGCTCTGAATGCCACCATTGAGGCCGCGCGCGCAGGGGACGCAGGCAAGGGCTTTGCCGTGGTGGCAAGCGAGGTCAAGAACCTTGCAAACCAGACGGCGAAGGCAACCGAAGACATCACGGCACAGATCAGTGAAATTCAGCAGGCAACCGGCATTGCTGTCAGTGCGATTGATGAAATCGTGACCATGATCGCTGATATCAGCGAACGCGCAGCAGCTGTCGCCGCTGCTGTTGAACAACAAACTGTCGCGACCAGCGAAATCTCGCAAAATGTTGAACAGGCGGCCGCCGGGACAGAAGAAATCTCGTCTGCGATGCAGGGAGTGTCCGCAGCGGTCGGTGAAACCAATAACGCCGCAACCGAGGTCCATGGTTCGGCAGACAATCTTGGTCGGCAAAGCGGTGACCTTCGGCAGCAAATTGACGGCTTTCTGGAGCGGATGCGCTCACTTTAACGACGAAATGCCGATAACAAACGGCAGTCGGGTCTTTACCCGACTGCTTTTATCGCGATAAAATCCCGACAAACTTGTGGCGTTTTATAGAAGATGAACCGCAAAATCAGAACAGCTATCAAAGCAGGGAATGTCGCATGGCAGATAAACCACGTATTGTTTCATCGTCGCATCTCGTTTCGGAACGGGCTGCAGAATTATCGGAACTTGAATTTGCCCTGATCCTGTCAGGGAACGCATTCAACCGATGGATGGTACGGTGCATGCGTGCTGCCGGGATGCCGGACGTTTCGGTTCTTGATATTCTGGTGCTCCATAACGTCAATTCGCGCGAACGTGAAAAAAGCCTTTCTGAAGTTTGCTTTGTTCTCAATGTTGAAGACAGCCACCTGGTGAACTACTCACTCAAGAAACTGCGCAAGCTTGGTCTGGTCGAAGGCATCAAGCGTGGTAAGGAAGTCCACTATGGAACGACCGCTGACGGGCGTGCCATGTGCGAGAAATACCGCGAGGTCCGCGAAGCCTGCCTTGTTGAAACCTTCCAGCGCCTTGGTGTGAATAGTCAGGAAGTCGGCGATGTTGCCAAGACCCTGCGCGCCATTTCCGGGGTCTATGACCAGGCATCGCGTGCCGCGAGTGCGATGTAACAAGCAAGTTGGCGTTTTCCGAGCAGACCGGTTTTTTGTCGGCGCAAAGGCGGAAAGCTTCATGAATCGAACGGGCAGTGGTTCCTTTGAACTGCTGCCCGTTCTGTTTTCGTGGGGTATTCCGAATGGCACGCGATGCTGTGCCGCTTTCAAATGCTCATTTATTTCAAGTGATTAAGGTGGTTTTGACAAGGTGCGAACTGCGTGAGTTGCATATTTCGCATGGTAGTTATGAAATTACATTGACAATTTGTCAGTAAAATGTGATCAAGATGTCGGGTGAATATTTTGGAGTCTTTGTTACTCTGACTCCTCCGCCTCAACACACAGGGAGACTTGATCAATGCTGAAAAAAGCGCTTTCGACGGTTGCAGTCGCAGCCATCACCATGTCCGCCGGTCTGGCGGCTGCTGCTGAAAAATGGGATATGGCGACGCCGTATCCGGATGCGACCTTCCACACCCAGAACATTATCGAATTTGCCAAGGACGTGAATGATGCGTCCGGTGGTGAACTGACCATCACCGTTCATTCCGGTGGGTCTCTGTTCAAGCATGCTGATATCAAACGTTCGGTTCAGCGCGGTCTGGTTCCGATTGGCGAAACACTGATTTCGCTGCTGGCCAACGAAAACCCGATTTACACCGTTGATGCGATCCCGTTCCTTGCGACCTCCTATGAGGACTCCAAGAAACTTTGGGAAGTCTCACGCGCAGGCATCGAAGCAGCCCTTGCGAAAGACGGTCTGAAAGTTCTCTATGCTGTTCCGTGGCCGTCACAGGGGCTTTACACCGCAAACCCGGTAAGCACGGTTGAAGACCTTAAGGGCATCAAATTCCGTGCCTACAACTCGACCACTTCGCAGCTTGCCGATCTGACCGGAATGGTAGCGACCCAGGTTGAAGTTCCGGAAATCCCGACCGCCTTTGCAACCGGTATTGTCGAAGCCATGATGACTTCGCCGTCGACCGGTGCGAACTCCAAGGCCTGGGACTTTGTTTCGAACTTCTATGACGTTCAGGCATGGCTTCCGAAAAACATGGTTATCGTGAACGCAAAGTCGTTTGATCGTCTTTCGGCAGAAGCCCAGAAAGCTGTCATGGATGCCGCGGTCAAAGCCGAAGCACGTGGTCTGGAAATGAGCATGGCTGAATCCGAAGCAAAGAAGAAAATCCTTGCTGATAACGGTATGAACGTTGCTGCGCCAAGCGCAGAGCTCAAAGCTGGTCTGGCCAAAGTTGGTGAAACCATGGTTGCCGATTGGCTCGAAAAAACCGGCGATGAAGGCAAAGCCATCATCGACGCTTTCAAGAACTAAGGTTCTTTCGTTCCTCGGGATCGGGCAGGTGTCGTCCCCTGTCCGGTCCCGGACAAGCCCCACATTTTAATGTTACTGTCCGTATGGATCGCTCAACCACCATCGCGACTTCGCGGGCGGAAAGGGGACTGCTGTGCGCAGATTACTAGACTATTTATTTAAGTTCAGTGCCGGGTTGGCTGCATTTTTCCTGGTGGCAATCGCACTTCTTATTCTGGCGCAATCACTTGGCCGTCTGATCGGAATTGCGGTTCATGACGCCAACGAACTCGCAGGTTTTTGCCTTGCGGCGGGAACGTTCCTGGCGCTTGGTCCCGCACTTCGGGCCGGCACCCATATTCGGGTGATGATTGTTTTGTCCCATCTGCGCGGTGGTCTGCGCCGGGTGATCGAAAGCATCACGCTTCTGGCTGCAACCTTCCTTGGCGGTTACTTCGCATGGTGGATGACGGTTCTTGCCGAAGAGAGCTTTTCCTACGGTGATACGTCGCCAGGCGTTCTCGCCTTCCCGCTCTGGATCCCGCAAGCGGCAATGGCCTTTGGCCTGATCGTCTTTACCGTCGGTATGATCGAAGCACTGGTCGATACCGTTGTTGGTCGCAAACCTGCCTTCGCCCTCGGCGAAGCCAACGAACTGAACGAATAGGGGACGGTCATGGAAGTACTTGAAATTGGCCTTGTCCTGATGGGGCTTCTGTTCCTGTTCCTTGGTGCAGGTTTGTGGGTTGCTCTGTCATTGTTTGCGATTGGCGTATTCGCCCTTGATTTCTTTACCAGTGCACAGACTGGTCCGATCATCGCAACGACCGCATGGGCAAGCCTTGCGACCTGGTCGCTGGCGCCACTGCCGCTGTTTATCTGGATGGGTGAAATCCTTTTCCGGTCGCGCCTGTCCGAAGACATGTTCACCGGTCTTGCGCCCTGGCTGAACAAGCTGCCGGGTCGTCTGTTGCATGTGAATATTCTGGGCTGTGGCATCTTTGCTGCTGTATCGGGTTCGTCTGCGGCAACGGCGGCGACCATCGGACGCATGTCGATCCCCGAACTGCGCAAGCAGGGCTATGCCGATAAACTGATCCTTGGCACGCTGGCCGGGTCGGGCACTCTGGGTCTTTTGATCCCGCCGTCGATCATTCTGATTGTTTATGGCGTATCGGCCGAACTGTCGATTGCCCGTCTGTTCATTGCCGGCGTTTTGCCCGGTGTCATGCTGATCATCCTGTTCATGAGCTTCGTTGGCATCTGGGCCACCGTAAACAAGGACAAGATGCCGCCAGCCGCACCCAGCATTCCGTTTGGCGAAAAAGTCCGCGCTTCGGGCCGTCTGATCCCGGTGATCCTGCTTATCTCGGCCGTTATCGGATCGATCTACGGGGGGATCGCCACCCCGACCGAGGCTGCGGCCTTTGGCGTGGTTGGTGCGCTGATCCTGTCACGATTAAGTGGCTCATTGACCCGCGAAAGCCTGATCGAAGGCATAATGGGGGCAACGCGCACATCCTGCATGATCTGCTTTATCCTCGCAGGGGCAGCGGTACTGACTGTTGCCATGGGCTTTACCGGTATCCCGCGCGAACTGGCCGCATGGATCGCGCAGATGGATCTGTCGCCCTATGCGCTTCTGGCAGCATTGACCGTGTTCTTCATTGTTCTGGGTTGTTTCCTTGACGGGATTTCGGTGGTGGTTCTGACCACCTCGGTCATCCTGCCGATGGTTCAGGCTGCCGGGATCGACTTGTTGTGGTTTGGTATCTATGTGGTGCTGGTGGTCGAAATGTCGCAGATCACCCCGCCCGTCGGTTTCAACCTTTTCGTTTTGCAAGGTCTGACAGGCAAGAACCTGTTTGCCATTGCACTGGCTGCCTTGCCGTTCTTCTTCCTGCTGTTGCTTGCTGTCTTGCTGATTACGGTCTTCCCGGAAATCGCAACATGGCTACCCCGGCAAATGAATGGCTAACCGGCTTTTGAAATAGCTGATCGTTCGTACAGATTTTTATGACTACAGATGCCCAAGGAGTAAGCATCATGGCTTCTCACGACCAAAATTCCCCCGCCTCGCAGACATCGGGTCAGCCGAAATGGCAGTTCTGGATTGATCGCGGCGGTACCTTTACCGATATCGTGGCCCGCAAGCCCGATGGTTCGCTTGTCACCCACAAGCTGCTGTCGGAAAACCCGGAACGCTATCGCGATGCAGCCATTCAGGGCATTCGTGAACTTCTTGAAGTTCCGGCAGGCGAGAAAATCCCGGCCGAGAAAATCGAAGCTGTCAAAATGGGCACCACCGTTGCGACCAACGCGCTTCTTGAACGTAAGGGCGACCGCACGGTTCTGGTTACCACCAAGGGCTTCCGCGATGCGCTGCGTCTGGCCTATCAGAACCGCCCGCGTCTGTTTGATCGCAATATCAAGCTGCCAGAAACCCTGTATGAAACCGTGATTGAGGCCGATGGTCGTTTCGACGCCCAGGGGGCTGAGCTGACCCCGCTTGATCGCGACAATTTGCGTAAAGATCTTCAGGCGGCGTTCGATAGCGGCATTCGTGCCTGTGCCATCGTCTTCATGCATGGCTATCGCTATACCGCCCATGAAAATGCGGCGGCCGAAATTGCCCGTGAAGTCGGCTTTACCCAGGTTTCCGTCAGTCACGAAGTCAGCCCGCTGATGAAGCTGGTATCGCGCGGTGATACCACGGTTGTTGATGCGTACCTGTCGCCGATCCTGCGTCGATATGTTGATCAGGTTGCCGCCGAACTTGGTGGTGTGAAGTTGATGTTCATGCAGTCCAATGGTGGCCTGACCGATGCGGCCAAGTTCCAGGGCAAGGATGCGATCCTGTCCGGTCCGGCTGGCGGTGTTGTCGGCATGGTCCGTACCGCAGAAATGGATGGCTTCAAACAGGTCATCGGTTTTGACATGGGCGGCACGTCGACTGACGTCTCCCACTATGACGGCGAATATGAACGTGATTTCGAAACCCAGGTTGCCGGCGTTCGTATGCGCGCACCGATGATGAAAATCCATACGGTTGCGGCCGGTGGCGGTTCGATCCTGCATTTCGATGGCGCGCGTTTCCGTGTGGGTCCGGACAGTGCCGGTGCAAATCCGGGTCCTGCGGCCTATCGTCGTGGCGGTCCGCTTGCGGTTACCGATATCAACGTCATGCTGGGCAAGGTTCAGCCGGACTTCTTCCCGAATGTCTTTGGCCCCGAAGGCAATGAGCCGCTTGATGCCGATGCGGTTCGTGTTGGTTTCGAAGCCATGGCTGCCAAGATCAAGGAAAGCACCGGTCAGGCCCGCACGCCCGAAGAAGTCGCCGAGGGTTTCCTGCGTATTGCAGTTGAAAACATGGCAAACGCGATCAAGCAGATCTCTGTTCAGCGCGGCTATGACGTGACCGACTATATCCTGCAATGCTTCGGTGGTGCCGGTGGTCAGCATGCCTGTCAGGTGGCTGATACCCTTGGTATGACCAAGGTGTTTGTCCATCCGTTTGCCGGTGTTCTGTCGGCTTATGGCATGGGCCTTGCCGATATTCGTGCGATGCGCGAACAGGCGGTCGAAGCGAAACTGGCGTCTGACGCACTAGCCGGTCTGGATGAGCAGCTTGACAATCTTGCCGTTGATGCCCGTGCCGAATTGCACGAACAGGGCATCCCGGATACCAAGATCACCATGCTCAAAAAGCTGCATCTGCGCTATGACGGTACCGATACGCCGCTGATCGTTGATTTCGGCGATGTTGCTGCCATCAAGGCGCAGTTCGAAGAACAGCACAAGCAGCGCTATGGCTTTGTCATGGATGAAAAGCCGCTGGTCGTCGAAGCGGTTGCGGTCGAAGCCATCGGTGAAACCCAAAGCCTTCCCGATACCGAAGCCGAAGTCACCGGTGACAATGTTGCGATCAGCGCATTGGCAACGCGTCCGGTCGTCTTTGATGGCAAGATCGCGGATACCCCGTTCTACAAGCGCGAAGACCTGAAACCGGGTGCGGTCGTGCGTGGTCCGGCGGTGATTGTCGAACCGGTCGGCACCACCGTGATTGATCCGGGCTGGGAAGCCAAGGTCAATCGTCGTGACCATCTGGTCCTGAACCGTGTTGTCGCCATGAAACGTTCCGAAGCCATCGGCACGCAGGCTGATCCGGTGATGCTTGAAGTCTTCAACAACCTGTTCATGAACATTGCCGAGCAGATGGGTGTAACCCTTGCCAACACCTCGTATTCGGTAAACATCAAGGAACGTCTGGACTTCTCATGCGCGCTGTTTGATCAGGAAGGTCAGCTGATCGCCAACGCACCGCATATGCCGGTCCATCTGGGATCGATGGGTGAGTCGGTTCAGGCCGTCATGCGCAACAATGTCGGTGTTATGAAGCCGGGCGATGTCTATATGCTCAATGACCCGTATAATGGTGGTACGCATCTTCCCGACATCACCCTGATCACCCCGGTCTTTGGTGATGATGGCAAGGACATCCTGTTCTATGTCGCATCGCGTGGTCACCATGCCGATGTCGGCGGGATTACCCCGGGTTCGATGGCCCCGAATTCACGCATTCTCGAAGAAGAAGGCGTTCTGATCGACAACTTCAAACTGGTTGATCAGGGCAAGTTTGACGAAGCTGGCCTGACGGCCCTTCTTGAAGGGGCGAAATACCCGGCCCGTAACCCGTATCAGAACATCGCCGATCTGCGCGCACAGATCGCGGCTAATGAAAAAGGCGTGCAGGAACTGCGCAAGATGGTCGATCACTTTGGCCTTGATGTTGTGCACGCCTATATGGGCCATGTTCAGGACAATGCCGAAGAAAGCGTTCGTCGCGTGATCGACGTTCTCAAAGACGGCGAGTTTTCCTATGAAATGGACAATGGTGCGGTCGTAAAAGCCAAGGTCACCATCCACAAGGAAACCCGTTCGGCGACGGTTGATTTCACCGGCACGTCTGATCAGCTTGATAACAACTTCAACGCACCGTCGGCTGTGACCCGTGCAGCGGTTCTTTATGTCTTCAGAACGCTTGTGGACGATGACATTCCGCTTAATGCCGGGTGCCTGAAGCCGGTTAATCTGATCGTGCCCGAAGGTTCCATGCTCAACCCGCGTTATCCGGCCGCCGTTGTTGCCGGTAACGTTGAAACATCACAGCATGTCACCGACACCCTTTATGCCGCCCTTGGCGTCATGTCGGGTGCGCAAGGGACCATGAACAACTTCACCTGGGGCAATGATACGCATCAGTATTATGAAACCATCTGCGGTGGTTCGGGTGCCGGTCCTGACTTTGACGGGACCAGCGGTGTTCATACCCATATGACCAACTCGCGCCTGACCGACCCGGAAGTCCTTGAATGGCGCTTCCCGGTAATGCTCGAAAGCTTTGAAATCCGCAAGGGTTCGGGTGGTAACGGCAAGTTCAAGGGCGGCGATGGCACGACCCGTCGTGTCCGCTTCCTCGAAGATATGACCGCATCGATCCTGTCCAACCACCGTCGCGTGCCTAATCAGGCGGTTGCGGGTGGTGAACCGGGCAAGCTTGGCCGCAACGCCATCGAACGTGTCGATGGTACGGTGATCGAGCTTAAAGGAACCGATGGTGCCCAAATGCATCCGGGTGATGTCTTCATCATCGAAACCCCGGGCGGTGGCGGTTACGGTAAGGCCTAAGGGCCATTGCCAACCCCATCATCCGACCAGACCAGAAACACCGTTTCCCCCAAGTCTTCGGTGTTTCTGGTCCAATACCTCCCTGCTAGAAACTTTGCCGCCCGGAGTTTACCTTCTGGGCGGCATTTTTCTTGATGTTGCAAGGATCGTCCCTACATGGATGGATTATGGGGACTTCTTTGATAATCAACGACATTGCCATTGAGGCGCGCGCTCAAATCAGGGATGATCACAAGCAATGCTTCAATCAAGGATCGGGTTGCCAAAGCCTGCCCGCACAGGCTGCAATCCGGGATCAATCAGGCCGACCTGAACAGACAGGATGAGAGCACCGTGAAATTCTTCATTTTGAACCAGCGCTATTTTGTCATTATCGGCGTTGCGCTTTTGACAGTGATTTCCGTGATTTTTGCCGGGGCGGTTGATGGCTGGTTCTGGGTGCCAGCGGTCATATTCGGTTTGCTGTTTCTGGTCGGTATTCATGACCTGCACCAGACCAGGCATTCAATCCTGCGCAACTATCCGATCAGTGCGCATATCCGCTTTATCCTTGAAAGCTTCCGCCCGGAAATCCGCCAGTATCTTCTGGAAAGTGATCAGGACGAAATTCCGTTCAGCCGTCAGGCCCGTGGTCTTGTCTATCAGCGTGCCAAGGGCGTCGAAGACAAACGTCCGTTTGGCACCATCGAGGATGTCTATAAATCCGGCTATTCCTGGATCACACATTCTGTCGCCCCGACCCACATCACCGATACCGATTTCCGGGTGCGTGTTGGCGGCCCGCATTGCAAGCAGCCCTATGATTGCAGCCTTTATAACATCTCGGCCATGAGTTTTGGTGCGCTGTCGGGCAACGCGATCCTTGCGCTCAACAAGGGGGCGAAAAAGGGGGGCTTTGCCCATGATACCGGCGAAGGCAGCATTTCACGCTATCACCGCGAAGGCGGTGGTGATCTGATCTATCAGGTGGCATCGGGCTATTTCGGTGCGCGCAACGATGACGGCACATTTTCCGAGGAAAAATTTGCCAAGACTGCCTCTGACCCGCAGGTCAAAATGATCGAGCTTAAACTCAGCCAAGGGGCAAAACCCGGTCATGGCGGCATGTTGCCCGCGGCCAAGATCACAGCCGAAATTGCCGAGGCCCGTGGCATTCCGATGGGGCTGGACTGTGTTTCGCCCTCGGCACACAGCACATTCTCAACCCCGATTGGCTTGATGGAATTCATCGGCAAGCTGCGCGATCTTTCCGGCGGCAAGCCGGTTGGGTTCAAACTCTGTATCGGGCATCGCCGTGAATTCATGTCCATCGTCAAGGCGATGCTCAAAACCGGTATCACGCCTGATTTCATTGTGGTTGACGGCAAGGAAGGCGGCACCGGTGCTGCTCCGGTTGAATTCGCCAACCGTGTCGGCATGCCGATGCAGGAAGGGCTTACCTTTGTTCATAATGCTCTTCGTGGGGCGGGTCTTCGCGATCAGATCAAAATCGGTGCGGCGGGTAAAATCGTTTCGGCCTTTGATATTGCGCGGACCCTTGCCCTTGGGGCGGACTGGTGTAACGCAGCACGCGGCTTCATGTTTGCACTGGGCTGTATTCAGGCGCAAAGCTGTCACACCAACTGCTGTCCGGTGGGCATCGCGACACAGGATAAAATCCGCCAACGCGCCCTGGTGCCCGAGGATAAAAGCGAACGCGTCGCACGGTTCCACAAAAACACCATGCATGCGCTGGCCGAAATCACCGGTGCGGCTGGCCTGACCGATCCGCGCAACTTCATGCCCTATCACTTCATGGTCCGCCAAAAGGACAATGAGTTTCTTGATGGCAACGAAGCCTATCCGTACCTGCCCGAAGGCTTCCTTGTTGCCGAGACCGAGACCCCGGAACTGGCAGAATGGCATTCGCGTTGGGGCAGGGCATCTGCGGAAACCTTTGCGCCCAAGGAAATCCCGTTTGGGCCCTATAAGCGACATACCGAAGAAGTCAGCAAAGCTGCCCAATAGGATTGCAAATTCCCATGGCTGTTAAACGCATTGTTGCAAATTTCGCGGTTGACGACATCGCCAAGGCGGTAAGTTTTTACGAGGATATCCTTGGCCTTGATACCGTGATGGATCATGGCTGGATCAGAACCTTTGCGGTTGCCGGTCAGACCATGACGACACAAGTCAACTTCGCCACCGAGGGCGGCTCAGGCACTCCGGTCCCCGAAATGTCTATCGAGGTCGATAACCTTGATGAAATGCTGGGTAAAATGACTGATGCCGGGATCAGGATCGAATATGGCCCGGCGGACGAGCCGTGGGGTGTGCGGCGGTTCTATGTCCGGGACCCATTCGGGAAGCTGGTCAATATTCTGGAACATAAATGACAAAAGCCCGGCAGATATCGCCGGGCTTTTGGTCTCAGACCTCAATAATGCAAAGCGGTACGCAATCAGATCATCCAGCCGGTCGGGTTCGGATGGGGAATACCGGTGCGCAGACCGTTCAGACCCTTCACCATGCGAATGATGAACCAGACCAAGGCTGCCAGCAGAATGAACCAGCCGATGATGATCATCGAGGTGATCGAGCCAACCACGATATAAAGTATGTAAATCCAGAAGGTCCGGATCAGGAAACGGTAATGGGTTTTCGCCCATTCCGGTGCATCGCCTTTTTTGACATAGGCAAAGATCAAGCCAACCAGCCCCACCAGCGGGAGCACAATCCCGACAAGATAAAGGATATAGATCAGACGAATATTTCCGGTGAAACCTTCGTCTCCGGTGGTTTCAATGCTTACAGAGTTTGTGTCGGTCATTGTATGGTCCCGCATATATTTTTGTTTGGTGCTTGCGCAAGATAATCCCGTAATGCGTGTAAATATATTTGGCAGGGAACTGTCCGCTTTTGCAAGATAAGACTTTGCAAAAGCGGATTTTTATACGGTTTTGACAAAGCGGGTTAGAGCAGTTTCTGTTAAGTCAGGCAGCGCGCTGCATTTCCACAGTCGGGATATCGCGATCCGGCACCGGGCCAGTCACAAGGAAGCCGAATTTGCGGTAAAAGGCCTTGGCGCGTTCATTATGGGCAACGACTGTCAGGCGTACATTGGTGCGTGCACCTTTTTCGGCCAGTGCATCAAGGGCAGCGATCATCAATGCCTTGCCTGCACCACTGCCATGGGATGCCGGATCGACCATGATCCAGTCGATCTCAGGAACATCATGGATGGCAATTACATAGCCCAGAAGGGTGTCGTCCTTGGTGGCGACATAGACCGTGTGATTGGAACTGCCAAGGGCAAGCTCAAAGACACCGGTCGATTTTTCGACATAGTGTGCGACCAGACTGGCCGCAGAATCGCCCATGCCGTCGATGAAATATGTTGAGTCAGTTGCGCGTTTGGTAAGGTCGCGGATGAACGGAAGGTCGTCGGCAGTGCCTTTGCGGATCTGCATTTTTTATGCTCGTATGCGTTATTCTATTTTGCGGGTTCCAGGACCCCGGCACGCAGTCTGGGCCAAAATTCATACCATGTCGTTAATGGATGAAAGATGGTGTGACAATTTTTCAAATTACCATACGAAATATGCGAAGGGCTGCTATCGCTGACGGTTACGCTTGTCGCGATACATTTCCAGATCAGCAACCGCCATCATGTCCTCAAGACTTTGGTTAAGCGGTTCAAAGAAGACAGATGCGCCCGAACTGATTTGCGGGGTTTCGCGGATCGGGGATTTTGATGTTGGTACAGTCAGTTTGACCTGGCTAAGGGCGTTGCGCACGCGCGCAATGATTGTTGTGAGATCCCCGCGATTGCGCACATAGCCCAGAACTGCAAATTCATCCCCGCCAATCCGGCCGCAAATATCCACCTCGCGGATGCTTTCGGTGATGGCATCACCAACAGCACGCAAGGCGGCGTCCCCGGCAGCATGCCCGTAATCGTCATTCCAGTGTTTCATATTGTCGAGATCAATGAAGATGATCCCGATATTGTGGTGATATCGTTTGGCGATCCTGATTTTCTGGTGGGCAAGCAATTCGAACCCGGCACGGTTATTCAGGCCGGTCAAGGGATCGCTCATCGACAGGTTGCGCATGATTTCGAACTGTTCATACAGGCGCAGGTCCGCTTCGATCAGATCGCGAAAGACCTCCATCAATTCCTGCTGGGTCTGATCATAGCCGGTCGGATTGGTGTCAAAAACGCAAAGGGTGCCAAAGACCGATCCATTCGGCCATAAAAGCGGCATCCCCAAATAGGATATATATCCATCATCGACACGGTCGGGGTTATCGCCCCATTCGGGTTTGTCCGTTGAATCCGGTTCGTAAAAGGCGGCCTTGGTCATGACGACCCGTCGGCAATAAAGGTTCGAGTTTGCTGGCTGGGGAATAAGCGAAACCTTGGGATTGGGATTTTCGGGGTTCTGGCTGGTAAGCGCGGATAGATAGCCAAGATTTTCATTATACTCGATCACATAACCGGCCGTTGCACCCAGCAATCGGGTCATCAGATCGACAACGCGCTGCCACTTGTCGAGGGATGCCTGCATCGCCTCGTCCTGTGTGAGCCAGTCGACTGTTTTGAGCATGACCATTCTGACCGCCTTTGTCTTATACAGCCCGGTTATCCAAGCCCGCTTTGTGGCTTTCGTTCGGGTTTGTTATTTTCATATTTGTCTAATGCGCGGCGAGAACAAGCTGTCTTTTCCATCATTTACCCCCAAAAGCCCGCCGGGCCGGAGAACAAGAATGGCAGCAAGCAATCCGAAAACGGCAACGTCGCGATAGGCCCCGCCAAAATATCCAGACCAGAATGCCTCGGTCAGGCCAATGACAAAACCACCAAGCCAAGCCCCGCGCATCTGCCCGATCCCGCCCAGAATGGCCGCAACCAGTGCCTTGAATCCGAAAAGTGTACCGGAATGAAAGTTAATCACGCCATAACGCAATGCCATTATCGCACCAGTAATACCACACAAGAATCCCGCCAGTACAAATGATTGACTTTCAATGCGTTGCAGGGACACGCCGCACAGGCTCGCGGCAATCCGGTCCTGACTGATTGCCCGCCATTGCCGACCAAACCGGGTTCTGGCCATCAACCAGATCAGGCCTATGCCGATCAAGACTGCCATGCCAATCGACAGAACATCAAATCCGAGAACGCGCACGACAAAGTGGTCACTGCGCAGGACCGGAAATGAATATTGCCAAAGTGGCGGCAGATTGAAATTCCGCGCCGAAATGATGATTCGGACAAATTCCTGAATGAATAAAACGCATCCGAGTGATGCGACAATGATCGCCCGGCCTCCTGCGGCCTTGCGTCCCAGCGGGCCGAACACATTCCGCCATGTCAGATGACTAAGCCCGGTTCCGACAAACATTGCAATCAGGGCCGCAGCAATCACGATCAGGACAATGTTCCAGCCGATCCTTGATGACAGCAACAATCCCGTGATGACGGTCGAAAGGGCCGCAGTCATGACGATCTCGCCAAAGGCCAGATTGATGCGCCCGATCAGCCCGTAAATCAGTGTAAATGACAGGGCAAGCAATCCGTAAATCGCCCCGCGCGACAATCCGTTGATCGCCAACTGAACACCATAGGCCAGTCTCGATCGGATGTCGGGAACATTGGCCATCAATCCGTGCCGGTCGGCATTCTCATATCGTTCCAACGCGTAACTTCCAACCCGATCAAGCCAGAAGCGGTTGAGGATCGACAGATGGGTCGGCGAGATCGTGCCATATCGACTGGTCTCAATCCCGATCAGGATGCCGGGACTGTTGGGCATTTCGGCTGCCGCAAACTGACAGGTCAAACGATGTATCGGTAAGGATGTCGGAGGAACCGATGAGTGGGTCTTGGGAATGAAGGATGGGGACGGATCAAGAAGGATCTGATAGCGCAGGGTAATGTGCGTCGGGTCTTCAATCTCATCAAACCGGGTCAAAAGGCGGATTTTCGAAACGTCATCTTCGATCCCAGGCAGGGCAATTCGGCAGATATTGAAATTCCAGGGATTTTCAGGCTGACAGGCCATGAGGCCGATGGCCATTAACGGCATCAGCAAGACCAAACGCCAATGATGTAAAATCCTCAGCAGTTGACGCACGCAATCCCCCGGCGGAGTTGGTGATGTCATATCCTGCTTGATTTTAAGCTTTTTACAAGAACGTGATCACATTCCTTGACGGATTATTGCCCCTTTTTCTTGCGATCAGGGGCAACTGGTTTCAGACTTGCCGCAATTAACCAGATCAAACTCGAAACAGGAGACGCCCGCATGGCAGACGTGATCGACTATACGATCCATGGCGAAGAAATGCAGTTGGTTGAGATCGAACTTGATCCGGGCGAGGGGGTCCGGGCCGAAGCAGGGGCCATGATGTATATGGGCGATGGCATTGCCATGCAGACCGGAACGGGCGGTGGCCTGTTTTCCGGTTTCAAGCGCATGCTGACCGGCGAAGGGTTCTTTATCACAAGCTTTGTTCATGAAGGATCCGGCAAGGGACATGTCGCCTTTGCCGCCCCTTATCCGGGCAAGGTCGTGCCACTTGATCTTGTCGAACATGGTGGGGAAATCATCTGTCAGAAAGATGCGTTTCTGTGTGCCGCAGCCGGAATTGATATTGATATCGCCTTTTCCAAGAAACTTGGCGCGGGTCTGTTTGGTGGCGAGGGTTTTATTCTGCAGCGTCTGCGTGGGGATGGCATGGCCTTCATGCATGCGGGTGGCACGATCATTCGCAAGGATTTGCAACCTGGTCAGACATTGCGTGTTGATACCGGCGCACTGGTCGCCATGACACCGTCCATCGATTATTCGATCAAGTTTGTGGGCGGTTTTACCAACGCACTGTTTGGTGGTGAGGGGCTTTTTGTCACGACCCTTGAAGGGCCGGGGACAGTATGGCTGCAAAGCTTGCCATTCTCGCGGCTTGCAGATCGTATCGCAGCGGCTTTGCCACAGGATCGTAACAAGGGATAAAGCGACGCGATTACAGCAGGCAGGGGCGCGAAGACGTCCCCGCCTGCAATTGCATTATCCGGCCTGCTGGTTGTCCGGGGTTCTGAGGTTGAAACCGGTCAACCATTCAAGGATCAGGTCGCCATTCGCATCGACCCACTGGCGGGCAAGGGCGCTGGCGGTTGCGCCATCGCGAAGCTGGGACAGAAGTTCGACCAGTTCATCATTCGGGATCACGAAATTCTCAAGCAAGTTGGAAAGCTCGGGAAGATCGTTTGCCAGCGCCTGACGATAGGCAAGACGAATGTCTGTGTCAGGCCAGCTTGTGCCTGCCCGGTTCAATGACGTCTGATCACCATTCATGATCTGTTGCCATATTTCGGGATCATGACTGTCGGATCTGATGAAGGTAACGTCGGCACGGGTGAAAATCGTGTCGGGGTAATAGCAGAAGAACAGGGATGGACGTTTGGTCAGAGCATTGCGTTGCACCAGTGTGCTCAGGATCTGGTAATCAAATTCCCTGAAATCATAGAGTTCGTTCAGGCCATACGCGCCAAGCCGTTCACGTTCAATTTCCGATGATGCCCATCCTTCATCTCCGACCCAGATATCGCCTTTGCCATCACCGGACATGTCAAACTGTCCAGATATAGCGGGATTTTTCAGGTCCTTGATGGTTAGAGGCCCGACCGCAGCATTATCAAATCCCGCATAGCACAACCCCTGTTTCCCTTCGACCCGGTTGGTGCTGAGTTTGACGGTGCCAAATGCCCGGACATATCGACGGATCAGCCTCGGATTGTTCTGAACCCAGATTTCCGGATGGATGTCGATGCGACCGTCAGAGTCACTCATTTCGCGGAAAGCCTGATCATTTGCGCTGCTGATCAGGTTTGCTGACCGATGAATATATTCTTCGATGATATTGGCCAGGATATGTGCCTTGATCTCAGCCGAGGGCCAGTCAAGCAGGGCGATATCAATTTCGCTGCGTCCCTGTGTGCCCAGAATGGCAAGCGGTGACGTTTCGGGCATCGGGTTCTTTTCAAAGGATTGATAGAGGAACCCGTAGCCAAATCCGCCAACCAGAAATGAAAACACCGCAAAGACCCAGTAGATTGCCGGGCCGGTATCAATGTCGAAGGATTTTGATTTCAGTGTGTTGATAATCTGTTGCGAAATATCTGGCTTGGTATCGGGAGCTTTGTCGGCCCTGTCGGCGGGTTCACCTGCGAGTTTGTCGATATATTGCAGGATACTCCTGCATTGCAGGGCATGATCCCGCCGGATTTGCGTGTATTTGTCGCGGTCATGGATGATCAGCAAAAGATAGATCATTGATGTAGCGACGATCATTGCAAACAGCGATGCCGATAATGTTTCGGGCCGGAAGATCAGCGAAAACAGAACGTTGGTCGCACCCAGCAAAATCAGGATCACATATTCGCCCGGTGTGATCCGGTCACTTTCAAGGGTGAGCATCTTGTCGCCGATCCGAAACAGCTCAAGTACCTGTTCACGGTTTTCATCGGATTTGGAATAGGCCGGAAGAATGGAAGACTTTAGTGTTTCTGTATGTTCCTGCGTTTTCCCCAATACCCGAACATCGTCAAAGGCGCGCAAGAATGTATGAAGATGGATCAGGCTGTATTCGCGCAGCAGGCTGAAATGGCTCAGTCGAGCCACTTTGTGTTCGCTCTGTTCGCAAATCGCCATCAGCTTCTGGCGGAAATCCCCCAAAAGGTCCTCGCGTTCGCGGTTGAGGGATGTGGATCGTTCAAGCGCAAAGGTTGCAAGCAGAACAAAGAAGACAGTCGATACAGCAAGCAGGTCGTAGTAATTGTCGATGGTTGCCACAGGAACGACCAGAAGCCAGATCCCGATCAGGCAGATAGCAATAAACAGGAACAGCAGCGACGACTTCAGCGGATATTTAAGAGCCAGGAAAATATTCGATGAAACAATCAGCACAGAGGCGACTGCCTCGTACTGGGTCAGCAGGCGGCTATCAACAAGCGCCAGAATAATGACCGATCCGATCGGCATCAGGTACCAAAGAATGCCGACCGATGCATTTTCCGCCTGAAACACCGACAGGTCATAAAGCAGGCTGCCAATGGCAAGAATGAAGATGCCAACACAGGCAATCTGGAACATATTGAACAGATCGACATCGACAAGCTGCGGTTCACTGACAAACAGGGCAACAAGGAACAGTGGTGCAGCAAGGCTTCTGGCAAAGGTCTCAGTCAACAGACCCTTTTTGAAGTTACTTAGGGCAAGATTTTCTTCGTCAGAAACCTGTTTCCAGCCATCCATACATTTCATGCGAAACAGGCAGTTGGTCGCCATTGCGATGCCGCCAAGGAAGGCAAGGCCAATGGTCTTGAACATTTCGCCTTCAAGCAGGATCCAGTCGGCAAAGTCCATATTCGGTGCGGTCAGAAGGACAAACCCAGCGAACGCCGCGCCCGAGAAAATATAGTCATTTACCGTGATCTTGCCGGTCTTGTTCCGGTAGGCCGTATCGATATACAGAAACAGGATTGGCCAGGTTTCAAAAACCAGAATGGCAACCACGTCAAAATCAGACGACGATTTCAAAGCCCCGTACAACAGAAGATGATTAAGACAAATCATCAGTCCGGAAGTCAGCGTGGGCAGGGCAAGCAGACGGAAACGGGCACGGGAAAGTAAAACCCTGCCCAGATGTGCTATTTGACGGCGAAAGACAATGAACGCAAATATCAGGGTCGAAACAGCAGCAAAGCTGTGCGCCATTGCGGCGACCTGAAACATTCCGATCTGGTCAACAAGATGGTTGACGACCGGGGGATACAGCATCCACAGGCCGACCGACAGGACCATGAGAACAAGTGGCTGTTTGTATGTCCACGTGGCAAATTGCCGAACCATGGCGTTCTCCTGAGGGTATCGGATGCTAGATCGCTGAATTCATTTCGATCTTCCAAAATATTGGATTGTCCTCAGGGCTCAACCCCTGAGGGGAAAAAATGTCAAAATTGCAGGAATGCGCAAAAGGTAATACCAATTTTGGGGATCCCGGCGTAAGGTAGTAACCCCTTGTCGCGGGTCACTGGCTTGCGCCCCGCATAAGACAAACCGGTTTTCCGACTGTCACCAGGAACTAAAGGCCAAAGAATAACATCATGTCAGATCGCAAATATGAACGCATCGAAACCCCCGAAAGCCTGATCAGCACGTTGCGCGAAATGCTGGGGGATCGTCTTTCAACGGCGGCTGCCGTACTCGAACAGCATGGCAAGGATGAAAGCTGGCATGAGGCGTCTCCACCTGATGCGGTTGTTTTTGCAACCTCGACCGAAGAAGTTGCAGAAGTCGTCAAGCTGTGTGCAGCACATGAAGTTCCGATTGTGCCGTTTGGTACCGGTTCATCACTTGAAGGCCATGTTGCAGCCCTGCGTGGTGGTATTTGCATTGATCTTTCGCGTATGGATGCGATCATCGAGGTTAACGAAGCCGATCTTGATTGCCGGGTTCAGGCCGGTGTGACCCGTGAACAGCTTAACGAGCATTTGCGTGACACGGGTTTGTTCTTCCCGATTGATCCGGGTGCCAATGCTTCAATCGGGGGCATGACAGCGACCCGCGCGTCGGGAACCAATGCAGTGCGTTATGGTACCATGCGTGAAAACGTCCTGAGTCTGACAGTGGTGACCCCGGACGGCAAGATCATCAAGACGGCCAACCGTGCACGCAAGTCGTCGGCGGGTTATGACCTGACGCGGTTGTTTGTCGGTTCAGAAGGCACGCTTGGTGTGATTACCGAGATCGGTCTGAAGCTTTATGGCATTCCCGAAGCCATGTCGGCGGCCGTCTGTGCCTTCCCGACAGTCGATGCGGCCGTTGATACGGTGATCCTGACCATTCAGGCCGGTATTCCGGTTGCACGTATCGAGTTCCTTGATGAATTGCAGGTGCGCGCGGTCAATAACTATTCGAAGCTGGACCATAAGGAAGCACCGACACTGTTCTTTGAATTCCATGGCACCGAGGCCGGGGTCAAGGAACAAGCCGAGTTTGTGCAGTCGGTTGCAGAAGAATATGGTGCCGAGGAATTCCAGTGGGCCACCCGTCAGGAAGATCGTAACAAGCTTTGGGCTGCGCGTCACAAGGCCTATTATGCATCGCTGCAGCTGGAGCCGGGCAAGGCTGGCATGCCGACCGATGTCTGTGTGCCGATTTCAAGACTGGCCGAGGCCATTTCAGAAACCCGTGCCGATTGTGATGCGAGCCCGCTGACCTGCACCATCATTGGTCATGTCGGGGATGGCAATTTCCACACCCTGATCCTGCTTGATCCCGAAGATCCGGCACAAATGGAAGAAGCCAACCGTCTGCATAGGCGCATGGTCGAACGTGCCCTGAAACTTGGTGGTACCTGCACGGGTGAACATGGTATCGGCTATGGCAAGCTTGATTTCATGGTGACCGAACATGGCGAGGATACGATTGCGCTGATGCGTGCCATCAAGGCGGCAATCGATCCGAAAGGTCTGATGAATCCCGGTAAGTTGATTCCGGGTCTTTAAATCATCATACAATTTGAAATGCGTTACAAAACGGGGCCCGATGGCCCCGTTTTTTGTTAAAAGCGAAATGACAGGGACAGCGACCCGAACTGGTCCGCACCACTTTGGGCGGTGAATTCCGGGGTACGATAGACATGGGTGTAGGTCAGGCGCGCCTGACCTACAATGACCGCAAAACCGATCTGAAGATCGCCGACCAGCGGTTCCTTGTCGACCCATGCGCTATCGGCAAAAGTATTGCCATCAAGGGTGATATCGCGCAGCACATAGCGCCCGGCAAACCCGGCAAAAAGATAGCCACTTATCGGGAACCCTTCGGTGTCCGGAACAAAGAAATCAGACCCCGGAAGACTTGGTCGAATGCGTGGCGGCCCATAATCGGCAGGAAGGTCAAAACCCATGCGGAACATGGTCCCAAGTTCCGCATTGGTAAAGGCGTTGCCAAGGGTGACGGCGCCATGCGGGGTCGCATCAAATTCGATCCCGGCAATGTCTGCTTCAAACCAGCTGCGATATTTCCGTTCATAGGTCAGGCCGATAATCGGCTCGTTTTTGATCTGGTTGTCCCAGCCTTTGGGGCGGGGACTGTCAATGACCTTGTGGACAAAGTCCTGGGTTTTATCGGCAAGGGATGCGGGTCCGACGACACCCAGTGTTAGTTCCAGTGTGTCGATCCGCGAATAGTTGCTTTCGCCATCATCGCTACGAAGTCCGGTATCGGACAAAAGTCCGGCGGTGCCATACAGCATTCCGGCCCAGGGGCGGTCGTTGGGCTGGTTTTCCGCAATCGTAATGTCATCAGGGGTATACATGGTTTGTCCCAGCGAATAGCTGGTGCGGATGCGTCCGTCGGATGCAAAAAACGGAATCTGTTTGGCGACATTCAGAAACGCAGCCGGGGCGCTGTCTTCTGGTGACACAAAGGCAAGGCGCACGCCGTTTGTATAATGCTGATCACTATTGCTTGGCGTAAACAGATCGTTCTCGACGGATAGGGATACCCCCCATTTCTGGTCAGGTGTGCGGGTTGATTGTGGACCATCGGCGGTATTGGTTTGTGCATATGCAACACCCATTCCGGCCATAAAGGCAATCAGAGAGGTTGAAAGGGCGACAACATGACGCACTGCCGGAGCCTGATACATGGTTAACTTATCTCATGAACGCAGATGGTTGCAGGAATAGGGTTTGCAGGCTCACTGTTGACGACAGAATTTGGACAATTTGTGGCGGGATTGCCAGAACTCTATTTGGTTCCATGACATCACACAACAGCGGGTGATGACTAAACACTCCGTCGCACGGATTGTTCCAACAATACGACGAATGACAGAATGTGATCGAACGGCGGACATGAAAACGCCGCCCGGTCGGGGCGGCGTTTGTGTTCCTTATCGCTGTGGCTGGCGGTCATGGTACCTGACGACGCAGACGGGGAACGTCAGACTGGCTGGTATCGACGATTCCGCGATAGGCATGCCAGCTTGAATAGCCCAGAAGTGGCATGATAACGGCCAGTCCGAACATCAGGACAACCATGCCGCATGCAGCCAGAATGGCAATCACAGCAGCCCAGCCGACCAGAACTTTCCAGTTCTTGCGAAACGCATTTACGCTGATAATCACGGCACTGATCACATCAACGTCGCGATCCACCAGAAGCGGGATCGAGACAACCGATATGGCAAAGACAATGAATGCCAGTGCCCCGCCAAGGATGCTGCCAGTGATCAGGAAGGTCATGGCATCACGTGAAAAGAATGTTTCCCAGATCAGGACATCAAGTGACGGCATCGTGCCGTTGTAAAACAACGCAAAAAGCAGCATCGCAATACGCGTCCAGGCCAGAAAGAACAGCATCAGGACAACGCCGATGGCCCCGATCTGACCGGGATTGCGTCGGAAACCGTTCAGACTGTGCCAGATGGTGACATTTTCACCCATCTCAAGCCGCCGGCTGGTTTCATACAGACCAACCGCAACCAGCGGGGCCAGCAGCATGAACCCGGCGGCCAGTGGCAAAGTCAGATAGGGTTGGCCGGTTTGAAAGATACTCAGCACAACAAGCCATCCGGCAATAACGCAAAAAGCACCATAGGTCAGGCCAATGGCCGGTGTTTGCTTGAAGTCGCGCCATCCGGCCTGCAACCAGGAGCCGGACTGGTCTGTTGTGATGGTGCGGATGGTGATGCCATGCAGGCTTGGTTCGACCGTGTTTTCCGGGGTTTCGATTATTGTCTCGGCCATTTTATCCTCCCTGTCGCCTTGAAGCGCGCCAAACTTTCGGCAGAAATGAAAGTCAGGATTGAATTTGTTGTTTTGTAAAATGTATCATTTTAATCAGGGATTTCTAGCGTCCTGTTGGCTTTGCCCGCCATATCCGGAAGCAATCCATGCGCATCAATCTGAATTGGGCTGTTCTTTCCGTTAATTACGGAGTTGTTTTTACTTATTAAAATCTCGAAATTTTAAATTGTCGCTTGATGCCGAACCTTTGGCCTCTCACATGAAACAGACGGGATACCGAAGGTGCACCTCCATGGCAGGCAAGTCATTATATTCAGGTGCAAATGACGAACTGTGAAGAATGCAACATTCTGTTGCCATTTTCTGTTGCGAGAGCTGTCACGAGCCCTATGCTTTTGGACTTAAAATCAAATCATTGAAGGTCACTGCGACGTGCAGAATGACCTTGTGAGCGAGCGGAGCCTGACTGTTGAAAAAGATCCTTGCCGTAATCGGTGCATTAGTTGTGGTGCTTGTCGCAGCACTGCTGATCATTCCTTCCCTGATTGACTGGAATGGCTACAAGGCACAGATCAGCCAAGCCGTGCGCGATGCCACGGGGCGGGAGCTTGTTCTTGAGGGCGATCTGTCCATGTCGCTGATCCCGTCGCCGTCGCTTTCGGCAAGCCAGGTCAGCCTTGGCAATCTGCCTGGTGCCCAGGACGCCGACATGGTGTCAATCGAAGAGGTGCGTGTGTCGGTTGCCCTGATGCCGCTTCTGACGGGCAATGTTCAGATCAAGGAAGTCAGTCTGATCGACCCTGTAATCGCGATCGAGACATTCGAAGATGGCAGCAACAATCTGGTCTTCGATCCGGGACAAGCCGCACGTTCCGGGCCGGATGCAGGCACGATTACGATGCCCGAAAGTGGAACGCAGACGCCAGAACAATCACAGACAGGTGCCGATAACCCGGCAAGCGGATCTGACGATGCCGCAGGCAGCGATATCGCCAGCACGATCAAGATCGACCGGCTTGAGATCGAAAACGCGACCATCATCTATCGTGCTCCGGGTTCGGAAGAACGTATCGAAGGCCTGACCATTGGTGTATCGGCAGACAGCCTGAATGGTCCGCTTGAGGGTGAAGGGTATGTTTTCTATCGCGGTATCCCGCTGACATTCGGCTTTAATGTTGGTCAGATCAGTCAGGTTGCACCTTTCCCGGTCAGCCTGAAACTTGGCATCGACAAGGTAGATGGCGGTATTACGGTTGGTGGTCGGGTTGATCTGTCCTCGGATAATCCGGGATTTGATGGCCAGATTGATGGTAATTTCGACGATCTCCGTCAGGCAGCACTGCGCGTTGCAGGTGAAGGTGCGGATATCCCCGATATCGCCGCCAAGCCCTTTAACCTTGGCGGGCATATTGCCGCCAATGCCAAATCCGTCACGTTGAATGATTTGTCGATCCGCTTTGGTGAAACCCGTGGATCGGGTGCGATTGCGATTGATCAGGAACCGAGCATGCGCGCGGATGTCGCATTGCGGTTCAATCAGCTCGATCTTGATAGCATCCTTGTTCTGGCTGATATGGGCGACGGCAAGGCGGCACCTGCATCCGGTTCCGCTGCCGGTTCCCCGGATAAGGCCGATACAGGCACGAATGGATCAAAGAGTGCCAATGGTGCAGCTCAATCCATTCCATCGCAAAGCTCGGTGAATAACGGCAAGGCAGCCAATGCGCCCGCCATTCCGTCTGACCTGACGGCATCTATCGACTTTGAAGTCGAAACCCTGATCTATAACCAGACGCCTGTGCATAATGCGCGTATCAATGCCGCGATTGCGGATAGCAAGGTGACGCTTAATGAGGTGTCCGCCGGTCTTCCGGGGGGCACGGATCTGGCCGTCTTTGGCAGCATTTCCGGTCAGAAGCCGGAATTGTCGGCGGCATTAAGCTATGAAGTTGCATCTGAAAATATCCGGGCTGTGATTCGCTGGCTTGGTGTTGATGTCGATGGCGTACGCGCCGATCGACTGCGCCGGTTCTCCCTGACCGGCGGGATCAAGGGAACGCCTGATCAGCTTAATATTTCTGATCTTGATCTGCGGATTGATGATACCGCCATTCGTGGTGCGGTGGTCGCCAATCTGAGCGGGGAAGGGCTTCCGGCACTCGGCATCGGGTTGAAGCTTGATCGCATCAATCTTGATCAATATATGCCAAGCGCACCGGCAAATGATAACGCTGCAACAACGTCGTCAGATACTGCTTCAGGTGGTGCCACAGCAGGCGGTGCGTCGACTGATAGCGCTGCGCAGTCTTCTGCGGTCAAGGAAGACATGGTCAAGGTCATCAGGGATGCCCTGGCGCCGCTTGACGGTTTGGCGGCAAACTACCGTCTTGCTGCTGACGAAGTTATCTCATCAGGTGTTGCCGTGCGCGGCATCATGATTGATGGCAGCATCAAGGGCCGAGACATTACCCTGACCAATCTTGCTGTCTCTGATGCAGCCGGGCTTGCCGCGTCTGCCAAGGGCACCTTCAACGGGTCGGCAGATGTTCCTGCCTTTGACGGGTTGTCTGTTCGGGTAACAGCCAAGACGCTTGAGCCCTTTGCAAAGCTGACCGGGATTACGCTTCCGGCACCGGCAAGCAGCTATAAAAGCATTCAGGCAAATCTTGGTCTGAATGGTCCGGTTACCGTGCCGTCCCTTAAACTTGATGTCTCCAATCCGTTGATGCAGGTCGCCCTTGATGGTGTTGTTTCGCAGATGCTGGGTGGAAATCCCGGATTGGACGGCAAACTTGCCATTCAGGCGTCAAGCCTGAACCGCGCACTTGATCTTGTTGCGCCGACATATACACCGTCGGGCAATCTGGGGCGGTTTGCCGTTTCAAGTGCGGTCAAGGGCAATGCACAGAATATCGTCCTTGATGGTCTGAAGCTTGTGGTTGGCGCGTTTGAAACAGCGGGCAAGGTCACATTTGACGCATCACAGGCACAGCCGAAACTTTCGGTCGCACTTTCGGGCGGAAGCCTTGTGGTTGACCCGTTCCTGCCTGCCGAAAAACGCGCAAGCCTGATGCCCGGCGCGGGTAGCGGGCCGCGCAAGGCTGCCTTTAATCTGCCCTCGGGCATGAAGGTGACCAATGTCGATGCGCGTGACGGGACACCATGGGATGATACGATTATTGACGTATCGGCCCTGCGGTCGATTGATGCGGATATCGCCATCGCCCTTGATCAGCTTGATTTTGACGCCTACAGCCTTGTGAAGCCGGACCTTAAGGCAAACCTTGTGCAGGGGCTTTTGACCATCTCGAACCTTAAGGGGCTTCTGGGGGATGGTGATCTTGGTATTGATGGGACGTTCGATGCCCGTAACAGTGATGTTCCGCAACTTGCCCTTAAGGGCGGCCTTGACAAGGCGCGGATTGAAAAGCTGACACCGATCAAGGTTGCCAATGACACTGTCATTGGCGGTGCGAACCTTAAATTCGATGTCAAGGCATCGGGCAATACTTCACGTCGTCTGGTTTCTGCGCTGAATGGCACGGCCAATCTGGTCCTGACTGAAGTCCGGTTTAGCAATGCAAGCAAGCGGTCAAGTGATCCGAAGCTGAATATTGAAGCTCTGTTGCGTCAGGGGCCACAAGCCATGGTGGTTGAAGGGGTCGGCAATAATGATCTTCTGCAGTCGCTTGAAGGCGATATTGCCATCACCAACGGTATTGCCAAGACCACCCGCGTCGAAGCCCTTTCGCGGGTCGGGACGGCGGATGCCGATGCAACACTTGATCTGCCGAAATGGGTGATGGACACCACTGCTGATTTCGATTTCTCCAAAAAGATCGAAGAACTGCCGCCCTTTAGCGTCTATGCCAAAGGCAAGATCGATGATCCTGTGATCACCGGTCGCATGGACAAGATCGCGGTGAAGGTTCTTGATAACATTCTCGACAAGGCGCTTGGCGGAAGCGGATCAAGCAGCGGTGGTTCGGGTTCAGGCAGCGGATCGGCCGAAGATGCGGCAAAAGGGCTCTTGAAAGGTCTTTTGAACCAGTTTGGTCGGTAATCCCCTGACGGGCTAAAGTCAGCGAGAACGGCCCCGACATGTGGGGCCGTTTTTCGTTTAACCTCAGATGCTTGACAGGTCATCGTAATATAACGGCAAAAAAACCTTAACAAACGGGTCCGGCTTCGACATGATCCGCGCGTCGATTCCCTTTGATGGTAACGGTTGATTATGTCGGTTAAAAAAACTGCTCTGGATAAGGACCTCAAGTGGCAAAAGCGCATGGATGCGGGGATGGGGGCCACTGCCTCGATCAGCGCAAAGCTTGGTCTTGCCATTGTCTTCCTGATTGCCTGTAGCGCGTTTGTCGCCTTTCACATGGGTGGCTTGCCGCAAAGTGGCTTCCTGATCGCGGCTGCTGTGATCGGCGGTTACATGGCGCTGAATATCGGTGCCAACGACGTTGCCAACAATGTTGGTCCGGCGGTCGGTTCCAAGGCGCTAACCATGGTTGGCGCCCTTTTGATTGCGGCTGTGTTCGAAGCCGCCGGCGCGATCATCGCCGGTGGCGATGTCGTTGGAACGATCAAGAACGGGATCATTGATCCAAACCAGATGCCTGATGCGCAGACCTTTGTCTGGGCAATGATGGCCGCCCTTCTGGCCGCAGCACTTTGGCTGAACCTTGCGACCTGGCTTGGTGCGCCGGTATCGACCACCCATTCCATCGTCGGCGGTGTTATGGGGGCCGGTATGGCAGCCGTCGGCATTGATGCTGTGAACTGGCCGACCATGGGGACGATTGCTGCCAGCTGGGTGATTTCCCCGGTACTTGGCGGTTTGATCGCCGCTGGTTTCCTGGCCTTTATCAAATTCCGTATCATCTATACAGAAGACCGTGTTGCTGCTGCCCGCAAATGGGTGCCGATCCTGGTTGGTGTTATGGTCTCGGCCTTCTCGATGTATCTGATGATGAAGGGGGTCAAGAAACTCTGGAAAGCAGATACATCGGTTGTGATTGCTATCGGTATTGCGGCCTTCTTCATTACGGTCCTCCCGGTGCGCAAGGCGGTTCATCGTGCATCGGCAACCATGACAGGGCGCCGCAAGGAAATCGCATCGCTGTTCCGAATTCCGCTGGTGGTTTCGGCAGCCCTTCTTTCCTTTGCCCATGGTTCGAACGATGTTGCGAACGCAATCGGTCCACTGGCGGCCATTGTGTCGGGTGTCGATAGCGGTCAGATCGTGACATCGGCCCCCATTCCGATCTGGGTTATGGTTATCGGCGCAATTGGTATTTCGGCTGGTCTGATCCTGTTTGGTCCTAAACTGATCAAGACGGTTGGATCAAAGATTACCAAGCTTGATCCGATCCGTGCCTATACGGTGGCTCTGTCGGCAGCACTGACAGTGATTGTGGCCTCGGCACTCGGCCTTCCGGTCAGTTCGACCCATATTGCGGTTGGCGCGGTGTTTGGTGTCGGCTTCCTGCGTGAAAGCCTGTCGCATCGTCGTCGTCAGGTCGCATCGCCAATGCTGGTTGACAAGCCCGACGACCTGCAGGCGGACGAACATCTTGAAGCCTTGCGCCAGATTGATCCGAACGAAGCTGAAAAAGCAGAACAGAAAATGCGCAAGCGTCTTCTGGTGCGTCGCCGCTATGCGGTGACGATTGCGACAGCGTGGGTGGTGACGGTTCCGGCTGGTGCCTTCCTTGGCGCGCTACTGTTCTTCACCATTCGTGGTATCATGCTGTAATCGCAAAAGAATAAAGTTTCGCGGCACGGCGTCCCACTTTCCCCGGGGCGACTTGCAGCGATCTGCAGCGGCGATCAGGGTTTCCCTGATCGCCGTTTTTCCTTGACCCTCTTGGGGCTTGGGCGTAAACACCCGGCAACCAAAGTTGAAAAGAACCCGGTCCTGATCGTCGCCCAGTAAGGTGGGCCGCGAGATTTGTTATGCGTGGGTTCACCTTGTTGAAGGACAAGACGATGAAAGCGATCATTTTCGGTGTTCTCGCCATGGCGGTGACTGTTGTCGCGTCGAACATTCTTGTTGAATACCCGCTGCCGGGTGTTCTGGCGGATTGGCTGACCTATGGTGCCTTCACCTATCCGGTAGCCTTCCTTGTGACCGATCTGACCAACCGCGCACGCGGTGCGGGGGCTGCGCGCATTGTCGTGCTGGCGGGCTTTGCACTGGCAGTTGTGTTGTCGCTTATCTTTGCAGACACGCGCATTGCCATTGCGTCGGGTTCGGCCTTCCTGATTGCCCAGATGCTTGATGTGACGATCTTTGACAAGCTGCGTCAGGCAACCTGGTGGAAAGCACCGCTGGTGTCATCGGGGATCGGTTCGGCGGTGGATACCGCCTTGTTCTTCTCGATCGCGTTTGCCGGTACCGGTCTTCCGTGGGACACCTGGGCGCTGGGTGATTTTACCGCCAAGGTCATCATGGCGCTGACCTGTCTTGCGCCGTTCCGTCTGTTGATGGCTGTGGTGACACCGCGCCTGAATGCGGAACCGGCACAGGGCTGATATGTCGCGCAATACCTTGTGATTTTAAACGAAGGGGCGCATAAAACGCCCCTTCAATTGTTTGTCCCATAATCCGGAATTACCCCGATCCATGAAAGTCGATCTGTTCGATTTCGAATTGCCACGCGAACGCATTGCAGAACATCCGGCAAACCCGCGTGACGCTGCGCGTATGCTTGATCTGTCTGCCGATGGCATGCATGACCGTATCGTGCGCGAGCTGCCCGATATTCTGCGTCCGGGCGATTTGCTGATTTCCAATGACACGCGCGTTATCCCGGCACGTTTGTTTGGCAAACGCGGTGATGCCAAGGTCGAAGTGACCCTGCACAAGCAGGAAGGCTTGGGAACCTGGGTTGCATTCGCAAAGCCTGCCAAAAAGCTTCGGATCGGTGAAACCTTCAAGGTCAATGACGAATTCGAGGCCGAGGTTCTTGATAAGAAGGATGGCGGCGAGGTTACGCTGAAATTCAACCGGTCGGGTGCCGATCTGATCGCGGCCCTTGAGAAATACGGTGTGATGCCGCTGCCACCCTATATCCGTCGCGAGACCGGTGGCGATGATCAGGACAAGTCCGATTATCAGACCATCTTTGCCCAAAAGGACGGCGCGGTGGCGGCCCCGACGGCGGGTCTGCATTTTACCCCGGAACTTCTGGCAAATCTGGATGCGCGCGGGGTTAACCGTCGCACCATTACGCTGCATGTCGGGGCGGGGACGTTCCTTCCGGTCAAGGTTGACGATACAGAAGACCACAAGATGCATGCCGAATGGGGATCCATCAGCAGGGAAATTGCTGATCTGGTCAACGAGACGCGCGCCAATGGTGGACGTGTTGTTGCGGTCGGGACAACGTCACTTCGTTTGCTTGAAAGTGCGGCACGTGAAGACGGCGTGGTTGAACCGTTCGAAGCGGAAACCGACATCTTTATCACGCCGGGTTACAAGTTCCGGGCGGTGGATATGCTTTTGACCAACTTCCATTTGCCGCGTTCGACCCTGTTTATGCTGGTTTCGGCCTTTGCCGGGTTTGACCGGATGAAGGCGGCCTATAACCACGCGATCGAGAACGAATACCGTTTTTATTCTTATGGCGATTGCAGCCTGCTTGAATGCGCCAGTAAAATTGATGCACGGACATAATCTGTCATGACCGAATTTCGCTACGAATTGCTTGCCCAGGATGGCAAGGCCCGTTTGGGGCGCATCCACACCGCGCACGGCGTCATTGATACGCCGACTTTCATGCCGGTTGGAACTGCTGCCACTGTAAAGGGCATGCTGCCGGAAAATGTCGCTGATACGGGCGCGCAAATTCTTCTGGGCAATACTTATCACCTGATGCTGCGTCCCGGTGCGGAACGCATTGCGCGTCTTGGTGGCTTGCACAAATTCATGAACTGGGACAAGCCGATCCTGACCGATAGCGGTGGGTATCAGGTCATGTCGCTGGCCAAGCTTCGCAAGATCACCGAAGAAGGCGTGACCTTCAAAAGCCATATCGACGGTCGCAAGTTCAACCTGACGCCGGAACGGTCGATGGAAATCCAGCATCTTCTGGGTTCGACCATCACCATGGCCTTTGACGAATGCACCCCGTTCCCGGCAACTGAACAGCAGGCGACTGACAGCATGCGCATGTCGATGCGCTGGGCCAAACGGTCAAAGGACGCCTTTGTCGAGCGCGAAGGCTATGCGCTTTATGGCATTCAGCAGGGCAGCGTTTTTGAAAACCTGCGCCGTGAAAGTTCTGAAAAGCTGGCTGAACTTGATCTTCCGGGCCATTCGGTTGGCGGGCTTGCCGTGGGCGAAGGCCAGCAGATCATGTTTGATACGCTTGATTTCTGTGTCGATATGTTACCGGCCAACAAGCCGCGCTACCTGATGGGGGTTGGCAAGCCGTCTGATCTGGTTGGTGCGGTGATGCGCGGGATTGATCAGTTTGATTGTGTTCTTCCGACCCGTTCGGGCCGTAATGCACAGGCCTTTACCCATCGCGGTACCCTGAACCTTAAGAACGGTCGTCATCGTGATGATGATCGCCCGCTTGATGATCAGTGCAACTGCCCGGCTTGTACGAAATATTCGCGTGCCTATCTGCATCACCTGATCAAGGCGGGTGAAATTCTGGGTGCGGTGCTGCTGACCTGGCACAACCTTGCCTATTATCAGGATTTGATGCGCGGCATGCGCGAAGCCATTGCCGAAGGCCGGATGGACGCGTTCGCACGTGATTTCCATGCTGGACAGGAAGGCGGGGATATCGATCCCGTGCCAATTATCGAGGATTAATTCCATGGCCGATCAGACCATATACGACAATCTGACCATGCTGGGTGGCGACACCAAACAGCCTGCCAGCCCGGACGAAGCCGTTCTTGAACGGGTTCAGAACCCGCAAGCCGGAACAGATTATTGTGTGCGCTTTGTCGCACCGGAATTCACGTCGCTTTGCCCGATCACCGGTCAGCCAGACTTTGCCCATCTCGTGATTGACTATGTGCCGGGTGACTGGCTCGTAGAAAGCAAATCGCTGAAGCTGTTTCTGACTTCGTTCCGTAACCATGGGTCGTTTCACGAAGATTGCACCATCAAGGTTGGCAAGCGCATTGTTGAAACACTTGATCCGAAATGGCTGCGCATTGGCGGTTACTGGTATCCGCGCGGCGGCATTCCGATTGATGTGTTTTATCAGACCGGCCCGGCCCCCGAAGGCGTCTGGATCCCTGAGCAGGGTGTGGCGCCCTATCGCGGCCGTGGTTAGGCCCGTCAGGACAACGGTTAACATATGAATTTGAAAGGCTGCCTTGTTCGGGCAGCCTTTTTCTTTGGGTATGGCTATTTCACATCATTAGTTAATGATAATTATTCTCATTGTCATTTTCAATTGATCCTGCTAAGTCAGGGAGATGGCAGGGGGCCTGCTTTGTGACACTGGTTTGGTTGGGAATGACGATGGCGCGTCAAAGCGCATCTGTCCTCATTGCAAGTTTTCAGGAAAACTATGAACAGCTTTTGCGGTTTCTGACCCGGAAGCTGAATGGTGATTCCCAGCGCGCGGCCGATGTCGTGCAGGACACCTATTTGCGTCTTGCCAAAACGCCCGACACCGATGACGAGATTGATAACCCGCGGGCTTATATTTACCGGGTGGCGGGCAATCTTGCGATTGACCAGATCAGAAGTGACAGACGTCTTTCTGCGCTTCATGACGGGGACGAGGGGGCGCTGGAAATCAGTGATCCCAAACCTGGGCCGGAAAAGATTTACCTGTCGCGCGAACAGATCATGCTGCTGGACCGGGCCTTGAAAGAATTACCCGATAACGCGCGTGCGGCACTCCTGATGTTTCGGGTCGAAGGGATGTCTCACACCGAGATTGCCGACAAACTTGGTGTTTCAAACAGTATGGTCGCGAAATATATTGGCCGCGCCTTGCGTCATTGTCGTGACGCGCTTTTGGCCGGGGATGAAAAATAATGTCAGTTTTGATGGCATCATTCGCCTGGCTGGTTCGTCTTATAAACAGAGATTACCGTTTGTCGGGAACGGGAACGGATTTTGATCGGGGAGTGGGCATTTGACGTCGGGTGCAACCGCAGATCAGCAGTCTGTGCTGAAAGGCTATGACGATGACATGATCGCGTTGAGCGATCAGGCCATCGAGTGGCTGGTGCGTCTGCAATCCGGCGATGCTTCGGATGTGGAACGCCAGGCATTTGAACATTGGCGTGCCCAAAGCAACGATCATGCCCGTGCCGTCCGGGAAGCTGAATTGCTTTTCGGAGCGGTTGACGAGACCGAGGTGGCCCGAAACTGGTCCGGGCTCGACCACGATCTGGCGATGGCTTCACTGACATTGGCATCCACATCCGTCAGTCGACCGGCAACGCGACGCAAACGGCCAATGACAGGGCATATGTCGTTTGTGCCAAAACGCTGGGGCGTTATGGCCGGTTCGCTTTGTGCAGTGCTTGCCCTGACCATCATTGGTAGTCTTCAAGGGCAGGATTTATGGGCACGCTGGAATGCGGATTACAGCACCGCTATCGGGGTTTCCAGAACCATAACATTGCCGGATGGCACGGTTGCCCATCTGAATACATCATCGGCCTTCTCCATCGATTTCTCCGGCGATATCCGACAGGTGAACCTTGCCGCAGGCGAGGTCATTTTCGATGTCGCCAAGGACGCCAGCCATCCCTTTATTGTCACAGCACGGGATGGGGCTTCGATGGCGGTTGGAACTGTTTATGGGGTCCGGATCGAAGATGATTGCGTTGGTGTCACCGTTCAGGAAGGCGTGGTTGAGGTCAGCAACCAGTCGGGCAGCTCTGTTCGGTTAAATGCCGGTGAGCAAGCCTATTATCAGGATGGCACAGTCCCGAAACTGGTCGAGGATGCTGATCTTGCGGCCTATGGCAGCTGGCAACGCGGAAAGCTGATCTTCAATAACCGTCCGCTTGGTGATGTGATTGACGAGGTCCAGCGATACAAATCCGAACGCATCGTTATTGCACGTGATGCTTTGCGTAATCTCAGGGTTACCGGCGTTTTTGAAACCGCCGAGCTTGATGAGCTGCTTAATTCTCTGGAGCAGACAACGGGTGCCAAGCTTGTTCGCTTGCCGCTTTTGACCGTCATCTATTAGCCCCGGTCGTGCGATTTCGGACCGTGTTTCGGGCTATTTTCAAAGAATTTCAAAAAAATGAAAAAGGGGGTGCAAATCACGTCAGGTGAAATCGTCACAAGGTAAAGCGAATGATTTCGGTTCTTAATATCATTCGCAATAGGGGAATTGAACCAAAAAGGCCTTATGATGAATTCAACGAATGTGATGAAGCTTGTGGCATGCGGCCAACGGACTGTGATTTCAGGGGGTGTTGGACGAAATGACTGGATGCGACGTCTTGCGGCGACCACCGTTATTTCAGGGATTGCTCTAGCTTGTCCGCTATCGGGCAATGCTGCCGAAATCGGCACAACCGAAATAATCGGTGCCGAAATCGCCCAGTCAAATGTGGTTCTTCTCGACATTCCGGGCCAAGACCTTGACCGGGCGCTAACAACATTTGCCGATCAGGCGAATTTGAAGCTTATGTTTCCCTCGGACGGGCTGGGGGATGTGAAGGTGTCCGGGCTTAAGGGCGAGATGACGGTCGATGCCGCCCTTGGAACGCTCTTAAGCGGAAGCGGATATACCTGGCGCTACACGGATGGTGGAACGATCACCATTGAACAGCTTGCCACAAGCGGTGAAAATGTCACCGATGCTGTCCGTGTTGAAGCAAACAGTGTTGACGAAAAGGCCGACGGCCCGGTACCGGGTTACATTGCCACGAAGTCGTTGGCTGCAACCAAAACGGCGACCCCCATCCTTGAAACGTCGCAAAGCATTACTGTGGTGACACGTGATCAGATGGAAGATCAGGGGGCACAAACCATCATGCAGGCGATGCGTTATACCCCCGGTGCCTTTACCGGGCAGGTCGGCGCGTCGAACCGCTACGATTACGTGATCTTGCGCGGCTTGGTCGACCGGTCGATTGACAACATTTACCTTGATGGTCTTAAGACCATGAGTGATGACTCGACCTATAGTTCGATGCAGGTCGACCCCTATTTCGTTGAGCGTGCCGATGTTGTCAAAGGCCCGGCATCGGTTCTTTATGGGCGGAGCTCCCCGGGTGGGCTTGTCGCACTTTCAAGCAAGAAGCCCCAATTCGAACAACAGGGTGAAGTCGAACTTTCCTATGGCAACCGCAATCAGCGTGGTGTCGGGTTTGACCTGACAGGACCGCTTGATGAAGCAGGTAAACTGGCCTATCGCCTGGTTGGTAAGGCCGATGCTGCTGATACCCAGTTTGAAGGTGCAGAAGAAGAACGCTATGCAATTTCCCCGTCTTTGACGGCGAACTTCACCGATGATACGCGCGTCACCCTGATGGCTTATTTGCAAAAAGATCCGGAAGGAGGAACCCATAACGGCGTGCCATCAGAAGGCACCCTGTTTCCGCGAAATGGCAAATATATCTCGACCGGGTTCTTTGATGGCGATCCATCGCTGGAGGCCTTCGAAAGAACGCAGAATATGGTCGGCTATCAATTCGAACACGATTTCGACGAGACCTTTACAGCGCGACAGAACTTTCGTTTTCTCGATGCTGACGTCCATATTGACCAGATCTACCAGACCGGCTGGGTTGGTTCGACAGACGAACTGAAGCGTTCCTATGGCGGTGGTGATGAAACCATGCGCGCATATGCCGTAGACAACCAGCTGCAAGCCGATTTCGCAACGTCGGATATAGATCATACTGTGTTGATGGGCTTTGATTATCAGCACCGTCGGACCGAAAATAGCTGGCAGTTTCCGTCTGCTTCGAACATCAATCCGTTTTCACCGACTTATGGAAACCCCGGGGTTACACTTGGTGCACCAACGACAAGCAATGTGAGAACGCTTGAACAGGTGGGTTTGTATCTTGAAGATCAGTTTTCCTACGAAAACTGGCGCCTTTCATTGGGATTGCGACAGGATTGGGTGGAAACTAAAAAACTTGATCGCCTGACCAACAAGAAAACCGGCGAAGATCGCCAGAAACTTACCAAGCGGGCCGGTATATTGTATCTGTTCGACAATGGTGTCGCACCCTATGTCAGTTACTCGGAATCCTTTAATCCGAGCCTGTCTTCAGATGTTGCGGGCAACCCGATTGAGCCTTCCGAGGGAACTCAGTATGAGGCGGGTGTGAAATATCAGCCCGAAAACGGCAATCTTATGCTGAGTGCCGCGGCCTTCTATCTCGAACAGGATAATGTCGCGATCTATAACGCGTCGACCTTTGCCTATGATCCGCTTGGCGAGATCGAAAGTCAGGGGCTCGAACTTGAAGCGCGGGCAAATTTGAATGAAAACCTCAGTGTGATCGCATCCTATACTTATACTGACGCGGCCTATGATGCGCCGGGCGATACCAAGGACGGCAAACGTCCGATGCAGGTTCCCGAACATATGGCATCGATCTGGGGCGATTACGGGTTCCATTCGGGCGCTCTTGATGGGCTGAGCATCGGGGCAGGTGCACGCTTCGTCGGGGAGATGGCGGGCAATGAATCCAATACGATTACGGTGCCCGATTATACCATTTTTGATCTGGCACTGAATTACGACATGGCCAAGGTTGGCTTTGATAACACGGACCTGCGCATCAATGTAAACAACCTGCTTGATGAGGAATATGTGGCCTCGTGCCTGATCACACAGTGGTCGGATAACTGTTACTACGGTGAAGAGCGTTCGATCCTTGCAACGCTTCGCTATCGCTTCTGATCTTTCTTTGATCAGCATTCAAAGGCCGCAGCATGACGCTGCGGTCTTTTGCGTTTTGTCGGCAAACCTATATAAAGCACGATAAAGAGAGATCGCTTTGCACAGAACACCGACCCGCAAACATGACCACAACGACCGAACGCCAGATCACATTGGAAATGCTTAAGGCCAAAGCCCGCGAAATCGGCTTTGATGTCTGTGGTGTGGCGCGTCCGCAGATTGATCCGCGTAATCAGCAACGCCTTGATGAATTTGTTGCCGGTGGCGAATACGGTTCAATGGCATGGATGAATGATCCGGAACGTTTGCCACGGCGTCGTGATCCGGAAATGCTGTGGCCCGACGTCAAATCAGTGATCGTACTGGGCAGCAATTATGGCCCGGCCGAAAATCCGATGGAGTTGCTTGATCACCCGGACCGGGCGATGATTTCTGTCTATGCGCGCAACAAGGACTATCACGATCTGATCAAGAAACGCCTGAAACAACTGGCCCGGTGGCTGGTTGAGCAATCGGGCGGGCGCGAACAGGTAAAGGTTTTTGTTGATACTGCCCCGGTTCTTGAAAAGCCGCTGGGGCAGTCGTCGGGTATCGGCTGGCAGGGCAAGCACACCAATCTCGTGTCGCGGGAATTTGGCAGCTGGCTGTTTCTGGGCGAGGTCTTTACTACGATCTCGTTTGACGAAGCCGAGCCCGAAATTGATCATTGCGGGTCTTGTTCAAAATGTCTGTCGGCCTGTCCGACGGACGCCTTTCCGGCAGCCTATAAGCTTGATGCGCGCAAATGCATTTCCTATCTGACGATCGAGCTTGATGGACCCATCCCCCTTGAATTTCGCAAGGCGATGGGCAATCGCATTTATGGTTGTGATGATTGTCTGGCAGCCTGTCCCTGGAACAAGTTTGCGAGCAGAACAGAAGAGCTCGCATTCATTCCGCGCGCGGAACTGACTGCGCCGCGTCTGGCCGATTTCCTTGATTTTGATGATGAAACATTCCGCGCATTCTTTAGCGGATCACCGATCAAGCGGATCGGTCGGGCAAAGTTTTTGCGCAATGTTTTGATCGCGGCGGGCAATAGCGGGTCGGAAGGTCTGATCCCCAGAATTATCGTCTTGCTGGGTGATGAGAGTGCGCTGATCCGCGCCAGTGCCGTCTGGGCGCTGTCGCAATTGATGGATGGTGAAGCGTTTGATCAACTGCGGACACGTCAGGCCGTGCAAGAAGAAGACCCGATTGTCCGTACTGAATGGGATCGGGGTACAATTGCGGCCTGATCAGGCACCCATATCGAACTTCACAAAATCAAAGTGATAGCGAAGCCCGCCCTTGGGGTCGGAAAAGGCAATGCCGTATCCCGGACCAAGCGGATTGCGGTCTTCGAGCTCTTCTTCCTTTTCATGACGGAAATCAAGTGGTTCGCCGCACTGGGTGCTGTTGGCCAGAACGAACGGTACACCAAGCCAAGTGCCGGTCGCAGGCCGGTGTAAATGCCCAAAGAACAGATGCTTGATTTGCGGGTTTGCCTGGACGATTTCACCCAGTTCGTGCTCAACATCAAGGCGGATCGTATCCATGAAGGGCAGGCCCATCTCAAACGGCGGATGATGCATGAAAAGGAAAGTTGGCGTATCGCGATGGGCGGCAAGTTCGTCACGCAGCCAGGCCAGACGTCTTTCGCACAGGGTGCCGTGATGATCACCCGGCACGATGCTGTCCATCATGACAAACCGCACCCCGTCAAAGGTCTGGCCAAAATTGACAAAGCCGTTGGCATCAACCGACGTGGTCGGAAAGGCGTCGCGGAAAGCTTCGCGAATGTCATGGTTCCCGGGAATGATCAGATAGGGGATGGCAAGTTCGGACAGGATATCGACGGCCTGTTCATACTGTTCGGCTGTTCCGCGATGCGTGATATCACCGGTAATCACACAGATTTCGGCATCGTGATGGTGGGTGTTGATTTCACCGATAACCTTGCGCAGGGTTGCCGCGGCATCCGGCTTACGTGACAGGTCATTGCGTGCAAGAATATGAAGATCGGAAAGATGTATGAATTTCATGACGATGCCCTATCATGGCGGAAAGCATTTGAAATCATGTTCGTTTTTCCCAGACATGAAAAGATATAAACGCCGATGGATGACACCGTTCGTAAAAGATCAGTGACAATTGCAGGCCACAGAACCAGTTTTTCGCTTGAAGATGCTTTCTGGCAGGAACTGGTCGGAATTGCCGAACGCCGGGACCTCACACTGGCGGAACTGGTGGTCGAAATTGATTCCGAACGTGAAGGCAATCTTTCCAGTGCCCTTCGGCTTTACATCCTGCGTGATCTTCAGAATCGCATAAACGGGCAGGGTCACGAAAACCTGCCCGATGATGGTTCTGAACCGGATGAGATGGCTTAGCAGCCATGTGCGCAATTGCCGGGATCACGACATCAGATGGTCAATCCGCACTTGCGCGTATCCTGGGTAAACTTGCCCATCGCGGCCCCGACAATACCGCGATCTGGTCTGATCCGGATGGTGCCATTTCGTTAGGATGTGCACGACTGATCACCACGGACCCGACACACACAGCCAATCAGCCATTGGTGACCGCTGATGGGCGGTTTGTTCTGGTGTTCAATGGCTACATCGCCGGACACCGGCGTAAGATCGCCGACTTGGTCCGGGATGGTGCATACATGCGGAGCCAGAATGATGCGGAACTGGTTTTGCATCTGTTGGCCCGTGCCGTCATGGCGGGCGATGATATTGCCAATATACTCGGTGCATTATCGGGGCAATATGCACTTGCGTTCTGGGATGTTCGGGAACGCAGCTTATGGCTGGCGCGCGATCCGGTCGGGATCAAGCCGCTTTATGTCTGCCACAGCAGCCCGACCGGTGATCTGGCATTTGCTTCGGAACTGGCGGCACTTGGTGAAGTGCAAAGTCTTCGGTTCGATCAAACGAGCAGGGCTCGCTATCTGGCCCATCTGTTTGTGCCAGCACCGGCAAGTGGCGTTATGGGTATCGAACTCTTAAAGCCCGGATCCGTCATCTGCTGGCAGAATGGCGCGATCACCAGAAGCGCGATTGCCCATCCGGCACAGGATGTAAGTGCCAAGCCGACGTCTTTTGACAGGGTTTCTGATCTGCGTCAGAAGGTCAGGCAATCGGTTGCGGATGCGATGGATGTCGATTGTGCGCTTGGATGTCTGGTTTCCGGCGGGCTTGACAGTGCCGGGATATCGGCGATTGCCTGTGATATCGCGTGCAAACAGGGCCGGGACTTGCCACCCGCATTCGTCATGGGGTTTGACGATCCGGCCCGTGATGAAACCGATGCTGCCCGAAAGCTTTGTGATCATTTGGGGCAAACGCTTTGCATCGTTCGTGCCCCGAAAACCGGGGAAGAGATATATGACGAACTGATTGCGGGGCTGGGGGCGGTTGGTGCGCCATTTGCCAATCCGTCGATTGTCTTGATGCAGCGACTGTCATCGCAGGTTGGGCAGGATGTCCGTGTTTGTCTGACTGGTGATGGCGGGGATGAGCTGTTTGGCGGCTATCCCAGATATCGCGCCGCATTTTTGTATGACCGGTATTGGCAACATGTTCCGCGACCTTTGCGACAGTGGGCAGCCCGGATTGGCAAATGGACAAGCCATCGTGAATTGGTGCGGTTTCTTTCGGGGGGATGTGATGATCTGCGGTCAGCATTTGACGTCTGGAACAGTCGCTGTGCCGTGCCGGAGTTTGAGACAGAACTTGCCGGAATAACAGACAGCTTGATGCAGAACGGCAATCTTGCCGATCAGATGATGCAGTTTGACCGGGATGTGACATTGCCGGGCAATCAGCTTGTAATGTCGGACCGGTGCGGCATGGCATTCGGGCTGGAATATCGCCCGCCATTGCTTGGTCATGACGTGATCCGGTCTGCTGCGGTGATTTCTGCAACACAGCATTTGCGGGATGGGGCGAAATCGGTCTGGCGTGACGTCATAGAGCCCCATTTTCCTGCCGGGCATCTTGGCAATCGCAAGATCGGGTTTAATCCACCACTGGCGGACTGGCTTGCCAAACTGGGCACGTACCTTTGGGGGGATGACGACAGTATTTTAAATGCGGTGTTTGGTGAAATCGGTCTGCCAAAAGAACGGCAAAGGATGTGCTGGACGCGTGCGACATCCGGTCGGGATGCGGACATGGCGTTGACTGTTTGGGCATTAATGGTGTGGAAGGTCTGGGAAATGATTGACGGGCCGCGTGGTGATATCCTTGAGCACACCAGACAGAAATCACCCGGGCAGAAATCAGATCGTGTTGTTGCTGCCGATATGGCGTGACCGTCGATACAGGTTCAAAGCAGTCAATGCCGTTGGTGCAAGCTGGACAACCTGACGTGACAGTGCCAGCACGCGGTCTTCGTCAAATTCGGCATCCTCGAAAATGGACTGGGTCGTCTCGCAAAGTTCGGACAGTTGGCGCAGACCAAACGTCCCCGACGTGCTTTTAAGGGCGTGAACTTCGTTGCGGACTGTTTTCAGATCGTCCTCGGACAATGCCTTGTCGATCTTGACCAGTCGGGATTCCGTTTCATTGATAAAGATGTCAATGCCACAACGAGCACCCTCCTCGCCGGCATCATTGTAAAGTTGTTCCAACACCCGGATATCCAGTACCGGACTGGTCAGGGATTCCGGGCGGGAAGGACGACCAAGGCGGGCACTTTTGCTGCGCAGATGTGGCGGGGGGGAGGATGTCGCTTTTGCATTTTTTGCGGCACCCGACGTGCGCGCAATCAGGTCCTGCATGGTTTCAATGAGCTTTTCACGCTGGATTGGCTTGTTGATGAATTCATCAACACCGGACTGCCGGGCAATAACATTCCAGTCACGCGATTGATGGGCCGACAGGGCGATGATCGGGGTCTGTGATACGGGGCCGGGCATGTGACGGATCCGGCGAGTTGTGTGCAAGCCGTCCATGTCGGGCATTTCGACATCCATCAGGATCAAATCGGCATTCACCCCCCGACGCAACATGTTCAGAACGCTCTGACCGTTGCTGGCTTCGACGATGCTGTATCCCTCGGCCTGAAGGATCCGGCGGGCGACCATACGGTTACTTTCGCTGTCATCGGCAATGATCACAGTCCCGATTTTGGCATCATTGGCCGAGTTCGAAAGATTGATCTTATCAAGCGGGACGTGTTGTGGCTTAACAAAGCAGATTGAAATCATGCCGCCATCGGCAAGTTCGGTTTCGTTGAAGATCAGGTCTTCTTCGGCAACGCCCGTGATTAATTGTTCCCACGCCGGATTGGCATAGACAATCCGTTCGTCAGCGTCAAAAAGCGCAATGCCTGCTTGTGTTTGCGCAAGCGCGTTGATGATCTGATGTTCCATTGGCCACCTACCGATTCGGTGCCCAGTCCCTTACCAAACGGCACAAATATTCTTTTTATCTGAAACGCTCAGGTTCCTTGAGTGACTCTTATTATTGTTACAGTTTTTTCTAATAAGTCCATGGTTTTTCAATTTCGCCAGCGTGGCGGACTTTAAACGCATGAAACACTGTGATGAAACATGTGTTTCATGTCGTGTAATTTTGAAACATATGTTGCGATGTCGCGCATCTTGTGGCGTAATTTCATGTGTCCTGTTGTGCAGAGGTGCCTGATTGATGGGTTTGTATTCTGATTTGCGCGAAAAACTGATCTCGGGCTACGCCAAGCTTAGTCCGCAGATGCAGAAAGCTGCGCGCTATATCCTTGATCATCCCAATGAGGTTGCCTTGCGTTCGATGCGCGCGCTTGCGGCGGCGGCGGGTGTGCCGCCAAGCACCATTACCCGGCTGATGGGGGCCATCGGGATCGAGACCTGGCAAGAATTTCGCGATCACTATCAGACGAGACTGCTTGATCAACCCGCCAGCTACGCCCAGCGCGCCCGCGAAACCCAAAGCACGGAAAATGATGCCAATCGCGACGAGCATCTGCTGGAAAGTATCGCGCGTACGGAAATTGACAATATCAGTGCGGCATTCAGTCCTGATCTCAGCGCGCGGATGATCGAAGCCTGTATGGCAATCGAAAATGCCCGTCATGTTTATATTGTCGGGCGCGGGGCTGCTTATCCTGCGGCCTATCAGTTTGCTTATGCCTATCGCCTGTTTCGTGACAACGGGGTGCTGGTTGATGGTCATTCCGGCGCGTTCGGGGATGAATTGCGCGGGATTGGTCGCCGTGACCTGATGATTGCGGTCGGGGCAAAACCCTATATCCGTGACACGGTGCGCGCAGTTGATTTTGCACGCTCCCAGCATTGCCCGGTGATCGCGGTGAGCGATTCCGATGTTTCCCCGATTGCGCTTGAAGCCATGACCAAACTGGTTGTTCGTGACACGTCGCAATCCTTTTTCCAGAGTTTTACCGCCGCTTTGTCGGTCATGCAGGCGCTTGTTGCGCTGCTTGTCGCGCGCGGCGGTCAAAAGGCCCTGCAACGGATTTCTGCTGCAGAAGAACAACTTGCTGCCTTTGATACCTATTTTGAAAACTAGGGTCAGGGCTCTTACGGAATTTCCGAACATGACAACTGCGTCAAACACCAAAACAGTTCCCAATGCGTCGACCCGCGTTTTGCATCGTACAAGCATCGCGACCCCGCCACGTGCCGTGCGCGGAGAGGGTATTTATATCTTTGATGAGACGGGCAAGAGTTATCTTGATGCATGCGGTGGGGCCGCTGTTTCATGCCTTGGTCATTCCGACCCGGACGTTCGTGCAGCAATGCATGCCCAGATCGATCAGATTGCTTATGCCCATTCCGGGTTCTTTTCATCAGACGCCATGGAAGAACTGGCTGACGAACTGGTCGCCAATGCACCGGCCGGTATTGATAAGGTCTATTTCGTTTCCGGCGGGTCCGAGGCAACCGAAGCGGCCCTTAAGATGGCGCGGCAGTACTTCCTTGAGATCGGCCAGCCGGAGCGTAAATACGTTATTGCCCGGCGTCAGTCCTATCATGGCAATACGCTGGGCGCGCTGTCGGTTGGTGGCAATATGTGGCGGCGTAAACAGTTTGAACCGCTTCTGATCACCGCAAGCCATATCGCACCGGTTTACCAGTATCGTGATCAGCTGGCTGATGAAACGCCAGAGGCCTATGGCCTTCGCGTTGCGAACGAACTTGAAACCGCCATTCTTGAACTTGGTGCGGATAATGTTGCTGCCTTTGTCGCCGAGCCGGTTGTTGGCGCGACTGCTGGTGCGCTTGCCCCGGTACCGGGATATTTCAAGCGTATCCGCGAGATTTGCGATCAGTATGGCGTGTTGCTGATCCTTGATGAAGTCATGTGCGGGATGGGCAGAACCGGGACTTTGCATGCCATCGAACAGGAAGGCATTTCCGGCGATCTGCAAACCATCGCCAAGGGGCTTGGTGCCGGTTATCAGCCAATCGGTGCGGTTCTGGTTTCCAAAAAGATCAATGATGCGATTGCCACCGGGTCGGGCTTCTTCCAGCATGGCCATACCTATCAGGGGCATGCAACAGCCTGCGCCGCAGCACTGGCAACCCAGCGTGTCATTCGGGAACGCAATCTTCTGGCAAATGTGGTCACGCAGGGGGAAAACCTTGTGAATGGATTGCAGGCCAAACTTGGTCAGCATCCCTTTGTTGGGGATATTCGTGGGCGCGGTCTTTTCCGTGGTGTCGAACTTGTTGCGAACCGTGAAACCAAAGAGCCGTTTGATCCGTCACTCAAGATCAATGCCAAGATCAAGAAAGCGGCATTTGCCCGTGGATTGATGGCTTATCCGATGGGGGGGACGATTGACGGGGTGCGTGGGGATCACGTGCTGTTTGCCCCTGCATTTATCGTGACAGAAGACGATGTTGCAAAGATCGTTGATCTGTTTGGTGCGGCGCTTGATGACGTCTTTGTAGCCGAGGGACTTTCATGATGGTCTATGGCGAAACACCGTTTCTGATTGCATCAGCACCAAATGGAGCCCGGAAAACCAAGGCGGATCTGATCAATATTCCGATCTCCCCCGCCGAGGTTGCCCGGGAAGCCTTGGCCTGCAAACAGGCCGGGGCTGGGATGATGCATCTTCATGTGCGCGATGATGACCAGAAACACAGTCTCGATGTTGGCCGCTATCGCGAAATGCTGACCGAGGTACGGGCGGCTGTCGGACCGGATATGCTGTTGCAGGTGACGACCGAGGCCGTCGGAATGTATAGCGCGCGCGATCAGATGGCGATGATCCGCGACCTTGTTCCCGATGCGGTATCAATTGCGGTTCGGGAAATTGCGCCGATTGATGCAGACCTGAACGCCTTGAAGGTGTTTTCCGAATTCATGCGCGAAGCAGGCATCCTGCCGCAATTCATCCTCTATGCGCCCGAGGACGTCGTGCGCTTTAACCAGTTGGTCGAAATCGGGGTTCTTCCGGGCGAAAAGTTCCCGGTTCTATTCGTTCTGGGGCGTTACACAGTCGGACAGATATCCGATCCGGCCGAGCTGTTGCCATTCCTTGGAACGAGTTCCTATATATCCGAATGGATGTTGTGTGCATTCGGGGCATTTGAGAATGCCTGTATTTTGACCGGTGCCGGTCTTGGTGGTCATGCGCGCATAGGGTTTGAAAATAATCATCTTAAGGTTGACGGATCGCCAGCGTCGGACAATGCTGAATTGATTGCTCAGGCGCGTGAGGGTTCTCGCTTGATGGGGCGTAAAATCGCGACAGGTGAACAGGCGAAATGCCTCATGCAACCGGTATGGTAGGAGCCACAGTTTAAACGCATATCATAATGAAATAATCAGCGAAATATCAGGAGCTTCGGGGTTATGGGCTTTTAATTCATCAAGCTGGAACCTATAATCCCGGCGTCAAAACATCTACTATGTTGGGTGTTTTCAAGAAATTCTTCTGTTCCAAGGACGAATGGAAGGATGCCTTATAACAGGGTGTACAAGGGAGCTAATCCTAATGAAAAAACTAATTGCAGTAGCGACTGCAGTCGCAGCTATTGCTGGCGCATCGCTTTTTGCTGGTCAGGCATCAGCACAGGAAAACCGTTTCATCACCATCGGTACCGGTGGCGTGACGGGCGTTTACTACCCGACCGGTGGCGCGATTTGCCGTTTGGTCAACAAGGATCGTAAAGAGCACGGCATTCGTTGCTCGGTTGAATCCACTGGTGGTTCTTCCTACAACATCAACACCATTCGTTCCGGCGAGCTGGACCTTGGTGTTGCCCAGTCTGACATTCAGTACTATGCGCTGCATGGTGAGAAAGCCTTTAAAGAGGTTGGTCCGTTCGAAGACCTTCGTGCGGTCTTCTCCATCCATCCCGAGCCGTTCACCGTTGTTGCCCGTGCAGATGCCGGCATCAAAACCTTTGACGATCTCAAAGGAAAGCGCGTGAATATCGGTAACCCGGGGTCGGGTCAGCGCGACACCATGGACATCGTTATGGCAGCCAAAGGCTGGACCCTTGACGATTTCGCACTGGCGTCCGAACTGAAGCCGGCTGAACAGTCCCAGGCGCTTTGCGACAACAAGATTGACGCAATGATCTATACCGTTGGCCATCCGTCCGGTTCGATCCAGGAAGCAACCACTGCATGTGATTCCGTTCTGGTTGAAGTTGCTGGCGAAGCCATCGACAAACTGGTTGCTGACAACCCGTACTATCGTGTTGCCACCATTCCGGGCGGTATGTATCGCGGCAACCCGGATGACGTCAAAACCTTTGGTGTTGGCGCGACCTTCGTTTCCTCGACCGCAACTGACGCGGACGTCGTTTACCACGTTGTTAAAGCAGTCTTTGACAACTTCGAAGATTTCAAAAAGCTGCATCCGGCTTTCGCAAATCTGGTTAAAGAAGAAATGGTCAAAGACGGCCTGTCGGCTCCGCTGCATGACGGCGCTGCAAAATACTACAAAGAAGCAGGCCTGATGTAATTCAGGCAGGAACGGAGGGCAGCAAATTGCCCTCCGTTTTTCTTTCTTTCGCCCGTTGGGTACGACCAAAAAACTTTAAAAAACCGGTATCTTTGATTGATACCAATGTACTCCGTGGGCGACCGGGTGTGTGTCGACGGAGATTTTTTGTTTCTGGGAAGCCGGAACATAAATCTCCGATCAGACCGGGAGTTTGAAATGACCGACGTGAAAAACGCAAACCAGGCTGCGTCTGATCAGGACCTGCAAGACCTGATTGCGGAAAATGATACAGGGGCGCGCCAGCCGACCGGCATGACAGCAAAGGTGTTGCTGTATGTGGCCGTCGCATGGTCCCTGTTCCAGCTGTGGCTGGCATCGCCGCTGCCTTATATTGTCAGTTTTGGCGTGTTCAACTCGACCGAAGCACGGTCGATCCATTTGGCTTTTGCTGTATTTCTTGCGTTTCTGGCCTATCCGGCCTTCAAAAGCTCGCCGCGCAGCTATATCCCGATTGTAGATTGGATTCTTGCCGCTGCGGCTGCTTTTTGTGCTGCATATATTTACATCTTTTATCGCGATCTCGCAGGGCGTCCGGGGCTTCCGATTACCCAGGATCTTGTCGTCGCAGGTGCCGGGCTGGTGCTGTTGCTTGAAGCAACCCGCCGCGCACTTGGTCCGCCCTTGATGTGTGTGGCTGTACTGTTCCTGGTTTACGTGTTCTTCGGGAATGCACCCTGGGTGCCGGAAGTTCTTCAGTGGGCCGGTGCCAGCTTCTCCAAGGCAATGTCCCATCAGTGGATTACGACCGAAGGCGTGTTTGGTATCGCGCTTGGCGTATCGACAAGCTTCGTCTTCCTGTTCGTGCTGTTTGGTTCGTTGCTTGATAAGGCAGGGGCAGGCAACTATTTCATCAAGGTCGCGTTTGCTGCCCTTGGTCATATGCGCGGTGGTCCGGCAAAGGCTGCTGTTTTGTCATCGGCGATGACCGGTCTGATTTCCGGTTCGTCGATTGCCAACGTTGTGACCACCGGGACATTTACCATTCCGTTGATGAAACGCGTTGGTTTCTCGGGTGAAAAAGCCGGTGCGGTGGAAGTTGCTTCTTCGGTCAACGGTCAGATCATGCCACCGGTGATGGGGGCTGCGGCCTTCCTGATGGTCGAGTATGTCGGTATTCCGTATCCGGAAGTTATCAAGCATGCCTTCCTGCCAGCAACGATTTCCTATATTGCGCTGATCTATATTGTTCACCTTGAAGCTCTTAAGGCGAACATGAAAGGTCTGCCGAAACGGGTGACCTCGACCCTCGGCCAGACATTGATCCGGTCGCTGCTGTTCGTGCTGTCGCTGATCGTTCTTTCAGGGCTGGTCTATTACGCCATTCTCTTCCAGAAGCAGCTGTTTGGCGCCGCAGTCGGCTGGATCGTTGCGACCGAATGTGCTGCGATCTATCTGGCGGGTCTCTACTACGCTGCCAAATATCCCGATCTTGAAATGGACGATCCGAACCAGCCGGTTCTGGAACTGCCGGCACTTGGTGAAACGGCAAAGGCCGGATTGCATTATCTGCTGCCGGTTGTCGTGCTGGTCTGGTTCCTGATGATCGAGCTCAAATCACCCGGGCTTTCTGCATTCTGGGCCACCGTACTGATGATCTTCATCATGCTGACCCAGCATGCGGCAAAATCGTACTTCCGCAAGACGCCTGACTTTGCTGCCGGTTTGAAACTGGGCTTTGCCGATGTCATTGACGGTTTTGCGACCGGTGCGCGTAACATGATCGGTATCGGTGTCGCGACGGCTGCGGCTGGTATTATCGTGGGTACAGTATCGCTGACCGGTATCGGGCAGGTGATGGTTGAATTCGTCGAACTGATTTCCGGCGGCAACCTGATGCTGATCCTGATCTTTACGGCAGTGATCAGTCTGATCCTCGGCATGGGGCTTCCGACCACGGCGAACTATATCGTGGTTTCGAGCCTGATGGCGCCGGTGATCGTCGAACTGGGGGCGGAAAACGGTCTGATCGTGCCGTTGATCGCAGTTCACCTGTTTGTGTTCTATTTCGGCATCATGGCCGATGTGACACCACCGGTTGGCCTGGCATCCTTTGCCGCCGCCGCGGTATCGGGTTCAGATCCGATGAAGACGGGTGTGGTTGCGTTCTTCTATTCGATGCGTACCGCAGTTCTGCCGTTCCTGTTCCTGTTCAATACCCAGCTTTTGATGATCGGTCTGGATCATCCATTTGATGTTGTGATGGTGATTATAGTATCGACAGTCGCCATGCTGGTCTTTGCCGCAGCAACGCAGGGGTATTTCTTTGCCCGTTCGAAGATTTGGGAAAGTGCGGCCTTGTTGCTGATTGCTTTCACTCTGTTCCGTCCGGGCTTCTGGCTTGATCTGATCGAGCCGCCTTACGATAACCTTCCGGCAACGACAATTATTGAAGATGCCGAAGGGATGCCGGAAAATTCAAGTATCCTGCTGGATGTTGAAGGCATCAATATCGAGGGTGAGGAAATATCCAAATCCGTGATGTTGCCGCTTGGTCCGGCAGGGTCGGGCGAGGATCGCCTTTACAATGCCGGGATTGGTATCCGTAACGAAGACGGTCGCATCTTTATTGATGATCTGGTCTTTGCAGGTCCTGCCGAGAAAGCCGGACTTGATTTTGACTTTGAAATCACTGCGGTGAAGGTCGAGGCTGATCGTTTGCCTAAGGAAGTGTTCTTCATTCCGGCATTCCTGCTGCTGGGTGGGATCATTGTTCTGCAACGCCGTCGCAAGCGCGCTGAAGGCGCGCTTGGTACGGTCTGACGGGGAGAATGAGCATGTATAAGGATATTCTGGTTACAGTAGACCTTGATCATGAGTCTTCCTGGAAGAAGGCCGTGCCGGTTGCGATCAAGCAGGCGCAAAGCTTTGGCGCGCGCCTGCACGTCCTGACAGTTGTTCCGACTGTTGGTATGTCAATGGTCGGGCAATTCTTCCCGAAGGGTTACGAAAGCAAGGTGCTTGAAGCCTATAACCAGCGTTTGCACGAATTCGTGTCGGCCAACATCCCGGCCGACATCAAGGTGCAGCACATCGTTGGTCAGGGAACTGTCTATGAAGTGATCCTGAAGATGGCCAAGAAAACCAATTGCGATCTCATCGTGATCGGGGCCCATCGTCCGGAACTCAAGGACTATTTGCTTGGGCCGAATGCTGCCCGTGTTGTCCGCCATGCCGATTGTTCGGTGATGGTGGTCCGCGACTGATCCCGGTTTTACAAACTGCAAACGAACAAGGCAAAGGGGCGATGCATGGCATCGCCCCTTTGTTGGAAGGGTCGCCGGGACGCGAAAGCTATTACTTGGCAGCACACGGGTTGGCAGCACATGGATTTGCTGCACAGGGATTTTTAGCCGCACAAGGGTTTGCCGCGCACGGGCTGCAAGGGTTTACGATCTTTTTCGCAGCACAGGGATTTGCCGCACAAGGGTTCTTTGCTGCACACGGGTTAGCCGCACAGGGGTTCGCGGTGCATGTTGCAACTTCGGCTGTCGGGGTTGGCAGCGGGCTGGCCATTGCCATCGGGCTCGCCATTGCAAGGCTGGTTCCGACTGCAAGAGCCGGAAGCAATGCGGTTTTCGCGAAACGTTGGGTTTTCTTTGTCATCCTAGCCTCTCTGAAGGTCCTGTAAAATCATGTCCGGCCACACTCTTTCGGGTGGTCGGTGCAGGCACTATGAGGCAAAACGCGCAGGTGGCGGCGTCACATGGTTTCACTGTTATGTGAGAGTTCTGTGTTGATTGCCGGGGACCGGATTGTTCCTGATCACTGATCCTTCGCGATGGATGGAAGCTGTATGACAGGATTTAAATCGTCAAACTGATTGAAAGTACGATCACTTTTACTCATGTTGATGTTAAGAAAGACGATCAGTCGAAATCATAACGACGGTTAAATAAACCGTGAGAACCATATTCGATCAGGACGGAAATCGTATATGAGAGTTGGGGACAGTATCGCTTCCATTCGAAATATTTGTGCCGGGGCTGTGCTTGCCACGATGTCGGCGGGTGCACAGGCATATGCTGGCGACGATGTAATTCCATTTGTTGTGGATATTCCATCGGGATGGTTCTGGCAGGGGTCGGATGCGGTTGAACGGCAATATGCCTATCAGATAGACGAGCAGGTCTATGGCCATGATCTAAGCCGTCGCAATCGCTGGTATGATATCGAAGGCGATAAATGGCGGGTCCATCTTCTGGGCTATCACATTGGTAAAACGCCGGTGACCAATGACCAATATGCCGCTTTTATCTCTGATACCGGTCATCCTGCTCCGGAAATGAGCCGGGATGACTGGAATCGTCAGGGACTGATCTATAACTATGATACGATCCAGCCGTTCCTCTGGTCGAATGGCAAGCCACCCAAAGGGCGGGGCAACCATCCGGTGGTTCTTGTATCCTGGCAGGATGCCGAGGACTATGTGCAGTGGCTCAGTCAGAAAACCGGTAAAACATGGTCCCTCCCAAGCGAACTGCATTGGGAAAAAGCCGTGCGTGGTCCGGAAGGAACATTTTATCCCTGGGGCAATATCTTTGATCCCGAATTGCTCAATAGCGGCGATCGCGGCCCGTTCGATACAATGCCGGTCGGACAGTTCGAGCCAGGCCCCTATGGTCTGTATGACGGTGCCGGACAGGTGTTTGAATGGACGTCGACATCAGCCCAGGCGGGATATCGCATGGTCAAGGGCGGTTCATGGGATGATCGTGGGTGCGGGGTTTGCAGGCCAGCTGCACGTCACGGACGTCCGGAACATCTCAAGCATATCCTGATCGGATTTCGTGTGATGTATCGGGATTGAGGATCCGGTTTTCCTGTCGGTTGTTCTGAGCCTGAAATTGTCAAAACACTGCGCTTTGACGGAAGGTTGTTGCAAACAAACGTGAAATCACTAACTCTTGATCGGTGTTTATTCGCAGAAGCGGATGACTGCCGATTATTCTGCCTTTGCGGAAATTCTGAGCGGATCGCAAAGATGCTGGTGACTATATGACCGAAATTGCAATTGACTGGACGGCCATTCCGACCTCCCAACTTGAAAAAATGTTGGCGGCTGGTCGGGACGTTATGGAATGCCATCGTGTTCTGACTGCGACGGGCGATAATATCGTTGGCGAACTGATCAAGGGGGCTGGGCAATTCTATGAATGGACCCATTACCCGGAAGGCGATGTCTATGACCGGCAATCTCATGCCCAGTTCTATTATCACGCCCATCCCAAGGAAGAGCGCCGCGACTGGGATGAACATGGGCATTTTCATACCTTCATGCGTCCACGTGGCATGCCGGAAAATTGCAAACCCAAGCAGATAGACGGGTTCGACTATCCGGAGGGGCCAAACGATGCGCTTTCGCATCTGGTTGCTTTTTCAATGGATGAATTCGGTTTTTGTCAGCGCCTTTTCACTACGAACCGCTGGGTTACCGGTGAAGTCTGGTATGACGCAGAAGATGTAATTGGAATGCTTGACGGGTTCCTGATTGATCATGCCCAACCATCGTGGCCGGTTAATCGCTGGGTGTCAGGCATGATGGTTCTGTTTCGCCCACAGATAGAAGAATTGATCCGCAAACGCGACATTGCTGTTGCTGATTGGCAGGTAAAGCAGCCTGATCAGGATGTTTATGAAGATCGTGATCTTGAAGTGACGTCGACCGAAGATGTCACTGCTGTTGAGCAGATCCGGGCGATCGGTGATGAACTTGGCCGGCGTCGCAGGGCGGCATGAAGCGCCATCAGATGGCGTGATGCCTTTGGGTTTTGAAACAAGAATGGCCGGTGCATGTTGCAGCCGGCCATTTTGCATGTGAAAGCCTGTCGAAGATTACAGGGTCTTCAGATATTCGATAACATCAGCGATTTCATCGTCTTTCTTAAGCTTGAAGGTCATCTTGGAACGCTGTTTAGAGCCCGCAACCTCACTCAGCTTTGCAGAGGGATCTTTCAGGTAATCGGTCAGGAATGCTTCGTCTGCGACAAAGCCCTTCTCGCAGGCAGCAAGATAGCCGCTACCGTATTTATAGCCTTCTACTGTCCCGCATTCACGGCCAACCGAGCCTGCCAGACTTGGGCCAACCTTGTTCACACCAGCATCGGGGCTGTGGCAGGCAGCGCAACGTTTGAACAGCTTTTCACCATTGGCAGCATCGCCGGCAATTGCCGGTGTCGCGGCAAGGATGACCAGAGAACTGGCGACAAAAGAAAGTTTGCGCAAATAGGTCATTATGGGTCTCTCTCCTGGTTCGTTATTCATCAGGGTTCTTCGCTTCAGACTACCATCCCATCGGGTAAACGGCAGGTCAACAAAACCGGCTTCGCATCGAAAAAATAGCATTCGTGTCCGATATTGGAAAATCACGATGACATTTACCATATCAGACATATGGGGTTCTTGAGCTTCATCAATTCGACGTGGCAAAGCCTTTGATGCTCTGAATATGTGGGGTGTGCAAACGGGGTTGTCCGATAAAATCTGGCCGCAGGGCTGATAAACCGCATCCTTGCCGGTTTTGCAGGCAAGGGGAACCGCAGGATGTTTGAAAATCAGGAACTTGTCGCCGTTTTGGGGAAAATATGTTTGTCGATTTATTGCCAGAAGTATAATGTGCATATGTAAATTGGCAGCCAGTTGAGAAGCGTGCCAGGAGATATCTATTGCCACGTATCACAAAAGACGATCTGAATAAGCTGGTTCAGGACCCTTCAGGGCAAAACCGTGCTGAGACAGCCGATAAGATTAGCCGTGAGTTTTCCACAGATACGCTCTCTGACAGTGAACGTGTTCTGGCTGAAGATATCTTTCGTCTGATGATCCGCGATGCCGAGGTCCGCGTGCGCAAGGCGCTTGCAAAGAACCTCGCGCAGACACCACTTGTTCCTCATGACGTGGCAGCGACTTTGGCGCGCGACGTTGATGAAGTCGCTCTTCCGGTTCTTGAATTCTCCGAAGTTCTCAACGACGACGATCTGGTCGATATCATCGGCGACAATGCCGACAGCGTTGAAAAGCAGCGCGCCATCGCGTCGCGTGCCTATGTTTCGGAAATTGTTTCGGCCACGCTTGTTGATATCGGCCATGAAGATGTGATGGTCGACCTTATGTCGAACCAGGGGGCCGAGATCAGCGAAGTGTCGCTGCAGAAGGTCGTTACCGACTTTGGCGATAACGAACGCATCCAGAAGCCAATGATCGAACGCAATCATTTGCCGATCACGATTGCCGAACGACTGGTGACGCTGGTGTCTGACCGCATGCGGTCACAACTGATTTCACGCGGGCATATCCCCGAGGGCATCGTAAATGCCGTCATGACCCAATCGCAGGAAAGTGCCACCATCGGCCTTCTGGGCGAGGGGGTAGAAGACCGTGATGTCGAATTGCTTGTCGAACATCTTTATGCCAATAACCGCCTGACCAGTGGCCTTATCCTGCGGGCCCTGTGCATGGGGGATGTTTCATTCTTTGAAGCGGCCCTTGCCAAGCGGGCAGGTGTATCGCTGATCAATACCCGCATTCTCATTCATGACAGCGGGCCTTTTGGTCTTGAGGCGATCTACAACAAGGCCAAGCTTCCCGAACATTTCTTCCCGGGTGTGCGTGCTGCTATTGAAGTTGCCCGTGAGACAACCTTTGACGGGGGGGAGCAGGACAAGGAACGTTATTCACGCCGGATGATCGAACGGGTACTGACCCAGTATGGTGATCTTGGTGTGGAATTTGATTCCGACGATGTGGATTATCTGATGGGCCGCATGCTGCAATTGCCAAGCGAACGGGCTTTGCACAATTAATCTCGATCATCATTCTATCACATTATGAACCGCCCGATCTTTGATCCGGGCGGTTTTGTTTTGGCAAGCTGATTGACAGTCTGATCATCAGGCAAACAAAAAAGGCGCTGCCCGAAAGCAGCGCCTGATAAGAAATCTGTCCGGTTTATTCAAGGAATGTATTTGGCATCCACAATGCCAGTTCCGGGAAATACATCACCATAATAAGACCAAGGACCTGCAAGAGCACAAAGGGAATGATGCCTTTGTAAATCTGCTGGATCGAGATCGATTTTGGCGCCACGCCTTTGAGATAGAACAGGGCAAACCCGAAGGGGGGCGTCAGGAAGCTTGTTTGCAGGTTCACCGCAACAAGCACCGCAAACCAGGTCAGAATCTGTGCTTCGCTTGCCTGAATACCGCCGATATCAAGGTGATGGCCAAAATCAAGCTGGGCAATGACCGGTGCAAAGATCGGCAGAACGATCAGGGTGATCTCAACCCAGTCAAAGAAGAAGCCGAGAATGAAGACGATCATCATCAGCAAAAGCAGAATGCCCCAAGAGCCAAGACCGGCACTTTCGACAAGGTCAATGACAAGATCATCACCACCAAGCGAACGGAACACATAGGAGAATACCGTCGCACCGGCAAACAGGAAGAACAGCATCGCACCGGTCAGCGCAGAGCGTTCGCAAACGTCTTTCAGAACCGGCCATTTCAGACGGCCTTTAACCAGCGCCAGGAAGGTCGCACCAACCGCACCGACGCCTGCGGCTTCGGTGGGGGTTGCAAAACCGGCAAAGATGGAACCCAGCACCAGAACAATCAGGAAGACCGGCGGCAGGAAGCTGCGCAGCATCATGCGCACCAGATCCATGCCGTGAACGGCTTCGCCTTCTGGAAGGGGCGGTGCCAATGACGGATTAATCTGGCAACGGACAAAGATATAGACCGTATACAAGCTTGCCAGAAGAAGACCCGGAATGATGGCTGCAAGGAACAGGTTGCCAACCGAAACCGACAACAGATCGGACATCAGAACCAGCATGATCGATGGCGGGATCAGAATGCCCAGCGTACCGGATGCAGCAATTGTTCCTGTGGCAAGGGATGGATCATAGTTACGACGCATCATGACCGGCAGGGCCAGAAGGGTCATCATCACAACCGATGCGCCAATAATGCCGGTGGTTGCGGCCATGATCGTCCCCATCAGGGTGACAGACAGTGCCAAACCACCTGGAACCTTGCGCAGGAGCATGTTCAGGCATTCCAGAAGGTCTTCTGCAACGCCACTTTTTTCAAGCATCGTACCCATGTAAATGAACATCGGCACGGCAACCATCACCATGTTCTCGGAGATGCCGCCCCAGATACGTGAAACGATATTGAAAAATTCAATAAAAGAGAAAACGTCATAGGCCATTCCGAGGAAGCCAAAGGCGATCCCGATACCCGAAATGACAAATGCTACCGGAAGCCCCGTGAAGACAAGAATGCCGAGAGAGGCAAACATGAACAGCGGAAACCAGTCTTCGATATAGAAGTTACCCATTTGGAATTATCCCCGTTCCGCTTAGTCTTCTATCTTGGCGATGTCGCCAAGATCTGCATGGTGAGTTCCGACATAGTAACCGGCCCGCTTGTGCAGGTTGGTCGGACCAAAGACAAAGACGAAGCATTTCAGGAAGATCGAAAGCCCCGCCATGGCGAGAAGGCCAAAGCCGATAGGAATGGTGGATTTGATGATCCAGCGATGAGTCAAGCCGGTCGTTGCCGCCGAAACTTCGTGGTTTTCAAAAGACCGGGCAACAAAATCGAAACCGAAATACATAACCAGTGCGCAGAACGGCAATACGCAGACAATACCGCCAATCATTTCGACGATGGCGCGTGTGCGCGGACGCAGATTATCGCGGATGAGTTCAATGCGAACGTGGGAATCACGAACATAGGCATATCCAAAGCACAGCATGAACAGGCCGGTGTGGAGGTGCCATTCAAGCTCTTGAAGCTTGATCGATCCCTGTCCGCCAAATTTGCGCTGGATCACGTCATAAATGATGACGAACATAAGTGGTATTGCAAGCAGTGCTGCAAGTTTCCCCACACGGGTAACAACATTATCAATGCCGTCACTGAATTTTAATAGCGCTTCCATAGAAAGTCTCCCGGGTCTTTTATTCGCGGTCAAGGCCGGGAGCACTTGGCACCCGGCCTTGCCGAGACTTGTTCTTATTGACTGCCTAGCAGTCAGTCAGACCTGTCGGATTAATCGAGATAGCCGATGTCTTTCCAGATTTTGTAGTTCGCACGGAACTCCTGGAGGCTGTCATATGCCATTTTGAAGTTGGCATCTTCAGCCGAAAGCTCACCAGCAACTTCTTCCCATGCACCGCGCATTGCGTCGAGCATTTCAGGCGACCATTTCTTGATGTTGACGCCTTTTTCCTGCAGCTCTTTCAGAGCCGAGAACTGGATTGCTTCACCTTCAGCGAAACCATAAGCAAGGTTGTCGTTACATACGGCTTCAATTTGGGCCTGCTGGGTTTTGTCCAGTGCGTCCCATTTTTCCTTGTTCATCATCAGATCGAACAGGGTGGACTGCTGGTGCCAGCCCGGGAAGTAGTAGAACTTGGCGACCTGATGGAAGCCGAGTTTCAGGTCAATTGCCGGCATGGAGAATTCGGTTGCATCAATGGTGCCGAGTTCAAGTGCCGGATAGATGTCGCCAGCCGAAAGAAGCTGGGTCGAAACACCGAGCTTTTCCATGACTTTTGCGCCAAGACCGAAGAAGCGCATTTTCAGACCTTTGAGGTCTTCAACCGAGTTGATCTCCTTGGAGAACCAGCCCGAAGCTTCCGGTGCGATCAGGCCGCAGAACAGCGACTTGATGCCATGTTCGGCATAAAGCTTGTCAAAGATTTCCTGACCGCCGCCAAACTTGACCCATGCCAGATATTCACCAGCCTGCGGACCGAACGGAACGGCACCAAACAGCTGAAGTGCGGGAACTTTACCCGCCCAGTAACCCGGGGTGGAGAAAGCTGCATCGATCGACCCGGTTGAAACAGCGTCGAAAACTTCAAGTGCAGGAACAAGTGCGCCCGGCTCATAGAACTTGATGTTGATGTTGCCACCGGAAACTTCGTCAATTTTATCATCAACACGTTTACCAAGCGTACCAAGCTGGGTCAGGCTGCCCGGATAGGTGGAGCCCATTTTCCAGCGAACACGCTCCTGAGCATTTGCATCAGACGGCGCAGCAGAGAATGCAGCTGCAGCAAGAACAGCGGCACAGGTTGCCGACTTGAGCAATTTAGAAAAAGTCATTCGTCTTCCTCCCTAAGAAGTCCGAAATTGGTAATACCACGTGAGGCCGACTACCGCCTTTTGCTTTTATTATTGGGGCGGTTTTCTCCCCGATCTTTATGTTGCAGGGCGAAGCATAAGCGTATTTCGCAAGTATGAGCAAGTTTGTTTCGCCGTTTGCGCAAGAAAATATCTTTGCAGTTGCGTGAAAAATAACTTGCATCACTATTCAAAAGTAGGAAATGCGCACTGAATTGCGTATTTCCTGCGGGGTTGAGCGGTATAGCCGTTACTACCCTAGAAAGCTGGAAGAATTTGTCGTTTGACCGAATTTAATAGGGGGGAGACGGCTTTTTGCCGTATGGAATCGGGGAAGAAAATACTCGGAGGGTGGGGGGGCTTAGCGGAATGGATAGGGTCGGTTCATAGCCATCACCATCACAGGCCCGATTTTCCCGACCGGTATTTGCGGGTGCAAAATTGTCTTCAAGCACGGCGAATGATGCCCGTGTCAAGCACCCGTCACGATGAACGGTGGGCTTAAGCCTGGCTGAAATGAAAACGGGCGGTCTTTCAATGAAAGACCGCCCGACTGATGGTCGGAGCGAGAGGATTCGAACCTCCGACCCCTGCCTCCCGAAGACAGTGCTCTACCAGGCTGAGCTACGCTCCGTCAGTGGGCGGATGTTTAGCCCTTCTTTTCGGGCGGATCAAGCATAATCCGGCTGTTTCGGGGAAAAAATTCGATCAGTTGCCTTGCTTCGCATAAGGGTTGTTGGGGGATGAAATAAAATCGCCTGCGGGATGTGATTTTCTGGGGCAAAACAGAACAAGATCACGGGCAAGACGGCAACTGACAGTTGGGGGCGTGTTCGTCATGTTTGCATGCGGACTGGAGACGTCGCAGTTGAAGCGGGCAACTCCCGATTTTCTCAGCGAAACAGGATAACCTGCCAGACGAGTTACAAATAGCTCGCCTAACATTGCATACACATTATATTCGAAGTTGCGCTCGAAACGCCTGTAGTGATTGGGCGACAGATAGATTCGCTAAAGCCTGAAGTTTGTCGGGAAGTTTTGATTTCTATGTTTACCAGTTTTATTCGTCCCAAGAATCTGTCTCAAAAATTGATGCGCGTGATTTTCTCCATCTATTTGGGGGTGTCTGCTCTTGTGACAGGTGGGCAGTTTCTCACTGAATATCTGAAAACGCAGGACTCGATCCAAGGCGAACTGGAACAGTTGGAACAAACCGTCAGGGACTCTGTTGCAACCAGCTTATGGCAATATAATCAAAAGCAACTCGACGCACTTGTTGTCGGGCTTCTCAAGATGCCAATTATTGTTGGTGTCGATATATTCGATAATAACGCGAAGGTTCTTGTCTCAAGGCGGTCATATGAGGAAGGTGCAGCCCCACTGTCACTTTTTGACACGGAATCTGAACTGTCATGGCTTCTGAACAATACAAAAATAGCGTTGGGGACGCTTAAACTTTACTCGTCTTCTCAGGTGGTTCTGGACCGTGTCCTGTTCGGGTTTGCGCTGATTGCGATTACGGCAATTGTCAAACTGACTGTCTTGTTCCTGTTGTTCATTTGGGCGCTGGACCGCTTTCTTGCCAAGCCATTGAAAGAATTGATGTCACAGGTTGACGAGGTCCAGCTTGGTGAAAAAGGCAGGGAGCGCATCAAACTTTCCGTTGTTGAAGAAAACGAAATCAGCAAGCTTCAAGAGCATATGAACAAGATGCTCTGCGCGATGGAAAACGCGCAGAATAAATTGCTCCAGGATGAACAGAGCAAGCGGATGTGGCTTGAGGAAGCCGTCGCAAAGCGGACAGAGGAACTACAGGTCCTTAATGACAAGCTGCGCGACCTTGCGGCTTATGATTCTCTGACCCGGGCACTGAACCGTGGCAGCTTTATTGAAACGGCGAGGCAAATGCTTGTTCAGGCGCGTTCAGATAAATCAGCTGCGTCATTCATTCTGATGGATCTGGACCGTTTCAAGGCCATCAACGATACATACGGTCATTTCGCGGGTGACCAGGTTCTTATTCACTTCACCCAAGCGGTTCAAAGATTGCTGCGTGAAAGCGACCTTTTCGGTCGTCTCGGCGGTGAGGAATTTGCGGTGTTCCTGCCGGATACAGGTATTGATGAGGCCGTCAGGCTTGCCGACCGTCTAAGGCAGTCAATTGGCGAGGCCAGGCTGGAAGTTGATGCTCAAACAATCACCTATACAGTAAGCCTTGGTGTTTCGTCGTCCCGTCATGGCGATGCTTCTATCGAGGAACTGTTTAAACAGGCTGATGTGAAGCTTTATGGTGCCAAGGAAAAGGGACGCGACCGTGTCGAAATGTAAAAACGTGAAGCCTTTGTCAGTCCTGATGGCAGTTCTTCTTGTAGCTGGTATGTCCGGCATTGCACGGGCAGATACGCTCAAGGTTTGCTACGATCAGTGGGCACCGATGACGATCTTTCCTACTGATGGCGAGGCCGGACGTGGTGTCGTGATCGATATGCTTGACGAAATATACGCGTCAAAAGGCTATGGCATTGAATATTACGAAGTCCCTTTGGCGCGCGGGATTGCCATGGTTGCGGACGGCGGCTGCGATATGTTGCCGGAATACGTATATGTCAAAGAGGCGGAAAAGGATGTCGTGTATGCCGAGGAAAAAACATTTGCCTACACAACGGCCTTCGTTATCCGTCGAAACGATCCTTGGCGCTATGACGGTGTCCAATCAATAGTGGGCAAGCGTGTGGCGACTGGCCCCGGCTGGGATTACAGTGCGGCCAGCATCAATTATCAGAACTATATCGATGATCCGGAAAACGCCGAATTTGTTGAAGTGATTTCCGGCTACGATGATGTGGTGGACCGGATATTCACCATGATCAAGGAAGGCCGTGTTGATCTGTATGCAGATAACGAACTGGTTCTTCAGTATGTTTTAAATCGTCTGGGCATGAATGACGATCTGCAGGTTGTGCGACCGGGGCTGGAAAAGAAGCTGGTCGAAAGAGCAATCTTTTCGAAAAAAATGCCTGACGAGCGCAGGCATGAACTTATCAGGATATGGAATGAGGGGCGCATCGCGATGAAGGGAGAAAGAGAACAATTCTTCCTGCAGAAATATGATGTCACCTTTGAGGAATAGGGCGCACCAGGTGCCAGTGTCATCCACGATGGCGCAAAGGTGCGGTGTCCGGAATGCCTGAACGAAAAACGCCCCAGCATTTCTGCTGGGGCGTACGACCTTGATATTTCTATCAAATTTGGTCGGAGCGAGAGGATTCGAACCTCCGACCCCTGCCTCCCGAAGACAGTGCTCTACCAGGCTGAGCTACGCTCCGTCATTCTGCGAAGCCGGGTGATACTGGTTTCTGGAAGATGACGCAAGATATTTTTGCGTCAAACCCGGACGACCCCGGCATGCAATATGGGTATGGCCCTTAATAAGGGCGGGAAATACAGAATTCCACGGCTTCGATCATGGCATCCTTGATGGCGCCATCTTCAAAGCGTGACAGTGTTTCAATCGCCATCTGACCATATTCGCGGGCGCGATCCATTGATGCGTCCAGTGCATCATATTTGCGGATCAGGGTCTGGGCGCGGTCGAGATCACCCTCCTCGAAATTCTGGTCTTCCATGCAGCGACGCCAGAATGCTTTTTCTTCGTCGTCACCCTTGGCATAGGAAATGATCACCGGCAGTGTTACCTTGCCGTCGCGGAAATCATCGCCAACGGTTTTGCCAAGCGTTGCCTGATGGGCTGAATAATCAAGAACATCGTCGATAAGCTGGAAGGCAGTACCAAGATAGATGCCATACAGACGAAGGGCTTCCTCGTCCTCGGCCGAACGGTTGGCAATCACGGCACCAATCTGGGACGCGGCACCAAAGAGGGCAGCGGTCTTGGCGGTAATGACCTCAAGATAGGCTTCTTCGGACGTGCTCATGTCATTGGCGGTCGACAGCTGAAGAACTTCGCCCTCGGCAATGACGGCGGATGCCTGAGCCAGAATATCCAGAACGCGCAGCGATCCGGTTTTGACCATGACGACAAAGGCGCGCGCAAACAGGAAGTCACCGACCAGAACGCTTGCTTCGTTTCCAAACAGGGCATTTGCCGATGCCTGACCACGGCGCAGCTGGCTTTCATCGACCACGTCATCATGCAGAAGGGTTGCAGTGTGAATGAATTCAACGCAAGCCGCCAGATCAACTGCATCGGGACCGTCGCCATAGCCGCAAAGGCGGGCAGAAGCCAATGTCAGCATCGGGCGCATGCGTTTGCCACCTGCTGCGACAAGATGTGTAGCCAATTGCGGAATCAGGGCGACTTCGCTGTGCATATTGTCGATGATCACCTGATTGACGCGTTTCATATCGGCGTCAACAAGATTGACCAGTGAATCAAGGCTCGGCTGAGTCTTAGGCTGCGGTGCGGTATTGGTCACGCTGTATTCCGACTTTTTCAAGGGCATCTTCGCTGCCTGAATTCGGCGAAGATCGCAAATAACACCAGGCGGCCTCAACATAGATAGGCCAAGGCATCATGGTCAAGTGGACAAATGTCATCAGGGCATGCACGAATCTTGCGATAAATTGCGGTTTTGTCGGTGGAATTTTGAAAAACCTGTCTGCAAACCCCTACATTATATTACATATCGTCAGTTCTTGTGAGCCCGATCCAAAGGTGTAGGGGCGCCGGAACTGCAAACTTTCAGGGGAAAAGCATATGATCGAACTCTTTCGCAGCAATGATCCGATCGAACTGAGCTGGGCCCAGTCGGTCTTGGCGGACGAAGGAATCACCAGTCATATTTTTGATTATCACTCCAGCATCCTTGAAGGATCGATCGGCGCACTTTCCCGTCGCCTGATGGTCGATAACGAAGAAGAAAGCCGGGCGAAATACATTCTCGATATTGCCAGACGCGATCTGGATGCCCATAACGCTGCCAATGATTCATCGCGTGACGCGATGGCACAGGAATAACCCGACATTCAGGACCCTTGACCGGATGGCAAGTGCAGTTGCAACCATAGAAGTTCCCGACTTCCCCGAAGCCCGGATAAGCCACGATTATCTGTTAGGCGGATCGGTGACGTTGAAACAGCCTGTTGACGGTTACCGCGCTGCCGTTGATGCGGTGTTGCTGGCAGCTGCTGTGTCGGTCAATTCCCATCGTGATGAGAAAATTCTCGATGTTGGTGCAGCTGTCGGATCGGCCGGGCTTTGTGTTGCCAAGCGTCTTGAAAAAGCAAAGGTCACCGGGGTTGAACTGCAAGACGATCTCTATGCGCTGTTTTGTCGCAACGTGATGGAAAACGGTTTGGCTGATCGGGTGACTCCGATCCACGGTGATATCAATAACGCAAGTCTGCCACTGGTTGCTGAAAGCTTTGATCAGGTTATTTCCAATCCGCCCTATTACGCCGGGGGTACGCGTCCGGCCAATGAAAGCCGTGCCACGGCCCATCAGGAAGGCAGTGCGGATCTGAAAAACTGGATCGGGTTCTGTTTGAAGATGGTGCGTCAAAAGGGGCGCATTACCCTTGTTCACCGTGCAGATCATCTTGACCGGATTATCGGGCTTTTGCACGGGCGGGCCGGGGACATGACAGTTTATCCGATCTGGAGCAAGGCCGACGCGGACGCACCGCTGCGTGTGATTGTTCAAGCCAGAAAAGGTGTTGCATCACCGCTGACCTTGCGTCGCGGACTTGTTCTTCATGATGCTGCGGGCACCTATTTGCCGCAAACCGATGAACTTTTGCGCAATCCCTTACCATTGCCCGGTTTCTAATTTGTGCATATTTGCATATAAGTGCGACATGGCTGCGGTCTTTGCCGCAGAAATCATGGTGCTTTGGGATCGGACATGCTGAGCTTTTCGAAAATCATTTTTACGGCCTTGGTCATCGTTGTCGTCTGGCAAGGCTTCAAGCTGTTTAACCGCGCCAAGCAGGTTTCCAGAAATGAGCAGCCCAAGCAAACCCGCCACCATAAAAAAGAACAATCGGGTTCTGTCGCCCAGGAAATGGAAAAGTGCCCCGATTGCGGCGTTTACCATGCCGAAGGCAGCGCGCATCGTTGCGATGCCTGATTTCTGCTTTTTTCCCAAGTTATCCGGACAAAACCCGTTTGATCGGGATGTGTAAGACTTTGGGTGAAACTGCCCTTATTTTGCTTGGAATTCCCGCTCTGATCGCCGATCTATATTGCTGCGATGCGGTATGAGACGGTGAGCGGGGATGCAAGGGTTGCAAATTCAGCGTGTCTCAGGGCTTTTGCGTTCTTGACCGCGAGGGGGCAGGGCGGTAGCTTGCCGCTCTAAATTTATAGACAACAGTAATAGAGAGTTCGCGCCATGGCGCTCGACGGGTCGCAACGTCCCCCTTCATTCCAGGAAATCATTCTTCGACTGCAAAGCTATTGGGCTGATCAGGGTTGTGTCATCCTGCAGCCATATGACTTGGAAGTCGGTGCCGGTACCTTCCATACCGCGACAACCTTGCGCGCGCTTGGTCCGGAAACCTGGAATGTGGCTTATGTGCAGCCCTGCCGTCGCCCGACCGATGGTCGTTATGGAGAGAACCCGAACCGTTTGCAGCATTATTACCAGTTCCAGGTTCTGATGAAGCCGTCACCGGCCAATTCGCAGGATCTGTATCTTGGGTCGCTGAAACATCTGGGTATTGATCCGATGGCCCATGACATCCGCTTTGTCGAAGATGACTGGGAAAGCCCGACCCTTGGTGCATGGGGCCTTGGCTGGGAAGTCTGGCTCGACGGGATGGAAGTCACCCAGTTCACCTACTTCCAGCAGGTCGGCGGTTATGAATGTAACCCGGTCCCGGTCGAGCTGACCTATGGTCTGGAACGTCTAGCGATGTATATCCAGGGCGTGGAAAACGTTTATGACCTTGATTACAATGGTCAGGGCGTGACCTATGGCGAAGTGTTCCTTCAGAACGAAGTTGAACAATCGACCTATAACTTTGAAGTCGCGAACACCGATATGCTGTTCGCTCACTTCAAGGATGCACAGGCCGAGTGTGCGGTGAATATCGAACGCGGTCTGGCACTTCCGGCCTATGAGCAGGCTATGAAAGCAAGCCATCTCTTTAACCTTCTTGATGCGCGCGGCGTAATTTCGGTTACCGAACGTGCGGCCTATATCGGTCGTGTTCGTGACATGTCGAAATCCTGCTGCGAAGCGTGGCTGCGGTCGCGCGGCCATCTGAAAGAGGAGGCATAAGTTATGGCCGAGTTGCTGCTTGAACTGTTTTCCGAAGAAATTCCTGCCCGCATGCAGGCCCGTGCCGCTGAAGACCTGTCGAAACTGGTGACCGATGGCCTCAAGGCCGCTGATCTTGCCTTTGACAAGGTCGAAGCACTGGTAACCCCGCGCCGTTTGGCTCTGATCATTGACGGTCTTCCGGAAAAACAGCCTGACCTGCGCGAAGAACGCCGCGGTCCGCGTGCTGACGCTCCGGAAAAAGCCATTAGCGGCTTCCTTGCCGGAAATGGTGTGACCCTTGATCAATGTGAAAAGCGCGAAACCCCCAAGGGTGTTTTCCTCTTCGCCATTGTCGAGCAGAAAGGTCGCCCCGCATCCGACGTCCTGAAGGACATCATCGAAGATGCGATGAACAAACTGCCATGGCCGAAATCCATGCGCTGGGCCGATCACAAGGTACGCTGGGTCCGTCAGCTTGACCGTATCCTGTGCCTGTTTGACGGCAAGGTGATCCCGGTATCCTATGGCCCGGTAACGGCTGGTGACAGCACTCGTGGTCATCGCTTCCTTGCACCGGCTGAATTCAGCGTTGCCAATGGCGCGGACTACAAGGAAAAACTTCGCGCCGCCAAGGTCATGCTTGACCGTGAAGAGCGCAAGCAGGTCATTCTTGATGGTGCCAGGAAACTGGCCGCCGCAGAAGGGGTCACGCTTCTGGAAGATAACGGTCTTCTCGAAGAGGTCTGTGGTCTGGTTGAGTGGCCGGTGCCGGTTATGGGCAAGGTTGATGACCAGTTCATGGATATCCCGCGCGAAGTTCTTGAAACCTCGATGCGTGAACATCAGAAATATTTCGTTGTTGAAGACAAGGACGGCAAGCTTGCCGCGCGCTTCATCACCATTTCGAACATGGTAACTGCTGACAACAACGCCAAGATCATTGCTGGTAACGAGCGTGTTCTGCGTGCGCGTCTGCATGATGCCAAGTTCTTCTGGGATCAGGATCGGAAAGTGACGCTGCAATCGCGTCTGCCGAAACTTGATAACATCGTCTTCCACGCCAAGCTTGGGTCGCTTGCAGAACGTGTTCTGCGTCTTCGTGGCCTTGCGCGTGAACTGTCTGCCGACATTCCGAATTGCAATGTCAAACTGGCAGACCGTGCGGCCGAGATCGGCAAGGCCGACCTGGTGTCGCAGATGGTGTTCGAATTCACTGAACTTCAGGGACTGATGGGTAAATACTACGCCGAGAATGATGGCGAAGCCCCGGAAGTCGCCAATGCCATTGCTGAACATTATGCACCTGCCGGTCCGTCGGATAGCTGTCCGACTGCCCCGGTTTCTGTTGCTGTTGCACTGGCAGAGAAGCTCGACACCCTTGCCGGGTTCTTTACCATCGACGAAAAACCGACCGGTTCAAAAGACCCGTTCGCGCTGCGTCGTGCGGCACTGGGCGTCATCCGTCTGGTTCTGGAAAACGGGTTGCGTATGCCGCTGCGTCGCGCATTCGCATTCGCGGTTTCCCAGTACCCGGCAGCCATTCGTCGTGACGAGGCGGTCGAAGACCTTCTGGCCTTCTTTGCTGACCGCCTGAAAGTCCATCTGCGTGAACAGGGGGTGCGCCATGATCTGGTGTCTGCTGTGTTCGCGCTGGATGGCGAGGACGATCTTGTCCGCCTGCTGGCCCGTGTTGAAGCGCTTTCCGATTTTGTCTCTGGTGAAAGCGGCGTCAACCTTATGGCCGGCTACAAGCGTGCGTCCAATATTCTGCGCATCGAAGAGAAAAAGGACGATATGTCCTATGACGCGGATGTTTCCGCATCTCTTCTGCGCGAGGAAGAAGAACGCAAGCTGTATGAGGCGCTCATTGATGTCCGGCATAAGGCCTTGCCACTTCTGCGTGACGAGGATTACGCCGCGGCTATGACCGAATTTGCGCGGTTGCGTGAACCGGTCGATGCATTCTTCGAAAAGGTCACGGTAAATAGTGACAATGCAGACGAACGTGCCAACCGTCTCAAGCTGTTGGCACAAATTCGCACTGCGTTGCATGACATTGCCGACTTCTCGAAGATCGAGTCATAAATAGGTCAAGGTTGCGGGGCTTTCCCCATCCGGGGAGGCCCAAAGGGGCCTTGACCAGATGAGGAAAAGGCAAGATGACCAAATGGGTGTACGGTTTCGGTGGCGGTAGCGCCGAAGGCCGTTCGGATATGCGTGAACTTCTGGGTGGCAAGGGCGCGAACCTTGCTGAGATGAGCAATCTCGGACTTCCTGTTCCGCCCGGCTTTACCATTACAACCGAAGTTTGCACGGCGTTTTATGACAATGACCGTGCTTACCCGGCTGGTCTGGATTCCGAAGTTGAAAACGCGCTCGGCGCTGTTGAAAAGCTGGTCGGGCGCAAGTTTGGTGACGCGAAGGACCCGCTTCTTGTTTCGGTTCGCTCCGGTGCCCGTGCCTCGATGCCGGGCATGATGGACACGGTCCTTAACCTCGGTCTGAATGATGAAACCGTCGAAGGACTTGCAAAGGTTTCCGGTGATCGTCGTTTTGCCTATGACAGCTACCGCCGTTTCATCCAGATGTATGGCGATGTTGTTCTGGGTGTTGACCATTACCATTTCGAAGAAATCCTTGAGATGCACAAGGAAGACAAGGGCTATTCCCTTGATACCGAAATGGGTGCCGATGACTGGGCCGACGTCGTTGGGCAATTCAAAAAGAAAGTCCAGAGCGAGCTTGATGCACCCTTCCCGCAGGATCCGCGTGAACAGCTATGGGGCGCGATCGGGGCTGTATTTGGCAGCTGGATGAATGCGCGTGCCAACACCTATCGTCGCTTGCACAATATCCCGGCAAGCTGGGGAACGGCAGTCAACGTTCAGGCCATGGTGTTTGGCAATATGGGCGATGATTGCGCGACCGGTGTTTGTTTCTCGCGCAACCCGTCGACCGGTGAAAACCGCTTCTACGGCGAATATCTGATCAATGCACAGGGCGAAGACGTGGTTGCGGGCATCCGTACCCCGGCGCCGCTGACCAAGATTGAACGCGAAGAATCCGGTTCTGATCTGACGTCGATGGAAGAAGCTCTTCCGGGTGTCTTTGGCGAGCTTTGCGATATCCGTGACAAGCTTGAATCCCATTACCGCGACATGCAGGACATGGAATTCACCGTTGAATCGGGCAAACTTTACATGCTTCAGACCCGTGCTGGTAAACGTACGGCGAAGGCTGCCCTTCGCATCGCGGTTGAAATGTGTCGTGACGGTGTGATTTCGCAGGAAGATGCATTGCGTCGTGTCGATCCGGCACAGCTTGATCAGTTGCTTCACCCGACCCTTGATCCGGATGCCGAACGCAAGGTCGTTGGCATGGGCCTTCCGGCATCGCCGGGCGCAGCATCAGGTCAGATTGTGTTTTCGGCCGAGTCCGCCGAAGAATGGGTTTCAAACAAGGGCCGCAAGGTCATTCTGGTGCGTATTGAAACCAGCCCCGAAGATATCGCTGGCATGCATGCTGCCGAAGGTATTCTGACATCTCGCGGTGGCATGACCAGTCACGCAGCCGTGGTGGCACGTGGTATGGGGACGCCTTGCGTTTGTGGCGCTGGTGCAGTCAAGATCGACTATGCCAACAAGACGATGATTTCCGGCGGCGTAACCCTGAAAGAAGGGGATGTCATCACCCTTGATGGCAGTACCGGCGAAGTCATGCTGGGCGAGGTCGCCACCCTTAAACCCGATCTGTCTGGTGATTTTTCCCAGCTGATGGAATGGGCCGATGGTGTGCGTCGTCTGAAGGTTCGCACCAATGCCGAAACACCTGATGACGCCGAAACCGCACGTGGTTTCGGGGCCGAGGGTATTGGTCTTTGCCGTACCGAGCACATGTTCTTTGACCCGGCACGTATCATTTCCATGCGCGAGATGATCCTGGCCGAAACCGAGCAGGGGCGTCGTGCTGCGCTCGATAAGCTTCTGCCTTATCAGCGTCAGGACTTTATTGATCTGTTCCGGATCATGAAGGGTCTTCCCGTGACGATCCGTCTGCTCGATCCGCCGCTTCATGAATTCCTGCCCCATGGTGATGCCGAAATCGCCGAGGTGGCAAATGCAGCCGGTGTGTCCGAGGCGGTGGTAAAACGCCGTCTGCTTGATCTTGCCGAAGCCAACCCGATGCTGGGTCATCGCGGGTGCCGTCTTGGTATCAGCTATCCAGAAATCTATGAAATGCAGGCGCGCGCGATCTTTGAAGCAGCGATCGAAGTTTCAAAGGATGGCGGAGATCCGGTGATCCCGGAAATCATGATTCCGCTGATTGTCGGCAAGAAGGAACTTGAGATCCTCAAAGCCGCGATCATCAAGGTTGCTGCTGATGTCGAGACGGAGAAATCAGCCAAGCTGAACTTCCTTGTCGGCACGATGATTGAATTGCCGCGTGCGGCCCTGCGTGCGGGCGAGATTGCCGAAGAAGCCGAATTCTTCAGCTTCGGGACCAATGACCTCACCCAGACCACCTTTGGTCTGTCGCGTGATGATGCGTCGCGTTTCCTTGATACCTATATTGCCAAGGACATCTTCGCAGGTGACCCGTTTGTATCCCTTGATCAGGACGGAGTTGGTGAACTTGTTTCACTGGCCGCCGAGCGCGGTCGCGCAACCCGCAAGGACATCAAGCTTGGCATCTGTGGCGAACATGGCGGCGATCCGGCATCCATTGCCTTCTGCGAGGCACAGGGACTGGATTATGTTTCCTGTTCCCCTTACCGCGTGCCCATCGCACGTCTGGCTGCTGCGCAGGCGGCCCTTGCGCGCAAGTAAGATCGTTACAGGTAAATTCCGACGGCGGCAGGGAAACTTGCCGCCGTTATTTTTTTCCGATTTCAGAATTCGGATCATTGCGCTGCGCGATATGCTTCATCACCAGCATCCCGCCAACCGACAGACCGAGTAATAACAGGACGATCCCACCGATCTTGAACATCTTTTCGTACAGGATGGCACGGTGGAATTCGGCTTCTTGAAGATCGGTCATATGCGCAATGACTTCATCAAGGTGATCGCGATAGCGTTCTTCGGGCTTGAGCGTGCTTTCATAGCGCACCGCGCGAAGCAGCATATTGACGCGTTCAACTGCGTCGAAATAGTTCTCTTCGGTCATGCGCGCTTGCGCAAGCGTTGGACTAAGGCTTGGCTTTTCGCCAGCGCCCAGAAAATGTCCCGGATAATCTCTCAGATCAGGCCATTCATTTTCAATACAGTCGCTTACCGAGGTCACGATCGAGCCACAGGGTACTATTTTCTGCGGATAGAAACGTAACAATACGCCCTGTGCCATTTGCTTGATCTCGTTACCTTTACGGTTATAGACCTGCGTAATGGTTGCCAGTTCGGCACTGGTATCTGCGATCGACATGTCCGAAACCGGTTTGTCGCTGATACCGGGCGGGTTTTGCTTGGCAGAAATTGGCTGCGGGGATGCTACGATGACGCAGAATGCTGCGAACATTGCGATCACGTAGGGCGCGGCATGGCGCAGTTTCATTGTAAATACCTGTTTCATTCTGATCTTAACATAAGGGGGATCTACCCTTTCGAACAGGCCCGAATGTGAAACGGGCCCCGAAATTCGGGACCCGTGGCAAAGATATTCTGTCTGGCTAAAGTCAGGTTCGCCAAAGCATTGTTATGCGGCGGTTTCCGGCAACTGGACCCAGTCGGGCACGCAAACCGTGATTTTGGCATCGCCTGCATGCAGCTCGGCATCATCGCCAACCCGTTCAAGGCGGATCAGCGCAAGCCCGACATTGCCATGCACGGAACGAATGGTCCCGGCTTCCTTGTCGCCATTCATGATGATGGTGCCTGCGTCGGGGCTCGGGCCATCAATCGTGATCGGCAATAGACGTTTGCGCACAAGACCGCGATATTTGGTGCGCGCGGTCAGTTCCTGCCCCATATAGCAGCCCTTTTTGAAATCGACGCCGCCAAGCTCCTCAAAACCGTTTTCAAGCAGGATCGATTTCTCGATTTCCATATCATCGCTGCCATTGGGGACGCCAAGGGACACGCGCATTTTGTGGTAAGCTTCGGTGGTGCTTTCAGTCGCGCCGATTGCCGCCATTTCAGCAAGTTCGTTCTTGGGAAGCAGGATGCGTGCACCCAGCGCAGCCAGGCGCGGGTCTACGACCTTGATACCATCGGCAATGCGTCCAGTGGTGCCGGCTGTTGTGTCGGTAAACAGGTTGGTCAGCGCATCCTTGCCAAATACGGCAATGACGTCATAGCTGTCGGTAACGTCGGTCAGTTCGGCTTTGGCGCGTAATTTATACATGCGCAGTTTTTTGAACAGTTCAGCCGCACGTTCGCCATTTTCACCGCGTTCACATTCAATCAGCAGGCTGTCCTCATCCTGTCGATAGACAAAGAAATCAAACAGGAATTTGCCCTGCGGTGTCAGTAGGGCACCATAGCCCGATCTGGTTGCCGAGACGGTTTCGATGTTGTTTGATACCAGTCCTTGCAAAAAGCTTACGCGATCTGGCCCGCTGACGCGGATGACGGCGCGATCCGTCAGGATGGCGTAGAAAGACTCACTCATAATTTTATCGGCTCCGATCTGTCGGATTTGTTTGGGCGAAATGTGGGGCAATCGTACAAATTTCGCAAGGCCTGTCTCAGGGATAAAGCCATATCCATATGCAAGAAAACCCTTCATAAAACGCCTCCGAGCAGCTAGAACCAAACTTATGAAAATCTTGATGCTTGAACAGTCAATCGGCTTTGATCCGAAGGATCGTGAAGCCCGCCCGCTGGGGACTTGCCAACGCGCCTTCATCGCATTGGCCGAGGCCCTTGTTGCCCGTGGTCACAAGGTCGAAGCGCGCCGCAATGGCGGGATCGACAAGGATGCAAGCGGTGTAGCATGGCGACAACTTGATGCCGAATTGCCGCCATTTGGTGGCGATGCGGTCGATACCGTTATTGTCTGGCGCGATCCTGCCTTGCTCAGCCATCCCTCGGTTCCGGCTGGTGCAACGATTGTTCTATGGTTCGATGGGGATCCTGGGCGACTGAATGCGGATGAAGTGAGTCTGGTTCTTCAGGAAAAGAAAGTTCAGGTCATCTTCAGCGACGATGCACAGGCCAAGGCTTTTGATGCAGAACTCGCCAAAAAGCCGATTGTGGTCAAGCCTGGCGCGACATCGGCCTTTACCATGGCATCAAACATGCACTGGGCGTTTGAATCGCGTGACGAGCTTGCGGTAACGGTGGCCAACACCAAAACCGGTATCGCCCAGATCATTCGTATCTGGGATGCCTATGTCGCGCCAAAGGCACCCAAGGCGATCCTTGAAGTCTATGCCTATGATCTGTTTAGCGCCATGGCTGGCGAGAATGATGATGTTTCTGAAGACATTATTGATCTTGTCCGCGGCGCGATTGACAAGGGGGTTCGGGTTCTTCATCCCAAGCCCGAAGCCGATATGGCCGAGACTGTCGCCAATGCGCGTGTTTTCCTTCATCACGGGAAATACGGCACGGATCATGTCGGCCAATGGATTGTCGATGCACTTGGTGCTGCAACGCCGGTGGTATCCTATGGCGGGATTGCCAGGAACCGGATCGAAGATGGAAAGACCGGTTATATTGTTCCCGATGAATCGGCTTATGGCAATATCACCACACAGCTTCTGACAGATCGTTCGTTCTTTGCCAGCCAGTCCGAGGCGGCCCGCAATGATCGCCGGGAATGGATCCATGTTGCAGGCGAGCTGGAGAAACTTTAAACCGTGCGCCTTCTGTTCATCACATCGAACCGTTTGGGGGACGCTGTCCTTTCAACGTCGGTCCTGCGCCATTATGTCGAGACATATCCGGGCGTCCGGGTAACCGTTGCTTGCGGGCCGGTTGCCGCCCCGATTTTCCAGGCCGTCCCGAACCTTGATCGCATCATTGAGATGCCCAAGCAAAAGCGCGGAGGGCATTGGTGGAAGCTTTGGAAGTCGGTTGTTCTGAACTGGTGGGATGTGATTGTTGACCTGCGCGGCAGTGCCACGGCCTATGTTCTTCCGGGCAGCAAACGGGTGGTGCTCAAAGGCAATGACGACAGCATTCATCGTGTAGAGCAAATGGCGAGGATGATCGGTCTTAAGAAGGGCCTTTATCCGAAAATCTGGATTGATCAGAAACACAGATCACGTGCAGATGATTTGCTTCCCGGTAACAGATGCAAGGTGTTAGCAATCGGTCCTTCTGCGAATTGGGGTGGGAAGACATGGGCGGCAGCGAATTTCGTTGATGTGATCGCGCGGCTACGGTCGCAAGACGGCATTTTACCCGACGCACATGTGCTTCTGGTTGGTGCACCAAATGAACGCGAAGCTGCCAAGCCAGTGATTGACGCATTGCCAGAGGCAAATCGAACCGTCATCTTCGGTGATGAGGACCTGCTAACAGTGCAGGCCTGTCTTGAGCGTAGCGATTTATATATTGGCAATGATAGCGGGCTCATGCATATGGCCGCTGCCGCAGGTATTCCGACATTGGGGCTTTTCGGGCCGACCCGTGAAGAAAATTATGGTCCCTGTGGTCCTCTTACCGCACATGTAAGGACGGAAATGTCCTATGACGAAATCTGGAGCTCCGGGGCGACATGGCGGTCTCACGACAGTCTGATGGGAACCCTTTCTGTCGACAGGGTTGTTGATGCGGCCAGTGTCCTTTTGTCCAGTAAGAATGGAAAACAATGATGAGCAATGTATTGCCCAAGCTGACTGTGGTGATCACCGCCCATAACGAGGAAGAACGTCTTCCTTCGTGTCTGGCTCATGTTGCCTTTGCCGATGAAATCATTGTTCTCTGCGACAAATGCATCGACAAAACCGAAGAAATTGCCAGCGCTGCCGGAGCCAGAACACTTGTGGGGAGCTGGGTGATGGAAGGTGAGCGACGTAACTATGCACTGTCACAGGTTAGCGGTGACTGGGTGCTTGAGGTCGATGCCGATGAACATGTTTCAGAGGAGCTTGCACGGGAAATACGCGACGTTATTGCCGTCAGCACGTTTGGATATCATGACTTACCTGTCGATAACTATGTCGGGACACGTCTGGTACGCTATGGCTGGGGATCATCTTTTGGAAAGTCGGCTTATGGGGGGATATTCCGGGCAGGTGGTAAGCATTGGGGGCCGCAACGCGTCCATCCGGCCGTAACGTTCAAGGGTGAAAAGGGACCACGGCTTAGCCATCCGGTCCGTCATTACGTTGACCGCAATATTTCCGATATGATCAAACGGCTTGATAGCTATTCCACAGCACGTGCAGCTGATCTCCGCGATAGTGGAAAAATCGGGTCTTTCGGAAATAATATTCGCCGCCTGTTTTCGCGCTTCATTCGTTGCTATGTCGGGCGCAAGGGATACAGAGAAGGCGGGATCGGTTTCCTTATCGCGTTATTTGCCGGCTTGTTTCCGGTGATTTCCTATATCAAGGCCAAGTACGAGGAAAATTGATCTGATGGCTATAATCGTTCTGGCCGATGACGGTATCAAGTTTGACGGCTTCACGTTGTCTGAACGCCCGCTGGGTGGCACAGAAACTGCTTTCATTTCGCTTGCCGAGGGGATGGCTGCACGCGGTCATGACGTTACCATCATTAATAATTGCGACAGGCCGCATGAAAACAATGGTGTTAAGTGGCAACCACTGTCTGATGGTTTTCCGAAAACGGCCGATCTTTATATTGCCAATCGCGGGCATCGCTTGCTGGGAAAAATGCCAGATGCAAAACGTACCATCTTCTGGATTCATAACCCTGCGGACTATCTGTTGAAATGGCGTTACCTGTCGCGCCTCTGGAAGATTAAACCTGCCATCGTCTTTTCGGGAGCACACCATCTGGCGACATATCCGAAATGGGCGCCATGCGGTGAACGGGTTGTTATCCCCTGTGGGATCGAGAACCGTTTCATGACTGCTGAAGTTGGTGGTGGAATCCGCCAGAAACGCGCAATATTTACCTCCAACCCATTGCGTTCACTTGATTGGCTTGTTGATCTGTGGGCTACGAAAATTCATCCGCTGTCGCCCGATGCCGAATTACATGTGTTTGCCGGACCACAGACGTATGGTTCGGCGGGTGATGAAAAAGCTCAACGTATGAAAGCAATCCTTGATCATGCGGAAACCTTGCGCGACGCAGGTATTGTTTTGCGCGGACCTGTGCCCAAGACCCAGCTGCTTGATGAAATGCGCGCAGCACGGGTGATGCCCTATCGGGGGGATGTTGGTGAAACATTCTGCTTGGCGCTTGGCGAAGCACAGGCTATGGGGGTTCCATGCGTGGTTCAGGAGGTTGGATGCGTAGCCGAACGCATTAAGGATGGCCAAACTGGGTTTGTTGCCAATGACGACGATTTGTTCGCCAAACGAACGGCCGAAATACTCAATGATGATGCTTTATGGTCGAAACAACACAAGGCCTCTATTGATCTGCAGCGTAGTTGGGGCTGGGCACAAGCGTCAGAGGCATTTGAGAGGCTGATCAGGTGACCATGCTGCTGCAAACCATGGCAGGAAGTCCGTTTGGCGGGGCCGAGGAATTTTTTGTCCGTCTGGCGTGCGGTTTTCAGCGTGCTGGGGGCGATCAACATTGTATTGTTCGCCCGAACGCGGGGCGGAACTCGGTTCTGGCAGAAAATGGCGTATCATTTGATGAGTTGCCGTTCGGTGGAAGGTTCGATTTGCGCACACCCTGGGGATTGCGCCAACAGATCAGAAAGCACAAGCCACGCATTGTTCTGACATGGATGAACCGTGCCAGCCGAATGACACCATCTGGTGACTTCACCAAGGTTGCGCGACTTGGAGGTTATTACAAACTCAAGAATTTCCGCGATTGTGATCATCTGATCGGCAATACCAAAGATATTTGCGACTATCTTGTGCGCGAAGGCTGGCCGTCTGATCGGACCCACTATTTGCCCAACTTTGTTGATGCAACACCGGGGATTGCCATTGATCGTTCGGAGTTCAACACCCCGAAAGATGCGCCGCTTGTTCTTGGATTGGGACGTCTGCATCAAAACAAAGGGTTTGATACCCTTATCCGTGCGATGGTCGATGTGCCGGATGCATATCTATGGATCGCGGGTGCAGGGGATCTAAAAGATGATCTGTTGAAATTGTCTGGCGAATGCGGCGTTGCAGATCGTGTGCGTTTGCTGGGGTGGCGGCGCGATGTGGCCAATCTGTTTGCCACATGTGATGTGTTCTGTGCGTCGTCGCGCCACGAACCGCTAGGCAACATGGTTATCGAAGCGTGGGCAAACGGAAAACCGGTGGTCGCACAGGCAAGTCAGGGGCCCGTTCAGTTGATTACACAGGGGGAGAGCGGTTTGCTTTCTCCGCTTGAAGATGTGCCGGCACTGGCCCGTGATCTTCGTACAGTTCTTGACGACAAGACGCTTTCCGACACATTGTCAGCCAATGGTCGCGCCGCCTTTGAGGCGGATTTCACCGAAGACGTAGTGGTTGCCCGATACAAGACTTTCTTTGACGAGGTTGCGCGTTAATGTGCGGAATTGCCGGTTATATCGCCAAGGACAAGCAAACACTTGATCCCGAAATTCTGGATCGTCTGCGTGATGCGCTGGGCCATCGGGGCCCGGACGGTGACGGGCGTTATGTCAAAGGACCGGTCGGCTTCATCCAGACGCGTCTTGCGATCATTGATCTCGATACCGGAGATCAGCCGCTATATCATGAGAACGGCAGTGTGCTGATCGCCAATGGCGAGATCTATAACTATATCGAACTTAGAAAAAGCCTCTGTGAAGCAAGCTTCAAGACGCGTTCTGACAGCGAAACGGCACTAAGAGTTTACGCACGGGATAATATCGGGGGTTTTGACCAGCTCCGTGGCATGTATGCCTTTGCGATTCATGATGTGATTGAAAATCAGGTTGTGCTGTGTCGTGATCCATTCGGGATCAAACAGCTTTACTATGTCGAAACCCCCGAATTCTTTGCCTTTGCATCCGAAGCGCAGGCACTGATTGCCGCCGGACTGGTTGCTCGCGAAGTCCGCGATGACGCACGTGCCGAATTGTTGCAGGTTCAGTTTACAACCGGCAGTGACATGATCTTTGACGGGATCAAGCGTTTGCTTCCGGGTGAAACCATTGTCCTCAACAATGGACGGATTATTGATCGTCGTCGTCGTCAGGTTCTGGGAGACCGCGGTGCCGTTGGAACAAATCTCGACGCAGCACTGAGCGACTGGGACCGCGTTTTCGAAGAGTCAGTGCGATTGCATCAACGATCAGACGTTGATTATGCCATGTTCCTGTCCGGCGGTATTGATAGTGCGTCGTTGCTTGGCATGATGCATCGTCTGAATGAGCGACCGGTAACGGCTTATACGGCGGCCTTTGAAGCATCCAGCGTCCATGACGAGCGAGACATTGCACGTGAGGTCGCCAAGGCGTGCAATGCCAATCATATTGAGGTCATGTTCTCTGAAAGTGATTTCTGGACGTTGTTGCCCGAAGTTGCTGCACGGATGGATGACCCGGTTGCCGATTATGCGATCCTTCCGACCTACAAGCTTGCCAGCGAAGCCGCGCTCGACTTCAAAGTCGTTTTGTGCGGTGAGGGCGGAGACGAACTGTTTGGTGGATATGGTCGATATCGTTCCGTAATGCGTCCATTGTTGCTGGGGGGGCGTGTGATGCGTTCCAAGGGAACCTTTGACAAGATTGATGTCCTTCGTCCCAGTGTTCTTGACGGTTGGCGCGACGGAATTGCCGCATCGGAAAGCCGAGAAAATCGTGGGAAACGCTCGCGCCTCGCCGTGGCACAGGCCGTGGATTGTTCGGATTGGCTACCAAATGATCTTCTGATCAAGCTTGACCGGATGTTGATGGCACATGGTCTTGAAGGGCGGACACCATTCCTGGACCCTGCCGTTGCCGATTTTGCCTATCAATTGCCCGATCGCCTCAAGGTCCGTAAAGGGGTTGGCAAGTTCCTGCTTCGGAGCTGGCTTGAGCGGTGTCTGCCAATGGCGCACCCGTTTGCGAAAAAACGCGGCTTTACGGTGCCGGTTGGCGAGTGGATTGCAAACAAGGGTAACCGTCTTGGCCCGCTAGTGGCTCATCAGGCCGGTGTACTTGAGATTGCTGATCCAGCCGCTGTTGAGAAGCTGTTCACAACACCGGGCAAGAAAGAAGCTGCTGCTTGCTGGCATCTTCTGTTCTATGCGCTTTGGCATCAGACCAATGTGTTGGGGCATGCCCCGCAAAAGGACGTTTTTGAAACACTTGCCCCCTGAATGCGGGTTAACTTTTCAGTCAAAGGGGCATTGAATGCCTAGGGTCGGACCTTCAGTCTGGATGATTGTTCCCAATATGCTGCGCACATTGATGCGTGGGGATGTCGGCCTGAAATCCAAGCTATTGCTGCTTGCCGGACTGATTTATCTGATCAGTCCGGTTGATTTGTTGCCCGATATTCTGGTCGGGTTTGGCTGGCTTGATGACATTGTGATTGTCCCGTTGCTGGGCTGGTTGTCTTATCGTAGTTTGCCACCAGCAGTGCAGGACGATATTGTTCCGGCTGAAACAGATGCAGCTTCATCATCGCGAAGGGTATATCTTTATCTTGGTCTTCTGATCATCGTGGTGATTTTAATTCTGGTTCTTGGCAGTGCAGAAAACGCAACTTTGTCAGGGAACTGATCCCTTTGACACTGCAGACTAAAGCCCCCTTTACCAATGGTGTATTTGACTGGCCTGCGGCGGGCCACTAACTTTGATCAATAAAATGATCATTGATGGAGGCACCCCATGGGCGAGACGTTCCGTGCACTGGTTCTGGATCAGCAGGATAAATCTGTTGTTGGAAGTTTTAAAACCCTTGAAATTGACGACCTGCCCGAGGGTGAAGTCCTTGTTCGGGTGAAATGGTCGACCCTTAATTACAAGGATGGAATGATCCTGAACGGTTTGGGACGACTGGTCCGAACCTATCCACATGTACCCGGTGTTGATTTTTCGGGCGAGGTGGTTTCATCAAGTGATGATCGCTACAAACCGGGCGATGAGGTTGTGCTGACCGGCTGGCGGGTTGGTGAGGCGCATTGGGGTGGCTATGGACAATTTGCACGCGTCAAGGCCGACTGGCTTGTTCATCTTCCAAACGGGCTTGACGGTGCAGAGGCCATGGCTATCGGAACTGCCGGATTTACATCAATGCTTGCTGTTATGGCCCTTGAAGAACAAGGCGTTTCGCCCAAGCAAGATGGTGAAGTACTGGTGACCGGTGCGGCTGGCGGCGTCGGGTCTGTTGCCGTTTCCATATTGTCTGCTCTTGGCTATCGGGTTGCTGCATCTACGGGGCGTGAAGAAACCCACGCGTATTTGCGCGAACTTGGGGCGATAACCATCATTGATCGCAACGAGTTGACGGACACAAGCAAACCGCTTTTGACAGAACGGTGGATTGGTGCAATTGACAGTGTCGCTAGCACGACACTCGCCCATGTTTTGTCCGAGATGAAATACCATGGTGTGGTTTCAGCATGCGGGTTGGCAGGCGGGCCGGATTTACCGGCAACAGTTATTCCGTTTCTGCTGCGCGGGGTTCGACTGATCGGCATTGACTCAGTGATGTGCCCCTATGAAACCCGTATAAAGGCATGGCAACGTCTTGCCAGCGAACTGCCAAAGGATCATCTTGCTGCTGCAACGACAAAGGTCGCTCTTTCCGATATTCTTCCTTGGGGCGAAAGGATATTGAAGGGACAAGTCAAAGGTCGGCTTTTGATTGATGTACAAGATTGCTAGTGTCATCAAATCTTTGCAGAATCAACAGTTCCCGGGGAACTAGCATCCGTTCGGGAACTGCCAATCTGACAGTTGGAAAAATATGACGATGCCTGAGCAGCGGTTTCGAATTCTTCTTGTTGAAGACAACCCCGGCGATGCCTTTCTGGTGCGAACGCTTCTGGAAGAAACCGGAGAACCATTTGACATCGAACACCGTAGCGACCTTCGATCGGCGATGGCGGTACTGAATGGCGATGGTCCCGATGCGCTTTTTGACGTGGTGCTGCTTGATCTGACTTTGCCTGACTCATCAGGTGTTGCCACCATCAGTCAGATACGCAGTTGTGCCAATACCGCACCGGTTGTTGTCCTGACCGGGCACAAGGATGAAGAGCTTGCTTTTGAAGCCCTTCAACATGGGGCGGAGGACTACCTGACAAAGGAGTTTCCTGATGGACGCACCATCCGCCGTTCAATCCGCTATGCTATTGAACGTTCTCGTGCGGAGCGTGCGCTCAAGGAAAGTGAGGAACGTTACCGGAAGCTGGTTGAACTTGCACCTGAACTGATTTCGATCCTGAGCGGGGAGGAAATCGTTTATATCAACCAGCAGGGGCTTTCCATTCTTGGGGCGGAGGATAGTGCCGCACTGGTTGGCCGTTCTTTCATGGAAATGGTGCATCCGACCAGCAAGGAAACGCTGGGTGAATATATTGCACGTTATCAGGACGGGTATGGTGGACGCGCTGATTTTACAATCATTTGTCAGCGTCCGGACGGCGATAACGTCGAACTGGAAGTTTCGGCCATTGCGTTTACACATGAAGGTGCGCCCGCAATGCTCATGTTGGCTGAAGACGTCACCGAAAAACGCAGAATTGAACGGCAGCTTGTTCAGACGTCCAAACTTGCTACCCTTGGTGAGATGGCGGCCTCTGTTGCCCATGAGATGAATCAGCCATTAAATGTGATCCGCATGGCCGCAGATACCTGCGCATTGCAATATGATCTGGAGGCTGTCAAACCGGCGTTTCAGCGCGAAAGGTTGTCCTTGATCAGCAGCCAGACGGAACGCATGTCAGAGATCATCAAACATTTGCAAATCTATAGCCGACCGGATGATGATGATTTTGTGCCATTCGATCCAATGAAGGCGGTGGAACGCTCCGTTGACATGATCGAGCATGATTGTCGTTTATCAGGCATCATGATCGAGGTTGTACCGCCCGCGCAGGCATGTCTGGTCAAAGGGCGTCAGGTTCAATTGGAGCAGGTTCTGGTCAATATGTTGACCAATGCGCGCGACGCGATCAACGAGAATGGTGATGATGGCAGCATTGGCGGACTTATCCGACTGAGTGCGATGGTTGATGAAAACCACAAGGTTCTGAAACTTGCTGTGAATGATAACGGTGGGGGGGTGCCCGAAGCTGCCATAGACCTGTTGTTCCACCCATTCTTTACAACCAAGGATGTAGGCAAGGGGACGGGGCTTGGCCTTTCCGTCAGTTTCGGGATTATCGAAGCGATGAATGGCAAGATTGATGTGCGCAACGAGGGGGACGGGGCCTGCTTTGAGGTAACTCTTCCGATTGTGAGTTTCGGGGACGTGTCAGAGGATATTTTCGCTGATATCCCCGACGAGCAGGTATTTAATGATACATCTTCAAATACTGCGGCACGCCAGAATACGCGGATACTCGTCGTTGACGATGAGATTGATGCGATGGAGATTATTTCGGGGTATCTCGAAGCACAGGGTTATAATGTTTCGGCAGCAAGCAACGGTGAAGATGCCCTGGCGATAGCCGGTGTTGTTCAACCCGATATCCTGATTACCGATATCCGTATGCCTCAGATGGATGGTAATTCGCTGGTCAAGGAACTGCGAAGCCGTGATCCTGCATTGCCGGTGATTGTAATGACGGGGCATCCCGGTGACGCCGAACGTCCGGTTGATGACGATGGTGCTGATGCGCCGGTGATGGTGATGTCAAAACCGCTCAATCTTAAGGAACTTCTGGGAATTCTTGACGAGTTGTCAGAGGTCTGTGGGCAAATGTAGCCAGTTTTCTGTTGTGCAGACAAAAGAAAAGCCCGGCTATGCCGGGCTTTTCCAATTCTTTGCAATTGCAACGATGCTGTCTATGCTTCCCAGCCAAGCTGCATGGCAATTTTTACGGCCTGGGTACGGTTGGCTGCGCCAAGCTTCTTAAAGATACCTGTAAGATGTACTTTGACCGTGATTTCACGAACCGTGAGCTGTTTGGCAATTTCCTTATTGGAAAGACCTTTTGTCAGAAGACCAAGAACTTCGCGTTCACGGTTGGTCAATTGACGCAGGGGATTGTCTGGTGCGAGACCATCAAGGTCAATTTCACCTGGACGGATCTGTGACCCGTCATCCTCAAGCAATGCCGACGGAATATATTTCTCACCCGAAAGGATAAGGCGCAAAGCGTTGATCAGTGATTTTCCCGAGAGCGTTTTGGGCAGATAACCCGATGCACCATGTTCCAGTGCATTAAGAACGTCGCTTCTTTTGACGGAACCCGAAAGAATGACGACCGGTATTTCGGGATGTTTTTGACGCATGACGGTCAGGCCCGAAAGGCCATTCATCCCCGGCATGTTCAAATCAAGGATTGTCAGTTCGACGTCCGTTTCGCCGTCAACGACGGCAAGTGCCTCTGCGAAATCCTTCGCCTGCGCGACTTCTACTTCCGGCGCTGCGAGTTTTAGAAAGGAAGTTATCCCGTCTCTGACGAGATCGTGGTCGTCTGCTAGCAGGATGTTCATTTTTATGCAGTACCCGTTCTTGTCCAAAGCTCTGACATCTGGTGATTGGCTTCGGAAACGCTCCCCGTGCTCAAGAGACGGTTACGCGCGATCGTTAGATTGTCAATTCAAGCGTCCCCCCCGGACGCGAGCGCAGCATTCAACAAAACCGGGGTTGTGTCAAACGGCAGGATAGTTTCTGAAAGGCTCAACTATTCGATCAGATAGGTTAATCTGATCGAGAGTCAATATGTTCTCCCATAATGCATAGTATATGGGAGGTTAGAAGGTGTTTCAAAAGGTCGGGAATCAGGCCGTGATTGAAACGTTCCGCGCGATGTCGTCTCCGGAACGGCTATTCTGACTAATGGATTCTTCCGGCGAGAATGCTCTGCTTTCGTGGCTGCCTGTTGCGCGCAGCAGGCTGGCCTGACGGAAGGCTGCCATATCGGCACCAGACGGTGCATTTGGTGCAAGCGCCGCATTCTGTAAAGTTGCCAAAGCGCGGTCTCGGTCAGCTTTGCTTCCTGATAAGGAGACGCTGACATCCACATGGCCACCAATGGCGTATGCATTACCATCCGGGCCGATCTGATAAGTGTATTGTGGTGCAGATCCATAGGGGCCTGCGGCCGCAGCGTGAGCTTCCTCTTCCTGACGGACGGCTGAGTCGCGGGCCTGAAGTTGTGACACCACAGCTTCTTCTGCCGGGTCCAGGTCTGTGCCATCAGAGGGCGCGTTGGGGCTGTTGCTATTATCGTCGCTGGCTTTCAGTGCGTCGCGATATTCAGACCGGCTTACGCCGCCTGCAACGGCCTGTGCTTCGGTCAGGGTTCTGGGATCGACAATACGTGTTCTTGCACCATCGGCACCTTCACCTGCAATGGCATAAGGTGAAAGTCCGCTGCCCTTTGCCAATTGGCGCTGGACCTCGACGGCTTCATATTCGGCCAAAACACGCCCGTCGGCCGTTTGCGCAATTTCCCGAACATTCAGGATAATGCCCAATCCGCCGCTATTCGGATTTGCTATGGTTTGACCAGCTGCAATCATTGGTCCGAATATGTTTCCACGATTTTGAAACAAGAATTCATCTTGATCACAGTATCAGAAAACGCGTTCGGAGTCTTGTTTCGGATTTGCCTGCACACAAGCGGCGCTCATGGCTTGCGCAAGCCGGGGCTTGCTGATATCAAAAAAGCCAAATTCCGGCGATATAGTTATGATCGCTGTGCTCCGTTCAATCAGGAATTCATACGCATATGTCCGACTTTGTTATTCCCGCTAACGAAAAGGTACTCGTCACGGGTGCTGCCGGTTTCATTGGTTCCCATCTTTGTCTTAAATTGCTTGAGCAGGGATCAACGGTTGTCGGACTGGATAACGTCAACGACTATTATGACGTTAACCTTAAGGAAGCGCGTCTTGCCCGTCTTGAAGGGAAGTCCGGTTTCAAGTTTGTGCGCATGGACCTTGAAGATCGCGAGGGTATTGCAGACCTGTTTGCCACCGAAAAGCCGACCTATGTCGTGAATCTGGCTGCTCAGGCCGGTGTGCGTTACTCAATTGAAAATCCGCATGCCTATATCGATTCCAACCTGGTCGGATTTACCAATATCCTCGAAGGTTGCCGTCATAATGGCGTGAAGCATCTGGTGTATGCGTCGAGCAGCTCTGTCTATGGTATGAATACAGAGATGCCATTTTCCGTTCATCACAATGTTGATCATCCGATCAGCCTTTATGCGGCGTCAAAAAAGGCCAATGAACTGATGGCCCATACCTATAGCCATCTTTATCGTTTGCCGACCACCGGTCTTCGATTCTTTACGGTTTATGGTCCTTGGGGTCGTCCGGATATGGCTTTGTTCCTGTTTACAAAGGCCATCCTTGAAGGGCGTCCGATTGATGTGTTTAACGAAGGCAAAATGCGCCGCGACTTCACCTATATCGACGATATCGTCGAAGGTGTTTACCGTTGCATTTCCTCTGTCGCACAACCAAATCCAGACTGGAACTCGGCGAAACCGGACCCTGCTACCAGCTCGGCACCTTATCGGGTGTTCAATATTGGCAATAACAGCCCGGTCGAGCTGATGTATATGATCGAGACGATCGAAAAGGCATTGGGCAAGACAGCCGAAAAGAACATGTTGCCGATGCAGGATGGTGACGTTCCGGCAACCTATGCCGATGTCGATGCCCTGACCGACGCCGTTGGCTTCAAGCCGGCAACGTCAATCGAAACAGGGATTGGTAACTTTGTTGAATGGTACCGGTCCTTTTACGGATAAACTGATGTGAAATTTGCCGCGATCTTCGTGCTGTTCGCCAACGCGTTTTCGGCAGGCATGATGTTTCTGGCCAGCGTGTTTATCTCACGGTATGGCGGCAAGGATCTTTTCGGCTTCTTTTCAGTCATACTCGGGTTGATTATCTCGGCGGCTCCTGTCGTAACATTTGGCATGGATACCGCTATTGTGCGGTTTCTGCCAAAATATCGGGAGGAAGGGCAGCGGCATCTTGTCAGCGGCATGCAGCGCTTTGTCTTGGCCTTTGCAGCTATTCTGTCGATTATCGGCGGTATTGTCCTTGCGGTTGTTCTCGTCCATTTCCGAAATTACAGCTTTGAAATCGGTTTCGCGGCAGGCATTTGCTTGCCCTTGGCGGTGACAATGGCCGTTTTGCAAGGTGCCATTCGCGCAGATGCCAACGTGTCGCGTGCGGTGGTTGGCGAGGCGGTCGTCAGGCCGCTTGTCTTTTCTGTGTGCCTTCTGACACTTTATTTTTGGGTGTACGGCGATCTCAGCCTTCTGACAGTGGTCAGCGCTTATGCGGTTGCACTTGCTGTCGCAATGCTCTCGGCCCTGTTCCTTGTTGTCAGGGGCGGCCATATCAGGTGGACAAGTGCCTTTAATCCCGGCATGGCCGATATTCGCCTTTGGCTGCAGCTTGGATTGAATGTTCTATTCTCCCAGCTTGCCATCGCTTTGCTCAATCAGTCGCCAGTTATTCTTGCCGGTGTATTGCTCTCGGCATTTGATGCTGGTGAGATTGGGGCTGTCATTCGTTTGGCGATGCTGGTTGCATTCGCACTGACTGCAGTGAATTCAGTTGTGGCACCGTTTCTCTCCACGGCGATGGCCAAAGACGATACTTGGGAATTGCAGTCTCTGGTATCGCGGGCGACAGGTTTCTCCATGCTGGTGGCGGTGCCTGTTTGCGGTGCATTCTTCATTTTTGCACCCGAGTTACTGTCCCTGTTCGGTAGTGACTATGGTGCTGCTGTTCCGTATTTGCGCGTGATGCTTGTTGCATACGGGGTGCAGGCTGCCTGTGGGCCAAGTGTTGCCTTGCTCAATATGACGGGCATTCACCGGGCGATGACCAAAATAGTCTCAGTCTGGGCATGTTTGACTGTGATCGGGCTTGTACTAGCAATGACCCAGATCGGCATGATGGGGGGCGTTGTTGTTGCTGCTCTGTCTGTGGCGGGTTACCCGATGATCCTTGCCATCTTGTGCCGCAAGACACTTAAAGTCGACCCGACCATCTTTTCGTTGCGGTTTCTTATTCAGCGATAATTCTGTGACTTTTCGGGAAAGCATATCTGCGGAGCAGATGCGCAAAATGTCATTTATGCAGATTGAACGCATAAACACAGTTTGCAAATAACAAGTCCGGGGAAATGGTGCTGCTGGGGAGATTTGAACTCCCGGCCTCTCCCTTACCAAGGGAGTGCTCTACCCCTGAGCTACAGCAGCCCGATATCATCAGGCAAATCGATGGGGGATGGTGCTGCTGGGGAGATTTGAACTCCCGGCCTCTCCCTTACCAAGGGAGTGCTCTACCCCTGAGCTACAGCAGCGTATGCCCCATGCGGTGCGGGCGGGTTATAGGCCACGTATCAGTAATTGGTCAAGCCCGAAATATGCGAAGTTTTCCGAATGATTGCACAACCGTGCTTTTCGCCCTGTTTTCGTCAAGATCGGCTGTAATTTTTCGCCTGCTGTTTTATAACAGGCCCAAGGAATGAACCGGCTATTTGAACGAGAAACCCAAATCGGACCATGACAGCAAAAAAATCTGACATCCGCCCAGCGGTAAATGAAGAGCGTCTTAAACGTGAAGCCGAGGCCCTTCGCGCCAATCTGGCCAAGCGCAAGCAACAGCAGCGCTCGCGCAAGGAAACGCAGAACGACTCTGTTTCGGACAAGAATGCAGATAAATAGGTCGTTTATGCCTCCTGATGTTCGCGCTTCGTGAACGGGATGGAGATTATGACGGACGAAATGCCGATGAGTGCGGGGCTAGCAGAAAGCGCGCCCGAGCGTATCGTTTGGTTGATCTTGGGGGCGTCGCACGGGTAAAACCGAATATGCTGAAAAGCACTGGGACTTTTTCGCAACAAGGGGATGGCAATATGTCGGTAAGACCGGATCACTGGATACGCCAGATGGCGCAGGAAAAAGGCATGATCGAGCCGTTTGTCGACGGTTTCAAACGTGACGGTGTCATTTCTTACGGTGTCAGTTCCTATGGTTATGATGCCCGTGTTGCTGACGAGTTCAAGATTTTCACCAATGTCGACTCGGCTATTGTCGATCCCAAGGAATTTTCTGATGACGGGTTCGTCAATCGTCAGACCGACGTCTGTGTGATCCCGCCCAACAGTTTTGCATTGGCGCGCACCGTGGAATATTTCCGCATCCCGCGCGACACGCTTGTGATTTGCCTTGGCAAATCGACCTATGCCCGTTGTGGCATTATCGTCAATGTCACACCGCTTGAGCCGGAATGGGAAGGGCATGTGACGCTGGAATTTTCAAACACGACACCTTTACCGGCACGCATTTACGCCAATGAAGGCGCATGCCAGTTCATTTTCCTGAAAGCCGAAAGCGAGTGCGATACCTCCTATGCGGATCGCGCAGGGAAATATATGGGCCAAAAAGGTGTCACATTGCCGCGTCTGTGATAAAGGCATGGCAACCAATCTGGCATTGACATGCCAAGACGCGCGTTTGCTGCGTTTATGCGCGCAGCACAAAGAGGATTGAATGGACAAGATCAAGATTTCCGGTGGTCGCCGGTTGCAGGGAAAAATTGCAATTGGCGGTGCCAAAAACGCGGCCCTTCCGCTAATGGCAGCGGCCCTGCTGACAGATGAAACGCTGACCCTTTCAAATCTGCCACATCTGGCAGACATCACATCGATGGCGAATCTTCTTGCCCAGCATGGTGTGGCGTTGCATCTGAACGGTCATGCGCCCAATGGCGGCCACACAGGTCGCGTTCTGGAAATGACCGCTAAGGAAATCACGTCCACAACCGCACCTTACGACCTTGTTCGCAAAATGCGTGCGTCGGTTCTGGTGCTGGGTCCGATTGTTGCGCGGTGCGGCATCGCGCGTGTTTCCCTGCCTGGTGGTTGTGCCATCGGGAACCGTCCGGTTGACCTGCATCTCAAGGCGCTGGAAGCCATGGGCGCGGAAATCCACCTGACCGAGGGTTACATCGAAGCCCGCGCACCAGAAGGCCTTAAGGGCGGTCACATCCTGTTCCCGCAGGTCTCGGTTGGTGCGACCGAGAATGCCCTGATGGCGGCATCCCTTGCCGACGGTGTTGTCACCATCGCCAATGCCGCACGGGAACCCGAAGTATCGGATCTTGCTCATTGCCTGGTTGCGATGGGGGCCGAGATCGAAGGCATTGGTACCGACACCCTGAAAGTGACCGGCAAGCCGCGCCTGCATGGTGCCGAATATTCGGTTGTGCCCGACAGGATCGAGACCGGGACCTATGCGATTGCTGCTGCCATCACGGGCGGCGAGATTGAACTTACCGGCACCCGGATGGATCTGATCGAGAGTCTTGTTGATGCGATGAGAAAGGCCGGCGTCGAGATTGAGGAAACCGAAAACGGCATGAAAGTGCGCGGTAACCGTGCAACCCTTCGCGGTGTTGATGTCATGACCGAACCCTATCCGGGCTTCCCGACCGATATGCAGGCACAGTTCATGGCGCTGATGTCGGTTGCCAATGGTGCATCCATGATCACCGAAACCATTTTTGAAAACCGCTTCATGCATGTGCCCGAACTTGGTCGTATGGGGGCGGATGTGAATGTGCATGGCCGTTCTGCGATCGTGCGCGGTAGTGCCAAGCTTTCCGGGGCCGAAGTCATGGCCACCGATCTTCGTGCATCGGTATCAATGGTGCTTGCAGGCTTGGCAGCCGAGGGCGAGACCGTTATTAACCGTGTCTACCATCTTGATCGTGGTTATGAACGGCTGGAAGAAAAACTTGCGGCCTGCGGGGCGCAGATCGAACGTGTCCGGGTTCCGGCCTGATTGGCCGGACTGTGATCGCAAAACGATCCGGACGACAGACAAACGCGTAAGGCGACTGATTTATGAGTGACGAAAAGCTGGTGCTGGCCCTGCCAAAGGGGCGCATTCTTGACGAGGTGATGCCACTGGTCCGATCCGCAGGGATCGAGCCGGAAGCGGCATTCGATGATCCGAAATCCCGTGCGCTTCGGTTTTCCACCAATCATCCGCATATCGATATCATTCGTGTGCGCAGCTTTGACGTTGCAACCTTTGTTGCCTTTGGTGCCGCCCATATCGGGGTTTGCGGCAACGATGTCCTGATGGAATTTGATTATCCTGACATCTATGCACCGCTTGATCTGAATATCGGGCATTGTCGCATCGCGGTTGCCGAGCCGGCAGACATGGTTGACGGTGATGATCCGTCGCGCTGGTCGCATGTCCGGGTTGCTACCAAGTATCCGCATATTACACGCACTCATTTCGCGGCCCGCGGTGTACAGGCAGAATGCATCAAGCTCAATGGCGCGATGGAACTCGCCCCTACACTTGGACTTTGCCGTCGTATCGTTGATCTTGTATCGACCGGAAGTACCCTTAAGGCCAATGGCCTGCGCGAGATAGAACATATTGCAGATGTGACATCGCGTCTGGTGGTGAACCGTGCGGCCCTTAAGACCCGCCCGACCGATATTCAGCCCTGGATCGACCGTTTCTCCGAGGTAGTAAATGCCGCTTAATCTTTCCATTACCGACGCCAGCTTTGAAGAAGACTTCGTCAAGCTGCTGGGCATGAAACGCGAATCGGATGCCGATGTTGATGCGGCCGTTGCCGACATCATCGCCGATGTTCGCACGCGTGGTGATGAAGCCGTTTGTGACTATACCAACCGGTTCGACCGCCTCAATATCGATGCCAAGGGCATGGTCGTCACGAAGGACGAAGTCGACGCTGCGATCGCAAATATTGAAACTGACCTGCTGGACTCGCTCAAGCTTGCGGCAGAGCGTATTGGTGCCTATCACGCCAAACAGATGCCTGCTGATGAACGCTATACTGACGAATCCGGGGTTGAGCTTGGCTGGCGCTGGCGGGCAGTTTCGGCGGCGGGTCTTTATGTTCCCGGTGGTCTTGCTTCCTATCCTTCATCAGTTCTGATGAATGCGATCCCGGCAAAGGTTGCTGGCGTTCAGCGCCTTGTCATGGTGGTGCCGACCCCGGACAACAAAATGAATCCGCTTGTTCTGGCCGCAGCCCGTATTGCTGGCGTTGATGAAATCTATCGTATCGGTGGCGCGCAAGCGATTGCAGCACTCGCCTATGGCACGGAAACCATCAAGCCAGTCGACAAGATCGTTGGTCCGGGCAATGCCTTTGTTGCCGCAGCCAAGCGTCGCGTTTTCGGTCAGGTCGGTATTGATATGATTGCCGGTCCGTCCGAAATCCTCGTGGTGGCGGATGGCAGTAATGATCCGAGCTGGGTAGCAGCTGATCTTCTGTCGCAGGCCGAACATGACCCGGTTGCACAGTCGATTTTAATCACTGATGACGCCGAGTTTGCCGGTCGTGTGCAGCAGGCTATTGATAAACATCTTGAAACATTGCCGCGTGCCGAAATCGCAGGCGCAAGCTGGCGCGACTTTGGTGCAATTGTCTTGGTGGAAAATCTGTCGCAGGCTCCGGCCCTTGTGGATCGGATCGCCCCGGAACATCTGGAACTGGCGGTGGATGACCCGGACGCACTGGCTGAACACATTCATCATGCAGGTGCGATCTTCCTGGGGCGCTACACGCCAGAAGCCATTGGTGACTATGTCGCCGGGCCGAACCACGTTCTGCCCACTGCCCGTTCGGCGCGGTTTTCTTCCGGTCTCGGGGTTCTGGACTTCGTCAAGCGTTCCTCGCTGATCAAGTGTACACCGGAAAGCCTTGCCAAAATCGGGCCAGCGGCAATTGCACTGGCTGAAAGCGAAGGCCTGCAGGCACATGGACTTTCTGTAGCGATCCGGTCAAACCAGATGTAAGCTGTTGCAGTGCAGCGCGTGAGGGGACCGCAGGGAGAAAGCCATGGCTTCAAATCAGTGTATCGCCGGTATTTATCTTGACGAAAAATACAAGGTGCGTCGCCGTCCCGAGGTGGAGCACGAGCAGGCGGTTGCGATCTATGACCTGCTTGAAGAAAATCACTTCGAACCTGCTGGCGGGTTCGAAGGCCCGTATTCCGTGCATATGCGCATTGAAGAAAATCGCATCTATATGGATGTGCGAGGCGATGATGACAGCGAAAATCTGACCACCATCCCTGTTCCCTTGTCGCCGTTTCGCCGGATTGTGAAAGATTACTTCATGATCTGCGAAAGCTATTATGACGCGATTAAAAAGGCGAGTGCGGCCCAGATTGAAACTATCGATATGGCGCGCCGCGGCCTTCATAACGAAGGGTCCGAACAGCTTCGTGAGCTTCTGAGCGATAAGGTGACGATTGATGAAAATACGGCACGTCGCCTTTTTACGCTGATTTGTGTCCTTCACATCCGGGGTTAAGGCGAAGTGGCAGAAGAACTTCCCGGCTCGGTTCTTTTTGCCTGCAGTTACAATGCCGTTCGTTCCGTGATGGCGGCTGCCCTGATGCGGCACTATCACGGAACCCGTATATATGTTGAAAGTTGTGGCGTACGTGCAGGTGACGTTGACGGTTTTGCTATCGCAGTGATGGACGAAATCGGGCTGGATATCTCAAGCTATAAGTCAAAGACATTCGATCAGCTTGAAGACGGGTTCTTTGATCTGATCATTACCATGTCACCTGAAGCCCAGCACCGTGCGGTGGAAATGACCCGCACGATGGCCTGTGACGTTGAATTCTGGAATACCTTTGATGCCACCATGATCGAAGGATCGCGCGAGGTGCGGCTGGAAGCCTATCGTCAGGTACGTGATCAGATCAAAAAGCGCATCCTTGACCGTTTTCCGGTTGGGCCTGCGCCCAAGGTCTAGGACTGATCCTGCTCGGCGCCAAGCGCGGCAAAGGCCGTTCCGTCGAGAACAAAGATACGTTCATCATCGGCATGGCGCATCCCGATCTTCTCGTAGAAACGCTGGCCGCCAATATTTTCCGCATCAACCGACAGCCGGATATAGGTTTTACCGGTCTCGTGCGCGCGCTTGGCAACCGCGACGACCAGTTTGCGGGCAAATCCGCCACCACGATGCGACGGAGCGACGTAAAGATCCTGAATATAAAGGCCCGCTTGCCCGCGGAAGGTTGAATAACTTGGGAAATACAGGCACACGGCCACGGGCTTGTCATTTTCCAGGGCGATCAGTGCTTCAAAGGCCGGGTTCTCGCCAAAGCCGTCACGCGCAAGGTCATCCGGGTTGCTTTTGAACTTGTTTTCGCATCCTGTCGCCTTGGCGATTTCAAGCAGCATGGCGTGGATTGCCGGGGCATCGGTTTCGCGGGCAAGGCGGATAACGGGATCGTTTTCGAGCGACATGAAATGGACTTCCTTTGGGCGAGGCGTGCGGTTTTGCAAACATACGGTGCTTTGTTTGGCCGTTAAAGGATCAATCATGTGCAATCATGGCGGTGTTGCTGCTATTTTGCCGGGGCTTGCTCTTGCCATGTCTGTGCCGCAGTGCAGGGGCGCTGTGCCCCGCGTGTGAAAGGACTTGACCTTTTGCCCGGTTCAGAGCAGTTTGCGGCCCACCGGTATTTTGATATTGCAATACGAAAGCTAGGAGTCACATGGCTAAAGAAGACGTTATCGAGTTTCAGGGCACTGTCGTTGAACTTCTGCCCAATGCGATGTTTCGCGTGAAGCTGGACAATGACCACGAAATCCTTGCTCACACTTCGGGCAAAATGCGCAAGAACCGTATTCGTGTTCTCGCAGGGGACCGTGTCAGCGTTGAAATGACCCCTTATGACCTGACCAAAGGTCGTATCACCTTCCGTTTCAAGTAATCTGAAACCAGTTCCAGCGCAAATTGACCTTGTCTGGCGTGCGGTTTACCCTTGCGCCCGGGGTCACTTGTTGCTGCTGACGGGACATATGTGACATCCTTACATTTCTGTTCCCATGGTGAAGATCCGATACTCGGGAGCCACGTCTTGTCGAAACTGATACTGGCATCTGCATCGCCGCGCCGTCTTGAGCTGCTTGCGCAGATCGGAATTGTGCCAGATCAGGTTGCTCCGGCTGATATCGATGAAACGCCCAAGGCAGACGAAAGTCCACGCCGACTTGCGTTACGCCTTGCCGAAGAAAAAGCCCGTGCCGTTGCAGCCGTCAATGGTGGGGCTTTTGTGCTTGCTGCCGACACTGTTGTTGCCTGTGGGCAACGTGCGCTGGGCAAGGCAGAAGACGAGACTGAGGCACGAAAATTTCTGACATTGTTGTCAGGCCGCCGGCATCGCGTATATGGCGGTATGTGCCTCATTGCACCGGATGGAACTGAACGGTCGCGTGTGATCGAAACACAGGTCAAATTCAGAACTCTGGGTGCCGAAGACCTTGATCGCTATCTGGCGCATGATGAATGGAAGGGCAAGGCAGGTGCCTATGCCATCCAGGGCCATGCAGCCACCTTTGTTAAGGCGATTTCCGGGTCTTACTCGAATGTCGTGGGACTGTCGCTTTGTGAAGTGGACGGTTTGCTGCGCGGTCTTGGCTATCACTCAAAAGAGGTCTGAGCATGACAGTCGGCGGAAATCATGATGACCGCCTGCTGATTGATGCCGTTGCGCTTGAACGCAGGGTTGCCCTGATTGAAGGTGACCGTCTGTCGCGCCTTTGGATCGACCGTGGCGGACCAGCGCGTTTTGATATCCATCTTGGATGTGTTTCAAAAGTTTTGCCGGAAATGGCAGGCGCAATGGTTGCGCTCGACGGCATTGATGATGGTTTGCTTCCCTTTGACCGATATGACGGGCCGTTGCATGAGGGACAATGGGTTCTGGTGCAGATTTCCCGTCTCGGATTTGAAGACAAAGGCGTCAAGCTGACCGGCAAGATCGCGATCGAAGGTGTCGGGATGATCCTGCGCCCCGGTGGCAAGCTGATCGAACTTCCCAGAAAATTGAAAGACCCGGAACAACGTGCAGAGCTGCTTGGTACGATCAGGTCCCTGCAAGCTGATGACGACGGTATCATGTTGCGATCTACCGCCCTTGACTGGGACAAGGATGCGATTGCCGGGGAATATCGTCTGTTAAAGTCGCACTGGCAAAATGCCAAATCTGCCTTGGCTGATCCGCGAAAACCGTTGCTGGTTTTCAAGGCGCAATCCGAACTTGATCAGATGATCGAGCGTCGTCTGATGGCAGGCCAGATTTGCATTGTTGACGGTGTCGACGAATTCGTGCGCCTGCGCGGGATTTTAACGGCACATGCGAAGTCCGATGAACATTTGCACCGCCATACCGGAACACGTCTGTTGTTTGATGAGCAGGATGTTGAAGTTCAGATTGCCGATGCACTAGCCATCCGGGTTGATCTTGCCGGTGGGGGCTGGATTGCAATAGATCAGGCAACGGCACTTTGCGCGATTGATGTGAATGCCGCCGGGGCCGATTCCGGTCGGGACAGCGAAACCCGTGCAATTGACCTCAACTTGCGCGCGGCTACCGAAATCGTTCATCAGATACGGTTGCGTAATATTGGCGGCCTTGTTGTTCTTGATCCGTTGCGCATGAAATCGCGCGCCGGACGTGATAAATTTGACGCAGCAATCAAAGCGGCCTTTGGGCCTGAACTCGATGGTGCGGTTCAGATTGGTGGCTTTACCCGTTTGGGACTCTATGAGTTCAGTCGTCAGCGGGCTGGCGAATCGCTTGCGGCAAGCGTCCTGCTAAAACAGGATCAGGATCCGCTTAATGGTGTTTCTGCGCTCAATTCTGTTCTGCGTAATGTTATTGCCCAGTCCCGAAACGGGGTGGTGGGGGCCGTTGATTTGTATGTCGCGCCCAACCTTGCGTCACAGCTTGCAGATAATGGTAAGGCGATCCAGATAATGACCAAGGCGTTCGGGGCTGCCCCGAGCATAGTGGCTGATCCCGCTCTTGGAAGCGATGAATACCGGTTGGAAAAGAACTAGAATGACCCGAGAAAATTCAACGAAAACAGTCAGCTCTGACTGCGTGGTTTGTGGCAAGCCGGCAGAGGAAAAATACAAGCCTTTCTGCTCGAAACGGTGCGCAGATCGCGACCTTGGCAAGTGGTTGAATGAAAGCTATGCAATTCCCGCGACCGAGCCGCCAGAGTATCTGGAAGACCTTGAAGATGAAGAAGAATTTTAATCGTAAAAAAAATGCGATTTGAGGCTGGACAAGCCCCAAAGGAGTTTGTATAACCCCGCTCGTTCCGCAGGGAACGCTCCGGAAACGGAGAGAAAGAAAAGATGCCCAGGTAGCTCAGTTGGTAGAGCAGTGGACTGAAAATCCGCGTGTCGGTGGTTCGAATCCGCCCCTGGGCACCATCTTTCGGTAGCCAAAAAAGCCCGGCCTTATGGCCGGGCTTTTTGTTTCTTGGCCCCGCAGGCCTCTGTTTCAGGAAGCCAGAGCGTGAAGTCGACAGCCTTGTCGTCCTGATCAGTTCCTTCGCCCGTCAGGTTGCGTTGGCGATCAAGGGTAAAGGTTCCTGATGCGAAATCCCCCTTGTCACAATTTGCGAACCATGTGCCTTCAGCCGGGCTGTCATATTTTCTGACACTAAGCTGCATTTTGCAATTTGCGCTATTGGGGCCAACGAACTCCATGGTCCCGCCATAGTCCTTGAGATCGATTTTGGTCTCAAGATACCCGTCAGAGAAACCGCTACCCCATGTGATCGCAAAGGTCCGGTCATATTTGCCCTTGCGCGCTGTTGCCCAGTCGCTGTCTTCAAATGACGGGGACGAAGTGGATGCCGACGTTTTACGCGCCGGGCATTGCGGGGTAGTAAGGGCTGCGACTGTTGCTGCATAGGCGTCGCGATCATTGACCAGACTGATGCCCTGAATCAGTTTATTGATGTTGAGTTCCGGCTCGCCGCAATAAAAGACACTGACGACGGCATCAATGCCGCCATGATCATTGTCATAGATTTTCTGTCCCCGCGTCGCGCGGAAACCGAACTTGGCAACCTTGCAGTCCGAAATACTTCCGATATTGGCGTCGGCATAATATCCGACAGCGCGTCCATTATCGTTTGAGGTGACAGGAAAGGCCTTGAGGATTTCAATGTTGTTTTTGGCAAATTCCTGACGGAATTGTTCCTCGTCCTTAAGTTTTTGTTCGGTCTGCTGCGTAAACCATACATCAAATGTATAGGCGCTGGTCACGATGCCTTTACCGCATCCCAGTTCCCATTTTTCATTCTGGACCTGACCGTTGTTGCGATCATTCTGTTCAAGCTTGGTGACCGGAATGTTGGAAATGGTCGGTATATTGAAGCGTGATTTACCAACCGGTTGTTCCTGCCATTCCGAGAAGGAATAATCTCTCGTTGTCTGACAGCCAGCCAGTAAAAGTGTTGTCCCCATAACGGCAAAGCCGAGAAGTTTATTGGTTTTCATTATTACCCTCTTGTTTAAGTGTCCCAAGGGCAGCATAGCGGCGTTCAGCATTGCTGAAACCTGCGCAAAGGGATGGGTGGGTAAGTTCCACCCATACTTTCAGAGGGTTAAGTATAGTGCGACCTGTCAGTCAAATCGCGGCAAGGCGATTCCGATGACAGTGTGGTTCAGGTTTGTCGACACTGGTTGCACTTCTTGCGGGGTCGACAACCGGAAACGAGCAACATCACTCGCCGTCAGTTGGAATATATCTGTTCCCTGCTGCTGTGGCGGTTGCTGTTGTGACGGTGGTGTTTGACCCCCGGCATTGGCTGGCGGCTTTGCGCCAGGATTGTTAGGGCCCGGTTTGTTCGGGCGATTCGCTGACGGACTCTGGTTCGATCCCTGAGCGGGAATCTGGAATGAAACCTGATTGTTTGCCACAGCCAAACCCGGCGGGCCCTGCGTAACAGGTTGCGGTATGGCCGGAGGTTTCGCCTGTGGAATAGGCTTGGGACCCTGCGCAGTGGCCTGATGTGGAACAGCATTTGGAATGGCCATGGGCTGCGGTGTGGCTTGGGGTATCGCCTGCGGGATCATGGTCGGGCCCTGTGACGCGGCTTGCTGAGGCACCGCGTTTGGCACAGCGTTTGGAATGGTCATGGGCTGTGGCGTGGCTTGGGGTATCGCCTGCGGGATCATGGTCGGGCCCTGTGATGCGGCTTGCTGAGGCACCGCGTTTGGCACGGCATTTGGAATGGCCATGGGCTGCGGCGTGGTTTGCGTTATCGCCTGCGGCTTTTGCTTTGACGGATAGGTTGGGTGCTGTCCAGTCACGTGATGTGGTTTTGCCAATGGTGCGGTGTTGGTCAGCGACTGGGCGGTTGGGACCGCAGGCCCCCCGCTGTTGGGAGGTGTTGGTCCGGTGGTGGGGGTGACGCCCGTTGCAGTGCCGGTCGTTGTCGTGACGGTCCCGCCCTGAAAAGCCGCATTTGAATTTGCATGCAGATATGCATTCCCGTTGGGATGTGCATGGGTGTGCGCACTGCCATGACCGGGATTTGTGCCAACCGTGATGATGATCGTTTGACTTTGCAGGGTTTCTGCAAGTTGGGGGGCATCTGATTCAATGTAAACCGGTGCGATGTCCACTTGCGGCGGTATTGCTGGCGACAATGCTGCGCCGGTTGTAACAATCGACTGTGCGCCCCCCAGTCCCTGATCAATTGCTGCTGGTTTTGGGCTATGTCTCGCGAAATCGACTGATGATGTCGGATGGCTATAGATTGCTGAGTTCAGCTTGCTCTTTTTGACCGTGGTGGTTGAACTTGAATAGGCCGCGCTATTGACTTTGGACTTCTTGGTCTGGGCATCGGCCCAAGTCGGAGGCAGCAAAAATATCGCCGTCAGACAACTGGCGACGGAGAGGCGTTGCGCGATGCGTGTTTTCAAAGAGGTCATGGCGATTATCCTCAGGACGTCGTCATCATATCAGAAATAAAGCGCAAATTGCAGCCATCCGCGGTAATGGGCGTCACGCCGGTCATCGTCCATGCCGGTGCGTTCGCGCTGTTTCGTGTCGTTGAACTGACGTCCCAATGCCGCGCGGAGCAAACCATACGTGCCCCAGCTTGCCTGCATGGAAAGTCCGGAACTGACAAGCGTATCAAGATCATTGTTCTGGCCTCTGACTGGATCGGCGTTCTCGCGTGTTCGCGCAAGATCAACGAAAACGCCGAACTGCCAGTTCGTATTCAGATCAGGCGTTGGAACGTTGTAAAGAAGCTCGTTATTAAATGTGATGCACTCATCAGCTGCGACTGCGCCAACGGGATAGCCGCGGTTGCTGTCCGGGCCCCCGGCATAGCATTTGAACAGGCCGTTCAGGTTTGATGTTGCAATCTGCCCGCCCAGATCATGTCGACTTGAAAAAGGACCATGTATGGGTTGCTGGTGGGAAAGCTCGATCCCGAAAACCGCAAATCCGCCATTGGCACCAAGTTCATCTGTGCCATCCTCGAAGTCGACAGCCCCTGCATTACCAAAAAGGCGATAGGACGTGTGCGCCAGTTTGTGGTCCTGCCAGTTGGTCGCGCCGCGCAGTTCCAGATCGATATTTTCGATATTCTGTTCTTCGCGACCAATGACGTTGCCTTTGTCGATCTGGTTATGATGGTTCAGCGACCCGTGAGCGAAATGGGCGTTGAGAGCATCAAGATAGACAGGATAAGTGGCAAATACACCGGTTGACCAGCCATAGCCATGCTCGTCACCACTATCAAATTCATCAATCTCTTCGTAACCAAGGACCTCACCAGTCGCACCAAACGAGAGTCCATCCGTTCCAACCGGAACTTCAACCCGTCCTGCGATATATTTTGTGCCCGGTCCGGTTGCTGAAGCATTCAATTCAATGCGTTCGAATTTACCTGTTGCGTTTTCGACTACCCCATATCCGGAGACACGATTGGTACCTGTCGCCCGACTGCCATGGTTGTCTGCGGCGATGACACCCGACATGACAGGTGTTGCATATGCTTCGACCAGAAGCCTTGTCGTTCCTACCTCGTCACCAGGATAGAGAAATGACCGTATTGTGACTCCAGGCAAGAGTTCCAAAAGATAAAGTGCCCGTTCATAGGATTGACGCTGCACCGGGTCTGCAGGATTGATTTGCGTACTTAGAATATTCTGCAGCCGGTCAATCGAAATTCGGCCTTCGGAAAGATCGCTGATTTCAATGCCATTTGATGCCAGCCGTCCTTCAAGGACGATCAGTTGCAACGTCCCATTGACGATGTCTTGTGGTGGAATAACGACCCGAGCAAGGTTATATCCAGCCTTGTGATAAATACCGGACGCCGCGTCTGTTAGTTGTCCGAGTTCCGAAATGGTAAGCGGACGCTCAAGATATGGGGCAAGTTCACGGCTTAGCTCTTCGGAGGAGATTGTCGAATTTCCGATGAAGACAAGGCTTTTGATTTCAACGCTGCGGTGATCCTTCTGACTGGTGCCGATTGCACTTTCAGATTGCACCGGCCGGTCAAGTGCCAGTGAATCACTATCCTGTTTAGGCACAATCGGGCGTTCTGGACGGCTGAGTTTCTGGATCGTTCCTGCATTCACATGTACGTTTTCCTGCGAACTTGCAGGAGAAGCCATCATCCCGCCAACCAGAATTGCCAGAAAAGGTGTTGTTAGATACCAGAGTTGTCCGATGCTGCTTTTTATCAAGGGTTCTCGTTCGTCGTGAGCCTGAGCCATATCTGCCTGAATAGTTGATTGTCTAATTTATTCTGGGTTGATGGAAGTATTCTAGATTTATCGCAAAGGGACAACGGGAATAACATTCGGTACCATGAGAATCGACCATCAGATTGCAGCTGAGTTCAGTGTCTTCTTAAACGGGGTAAGTGTTTTTATCGATAGTTTGGGCCAAACGAACCTCTTTTCATCAAATCGTTTTCAATTGAAAGCAAAGCTTTGAACGAAATGGTGTTTCGTTCTTTGGCGCTTGATTTTATTAATATTTATGCCTTTTGTTGCGGAAATTTTACATTCCGGTACGCTTTGCAATCTGAGTTTGAGTGGTGTTATCGGGGTTCAGGTGACAAACAGGATGCTCAGGGGACTGACATGACCGAGAAACAGATCGAGATCGAATTGAAACTTCGGATCGATCCGAAACATGTTGCGCGCCTTAAAAATGCACCGGTCCTGCGCGAGGTCAAAGAAGGCCGTCGCCTGATAACCACGCATCTGGTTTCGATCTATCATGACACCCCGAAACTTTCCCTGGCCGACAAGGGAATTGCGATCCGACTTCGCAAGAAAGGTAACAAGGGCTGGGAGCAGACGGTCAAAACATCGAATGGTCTGCGTGAAGCATTGCCCGCACGCCAAGAATGGACTGTCGAGCTTTCCGAAGGCGTTCTTGATCTTGATCTGTTTACGGACAAGGACGTCAAAAAGCTTCTGACCAAATTTGCCAAAAAGAAAAAGATCGACCGCATCTTTGAAAGCGACCTGAAACGCAGCGCGGTGGATCTGACCTATCGTGATGCGGTGATGGAACTGGCAATCGATCAGGGTGTCGTGCGATCAGGTGACAAGGAAACCCCGATTTCCGAAGTCGAGTTCGAGCTTAAAAAGGGACATCCGGCGGCCTTGTTTGATCTGGCGCTTGAACTGCAGCGTACGGTTCCCCTGTTGCTCAGCATGCGATCAAAGGCATCGCGCGGACGTGATTTGTATCTTGGCACAGCGCCGGGTGCCTATCGCGCCGCACCGATAAAGCTGACAGATGACATGTCAGCTGAAACGGCCTTTCGTGTCCTGCTGGGGCAGGGGCTTCGCATGATCCTGAGCAACGAGGTCTGCGTGCGCAATGACCTTGATATCGAAGGATGTCATCAGATGCGCATCGGCATGCGTCGTCTGCGCGTCGGCTTGAACCTGTTCAAGAAAAACCTTCCGGCGGGTGAGGCTGTCTTGCTGCGCAGATTGTTGAAATCCTGTAGCAAGGGACTGGACGGTTTGCGCGACTGGGATGTGTTTCTTGGTCAAACCCTGCCAATGATCGAAGGCCATTTCCCGGATCATGACGGTATAGCGCAATTGCGCAAGGCTGCCGAAAAACAGCGTGCGAAGGCGCTGGAAGCTGCGCGAACCATGCTTGATCAGCCGGAATATGGGCAGTTGCTTTTGATCCTTGGGGCCTGGGCCAGTTATTCGCGCTGGGCGTCGGGGGCCAGTGCCGAACAGATGAAGGCAATGGCAGCCCCGGTTGCCGATCTGGCCGGACCATTGCTGGATCAGGCATATAAAAGAGTGACCAGACGCGGTGAAAAGATCGCCGAGCTTAATGTTGCGCAACTTCATGCCTTGCGCCTTGATGTCAAACAGATGCGCTATGGCACCGAGTTCTTCGGGTCGGTCTATCCATCCAAAAAGGTCAAAAAGTTCCGCTCAAAACTGACCTCGATGCAGGAAATTCTTGGGCAATTGCAGGATGCCGCTGTTGCCGAGGCAAGGCTTGCCGATCTGACATCGTCTCTTTCAAAGGACGGATTGGTCGCGGTCGGGCTGGTGTCGGGCTGGTTTGCAGCCCGCGTCGAGCAGGAACTTCAGGGGCTTGAGGATGCTGCTGCGGCCTTTTTCGAGCAAAAACTGTTCTGGAAGTGAGTTCGCATGACCCAGCCAAAGCCGTTTTTTGCGGGTAAAATTCTTGCTTTGCCATTGATCGCTGTTTTGGGACTGCTTGCTGCATGCACCAGCACAGGCGATGCTGGTTATATCAAGGGACGGGAGATCCAGTTCAACGTTGCAGAGGCATCGGGGCGCAAGGTTACCGCTGCCAAAGAAGCGCCATATGAAGGTCTCTACGAGAATGCCACTGCGGCTTATGAGTGGACACTTGATTATGGTGACGGCTTTATCCGAATTGGGTATTGGGAAACTGTAACGCCGCCCGAGATGCTCAAGCTTGAAAGTGACTCCCCAGAATTCAGAACCCGCTTCGACAGACGCATCACATCAGTGATCAGCAAGAAGATGACAGTAACCAAGCCCGCGCATAAAAATGGCGCGGCTGGTTTGATCGCGTTTGGCAAGGGAAATGACTTTGAACGTTGTGCTGTTACAACGTCGGCTTTGCGGCTTGGTGACAGTCAACCGGAGGGCGCCTTCGACACATTCGTGGAAGCCGTGATTTGTTCTGACGGTATCTTGACGCCAAACACCATGGACAATCTGATCTGGTACCTTGAAAAGCAGTCCTGAAGTTCAGGGGCTATGCCACAGATTGCTTCATGTCCTGATAGGCCCTTAGAGCGCGCTCACGGCCTTCTTTGACCCCGGTGACGGGTTCCGGGTAATTCTGTCCCAAGGTGACACCAGCGGCCTTGAGGATCAGCGGAGACGCTTCCCACGGTTTATGGATATATTGTTCGGGCATGTCGCGAAGTTCCGGCACCCATTGGCGAACATATTCACCAGCCGGATCAAACTTCTCGCCCTGCAGGACCGGGTTGAAAATACGGAAATAGGGGGCAGCATCGGCACCGCATCCGCCAATCCACTGCCACGAAAAGGCATTGTTGGCCGGACAGGCATCGACAAGCGTGTCATCAAACCACGCAAGCCCGTCACGCCAATGCACCAAAAGATGTTTCACCAGCACTGATCCGACAATCATCCGCACCCGGTTATGCATGTATCCCGTATGCCAAAGTTCGCGCATACCGGCATCGACAATCGGGAAGCCTGTTTGGCCCTTCTGCCATCGTTCAAGTGTCGTGCTGTCATTTGACCAGGGGAAGTGGCTGAACTGCCGTTGCAACGGGATGGATCGCAGGTCGCTTGCGTGGAACAGAATGTGATGGGCAAATTCACGCCAGCCCAGTTCCGCCATGAATTTTGATGCTGTCTTGCCCTTGCCCGGATGGGCATCGGCAAAATGACCGGCACTGTGCCATACCTGATAGGGGCTGATTTCCCCGAAACGCAGATGCGGGGAAAGTTCCGATGTGACCCGGTGGTCCGGACGATCACGCAAGTCGGCATAATCGACAAGACGCTCATCGATAAAGTCAAACAGCTGGTCTTTCGCGCCCTGTTCCCCGGGCGTGAACCGCTCGGCAAAGCCAGTAGCCCAATCAAACGGTTTTGGTGCCAGATCAAGGGCTGCAAGGCTGACTTCACCGGCAATCTTGATGTCAGCAAGTGTGATCGACTTTGGGGTGGCAAATGGTTGACGTGGTGCCGGAAGTTTCTGGCAGGCACGCCAGAACGGGCTATAGACCTTGAAATCAGTTCCGCCACCTGTTTTGACTTCCCATGGTTCAAACAGAAGGTTGGCCTTGAAGCTTTCGCACTCTACGCCGCGGTCCTGAAGCGTTGCTTTGATATCGGTATCGCGGCTGGTCGACGGCCTGTCATACAGCCGGTTCCAGAACACCGCTTTGACGTCATGGGCATCCGTGATGTTTTCAAGAATGTCGCCCGCATCGCCAGACAGCAGGTGCAAGGAGGCATTGGTCGCGGCTGATTGGGCGCCCGCTTCTGCAATGCTGTGACCAAGAGCTTCCAGACTTTTTTCCAGCCACCAGCGTGTTGCGCCGCCAAGCTGACTGTCAATCACAGGGTCAAGGATAAAGACAGGAAGCACCACCCCGTCATTCTGATTCGCCCATTTCGTAGCGGCCAGCAGCGCAGGATTATCCCCCAGCCGCAGATCATTGCGAAACCACATGATTGCGATCGGGCGTTTGGTCATCTGTATTCCTGAAACTTATCAAGGGGGGACTTTGGTCTGTCTTACGCCAGAGGGGAGAGAGCGTCGCGACTGTGACAGCGTATTGAGGGGAAGTCGTGGCGCTCTCTCTGGCTCGGGGTACATTAAGATCTACGTTTGAGAATTTCGATCAGTTCACCGAAACTTTCAGAAAGTTGATTTTTTTCCCAACCGGCAAATCCAAGCACCAGTCCCTGTGGCAAGTCCCCGCGATTTTTTGAAGATTTATCATGGTAGTAGGATGACAGGGCGCGACAATCGAGCCCGGCTTTTACCATCCGTTCCTGAACAGCAATATCGTCATGTCCGGCAACCAGTCGCGCACAAAGATGCAATCCCCCGTCAGATGGCATGGCCTCAAGCAACCCCGATGCCGTATCGGCAATCAGGGATTTGAGATGTGCGCGCCGTTCGCCATAGCGCAGACGCATCTTGCGAACGTGGCTGCCAAAATGGCCCTCGGCAAAAAAGGCACCAAGGGCGGCCTGCGCTGTTGGGGCGGGAACACCATCGGCAAAGCCGCGCATACCACGAAAAGCCGGAATAAGGGCCGGGGGCAAAACCAGATATCCAAGCCGAATGCCCGGGAACAATACCCTTGAAAATGTGCCGACATAGATCACGCGGTTATCCGTATCAAGCCCCTGCAAGGATGAAAGCGGCGGTCCGTCATACCGGTAGTCGCTGTCATAGTCATCCTCGACAATCCATGCGTCATTGGCCCTGGCCCATTGCAAAAGTGCCAAACGGCGCGATAGCGACAATGTCGTGCCCAGCGGATAGTTTCGCGACGGTGTGGTTACGACAATGCGTGACGGCGATGACGTCTTTCCAAGCCCGTCAACGCACAGCCCTTCTTCATCAACGGCAACCGGATGCAAAACCGCACCGCTTGACGCCAACACACCGCGGATGCCCTCGTAACCGGGATCTTCGGTGGCAATGATGTCACCCGGATCAACAAGGGCACGCGCAATCAGATCAAGTGCCTGCTGCGCCCCGGAAACCACCATCACCTGATCGGCCTGGCAATTCACCCCGCGTGACTGACGCAGCCATTTGGCGATTTCATCGCGCAGCAATGGCATGCCCATCGGATCGTCGGGGATTGTCAGATCAATGTTTGGTGCCCGCCAGGCGCGGCGCAGCAGGCGCGCCCAAAGATCAAACGGAAACCCGTCAAGATCAGGTGTCGCCGGGTTAAACGGGCGTGCAACCCGAAAGCGCGGAAAACGCCGCTGATAGGCCAGCATGCGCATCGCACTCTGACTAAGATGCAGGGGACGTTGGTTCTCGGCCTTCTGTTTGGCAAGTCCGGATTTGGTAGCGGTCTGCATGTCCCGATCGGGAAGGGCGGTTGCAACAAAGCTTCCGGCACCTACCCGGGTTTCAAGATATCCTTCCGATGTCAGAAGATCGAAACTGGTCACCACTGTGTTGCGCGATATGCCAAGTGATGATGCAAGATCGCGGCTGGCCGGAAGCCGTTCCCCCGGATGCAAACGGCCATCAAGAATGGCGGCGCGAATGCCGTGATAAAGACGGCGATAGGCGGTAATTGCCTTGTCATTCCCATCTCCTTCGGTCTGGCTCGGATAAATCCAGCTATAATCGCTGCGCGGCATTGGTCTTCCTGATGGCAAAATTGGTTCTGTCATTTTTAGTATAATGGACCTTTTTAAAAGTCCAATTCTATCCATGATGGGGCCACCAATTACGACCGCAAGAAAGAACGAGGCCACCATGTCCGAAGCTATCCAGTCGCCCCAGACATCCGAGCAGACCCCATCGGGTCAATACGAGGTGCATCCCCACACCAAGGTTATCCGTGGTCCGAAACGCGCATCTTATGATCGTGACCTGGTACATGGCATTATTGATGATGCATTGATCTGCCATGTTGGCACCATTGTTGATGGACGCCCGGCCATGATCCCGACCGCGCATTGGCGGTTTGGTGAACGGATTTACATCCATGGCGCATCGAAGAACCGCATTCTTGCTGCGATTGCCGCAGGCGAAGAAGCATGCCTGTGTATTACCCATCTTGATGGTCTGGTGATGGCGCGGTCCGCCTTCCATCACTCGGCGAATTATCGTTCGGTCGTGATCTACGGCAAGGGCGAGGTGGTTGATGGCGAAGAAGGTAAGATGGAACATTCCCGCCTGTTTATCGAAAAGCTCGAACCGGGGCGGTGGGATAAAGTCCGTCAGCCAAACAAACAGGAACTCAAGGCCACCATGTTCCTTGGCTTTGATCTGGCACAGGTTTCGGCCAAGGTCCGTGCCGGTGATCCGGTCGATGACGATGACGATTATGACTGGCCGGTCTGGGCCGGTGTTTTGCCCAGTACGCTTCACTGGGGCACACCGGTTGACGATGGCAAGATCAAGTCGGGCTTTGAAGGGCAGGGCTATCTTCGCGACTAAAAGAAAATGGGCTGGCAATCATTTGCCAGCCCATTTTAGGTCTGATTGGTCGATGCGACTGGTCAGCCCGCCATCGCAACTGCAATCCTTGCGCCAAGGCGTGCGTTGTTACGCACAAGCGCGATATTGGCTTCAAGGCTTTTGCCTTCGGTCAGATTGGTCACCCGCGCCAGAAGGAAGGGCGTTACATCGCGGCCCAGAATGTTCTGTTCCTTGGCATCGGCAAGGGCATCTTCAATTGCGCCTTCGATGGCTTCGCGTGCCAGTGCCTTGTCGACCTCGGGCGGATTGCCGATGACAACACCACCTTCAAGGCCGAATTCCCATTTCGATTTCAGGAATGCTGCCAGGTCTTGCGGGCTATCAAGGCGAAGCGGTGCTTTGTGGCCACTTTCAACCGAATAGAATGCCGGAAATTCATCGGTACCATAGGCAATAACCGGCACACCAAGCGTTTCAAGATGCTCAAGGGTTTTGGGAATATCAAGGATCGCCTTGGCCCCGGCGCAAACAACGGCAACACTGGTTTTGCCAAGCTCGGTCAGGTCGGCCGACACATCGAAATTTCCAGCAAGATCACGGTGAACACCACCGATGCCGCCAGTGGCAAAGACACGAATACCGGCTTTTTCGGCCAGAATCATGGTTGCCGAAACCGTGGTGGCACCATCGCGTTTCTTGGCAATGCAATAGGGAATATCGCGACGTGACAGTTTCAGAATGTCTGTGCCCTTGGCGAAATATTCGAGTTCCTCGGGCGACAGGCCGATTTTGCAACGGCCCCCGATCACGGCGATGGTGGCGGGCACCGCACCGTTATCACGTACATCCTGTTCAACAGCCTGTGCTGTTTCAAGGTTCTGCGGATAAGGCATCCCGTGCGAGATAATGGTGGATTCAAGGGCAACGACCGGCTTGCCAGCGGCAAGGGCCTCTGCGACCTCGGGGGCGATATCAATAAAGTCCGACATTCCGATATGCTCATATCTGGTTTAAAGTTTTAAAGGCCAGAATTAAACAGATGCCCCCCATAAATCCAGCCCAAACCATCCCGGCAGACCAAGCTTTCGGAATGGCTGCCTTGCGCGCGTCGTTTGATCGTTGCCGTCCATGCACGGGACTTGTGCCAGTGACCGGATTGTAAGCATCTGATTTGATGGATATCTTGGAATACCACCAAATTTTGAAAGCCCGCCTGAAATGCATGCCAAGCCCACCCTGACACGTGGCCTTCTGGCCTTTATGGCCATCGGAAGCGGTCTGTCTGTTGCCAGTCTTTATTACGTTCAGCCGCTGCTCGAATTGCTGGCACGCGAGTATGGTTTAAGCGAAACCAGCGCGGGATTGCTGGTGACTGTGGCACAGGTCGGCTATCTGACAGGGCTGATTGCGGTTGTACCGCTTGGTGATCATCATGAACGGCGCAAGTTACTGACCGTGACATCGGCTTTGACAGCCGTCGGATTGCTTGCCATGGGGCTTGCGCCATCGTTTCTGATGCTGGTTGCCTTTAGCATCTCGGTCGGTATTACCTGTGTGACCGCCCAAATCCTTGTGCCGCTGGCAGCTCACTTGGCCAGCGATGACAAGCGCGGCTCTGCCGTCGGGGCGGTGATGAGCGGGCTGTTGCTGGGTATCCTTCTGGCCCGTACGTTTTCCGGGATCATGGCCGAGCTTGCCGGGTGGCGCTCAGTCTTCATTGTCGCGTCCGTCTTGATGGCGTTTTATGCAGTTGCCTGTTACCGCATCATTCCCAATATTCCACCGACATCCCATACCAGCTATCGCACGCTTTATCTGTCGATCCTGCATCTGTTTCGTGACGAAGAAGTCCTGCGTCGCCGCAGCCTGATTGGCGGGTTGCAATATGCGGTCTTTGCGATCTTCTGGACATCCATGGCCTTCATGCTGGTCCGCCAATATGACATGTCCGAAGCCGTGATCGGGCTTTATGGCCTGATCGGTGCGATTGGTATTCTGGCGGCCCGCATTGCAGGTCGGCTGGCCGATCAGGGATGGGCCCGGCTCAGCACGGGCGGGTTCCTTTTGACCACCATATCAAGCTGGGGGCTGCTCTATTGGGGGCAATGGTCGCTGGTGGCCTTTGCCATCGGGGTGGTGTTGCTTGATCTTGGTATTCAGGGCACGCATATCTCGAACCAGAGCGAGGTCTATCGCCTCAGCCCCGAAGCACGCAGTCGCCTGACCACGGGCTATATGGCCAGCTACTTCTTTGGCGGGGCCTGTGGATCGGCAAGCTCTGCGGTGGCCTATGGCATGGGCGGATGGCTTGCGGTGGTTGCTCTTGGATCAACTGTTTCGATCCTGTGTGTTATTATTTGGAGTATCGGCGAGTTGCGGTTCCCGCTCAGGAGCATGCGGCGGGTTTCTCGCTAGCAGGGAATGCCTGCGGATATAGACGGCAGAGTTCTTTTCAGGGGGAGAAGGAATGTCTGATGATCAGCAAAGATGTTGTGCGTGCGGGAACGAAATTGTTCCTGACTACAAAATTTGTGCGCACTGCGGAACGCACCAGAACCCCGTGCGGAGACGTATTGAGCAGATTCTGAAGACATTTGCGGCAGTTTCAATCGTCGCAGGTGCTGTCTCGGTCACAATTTCATTCTATCCACAGGTAAAAAAGACGCTTTGGTTCAAAGAAGATGTGGAGCTGGTCAGTGTTGATACGACGGTAGCCGGAACGCCGGGGACACTGTCGTTCCTCAACAAGGGGGACGGGGATGTTTTCATCTCCGAGCTGATCATTCGTCTGAAAGAGCAGAACCTGCCGCTGGAAATACGCCTGCGCATTCATCAATTACTTAAAAAAGATGAACTGACGGCGTTGCGCGTTGCTACGCCTGAGGTCTCTGGGGATAAATTCAGCGATACCGTCGGGCCAAAGCAGTTTGACGCTTGGCTGGCTTCTCGAACGCAGCAACAAATTGACGATCAGATAAACAGATGTTTTGTGATGAAGCCCTTCGATGAAACTAAAGGGGGATACATCGTCGCAAGAAAGATCGCGAGCCATCCGGCAGTAGGAGTTATCCGGTACTACAGTCCTGAAAACAGGGCTGTTCGTGAAGTTGTGTCAGCAACGCCGCTAAAGGCTGCTTTATTCCGTCGGAACCTGAAAGTGTGTGCAACGGGTGATTGATTGCGTGTCTTAAGGTCCAAAGCAAAACGGCCGCCCCATGGGGACGGCCGTTTGCGTAAGAACGAACTGAGCGGTGCTTAGTTCTTTTCTTTGTCGACGAGCTGGTTTGCAGCAATCCACGGCATCATCGCGCGCAGTTTGGTACCAACTTCTTCGATTTCGTGTTCTGCGTTCAGACGGCGGGTTGCCTTGAACATCGGCTGGCCGCAATGCATTTCCTGAACGAAGTCACGAACGAACTTGCCTTCCTGAATGTCAGCAAGAACTTCTTTCATGCGTTCTTTGACCGATGCATCGATCACGCGCGGGCCGGTGACATAGTCGCCGTATTCTGCGGTGTTCGAGATCGAGTAACGCATGTTGGCCATACCGCCTTCATACATCAGGTCAACGATCAGCTTAACTTCGTGCAGGCACTCGAAATAGGCCATTTCCGGAGCATAACCAGCTTCGGTCAGGGTCTCAAAACCGTATTTGATCAGCTGGGTCAGGCCGCCACAAAGAACTGCCTGCTCGCCGAACAGGTCGGTTTCGCATTCTTCACGGAAGGTGGTTTCGATAACGCCGGAACGACCGCCGCCGATTGCCGAAGCATAGGACAGAGCAACTTCAAGGGCATTGCCCGAAGCATTCTGTTCGATAGCGACCAGGCACGGTACGCCGCCGCCACGCTTGTATTCGGAACGAACGGTGTGACCCGGACCTTTCGGTGCGATCATCATCACGTCAAGATCAGCGCGCGGCTCGATCAGGCCGAAATGGACGTTCAGACCGTGTGCGAACAGAAGTGCTGCACCCTGTTTCAGATTGTCGCGCAGTTCGTTTGCATAGATCGCTGCCTGATGTTCATCCGGGGTCAGGATCATGACGACGTCTGCCCAAGCAGCTGCTTCGGCCGGGGTCATGGTTTTCAGGCCGGCATTTTCAGCTTTCTTGCGCGAAGCGGAACCTTCGCGAAGGCCGACAACAACGTCTTTAACGCCTGAATCATGAAGGTTAAGCGCATGGGCATGGCCCTGCGAACCGTAACCGATGATGGCAACTTTTTTGGTCTTGATCAGATTAACATCTGCATCGCGGTCGTAATAAACACGCATCTTTCGATACCTCTGGACGTTGGACCACGCTGATTTTTGTGCGTGGTGGATGGTAATAATGAATTCGGGGACAAACCCCGATGCCTTGCCCGATGCGGATCACCGGGCAGGGCAAACTCACATCGTTAGTGTGCCGCGCGAAATCGCAGCCACACCGGTACGCGAAATTTCCGAAAGCCCCAGTGGCGCCATCAATTTGATGAAGGCATCAATCTTTTCGGGGCTGCCGATGATTTCATAAACGAAGGAATTATTGGTCGCATCGACTGCGCGGGCCTTGAAGATGTCGGCAATGCGCAGCGACTCAACGCGCTTTTCACCCGTTGCAATCACTTTGACCAGTGCAAGTTCACGCTCAACACTCGGACCGGCAAGGGTCAGGTCGCTGACCTTGTGAACCGGTACAAGACGCGAAAGCTGTGCCTTGATCTGTTCAATCACCATCGGGGTACCCGAGGTGACCACTGTGATGCGGGACTGATGGGCGTCGGCGTCGACTTCGGCAACGGTCAGGCTTTCAATGTTATAGCCACGGCCGGAGAACAGGCCGATGACACGGGCCAGAACGCCAGATTCGTTGTCCACCAGAACGGATATGGTGTGTTTCGAGATTTCGGTTTCTTTCACGGTTTCGCTCCGTAAGAGCTCGGTCGGGGGCATCTATGTGCCGCCCGAGCCGGCCTTTTCATTATGGTTTTGATGATATCGTCTCGCACGCTTGTCGTTGCGGATCAGACCAGAACCATCCCTTCGTCGGAATCAATGGCTTCGTTGCCGTCGGTTTCCTGCCCAAGCAGCATTTCATTGTGCGGCTTGCCCGACGGAATCATCGGATAGCAGTTTTCCTTGTCGTCCACGGCAACATCCAGAATCACCGGACCGTCAATTTCGAGCATTTTCTTGATGGCGTCATCAAGATCAGCCGGGTTGTTGCAGGTCATGCCGGTAAAGCCGAATGCTTCGGACAGTTTGACGAAGTCAGGAAGGGTTTCGCTATAGCTTTCGGAATAGCGCGAACCATGCAGAAGCTGCTGCCACTGACGTACCATGCCCATGTAACGGTTATTCAGGATCACGGTTTTGATCGGCAGACGATACTGTGTCATCGTCGCGCATTCCTGAATATTCATCATGATCGACGCATCGCCTGTGAAGCAGACAACCGTCGCATCCGGGTGGGCAACCTGAACGCCAAGGGCGGCCGGCATGCCATAGCCCATGGTGCCAAGACCACCGGACGTCATCCATTCATAGGGATGTTCGAACCCGAAATGCTGGGCGGCCCACATCTGGTGCTGACCGACGTCAGTCGTGATGTAGGTCTTGCGATCACGGGTCAGTTCATGAACACGACGAATAACGTGCTGCGGCTTGATAACGTCTTTGGGCTGCTTGTAGGACAGGCAGTGTTTGCCACGCCATCCCTCAATTTCTTTCCACCAGCTATCAAGTGCATTGGCATCGATCTTGTACTGTTTGGCTTTCCAGATCTTGATCATGTCTTCAAGAACGTGACCAACATCGCCAACAATCCCGATATCGACCGGAACGTTTTTGTTGATCGAGCTCTGATCAATATCGATCTGGATTTTCTGCGAATGCGGCGCAAAGAAATCAAGGTTGCCGGTTACACGGTCATCAAAGCGTGCGCCGATTGCAATCATCACGTCGCAATCATGCATCGACATGTTCGATTCATAAGTACCGTGCATCCCGACCATGCCGAGATACTGTTTGTCCGATGCCGGGAATGCACCAAGACCCATCAGGGTCAGCGTGATCGGCGCGCCGGTCATGCGGGTGAACTCGGTCAGAAGCTTGCAAGCCTGCAAACCGGAATTGATGACGCCACCACCACAATACAAGATCGGCTTCTTGGCCGATGCCAGCATTTCGAGTGCTTCTTCAATCTGGCTGCGTTCGCCTTTTACCACCGGATTATAGGTGCGGTGCTGAACCTGTGACGGTTCCAGATACGGTGCCTTGCCAACAAGGATATCTTTCGGCAAGTCGATGACAACCGGACCCGGACGGCCGCTGGAGGCAACGTGGAATGCCTCATGCATGGTGCGTGCAAGACGATCCGGATTTTTGACCAGATAGTTATGCTTGGTGCACGGGCGGGTGATGCCGGTGGTGTCGGCTTCCTGGAACGCATCATTCCCGATCAGATGAGTCGGGACCTGACCGGTCAGGCAGACAACTGGAATGGAATCCATCAACGCGTCGGTAAGGCCCGTAACAGCGTTTGTCGCACCCGGTCCCGAGGTCACCAGCACAACGCCGACCTTGCCGGTCGAGCGGGCGTAACCTTCAGCAGCGTGGACAGCAGCCTGTTCATGGCGCACTAGAACGTGACGAATCCGGTTTTGTTTAAATATCTCGTCATATAGCGGTAGGACAGCGCCGCCAGGATAGCCGAACACGACCTCCACACCCTGATCAGCAAGGGCCTGCAACACTACTTCCGAACCACTTAAAATACGTTCTGCCATGATTTTCGAGCCTCTTTACTTAGCGACAACAACGTGTCGCGTGATGACCGCGTGATTGAAACATGATCCAATTATCCTCAAATTGGAGTTGAAAAATCCGCCGAAACGGCGGTTTTCCGCCATTTCGGCGGGGGAAGCGCCAACCTATCGCCTCACTTTGGCGTGGTCAACAGAAATTGGTTAATATCATGACGCATTTTTGCTGCCAAACTTTCCGAATATTGCGCGTCGATGATTTCCTTGTCGGTCATCTGATGACGAAACCACGTTAATTGGCGCTTTGCATAACGTCTGGTTTCGCGCTGGGATTTCTCTTTGGCGGTGGCAAGATCAATCTTGCCAGCCAGATATGCTCCAAGCTCACGCACGCCGACCGCCTTCATGACCGGGGCGCTCTCGGGAAGCCCAAGCGCAATCAAATCGCGGACTTCGTCAATTGCACCCTGTTCGATCATAAGGTCAAAACGCCGGTTGCAGCGATCATAAAGTATGTCACGTGGCGGCATGTAGCACAGCTTTTTGAACTTCATGTTCGCAGGTGGCGTGATCACCGGTTCCTTGTGCCAGGCTGTCAGTCCGCGACCGGTATGGGCGAAAACCTCGGCGGCGCGAATCAGACGTTGCGTATTGGTGCCATCAAGTGTCGCGGCGGTCTCCGGATCGTCTTTTGCCAGCTTTTCAAAGAATGCTGCGTGCCCAAGATCTTCGAGTTCGGCGGTAACACTGTCGCGAATCCGTGCGGGGACATCCGGGATCGGTGCGATTCCCTCGGTCAGGGCGTTCAGATACATGCCCGTGCCACCCGTGATGATCGGGAGCTTGCCCGAAGCATGGCAGTCGGCAATCTCGGCCATGGCCATCTCGCGCCACTTTCCCGCTGAACAGGCTTCGCGTCCTGACAGCACACCATAAAGCCGATGGGGTGCACGTGCGGTTTCGCTTTCATCAGGGCGGGCGCTCAGGATGCGCAGTTCCTCATAGACCTGCATGCTGTCAGCATTAATCACCACGCCGTCAAAGGCTTCGGCCATATCAAGCGCAAGCGCGGACTTCCCGCTGGCAGTCGGGCCAGCAACGATCAGGACAGGGGCAAAGGAACTGTTGGCGTTAATGGCCGACATGAAGGCACTTCCAAGCTCGGATATTCAAAGGTCGGACAGTCTATTGGGTTCGATGCCAAAGGCATAGCGATTTGGGACACATGACCCCGGCAAAAAACACGTAAACAAGACGGATTGCGCGAAAGTTCTCTTGCCAGGGTCGGGCGCAATTCGGATAAAGGCGACAAATCTGTTTAATGCCTTTTCCGCCAAGGAGCCCGCAGACCATGAAGTTGGTACTGACCCTGATTGCCGCCCCGAATTCGAATGCGTTGACCAAGTCCGTCATCGATAAAGCAGCAATCGCCCTGACCGGGGCAGGGGCCCTTGTCGGGGATGTGACCTGGCTTGCCGAGGGTGAGGCATGTGATCTGATCTTTGATGGCATCACGCTTGATGTGGCTGATACCAGTCTTGCTGAGTCCGAGCTTGGTGTGGATGCCGTTACCCAGAAAATCGCAACCCGGAGCAAGAAGCTGCTGATTGCCGATATGGACAGCACCATGGTGACCGGTGAAACCCTTGATGAGCTCGCCGAATTTGCCGGGGTCAAGGAACGGGTGGCGGCAATCACGGCACGCGCCATGAATGGCGAGCTTGATTTCGAAGCCGCCCTTGATGAACGCGTAGGCCTTCTTGAAGGCATGTCGACCGAGATGCTGAAAGAAGCTTGGAAAACTGTCGAATATACCGGCGGGGCCAAAACGCTTGTCTCGACCATGAAAGCAAACGGGGCTTTTGCCGCACTGGTATCAGGCGGGTTCGATTTCTTTACTGGCGCAGTTCGGGCTGAACTTGGTTTTGACTATGATCAGGCCAATGTTCTGATCGAACAAGACGGCAAACTGACCGGTAAGGTCAAAAAACCGGTTCTTGATCGTCAGGCCAAGGTGGACGCGCTTGAAAACCTGTCAGCCGAGCAGGGCATCACGGTCGATGATGCGATTGCGGTCGGTGACGGTGCCAATGATCTTCAGATGATCTCGCTTGCCGGAACCGGTGTTGCCTTCCATGCCAAACCGTCAGTTCAGGAACAGGCACGCATCTGCATCAATCATGGCGATCTGACAGCACTCCTGTATTTGCAGGGCTATGCCAAGGCCGATTTCGTTTCCTGATCACCGGAACATCGCAAAGAAAAAGGGCGACCTGCGTGGCAGGCCGCCCTTTTTTCATGTCAGTATCGTTGGTGATACTTATTCAGCAACCGAAAGGGTCAGGCCAAAGTAACGCGGGCCAGCAGATGTTTCGATCAACATCAGAATGGTGCGCTTGTCGTCATCAACGGCGGCTTTGACAGCCTTGGTGACATCTTCGACATTCGAGACCGAGCTGTGCGACGCTTCGATGATGATGTCACCGGGGCGAACACCTTTTTCGGCAGCATAGCTGTCACCTGATACGTCAGTCACAATCACGCCTTCGGTACCGTCGGCAAGGTTGTAACGTTTACGAAGGGTATCATCGACATTGGCAACCTTGATGCCAAGTTCGTTGATGTTGGCCTCGGCAATCGCCGGTGCTTCCTGGCTGTCAGAAGGCGTCGCGCTTGCGGCAATGACTTCTTCTTCAAGTTCGCCAAGTTCGACCTGTACGGTCTGTTTCTTGCCATCGCGCCAGATCACCACATCGACATCCTTGCCGATTTTGGTTTCGGCGACGATACGTGGCAGGCGACGCATGGACTCAACATCCTTGCCATCAAATTTCAGGATGACATCACCCTGTTTGATGCCTGCTTTCTTGGCGGGGCTTTCGTCCGACACGCCAGCAACCATTGCACCCGATGCGCTATCAAGTCCAACCGAGTCAGCGATATCTTCTGTGACGGTCTGGATGTGAACCCCAAGCCAGCCACGACGGGTACGACCATATTCCTTGAGCTGGTCGACAACGCCCTGGGCAATGGCCGACGGAATGGCAAAGCCGATACCGACCGAACCGCCGGACGGGGAATAGATCGCGCTATTGATCCCGATCACATCACCATCAAGGTTAAACAGCGGACCACCCGAGTTTCCACGGTTGATCGACGCGTCGGTCTGGATGAAATCGTCATACGGACCCTGATTGATGTCACGGTTCCGGGCCGAAATAATACCGGCCGTCACAGTGCCACCAAGACCGAACGGGTTACCGATTGCCATCGCCCAGTCACCAATACGCGACTTGTCTGAATCGCCCCATTTAACGAACGGAAGATCGTCTTTCGGGGTGACTTTCAGCAATGCAACGTCGGTTTTCGGATCGCGACCGATCAGTTCGGCATCAAGGGTTTCACCGTCATGAAGACGCACGCTGATCTCGTCTGCGCCATCAATGACGTGGTTGTTGGTCACGATGTAACCATCCGCCGAGATGATAAAACCCGAACCAAGAGCGGTTGCGCGACGCTGTTGCGGGGTTTGACCACCCTGACCGCCTTGACCATTCCGATCCATAAAGTCACGGAAAAGATCTTCGAACGGCGAACCCGGGGGGAACTGGAAATCAGGTCCCTGGCGGTCTGCGACAATCTGGCTGGTTGAGATGTTCACAACACTTGGCAGCAGTTTTTCTGCCAGGTCTGCGAAACTTTCAGGAGCGGGGCGGGCATTCGCGATTTGCGAAACACTGGTCACGCCAAGGAGAACAATCACCAGTGCTGCGCTTACTTTCGACCGCACCGGGTTGTATAATGCTTGTAGCATGTGTCTGATCCTGTTCGTTGCCGCGTTCACGGTATTTGTAATTCTGTTTTTGCAGCGCGCGATGGGATTCTTAATTTACCCGTCGCTTAATTAATCAAATTAACCCCGACTTTGGCAGAATTTGGGCGGCTCTGGGAAAAATCAAGGAATTCTCGGCACAACATCGTGGCGTTTTACCCGTGTATGGCGGTTTTCCGTGGCTTATAGCCAGGTTCTAACGGCCCAGATAGCGCCGATTGCAACGACGGCTGCAACCAATCCACCAATGCGCAACTGCGATTCAGGGATTTCCTGAACAAGTTCCAACACCCTTTTCGCGCCGCCGGGAAACAGCGAATAAAACATGCCCTCCAGCGCGATGGCCAGAAGTATAGCAGTTGCAAGTTCCTTCATGGGCGTGGACGTTCCGGCGGTTTAAAACGCCTGCCTTACGCGGTGCGCCGGCAGGACATAATTATGAAAACAAAAAGGGCGACCTGACTAATATGCCGGTCGCCCTTGTGTTTTGTCTAGCGGCTTGTCGCTGGACCAGACTTATTAAAGTACTGGAAAAACTCGCTGTCTGGTGAAAGCACCATGGTCGAGCCGTTATCAAGCGCTATTTTGTAGGCTTCAAGCGAACGATAGAATTCGAAGAATTCCGCGTCCTTGCCATAGGCTTTACCAAGGATAACGTTCCGCTGACCGTCGCCTTCACCGCGCAGGACTTCGGCCTGACGGTTTGCTTCGGCGATGATGCCGATGCGTTCACGGTCGGCTTCTGCCTGGATTTTCGCCTTGAGCTCTTCACCTTCTGCGCGAAGCTGGGCTGCTTCGGCAATACGCGAAGAACGCATACGGTTATACACCGCTTGCGAGGTTTCCTGTGGCAGGTCGGTACGACCGATACGGACATCAATCAGCTCGACGCCGAATTCCTTGGCCGGATCGATCAGCGTTGCCTGGATTTTTTCCATGATCTGTGCACGGTTGTCCGAAAGCATCGACACAAGCGGGGCCTGTGCGAGTTCACCACGGATAACCGAGTTCAGACGCTGACCAAACAGCTGCACGAAGTTGGCAGCGTTGGTTGCGCGCTGACGGAAGGTCAACGGATCAACGATTTTCCAGCGGGCAAAGCTGTCAACATTGACACGCTTCTGGTCCGACAGAAGAACCTGCTGTACCGGCGGATCAAGTTCTAGGATACGACGCTCGTAATATTCCACGTTCTGGATCGGCAGTTTGAAATGCAGACCCGGCTCGGATACCGCATGAACCGGATTACCGAACTGAAGAACAAGTGCCTGCTGGTCCTGACGGACCGTAAAGACACACATGGAACCGATCACGGCGGCAATGACAACGACGACGCCTGCGGCAATAAGTTTAGGACTTGCCATTAGTTGTTGCCTCCTGCATTCGCACGTTTCTGAACTTCGGGCAGCGGCAGGTACGGCACGACGCCATTCCCTTGTGCATTACGCTCGATGATCACTTTGTCGGACTTGCCCAGGACTTCCTGCATCGTTTCGAGATACAGACGACGGGTGGTTACGTCCTTGGCGGTCAGGAAGGAATTGTAGATCGAGTTAAAGCGTTCAGCTTCACCTTCTGCTTCCTTCGTCACACGGTCCTTGTATGCGCGGGCCTGAAGAACCTGACGTTCAGCTTCACCCTTTGCACGCGGAATGATGTCGTTGCGATAGGCCAGTGCTTCGTTCTGGGAACGATCACGGTCCTGACGCGCACGCTGCACATCGTTAAAGGCATCAATAACGTCACGCGGCGGATCAACCTTCTGCATCTTCACTTCTGCAATAAAGATACCGGAATCATAGCCGTCCATGATTTCCTGAAGCAGGGTACGGGTCTGTTCCTCAACCCGGACACGGCCAACAGTCAGGGCCTCTTCCAGATTGGTTTTCCCGATCACCTCGCGCATTGCACTTTCAGATGCAAGCTTGATGGTGTTTTCCGGATCACGAACATTAAACAGATATGCGCCAGCATCGCTGATGCGCCACTGAACGACATAATCAATGTCGATGATGTTCTGGTCACCAGTCAGCATCAGGCTTTCTTCTGGCACATCGCGCGAACCGCCCGTTGTGACATTGCCTGCGCCGCGATAACCGACCTCGATCTGGTTCGTCCGTTCAACGTTCGGCTTGATGACCTCGCCAATCGGAGCCGGCAGGAAGTAGTTCAGACCCGGACCCGTGGTGCCAACCCATTTGCCAAACAGAAGCGTGACACCCTGTTCGCCCGGCTGGACACGGTAAAAACCGGTCAAAAGCCACAACCCGATCACAGCGATACCGATCAGGACAAAGCCCTTGTAACCGCCACCACCGGGGAACAGCCGTTTCAGGCGTTCCTGGCCTTTACGAATCATTTCATCAAAATCGGGGGGCGTATTTCCGCCGCCGCCACCACCGGAAGGACGCTGTCCCCACGGATTCTGGCCGCCACCGTTATTTCCGCCGCCGCCCCAGGGGCCGCCGCCCCCTTGTGAATTCCAAGGCATCGAGTGTTTTCCTCTTCTTGCCGTTCGGTGTTTATCTTTGCTTACCGAGTACCAGGGTCTGGACTCATAAATATGTTTGCAATGGTTGATTGGACAGGTGCAGATACGCGGAGCGAGGCAACAGGAAGATTTTTATCTTGCAATGCCTTGTGACAACGTTGCCCGTGCCTATCCGATCAATCCGAAGGACAATCGCAAGATTTGCGAACTCCTGCGTCAAATCCCTTGACCGGGATACCGACCCGCTCTAAGGGCTTTTCCTTGTGTTTCGCAAATCTTGCGATTGCCATTACAATCATATTTATGAGCCCAGACCCTCTGGCCTTATATGACAGCTTGCCCTGCAAAACAATGTTACGCGCCTGCAAGTTCTGTGTGATCACGGACTTAAGCCAAAATTTGGAGACCGCAATATGACTTCGCCCAACCGTGAACAGATTGTCGCCGCACTCGACAGCGTCATCGACCCGGTCGACGGCAAATCAATCACAGCCAAGGACATGGTGCAAGGCATTGATATAAATAATGAAGTCGTCAATGTCATGATTGCGGTTGATCCCAAGCGCGGACCGGCACTCGAAGATTTGCGCCAAGCTGCTGAAAAGGCTGTTGCTTCTGTGAACGGGGTCACAACAGCCCGTGTCGCCCTGACCGCAGAACGACCAACGGCTGCAAGTCAGTCTGCCGCGCACCAACCAGCAGCTGAAAGACCGGCCCAACCCGGACAGCGTCCGCAAGGGGCGGGACAAAAACCGCTCGAATTGTCCTCTGTACGCAGCATTATCACCGTTGCCTCGGGCAAGGGTGGGGTGGGTAAATCCACGACCTCGGTCAACCTTGCCTTGTCGCTGGTTGCCAAGGGACTCAAGGTTGGCCTGCTTGATGCAGATATTTACGGGCCGAGTCTGCCGCGTATGATGGGGCTTCGTGATGCGAAGCCGGTGCCGTCCTCCGAACATCAGGGTAAAATGATCCCGCCTTCGGCCTTTGGTATCCGAATCATGTCGATCGGCTTTATGGTTGACGAAGAACAACCGGTGATCTGGCGTGGCCCGATGGCGATGGGCGCACTTGAACAGCTTCTGCGCGATACCGACTGGGGTGATCTTGATGTGCTGGTGGTTGATATGCCACCGGGTACGGGTGACATTCAGCTGTCCATGGCGCAGCGTGTTCCGGTCACCGGGGCTGTGATTGTTTCGACCCCGCAGGACATCGCGCTTCTGGATGCCAAAAAGGGCCTGAACATGTTCCGCAAGGTCAATGTGCCGGTGTTCGGTCTGATCGAAAACATGTCCTATTACAAATGCCCGGAATGCGGCCATGTTGATCATGTCTTCGATCACGGCGGGGCGCGCAAGGCCGCTGATGAGCTGGGCGTTCCATTCCTTGGCGAAATCCCGCTGGATCTTAAAATCCGTCTGGGTGCGGATGAAGGCAAACCGATTGTTCATACAGAGGCCGACGGTGAACATGCGAAGGCCTATGGTGCCATTGCAGGGAAAATCGCTGCGGCGATTGAGGAACGTGTTGGTCCGGCCGAGGCGCCCAGGAAAAAGGGATTGTTTCCCAAGATCAGCTTCAAATAAGCACATAAAAAGGGCCGCAACGTTGCGGCCCTTTCGTTTGATTTGGGGGGGGCAATCAGGCCGACGCCATCTGGTTGGACGACCCAAGCATCCGGTGTTCAATCACGGCCAGAATGCCAACTGCAATTGCTTGAAGGATTACAAAGCCGTATCCGGGTACGGTCGGTGTAATGAACGACATCATCAGAACACCAAGGCTGGCTGCTACCCATCCCAGATTGCCCAAGATAATGAGTAAAACCAGCGCGTTACCCGGTGTCGGTTGGCGACCGGTGAAGGCCATCAGGGCCGCGCAGGGAAACAGGATCAATCCGGCATAAAACAGAAGGTCGACCGGTAGCCCCAGCCATTGACCAAGCCATCCGGAACCAGCCGTCAGCAAAAGCCCAAAGCCAAGGCAGGTTGCAGCATCAATCATCAGGACAGTTTTCAGAAGTTTGGTGGAAGAAAGTGCAGCCATCATTCAAACCTTTCGGGTTGCGGGTGATGGCGACACCTTGCCGTGATCAGGGAATGATTACGATTACCTCAGAGGTAATGTTTAATCCTTTTCTTTGGTGGTAGGCTGCGAAAACTTTGAAACAGAACAGCCGATCCAATGACCCATGACGCGTTTGGAAATAGTCTTAAGGCATGGCGGAAACAGCGCCGGCTGAGCCAGCTTGATCTGGCCGGGGATGCTGATATTTCGACCCGGCATCTCAGCTTTCTCGAAACAGGACGATCGAAGCCAAGCCGGGATATGATTCTGCATCTTGCCGACTGCCTTGATGTACCTTTACGCGAAAGAAACAGGTTGCTGGTTTCTGCGGGGTTTGCGCCAATTTATGCAGAACATGATTTTGATGGGGATGCAGGGACTGCCATTCGAGATGCGGTTGATCGGATCTTGTGCGCCCATGAACCCTATCCGGCGCTGGCGATGGATCGGCACTGGAATATGGTGGCGGCGAACCGGATTGTGCCGCTATTGCTGTCGGGGCTTGATCCTGAATTTCTGCGTCCGCCGGTAAATTTGTTGCGCCTTAGTCTCCATCCGGACGGCTTGGCATCACGGGTGGTGAATTTCGCACAGTGGCGAACGCATCTGCTCGATCGTCTCCGCCGCCAGATCGACGTGACCGGTGATCCCGAATTGATCCGACTTCATGATGAAGCCGGTCGCTACGCCATGCCTGTTGATCACGATAATATGGAAAAAACCGTTGGCGATGATGCCGGGGCAGACGCAATCAAGGGCCTGATTGTTCCGCTGATCCTCAAAACGGATGCCGGTGTGTTGCACTTTGTCAGCACGACAACAGTTTTTGGAACCCCGGTCGAGGTAACGTTATCTGAGCTCGCAATTGAAACGCTGCTTCCGGCTGATGACGTCACAAGCAATGCCTTGAAACAACTTTCCTCAACACTATAGGCGGTGGAATTGTCAGGTGAATTGGTGTCTTGTCTAGTGAAATGCAGACCCGATAGCCTGACGCAGGGCGTTGGTGACAATGGAATCAAAGGTGCCATCTTCGACCATTTCAGCGATAGCGCGATTGATCAGTGCAATCTTTGACAGGTCTTTGGACCGTCTGTTCAAGGCGATGAAGGTCTGATTTTCAAAAAGGGCACTTTCAGCGCGCACGATCTGGTCTTCAAGTCGGAGCTTTTTGATCCAGATATCACCTGCTTCGCGCACCGCAATTACGGCATCAATCCGTTTGCTGATCAGCATCGAAAAATTCTGATCATCGCCGGTTGCTTCGGATGCGGAAAACAATCCTGCTCTGCGCGCACTGTCAAAGGCATCGCCATAACTCCAGCCACGAATGACTCCGACACTCATGCCTTCAAGATCATCAAGGTCACTTTCACCAGCGAAGTCAGTTTTGGGGCGATAGATCATCAATCCTTCGCGGTGGATCGGGTCGCTAAAGGCATATCTCTTTTGGCGTTCAAGATTTTTGTATATTCCGGCGATCCCGCCGTCACCGTTTTCAAGATGCATGAGCGCGCGACGCCAGGGAACTGCGATAATTTTTACCGATATGCCAGCCCGCGCGAAAACTGCCCGAACGATGTCCGGATAGATGCCCTCTGCCTGATCGTCACTGCGATACATAAACGGTGGATTGGCTTCATCAACATAGATGGTCAGGGCATGAGCATGTCTTGCGGGCAACAAAGCCGCCATGCTGCAGACGATGAACCACAGAATAGTCCAGACAATTGGTCTGTAATGCCGCGCCATCTCACCCCCAACGATATCTGATATTCGTCATATGGGAACAATCGCATGCCTCGACAACGGAACGGCATATCTCTGTGTTGATAAAGAAAAACCCCGTCAGATCGCTCTGACGGGGTTTTTCTGTAAATCGGTAATACTTACTGAACAGCTTCTGCCATGAAGTTTGGCATCCAGCCTTCATTCAGGTTGCGCAGTTCGGAAAGGGATACTTTCTCGCCACCGTCAATGGAGACGGCATCGCCGCCAGCCTGGCCGATGATCACCGCAGCAACGTTCGAGCTGCTTGCTGCGTTGAGAACCTTGTCCGGATCGCGGGTTGCGATCACGTAGCGACCCTGATCTTCACCAAACAGCCATGCGATTTCGCTACCAGCTTCCGGCAGATGCAGGTCGGCACCGATATTGCCCGCAAGGCACATCTCGGCAACCGTGACCAGAAGGCCACCATCAGCGATATCGTGGCAGGTACGAACCAGACCCAGTTCAATCAGTTCACGCACCAGCGTACCGGCGCGTTTTTCTGCATTGAGGTCAACCGGCGGCGGTGCACCTTCTTCGCGACCTTCGATGGTCTTGAGATACAGCGACTGACCCAGTTCACCGGTCGCAGCACCGATCATGATCAGCGCACTGTCATCACGCTTGATGCCAATCGTTGCATGGTGACCCAGATCGGAAATCACACCAACGCCACCAATTGCCGGGGTCGGCATGATGCCAACGCCGTTGGTTTCGTTGTAAAGCGACACGTTGCCCGAAACGACCGGGAATTCCAGTGCGATACAGGCTTCGCCGATGCCCTGACATGCGCCAACAAACTGGCCCATGATGCGCGGACGTTCCGGGTTGCCGAAGTTCATATTGTCGGTGATGGCAAGCGGCTTGGCGCCGGTTGCAACCAGGTTACGGTATGCTTCGGCAACGGCCTGTTTGCCGCCTTCGACCGGATCGGCCATGACATAGCGCGGGGTACAGTCGGTGGTGGCTGCAATGCCCTTGTTCGTGCCCTGAACGCGCACGACACCGGCATCGCCACCCGGACGGACAATGGTGTTGCCCATGACCAGATGGTCATACTGTTCCCAGATCCAGCGACGTGACGCAAGGTCGGGCGACGCAATCAGGGTTTTGAGCGCCTCAACATGGCTGACCTTGGCCGAAATGCTTTCGGGATCAATACGGTCCTGTTTTGGGGTCGGTTCCCACGGACGGTCATATTCCGGCGATGCTTCGGCCAGCGGATCAATCGGAAGATCACCGGCAACGTCGCCATGCCATTTCAGGACCATGCGCTTGGTGTCGGTCAGAATACCGATGACCGCAAAGTCGAGTTCCCATTTGTCAAAGATTGCCTTGGCGGCATCTTCGCAACCGGGTTTCAGAACCATCAGCATGCGTTCCTGCGATTCAGAAAGCATCAACTCATAGGGCGTCATGCCTTCTTCGCGCATCGGGACTTTATCAAGCCACAGCTCGACACCGACACCGCCCTTGGAGGCCATCTCGAACGAGGATGAGGTCAGACCAGCCGCACCCATATCCTGAATTGCGACGATCATGTCGGTTGCCATCAGTTCAAGGCAGGCTTCAAGCAGAAGCTTTTCAGTGAACGGATCGCCGACCTGAACGGTGGGACGCTTTTCTTCGCTGTCGTCATCGAACTCGGCTGATGCCATGGTTGCACCATGGATACCGTCACGGCCGGTTTTCGAGCCGACATAGACAACCGGGTTACCGATACCAGCCGCAGCCGAATAGAAGATGTTATCCGCATCGGCCAGACCCACGGTCATCGCATTGACCAGGATGTTGCCGTTATAGGATGCATGGAAGTTGGTTTCGCCACCGATGGTCGGAACACCCATGCAGTTGCCATACCCGCCGATACCTTCGACAACGCCACTCAGAAGATGACGGGTTTTCGGATGATCGGCCTCGCCAAAGCGCAGGGCATTGAGGTTGGCAATCGGACGTGCGCCCATGGTGAAGACGTCACGCATGATGCCGCCAACACCGGTTGCAGCACCCTGATAGGGTTCGATAAAGGACGGGTGGTTGTGGCTTTCCATCTTGAAGACAGCAGCCTGACCATCACCGATATCAATCACACCGGCGTTTTCACCCGGACCCTGAATGACCCAGTCAGCCTTGGTCGGAAGAGTCTTGAGCCATTTCTTCGAGGACTTGTAGGAGCAATGCTCAGACCACATGACCGAGAAAATGCCAAGTTCATTGATGTTGGGTTCGCGACCCATGATTTCGAGAACGAGTTTGTACTCTTCCTCGTTCAGGCCGTGTTCCTTGACCAGTTCCGGCGTGATCGGGGTGTTGAAATCGTTAGCACTCACGATGCTGCCTCCACCAAGCTTTTGAACAGATTGCGGCCATCGGTGCCACCATGGAGCGGATCAATCGCATTTTCCGGGTGCGGCATCATGCCAAGGACGTTGCCCGCCTCGTTGATGATGCCGGCAATGTTGCGCTGGGAACCGTTCAGATTGGTTGCCGGATCGACAACACCATTCGCATCGCAATAGCGCAGGATGACGCGACCTTCGCCTTCGAGGCGGTCAAGCGTTTCGCTATCGGCAAAGAAGTTGCCGTCATGATGGGCGACCGGATAGTCGACGACATCGCCAGCCTTGTACTGGTTGGTGAAGCGGGTATCAGCGTTTTCGATCTTCAGATGCGTGTTCTTGCAGATGAATTTCAGGCTGGCATTGCGCATCAGCGCACCGGGCAGCAGGCCTGCTTCTGTCAGAATCTGGAAACCGTTACAAACGCCAAGGATGGTCACACCGGCTTTGGCGCGTTCAGCAACAGCGCGCATGATCGGGGACTTGGCAGCCATGGCGCCGCAACGCAGATAGTCGCCATAGGAAAAACCACCCGGGACCATGATGATGTCGGTCTTTGGCAGCTCGGTCTCGCCATGCCAGACCACGACCGGTTTGGTGCCGGTGGCCTGTTCGAGTGCTGCGATGGCGTCATTCTCCCGGTTGATGCCGGGGAAGAGGATGACAGCGGATTTCATGAAATACCGTCTCTCGATTAATGTCCGTTACTTGATCGCGATAGACAGGGGCCGTGCAATGACAAGGCCCCGCCCGTGCCGTTAGGCCAGCTCGATGCTGTAATCTTCGATCACGGTATTGGCGAGAAGCTTCTCGCACATTTCCTTGACCTCGGCTTCGGCCTTGGCGGCATCGGTGCCATCCAGTTCGAGTTCGATGAATTTTCCCTGACGGACGTCATTGACGCCATCAAAACCCAGGCCCTGAAGGGCGTGGTGAACGGCTTTGCCCTGGGGGTCAAGAACGCCGTTCTTCAGGGTGACATGAACACGTGCTTTCACGAGAAGCTCCTTTAAGTTCGCAGGCGCGGGGCTCGCGCGACTCTGTTTGCAAACAAAACGCTGTCCGGAAATTTGTTCCGGCCAGCCATAAGAAAAGGCCGCGCGAGCGCGGCCTTGGGGTGTTATTTGGTCGCGTCTTTGTTCAGCGACTCTATTTCGGCGGACTCAGGGAGCACACCAAGACGGCGCGCGACTTCCTGATAGGCCTCTTCGACGCCGCCGAGATCGCGACGGAAGCGGTCCTTGTCCATCTTTTCGTTGGTAACGGCGTCCCACAGACGGCAATTGTCCGGGCTGAATTCATCGGCCAGAACCAGCTGTGCAAAATCGCCTTCCCAAACACGACCGAATTCAAGTTTGAAATCGACCAGTTTGATACCGATGCCGCGCATCAGGCCGCACAGATAGTCATTGACGCGCAAGGTCATGCCAACGATTTCCTCAAGCTCATCCGGGCTTGCCCAGCCAAGTGCGAGGATATGTTCGTCAGAAACCAGCGGGTCACCAAGATCGTCGTCCTTGTAGTAGAACTCGACGATCGGACGCGGAAGACGTTCGCCTTCTTCAAGGCCAAGACGCTTTGCCATGGAACCGGCAACGATGTTACGAACCACAACTTCGATCGGAACAATTTCGCATTTCTTGCAAAGCTGTTCGCGCATGTTAAGGCGGCGAATGAAGTGGGTCGGGATTCCGATTTCTGCCAGACGGGTCATGACGAATTCGGTGATCATGTTGTTCAGGACGCCCTTGCCGGCAATCGTGCCGCGCTTCTGAGCGTTAAACGCAGTGGCGTCATCCTTGAAATACTGAATGATCGTACCGGGCTCAGTACCTTCGTAAAGAACCTTGGCTTTACCCTCATAAATGGGCTGCTTTCTGGACATTGGCGGGATCTTTCACATCTAGGCCCGCACGGCAACTGCGCAGGCACCCTGAAATTCGCGCCCCCCGTATAGCAGTGCTTGGCGAGAAACTCAATTGTCGCTTAAGCTCTATTTACGCAAACTTGATAATCAAATTTTGCAACCGTCGCGCCATCTGACAAGGGACTGCGTATTCTGCACTGCAACCAGTTGGCAAAGCAACGTTTTGTCGCTTTGGCCGTCTCAAAGTGCGACGGGCAGAAACGGAACACTGTCAGGTTGTCCGTCGGCAAATAACCAGACTGGACGACGGGGCAATTCATGCTCGCTGGTGGGAATCGCCGGTAATCCGATCAGCGACGAACTGACGGTCTCAAATCCCATATTGCTGCGCACCAGCATTGCGTCCGCACGCATGTCGTAATGATCGGGGTCGGGGGCCTCAATGCCGGTATCAGCCAAAAGCGCCTGCCAGGCAAACCAGTCATCGGCTTCCGGGTTGGGCGAGGGGGCCGCCCGGAACCGTGGAAGGTTACGTCTGGTGCGCGCGCTGTTTGCCGTGTCATTCAGGTCATGGGCCGTCAGGATCGAAAGGCCTTCGGGGATCTCGGTAATCTCGATCTTGCCCGTCCCGCGATTGGCCAGCCAATAGGCATCCCGGTTATCGGCAATCACCATGTTGAACGGACGATAGGCCGTCCCATCGAGTGCGGCCAGTGACTGGGCCGCATCAATCGCATCTGCATGATCAAGGGCTTCAAGGGGCAATTCGCCACGTGATCGTTTGTCTTTGGCCGGACCGAGGGTGCCAAAGCGATTGAGGACTGCGGCAACAACACCATCCTCGTTGACGCCAAGCCAGGTGCCCCCGGCTGTTTCATCAAGTCCGGCAATCACATCCGGGCGGTCATCCCAGTGGCGTGCCGGGGCCTTCCAGGGGCGATTGTTCATTTCGTCTCGATTGGCGCCAATGATCACCGGCCAGTCATGGTCGGGGCGGCGTAAAATTATGACTGTGCACATGAGCCAGATCAAAGCGTGATGACAGATCATTTGTCAAATTCAAAAGTATGGGGCAAAGGGGTGAAAACGGGCTCCTTTGTTCTCAAATATATAGTCAGAATGCGACGTCCAGTCTTTGTCCTGAGGCCGGAAAATCTTCAAGGAGGGAACAGTATGAACAGCTTTAATGATCGTGAACGTGGTTTCGAAGCGAAGTACAGCTTTGATTTGGAACAGGATTTTCGCGTTGAAACGCATCTTTATAAAATGCTGATCGTTTGGGCTGGTGAACAGATGGGAATGTCACCCGATGAATGTCAGGCCTATGCTGTCAAAACAGTGGGCGAAGTGGTTGCAAACCCGCGCGACAACAGTGTTGTGGTATCCCTTCTGGCAGATTTCGGACGCAAGAATATCGACATGACGGCGTCCGAGCTCAATTCAAAACTTGAAGAGCTACGTCCGGTTGCGCGAGCAGAAGTTCTGAGCTGAAAGCCATGATGCAGGCCTTTGCCAAAAACTTCTAGTTTGCAAACATCTAGGCGGTTTCGTATCCTGCTTGCTGATGCAAAAGATGAGTGAGCGCAACCTTTTGGTGTGAGATCTTTCACCAAGGGTGAAGGGTGCTAATCAGGTAGAAGAAGGGCAAAGGCTTTGCGTATCCTTTTGGCGGACGATCACGATCTGGTTCGTGAGGCAATATCACTTCTGTTCCAGCAATATTTCGAGGATTGCGAGGTTGCAGAGGCCGGTGCGTTGGACCCGGCTTTGGACCTGATCGCTGAAAACAATTCGTTTGATCTTGTCCTGCTTGATCTGCGGATGCCCGGCATGAATGGCCTTGAGGGTCTTAAACGCGCGCTTGAAAAAGTTGCGTCATCGACCTTTGTCGTTCTTCTGTCGGGGGCTTATCGCAGCGAAGATGTGCGCAATGCCATCGAGGCAGGCGCACATGGCTTTATCCCCAAAACCCTGCGTGGTCAGGCGCTGGCGAATGCCGTGCAGCTTGTCCTGGCCGGGGAAAAATATCTGCCGTCATCCATCCTCAATGATCTGAGTGACGGTATGGTTGGCGGTGGTGATGGCGAAGGCCGTCTTGCCGGCGGCTTTGGCAATGAGGGGGATTTTGCCCGTCTGACACCGCGCGAACGTGAAGTTCTCGCCTTGTTGTCAGAAGGGCGTCCGAACAAGGACATCGCCCGTCATCTCGACCTGCGCGAGATCACGGTGAAATACCATCTGAAAAACATCTATCGCAAACTGAACGTTTCCAACCGCGCACAGGCCGTGAAAATGGCACTGGAAGATATGGCGCGTACCGGAAGTTTGTAGTAAGTTCGTCAAAGGCAGCTCTGTTTGCGGCGCAAATCCCGGCTCGTGATTTCACGGGCCGTTTTTTGTTGCCGCATCTGAATTGCTTTCCCTCGTAATGTCACCTGAAACGAGGAATAAAACATGACGATCCGATTTGCACTGGTTGGCGATTTTAATCCCGACGTAACCGCCCATCAGGCCATTCCCAAGGCCCTTGAAATTGCAGGTAACCAGATCGGTCTGCCCGCAGGATTTGACTGGGTATCGACAACCGCACTTGATGGCATTGAACCAGATCAGGTTCTTGGCGGTTATGACGGTGTATGGTGCGTACCTGCCAGCCCCTATCAAAGTCTTGAAGGGGCGCTTTCGGCCATTTCCCATGCCCGGACGCATAATGTGCCGTTTCTTGGAACATGTGGCGGGTATCAGCATGCGGTGCTGGAATATGCCCGAAATGTGCTGGGGCTGGGCAATGCGGCAAATGCCGAAATTGACCCGGATGCGGAACTTCCGCTGATCGCCCCGCTGGTTTGTGCGCTGATTGATCAGGATGGCGGGATTGAACTTGTCAAAGACAGTCTGATCCGTTCCCATTATGGCCTCGACCAGATACAGGAAACCTATCGATGCAGTTACGGATTTAATCGCGACTATGTCGGATTGTTTGACGGGCATCCGCTGTGTGTGTCTGCCTGGGATCAGGATGGCGATCCGCGCGCGGTGGAGCTTCGCGATCATCCGTTTTTTATCGGAACAGCGTTCCAGCCCGAACGATCCGCCTTGCGCGGCGAGAACCATCCGCTGATTACGGCTTTCGTTCGTGCCGCTGCACAGAACAGGTCATAACCACCAAACGCAGATAAAAAGCGCCCCCGGAATACGGGGGCGCAGCCTTGAGAACAGGGAGCTCTCAGGCATGTTCGGGCCGGTTGTGGACCCGCACATCTTGTAAAGTCGCAGGGGAGGTTGCAGGGGGTGTTCTGCCCGACTGCATGATGATCACGCCAACCAGAATAACCGATGTTGCGAACAAATCGGTCAGTGTGACCGTCTCTCCAAGGATCAGTGTGCCGGTGGCAAGTCCGATGACAGGGGGAATATAGGTCGAACTGGCAGCTTTGACCGCGCCCAGCTTTTCAACCACATAATAATAGCAAACATAGGCAATCCCGGTGCCAAACAGGCCAAGGCCGATAAACAAACCAGCCGTTGCCAGCGGATTGACAAAGATGGCATCAATCCCGTCAAAGTCACCCACTACCAGCATGGTCGCAGATGCAAAGCCAAGCTGATAAGTGCATAGTGCAATCGGGGAAATACCAAGCGGGCTTATGAACTTTCGGGCATAGACAAAAGACAGCCCGACACAGGCCGAACCGAGCGCGATATAAACAACACCCGCAAGATCAATGCCGCCGCCAACACCTTCCCAGGGGCGGGCAATCGTTACAATACCGGTAAAACCCAACAACAGACCGCCAACCGAACGCAGATTGATCGGTTCACCCTTGAGAAACAGCAAGGCGGCAATGAAGGTGAAAAACGGAATGGCTCCGGCCAGAATGCTTGCGATACTTGATGGTAATATCGCGATGCCTTTGGCGAAGGCGTAATAGTAAACCGATGCAGCCAGTAACGACATGACCACGAAGTGATGTATATGGCGCAGATGGCTCCATTTCAGCTTGCCGTGTAGCAAGGCAATCAGGAACAGCGGAAGAAAGCCCATACTCACCCGGATCATAACGATCTGAGTCGGGGTGATATAGTGGCTGGCCGTTTTGTTAAACAGATAGGTCAGCCCCCAGACAAGGGCGAGAAATCCGAAAACGATATAGCCATTCTTCTTCATGCCGAAAAATCCGAATTGCGATCTTTCACGACATTTACTGGTTTTGAGTGTATTATACAAATCATGCTATTTTCATCATGATATAGAAAAACTGCATTATGACGTCTTATCCACCCTTGAAATCATTGCCTGCTTTCGAGGCCGCCTTGCGTCTGAACAGCTTTGCTTTGGCGGCAAGTGAACTTAATGTCACGCCCGGTGCCGTCGGGCAGCAAATACGCAAGCTTGAGGAATGGCTGGGGGTTGAGCTGTTCATCCGATCTGTCCGGCAAGTGACGCCGACGCAGGATGGTCTGGCCTATGCCGCGCGTATTGCGCCGGCCTTGCAGCAGATATCGGACGCCAGTGCCCATTTACGCCGCCGTCAGGATCATTCCGTTCATTTCGCCATGCCGCCCAGTTTTGCGGCCAAATGGTTTTCACCCCGCATGGCGCGGTTTCTGATCAAGCATCCGACGACAGCCCTTCATGTAGGCTCGACCGAGGAAAAGCCAAACTTTGATCAGGACGGGCTTGATATTGCCGTGCGCTATTTTGACGGCAATGACGACAGTCTTGAGGCTGTGTTGCTGTATCGCGGGCAGGCGGCAGTTTATTGCGCGCCATCTTACCGCGATGAACTGGGGCTGGAAACACCGACTGATCTGGCTCGTGCTACCCTGATCAATGATACCAAGCATCACTGGTGGGCCGACTGGCTGGCGACGTTCGCCGATATGCCGCCGGAACAAAGCCGACAGATCAAGCATATCGATATTGATCAAACCGCTATGGTGATCGAAGCCGCTATTCATCATCAGGGGGTGGTGATTGCCAACCCGCTTCTGACCGAGGGAGATGTGATGGAAGGAAAACTAATCCATCTGTTTCCTGATCAGGTCATGACGGTGCCCCTTGGCTATTATCTGGTGCACCCCAAAAAGCGCGAATTGCGCAGTCATGTTCGGCTGTTTAGGGACTGGTTGCTTGATGAAGCCCGCGATCTTGTGACCAGTCAGAAACTTTGATTGTTGCAACAAAAAAAGCCCCGGCCAGAAGACCGGGGCTTTGATTTTTGAACCGGGTTGCCGTTAGTCGGCAAACACGCGGGCAAAGATCGTGTCGACATGCTTGGTGTGGTAACCAAGGTCAAACAGGGCTTCGAGCTTGTCCATCGGAATGCGTGCGGTGACGTCTTCGTCGGTTTTCAGAAGCGACAGAAGATCGCCTTCGCGGTTCCAGACCTTCATCGCGTTGCGCTGAACGATACGGTACGAATCTTCGCGCGAAACACCATGTTGGGTCAGGGTCAGCAGCACGCGCTGCGAGAAGACCAGACCACCCATCTGGTTGAGGATTTCGTCCATGCGTTCCGGATAGATGACCAGGTTTTCAACAACGTTGGTCAGGCGCATCAGGGCGAAATCAAGCGTTACGGTCGCATCCGGGCCGATGTTACGTTCAACCGAGCTGTGCGAAATATCGCGCTCATGCCAAAGGGCAACGTTTTCCATTGCCGGAATGGCCATCGAACGTACCAGACGGGCAAGACCGGTCAGGTTTTCGGTCAGAACCGGGTTCCGCTTGTGTGGCATCGCCGAGGAGCCTTTCTGCCCCTTGGAGAAGAATTCCTCAACTTCGCGAACTTCGGTGCGCTGCAGGTGACGAATTTCGGTTGCCAGATGTTCGATCGAGGATGCGATAACCCCAAGGGCTGCGAAATAGGCCGCATGACGGTCGCGCGGGATGACCTGGGTCGAAACCGGTTCCGGTTTCAGGCCAAGCTTGGCGGCGACATGTTCTTCAACGCTCGGATCGATATTGGCGAATGTGCCAACCGCACCCGAAATGGCGCAGGTCGCGATTTCTTCGCGCGCCACAACCAGACGATCACGGTTACGTTTGAATTCAGCATAGAAGGTTGCAAGCTTCAGGCCAAAGGTCACCGGTTCTGCGTGGATGCCGTGCGAACGACCCATGCAGGGGACGTCTTTGGTTTCATAGGCGCGCTTTTTAAGCGCGGCCAGAAGCTTGTCCATATCTTCAAGCAGGATGTCGGTTGCCTGAACGAGCTGCACGTTAAAGCAGGTATCAAGTACGTCCGAGCTGGTCATGCCCTGATGAACAAAGCGTGCTTCTTCACCGACCTGTTCGGCCAATTCGGTCAGAAACGCGATGACGTCATGTTTGACTTCGGCTTCGACGGCGTCGATGCGATCAATACGATCCTGGGTATAGGGCTTGTCGCCTTTTTCCCAGACGAGCTTGGCGGACTCAGTCGGGATAACACCCAGTTCAGCCAGTTTGTCAGCAGCGTGTGCTTCGATTTCGAACCAGATACGGAATTTGTTCGCCGGTTCCCAGATGGAGGTCATCTGCGGACGGGAATAACGGGGGATCATGCGGTCGCCTCCGGGCATAATGGTTGGGCGCCGGGGGATGATGCGAATGATCGGAATGCGTGATCAATTGCACGATCATAGGGCCGGCACGCTTTCACCGGGTCGGATAGTCCATTCCGGGCCAATTGGCAACCCTGCAGACGGTATGGCAGGGATGTCAGGGCTAATTTATCGGCAAAAACTTGTGATCTGTTAGAAATATAGCAACTTAGGTAATATATGCAGTGTTATTCGATACCGCGTCAGCACGCGTAAGCTGACAATCTGATTGTTGAGTGGGCGGAAAATTCATGGCGCGTGAAGCCAACGGGGCGAAGGGTCACCATAAAGAAGTGACCGACCGCCACAAGACAGACGAGAGCCATCTGGCAAAGCTTGTGGATCTGGGGATTGCACTTTCTGCCGAACAGGGGCGTGAAGAGCTTAACCAGAAAATTCTCATGGCTGCGCGTGACTTCACCAATGCCGATGGTGGATCGCTTTATCTTGTCAATCGCGAAGAAAGCGAACTGCATTTCCGCATTCTGATGAATGATACGCTCAACACCTTTTTCGTCAGTGGCCGCGAAGCCGAAAAACCCTTTCCGCCATTGCCGCTTTATGACAGTGAAGGCCGTCCGAACTATCGCAATATTGCGACCTATGTCGCGCTCAGCGGCAAATCGATCAATATCGAAGATGCCTATTACGCCAAGGGGTTTGATTTTTCAGGGACGCGCGCCTTTGACGCCAAAACCGGATATCGATCAAAATCCTTTCTTACCGTGCCGCTGAAAAATACGCGCGGGACGGTGATCGGTGTTCTGCAATTGATCAATGCCCGGGATCATTCGGGCAATGTCATTCCCTTTGACAAGGCAATCGAGCCGATCATCAATGCGCTGGCAAGTCAGGCGGCAGTGGCAATTGAAAACAGCCGCCTGCTGGTTGCGCAGCGTGACCTGATGGAAAGTTTCGTGCGTGTTCTTGGTCATGCGATCGACGCCAAGTCGCCCCATACCGCAGACCATTGTTCGCGCGTGCCCGTGATCGCCCGCATGCTGGCACAGGCAGCCGTTGACGACAAACTGGGACCCTTTTCGAACTTCTATCTCACCGATATGGAATGGTACGAGCTTGATCTGGCAGCATGGCTTCATGATTGCGGCAAGATCGTTACTCCTGATCATGTGATCGAAAAGGCGACCAAGCTTGAAACCATCCATAACCGCATCCATGAAATCCGCACCCGGTTTGAAGTTCTCAGGCGTGATGCCGAAATTGACATGCTTAAACGCAAACTCGCGGGCGAGGACGCGGAGGTCTGCGAAGCCGATTTCAATGCCAGGGTGGCAGAACTTGAAGCCCGGTTCGCGCTGGTGGCCGATGCCAATATCGGGGATGCCGAGATTGATACAGATGCAATCTATGCCCTGCATGATATTGCCGAGCTGACATGGACCCGCCATTTCGACCGGACACTGGGATTGTCCTGGGCTGAAAACGAACGGCTTAGTGATGCCGATCTGGCATCATTGCGCGAACCGGGTGTTGAAAATGTTCTGATGGACCGCGAAGATCATATCTATCAGGGCTTTAACCGTGGCGAGCTTTATAATCTTTCGGTTCCGCATGGCACCCTGACATCCGAGGAACGGCAGGTGATTAATGATCATGTCGTGATCACCCAGGATATGCTTGCACAATTGCCCTATCCGCGCGAACTGCAACGCATTCCGGAAATTGCCGGCAACCATCATGAAAAAATGGACGGGTCGGGCTATCCGCGCGGCCTGACCGGGGATGACATGGGAATCCTCGAAAAGGTGATGGTCATTGCCGATATTTTCGAGGCCCTGACCGCCGTTGACCGACCCTATAAACGTCCCAAGCTTCTGTCCGAATGTATCGCAATCCTTTCCGATATGCGCGACAAGGGGCAGATTGATAACGATCTGTTCGAACTGTTTCTGATCAGTGGCACCTATGTCGAATATGGCCTGAAATATCTGCGTCCCGAACAGTGCGATGAAGTCGATATCGAACAATTCATCATCTCTAACTGAACCAGTTCGCAAGTTTATACGCAAAAAAAGGACCGTCACAGGGACGGTCCGGCAAGTTCAGGGTGCAATGTTATGGTGGCTTTTATCTAAAGGCTGTCATGAAAATGACAGGCGACTTCCTGGGTGTCGGACACCCGGTCAAGTTTCGGCATCTCGGATGCACATTTGTCTTTCGCAAAAGGACAGCGGGTCCGAAAAACGCAACCCGATGGCGGCGATAGCGGACTTGGCAGATCACCGGTCAGGACAATGCGTTCCTTGTTGCGTTCGATCTCGGGGTCCGGGATCGGAACCGCTGAAATCAGCGCCTTGGTATAGGGGTGTCTTGGATTGGCATAAATGTTGTCGCGATCAGCCAACTCCATGACATTGCCCAGATACAGCACCATGATGCGGTGGCAGATATGGCGCACAATCGACAAATCATGGCTGATGAAAATCAGCGACAGGTCAAATTCCCTCTGCAATTCCTGCAACAGATTGACGATTTGCGCCTGAATGGAAACATCAAGGGCCGATACCGGTTCGTCACAGACAATCAGTTTCGGTTCAAGGATCATAGCGCGTGCAATACCGATGCGCTGACATTGCCCGCCGGAAAACTCGTGCGGATAGCGGTTGATCATCTGGGGCAAAAGCCCAACGCGCGCCATCATGCGTTTGACCCGTGCCTTGATTTCTTCCTTGCCGAGTTCCGGTTTGTGCGTGACCAGCGGTTCGGCAATAATTTCGCCAATGGTCATGCGGGGATTAAGGCTGGCAAGCGGGTCCTGGAAGATGATCTGAAGATCACGGCGTAATGGCTGCATCTCCCGGTGGGGCGAGCCGACAATGTTTTTGCCAAGCCAGGCAACCTGTCCGCCAGAAGGTGCAATCAGTTGCAGGATCGCCCGGCCAAGGGTTGACTTGCCACAACCTGATTCACCGACAACGCCAAGTGTCTCGCCCGGATAAAGATCAAAATTCACCCCGTCGACAGCTTTAAGCTGCCGGTCCGGTGCAAACAGACCCTTGCCGGGAATGGCGAAATGAACCTTCAGGTCACGCACCGAAAGGATCGGACTGGTATCCTGTGTTCCGGATTTTGGTGTCATTACGGTCATTGTCCGTCCTCCCGGAAACAGGCACTTGCTCGGTCCTGATCAAATGCCTTCAGCGGCGGACGTTCCTTGCTGCAACGTTCCATCACATAGCCACAGCGTTCCTGATAGGCGCACCCGGTCGGAAGGTTCTGCAAGTTGGGCGGTTGCCCCGGAATGGCAAACAGGTTTTCTTCATTGGCATGATCGATGCGCGGCATCGATTTCAAAAGCCCCTCGGTATAGGGATGATGACTGTCGTAATAGATGTCGCGCACCGACCCGGTTTCGACGACGCGCCCGCCATACATCACCATCACCCGGTCACACAATCCGGCTACCACGCCCAGATCATGGGTGATCATGACGGTGGCGGTGTTGAAGTCCTTTTGAAGATCACGGAGCAGGTCAAGAATTTGCGCCTGAACAGTAACATCAAGGGCGGTGGTCGGTTCATCGGCAATCAGAACTTCCGGATCACATAACAGCGCCATGGCAATCATGACCCGCTGACGCATGCCGCCAGAAAATTCATGTGGGTACATGTGAACGCGCTGGGCCGCGCCGGGAATACCGACACGATCAAGCATGGCAATGGCTCGTTTGAGTGCCTCGGCCTCGGACATGCCGCGGTGTTCGACCAGAACCTCGGTCATCTGTCTTGAGATTTTCAGATACGGGTTCAGTGATGTCATCGGATCCTGAAAGATCATCGACATAGAAACGCCGCGAATTTTATTCAGCTCGCGCGCGGGCAAATTCAGGATTTCCGTATCCTTGTAGCGCACCGATCCGCTTGACGATCCGTTCTTGGCCAGAAGCCCCATCAGGGACAGGAAAATCTGCGTTTTGCCGGAACCGGATTCTCCGACCACGCCCAGTGTTTCGCCCGGATCAATATGGAAATTGACATTGTTCACCGCCTCGACCTCGCCATCGGGTGTCTGGAAGCGGGTTGTCAGGTTCTCGACAGTCAGAATGTGATTGGTTGTCATGATATTGTCCTTGCTGCCTTACCTGTCCTTCGGATCAAGCGCGTCGCGCAGACCGTCACCGATGAAGTTGAAACAGAACAGGGTGAGTGCCAGGAACACAGCCGGGTAAATCAGCATCCATGTGGATGCCTCGATCACCTTGGCCCCTTCGGAAATCAGAACGCCCCAACTGGTCAGTGGCTCCTGAACGCCCAGTCCAAGGAAGGACAGGAAGCTTTCAGTCAGGATGACCTGCGGGATGGTCAGCGTCATATAGACAATGACCGGACCAAGCACGTTGGGGATGATATGGCGGAAAATAATCTTGAAGTTCGACACACCGGTTGCGTGGGCTGCCTCGATAAATTCACGTCTGCGCAGTGAAAGGGTCTGGCCGCGTACAATACGCGCCATGGTCAGCCATTCAACTGCACCAAGTGCAACAAAGATCAGAAAGATATTTCGGCCAAATACCACCATCAACATGATCACAAAGAACATGAAGGGGAGGGAATAAAGCACATCGACAAAGCGCATCATGATGTTGTCGATTTTGCCGCCAAAGAAACCGGCGACCGCCCCATAGGTCACGCCGATGACCAGCGAGACCGATGTTGCAAGTAAACCGACCGCAAGCGATACGCGCGCGCCATAAAGAACACGGATAAACAGGTCGCGGCCATTGCCGTCCGTTCCAAAGATATGGCCGTTTTCCCAGTTCGGGCCTTCCTGAATATAGCCCCAGTCGATCTGGTCATAGGCATAGGGGCTCAAAAGCGGTGCAAAAACAGCCAGAAGCGTGATGATGCCCAGAATGATCATCGATCCGACGGCTGCCTTGTTTCGAAACAGGCGAATGCGGGCATCGCGCCACAGGCTGCGGCCCTCGATTTCCACAGGCGCGCCCGCAGCTTCCAGCATTGCTGTCTTTTCAGATTTATTCATCATCAGTTTGACTTCAATTTTGGATCAAGAAGGCCGTAAACCATATCGACCAGGAAATTCAGCATGATGATCATCACCGCATAGACGATGACCACACCCATGACGAGCGGGTAGTCGCGGTTCAATGCTGCCTTGATGAAATAGGTGCCAATGCCGGGGACACCAAAGATGCTCTCGATCACGACCGAACCGGTCATGACAGCTGCTGTAGCCGGTCCAAGATAGGAAACAACAGGCAAAAGCGCGCCCTTGATGGCATGTCGGTTGACCACAAGCTTTTCACGCAATCCCTTGGCGCGTGCAGTGCGGATATAGTTGGAATGCAGAACCTCGACCATTGATCCGCGTGTAAGACGTGCGATATAGGCGATCTGCGGCAGGGCAAGGGCAATGATCGGCAGGATCTTGTACTGGATTTCACCATCCCCCCATCCGGCCGTCGGCAGGATCGAAAGATACAATCCGAACACCAGCGACAAAAGCGGTGCCATAACAAAGTTCGGAATGGCGATGCCGATCATGGCAATGCCCATGACGGCGAAATCAACTGCGCTATTTTGTCGAAGGGCGGCATAGGTGCCAAATCCGACTCCGAAAACAAGCGCAATGGCGATTGCCGTCAGGCCAAGCTGCATGGATGCGGGCGCACCGGCCATGATCAGTTCTGCAACCGAAAAGTCGCGTATCTTGATTGACGGGCCAAAGTCACCCTGAAACAGTTTACCAATATAGATGGCGTATTGTTCGATCAGCGGCTTATCAAGATCATAGGCCGCCTTGATGTTTTTTTCGATTTCCGGCGGAAGTGCGCGTTCCTGGTCGAACGGTCCACCTGGTGCAATGCGCATCATGAAAAAGGCCACCGTGATCACGATGAACAAGGTCGGTATCGCGATCAACAGGCGCCGAATGGCATAAGATAACATAATTCTCTCTCATCCCCGGGGTGGTCACAGGCTGCGGGTGGGAGGAAAACCGCGCAGCCTGCGACACGACGTCAGGGTTTACTCAGCAATGTCAAGCCAGCGGGTCAGGTGACGATCCGGGGCATTATCGATCCAGCCCTTGATCTTCGGAGAGACGAGCTGTTTCGAGACATAGTAGTAAATGGGGATGTAGGGCTGGGCTTCCATCATGATGGCTTCTGCCTGATGCATTAGATCAGCGCGTTTTTTCAGGTCGCCCTCGTTTTCGGCAGCCAGCATCAACTCGTTGTAACGCGGGTTGTCAAAGGAAGCATAGTTCAGCGGACCGGTGCGCTCTTCACCAAGGAAAAGGAAGTTCTGCGCATCGTTATAGTCAGCAATCCAGCCTGCGCGGGCAACTTCGAAGTCACCTACTTTCAGGTCGGCATAGTGGATTTTGCCTTCGGAGTTGAACAATTCTGCCTCAACGCCGATCTGTTTCCACATGTTCTGTGCCGCAATCGCGATACGTTTATGGTTTTCCGAGGTATTGTAACGCAGCGTGAATTTCAGGGGATTGTCCGGACCATAACCGGCCTCTGCCATCAGTTTTTTGGCATCAGCAAGCTTTTCTGCATAAGGCAGGTCTTTCCACGAAACGTAAGCCGGTTCGGTGTAGTTGCCGGTTCCCGGCGGAACAAAGGAATAGGCCGGAAGTTCGCCGGTCTTAAGGACAGCATCGGTGATGGCTTCACGGTTCAGCGCAAGTGACAGTGCCTTGCGAACGCGGACATCCTTGAATTTGTCCTTATCGGTGCGGATGGCATAGTAATAGATGCCGGCATATGGTGCGATGCGCAGGCTGTCAGCCAGATTGTCGCGCAGCCATGAAATCTGTTCGGATGCGATGTCACGCGCAACATCAAGTTCACTGGCGCGGAAACGGTTCTGCATCGCGGTGCGATCCTCGTAGGTGTAGTAGATCACCTCGTCGATCGGAACATTTGCGGCATCATAGAATTCTTCGTTCTTGACCAGTTTGGTGTGAACGTTCGGCAGCCATTCGACCAGTTTGTAAGCGCCGTTAACCACGATGTTTTCCGGCTTTACCCAGTCCTTGCCGTATTTTTCAACGACATGACGGGGAATGGCAAATGCGGTCTGGTGGGTCAGCTGTGCAAGGAAATAGGGGGCGGGTGCTGTCAGTTTGACTTCAAGGGTATGATCGTCAATCGCACGTGCACCAATTTTTGCGCCTTCCTTGCCGGTGTTAACGGCCTCGGCACCTTCGATGATGTAAAGAAGTGATGCGTATTCTGCACCAAGTTCCGGATCAAGCAGGCGTTCCCAGCCCGCGATGAAATCCAGTGCTGTAACCGGTGTTCCGTCCGACCAGTTATGGTTGCGGATTTTGAACGTATAGGTCTTGCCGTCTTCGGAAACCGTCCAGCTTTCTGCCGCACCTGGCACCGGCTGTCCATCCGGGCCATAGGTCAGAAGGCCAAGCGACATATCATCGGAGATACGGCTGGTCTGAACTGTGGAAATGAAATGCGGATCCATGGATTGCGGTTCGCCGTCATTGCCGATGCGCAGGATTTTCTCTGCTTGCGCATGGGTGCTCGACAGCATGGTCATGGAACCGGCGATCAGCGCCGTCCCAAATACGAGTGCTCGTGAGGATTTCAGCAATCCGTTCACGAGACCTTTTGCAGTCATCGCGTTTTCTGACATGTGTGATGTCTCCCTCAACAATTATGATTTGTTGCGAACGTACTCCCTGAAAGTACGTACGCAAAAATACTGAGGCTGCCATGCGTCAACTGCAAGTCGGATTTCACGTAACTGACGCAATTGGTTGATGTTTGCGCAATTTTGATGGTTTTTGAGGTTTATTTTGCGCGATATCAAAAAAATGGTTTATTTCCTGCGGTCTTCGATAGACTGTGCGGGACGGGGGCGGTTTCTCTTTAACTGATGCGGGCCTTCTTTATTTACACGCGGGGATTGCATTTTTTCCTGTGAAGTGCTTCACATTCAAGGGCTTGCGAGGTGTTTGATCGCTGTCGAATCGGTCTGATGGACGGTTACCCGGATGATCAAAAGTAACGAAGTTGGTCAGAAATATCTCAGTGCAGCACAGTCTTGCATGGTCGGTATCAGATCGTTTTGACTGTCCTGACTGTATTTTTTGCACGCATTGTGGCCGCAAAGTTTGTAAGAACCTTTGTCGCAGAGTGACTGACATTAAACTATTCCCGAAGAATGCCTGCTTCAGAGGGCCCTTGCGTTCCTTCCGACCTGGCACTTCTCATCAACAGAAATCCGCTACACAGGCACAAGAATGATTGAAACAGTCGATATTCTTTTTCTGATCGTTTCGGTTCTTGGCGCATCTCAGGCGATTTTCCTGATTATCCTGCTGATGGATGAAGGAAAGCGGGCATTTGCTGCGAATAGGTGGTTGATGGTCTTCGGGTTTTCCGTTGGCATGAGTTTCCTGGATGATACATTTGACCCGCTGATCAGCCCGCTTTTGAACCTGTATCTTGTGCCGGCATTTGCACCGTTCTTTTTTGCCTTCATCCCGTCTATCTATTTGTATTTTCGTGAAATTTCCAGTGATCCGGTATCACGGCCATGCCTGCATTTTCTTGTGCTGGTTCCGGTCACCGCGATGATTGGACTTATGGTCTATCTAAAAAGTGCGCGCATGATCTCCGGTCTGGAAGATGTGCGTGATGTCGGCTTGCAGATTTCTTTCTCGGCGGAAGGTCTGGGCGATCTGATCCTGCTGGCGACAGTGATCCTGTTTTGCGTGCTATTTGTTGTTTATATGACGGGGATCTGGCGGTGTGCCCGGCGCTATTTACAGCAGGCCGACCGGCAACTGCAAACCGATAGCCGACGGATGCGCCGCTGGGTTATCGAATTTCTTGTCGGGATGACAGTGTTGTTTACGGTCTTTACCCTGACCAATCTGTTAGACCTGTTTCTTTTTCACGCTGTATGGCTGTCTCTTGGTGTCAAGGTGGGCTTTGTACTTGTGTTCTTCCGAATGTGTCAGGTGATTGCGCAGAATCCTGCGCTCTTTGTGCAACCGGAAACGGACGAAGGTGTTTCTGCTGATGTACCCGTGCGTCGTGGTCGCCAGGGGACCGAGGACCAGCAAGCATCGATGTCGCGTGATACTGTTGACGACCCGAATATCGCACGTATTCGTACCCGCCTTGAGAAGCTTGTCGCGAATCACGAAATGATGCTTGATCCACTTCTGACCATGCCGAAATTGGCCGCGGCAGTCGGGGTAACCCCCAATCAGCTTTCCTTTGTCTTGAACCAGCATCTCGGCAAAAGCTTCTTTGATTTCATCAATGAAGTCCGAATTGATGCGGCCTCACACCTGTTGATCGAAGAGCCGAACCGTACCATCCTCGATATTGCGACCGAGGTTGGATTCAATTCGAAATCGACCTTCAATCAGGCTTTCAAGAAAATCACCGGCAGGACACCAAGCGCCTATCGCGCCGAAAACTCAAATAAATCAGATGATTGAATGGTACGAATGATCATTCGTACCATGGTCGCCGTTCTGTCCGGTTCGATGTTATAGAGCCGGACGCCAGGTAATTCGTATTCAGGCAGGTTATGTGCACCTTTTCATTTCATGGTGTTTAAATAGATGTCTGAAAATTACGTTCTGCATCGTGCCGGGAACAGTATGCTGTTTGCGGGCGTGACGTTATGCCTGACCGCACTCCTGATTTTGTTTATGTCTCCTGCGCAGGCTCAGCAGGCTAAAAAAGAAACTCTCCGTGATCAGGTCAATCCGAAAACCGGCGATGCTCTTGATCCGTGGTTTGGTGGAAACTGGCAGGTCGGTGCATTTGGTGGCGTATCAAACAATCCGTATCGCGGGACCGATGATGTTGAATTGGGGCTGTTGCCGATTGTCGCATATGATTCTGAACGTATGCATATCGGTGTGGACGGGATCGACATCAAATTCTTTAAAAACGACGTCTTTAGCGCATCGGTGATCGGGGCGCTGCGGATGGAACCGTTTGATAATGGCGATGGCAATTATCTGCGCGGGATGGAAGAACGGGACATGGCGTTTGAGGCCGGTATTGGTTTTTCGGCCGATATCTGGCGCGGTTCATTGATTACCAACTATCTCACAGATGTGAACGATGCCCATGATGGTCATCAGGTCGATATGTCTTATGTTGTGCCTGAACAATGGGGGGACGTAGGTTTCAGCTGGGGCGGAGGTGTCACCTGGCAAAGTGACAAACTTGTTGATTACATGGTTGGTGTCCGCCGCAAGGAAGTCCGCAGCGACCGGGCTTATTATGCGCCCGATGCTGCTTTCATCCCGCATATCGACTTTACGGTTACCTATCCGCTGACAGAACAAATCATGCTGATTGGAACGCATGGTTTCCAGTATCTGCCAGACCAGTACACCGATAGCCCGATCATTGATGAAGACTATGTTTTCAGTGCCGGTATCGGTCTTGTCTACAGCTTCTAGGGACTAACAAGGTCTCTTTCATCTAACCCCACACTTTCCGATGTGCCATAGTTGCATCGGCGTGGGCTTGTCTCACCCTATTCATCGACGGGCCCACGTATCTTTTCGGTTTCCTGACGGGTTGCCAGTTCAAGCAGATCCCACTTGTTACCGTACAGGTCTTCAAACACTGCGACCGTGCCATATGGTTCATATCGTGGTTGTTCCAGAAATATCACGCCAGCGGCTGTCATGCGGGCATGGTCGCGCGCAAAATCATCGGTGTTCAGGAAAAAGCCAACCCGCCCTCCGGTTTGATTGCCAACGGCCTTGGTTTGATCCTCATTGCTTGCCTGAGCAAGCAAAATGCGGGTTTCAATCGCCCCTTTTGGGGCAATAACGACCCAGCGTTTGCCGCCGCCCGTGTCGCTGTCTTCAATCAGATCAAATCCGACTTTGTCCGTGTAAAAAGCGATGGCTTCGTCATAGTCGCGCACGACCAGCGTGAACAAACCGATATGGGGCATGGTGTTTTCCGGCAAATGATGAAATGGAGGGGCGGGTTATATCAATCCAAGCGTCTTGAACGAATTATATCCTGCATGACTGATGATGATGTGATCATGCACCGTGATTTCCATCGCCTTTGCGGCATCTACAATCTTGCGGGTCATGTCGATATCGCCCTTGGATGGCGTGGCATCGCCACTTGGATGGTTATGCACCAGAATCAGGGCCGAGGCATGAAGTTCAAGGGCGCGTTTGATGACTTCGCGCGGATAAACCGGCGTATGGTCGACGGTGCCGCGTTGATGGCATTCATCGGCGATCAACCGGTTCTTGCGATCAAGAAACAGCAAATGCAGTTCTTCGGTCTTAAGATGCCCGATCCGAACCCGGCAATAATCAATCAGCTGTTCCCAACTGGCGATTACCGGTAATTCCATTGCCCGTTCGCGCGATAAATGGCGTGCGCTGGCCTCGGCGATCTTGATCGCAGCTATCCCTGCTTCACCAAGCCCTTTGGCGCTTTGCAGGTCTTCGGGGCGGGCGGCCAGAACGTTGGCAAAGCTTCCGAATTGCGCAATCAGTGATTTCGCCAGCGGTTTGACGTCACCGCGCGGCATCGCCATGGACAGCATCAATTCCAGAAGTTCGTAATCGGCCAATGCATCCGATCCACCCTTGATAAAGCGTTCGCGCAGGCGTTGACGATGGCCGTGATAGTGGGGTTTTGCCGTCTTGGACGACGTTGATGGGGCATCGCCACCCTTTGGCGCGCTTCGGATGTCTGCGATGGGCGATGTGCCCGATGCCAGATGGTCGCGGGCCAGATCAAAAAAGACCCGCGTGCCGTCATCAATTTCAGATGGAGTGGGGTTGTTCGGGGCGGAAGCAGGTTTGCGATCTTCGGTTTCGCTCAATTCTGCTTCCCCCGTTTGGCCCTTGTTTATTCTGCCGCGGCGGGCAGGTTGTAGGGCGGCTTGTCCAGACCGGCGGGCGAGCGGGTAAAGATTTCAAACCCGTCATCCGTCACGCCGAGCGAATGTTCAAACTGTGCAGACAGTTTGCGGTCTCGCGTTACGGCTGTCCAGCCATCGGGCAAAATTTTACACGCATAGGTTCCCTGATTGATCATCGGTTCAATCGTAAAAATCATGCCCGGTTCAAGAACCAGACCTTCGCCCGGCTTGCCGTAATGCAGGATATTCGGGGCATCATGGAACACCTGACCAAGACCGTGACCACAGAAATCACGCACGACCGAAAAACGCTCGCTCTCGGCATAGGACTGGATGGCATGACCAATATCGCCAAGGGTCGCGCCCGGCTTGACCGCATTAATCCCGCGCCAAAGCGACTCATAGGTCACATCGACAAGGCGCTGCGCCATCACTTTGGGGGTGCCTGCAATATACATGCGCGAAGTATCGCCGTACCAGCCATCAAGAATGACCGTGACATCGATATTCATGATGTCGCCATTGGCCAGTTTCTTGTCACCGGGAATACCGTGACAGACCACATGGTTGATCGACGTACAGATGGATTTCGGAAATCCGCGATAGCCAAGGCAGGCTGAAATCGCATTGTGATCACGAATATATTCATCACACAGGCGATCAAGTTCACCCGTGGTCACACCCGGCACCACATGCGGGGTAATCATATCAAGCACTTCCGCTGCCAGCCGTCCGGCGGCGCGCATGCCTTCAAATGCTTCGGGGCCGTGAAGTTTGACTGTTCCGTTCGCCACCCGAAATCTCCTTAATCTCAGCGAGGTATATCTGTGTTTTATAGCCCAATGACATAAAGCCAGACGCCGGGATTGGCAAGGATTGGCTGATATGCGGGGATTTGGGACCTGAATTCTAAAGACCGGTGATCGGCAAGGCCGACCGCACGGTCACCGCACTGGTATCAATCGAACAGTCATAGGCAATTGCCTCGACGCCGCGGGCACGTGCGGCCTTGAACCGTTCGCCATAATGCGGGTCGATATCGGTCGAAAGCGTAAAGCGGTCACAATCGGTACGCTGGATCAGGTAAAACATCACCGCCCGATGCCCCTCGCCAACCATATCTGCCATTTCATCAAGATGTTTGGCCCCGCGTGCGGTGACGGCATCAGGGAATTCGGCAAGGCCGGGTACATCTTCATCGCGTTTCAGATGCACGTTTTTGACCTCGACATAGCAAAGCCCGCGCTCGGGATCAGAAAGCAGAATATCGATCCGCGAATTCTTGCCATATTTGACTTCGCGTTTCAGGTTTTCATAACCCACCAGTTCCGGCACCTTGCCCGCAACGATTGCTTCTTCGACGATGGCATTGGGATGGGCGGTATTGATCCCGATCCATGCATCACCAATCTGGCAAAGCTCCCAACTGTATTTGAGTTTGCGTTTGGGGTTGTCCGATTTCGACAGCCAGACATCAATGCCCGGTTCCTTAAGCCCGATCATCCCGCCCGGATTGGCGCAATGGGCTGTGATCATCTCGCCATTATCAAGTTCGATATCCGCCAGAAAACGCTTGTAACGCTTGATCAGTCTGCCATGGATCAGGGGCTGGGGAAGTTGCATGTCGAGCCTTTCGGAATTCTGTCCTGACAGAAACTGTCATGTGATGATCGCGATCAGGGTGCCAATTTTGCGACAAACCGGTCATATATCAACCCCTTACACCCAATCGGTTTTTATCGGAGCCATCATGCGTCAAAGCCTGCGCGACAAAATCATTGCCGTTTGTGATCGCAAAATCACGCAAAAGGGACCGGATGTCGGCCTGTCATTCTATGCGTTCTTTGCCAATCGCAATGATGATCCGGGGCTTTTGATGGAGGCCGCAACCTGGTGGATCGCAACCCATCAGCTTGATCATTTCGAAAAGGCGACCAAAATCCGCGAGATGGTACTGGCGGGCAAATAGCCCGCCAAACAGGCCCTATTGTTTTTTGGCGTCATCGCCAAGGAAATCAACCAGACTGACCTGACCCGATCCACGGCGGAGCGGTTTGGGCTGGCTTTCGTCAGGGGCCCAGGCAGTCAGATAGATCACCTGAAACTTGGCATGGATGCGGCCATCAGCGCGCGCATGGCGTTCGTGATAGATCGCCGCTGCGCGGGCAAGGGTGCTGCGTTTGGTGAATTTCTTTGATCGCTTGGCAATCAGGTTGCTTTCACCCATCCCCGACAGATCGCGCATCAGTTTAAGCGCATCGGGATAATCAATGGTGATGTCATCGGCATCGACGACGGGCAGGGCAAAACCACTGCGCTGAAGCAACGCACCGGCATCTTTCACATCGACAAACGGTGAAACACGCGGTGATACGCCACCTTCTTCCTCGGCCTCGGCGGTCATCAAGGCTTCGCGCAGATCACGCAAAGTATCGCCGCCCAGCATGCAGGCCAAAAGCAGCCCGTCGGGTTTAAGCGCGCGGCGGGCCTGCAGTAGCATACCCGGAAGGTCGTTGACCCAGTGAAGCGACAGGTTGGACAGGATCAGATCAAGCGAACCCTCGGCAAAGGGCAGGAATTCCTCGTCTGCGACAAGGGTGGCTTTGCCGTTGCTGGCGTGCGCACTTTGGGCGTAACGAGCCGAGATATCGGACTGGTAAAAGGTTTCGATACCGCCGCGCTTGCCAATGATTCGGCCAAGTTCACCACTGTGACATCCAAGGTCAACAGCCAGCGGGAATTTGCGGGTGGTATCGTCAAGCCGGTCGGCAAGCCGTTCGGCGGTTTCGGCAAACAGGAAGTTGTAATCCTGTGCCTTTGTTGCTGCGCGATCACGGCGCAGTTTCAGAATCTGTCGATCAAAGACAGTGATCGGATCGGCCATCGGGCGGGATGCTCCGGCAAAAGTCGTTATAGATGTTACGACCTAGATAGAGCGTCTTGTACTGCGGTGCAATCAACCATCAAGCCAATCAGCCATTCGCAGGCCTCATGCGCAACGGAAATACTGCCGGGCGGTATATCCATTCGGTTGGCCTGAAGGATACAAGACGTTCGGCGCGATCAAAGTTTGCAACCATCGCACCGCCCATGATGATTTCAGCCGTGCCGGTGATTTGCAGCATGTCGCCATTGCTGAAATCAACAAATACCAGCCCCGCACGCGGATTGATCAAAAGATTGCCCAGCGTGTTGAAAAACCGGTTTCCCGCATAGTCGGGAATGATCAGGGGCCCGTCATCCTCGATATGGACAAAGCCCGCTTCTCCGCCGCGATGGGAGACATCGATGTCTCGTTTCTGATCTTCGTGTTCGATAAAGGATGCGATGAAAAATGTGTCACTGCGCGCAATCAGTGCTCGGGCGGCATCGGACAGGGCATCTGTTCCGCGTTCAATAGTGGAACCTTTGGCAACAGCGGTCTCTGCAGGTTCGAGATCACGCGGCGTGATATATTTCGGGCAATTGCCAAAGCTGTGCCCGACGGCAATCTCAAACGATGTCTCATTTGTGCGACTGATTGTCCCATTCAGACGATTGCGTCGGCGTGTATGAAGCTCGATCCCCAGTATTCCGATGGCATCGCCGTCTTCCATCCCGGCATCGGCCGGGTCATCCCCATCGCGGGGCAATGATACCGTCAGATGATAGATGTCGGTCGCAAATAAAAATCCCGGCCTGTTGGCACGAAGGGTCGCCCAGGGTTTGCCATTCCTATCGACACTGCCCAGCACGACAAAGGGCAGTTGCGGGTAAAACAGCCGGTGTTGTTCGATCAGATGATCGCGCAACACCTTGCGCCCGACTTCATCCATGCGCGCATCGACACCCAGAACTTGCTGAAGACGGATTTCTCCAGCATGCCACGGTGAGGGGGCATCCGTTGGCATTGGCGGTTGGGGAGAATGGCCGTTCCGTGTGTCGATGCGATCAGGCATGGGGCGTCTTTCAGGCTGATGGTGCGAGGAAGGTCGGAAAGTTACCTATGCCGATGCCAGCATCTCGGCCGGGGCATGCATGAAGGGCACAAAACCCGGCAATTCTTCAATGCGGGAAAGCCAGTCACGTACCTTGCCATAGGGCGCAAGATCCACATTGCCCTCGGGCGCGCGGGCCACATAGCTATAAAGCGATATATCGGCGATGGTTGGATGATCGGCAGCAAGCCAGTCCTGTGTTTTCAGATGGGCTTCCATCAGACCAAGAATGGCATGGGCGCGGTTAATGACTTCGTCAGCGTTAAACGGTGCACCAAACAGGGTCACAAGGCGGGCAGCCGCCGGGCCAAAGGCAATCTGGCCCGCTGCAACCGAGAGCCAGCGCTGAACCTTTGCCGCACCTGCCGGGTCTTCAGGCAGCCAGTCGGTCGCCCCCTGTTTTTTGGCAAGATAGACCAGAATGGCGTTTGAATCGGAAATGACCGTGTCGCCATCCTGCAAGACCGGGACCTGCCCAAACGGGTTGATCGCCAGAAATTCCGGTTTCTTATGTGCGCCCTTGGACAAGTCCAGTTCGATCAGTTCATGATCCAGTCCCAAAAGACCGAGCATCAGGCGCGCACGATGGGCGTGACCGGAAATGGGATGATGATAAAGCTTCATGGCAGGTTTCCCTGTATTTGCTGCGTGATTGATGCTGCATCATCGATGTTTCATAAAAATTATGGAATAAACGTATTTTGCAATTTATTGTTCCGTTTATTGAAATAGTGAAATGCTGTCCCGGGGATGCCGATGGATCGTTTTAACGCCATGAAAGTCTTTGTCCGCGTGGCCGAGGAACAGGGCTTTTCTGCTGCTGCCCGTGCCCTTAATATGAGCCCGGCTGCCGTCACCCGAACCATTGCCCAGCTTGAAGAAATCATCGGGGCACGGCTTCTGACCCGAACGACCCGTACGGTCACCATGACCGAGGCGGGGACGCGGTATCTGGCCGATTGCAAACGGCTGCTTGCCGATCTGCACGAAGTCGAAGCCGCCGCAGGTGGTGCCTATGCCAAGCCAAGCGGCGTTTTGCGCATAACGGCCCCGGTGCAGTTCGGCCAGATGCATGTCGCGCCAATTGTCGGTCGCTATCTTGATCAATATCCCGATATGCGCGCCCAGCTTTTGCTGTTTGACCGCATCGTCAATATCGTCGAGGAGGGTATTGATCTTGCCGTGCGCATCGGGCATCTCGCGGATTCATCACTGAGTGCCGTGCGGCTGGGGCAGGTGCGGCAAGTCGTCTGTGGTGCGCCGGAATATTTCGAACGCACCGGCATTCCTCAAACGCCAGCCGATCTGGCATCGCACCGGATCGTGGCATCAACCGGCTCATCCGCGCGCCTTGACTGGCATTTCAAATCACCGACCAATGGACGCAATATCCATCTGTCGCCAGATGCAAAATGGCAAACCAACTCCATCGAAGCCGCCCGCAAGGCCGCAATGGACGGGTGGGGCATTGTGCGCCTGTTGTCCTATCAGGCGGCGCCATTCATTGCTGAAGGCAAGCTAATTACGGTGCTTGATGATTACGGACCCGATCCGGTGCCGGTCCATCTGGTCCATCCCGAAGGCCGTCATGCCCCGGCAAAGGTTCGAAGCTTTATTGATCTTGCCACCGAAACCCTGCGATCCAATCCGGTTTTGAATTCCGATTAATTCAATCATTGATTGTGATATCGTATCCCCGTTGCTGATGTGATCGGGGGCGTGGGTATGGTTATGGCATTACTGCGCACAGTTGGCCGGATCGGGATGGATGCCATCCTGCCGCCGCGCTGTGGCGGATGCGGTATTATTACCGACACAACCCATGCGGTCTGTGCTGATTGCTGGGCGGGCTTGCGTTTCATATCTGCCCCGCATTGTGCCTGTTGCGGTTATCCGTTTGAACTTGATGATAGCGCGAATATCCCCGGCGGCGAAGCGGTGGACGGGCAGGCCCTGTGTGGCAATTGCCTGCAAAAGAAACCGGTTTTTGACCGTGCGCGGGCAGCACTGGTCTATGATGATCACAGCCGCGATTACCTGTTGCGGTTCAAACATGCGGATCGTACCGATCTGACACCGCTTCTTGCACGCTGGTTGTTTCAATGCGGACACGGGATATGGGATCAGGCGGATGTGATTGTGCCAGTGCCACTTCACCGGCGGCGATTGTTAAATCGCCGCTATAACCAGTCGGGTTTGCTCGCAGCCAGTTTGTCGCGCATGACCGGTGTGCCGTGGGATGGGCTGATCCTGGGGCGCAAGCGCAATACACGCAGTCTGGGCGGGCTTGGGCCATCTTCGCGCAAACGCGAAGTCGGCGGGGCTTTTGCCATTGATAAAGATCGGGCTGGCAGATGCGGGCTCGACGGGGCTCGGGTGGTTTTGATTGATGATGTGCTGACAACCGGGGCAACCGCCAATGCCTGTGCCCGGGTTTTAAAGCAGTCAGGGGCCATGCACGTATCTGTGATCACAGTTGCACGCGTCGTACGATGACGCAGTGCAAGAAATCTGTTATATAGCGCTCATCTGAACTGTTTTCCGCGCCGTATCAAACGCTGAAAGCCCCGTAAAGCGGGTCCTTTGGCATGATCGGCTGCTTGAAGAAGGATGATTGCTACATGGCAAAAGTTGAAGTTTACGCCACCGAATGGTGCCCGTATTGCAAGCGCGCCCGCAAGCTTCTGGAAGAAAAAGGTGCGAAATACCAGCTGATCGACGTGATGATGGAGCCGAAGCGCAAAAAGGAAATGATGGACCGTGCCAATGGCCGTCATACCGTGCCGCAGATTTTCATCAATGACGAACATATCGGCGGTTGCGACGATCTGATGGCGCTTGAAGCTGCCAGCAAACTCGAAGCAAAACTGTCTGCCTGATCGCATTCCGACAGGGTCAAAGACATTTGTCATACAAAACCCCGGCCAGCTTGGCCGGGGTTTTTATTTGGTCTGATAATTGGTCGTCTAGCCGAAGGTTGCTTCCATTTCCTTGCGGAATGCAATCGCCGGGTCCTTGGCGTCAAATTCGACATCATCCCATGTCAGGGTCTGATCCATGTTGACCGGACGTTTGATTTTCAGGTGATGGGCAAGGCCAATCGGAAGGGCATTGCGCGCGCGCGATGTGCTGGCCGGGGCAAGCTTGCCATAGACCGTATAGCCGCCTTCACCATCAAGCATTTCGCCCGCTTTAAGGTCGCGCTTGGCGGTGGCAACCGCATCACCCGACCATGCACGTGACGTGCCCGTTGCCTCATGGCGCAGGGCCGCAGACGCCACCGAAATGCCAAGTTCCAGCCCGATCAGGTGATAGGGCTTGTACATGGTGGAATATTGTCCGCTTGGATCGGTCAGAAGACCATATTCGTTAAAGCAGCGCGCGACATAATCGCTTGGTGCTTCGAAGGTGACATAAACACCCCAGCGCAGATCACGAAATACCGGACGGGTATCACGTTCAAGGCTTGAAACCACCTCGACCGTACCCTTGCGATCAAGAATGCCGCCACTTTCACGCGGGCAGAGCAATCTTGGCAAATCATCCACCCCGCAGGCCGGGAACTGCAACCCGCATTCCTGCGGTACAAGATCACAGGCATTCGACACAGCCGCCATTTCAATGGCGGATTTGGTGCCATCAAGGAAACTGTTGAAAATCTGCGGGTTCATGCCGCCTGCCTGCGCCTGTTCCGGTGTCAGGCCATAGTGGTGCCAGACATCATCGGGCGTCACATGATGATAGATCGGCAGATACTTGGTGCCTTTGCCTGCGCATGTAACCGGCATGCCAATAGCCCGCGCCCAATCAACCATTTCAGAAATCAGGGCCGGTTGATCGCCATAGGCCATGGAATAGACAAGGCCAGCAGCCTCGGCCCGTTTGGCCAGAAGCGGCCCTGCAAGAACATCGGCCTCGACATTGACCATGACGATATGGCGGCCATATTCTATGGCCTTGAGTGCAAAGCGAATACCCGCCGATGGACTTCCCGTGGCATCAATGATGACTTCAAGTCCGTCTGCGGCAATCAGGGCATCGGCATCCTCGGTGATCCAGGTGGTGCGGTTTTTATATGCACTGGCCGGATCGGTTGCCGAAAACCGGTCATCGGACCAGCCAACGCGGCGTAATGCCGCCTTGGCCCGGTCGATGCTGAGATCAGCGATGCCCAGAACGTGATAGCCCGGATGGTGTCCGGCCTGACTTAAAAACATCGATCCGAATTTACCGGCACCGATGATGCCAACCCGCACGGGATTGCCTTCATCGGCGCGCTTGCGCAGTTTTGCATCGAGATTCATTTAAATTCACTTCTCCGGCAGGACGTTACGCAGCCGATCGCTTGGCGACCAGCTCTTCAAGGCAGTTATCAGCAAGCGGGCTGATCGGGGTAAAATCGCGATGCGCAATCCACGGTTTGCGATTGAAGGCCCGGATATGGTTCGAGACCGCGCACAGGCTGAGATAGACAATCGTGCGATCAAACGGGCTGATATTGGGTGGGCTCGCGTGCACCAGATTGCCATGGAACATCACAACCGATCCTGCCGGACCAATCGGGGCTTCGCAGCCACCTTCAGCGGCGAGTTTGCTGACGGTTTCGCGATCAAGTGTCCAAAGCGGATAGGATGTGGTTTCAAGATCGTGTCCGGCCTTGAGAACGCCTGCCTTATGGCTTTTGGGAATGAACAGGAGAGGACCGTTGGCCGGTGTCACGTCTTCAAGGAACAGGGCGATATTAAAGGCACGCGGTTCGGGCATTTCATCGTCGCGCTGCCATGTTCCGTAATCCTGATGCCACTGCCAGACAGCACCATCAAAGGCTGCCTTGGCGTTGATCTTGTACTGATGCATGTAAACCTGTTCTTCAAGATACTGAACAACCGGTTCAATCAGGCGGGGATGGGCCCCAAGGCGGCGATGGGCTTCGTTATAGGTATGTGCGGCAAAGGCCGTGCGGGCGACACCGGATGTTTCGCGCCAGACCTCTTCACGGTCAGAGGCATAGATCTGCTTGGCTTCGGTCAGCAAAAGGGCGGCTTCTTCGCGCGAAAACAGTTCCGGCAAAAACACAAAGCCATCTTCGCGAAATTTCGCGAGCTCCGTCTCACTCAGTTTCATGACGTTTCCTCCGCGCCGCACATTATTGTTTGTTCTGTTGCGGCTGATGCCCGTTCGGGCGGTTAGTTGGTTTGGTGATCGGTATCCTTCATTTTCGAGATCAGGCGATGCTTGGCATTGCGCGTGTGTGTGATGGCCAGCATTTGGGCACGGTCACCATCGCCGGCACAGATCGCGTCGGCGATGGCTCCGTGTTCCGTCCAGACCGGGTCTCGGGATGATCCGGTCTGCAGGTCAGCATGCATCACGCGCCGAATTTGCAACCATACAGCTGCGGATGCCTCGGGCAAAAGGGGGTTGCCCGAAAGACGATAGATCGTTTGATGAAATGCGACGTCGGCTGCAACAAGTTCTGCGGTGTCGCCGCTGCCCAGGGCGTGGTTCCCCTGTGTTATCGCAGCCCGCAGAGCCGATTCCCGATCCGAGGCCAGGGAGTGCGCCGCAAGACGGGCGGCGAGCCCGTCAAAGGCTTCTCGCAGGTCATAAACGTGACGGACCAGATCGGCATCAACGGCAGCAACGCGATATCCGCGTCGTCCCATCGGTTCGACCAGTCCGTCACGACGCAGCAACCCCAGAGCTTGCAACACTGGTTGCCGCGAGACATTGAGTTCCTCAGCCAATGCTTCCTGACGCAAGGGTGTCCCGGGAGGGAGTGCACCGGAACACAAGGCATCAACCAGACGGTCATGCACTTCGTCAGTCAGACTTTTTCGACCGGAAAGAGGTTCCATCTTCGATCCTTCTTGAGTATGCGGAATACTGTATACACTAATTTCAACCAAGGGAAGATGCAAGTTCGGGCTATCGGTCTTCAGGATTGTACGCCTGGCTGATGTCCATGACAGGTTTGTGCGGTTTCTCTTGGAAATCCGGGGAAAATGACAGGCGTGATCGTGTTCACAGGGGCGCTCATCCAATTGCGTATTGTCGCTTGGCCCAGACAGGGCCATCATGATTGCGATAACGATAAAAAGGAGAATGCATCATGACCCGTTTCATAGCTGCCTGCGTTCAGGTCAATTCCCGTGACGTCATGTCAGACAACCTTGCGCGTGCCGCGACCTATGCGCGCGATGCCCATGCGGCGGGTGCGCGGTTGATCGCATTTCCCGAAAACGTATCAATGATGTCCTTTGGTGGCGAGAATGTCCGTGCAGCGGCCTTTCCGGAAAGTGAGCATCCCGGCCTGACATTCTTTTGTGATCTGGCCGAAGAACTGCAATCAACCCTGATTGTCGGATCGCTGCATGTGAAAGTCGCGGGTGAAGACCGGGTGGCAAACCGGTGCTTTGTCGTTGGCCCGGATGGCAAGGTGATCACGTCCTATGACAAGATCCATATGTTTGACGTCGATCTGGCCAATGGTGAGAGTTACCGCGAAAGCAAAACATTCCGCCCCGGCGACAGTGCAAAACTGGCTGATACCGAATTTGGCAAGGTCGGTGTCTCGATCTGTTATGACGTGCGGTTTCCCCATCTGTTTCGTGATTACGCCAAGGCGGGGGCACGGATTCTTAGCATCCCGGCGGCCTTTACCCGGACGACCGGGCAGGCGCACTGGCATACACTTTTGAAAGCGCGGGCTATTGAAAATGGCTGCTTTGTGATTGCCGCGGCCCAGTGCGGGGATCATCCGGGTGGGCGTCAGACATTCGGCCATTCCCTGATCCTTGATCCCTGGGGCGAGGTTCTGGCAGATGGCGGGACCGATCCCGGCTTTATTACAGCCGAGATCGATCTGGATCGGGTGGATGAAATCCGGCGCATGGTGCCATCCCTGCAAAACGGCCAGACCTATAAACCGTGCTGATAACGCACAGTGCAGATTGCCGGTTTGAAGTGGTCAGGCGTAACTGACCACTTCAAATTCGATGTCATCGCCGTCGCGGAAATAGAAGCGGCGACCGGGTTCGTAATCTGCGTGGTTATGGGTGCTGAAACCTGATGCCTTGATCTTTTCCTCGGTCGCATCAAGGTCTTCAACCACCACAGCAATATGGTTCATGCCACCCCGGGTGTGATAGGAATTGTCATTGGGCTCGGCTGTGCCGCTCTTGCCGTCGGCATTGCCCGGCGAATAGAGGGCGACATAGCTTGAACTGTTGCCGACATGATAGGTTTCGCCATCATTGATTGATGGTCCTTTCCAGCGTACTTCCCATCCGAACCAGTCATGCAGGTGCTGTGCGGTTTTGGCCGGGTCGGAAACGGTAAAGTTCACGTGTTCCAGATATGCTTCACTCATGGCATTTCCCCTTCATTTTTGCGGGTTACATTGATCTTGTTCCTTGTTGGTAATTCCTCAAGTTAAGTTCAGGTCAAGCAATAATTTGTACTGAAATATATGGATTTCTGATTTTTCTTCTCGGGCAGTTCACAGGTTTTCACGAAACAGTGTCGCAACGTCATTTCGAATTTCGGGCAGTTCGGGGCACGATTGGCCATCACGGAAACCCAAGCGGAGATGATGCAAAGATGTTCAAACAATTTCTGGCCGGGACGGCTATCCTTCTTGCTCTTTCGAGTGCCGCTGTGGCGGGGGAGCAATATGTCGATGAAACCGGCTTTGCCATCAGCGGCTATGATGCGGTGGCATATTTCAACCTGACCCAAAAAGATGATGGCATGATGCAGCCTCATGCTGTGCCTGGGCGTGCGGATATTACGGCGGATTACAACGGTGCCAAATGGGCCTTTGCAACCACCGGAAATCGCGACATGTTTTTGGCTGACCCGGTGAAATATGCCCCGAAATATGACGGGCATTGCGCCTATGGTGTTGCAAAAGGGGCAAAGGTTCCTGCCAACCCGAACCTTTGGCGGATCGTGGATGGCGAGCTGTATCTTAACATCACGCCCGAAGTTGCCGAAACATGGAACAGCGATATTGCCGACTACATCATGGACGCCAATGATGAATGGTCGGACCTTGAGCCCAAATCGGCTTCAAATGACAGCTGGATGGAGATCGGTGACAATGATGGCACATATGATATGACGGCCCCGATCAAGTAGGCGGGCTCGCGCAAAGCAAAACACCCCGGCACATATTGTGGCCGGGGTGTTTCGGTATGTGGTTGGCACACAGATGATGCGGTTGCGATCAGTGTGCGCGAGCGTTATCAGCCTGCGATTTCGCCGCCATCCTGTTTGGTAACCGCGACAACTGACGGGCGCGGGGGAATGCCATCGGCAAAGTCCGGCCAGCGTGTGCTCGGGGCTTCATAGCTCGAACCATCCGCCGGATGCTGCACTGCAAGGAACAGGGTGGTTCCATCCGGGGTGAATTCCGGACCGCACATTTCGGCACCAACCGGGCAGGCAAAGAAGAACTTGGTCAGGGCGCGGCCCGGACCGTCAACATCGGTTGCCCACATACCGTCCGGAATGTCCGAACCCTGTGCGCCGTCAGAAGAAATCCACAGGCGGCCACGATGGTCGATCGCCATGTTGTCCGGGCAGGACAGCCAGGATTCAGCAGCCGGATGATAGACAGCCTTGTCGTCCGGGTTGGACGGATTGCCGGCCGCGAGCATGATGTCCCAGGTGAACCGGTTGGCGGTATGATCGGCATCCTTGCCACGACCACCCGGAGGAGTGAGTTCAAGAACGTGACCATGCGGGTTGGCAGCGCGCGGGTTCGGCGCATTGCCTTCCTTGCGCTTGGAATTGTTGGTCAGCATGACATAGACCTTGCCGTTGACCGGGTTCGGTTCAACATCTTCCGGGCGGTCCATCTGGGTTGCACCCAGAAGGTCAGCCGCGCGACGGGTTTCGATCAGGACGTCTGCCTGACTGTTGAAGTCGTTTTCTGCGGTCAGCGGACCTTCGCCAAAGATCAAAGGCATCCAGTCAAGTGAGCCATCATCGTTGAACTTTGCTACATACAGGGTGCCTTCATTCAGAAGGTCCATGTTGGCAGCGCGGTCGTTCGGGTTGTACTTGTTTGCAGCAACGAATTTATAGAGATAGTCAAAACGCTGATCGTCGCCGGAATAAGCAACAATCGAGTTGTCCTTGTTCAGAACAACCGTTGCCCCTTCATGCTTGAAACGGCCCAGTGCAGTACGTTTCTTGGGCATGGAAGTCGGGTCATACGGGTCAATCTCGACCATCCAGCCAAACTTGTTCGGTTCATTGGGTTCTTTTTCGACATTGAAACGGTCGAAATATTTAACCCATGAGTACCAGCTCTCGGGGCTGATGCCGAGACGTTTGTAATTGCGTTCTTCGCTTGTCTTGGCAATGTCGCCGCCAAAGTAGCCATTGAAGTTTTCTTCGGAAATCAGAATGGTGCCCCATGGGGTCTTGCCACCAGCACAGTTATTCAGGGTGCCAATAACGCGGGTACCGGTATTGTCCGAGCTGGTTTTAAGGCGGTCATGGCCTGCTGCCGGACCGGTGATTTGCATTTCGGTATCAAGGGCGGAAATACGGCGGGCATATTTCGAGCCGTCAATGACCTGCCATTTGCCATTGGTCTTTTTGATCTCGACAATCGAGTGACCATGAGCAGCAATTTCATGAAGTGCCTGTTCCTGTGATGCGCCCATCGAGTCTTTCAGGCCTGGCCACATCAATTCGGCGTTGGTGTATTCATGGCTGATGCACAGCAGGCCATGATCCGAGCTGTTTGAGCCAACCGGAAGCGGCATATAGCCGACATAGTCACAGTTATAGCCAAACTGCTTGTTCTGTGCGGTTGCGTCGACCTGACCGGGAACGAATTCCGGTGCATCGGCGACAACCTTGTCACCCCAGCGGATCAGCACGTCGGCGTCGTAGCCTTCTGCGACCGCATGGGTTTCGGTAATTTTCTGCGGGATCGATTTGAAGGTCAGCGTGGATGCTGACTGCGCTTTGGCAACACCGCGGGTCGCAATGCCTGCGCCGACCACGGCCGAAGTTGCCATCAGGCCCTTGAAGAAACCACGCCGCGAGAAGCGTGCGTCGATCAGGTCCGAGATGCGCGGGTTACGGGTTGGATTGGAAGGAATGTCGTCGCGATCTTCAATAATTTCGAATTGTTCGCTCATGGCTTTTCTCTCTCTGTGCAGTGCCTGATACAGCGCGGAGAAAATGCCAGAAGATTCGAAATGTAATTGTGATGTTTTTGTTATGTTATAACGGCGAGACGGGTGGATCGGAAACCACAAGGAAATCTGCGGAAGCAAGCGCGGGCACCAAGCCGTATCTCAGGTGGTGATGTCGTATGCATATCAGGATGTCAGGGGTCTTTGGGCGACGATTGCCTGTTTGATGGCTGTAATCCCAGAATCGCCATGTCTGACGGGGCCTTGTTGGAATGCAACGATGCCCCAGTCGGCAAAGATGTTCTTCAGTTCGTCTTTTTCTAACAAAAAATCAGGTGAACGGGGGCGCCCGATCTTTTCATTCCCGGTCATGAAAGTCTCGTAGACTATTGTGCCACCAGATTGCGTGGCATTGCGCAGATGATCAAATAGCGGCCTGTGCAGATAATTGACGACAACAATCAGATCGAATTGCTGATTTCCCATCGGCCAATGTCCGGTTTCCAGATCGGCCTGCTGCCAGTTAATGGATTGATCGGCCAGTTGATGGGCCAAGTGATCGACACGTGAAAGATCGCGATCAAGGGCGGTGACATCCCATCCCTGCTGCGCAAGCCAGAAACTGTGACGTCCGGCACCACAAGCCAGATCAAGCGCATGGTTTTGCCCGGCAGACGGGGCGGGGCAGTGCTGTGTGATCCAGTTGGACGGCAATTGGGATGACATTTTTGTAAATCTTGTTTATTGAAGGTTTCGCATGTGACTGGCGGAATGCCTCCGTCCGGGCCATATTACAGATAACTTAATGTTCTGCGACATATTCGGTTTCCACAAGTACCATCATGATTCTTTTCCAGCTTAAATGCGAACATGATCACGAATTTGAAGGTTGGTTCAAAGACGGCGCGACCTATGACGCGCAGGCCGCCGATGGCGACCTGTCCTGTCCGGTATGCGGCACGTCAAATGTGGGCAAGGCCCTGATGGCGCCGCGTTTGCGGACCTCACGCCAGAAAGAACAGGCCGCCGAGAAGCAGCATCAGAAAGCCGTTGCCGAAGCCGCCAAGGCTGCCATCGCCGAAATCCGTAAACAGGTCGAAACCAATTGCGAGCATGTCGGCAGCAAATTTGCTGAAGAAGCCCGCAAGATCCATTATGGCGAAGCCAAAAAGCGCGGTATCTACGGCGAGGCATCCCTTAAGGAAACCGCCGAACTGGTCGAGGAAGGCATTGATGTTCATGCCTTGCCCTGGGACGACGCACACAAGAAAAATTGATCGCGACAATCTGTGGGTCTATAGGGTCTGCGGAACATATCTCCTAACGAACTTTTTGAAGAGCCGGAGCCGAGCTGTTCAGCACGGGGTGACGGCGGAAAATTTGCAGGGAGAACATGGTCCATGGGCTCTTATTGCGGCTGGACATGTTGAAAAACATCGGGCCGTGATTACTTTAAAACGCAAAGACTATACAAAAGTGGTGGTTGGGCGATTTGGTAAAGGTCCCGTGCGACTGGCTTTGGCCATGTGCGGGTTTCACCGTCTCATGATGACCACCGAGACATTAAGGACTTTGTTCCGTGCCCGGTTGAGCTGAGGCTGTGACGAAAGTCGGGGGAGAAACGTGACGTCACGGACTGCAATTGTTGATTACGTGCCATATCTGGTCGGTGCAATCGGTGCGGGGATACTGGTTTTTGGTGCTTCACTTTTTGGTATCCTGACGCGACCCGAAGGGCTGCTTGCCGTTCTGTGGCCAGCCAATGCGTTGTTGCTGGCGGCATTTGTGCGAGTGCCATCCATGAATACGCCGATCGGATGGCTGGCGGCATTCGGCGGGTTTATGCTTGCCGATATCCTGACCGGCAGTGATGTCAGCAAGGCTGCCTGGTTGACCGTGGCCAATATGTCCGGCGTTGCCGTCGGGTTGGCGCTGATCAGCAAACTCGATCCGGAAGACCGGAACTTGCGCAGGCCGTCGGGGGTTCTTTATCTTTGCCTGACAAGTGCGGCAGCCGCGACCGGGTCCGGATTGATGGGCATTGCCGTCGCCCTGATTGTCTTCCATTCCGATCCGGTTATGGCATTCGTGTTCTGGTCGAGCACCGAGTTCGCCAATTATGTCATCATCCTTCCCTTTGCGATGGCAGTGTCGCGATTGCCAGATTTCCTGAATGGTTGGCAGCGGCTTGCAGGGCGCATTAGACAGGACTGGAAATTGCTGCTGGGCGGGATGCCTGCGCTTTCACTGGCCTTCAGTCTGGTTATGGTCTCGTTTGTCGGCGGGCCGGGCGCAATCGTTTTTCCGGTCCCGGCACTTTTGTGGTGTGCGCTGAGTTATCGGCTCAGTGTTGTATCGGTTCTGATTATGTTGCTTTCGCTCTGGCTTATGATTGTGTTGGAGCTTGATCTGCTTGCTAATCTGCCAGAAGGGGCCGACCCCTATTATGGTGTCATATCCACCCGGCTGGGGATTGCCATGCTTGCCCTTGGCCCTTTGACGGTTGCGTCAATTGATCGTGCAAGGTCAGCCCTTGTCGAGCGGCTCGATCATGCGGCCAATCATGATTATCTTACCGGTCTTCTTACCCGCGGGGCTTTCATGCCGTTGGGGCAGGAAATGGTTGACCGGATTGCCGCGCAAAAGGGCCGTCTGACGGTCATGGTGATGGATCTTGATCTCTTCAAGGAAATCAATGACAGCCATGGACATGCGACCGGTGACAGAATCCTGATCGAAGTGGCCCGTGTCATTCAGCGCAACTTGCGGGGAACCGATCTGTTTGCTCGTCTTGGCGGCGAGGAATTCGCAATTCTTGTTCCTGATATCGCCAAAGTCGATGCCCAGGGATTGGCGCAACGCATTCGCAAGGCGGTCGAACAGGCAAGCATCGTGGCCGCGAACGATGTGCCGATCCATACGACGGTCAGTATCGGACTTCTATATCGCCAACCCGATCAGCCGATCAGGATCGATACTCTTTTGAATGAAGCTGACCGGGCAATGTATGAAGCCAAGGAAAACGGTCGTAACCGTGTGGTCGCGCGTTAAGCCGCATCGGGCTTGCGCGCAATCACCATGTAATTGACATCAAGATCACGCGGCGCGGGATACCATTTGTCATTGATCGGGTTATAGGCAACCCCGGTGATATCGGTCAACTCAAGCCCGGCCCCGCGCAAATAGGCCGACATTTCAGACGGTTTGACGAATTTACGCCAGTCATGCGTACCAGCCGGAAGCCAGCGAAGAATATATTCCGCACCGATCTTGGCCAGTGCCAGTGACTTGATGGTGCGGTTCAGGGTCGCGACAAACATCAATCCGCCGGGTTTCAGCACCGATGCACAGGCCTGCATGAAGAATTGCGGATCATCGACATGTTCGATGACTTCCATATTCAGCACGATATCAAACTGTTTGCCTTCATCGGCCAGCATTTCGGGCGTGCAGCAACGGTAATCGATCTCAAGGCCTGATTGTGCAGCATGGACCTTGGCGACTTCGATGTTGTTTTCGGCTGCATCAATCGAGGTCATTTTTGCCCCCATCCGCGCCAATGGTTCGGAAAGCAAACCGGCACCACAGCCAATATCGATGATCTCGATATCCTTAAGCGGTTCGATCTGGTTGGGATCACGACCGAGATGGGCGCAGATATTATCTCGCAGAAGCTGCAAGCGGACCGGATTGAAGCGGTGCAGGGGCTTCATCACGCCATTCGGATCCCACCATTTTTCGGCCATTGCGGAAAAACGTGCAATTTCCTCTGCATTGGCGGTACGGCTGGTTTTGGCGGATGCTTCCGACATGACGTGGCTCCAAAGGCATGAAATCAAATCTGTTATGCTGTGCCCTGTTTACGCGGGCCGGAACGGCAAGGCAATACTCAGCTGTCAAAAGCGCGATCTTCCATAAGCAGCAGCCGCGATGTGTCCGGTGTCAGGTGCCTTGCAAGGGTGGAATGGTTTGTCAGGGTTTCTGGGTAAAATTCGCACGATATTTCTCTGAATTTGCGGTCTCCGAGCCTTTCCGGACATATTTGCCTTATAAAAATTGCATCGACGCAATTTATCGGCTGCGTTGATGCTTGTTTCGCGATGATTATGGAAGTATTGATAACGCCGCCCGGATCAGGAGAAGCGCCGAGTTAATGGCATTGCACCCCTGATATGGGACCGGATCACATACCGTCATTCTCGGATCGCCGATGGACGGAGAGCATAGCGGGGATACTTCATGGCCCGTATTGTCATGAAATTTGGCGGCACTTCGGTCGCTGATGTTGATAAAATCAAAAACGTAGCACGTCGGGTCAAGGCCGAGGTGGACGCTGGAAATCAGGTAGCTGTTGTCGTTTCCGCCATGTCAGGCAAGACCAACGAGCTGGTCGGCTGGGCGCAGGAAGTCTCGCCGATGTATGATGCACGTGAATATGACGTCATCGTATCGTCGGGTGAGCAGGTGACTGTCGGTCTTCTGGCCATGGCACTGCAGAGCATGGATGTGCCTGCACGTTCCTGGCTCGGATGGCAGATCCCGATCAAGACCGATGGCGCACATGCCAAGGCCCGTATCAAGGAAATCGACACCACCGAACTCGACAAGCGCATGAATGGCGGCGAAGTCGTTTGCGTGGCGGGTTTCCAGGGGATTGCCCCGGATAACCGGATCACGACACTTGGTCGTGGTGGTTCTGATACATCTGCTGTGGCGCTTGCGGCTGCACTGAATGCTGATCGTTGCGACATCTATACCGATGTCGAGGGTGTCTACACCACCGATCCGCGCATTGTGCCCAAGGCCAAGAAGATCGAAAAGATTACCTACGAAGAAATGCTGGAACTGGCTTCGCTGGGTGCGAAGGTCCTGCAGACCCGTTCGGTTGAGATGGCCATGAACCATCGCGTCCGGGTACAGGTCCGTTCGACCTTTAGTGAAGCAGAAGGAACACTTGTTGTAGACGAGGACGAAATCGTGGAACAGGAAGTCGTCAGCGGAATTGCCTATAGCCGTGACGAAGCCAAGATCACCTTGGTTAAAGTCGCTGATAAACCGGGTATTGCCGCTTCTATCTTCAGCCCGCTGGCTGATGCGAATATCAACGTCGATATGATCGTGCAGAACGTCTCCGAAGACGGCAAAAGCACGGACATGACCTTTACCGTTCCGCGGGGTGAATTCCAGCGTGCGCTTCAGGTTATCGAAAAAAACAAAGACAAGATCGCCTATCAGGAACTCCTGAGCACCTCTGATGTGACCAAAGTGTCGATCATCGGTGTCGGTATGCGATCCCATGTTGGCGTTGCGCGCAAAATGTTTGAAACCCTTGCTGAAAAGGGCATCAACATTCAGGTCATCTCGACCTCGGAAATCAAGGTCAGCGTGCTGATCGCCGAGGAATATACCGAACTTGCAGTCCGTGCCCTGCACACTGCCTACGGTCTTGATGACGAATAATTTCGACAGAACGATCGCTTTTGCGCGATTAAGCCACTGTTAAATTACGTGTAATACTACATACTAGCTGGAACGATGTGTTTCGGCCTTTGTAATGAAATGGCAGGGAACCTCGCGTTCCCTGCATTTCTGCTTTGGGGTACTGACAATATGAGCGATCCGAAATTTGACGCAGCACACGCGCGCCTTGAAAAGCTGTGGGCAGCGGGCAAGGAATTCCTTGGGACCGACTATGCCATCATGGCTGGTGCAATGTCGTGGGTGTCTGAACGTCACCTGGTTTCGGCAGTCTCGAATGCAGGCGGCTTTGGTGTGATTGCCTGCGGGTCCATGACCCCGGATTTGCTGTCGGCTGAAATTGCCGCCACCAAGGAAATGACCAAGAAGCCGTTTGGCGTCAATCTGATCACCATGCATCCGCAGCTTGATGATTTGATTGAAGTCTGCCGCGAACATAATGTCGGTCACGTGGTTCTGGCAGGTGGTTTGCCGTCTTCGGCATCAATCAAGCAGGCCAAGGAATTTGCCAAGGTTGTCTGTTTTGCCCCGGCACTGGTTCTGGCCAAGAAGCTGATCCGTTCGGGTGCTGATGCGCTGGTCATCGAAGGCAGCGAAGCAGGCGGTCATATTGGCCCGGTATCGCTGACCGTTCTGGTGCAGGAAATCCTGCCCGAGATTTCCGACATCCCGGTTTTCTGTGCCGGTGGTATCGGACGTGGCGAAGCCATCACCGGTCTTCTTGAGCAGGGTGCCGCCGGTGTTCAGATCGGAACCCGTCTGGTTTGTGCCGAAGAATGCATTGCCCATCCTGATTTCAAAAAGGCCTTCATCCGTGCAAGTGCGCGCGATGCAGTAACCACCGTGCAGCTTGACGATCGTTTCCCGGTTATTCCGGTGCGTGCCCTTGCCAACAAGGGAACTGACGAGTTCCGTGAAACCCAGCGCAAGGTCATCGAAAAATTCCGTTCCGGTGAACTTGATCAGGGTGCTGCCCAGCTTGAAATCGAACATTTCTGGGCCGGTGCATTGCGCCGTGCGGTGATCGATGGTGACGTCGAAAGCGGATCGGTTATGGCAGGGCAGTCGGTTGGTATGGTAAAGAAAGAACAACCGGTTACAGAAATTCTGCAAGAGTTGGTCGAACAGGCCGTGCAATCCCTGATTAAGAGAGACAGCTAAGCCAAATGAGCATTCCGTCCGCCGCAGTCTCAGGTCCGCGACGCCTTTTAAAGCGCGTCCGCGACGTCATGGCTGGTCCGGGGACTGCTGAGGAACGACTGGGACAGATCGTGACGATCATTGCTGCTGATATGGTGGCAGAGGTTTGCTCGGTCTATGTCATGCGTGCGGGCGAGGTGCTTGAGCTGTTTGCGACATGTGGTCTGTCCAAAGAGGCCGTCCACATGACGCGTCTTCGCGTCGGCGAGGGGATTGTCGGTTTTGTTGCCGCCCATGCCCGCCCGCTGAACCTTAAGGATGCGCAAGGCCATCCCAACTTTGCCTATCGCCCGGAAACGGGCGAGGAAATCTATCATTCCATGATCGGCGTGCCGATCTTGCGCGGTGGTCGGATCATCGGCGTTCTGGCCGTTCAGAACCGCACAGAACGCCTTTATTCCGAGGACGAGCAGGAAGCGCTTGAAAACGTTGCCATGGTGCTGGCCGAAATGGTCGCCGGTGGTGAGCTGGTCAGCCGTGAGGAACTGATACCGACCGACGGGATTGCGCTTTTGCCACTGCGTCTTGGCGGTGCGCGTCTGGCACCGGGGATTGGCAAGGGGATTGCCGTTCTTCACGAACCACGCATCGTCATTGATCGCATGGTTGCCGAAGACCCCGAAGAGGAGCTGACGCGTCTGCGCGAAGCAATGCGCGGGCTTCAGAACCATCTCGACAAGATGCTTGAAGCCGTATCGGGCATTGACGGCATTGATGAGGCCGATGATCCGGGGGACATCCTTGAAGCCTACCGGATGATTGCCCAGGATACTGGCTGGCTGAACCGTATTACCGAAGCTGTGCATACCGGCCTGACCGCCGAGGCGGCCGTTCAAAAAGTTCATGACGATACCCGGGCGCGCATGGCGCAGGTTTCAGATCCGTATTTGCGCGAGCGCTTGCATGATCTTGAAGATCTGGCCAACCGTTTGTTGCAGCACCTTTCGGGACAATATCAGTCCCCGGCATTTGGCGATCTTCCGGATGATATCATTCTGGTTGCGCGCAATATCGGTCCGGCAGAGCTTCTTGATTATGACCATACCCGTCTGCGTGGTCTTGCCCTTGAAGAAGGGTCGCATACCTCGCATGTGGCGATTGTTGCGCGTGCGCTTGATATTCCGGTTCTGGGCGGGGTCAAGGGCGTTCTCGACAAGGTCGAAGGCGGTGATCCGCTGATTGTCGATGCCGATAACGCCCAGTTGTTTGTGCGCCCGTCCGAAGATGTGCGTGCCGTAATTGACGGGGCATTACGGGCGCGTGCCGAACGCAAGGCACTTTATGCCCAGATGCGTGACATGCCCGCGCGCACGACAGACGGAGCCGATATCTCGCTGAATGTGAATGCGGGTCTTTTGATCGACGTTCCCCATGTTGTGGAAAGCGGTGCGGACGGGATCGGGCTGTACCGGACGGAAATCCCGTTCATGGTGCGCTCGGCCATGCCAGACATCACCGATCAGACGCGCCTTTATGACCGGATATTCGAACAGGCCGAAGGTCGTCCTGTCGTATTTCGAACCCTTGATGTCGGCGGTGACAAATTGCTGCCGTATTGGGAGGATATGACAGAGGAAAATCCGGCAATGGGGTGGCGGTCGATCCGTATTACCCTTGATCGTCCTGCAGTGCTGGTTCATCAGTTGCGCGCATTGATCCGTGCAGGGCATGACCGTGATCTTTATATCATGTTCCCGATGATCGCCGAAGTGGCCGAATTCGATCAGGCCAAAGAGCTTCTTGATCATCAGCTCAGGCGTGAAGCTGCGCGCGGCTTTGTGCCGCGTAAGGTCGAAGTCGGTGCGATGCTTGAAGTCCCGGCTCTTATCTGGCAGGCGCCTGCGTTGCTTGACCGGGTGGATTTCCTGTCTGTCGGGACCAACGACCTGTTGCAGTTCATGTTTGCCGCAGATCGTGGCAATCCGCGGATTGAAGGGCGATATGATACGCTTTCACCAAGTGTATTTGCTTTTATGCGGCAATTGGTGACATTGTGTGACCAGCGGAATGTCCGCCTGACCATTTGTGGTGAGATGGCCGGGCGCCCGCTCGAAGCGATGGCTCTTATCGGTTTGGGAATCAAACGATTGTCGATGGCACCTGCCTCTGTCGGTCCTATCAAGGAAATGGTCAGAAGTATGTGCAAGGCTGAAGTTGAACAATATGTTCTGTCGATAATGGGCAGTTCCACCAGATCGTTGCGTTCGCGTCTTAAGGCTTTCGCAATAGATCATGGTGTAAAACTTTAAAAAATATCGCTTTTGGTGGGGTAGTCTGCTATTTTTATTGCTAGATCGTAACGTGGGGGTGCGGAGTTGGCGATCAAAAAGCGAAAGGAAGATCATTTGGATGATGAATCCCGTGAACGCCTGCGTTTCAGGCCTCTTTCAGGGGATATGCCATCAAATGATGTCGTGATGGACGCAGAGAATAATCAGTTCGGCGGTGGATCCGCCGACGTCGGAAGCCTGCTTAGGGCGACCCGTACAGGATTAGGGCAATCTGTCGAAGACGTTTGCCAGATGCTGCGTATTCGTAAAATTTATATCGAAGCCATCGAGAATGGTGACTATTCGGTTTTGCCAAATGGTCCCTATGGTCTTGGCTTCGTAAAGGCATATGCCGAGCATCTTGGCCTTGACGGGGCCGAAATGATCCGTCGTTTCCGTGAAGAAAGCAATGCGCCCGCGGTCCGCAGCGAATTGTCCTTCCCGAAACCGGTTCAGGAAAGCCGTGTGCCCGGTGGGGCCGTGCTGCTGATTGCGGTGATGCTGGGCCTTGGTGCCTATGGTGGATGGTACTATCTGTCGAGCCAGGGCAAAACCATTGCCGATCTTGTCGATCCGCTGCCAGAACGTCTGGCAAGCTATTCGACAATGGCAAATGAACAGTCCGAACCGCGTAATCTTGAAAATGCGGCAGAAGCAAGGGCTGCCGAGGCCGAGGTTCCTGTAACTTCACCGGCTGCTTCGGAGACTGCGGTGACGGGGGCATCTGATGCGCCGTTGGCCGCGACCGAAGAAACCGTTGCTCAGGAACCGGTTGTCGAACCGCAAGCTGCTCCTGCTGCTGAACTTGCCGAAACGAACGAGGCACCTGCACCGGTCGTTGCCGAGGAACCCGCCGCAGCCGAGCCGGTTGTGACGGAAACCGCCGAGGCACCGGAAGCAACACCTGCACCGGTTGCAACCCAGACAGCACCTGCTGCAACGCCAGCACCGGCACCTGCGGCACCAAGTGCCGAAGTTGCATCGGTTCCGGCCGCGCCGGACGTTGATGATGCCGGTGGTGCCCGTGTGTTTGGTGCCGTCAATGTTGATAGCCGGGTGACGATTTCAGCGGTTGAAACCAGCTGGGTTCGCATCCGCGAAGCAGATGGAAATGTTCTTCTGACCCGGATGCTGACAGCTGGAGACACCTACAAGGTGCCGAATCGTGACGGTTTGAAACTTGAAGTCGGGAATGCCGGTGCGCTGACATACAGCATCGACGGTGCCGAGGCCAAACCGGTCGGCAATTATGGCGCAGTGATCTCTGATTTCTCGCTTGATGTTGACGATCTGTCGGCCATTGGACAGACAACCGTTCAGTAGGTTTTTCGCCAGCAAGACTGCACTCGGAACCGAATAAATGCAAAAGGCGGCCCCAAGGGTCGCCTTTTTCGTGTCAGATATGCGAAATCTGGCTGAAAATCTGTCAGGCAACGGTTTCTAATCTGTGTCTGATAAGCTATATACACCCCCAAGACATCTTGAACATTTTGGAACCGGAAATGAGCGTCCGCCCATATCGCGATATTGAACGCCGCCAAAGCCGCAAAATCCGTGTTGGTAATGTGGAAGTTGGTGGAGATGCACCGATCTCTGTGCAGTCGATGACCAATACCCTGACCACCGATGTGAACGCGACAGTTGCGCAGATCCTTCGTCTGGAAGAAGCCGGTGCGGATATCGTTCGTGTATCCTGCCCGGATCAGGAGTCAACGGCGGCCCTGAAAGACATCATCAAACAGGTGCATGTCCCGATCGTTGCCGATATCCATTTCCATTACAAACGTGCCATCGAGGCTGCAGAAGCCGGTGCGGCCTGTCTTCGTATCAATCCGGGTAATATCGGATCGACCGAGCGTGTGCGCGAAGTCGTCAAGGCCGCCAAGGATCATGGCTGTTCGATGCGTATTGGTGTGAATGCCGGGTCGCTTGAGAAGGAGCTTCTGGAACGCTATGGCGAACCATGCCCGGAAGCCATGGTCGAAAGCGCGCTTAATCACGCCAAAATTCTTGAAGATCAGGATTTCCGCGAATTCAAGATTTCTGTCAAGGCATCGGATGTGTTCCTGGCGGTTGCCGCCTATTACGGCCTTGCCGAGGCATGTGACTATCCGCTGCATCTTGGCATTACCGAGGCCGGTGGTCTGCGTGGTGGTACGGTCAAATCATCCATCGGCATGGGGAACCTTCTTTGGGCGGGGATTGGCGACACGCTGCGTGTATCGCTTTCGGCTGATCCGGTTGAGGAAATCCATGTCGGGTTTGATATCCTGAAATCGCTTGGTCTGCGGACCCGTGGCGTTCAGATTATTTCCTGTCCGTCATGTGCACGACAGGGCTTTAACGTGGTTGATACCGTGGCCGAGCTTGAAAAGCGTCTTGCCCATATCTCGACCCCGATTTCGCTATCTATCATTGGCTGTATCGTCAATGGTCCGGGCGAAGCCCGCGAGACCGATATCGGTCTGACCGGCGGTGGTGGTGGAAATCACAAGATGTATATCTCAGGCCGTCCCGATCATAATATCAGCACCGAAAAGATGGTCGACCACATCGTCGAACTGGTCGAGGAACGTGCTGCCAAGATCGAAGCCGAAGAAGCTGCAAAACAGACTGCAGCGGAATAGCAACGCTGTATTGATCAATTTTGGCTTTCCGCTACATCGGCGGAAAGCTATTTTCATGTTCACATGAATTTGCGCATGCTGGATTTTTAGCGCAAATATCTGGAATTCAAGTTAGATCGGAGACCCAAAGTGGCATCGCTTCAACCCGTCCGTGGTACGCACGACCTTCTGCCAGAACAGAACCGTCTGCAAGATTACATCGCGAATACTGCACGCGAAATCGGCGAGTTGTATGGCTACCATCGCATGACCACGCCGATCTTTGAATTTACCGAGGTCTTTGCCCGTACCCTTGGTGATACGTCCGACGTTGTGACCAAGGAAATGTACACCTTTGAAGATCGCGGCGGCGAACAGATCACCTTGCGTCCCGAAGGAACAGCAGGCATTGCGCGTGCCTATATCTCAAACGGCATGCAGCAGATGTCGCCGGTCAAGGTCAGCTATTATGGCCCGATGTTTCGCTATGAACGTCCGCAGAAAGGCCGTCAGCGCCAGTTCCACCAGATCGGTGCCGAGCTTCTTGGCGTTGAACAGGTTGCCGGCGATATCGAGATGATTGGCTATGGTGCGCATATCCTTAAACGCCTTGGTCTTTGGGACGATATCACGCTTGAACTCAATACCCTTGGTGATCCCGAAAGCCGTGCGGTCTATCGCGATGTGCTGGTCGAATATTTCAAGGGCCATTTTGACAAGCTGTCCGAAGACAGCCGGGCGCGTCTTGAAAAGAACCCGCTGCGTATTCTTGATTCCAAGGATGAAGGCGACCGTGAACTGGTGGCAAATGCGCCGTTGTTCTCGGAGTATCTGAATGAGCACAGCAAGGAATTCTTCAAGGGCCTGACCGGTGGTCTGGGTGATATCGGGATCGGCTATGAGCTGAACCCGCGTCTGGTGCGTGGTCTGGATTACTATTGCCACACCTGCTTTGAATTCACCACCAACACCCTTGGCGCACAGGGCACGGTGATGGCCGGTGGCCGTTATGATGGTCTGATTTCGACCATGGGCGGTCCGCAGACTGCCGGTGTTGGCTGGGCCGCGGGTGTTGAACGTCTCGCCCTTATGGTCGGTGAAGCACCGGCGGGCGCACGCCCGGTTGCCCTGATCCCGATGGGGGATGCCGCCGAGGCAAAATGTCGCACGCTGGCCCAGACCCTGCGTGAAGCAGGTATTGCGGTCGAGCTTGGCTATTCCGGAAATATGAAGAAACGCATGAAGCGCGCCGACAAGGCAAATGCCAGCCGTGCTGTCATCCTTGGTGATGATGAACTGGCCAAGGGTGTCGCCCAGTTGCGTGATCTTGATAGCGGCGAGCAGCAGGAAGTTGCGCTTGATCAGCTTGCGGATGTGATCGGCAAAAAGTGAGAGCGGTGTGACAGACGGACCAACGCATGAGGATGCCGGAGATTGGCCGCTTGATCGCCTGATGGTGATCGGCACCAATCATCGGCGCTCAAGCGAGGATACCAGAGACCGTCTGTTCATCGACGAAGCCCGCCTGCCACAGTTTCTTGCCGCAATCGAGCAAGCCCGACTGGGGCAGGCCGTTGTCGTTTCAACCTGCAACCGTACCGAGGTTCATCTTCTGGCGTCCGAGGCCGAACGGGGTCGTGAACGTCTGATTGATCTGATGTCGCTTTGGGGCGATATCGACCGCGACCAGCTGGCAAGCGAACTTTATATCCGGTCCGGTCGTGATGCGCTTCGCCACATGTTTGCTGTGGCGGCGTCGCTTGACAGTCTGGTGATTGGTGAGCCCGAAGTCTTCGGGCAGGTCAAGGATGCGCATCGCATTGCGCGCAAGCATGATCTTGTCGGGCGTGAGCTGGAGCTGGTCTATCAGACCGCCTATGCGATTGCCAAAAAGGTCAGAAGCCAGACCGGTATCGGGCAGGGAGCGGTATCCATCGCCGCCGCAGCGCAATCTGTTGCCAGGGATCTGCATGGTGACCTTAGGGATTGCACGCTGTTGCTCGCCGGGGCCGGGGATATGGGTGAACTGATCGCCGCATCGCTTGCCGAGCGCGGTATTGGTCGCATTCTTGTGACAGACCGCCTGACCGCAAGGGCACGTTTGGTGGCGCGCAGGCTTGATTGCCACTGGTCGGAAATGGATGATCTTGACCGGCTTCTGGCCGAGGCTGATCTGGTTCTGACCGCTGGCGGGTCGCGGCGCTACATGATCGACAAGGAACGCGCGCATGCGGCGGTCAAACGCCGCCGGTTCCGTCCGGTGCTGATGATCGATACCGCCGTTCCCGGTGATATCGATCCGCAGGTTGATGAAATTGATGAAGTGTTCTTTTACCGGATCGAGGATCTGGAAAAGATCGCGGCCGAGGGCCGTGGCGGACGCGAGGAAAAGGCTGATGAAGCCTGGACGCTGATTGAAGCCGAACTTGACGGTTTTGTCCGCGACCGGGCCCAGCGTGCAGCAGTGCCAGCGATTGCCGATTTGCGCAGGCGGTTCGAAGCCGTGCGCGAAGATGCGCTGCGCGAAAGTCATGGTGATGCAGAAAAGGCGACCCGATTGCTGATCAATCGTCTTTTGCATACACCGACCCAGGCCCTGAAAGATTTGGCGACGACAACAGACGGTGCAGGCACCGTGGAATGGGTGAAAGCCCAGAAACTGTTGGCGCGTCTGTTTGAACTTGATGATAAACCGCTTGCCGGTCATACCGACCCGGGCGATCCCGAACAGGAGAATAAAGAGTGAGTTTGGACCTTGGTAAACTTGAAGGCGTTGTACGCCGGTTCGACGAACTCAATGCGCTTCTTTCCAGTGGCGAACTGGATGGCGACGGCTTTGCCAAAATGTCGCGTGAACATGCGGAACTGGCGCCGGTGGTTGAGGCGATTGACGCCTATAAGCGTCTTTTAAGCAATCTTGAAGAGGCCGAGGAAATTCTGGCCGATACGTCCGGTGATCGCGAGATGCGCGAAATGGCCGAAGTCGAGAAATATGAAATTCTCGAAAAGCTTCCTGATGCCGAACGTCAGATGAAGCTGATGCTGATCCCGAAAGACAGCGCAGACACCAAAAACGCCATTCTTGAAATTCGTGCGGGGACGGGCGGCGAGGAAGCAGCCCTGTTTGCCGCCGATCTTTACCGCATGTATCAGCGTTATGCCGAAAACCGCGGCTGGAAGTTCGAACAGATGGATGCCAGCGAAAATGATCTTGGCGGGTTTAAGGAAGTCATCGTCAACGTATCGGGCACCGACGTCTTTGCGCGTTTGAAGTTCGAAAGTGGCGTGCATCGCGTTCAGCGTGTTCCGGTGACCGAGGGCGGCGGGCGTATCCACACATCTGCCGCCACCGTTGCTGTTCTGCCCGAGGCCGAGGAAGTCGATATCCGCATCGATCCAAAAGATCTGCGTATTGATACCTATCGATCCCAGGGGGCTGGTGGTCAGCACGTTAACACCACCGATAGTGCAGTGCGCATCACCCATATTCCGACTGGTGTTGTCGCGGCCAGCCAGGAAGCAAAATCGCAGCACAAGAACAAGGAAAAAGCGATGAAGATGCTGCTTTCGCGCCTGTATGATCAGGAACGTGAAAGCAAGGACAGCGCGCGTGCGGCTGACCGTAAATCACAGGTCGGTTCGGGGGATCGTTCGGAACGTATCCGCACCTATAACTTCCCGCAGGGTCGTGTTTCGGATCATCGTATTAACCTCACACTTTATCGTCTTGATGACTTCATTGCGGGTGGTCCGTCGGTGGATGAAATGATTGATGCCCTGATTGCCGAAGAACAGGCCCAGAAACTGGCCGAGATCGAAGGGTAAGCATGTCAGTGCAAACTGCATCAACACTTGGTGGTCTGATGGCTGAGGGCGTTACAGCTCTTGATGCTGCGGGGATCGAGAATGCCCGGATGGATGCGCGCATTTTACTTGCACGTGCCGCCGGTGTTGATGGTGGTCGCATTTCGGCATGGCCCGAAGACGAAGTATCGGACTCAAAAGCCGCGATTTTTCGCGATATGATTGCGCGTCGCATCGGTCATGAACCGGTCGGGCGGATTTTGGGTGAACGTGATTTCTGGCGGCATACCTTTAAACTCGCGCCTGATACACTTGAACCGCGACCCGATAGCGAAACGCTTGTCGAATGGGCAATTGATTTCCTTGAAGATAACGACGCGCCACGGATCGTTGATTTCGGGACCGGGACAGGATGTTTGTTGTTGTCCGCTGTTGGTGATCTTCCCGGGGCAACCGGGATCGGGCTTGATATCAGCGAAGGGGCGGTTGCCTGTGCGCAGGAAAATGCCAAAGCCCTTGATCTGGACAGCCAGGTCGTATTTCGGGTCTCGGATTGGGATAGTGCCCTTGATGACTGCGAGCGCGCCGAGGGATTTGATCTTGTGATGTCCAATCCGCCCTATATCACACAGGCGGAAATGGAAACGCTGTCACCCGAAGTTCGGAAGTTTGATCCACGTCGCGCACTGACGGACGAAGGTGACGGATTGGCGGCCTATCGGGTGTTGTCACAGGTGGCATTTGATCTGGCCAGGCCCGGCGGGTTTGTGATCTTCGAAATTGGACGCGGGCAGGAAAAGGACGTCGGCCAGCTGCTGGTCGAGGCCGGATTTGTTGGTGTGGAATATCGTGAAGACCTTGGCGGAATTGTTCGCTGCGTGGCAGCAAAGAAAACCCGTTGTTCCGTCGGGCGGTGCGTAATCTGAGTTTTGCGTCGCTGTGATGTAAAAAAAGCGATTGGCAATGAAAAAAACAGTTGGAATAACAGATCAAGCCATATAGGTTGGTTTTAACGGGCCGGGTGCCCGACGCGCTTATGAAAGCGCCGTGTTCCCCAGTAAACAGTCAACAATCTCCGTTCCTTTGATGGTTCTCGGCAGGTTTGTGTAGTTGCCGTTTGACCGGTGCTGTTTAGCGGGAAATATGTTTTTCAGACGGAGTGGTTCCGGGGCCGATGATGCCACCGGATTGTCCTTCAACACCAAAGTCATGTTGATATGAGAAATAACAATAAACGTCCGCGCGGACGGCAACAGTCTAACAAACGTCCAGTTAATCCAAAATTCCAGAATTTTGACAGTAATGGACCGGATGGTCGTGTTCGCGGAAACGCGCAGCAGGTCTATGAAAAATACATTTCGCTCGCCAAGGATTGCACCGACGATCCTGTACTTGCGGAAAACTTCTATCAGCACGCTGAACATTACCACCGCATTCTTCAGGCGGCTCAGGAATGGGAAAACCAGCGTCGCGAAGAGCGTGGCGGCGATAACCGCCCGCGCAATAACCGCGGAAACCGCGATGATCGTACAGATGACCAGTCCGGTCAGAGTGACGATGCGCAGACTGAAAACACCGAGAGTGCAGACAACATGTCTGATGATAACGGTGTAGACCAGTCCGACGGCGAAACCACGGCAAGCGAAAACACTGACACTGCATCCGCAGATGATGGTGAAGACAAGCCGAGACGCAACCCGCGTACACGCCGTACCGATGGTCGCGCGACCGGTCGTGGTCGCCCGCGCAAATCCGAAAGCGGTGATGCGGTTGCTGCCGACAGCACCCCGGCCCCGGCGGCAGATGCCGCTGTTGATGATGCACCTGCTGGTGCCGACACGGCAGAGCAGGGTGACGACGGTGAAAAGAAACCGCGTCGCGCATCAAGTGCAACTTCGCGTACGCGTGGTCGTCATCCGACCGCACGCCGCGGACGCAGCCGTGCTGCCGGTCGTGATGATGAAGAAGCCGTTTCTTCGGACGAGGGATCGGAGCCGGTATCGGCCTGATCGCGTCATATCGCTCGTCTCAACATGACAAACACCCCTGCAGGTCAATGACTTGCAGGGGTGTTGTCGTTTCAGGTGCATTTTGCCAGATCGACGGGCGGTTTTACCGGTCAAACCTGTAAAACAATAAAGCGGAATATAACGTGCAACCGCTGATTAATGTTGATATCAGTTTATGAAAATCACAAATACTTCCGTGAGGTTGTTGTCAGCTTGTCGTGTTTGATCATGACCATCGGAAAACGCGTTTAATCGGGGAGTTTTTGATGGGGGCTGGGTTATTTCGGGTCGTCATGGTGCTGTTATGGGCGCTGGGCGGGATGATCATCGCTCTGGGACTGTTTAACGGCGACTATGAGTTAGCCCTGCTTGGGGGTGTTTGTTTCATTATCCCGATGTTCCTGCCGCTGGTTATCATGGCGGTTAACCGGGCAAGTCACCCGTCGCCAAAGTCCAAGAAATCGCTTTCTCCGGCCCAGGCTGCCAAGATCAAGGCCGAGGGGCAATGGGCCAAGCGCGAAGACCTTACCGCGCGTAAACTTCTTGAAAACAACCCGCCCTTTGTTCTGGGTCGCTGGGGTGACGAGAAACGGTTGATTGGTGCAGCCGGTTTAAAGCGTGTTTTGACATTTTCAACCACACCCGATGAATATTACCGCGCATCGGCAGAACCCAATGCGCTTTTGCATACAGGCAATCTGTTTGTATATGAGCGTTTCGGCAGCATCTATCGCGCGACACATGATCGTCGCAGCAAGATGGGTCAAAAACTCATTGTGCTTGATCCCCACGGGCAAAGCGGGACGAAAACACACCAGTTCAATCCGTTCGATTTCATCCGCCAGCAGGGCGAGGGTATGATCACCGATACCGGATTGATCGCAGATACGCTTCTGGCGCCGATGTTCGTACAGGAACTTGATGAACAGGAAGTCAGGATTGCCCGCACCCTGTTGCAGGGCTTTATCGTCTATACGATCCAGAAAAGCCTGAAAGAAGACCGCAATCTGGGCGAGGTGCGCCGGAACCTGATCATGCCATCGCACCGGTTCTATAAAATTCTTGAAGAACTGATGGGAATTGATTCCGCAGATGGCCGGATATCCGAGGTCGCGCTTAATATTCTTGATATGACCGAAGACCAGCGGATGAAAATCATCGAGGCGTGCCGGAATGCAACTGCCGAGTTTGATCATCCGCAAATCTCCCGACTGCTCAGTGCCAGCAGCTTTACAACAGAAGACATCACTTCCGGTGCAGTTTCAATCTATGTGATCGGGCAACTGGGCGGGGAAAACCCGGACGTGCAGCCATCCTTTAGCCGTGTAATGCTCGCCGGGTTGATGAATATGATCAATCAGCGGGGATGGAAATCCGGTGACCCGGAGTTCCTTGTCCTGCTTGACGGGGTTGAGCGGGTTGGCCGTATGCCGTTGTTCGAACGCCTTCTGGGGGGCGGATATGGTGATGGAATGGTTGTCTGGCCGGGCTTTAGCGGTGTCAGCGGCCTGATGGATGTGTGTCTTAACTGGGAGAATGTTGTTGGACGGGTTGACGCCATTTCGGTGCTGAGTCAGGAAGGGGCCTTTAACCTTGATTGGGTTTCCGGTCTGACTGCGATGTCGCGCTTTGATGATACCGGTGGCGGGGCCGACACGACGCGTCCTGTTCATCTGCGTCCACAGGATAATCAACCCATTCTGAAATCTGCCGAGGTCGCGCGTTTCCCCAAGGAAGAACAGATTTTATTCCGTAAGGGATGCCCGCCCATTCGTGCCTATCGGATAGACTGGTATCATGATGACATGTTTGCCGGGCTGGCGGTACATGCGCCAACCTTCGATGCGGATAACTGATTTCGAGCAGACCTAAAGATCATCTTGCCGGATATGCCCCGGCAAGCATGATGTCAATATGGTCAAGCGGCTCAGTCGATGGTGATTGCGTTGCCAGGTGTCAGGGTAACGTCTTCCATGGCTTCGACATAAACGCCCATATACAGATGGTTCACACCCTTACGCAGCATCAGCGGGACATTGATGTCGGAAACTGCTGTGTCGGGATTGACGCTTGTAGCCTTGCACCGCGTGATCGGATGAATGAAGCGGAAGGACGCGCCATTGATCTTGATGATCTGGCCTTCTTCCCACTCCAGTTCTTTCCATGGGTCAAGCCCGTCAATCAGAAGATTGCCACGAAACCGCATCGGATCGACATCTGCCTGCACGATGCGGGTACCGAAATCACGGATCGATGCAAGATTGAGGATCGAAATATAGGGTTCCTTCATGTCACCGAACTGGGTGTCGGGCGCTGAATAGATTTTCGGGGTGCCCGCGACGTCATTTTTCAGGAACGCCTTGAGGAAATCCTCAATCACGGTGCGTCCCATGGCATCATCAAGCTTGCCCTTGCAGATCGCACGGCCATTGCGAAGAATGGTCAGGGTGCAGGTGCTTTCATCATATTCGGTGCCAAGCTCGGTAAGCTTGGGCGTATTGACCAGCTGCAGGAAGTTGCTTTTGCGGGCCCATTCCTGCACGCCGTCCTGCCCCAGAGATGACTGGGTGCCAATGACGAACCGACGGTCATCGGTAATCATTTTATGAGCCGTAATTGTTGCGCTTGGCATATCGATGCCGCGCAGTCCCTTTACCGGGTAACGTTTGATGGCTTTGAGCTCGACCGTCATGTTCTTTGTTCCTGTCTGGCGCTTTGACATGCGGGTAAGTCGGGGGCGTGATGCATGCCATAAACGGTGACGTTAATTCGTTGTTTTGCCAAGAGCAACCCCGGACAATCATGTATCTTTCAGAGTGGTTCGATGATTGCTGGAATAATGTCAGATTTCAGTGCTGCGGCGCACAATTAATTCTTGCAACTTTTGTAGGGGTATATGGTTGCAAACGTGCAAGGGTGATACATATCAATGTTGTCGCTGTTGAAATAATCTATAATTTTAGAATTCGGCAATGACGCCAAGGCCGTGGATGCTTCCAAGAAGGTCCACATCGTTTAAATACTGTTGGCTCAAGGAGTGACAGGAATGGAATTTGAAAAGTTTACGGACCGGTCCAAAGGGTTTTTGCAGTCCGCGCAATCGCTTGCGCTGCGCGAAAATCATCAGCAATTTGTCCCGATCCATCTTCTGAAAGTGCTGCTTGATGACGAAGAAGGTCTGGCAGCCAATCTGATCAAGGCAGCCGGCGGCAAGCCCAAGCTTGCCCAGGAGCGTTGCGCACAGGAACTGGCGAAATTGCCAAAGGTTTCCGGTGGCAATGGTCAGATTTATCTCTCGTCGGAATTTGCCCGACTGATTGATCAGGCTCAGGAAGTCGCCAAAAAAGCCGGTGACAGTTATGTCACGGCTGAACGGCTGCTGCTGACCATTGCCCTTGATCCGAAATCAACCGCGGGCAAGGTTCTGGCTGATGCCGGTGTCACGGCGCAAAGCCTTAATGGGGCGATCAATGACATTCGCAAGGGCCGGACAGCTGATAGTGCCGGTGCGGAAAGCCAATATGACGCGCTTAAGAAATATGCCCGTGACCTGACCGAGGCCGCGCGTGAAGGCAAACTTGATCCGGTGATTGGCCGTGACGAGGAAATCCGTCGCGCGATTCAGGTCCTGTCGCGCCGGACCAAGAACAACCCGGTGATGATCGGTGAACCCGGCGTTGGTAAAACCGCCATTGCCGAAGGTCTGGCATTGCGCATCGTCAAGGGTGACGTACCCGAAACGCTCAAGGACAAGAAACTTTTGTCGCTTGACCTTGGTGCGCTGATTGCCGGTGCCAAGTTCCGTGGCGAGTTTGAAGAACGTCTTAAAGCCGTTCTGAGCGAAATTGAATCCGAAGCAGGTCAGGTCATTCTGTTCATTGACGAGCTGCATACGCTTGTGGGGGCCGGCAAGGCCGAAGGGTCGATGGATGCATCAAACCTTCTTAAACCGGCACTGGCACGAGGCGAGCTGCATTGCGTCGGTGCGACCACTTTGGACGAATATCGTCAGCATATCGAAAAGGATGCGGCACTGGCCCGGCGTTTCCAGCCGGTCTTTGTCTCGGAACCGTCGGTAAGCGACACGGTATCGATCCTGCGTGGCATCAAGGACAAATACGAACTTCATCACGGGGTCCGGATTGCCGATGCGGCGCTGGTGGCCGCAGCAACGCTTTCGAACCGCTACATCACGGATCGCTTCCTGCCTGACAAGGCGATTGACCTGATGGATGAGGCATCATCGCGTCTGCGGATGGAACTTGATTCCAAACCCGAAGAAATCGATGAACTCGATCGCCGGATCATCCAGCTCAAGATTGAACGCGAAGCACTGAAGAAAGAAGACGACAGTGCGTCAAAAGATCGTCTTGGCCGTCTGGAAAAGGAACTGACCGAGCTTGAAGGCAAATCGACCCTTCTGACCGCGAAATGGGAAGCGCAAAAAACCGAACTGGCGGCATCAACCCAGATCAAGGAACAGCTTGATCAGGCACGCAGCGAACTTGAACGCGCCATGCGTGATGGCAAGCTCGAACGCGCCGGTCAGCTTCAGTATGAAGAAATCCCAGCTCTTGAACGCTTGCTTGAAAAGGCCGAGGAAGATCAGGCTGACGGCATGAAGGAAGAGGCGGTTACGGAAAAGCACATCGCATCCATCGTGTCGCGCTGGACGGGTATTCCGGTCGACAAGATGCTTGAAGGTGAACGCGAAAAGCTTCTGGAAATGGAAGACACCCTGCGCAAGCGGGTTGTCGGACAGGATGAAGCTGTTCGTTCGATCTCGAATGCGGTTCGTCGTGCCCGTGCGGGGCTTCAGGATCCAAACCGACCGATTGGTTCGTTCCTGTTTCTTGGTCCGACTGGCGTTGGCAAGACCGAGCTTACCAAGGCGCTTGCGCAGTTCCTGTTTGATGATGAACAGGCCATGGTGCGGATTGATATGTCCGAATTCATGGAGAAACATGCAGTCGCCCGTCTGATCGGTGCACCTCCGGGATATGTTGGCTATGAAGAAGGTGGTTCACTGACCGAGGCAGTTCGTCGTCGTCCATATCAGGTTGTGCTGTTTGACGAAGTCGAAAAGGCACACCCGGATGTGTTCAACGTCCTGCTTCAGGTTCTTGATGAAGGTCGTCTGACCGACGGACAGGGCCGGGTTGTCGATTTCCGCAATACCCTGATCATTCTGACCTCCAACCTGGGAGGCGAGATTCTTGCCAATCAGCAGCCGGGGCATGACAGCGGCGAAGTCCGCAATCAGGTCATGGAAATCGTCCGGGCATCATTCCGTCCGGAATTCCTGAACCGTCTGGACGAAACCATTCTGTTCCATCGTCTGGCCCGTGAGCAGATGGGCAAGATTGTGGATATTCAGCTGGGCCGTCTTGAGAAGCTTCTGTTTGATCGCAAGATCGAACTCAAGCTTGATGATGCCGCCAAGGACTGGCTGGCCGAAAAGGGTTATGATCCGGTCTATGGGGCGCGTCCGCTCAAACGCGTTATTCAACGCTACCTGCAGAACCCGCTGGCAATGCAGATCCTTGAAGGCGGGATCAAGGACGGGGATACCGTTCCGGTCTCGACAGAGGGAAATGATCTTTTGCTGAATGGCAAAAAGGTCGAGATTGTCGATTAAAAATCGAAAGCATCACAACAGCCAAAACGAGAACCCCGGTTGAGAAAGCCGGGGTTTTCTTTTGCATTGTCCCGGACTGCCGGAATTCGGACATTTTGATGAAATTCACACTGGTCGCTGGATTGCTGACTGGATCATGGATATGTAATATTCTCTGGGTTGAATTTATTTGATTGTATGTTTGTTTTGGTTGCGCGGTGAGAGGACCAGATATGGCGATGAAAGTCGGAAATGTGGAATTCTACAATGGCCCTCATACGCTGGGTGCGCCGGACAATCTGGAAGATGTCATTGTCGAATTCATCAATGGAGCGACAAAACGTCTGGAAATCGCCGTCCAGGAACTTGAAAGTCGGCCTATTGCCGAGGCGATCATTAGAGCGCGACAAAATCGGGTTCGGGTAAAACTGGTTGTTGAGCAAAGCTATCTGCGCAGCTCGACGATCAAGCCCGAGCCATTTGAACCTGGCGGAAAGAATGAGCCGAACCGTGTCATTCACGATGCAATATTACGGTCAAATATCGACGTAAAGGTTGACTTCAATTCCAGCATTTTCCATCAAAAATTTATCATTCGTGATGGCCAATCTGTTTTGACCGGCAGTACGAATTTTACACCGACAGGAACGCACAAAAACCTTAATCATGTTGTGATCCTGCATGACAAGAAAATCGCTTTAACCTATGCCCGGGAATTTCGGGAAATTCAGCAAGGGCATTTTGGCAAGCGGAATGAAGGGCATGACGCCAAGCCAACCTATGAAACTGTTTCAGGCATTCCGATAAAGATCGCCTTCGCACCGGATCACAATCCGGAAATGGAAATCATGAAGCAGATGATGAAGGCACGATCGCGGATCGATTTTGCCATTTTCACGTTTTCGAAATCATCGGGTATTGATGACACGATGTTGCGTCTCATTGAGATGGGGATGCCGATCCGCGGTGCGCTTGATTACAGTCAGGGGGTGAATGCCTGGGCACCAACAAAGGATCTGGTCGCCGCAGGTGGTGACCTATATGGCGTAAAAAAAAGCAGTAAACTCGGCAAGCTGCATCACAAGCTGATGGTGCTTGATGATCAGGTCGTGATTGCCGGTTCCTTTAATTACACCGGTCCAGCCAACCAGCTGAATGATGAAAACATTATCGTTATTGGTGCATTTGACCCGCAATCGGATGCGCAACGTGAAGCGCAGTCCCAAATAGCGCTATTCGCAAGGCGCGAAATTGACCGGATAATTGCAGAACATGGAACCGCCTTGTCTGACGGCTAAAACATCAGAGATGCGATTTTTCTGACGGGAAATGATTTTCAGGGACATTGGTTGTCTTGTTCAAGTCACTATTTGTTGTCACCATCTGGTTTCTTGAGGGTAACACAGGTTGGGACGAACGAATGTTGGCTAAAAAATTCAGGATACCTGCAGTCTCTGCAGTCGTTTGTATGGTCGTCGGTATGGCCTCTTTGGCCAATGCCCAGTCCTTTTTTGATAAGGCAAAGCAGACCCTTGGCGAGGCGCTGAATTCATCTGGCGCTACGAGCTCCTCAGGCAGCAGCAGTTCTGCGATATCGGCTCTTTCGTCAGACACGGTCGAGCAGGGGCTTAAGCAGGCGCTTGATATGGGGGTGGAACTGGTGACCGAGCAGCTTGGTGCCACAGACGGGTTTAATGCCGATCCGGTCGCCCATATTCCGCTTCCTGAAAGTGTCAAAAGTGCGCAGAAACTTCTGAGCGCTGCCGGTCTTGGCAGCTATGCCGACGAGATTGAATTGCGTATGAACCGCGCGGCTGAGCAAACCATGACCGATGCTGGTGACATTCTGGTCAAGGCGATCAGCCAGATGACGGTTGCCGATGCAAAGGGTATCCTTGAGGGGCCAGATGATGCGGCGACCAGTTATCTGCGCCGTGTGGGGGGATCGGATATTGAAGGCCGTTTGCGTCCGGTGATTACCGATGCACTTTCTGATACCGGGGCGCTGTCGCTGTATGACCAGATGGTCGGGCAATATGACACATTGCCGTTTGTACCGGATCTGAAAGCGTCGCTAACCGATCATGCGACGGAAAAGGCGATGGACGGATTGTTCCATTACATCGCCCTGCGAGAGGCAGATATCCGCTCTGATCCGGCCCGCTGGACAACTGATATCCTCAAAAGGGTTTTCTCGGCGGCAAACTAGCGATATGCGGCGGGAAGGTCTTCCCAGCGATCACGCATATCGGCAAACGTTTCGTCAGGAACCTGATGGATGCTGCCAAACCGGCCATGGCATTCAACGATTTGAAGCGGAACGCCAAGATGTTCGGCCATATCGATATAGGCCTTCATTTCCCAGAAACGGGTGAAGGTGTTCGATACGACGACATTCTTGCCTTCCTTAAGGGCTTCCTGGCATTTGGCTTCGCATTTGGCGTGGGTTTTTGTGAGTCGACGGATATCGAACTCGTAGAAACCCTGCCGATCTACCATGAACATATCGGCTTCAAGATGAACAGCACCTGTTGCCGATGCCAGATTCCTTGCCAATGTTGATTTCCCTGATCCGGGTAACCCACGGATCAGGGTCAGAGTCTGGTTATGTTGGTGTTCTTTAGTCTTGGGCATTTGGTCGGTTACTGCCCCTGGCGCTTGCGCTGATAGAGTCCGTCAAGTTGCTTGCCATACGCCTCGCGGATTTTATGCCGACGGATTTTCATGGATGGCGTAAGCATCTCGTTATCGATGGTAAACGGGGCCTCGGCAAACATGAAGCTTCGGACCTTTTCAATCGTCGACAGGCGCGTATTGACCCGATCAATTGCCTCGCGGAAGACTTTGCGGAAGTCATCATTTTTAGACAATTCTTCGATGGTGTTGGTAATCGAATTGTCGCGGGCAAATTCGCGCATGAAGTCTTCTTCTGGCCAGATCACAGCAACCAGATAAGGCAAGGCATCGCCATATACCATGGCCTGTGAAATTTCGGTTTCCAGAGTCATCAGGCCTTCGATCCGCTGCGGCGAGATGTTGTCGCCGCCGGAATTGACAATGATGTCCTTCTTGCGGTCGGTGATCATCAGGCTGCCTTCTTCGTCAAACGTGCCGATGTCGCCTGTATGAAGCCATCCGTCAATGATGGTGGCTGCGGTGACTTCGGGCAGGTTCCAGTAGCCCTTCATCATGCTTTCGCCGCGCATCAGGATTTCGCCATCTTCGGCAATCTTGACTTCGGCACCAACCATGGGCGGGCCAACAGTACGCAGCTTGTTGTTTTCTGCACGGTTACACGAAACCACCGGCGCAAATTCCGTCTGGCCATAGCCCTGAAGAATACGAATGCCGCACGATACAAACAGAACGCCCAGCTCATAGTTCAGCGGCCCTCCGCCTGAAACCATCGCCTTGATGCGACCACCGAAACGTTGACGCAATTTGCGGCGCAACAGCAACTCACATGCGAGATTCTGGAACTTCTCGATAAGGGTCAGGCGCTGCTTTTCATAGTTCTTGCGGCCAAGGCGCAATGTAAGTTCAAACAGTTTCTGTTTGAAGCCGCCTTCCTTTTCGACCATGCGGCTCATACGCTGATAAAGCATCTCGTAAAGACGCGGCACAGCGGTCATGATGGTCGGGCGGACTTCGGCAAGGTTGGCTGCAAGCTTGTCAAGGCTTTCGGCGTAATAGATCTGGGCACCAATACTGATCGGGAAATAAAGCCCGGCTGTATGCTCATAGGAATGCGACAGCGGCAGGAAGGACAGGAAGATTTCGTTGTTGATGCCAAGGGTTTCGATAATGTCAAAGGCACCCATGCAGTTTGAAATGATCGCCCCGTGGCTGAGCATCACGCCCTTGGGGGATCCACCGGTGCCCGACGTATAAATCAGGCAGGCAAGATCATCTCGCTTGATGCCCGAAACCCAGCCATCAATATCATCGGAAAGACCACGGCCCTTGGCAATGAGGTCATCCCAGCGTGAAATGGTGATATCACCGACAAAGCTTTGCCCCCATTCTTCCATCATGATGGCATGACGGCAGCGCCCGCTATCAAGGGCAGCATGCAGGAAGGGCTGGGCAAGTTTCTTGGTCGAGATGATGGCAATTGCCGCACCACTGTCTTCGATCGCGTGCAGATGGTCGCGCTCGGTATTGGTGGTATAGGCCGGGACCGTCATTGCACCGACGCACATGATGGCAAGGTCGGCAATGCCCCATTCGGTGCGGTTTTCGGACACAAGCAACACCCGGTCACCGGCACGCACGCCAATATCATAAAGCGCGCGGGCAAGGGCGCGGACCTGATCGGCGGCCTCAAGCCAGGTGGTGGGCGCAAATTCACCGGTTTCGCTGCTTTTGGTCCAAAGGAACGGTGCGTCACCGTATTTTTTGGCCTGAGCGAAAAACATCGAGGGCAAGTTTTGCCAGTCGGCATAATCCTGCAAGCTCGTCATGACATTTCCTTGCCTGGTTATCTTTTCCCGTGGTCGGACAATCTTGGTGTTGCCCTGATCTGGTGTGTTCTATTCAAATCGTTCACATCCGGTCAGATGCAATCGTGCTGAATTTAAATGAACGTTCCAAGACAATTTTGTTATCAGGGATTGCATCATTTCGCAGCCGGAAAATGACAATTCTGGTCCCTGCGGCGTTGCTTTTGCCAAAGAATATTGAATTTCTAACGAAATTTTCACGCAATCGTTCCGTCAATGACGCGTTCTGAACACAATGACCCGACAACTTTATCGTGGTTTGCGGTTGTTCAGTATGGCGGTGGCGATATGATCAAACTCATTGCATGCAAGCCTATCTGCATTCAGGACTGGTGATATGGCATCAAGCAGCTATATATCGGTATCGGGAGCTGATTGCGCGACATGAGGGATCATGTTTGTGCAAACCGGGGCGAAAGCAAGAGATTAGAGACTGTCTGGAGGACAAATGAACGCGATCAACAAGAATTTGCCGACCTGGGATCTGACGGATCTCTATAACGATCCAAAAGACCCCGCAATCCGGCGCGATCTTGATGATGCCAAAAGCCGGTCGCAAGCGTTTCAGCAAAGCTATCAGGGCAAGCTGAACGATCTTTCCGGTGATGAATTGGCTGCGGCAATTGCCGAATACGAAGCCATCAGCGAAATTTGCGGCAAGATCGGCTCCTTTGCGCAGCTTCTTTATGCAGGTGACAGTGCCGATGCGGCCATCGGCCAGTTCTATCAGTCCGTTCAGGAAGAAATGACGGCTATTTCAAGCCTGTCACTGTTCTTCGGGCTTGAACTGAACCGGATCGAGGATGCCGTTCTTGATGCCAAATATGATCAGAGTGCCGACCTGCGCCGTTACCGTCCGTGGCTGAATGAAAACCGTGCGTTCCGTCCGCACCAGCTTTCAGACGAGGTCGAGCAGGTTCTTCACGAACGTCGCGTTGCCGGGGCAAGCGCATGGGTGCGTCTGTTTGACCAGACCATGGCTGATCTGCGCTTCCCGATTGATGGCAATGACCTGACCATGTCGGACGCGTCGAACATGCTGTCCTCGACCAGGGTGGAAGACCGCAAAAAGGCCGCCAAGGCAATCGGTGACGTTCTGGGCAAGAATATCAAGCTTCTGGCGCACATCACCAATACCCTTGCCAAGGACAAGGAAATTGATGATCGCCTGCGCAAGTTTGCAACACCGGTTTCCTCGCGCAACCTGTCCAACCAGGTTGAGGACGAAGTTGTGAGCGCCCTGAATACTGCCGTTAAAAACAGCCATGCCGATCTGTCGCATCGTTACTATCGCCTCAAGGCGAAATGGTTCGGTGTCGATCAGCTTGATTACTGGGACCGCAATGCGCCGCTTCCTGACGATGATGATCGTCAGATCGAATGGGAAACGGCGCGTTCGACCGTTCTTAGGGCCTATGGCGAATTTTCACCGGAACTGGCAGAGGTTGGTCAGAAATTCTTTGATAATCCCTGGATCGATGTGCCGCCGCGTGCTGGCAAGTCATCGGGGGCCTTTGCCCATCCGACCGTTCCGTCCGCGCATCCCTATTTGCTGTTGAACTATCACGGCAAAACGCGTGACGTGATGACCCTTGCCCATGAGCTGGGCCATGGCGTGCATCAGGTTCTGGCGGGCGAGCATGGCTATTTCCTGTCCGATACGCCGCTTACCCTTGCTGAAACCGCATCGGTCTTTGGTGAAATGCTGACCTTCCAGTCGATGCTGCGTTCGGAAGCCGATCCGAAGATGAAACGCATTATGCTCGCAGGCAAGGTTGAGGATATGCTCAATACCGTCGTGCGCCAGATCGCGTTCTTCGAGTTTGAAAAACGTGTTCATGACAAGCGTCGCGAAGGTGAATTGACCGTCGATGAGATCTGCGACATCTGGATTGCCGTACAGCATGAAAGTCTGGGCGATGCCATCCGGTATGAGGACGAGTACAAATATTACTGGTCATACATTCCGCATTTCATTCATTCGCCATTCTATGTGTATGCCTATGCCTTTGGCGATTGCCTCGTGAACTCGCTTTACGATGTTTACGAGAACGCCGAAGACGGCTTCCAGCAGAAGTATCTAGATATGCTCAAAGCTGGCGGCACCAAGCATCACAAGGAACTTCTGGCACCGTTCGGACTTGATGCATCTGACCCGGCCTTCTGGCAACGTGGTCTGAACATGATCAAGCGTATGATCGACGAGCTGGAGGAGCTTTCCTAATATGAGTGCTAACGACGATGATTTTACCGTCCCATCCGAAGAAAACAGGTTTGGCGGGCGGGTTCGTCGTTATGCAAGGGTGGGGGCGTCGGCCAGCAAGCTGGCCGCGCGCCTTGCCACCGGAAAGGTCTTCGGCGGCCAAATCGATCATGCGAAATACGCTGCCGAACTGACCGCGGCGCTCGGCGGGCTTAAGGGGCCGCTGATGAAGGTCGCCCAAATCCTCTCGACCATCCCCGATGCCCTGCCGCGTGAATATAGCCAGGCGCTGGCATCTCTTCAGGCAGACGCGCCCAGCATGGGCTGGCTGTTTGTCAAACGCCGGATGCGCAGCGAACTGGGGGCCGGATGGCAATCAAACTTCACCGAATTCAGCCGCGATGCGGTCGCAGCCGCCTCATTGGGGCAGGTCCATAAGGCCGTCTTGCCTGATGGTCGGGATGTTGCCTGCAAACTGCAATATCCCGATATGTCTGCAACTGTTGAGGCCGATCTGAAACAGCTGCGTGCCGCCTTTGCGATCTATAAGCGCTATGACAGTGCGATTGATGCCGGCAACATTCAGGACGAACTGACAGCGCGTCTGCGTGAAGAGCTTGATTATGCCCGCGAAGCCAAGCACATGCGCCTGTATGGCCACATGCTGGCCGGGGAAAATGCCATACATGTGCCTGAACCCGTGGACGAGCTAACCACCAGCCGGCTTTTGACCATGACCTGGCAAACCGGCCAGAAATTCCAGAAATTCCTTGATAGCGACCCGGATCAGGATGCGCGTAATGCGGTTGCCCTTAATATGTTCCGGGCCTGGTATGTGCCGTTTTACCGATACGGCGTGATCCATGGTGATCCGCATCTGGGCAATTACACATTACGCGATGACCTTTCGGTCAATCTTCTTGATTTTGGCTGTATCCGCATTTTTAAACCCGGTTTCGTCAATGCCGTGATTACGCTTTATGAAGCGCTTCGCGACAAGGACGAGGAAAAGGCGGTGAGTGCTTATGAAAGCTGGGGCTTTGAGGCGCCATCACGCGAACTGATTGATGTGCTTAATATCTGGGCCAGCTTTGTTTATGGCCCGATCCTTGATGACCGCGAACGCAAGATGGGTGAAACCAATTCGGTTGCCTACGGCGCAGAAGTTGCCGCCAAGGTCCATCAGGAACTTCGTCGGGTTGGCGGGGTCAAACCGCCGCGTGAATTTGTTCTGGTTGATCGTGCCGCCGTCGGGCTTGGTGCGGTGTTCCTGCGCCTTGATGCCCATGTGAACTGGTATCGCCTGTTCCATGATCTGGTGGGGGATTTTGATGTTTCTGAACTGGAGACCCGTCAGAATGAGGCGCTTGAATTGATCGGTCTGGACCGCCCGGACGCCTGATAACCGGAATTCTGATCTGGCGATTCGACTTTTTTGACACCGGAATCGGGTTTGATTTTACCTGTTTCAAGGGTGCGTAGCGGTCGTTTCAGGCAAAAACAGCATCGCATTTCCAAAAAGTCGCGAAGTTTTTTCGCGAACTTTTTCCTGTTCCATACGTTTCCATATCTGTGCCGCGCAGGCGATTAATACAGACTTCTGCGTTTATTTGTAAGATAATGTTCACTTACTGCGTGGGGTATAAATAGGGGAAACTGCCGTAAATCAACGATCTATTACTTGCCGGTCAGGACAAGGACCTGTTCCGTGGTGGAAATAAAATGTGCGAATTTCCGCACATAGATCATTTTTGAATTTTTTAATCGAAATGTAGTTAAACTGATTTTTTGTTGGTTTTTGATATTGAGGTTGTTGGTGGGAAATCGCATCTTGCTTTCAACGCAGACATGGCGGGGCGTCATTGATTGTTTGTCCTGAGCACCAATGGCGGGTGGGACCTGACATGTCACCAAGGCTTTATGCCTCGGAATGCGTGGTGGGAAAGTGGGCGGTTTCTTCTGCATTTGCTGGAAGAACCGCCTTTTTTCTTTCCGGGCAAGGGTGCCGGTAGCCGGGATCAAACGAGATGCGTGATGACATTTCGAAACCGGTTACTTCGCAATAAAAACAAGAATTACCGTGCTTACCAAAACATTAGGGAAGGAGGTCTAACGCGATGAAACTGGCCGTTCCAAAGGAAATATGGCCCGGAGAGAAGCGCGTTGCCGTCACACCAGAGACAGTCAAGAAGCTGAAGTCTTTGGGGTTCGACGTTGCAATTGAGGCTGGTGCCGGAATTGACGCCGCCATACCGGATGATCGCTTTGTCGATGCCGGTGCAACTATTGCCAAAACGATGAAAACCACCGTGAAGGATGCCGATGTCATCTTCAAGGTGCGCCCACCTGTCATTGACGGCAAAACCAATGAATTGACGGCCTATAAAAAGGGGGCGGCGGTTGTCGCCCTGCTGGAGCCATATGATCGCAAGGAGCTGATCGAGGCGATGGCGCAGGCCGGTGTGGATGGATATTCCATGGAACTGATGCCGCGTATTTCGCGTGCGCAGTCGATGGATGTGCTGTCCTCGCAATCCAACCTTGCCGGATATCGCGCCGTTCTGGATGCTGCCCATGAATTTGGCCGCATTTACCCGATGATGATGACCGCTGCGGGTACTTTGGCACCGGCACGTGTTGTCGTGGTTGGGGCCGGTGTTGCAGGGCTTCAGGCCATTGCAACCGCCAAGCGTCTTGGTGCCGTTGTTTCGGCATTTGATGTGCGCCCGGCGGTCAAGGAACAGGTTCAATCCCTTGGCGGGACCTTTATCGAAGTCGAAGACGACAGTGCATCTGATGCAGAAACCTCTGGCGGATATGCCAAGGAAATGTCGGACGACTACAAAAAGAAACAGGCAGCCAAGCTTAAGGAAGTTCTGGCCAAAACCGATATCGTGATCACGACCGCCCTTATTCCCGGTCGTCCGGCCCCGGAAATTGTCACAGCCGACATGGTTGCAGGCATGAAGCCGGGTTCGGTGATCATTGACCTTGCGGCTGAACGCGGCGGCAACGTTGCCGGTGTGAAGCTTGGCGAAACGGTTATGACCGAAAATGGTGTCAAGCTGATCGGCCCTGCAAACATCACAAGCTCGGTCGCGACCGATGCAACCGCGATGTATGCCAAGAACCTTTTGAACTTCATCACCCTTTCTGTCGACAAGGACAAGGGCGCACTGGTGTTTAACGGCGAAGACCAGATCATTGCCGAAACCCGTCTGACCCATGACGGAAAGGTCGTACATCCGAAATTCGGCGGGGAGGAGGTCGCAAATGGCTGATCAATCCGTAGCCCAGAATGCAAATGAACTGCGCGATGCCGCCCTTGGTCTGGCGGAAAAGGCCGCAAAGCTTGCTGACAGTCTGGCAAGCGGTGCGTCCGACGCGGCAAACACCGCCGCGGTCGCGGTCCAGGGATCGGGTGTCAGCCCGACTGTCCTTGGCCTGACCGTGTTCGTACTGGCCTGCTTTGTTGGCTATTACGTCGTGTGGAAAGTCACCCCGGCCCTTCATTCACCTCTGATGGCGGTTACCAACGCCATTTCGTCGGTGATTATTGTCGGTGCGCTTCTTGCAGCAGGCCCGGTGGAGATGAACTTCTCCAAGATGATGGGCTTCATCGCGGTGGTGTTGGCGTCGATCAACATCTTTGGCGGCTTCATCGTTGCCCAGCGCATGCTGCATATGTTCAAGAAAAAGAAGTAGGGGGAACACACAATGTCGGAAAACCTTTCGGCTTTCCTGTATCTGGTGGCCTCGGTCTGCTTCATTCTTTCGTTGCGCGGCCTGTCGTCACCTGAATCAGCCCGGACCGGGAACATCCTTGGCATGGTGGGTATGGCAATTGCCATCTTTACCACGCTGGCATCCCCGTCGGTGCTGTCTTACACCACTATCATTGTCGGGATCCTGATCGGCGGTGCCATCGGTACGGTCATCGCGCTCAAGATCCAGATGACCGCACTGCCACAGCTTGTTGCGGCCTTCCACTCGCTCGTTGGTCTGGCGGCTGTGTTTGTTGCCGGTGCAGCCCTTTATTCACCCGGTGCCTATGGTCTTGGCACGGCGGGCAATATCGGTGCGGCCAGCCTGATTGAAATGGGTCTTGGTGTTGCGATTGGTGCCATCACCTTTACCGGTTCGCTTGTCGCATTTGGCAAGTTGCAGGGCATTGTTTCGGGGACGCCGGTGCGCTTCCCGGGGCAGCATATGCTCAATCTTTGCATCGGGATTGGCATCGTTGTCTTTGCCATCATCCTTGTCGCAACCGAAAGCCACACAGCCTTCTGGATCCTGGTTGCGCTTGCCCTTGTTCTGGGCATCACGCTGATCATTCCGATTGGCGGGGCGGACATGCCGGTTGTTGTTTCCATGCTGAACTCCTATTCCGGTTGGGCAGCATGTGGCATCGGCTTTACGCTTCAGAATAATGCGTTGATCATTACCGGTGCGCTGGTTGGTGCGTCGGGTGCGATCCTGTCCTACATCATGTGCAAGGGCATGAACCGTTCGATCTTCAATGTCATCTTTGGTGGCTTTGGGGCCGAAGGCGAAGCAGCAGCAGGCGGCGGTGGCGATGGCGACCGCGCGGTCAAATCCGGATCAGCCGATGATGCGGCCTTCATCATGAAGAACGCCTCAAGCGTGATCATCGTGCCGGGCTATGGCATGGCCGTGGCACAGGCACAGCATGCTTTGCGTGAAATGGCCGATATCCTCAAAAGTGAGGGTGTCAATGTCCGCTACGCCATCCATCCGGTGGCAGGTCGTATGCCAGGTCATATGAACGTGCTTCTGGCCGAGGCCAGCGTTCCCTATGACGACGTTCTGGAGATGGAAGAAATCAACCGTGATTTCGGATCCGCCGACGTTGCCTTTGTCATCGGTGCCAATGACATCACCAACCCGGCTGCCAAAACCGATCCGGCCAGCCCGATCTTTGGTATGCCGATCCTTGAAGTCGAAAAGGCCAAAACGGTCCTGTTCGTCAAACGTGGCATGTCAGCGGGCTACGCAGGCATCCAGAACGAACTGTTCTTCAAGGACAACACCATGATGCTGTTTGGTGATGCCAAAAAGATGTGCGAAGAAATCGTCATGCATCTTGATAACTGATCGAACCATCCGGTTTGAAATGAAGAAGGCGGCTCCGATGGGGCCGCCTTTTTTTCGTCCGAGAGGTTGCTTATAACTTCAAGCTGTCAGAGGATTTTTCCCCACGCTAGTTGGAAGGTTATATGTTTCGGATAGTCAGGGTCTCGCTGTTTCTGGTTATTGTTCTGTCGATTGCGCTGGTCGCATCGATGGGGCTGAATGTTCTGACCTATGTGCGCCTGACCGACGAAGACCCGATTGCTGCCCTTTATTTCGAACCGGTGTCCGAGGATGTGTTTACCGCCCATCTGGTGTCGGATGATCCCGGTGTGAGCGGGACTTATGAAATACTTGGCGATCAGTGGCGGATTGATGCGGAATTCATCAAGTTAAAGCCGTGGGCCAATATCATTGGCATGGATGCCCGTTATCAGCTTGTGCGGTTTGAAGGCCGCTATCGTGATGTGGTGCGGCAAAATACCGCACCCTTTCGGGCCTATGATCTGGGGATCGGGGACGCGCTTGATATCGTGAGTTACCTTGCCGAATGGAACTTCCTGATTGATGCCGACTATGGCAGCTCGACCTTTACCGATATCAGGGAAGATACGGTTTACCGGGTCTATCGCACCCAGTCGGGGATCATTATCCGGTCTGAACCGATGCCTGATCCGATTGGCTATGAGCCAACCATGATGGATCAGTTTGCCAACTGGATTTCCGGAAAATCATAGGCACGCTGCCGGTTCTTGGGGCCTGAAAGCAGGGCTCGGAATTGCAGGTCCGAAACTGGCGAGCAGGGATCATCCGGCCCGCTTACCCTTTCCCCATCGTTAATTGCACCGGGATGTTTGCCGTTTGTTACAGGGCTCCGGTGCCAGATGGAATGGAAAGATCATGTTACTTGAAAACAAGGTTGTGATTATCACCGGTGCCAGCAGCGGTATCGGGGCGGCATCAGCCAAGCTGTTTGCATCGGAAGGGGCAAAGCTTGTCCTTGCGGCGCGCAATGCGGATCGGCTTGATACCGTGGTCGGCGAAATCACCGGGGCAGGCGGGCAGGCATTTGGCATGGCCGGTGATGTGTGCGAGGAAGCCTTTGCCAAGGCGCTGGTCAATGCCGCGGTTGGTGAATATGGCGGGCTTGATGTCGGTTTTAACAATGCCGGGCGTTTGGGAACACTTGGATCGCTTGATGACATCACGGTTGAGGATTGGGAGCAGACGCTGCGCACCAATCTGACGGCGTCGATGTTCGGGGCGAAGTATCAGCTCCCCGAAATTGCCAAACGCGGCGGCGGATCAGTGATTTTCACATCGACCTTTGTCGGTCATACCATCGGAATGCCCGGCATGACCGCCTATGCCGCCAGCAAGATGGGGCTGCTTGGGATGGCGCAATGTCTGGCAGTGGAATACGGCGCGGCCAATGTGCGGGTCAATGCGATGGTGCCCGGTGGAACCGATACGCCGATGGCATCAAGTTTTACCAGTGACCCGGAAACCCGTGCCATGGTCGAAGGATTCCATGCGCTGGGCCGGATTGCCGATCCGATGGAAATCGCCAAGGCGGCCTTGTTCCTGGCATCCGATGCGTCAAGCTTTGTCACCGGAACGGCGATGGCGGTTGATGGTGGCACGTCGATCTGCAAAGCGGCCTAGGAAAATAGCGAGCATATAAATACAAAAGGAGCGGCCTTTGCGGGGCCGCTCCTTGTCATTTCGCTGTTGGGTATCAGGTTCCGGTTAGAGAACCATTGCTGCGACCCAGGCAAACAGGACCATGCCGAAATTGGCGTGGATGAAGGTCGGGATCACGGAATCCTTCACATGGTCATGCTGTCCATCGGCATTAAGGCCCGATGTTGCACCAAGGGTAATGGTCGATGCAGGCGATCCGGCATCACCAAGGGCCGCTGATGCGCCCAGAAGGGCGATGGTTGCCATGGGCGAGAAGCCAAGGGCAAGGGCCAGCGGGATATAGATCGGGGCAAGGATCGGAACGCTGGCAAAGCTGTCGCCAAAGCCGATGGTGATGAAAAGCCCGACCAGCAACATGATCAGGGCACCAAGCGCCCTGTTTTCCCCGATCAGGTTTGCAGATGCCTCGACCAGCGGGGCGATTTCGCCCGTGGCATCAAGCACCCCGGCAAAGCCCGATGCAATGGTGATGATGACAGCGATCTGGGCCATCATGCGCATGCCTTCGGTAAAGACATCATCCTGCGCGCGCCAGCGGAATACACCGGCCGCGGCCAGAATGACAAAGCCGATCATCGCGCCAACCAGAAGGCTGTCAAACTGCAACTGGCAAATCAGGGCGACGGCAAGGGCTGCAAGGGTTGCGATCAGCTGAAGCGGTTTGACTTCGACCTGTTTGGCATTGCTGCCCGCGTCCTCGGTCAGTTCAGTGGCGACGTAATCACGGGGCTTGCGATAGGTGATGAAAACCGCAACCAGCATCCCGGCGACAATGCCCATCACCGGCAGGAACATGGCCTTGGGCGCCATATCAGCGGTCATGGAAAGGTCATAGGCACTGCCGACTTCGTTGACATTGGCCATCAGGATTTCATTGAGGTAAATCGCGCCAAAGCCGGTCGGCAGCAGCAAATAGGAAAAGCTGATCGAGCAGGCCAGAATGCAGGCAATGGCACGGCGATCCACACGCAGGCGGTTAAAGACCGCCAGAAGCGGCGGGATCATCACCGGGATAAAGGCGATATGCACCGGCACAAGGTTCTGTGACATCAGCGAACAGGCAATGAAAATGGCAAACAGCATCCATTTCATGCCCTTGGAGGTCGCCTGTTTGTCGGTGCCGACCCGGGCTGCAATCTTTTGTGCAAACAGATCAAGTAGACCCGAACGCGCAATCGCCACGGCAAAGGCGCCGATCATTACATAGGTCATGCCGACCTGTGCGCCGACCAAGAGATTGTCGTTAAGGGCGGCAATCGCAGTCCCGGTATCCATCCCTGCATGCAGGCCGCCCAGAAGGGCTGCGGAAATCAGGGCGATGGGCACGGGCACGCGCAGAAGACAAAGCGCAATCATGACCGCAATGGTCAGAAGAACCGCGTTGATATGGTAATCGGCAAGCCCGGCAATGCCATAGATCGCACCGGCAAGGGCGATTGCGGGCAAAACACGTGTCAGACGATAACGTCCGTTGAAATCACCGGCGGATACAGCCGGATTGGTGGCAGGCGAACTCACAGTCAGGTCTCCCCGTTTGACTGGTTGGTCTTGCGCAAACAGGTCAAACGGCATCCCGCCTTGTGGGCATACCTTTTGACGGGAACCGTGATCGACCGTGTGGGGCGCATGGGCAAAATGCCCGGTCAGGGACGGTTTAACTGAAAGCGCCGTAACGTCAACGGCTTATTGGAAGATGTATGTCCGCTATGCGCGAGGTGGATTGCCTGTGTCAGGCGGAGATAAGCGTGTGTTTTTGTATATTGTATAAATTTTTTGTCGACTTTAAGTATGCAATTATGTTTAGCTACCCATCGAGCAGGACAAAATGTTCTGGTTAGTAAAAATTCAGGGAAGCAAAACATGTTCAATTTCGTGAAGAAGGGCGCGCTGGCGATGGGCATTGGCCTTGTCGCACTGCCCGCTCTTGCGGCTGATGTAACCTGGCGTGTTCCGACCTCTGTGCCGGAAGGTTCGCCGTTTTATGTCAATTTTCTTGAGCGCTTTGCCGATAACGCAGCGCTTCTGACCGGTGACCGTGTTGAAATCCAGCCGTTCGGTGCCGGTGTTCTGGTTCCGGCCCTGCAGGTTTATGACGGCGTGCGCGACGGTATTGTCGAGGCCGGTCACTCAACCCCGAGCTATCTGGTAAACAAAGATCCGATCAACGCGATCTTTGCCGGTTTCCCGGGCGGTATGGGCCCGGAAGCATTCGTGACCTGGATTTATGAAGGCGGCGGAAAGGAAAAGCTGTCTGAAATTCGTGCTTCCGAAGGGTTCAAGAACCTGATCGTCGGCATCGGTTCGTCTGAAATCATGGCACATGCCAACAAGCCGATCCGCAGTGCCGAAGACCTTAAAGGCCTTAAATATCGTACGTCGGGCCCATGGGCCGAAGTAATGCGCGAATATTTTGGTGCGGTTCCGACCGTTGTGCCGCCGGGGGAAATTTACACCCTTCTGCAGCGTAAAGGCGTTGATGCCATCGAGTGGGGCCCGCCGTCGGGCAACCTGCCGGAAGGTTTCCACGAAGCAGCCCCCTATATCATCGTTCCGGGCGTGCATCAGCCGACCTTCCTTTGGGAAGTTGTCGTCAAACAGGAAACCTGGGATGCGCTTGATGATGATCTCAAGCCGTTGCTTGAGGCCGCAGCCGAACTCACCACGCTCGAAAGTGTTGTCAGCTTCTATGACAAGGACATGAAGGCGATGGAAACCTTCCGTGGTGGCAAGAACGAGATCATCACCCTGGACCCGGCTTTCATCGAACAGCTTTCTTCGGCGGGTAGCGACTGGATTTCCAAAAAGGCGGATGCCGAGAAAGAAGCAGGCAAACCGGCCATGGCTGACATTCTTGCAGACTATAATGCCTATAAGGCGCGCTGGTCGGCAGAAAGCAGCTATCTGATCCGGAACCAGGACTGATTGCGTGGAGGCGACCATGTTTTCATATCTGTTTCGCGGTATTGACTGCTTGTCGATCGTTTTTTCAAAAGTGGCCAACATCGTTGCATTGGGCCTGGTCGTCTCGATGATTTACGAAGTGTTGGCGCGTTATCTGTTTAACGCGCCAACACTTTGGGCCTTTGACATCGCCTATATGGCTACGGGAACCTTGTTTGTCCTGGGCGCTGCACAGGCACTTCGTGAAGACGCCCATGTGCGGATCGACTTCTTGTCCTCGCGCTTTCCCGCCAAGTTCCGGGACGGGTTTAATGGCTTCATCTATGTCTTCTTGCTGTTCCCGATTTTTGCGATGTTGTCGAAAGTCGCAATTGGCAAGGCATGGCATGCCTATGTTTCCGGGGAAGTTGAAATGGTCAGTCCGTGGGCACCGCTCATGTGGCCGTTCTATACGCTCCTTGCCCTGGGACTTCTGGCTTTGAGCCTGCAACTGCTTGTCGAAGGTCTGCGCGCATTCGGCGCAGCCAAAGGTGTCACCCAGGTAAAAGAAGGGGACGCCTGAAATGCTTGTTTCCGCTTTGATGTTTCCGGGGCTTTTTGTCCTGGTTCTTGCAGGCATTCCGATTGCCTTTTCGTTGGCAATTGTCGCGGTATCAGCCGGCGCATTCGCCTTTGGGCCGCATATTTTCAATCAGCTCTATGGCAGTTTCTATACTGCGGCGACCAACTTCATCCTGTCGGCCATCCCCATGTTCATCCTTATGGGGGCAATCCTTGAGCGGTCCGGAATTGCGGAACGCCTGTTCAAAACCATGCAGATCTGGCTGAAAGGGCTTCCGGGCGGACTTGCCGTGGCGACCATTGCAATGGGCGCGGTTTTTGCCGCAGCAGCGGGGGTTGTTGGTGCGGTCGAAGTCATGATCGGGATGATGGCCATCCCTGCCATGCAGAAATACCGCTATGACAATCGCCTGATTGCCGGGACGATTTGTGCGGGTGGTTCGCTTGGTACCATGATCCCGCCATCGGTGATTGCGGTAATGTATGCGTCACTGGCACAGCTTTCGGTGGGTGAAGTCCTTGCCGGAATGATGTTCCCCGGCTTGATCATGATTGCGCTGTTTATCGGTTATCTGTTGATCCACGGGATGATCCGCCCGCCCGAAAAAGTGCCGGAACTTGAAGAAGAAGACGAAATGCCGCTTGGCGAAAAGCTTAGGCTGACATGTTCAACGCTTCTTCCGGTCATTGCCCTGATCTTTGCCGTGCTTGGATCTTTGCTGGCGGGGATAGCATCACCGACCGAGGCAGCGGCTGTTGGTGCGGTTGGTGCGCTTATCCTGTGTATTGCCTATGGTCGGTTCAGCATGTCGGTGATGCGCGAGTCATTGGCGATCACGGTGCGTATTTCAGCGATGATCCTTCTGATTGTTGCTGCGGGCACGATGTTTATGGGCGTGTTTGCCGCCAATGGCGGGGCGCAGCTTATCCGTGGCTTCCTTGAAGGATCGGGCCTTGGCACGACCGGAATGATCATATTCTTCCTGATCGTCGTGTTCATTCTCGGCTTTGTTCTGGACTGGACGGCCAATGTGTTGATTTGTGTGCCGCTTTTTACGCCGTTCATTCGCAGTGCCGGTGTTGACCCGGTCTGGTTTGCGACGCTGGTGATCATCGTTATTCAGACCGGATATCTGACACCGCCAATGGCATCGTCGATTTTCTATCTGAAATCCATTGCCCCGCCCAACATGACCTATGGGCAGATGTGCCGCGGCGTGATCCCGTTCATCCTGCTGCAAATATTGACCTTGCTGCTGGTGGTGGCGTTTCCGGTCACGGCGACCTGGTTGCCGTCAAAAATCGTCGGCTTCTAGACTGTGATATCCAGATACGCAGCTGGACTTAAATGACAAAGCGGGGAGATTTTTCTCCCCGCTTTTTTTCATCACGTCATGTTTGCCCGGTGTCAGAGGGGCAGGTCGCTTTGATAGCGGGTCGCCAGATAACTCTGAATTTGGCGAACAATCTGGGCTGCATGTTGTTTGGCCAGATCATCGGCAAGATCGACATTCCGGGTTGCAATGGCATCGACCAGTTGTTCATGTTCCTGAACATATTGGCGCGGCAGCGCATCATCATAGGACTCGTAATAAAGACGCAAAATACGCCGCCCTTCATCAAGTAGACGGGCGAAAAATTCCTCGTAATAGGTGTTCTTTCCGGCCCGCGCGATGGCGACGTGGAAGTCACGATTCCGCGAAATCATCGCCAATGCATCTCGTCTGCCAACAGCTTGGGCAAATTCCTGTTCCAGCCGTCTGATTTCTACCAGATCACTTTCGTTGTGAAGCTCGGCCGCAGAACGTGTCGAAATCCGGTACATCAATGTCAGGGCGTCGAAATAGGCGGGCAGATTGGAAAAGTCGATCGGTGGAACCATGCTGGTTCTGTTGGGCAGTGTCGTAATCAGGTTTTCTGCGGCCAGTCTGACCAAGGCTTCTCGGATCGGGGTGCGCGACATCTTGAAGCGTGCAGAAAGCTGGGATTCATCAAGGATCGTGCCCGGCTTGATCGACAGTTCGAGAATGCCCTGACGCAGTTCACGATAGACCAGCTGAACACCTGATCCGCGCTTGCGCGGTTGTGCCTCTTCGAGGTTGGCATCTGGCGCAACCTGTTTGGTGTCGGGAAACGCGCGGTTCATGTTGCTTCTTTCAGCGGGGCCGGTCGGTGGTGAGGCATGTTTGGCGTACCAAACAGTATCGTTACTCATCGCGGGCGCAACAAGCGTCAACGCAATGCTGCTTTCAGATAAGGTGGGCTCTGACTGAAATTCGGAAAAACCAAACCCGCCCGGATTGCTCCGAGGCGGGCTTGGCGCACGGGTCCGAACTTGGCAAGCCAAATTCGATCGTACAGTCACGTTCGAGATACCCCGAAAGTGAAAAAGACTAGAAGCCTTCGCGCTCGATGCGCTTACGCTCCAGCTTGCGGGCACGACGGATTGCTTCCGCCCCTTCGCGAGCTTTCTTCTCCGACGGCTTTTCAAAGTGGCGACGGAGTTTCATCTCACGGAAAATGCCCTCGCGCTGCATCTTTTTCTTAAGCGCTTTCAGAGCCTGATCGACATTGTTGTCGCGAACGATTACCTGCACGGAAACCACGCTCCTTTCAAAAAAACAAAAACACCCGGAGTGCGGAATGCCCCCCGGTTGGATTTACGGTCAAGCTGACCGTGGACCTGTATATAGTGCAAACAGGCCAAAAAGAAAAGAGGGAAGGGGATATTCGCCTCTGACGTTTATACATGCCTGCATCGCAAAACGCCAAGGCATGTGGTTGTTTCGGCCTGCCGGTTTTACGGGCCAACCAATTGCGGGAATTATGTGATCAAATTGACATCAAAGGTTGCTATGATGAATTGACCAAATTCAATTTATCGCAGGGCCTTGTTGTGTTCTCGGGCCGGATATCTGGAACAAACCGGGCAAAACCGGTTGGGAAACGGTTAGGATATAGTTATGGAAAGCAATCTGCGCGATGCGGCATTGGCCCATGCGCCATTTTTTATTACCGCACCGGGGGAAACGGACATTCTGTTTGTCGGTGTTGTCTGGTTTGTCGTTATTGCGGTCTTTTTGATTGGCGCATTCTATCTCAATATTCATGCCTTGCCCGAAAGGCTGGCCCATCATGCCAATCACACACAGTTACAACTGATTGGTGTTCTGACCCTTTTGGCCCTGTTTACCCACAATAATATCTTCTGGGTCGCGGCCCTTGTTCTGGCGGTTATTCAGTTCCCGGACTTCATTTCCCCGATTCAGACAATGGCAAACGCACTAAAAAGTATGGCCCAAGCCAGGACCGGGCAGGCCGAGTCCACAGCTTCTGCACCGGTACAGCCGCAGCCTGCTTCTTCCGAACCAGTAGCCGCAAGCACGCCGGTCGCAACGGATGAGAGCACCAAGCAGGAGAACCAAAAAGATGTTTGAGCTTCTTCTGTGTTCGATCTTTACCATCCTGCCTGATTATCTGGTCCGCCGTTACGTGCAGGGCAAACGTATTGGCAAGGAAATCACGCTGTTTTCTGTCTGGTATGAGCTGCGCTATGGCATTACGGCCTGTGCGATCCTGACGCTGAGCCTGATTACGGTGATTTTCTATTTTCACCCGTCAACGACCAATGTCACATCGTTCTTCCGGACCGTCACGATTCTGCCGGAAAAGGGCGGTCGTGTGGTCGAGGTCTATGTCAAGAACGACGACAATGTGAATGCGGGGGATCCGTTATTCCGGCTTGATAACCGTGTTGAACGCGAAGCGGTTGCGATGGCCGAACAGCGGATTGCCGAAATCCGCGCCCAGATGGATGTCGCACGGGCCGATATTGCCGTGGCAGAGGGCAATGTCGAACAGGCACGCGGTGCCTATAATCAGGTCCGCGATGAATTAAAGGTCAAGGCAGACCTGCTGGCGCGCGGGACCAATGCGGTATCCCGGCGCGAGGTCGAACGTCTTGAAGTCTCCCTGACCACAAGACAGGGCGGGTTGAATGCGGCCGAGGCCAGCCTGAATGTCATCAAGACCAAGCTTGATAGCCTGTTGCCAGCCCAGCTTGCCAATGCGCAGGCATCCCTTCGATCTGCCGAGGCCGATCTGTCCAAAACCGTGGTCCGTGCCGGGGTTAAGGGCAATATCCAGCAATTCGCCCTTCAGGTCGGTGACTTTGTCAGCCCGATCTTGCGTCCGGCCGGAATTCTGATCCCGGAAAAAGATGCGGAAACGGTGTTTCTTGCTGGCTTTAACCAGATATCGACACAGGTGGTGAAACGCGGTGTGATTACCGAGGTATCCTGTGCGTCCCTGCCATTCGAAATCATTCCGATGGTCATTACGGATGTTCAGCCGGTGATTGCAGCGGGGCAGTTCCGACCAAGCGACCAGTTGCTTGATATTACCGAACGCGCCAAACCGGGCACATTCCTTGTCAAGATGATGCCGCTTTATCCGGAAACGATTGCAAATGTGCCGCTTGGCAGCAAATGCGCGGGCAACGCCTATACCAGTACTCACGAGAAACTTGAAAGCCCTGATATTGGCATGGGGGAATGGCTGTTCCTGCATATGGTTCAGACCGTCGGTGTTGTGCATGCCCTGCTTTTGCGTGTTCAGGCATTGCTGCTTCCGATCCAGACGCTGGTTCTGACCGGTCACTAGACGGAATTGCATGCTTAGGGGCTTTACAGCCGGGCAATTTTGGTTGGATATAAGGCTATGTCGATCCTCAAGATTGCCCGGATGGGCCACCCGGTTTTGCGCAAGGTTGCTGATCGGGTCGAAAACCCGCTTGATCCCGAAATTCAGCGACTGATTGCTGATATGAAGGATACCATGAAAGATGCCGGGGGCGTTGGCCTTGCGGCACCACAGGTGTTCGAGTCCAAGGCGATCATGGTCTATTACGTGCCGGCGATGCGCCAAAGCGACGATCCCGATGACGGAGCCATTCCGCTGTCGGTTCTGATCAATCCGGAAATCGAGCCGGTTGGCGAAGAAATCGTTGATGGCTGGGAGGGCTGTCTTTCTATCCCCGGTCTTCAAGGCGTCGTGCCGCGCTGGAACAAAATTCGTTATCGCGGGTTAAATGAACAGGGCGAGGAGATCGAGCGCATTGCAGGTGGGTTCCACGCGCGCGTGGTACAGCATGAATATGATCACCTGATCGGCGTGATGTATCCTGAACGTATGGAAGACATGACCCTTCTCGGATTTAACGAGGAATTGCGCGAATACCCGCCCGAGACTACATTCAGGCAGTCTGCCGCATCAGAAAACGCTGATGACGCCGAAGACGCCCGATCAAGTGACAAGGAGTCCTAAATGACCGTGTCCGAAAGCATGAGCCGTCTACAAGCCCAGCGCGAAGCACTGGTTGAGGCAGCCCTTGAACATGTGCCGTTTGATGGCTGGACCAAACAGTCCCTGCTGGCCGGGGCCATGGATCTTGATCTTGCGCCGGGCGAGGTTGATCGTTTGCTGCCCAATGGCATTCGTCAGGCGATTGTGACCTATGTCGAGCTGACCGATCGCAAGATGGTTGCTGCCCTTGATGAAAAGGGCCTTGAGAACATGAAAATTCGCGAACGCATTGCGACGGCAGTCAAAACCCGTCTTGATCTGGTCGAAAATCAGAAAGATGCCGTTCGCGCAGCCCTTGCCTTTATGGCTTTGCCGCAGAACGCGGCTCTTGGGCTGAAGCTTACGCACGGGACGGTCGATGCAATGTGGGTGGCTGCGGGCGACACATCAACCGATCATAACTGGTACACCAAGCGCATGTTGCTTGCCGGTGTTTATGGATCAACCCTGGCATTCTGGCTTGATGACACCTCGGATGGTCATGCCGATAGCTGGGCATTTCTTGATCGCCGTATCGGCAATGTTCTGCAAATCCCGAAAATCACCGCCAAGCTTGGCAAGATCGGCAAATGTGCCGCAGCACCCTTCAAGCTTGGTGCGAAATTTGCCAACTGCGTGCCGACACCCGGACGGGTTCGTCGTCAGTTTGGTGGATAACGTATTTACGGATCGAAAATAACAAAACGCCACCGGCAGAAATGCGGTGGCGTTTTGTTTTGACGGGTTTGGGAAACTCAGAGATTGCGTGATCTAGAAGGTGTTTTCAAGGAAGCTCAAAAGAGTTTTATCCGGCGCGTTGGCACGTTTCATGTCACCGGCAAGATCAACCGTGAAGGGCGACCCGAACAGATGACGCGGGGCATCGCCAGTAGCTTTGCGCTTTGCCTTGTTGTCGCTGGACTGAATATCTTCGGCCGTCGGCTTGGCAGCAAGGGCAACCAGTTCCGATGGTGGGGTGCCCATCCAGATGCCTTTGCGGTTTTCCTTGGCAAATTCCTGATCACGCAAATAGGTCGCACAGCTCGGATGGCTGTCGCAGGTGACCATATCAACCATGGCCCAGCCCGCGCGCAGGATCAAACGGTTCAGGTCATTGCGCCCGATGGTGCATTCCGTCAGCATAGGGAACAGTTGCACATCCGATACCTGCTGACATTTGATGGCGTAATTGTCGATGATGCGGCCCAGTGCCTGTGAGGCGGCTGCCCCGCACTGAAATTCAACCGCACCGGCACGGCAAATCATGCCCGGTTTCGGGGCGCGAATGCCAAACAGTTCGACAACCAGATTGCCAAAACGCAGCTTGTCACCTTCGATGACCTGCGGGAATCCAGCGGCGCCCGGGACGGCAAATGCTGCGTTGATGCGGCTTTCCATGGCACCAAGGCCAAGGATCATTGAAAGAATGATCAGAAGTTTCTTCATCACGTTCCATCCGTAAAGAGTTTCCTGTCCCGATCAGGAGCAAACCCGATGCCAATCTGCCCGGCACAAAATGCCAGATCGGTATTTGATGGGGTAACGTGATGAAACACATATGAAAAAGCCCCGGATACACAGGGTATCCGGGGCCCGAAAGATGACTGGTCGGTCGTGTTCGTCCGGGTTATTTCGGCAGAACCCAGGTGACATGACCCATTTTACGGCCCGGCTTTGCTTCGGCCTTGCCATAAAGGTGCAGTTTGGCGTTCGGCTCGGTCAAAATTGCCTGCCAGTCATTGATGTCGTCGCCCAGAAGGTTTTTCATGCGCGCTTTGGAATGATGGGCCGGATCGCCAAGAGGCAGGCCACACACAGCACGGATGAACTGTTCGAACTGGCTGGTGATACAGGCATCAATGGTCCAGTGACCGGAATTGTGCGGGCGCGGTGCGACTTCATTGACCAGAATGTCGCCATCGGTGGTGACAAACATCTCGACCGCCAGAAGACCGACAAACTCCATCGCCGTAACCAGCTTGATCGCGATGTCTTCAGCCTTCTTCGACAGGCTGTCGGCAATTTCAGCCGGGGCGACGGTCACATCAAGGATGTGGTTGGTATGCACATTCTCAACCGGGCAGAAGCAGGCGGTATCCCCCTGAACACCGCGGGCGACAATGACGGAAATCTCGCGTTCAAAGGAAATGAAGCCTTCAAGGATGGCCTCGGCACCTTTCATCTCGTCCCACGCCTGTGCCAGATCGGTATCGGCACTGATCTTGACCTGACCTTTGCCGTCATAGCCAAGCTCGGTCGTTTTCAGAACCGACGGGCGGCCAAGTTTGGCAACGGCTGCTTCAAGATCGGCAAGCGAACGGACGGCCTCGAACGGTGCGGTGCCGATGCCGTGTTCATTGCAAAAGGTCTTTTCGCGCAGACGGTTCTGGGAGAGATGCAGGCATTTCCAGCCCGGACGGACCGGAACCAGTTCGGACAGCAATTTGACGCTGTCATGGGGAACATTTTCAAACTCGAAAGTGACAACATCGACATCTTCGGCAAAGGCACGCAGTGCATCAAGATCGGTGTAATCGGCAATTGTCGCCTTGGCACAGACCTGCTCGGTCGGGCTGTCGGCACCCGGGCCGAAAACATGGACCTTATAGCCGAGCTCGGCGGCACAGAAGGCAGCCATGCGGCCCAGCTGGCCGTTGCCCATGATACCGATGGTGCTCCCCGGTGCGATTACGCGCGTGTCGAAATCCTGCGTCATGTATTCCTCGATCAAAATTCTTCCCGATAGGGAAAAGATTGCCTGCAATCAGACAATCATCAAATCTGGTTTGCGCAAAATAAAAACGCGCCCGGTTGGGCGCGCCTGTATTGCGATCACAGTGCCGGATCAACCGGCTCGTCTGCGACCGATGCGGTCTGGGCTGCGCGCCAGTCATCAAGGCGCGTGGCAAGCCCGTCATCCATCAGTGCCATGATTTCAGCGGCCATCAGGCCGGCGTTCTTTGCCCCGGCCGAGCCGATGGCAAGGGTTCCGACCGGAACGCCGCCCGGCATCTGGACGATGGAAAGAAGGCTATCAAGACCCTTAAGCGTGCGGCTCTGAACCGGAACACCAAGAACCGGAAGCGGGGTCATCGCCGCCGCCATGCCCGGAAGATGGGCCGCACCGCCAGCACCGGCGATAATGACCTTAAGACCGCGCGATTTTGCCGTTTTGGCATAATCATAGAGGCGATCAGGGGTGCGGTGAGCCGAGACGATTTTGGTCTCATAAGGCACATTCAGCGCATCGAGGACATCTGCGGCGTTTTTCATGGTTTCCCAGTCAGACTGGCTTCCCATGATAATGCCGATGACCGGCGTTTGATCGCTCATGATAGCGGCTCCGTATACGGGCTGTTTCGTGAAGGGCCGCATTATATGCAGCGCGGGCCATCATGCAAGCCTGCTTGCGCCTTGCCGGACTTGCATCTTTCTTTAAATTTTTCTTATTTACGGTCAAAAATTCCATGCTATACGATGGTGTAGATTTCCTACCCTTACTGTCGATTGAATTTATGTGGAAATTGACAGTACCTTTGATTTATTATTTACAAATAACTCATATAACTGTGCAGGTAGCACGGGAAGGTCAGACATGAAGGTCACAAGGCCCGGTTCAATTACACCCTCTATGGGGGGAGGGGATGGAAGATTTCCATCAAATCCATACGGAATTCATGCCTATGGCAGGGACGCCGGAAAACGGCGTGCGCCCAATCGCGACCATCAGATCGATATAGATACGGATAATCTTCCCGATACGGTCGAGGAAGAAGTTCCGTTTCACACATCTGACATCGCCAATGTTCTGGGCATCCCGGATAATCAGGTGACACCGGCGGTTGAACAGGCAATCGGTCGTTTGATGGTGCGCATCAATGGCCTGACCGAAAACCTCAATGATCTCAAGAGACGCCATGCCCGACTGGCGCGGCTTGAAGGGCGCGACCCGTTTACCGGTGCGCTTGGTCGTCCGACTTTCATGCAGATTCTTGAAAACGAAGTTTCCCTGATCGGGACGGATCGCACCAACAGGATCGTTCTGATTTGTGAACTGTTTAATATCGAAGATATTTTGCAGCGCTACGGTCAGGAATGCAAAGACGGTCTGTTTAACTATGTCCGCAGGATCATTGCCGATTTTGTCATGGCACCGCATCATCTGGGCTATCTTGGTTGCAATGACTTTGTTGCCCTGATGTATAATGTTGATCAGGACGATGTTTTGCAGCGTGTTGATGCGATCACGCGCTGGCTGCATCAGAATCCCTATCCCCACAAAGACAAGTTCATCCCGATTGTTCCGGTGTTCGGATTTTATCAGTCTGCCAGCGGTGATACGGTCGATTCAATCCTTCGTGGTGCCGATGCGGCTTTGCGGGCGCAAAAGGAAATGCTTCTGGCCAAGCTTGATCGTATCCCGTACGGGATTTGATACCGGTTCTCGTAATGAGATGTCCGACATTGTGCCTGCGTTCAGATTTTCTTGTTGTCATGTCCAAACGATTATCCCCCGAACGATAAGAACGGGGGATTTGGTATGTTCGAACCAGGCACGAGGCTTATGGCAAGAGAACAAGTTTTCTGGTTGGGCGATCCGTCAAACAGGAGTCTGACCGGTGTGATCAGGCGATAATGTCGGGAACAAGCTGCGACTCGACATAACGAATTTCGTCTTTAAGGGCGAGTTTACGCTTTTTCATGCGCCCGAGACGCAACTGATCATGATGGGGGGCCTGCACCATCTGTTCGATGGCGATATCAAGATCACGGTGTTCCTCGCGCAACGAAAGAAGTCTCTTTTCAATCTCGATCTGATTGATTTCGTCCATTTTTGATCCAGCTTAATAATCAACGCGAAGGGGAAGTGATATTAACAGATATCAGATGGGCAACCCATATGATTTGTATCACCCTTTAAACAATGATGACGACAATGGGAAGGAAACGCATGCGGATCGGGATTTTGACCAGTGGGGGCGATTGCGCCGGATTGAATGCGGTCATTCTGGCGGTCGTCCGACGTGCGGTACTTGGATATGGCTGGGATGTCGTGGGTATCCGTCAGGGCACGCATGGCCTGATGCAGGATCCCCCGCAGGCCATTGACCTTAATGATCAGGTCAATAATGACGGTATGCTGCGGCTTGGCGGGACGATCCTTGGTACGATCAACAAGGGTGATCCGTTCCACTATCCCATGCCCGATGGCAGCTTTGCCGACCGTTCCCGGGAAGTGATTGATGGCTATCACAAGCTTGGTCTTGATGCGCTGATCGGGGTTGGCGGCGATGGCAGCATGGCCATCCTTCACCGTCTGGCCCGGATGGGGGGCATCAATCTGGTGGGTATTCCCAAAACCATCGATAACGATCTGGCCCAGACCGAATATTCGGTGGGCTTTACCACGGCGGTGAATGTCGCGGTCGAGGCCCTTGACCGGTTGCAGCCGACTGCGGCGTCGCATGATCGCATCATGATCCTTGAGGTCATGGGGCGCGATGCCGGGCATATCGCCCTGTTTGCCGGGGTTGCAGGTGGCGCTGATGCCATTCTGATCCCGGAAATGGACTATGATCTTGATGCCCTGACCGAACATTGCCTGAATATTCGCAAGCGTGGACGCAATCATGCTCTTGTCATTGTGGCCGAGGCGGTCAAGCGCGATGACGGGGCCGCAGTGACGCAGGGCGATGACGGCCAGAAAGTCCGTTATGGCGGTATTGGTCATTGGCTGGCTGACGAGCTTGGCGCGAGGACCGGCTGGGAAACCCGTGTGACGGTCTTGGGGCATGTGCAGCGTGGCGGGATACCATCACCGCGTGACCGGGTAATTGCATCGGCTTTTGGCGTGCATGCGGTTGATCTGGTTGCCGAACAGAAATTCGACCGTGTCGTCGCCTGGTCAAAACGCAAAGTGGTCGATGTCGCGATGGAAGATGTTATTGTTGGTCCCCGGCTTGTGGATACGGCCGGGACCATGGTGTCGACGGCCAAGGGGCTTGGTGCCTATCTTGGTCATCCGCCAAAGGTGGCGCGTACGGCAAAGACCGTGTGATACAAAAAGAAACCCGCAGGATACGAGCAGTTTGGTGATTGATCAGGACGAAGTATGGCGCTTTACAGTCGCGATGTATGGTCGCGACGGCGTGGCAAAACTGTGTCTGGAATTGCAGGAACGCTGCGGACTTGATGTGAACATGCTGCTGTTCATGTTCTTTCTTGGCCAGAAGGGACTGGCACCGCACAGTGTTTGTTCGCTTGAAGAATCCGTACGCGACTGGCGGGACAATGTGATCATCCCGCTTCGCCAGACGCGCCGCTTCATGCGCGATGATCCGCGTCCCGATGTGCAGGAATTGCGCCAAAAGGTCAAATCTGATGAATTGCAGGCAGAGCAGATCGAACAGCATATTCTGTGCGACGCAGTAGAACCGATCCCGTCAGAGGACCCGTTTTCTGCCGCGCGGGCCTATTTATCCCCCAACCGGTTTGACCTTGAACAGGATGATTGCGACCAGGCGGTTAGTCGTCTGATCGCAATGATGGGGCTTTTATCCGCGCCATAGGACAGAATGGTCTGACGTGGAATTCTTAATCCCGGTTTCTGGGTTTGCCGGTTACAGGGATGTGATTGGCAGCATCTTCATCGCCCCAACGTGCCGTTTCGGGCAAATCGATATCAAACAGGTCGAGAACCCGGCCACAGCTTTGCGTGACCATTTCATCAAGTGACTGTGGACGGGCGTAGAATGCCGGGACCGGCGGGGCAATGATTGCACCGTTTTCCGTGGCCTGCGCCATATTGCGGATATGCCCGGCATGAAGCGGGGTTTCACGCACCATCAGAACAAGGCGGCGACGTTCCTTGAGCATCACATCGGCAGCGCGCGCAATCAGATTGTCCGCGACTCCGCTTGCGACCTCGGCCAGAGACTTCATCGAGCAAGGCGCAATGACCATACCGCGTGTGCGAAACGATCCCGACGCAATCGACGCGCCGATGTCGGAATTATCATGGAGGACGTCTGCCATCTCCTTGATTTCGCGAATTTTAAAGTCGGTCTCATAGGCGATGGTGCGCTCGGCTGCCTTCGAAAGAACCAGATGAGTCTCGATCGGCGTGTTTTTCAGCAACTGTAAAAATCGTATGCCATAAATCACCCCGGATGCACCGGTTATGCCGATGATAAGTCGATCTTTTTGTGTCATGCCGATCCTTGCTGGACTGTGTTCGAGTTCACGGTGATGATCGAAACACTGGAAATCATGTTACGAAATTAATACCATCTTCTTGTGGGCAATGTCAGATATAAGGAGTAGGCGAATGAGCGTTCAAAGCCATATCGAAGCTCTTACTGCCAAACATGCTGCACTTGAGCAGGAACTCCACCTCGAGACGCGCCGTCCGGCGCCCGATGATTCCCTTGTCGCAGACATTAAACGTCGCAAGCTTGAAATCAAGGACGAGATACGCCGAATAACCCATTAGCCGTCCGGTCATGGCCAAACGCGTGATGAAAAACATGCGACTAACCATGAAGACGGTTTGACGACCTCACAGATTTCCTAACTCTTGCTTTTGCCGCCTCCGATTGTCGCCCACGCGTGAGGCGGCAACTTTATGTCTGCGCTTCAAATCCTTTGGCGGCACCCCCAGATACATTCATATGCCCGAACAGATACGCATGATCGCGAAATTCCGATCACGCACCTGTCAGTTTTGAGTAATTGTAATCCGCAGAAAACTGCGCCTTACCGACGCTCTACCAATGTCTAAGGGGTAAGTGTGAATTAAATAGGTATTATGATGCCGATTTATTCGCACGTCACAAATACGCGTTCTGCATGAGCACAAGACTCATCACCGCGGGAGGAAATTTCGCCAATGACTGGTCGTTATCAGGAAGCCTATGATCGCTCGATCACCGACAAGGAAGGTTTCTGGGCAGAAGCAGCCGAAAACATTTCATGGTACCGCAAATGGGACCGCGTTCTTGATGACAGCAACGCGCCGTTTTATCGCTGGTTCACCGGTGGCGAAGTCAATACCTGCTACAATGCGCTGGACCGCCATATCGAAAATGGTCGTGGCGATCAAACAGCCCTGATCTATGACAGCCCGGTCACCAATACGGTTGAAAAATTCACCTATCACCAATTGCGCGAAGAGGTTTCCCGCCTTGCCGGGGCTTTGCATGCGCGCGGGGTGACCAAGGGTGATCGTGTGATCATCTATATGCCGATGATCCCGCAGGCTGCGATGGCGATGTTGGCCTGTGCGCGTATCGGTGCCATTCATTCAGTGGTGTTTGGTGGCTTTGCCTCGAACGAACTTGCCACCCGTATCAATGACGCCAAACCCAAGCTGATCCTGAGTGCAAGCTGTGGCATCGAGGGATCACGGGTGATTGAATATAAGCCGCTGCTTGATCGGGCCATTGATATGGCAACGCACAAGCCATCAGGCGTCATCCTGTTCCAGCGCCCGCAATGTGATGCGCCACTGATTGATGGGCGCGATTATGACTGGACGGTCGAATGTGCCAAGGCCGCACCATCTGATTGCGTCCCGGTCGCCGCGACTGATCCGCTTTATGTTCTTTACACATCAGGCACCACTGGTCAGCCCAAGGGCGTTGTGCGTGACAATGGCGGGCACATGGTTGCCCTGCAATGGTCGATGAAAAACATCTATGGCGTTGAGGCCGGCGATGTTTACTGGGCCGCGTCCGACGTTGGCTGGGTGGTCGGGCATTCCTATATCGTTTACGCGCCGTTACTGGCGGGCTGTACGACTGTTATGTATGAAGGAAAGCCCGTTGGTACCCCGGACGCCGGTGCCTTCTGGCGGGTGATTTCCCAACATAAGGTCAAGGTTCTGTTTACCGCGCCGACGGCATTTCGGGCGATCAAGCGCGATGATCCCAAGGCCGCCCATATGGCCAATTATGATCTGGGCTGTCTTGAGGCACTTTATCTTGCAGGCGAACGGTCCGATCCCGATACCCTGCAATGGGCGGAAAGCAGCCTTGGCGTACCCGTCATTGATCACTGGTGGCAAACCGAAACCGGCTGGTCGATCTGTGCGAACCCGCGCGGGATTGAACTTCTGCCGATCAAATACGGATCGCCGACGGTTGCTGCCTGTGGCTGGGATGTCCAGGTTCTGGATGAAGCAGGCAAGCCGCTTCCACGCGGACAGATCGGAGCATTGGCCGCCAAACTTCCGCTGCCACCGGGAACTTTGCCGACCCTTTGGCAGAATGACGACCGTTTCAAGTCATCCTATCTTGAAGAATTCCCAGGCTATTACGCTACGGGTGATGCGGGCTTCATTGATGAAGACGGCTATATCTATGTCATTCGCGTACGGATGACATCATCAATGTTGCCGGACATCGCCTCTCGACCGGGGCAATGGAAGAAGTCCTTTCCGGGCATAAGGATGTTGCCGAATGTGCTGTGATTGGCGTTCATGACGACCTTAAGGGGCAATTGCCACTTGGCTTTGTGGTTCTGAAGGCCGGTGTGACCCGCCCGCATGACGCGATCCTTGCCGAAGTGGTTGCGATGGTCCGCGATCAGATTGGTCCGGTCGCGGCCTTCAAGCAGGCAACTGTGGTGGATCGTCTTCCCAAAACCCGGTCTGGCAAGATCCTGCGCAAGACCATGCGATCAATTGCCGATGGCGAAAGCTACAACACACCGGCCACCATTGATGACCCGGCAATCCTTCCGGAAATTGCCGAGGCCCTGAAAGAAATCGGATACGCAAAATAACACCCGAGATCCCGTAAGCACGGATACTCCCAGCTCTTTCATCACAGAGCACACCTTGCGCCTGCCATCCCCGATTGGCAGGCGTTCTTTTTTGAGGCCCTTGTTGCGGATTTCACAAAGGTTCTGTTGCGGGCATTTTTGCCAATCCCGGGGGCAGCCTTCGAAAAAGGATCACCGCGCAAACAAAGGCAATCAGCAACAAACCGCTGGATGCCCAGATTGCTGATTGCGGACCAAAACGCGAAATCAGCTGGTCATAAAGACTGGGGGCAATCGCAGACAGGAAAAATCCGGGCACCAGCAAGCGCCCGACCTGCTGCCCATAGCCGCGCTTGCCAAAAATCATCAGCGGCAAGGTACCGCGCGTAATGGTCAAAACGCCGTTGGCAGCCCCATAGAGCAATGTAAAACTCATGGCTGCAATGACGTAAGGATCACCAATCAGAACAAGCAGGAAGGAAACCGGGAGCACGGCGGTTGCGATGACGGTCAGTTTGGTTGGCGCAAGGCGTTTGCCAAACAGGACTTCTGCTGCACGGGCGACGGATTGACCGATGCCGCGTAGGCTGGCGGTTTCAATAGCCAGCATGGTGCCAAGCCCGATCCCGATCAGAACCGCAATCATATGTGCCGACATTGCCGCATTCACAACATTCAGAACCGTAACAATGACGGCATACAGGATGCCGCATAAACCTTGTCGGGGCAGTGGGGCAGGAACACTTTGCAGCACAGATGAAGTACCTGTGCCGCTATGCTTTTCATTCTGGAAAGGCACTTCAGGATGTGTTTCGCGGTCAACGGATGGCATCATCAAATGCAGGGGCACGGTCAAAAGGGCAAAGCCCGCATAGCTTGCAAGGGCTGTGGTGATGCCAAACTGGCCTTCGATCAGATGCCCCAATGGCCAGAATACAGTCGAAGCCAATCCGCCAAACAGGGTGATTTGCCCCATCGCCCGTCCCGCGTTCGGGCCACCGATCCGGGCCAGTGTGGCAAAGGCTGCATCATACAGGGTCGCGCGCATCCCAATGCCCAAGATGATCCAGCCGATAAAATGAAGGACGATCTGATCGCCAAAGGCGAGGATCAGACACCCAAGGGCATTAAGAAGGGAACCGGCCAAAAGAACCGGGCGACCCCCATATAGGTCAATCAGTCGGCCACAGGTTGATGAACATATCCCCATGACCAGAAGGGCGCATGAAAAGCCACCATAAATCACCGCACTGTCCCAGCCATTGCGCGCGGCAAGGGCTGTACCGAAATTCCCGATCAGGTAATAGGCCGTTCCCCAGCTGATCAGCTGGGCAAGACCAAGGGCAATAATCGTGCGCGGCCGGATCATTGGCCTGTCGGACCGGGCAGGGATGGTTTGTCCTCCCCAAGGGGGCGCTGCATCAGAACCGAGTCAAGCCACCGGTCAAACTTGAAGCCGACTTTATGAAAAACGCCGGTAGGCTCAAAACCATGTTTGCGATGAAGGGCAATCGAGGCGTGATTGGCGCTGTCGCCAATTGCCGCGATCATCTGGCGCCAGGGGCCTGCTTCACATCGGGCAATCAGATGTTCCATCAAAAGACTTCCGATACCCTGACCGGTGCAATCGGGTGCAACATAGATCGAGTTTTCAACAGTATGGCGATAGGCGGTGCGTGGTCGATAGGAACTGGCATAGCAATAGCCAACAATGACATCACCCCGGATGGCAACCAGATAGGGCATGCCCTTGTCGCGGATTGCCTGAAACCGGTTGGTGATTTCATCAATGTCGGGCGGGATTTCTTCAAAGGAGGCCGTGCCGGTCAGGACATGATGGCGATAAATCGCAGTCACCTGATCCATATCGGTATCGGTTGCATTGCGGATTGTCAGGCTGTTCGCAGGGATGGTTTCGTGGGTCGTCAGGCACATAATGTTGTCCGGTGTTGATTTGTTTGACCAGACAGTAAGTCGAACCATATCATAACGGAAGATTTGAAATATTATGCATGTCATAAGGAAAATTTTGATATGCGAGCACTTAACCTTGATCAGCTTCATACCTTTGCCGATGTTGTGACCCTTGGCAGTTTTTCCGCCGCAGCGGCGAAGCTCAATCTTAGCCAACCGGCTGTGAGCCAGCAGGTGCGCCAGCTTGAAGACAGGCTGGGGGTGAAGTTGATTGAACGGGTTGGCAAGCGGGCGGAGCCGACCGTAGCAGGGCAGGCGTTGCTTGCTCATATTGGCGGTATTGATGCATCAATCCGCTCTGCACTTGATGCCGTTTCGGTTTTTGCCGACGGGCTTGCCGGACAGGTCCGGATCGGAACCGGGGCGACGGCCTGCATCTATTTCCTGCCTGCCATTCTTGAACAGCTGCAACGGGCCTTTCCGAAACTTGAAATTATGGTGAGGACCGGCAACACAGGCGATATCATTCGCGCGATTGAAGATAACCAGCTTGATCTTGGTCTGGTTACCATGCCGTGCAGTGGTCGGAGCCTGTCGATCACGCCGGTGATGACCGATCCTTTTGTGGCGATCTTTGCCGATGACGCAGATGTGCCAGACGTCATTCATCCCGGTGATCTCGAAACGCAGCCATTGGTTCTTTATGAACGCGGTGGTCTTACCCGCACACTTGTCGATGACTGGTTACGCGATGCCGGTATCGCCGGGCACTCGGTAATGGAGCTTGGTTCTGTCGAGGCGATAAAGGAACTGGTCGGTGCGGGGATCGGTGCAACGATCCTGCCTGAGATGGGCGCACGTCCGGGCCGGACACAATTCCCGATCAAGACCCGCCCTTTGATGCCAGCCCTGTCGCGTGAACTTGCAATTGTCATGCGCAGGGACAAGACATTAACCCCGGCCCTGCGCGAAGTCCGCAAAAGTCTGATGGCCGCTGCGGAAACCCGCGAAGCACAAAGACGTGCAGCACAATCGGCAGATCAGTCTTCTTCGGGCACGTAAAATGTCGGAAACTCGGCGTTGGGTTCGGGCATGAACATCGTTACACCCGCACGGGTGATCATTTGCAGGATGTGGTCAGGCGGCGTGCAATCTGTGAAAAATGCGCTGACATCGGTGATTGATCCACCCCGAACCACGGCATTTCGGCCAAACTTGGTGTGATCGGCAACCAGATATGACTTGCGCGCATTTTTCAGGATTGCTGATCGCGCACGAACTTCCTGTTCATCGAAATCAAGAAGACTGCCATCCGGGTCGATACCACCGACACCGAAGATACCATAATCAACCTTGTAGCTGTTAAAGAACGCCTCGACCTCTGGTCCCAGAACGTCCCGGTCACGGTTGCGCAAACGACCACCAATCAGGGTTACATCAAAGCTATCATTGGTCGCGGCCACATAGGCAACATTCAGATTGTTGGTGAAAATCCGCAAATCGCGATGCTGCAAAAGCGCACTCGCCACCAGTTCAGGCGTGGTGCCGATTGAAAAGAACAACGAAGCTCCATTGGGAATTTCGCGTGCAACAAGGGCTGCGATCTTGCGTTTTTCATTGACGTTCAGAACCTTGCGGGCCCGGTAGGCAATGTTTTCATGTTCAAGCGCGGGTTCTACACCCCCGTGGCGGCGACGCAGCAACCCTTCATCACAAAGGGCGTTCACATCGCGGCGGATGGTCTGAGGTGTGACGTCAAAGCGTTCGGCAAGTTGATCGATGGTGCGAAAACCGTCGGCGCGTACAAGTTCGACAATGCCAGCCTGGCGTTCAGTTGGACGTTTTTGCATGGAAACGTTTCTTCGGTGTTGTTCGTTCGAAAGCAGGCGAATGGTATGTCGCGCATATGTCGGTTGCGTTACGGTTTAGCGGCAATCATGTGAAACAAACTTTATGCAATAAGAGCCGGATAACCCAAAGAAAAAAGGCCGCCCGTCGGGCGACCTTTTGTTTTGATCAGGAGCGGAAGAGATTTTCGGCCGCTTCCATGTAGTCGGAAGTTTTCGGCTCGTCCTTCTTCTCGGCAGCTTTTTTGCCCGGATAATCTGGTTCCGGGTTGATCTGCAATTCTTCGGGCAGCGGATCCGGCTCGACATCGCGGGCGATTTTTTCCGGGTTCTTCGAACGTGCGATCACAACCTGCTTTTCAAGGTCAAGTTCGGTGCAAAGGCCCATGGTAACCGGGTTGCGCGGGGTCAGGTTGGCGGAATTCCAATGGGTCCGGTCGCGGATCTTGCCAATGGTATCCTTGGTGGTACCGATCAGTTTGCAAACCTGCGCGTCAGACAGCTCCGGGTGATGCTTCAGCAGCCACGCAATCGCATTCGGGCGATCCTGGCGCTTGGAAACCGGGGTGTAACGGGCACCTTTGGACTGCGCACGCGGGCGTGGCAGATCGGTTTTTGCCATTTTCAGGAATTCACGCGGATCTTTTTCACAGCGCGCAATTTCATCCTTGGTCAGCTGACCATTGGCAACCGGATCAAGTCCGACGATACCCTGACTGACGTCACCATCAGCGATTGCCTGAATTTCAAGCTCGTGAAGCTCGGTAAAGGCGGCAATCTGCCGGAACGACAAGCCGGTATTGTCGATAAGCCATACAGCGGTTGCTTTGGGCATGAGGGGCTGTGCCATAATTCCTCCTGTTTCCTTCTTTCTCTCTGGAGACCGGCGTTGGGTATGAGCCCAAAAAGCGCGGGAATCTTTGCCCCAGAATATAATCTCTTTTGGTGGTCCGGCAATGCTGCAAAGGCAACCAAGGGGTGATCCAGGGTTGCCGCGCATCGTCGGAGCCGCCATTGCGTTCTTTTCGATCAATGTGCGGGTAAATGCAACAATCTGTTGCGGTCTTGTGAAAAGAATATTTCTTTTCGATCCGCAATCATAGTCATGTTGCGATGGAACGGTCAGATAAACTGTTCAGACCAGCATCCATCAACGATCAATCGACTTCCAGTATCACTTTTCCGATGTGTGCGCCACCCTTCAATATGGCATGCGCGCCCTGTGCATCGGCAAACGGGACGGTTTTATAGATCACCGGGCCAATTTTACCGTCTTCGATCATCGGCCAGACCCGGTTGCGCAGGGCATCGGCGATTGCGGCCTTGCTGGCGACAGGTTGCGCACGCAAAGTCGATCCCATCAGTGTCAGACGTTTAAGCAACAGCGGGGTGAAATTGGTTTCGGCCTTGGGGCCGCGCAAGAAGGCAATGATCAATATCCGCCCCTCGACGGCTGCGGCCTTGAAATTGCGGCTGACATAGTCCCCCGCCACCATATCAAGAATGACATTCGCCCCCTTGCCATCGGTCGCTGCCATCACGTCTTCGACGAAATCCCGGGTCTTGTAATTGATGGCAATATCCGCGCCAAGATTAAGGCAAGCCTCGCATTTCTCGTCGCTGCCCGCGGTGGCGATGACCTTGGCGCCAAACGCCTTGGCAAGCTGGATGGCGGTTGTCCCGATGCCCGAAGTCCCGCCATGCACAAGGAATGTTTCCCCGTTTGCAAGTCCGGCCTTGTCAAAAACATTGTGCCAGACAGTAAAGAAGGTCTCGGGAAGGCCCGCAGCCTCAATCATTGAAAGACCCCTGGGAACAGGAAGGCACTGCGCGGCTGGCACGGTGGTATACTGGGCATAGCCGCCACCGGTTACCAGTGCGCACACATGATCACCAACATTCCAGCCGGTTACATTGGCGCCAAGTGCCACAATCTCACCCGCCAGTTCCAATCCTGGAATATCCGATGCACCGGGCGGCGGCGGGTACATGCCCGCGACCTGCATCAGATCAGGGCGGTTCACACCCGCGGCACGAACCCGAACCAGAACATCATCATCGCCAAATACCGGAACATCAATCTCGCCCAGTGCCAGATAGGGCGCATCGGCATCCTTGCGAATTTCGACGGCTTGCATTTTCGATGGCAATTGATGATTGGGCATGGTGACCTCCGTGGCGAAAAGTTAGTTTAATACCTATCTAGGGTCGGTGCCGAATTCAATTGCCCAAATGGTGCACGGAACCGTTCGGCAAAGGTTTGATTGCAGGATATGGAGGACAAGCGTGGACGAAGAAGAACTCGGCAATTTCATGAAGGGGGCTTTTGGTCTGCCGCGCAGCCTTGAAGGCATGTCGGTGGATAGCCTGAAGGAGTATCGCGTCGCTCTTGAACAGGAAGTCAAACGGGTCGATGCCGCACTTGAGCATCGCAAGGGCGCGCATGCCGGCGCAGAGGCATTGTTCAAGAGTTAGGGCAAAGTATCGACAAGAGTTGGAGAGGCGGTTTGAAGTCTCTCCAAACACTAGACGTGAGGATAGAGATTTTAAACCTGAGGTTAATTGAAATTTAAACTTATCGTCTTATATGTGGAATAGAGGGTCATCTGTTGACCCCCTTGTCGAACGTGATGTTTCGATGCCTCCCTGTTAAACTGAGCCGCCCTTTTGGGGCGGTTCTTTTTCTTTGTCTTGTATCTTCAAATACTTGTATGGCGCGGATTGCGCGGGATTGCCGCAGATTGAGTGCGCAAAATACGTAAAAGGGTACGGGTTAATACGTATTGTCACATTTGTGCCATGAATAGCCTTGACCGCTTATGAACCGCTGGCTAAAGTTCGGCCACAAGAAAAACAAAACCAAAAAAGTCCGGCAAGTTTAGCAGGTTGAGGTGAGACCGCCCCGAAAGTGGGCGGTCTTTCTATTTGGGGCTTCTGTGTCTTGAAGCCGCCCCGGGCCTTTCCAATATTATATGGATGACATATGAGCATCCCCCGGCGTCGCAGAAGGCGTCATATCAGAGCAACTTCTCGGTCATTCACTTCTCGCGAACATATGACGAAGCCTTTACGCTGCTCGTAGAGGCGCGCAATTACCTTTCTGCTCACAGAAGCCAGCGCGGCAAAAAGCAAAATAGCGGTGAAGCGATTGCACGGTGTGTCGAAGAAATGCGCATGACCACCCGTCTGATCCGGGCCATGGCCTGGTTGCTTGCTGTACGTGCGGTCGAAGAGGGGGAAATCCAGTGGGAAGAGGCGGTTGATGTCGACAACCTGATGGTTGACCTTCGGGTCTGTCTTGAAGAGCGCAACGAGACTTACGAGTTTCTGTCACCAGGACTGGTCGATCTGATGCATCGTGCACAGGCGCTTTATATGCGAACGGCCCGAATGGAACTTCAGGTCGCCGCGCGTTGTGCCAACTGATTGCCTGAGAATCCCGAAATCAAGCAGAGAACATACCCCCGCTTGGGCAAAGGCCCCGGGCAGTCGGGTTCTGACGATGATTGAAGTGATCAATATCGGGGGATGTCAGGCGCGGGATTGAACCTGGAATACTTCGACCGGTTCAGCAAAGCCTTTCATCTGACGTGTTCCCATCGAGACAAAAGCAGCGCGGCTACCACTATAGGTGTCTTTGACGTTGGCTGATACCAGCGTTTCGTCACCGCCTGCCTGTGCACATACGCGTGCGGCAAGCTGAACAACGGTGCCAAACAGGTCATTTTCTTCGGCAATCGCCTCGCCGGCATTAATGCCGATGCGAATCTGGAATTTCATATCCTGTGAGGCATTGTGGATTGCCATATTCTTCTGAATTTCAATCGCTGCTTCGACAGAGCTGGCAGAAGACGGGAACACGGCCATAATGCCGTCGCCCATATGCTTGACTTCCTTGCCATAGTTATTGATCAGGGCCGTGCGAACGATCTGGTTATGAATATGGACCATTTGCTGGGCGCCATGATCGCCCAGTTCCTGGGTTTTGGCTGTCGAATTGACAATGTCGGTAAACATCAGCGCATGAAGCTTCTTGCCTGCTGCCCCTTGCGGACCTGCGGCGGGCTTTTCGCTCCAGTTCGCGATGGCGCGCGAAACTGACGTCATGATGCTTTTCTCGTCTCTAAGGTAGGCATCCATCGATTCGCGACCAGCGCCGTACATATCCTTGTATTTCGGCTCAAGGATGTAACTGTCTACATTTTTGCAGAATGTATCGGCCATGCTTTTGTTCGCGCCAAGGGCCGAGATACAGTCACGCAAAACCGCGCGCCCGTCTCTTTGCTCCAGGGCGTTCTTTTCGCTGCAGGCATCACAGGCACCCGCGACATACAGATTGACGCCAAATTTATGATAGGCATCAAGAACCGGCACAGTGCGTTTGATCGCCTGCATCGACCCGGAGATGAAGTTTTTCATCTGATCGCGGGTGGCTCGCATTTCCCTGGTCTCGACCAGTGGTCGATCAGGCGTATCATCAATCGGGGCGTCTTTTGCCTCGTCCTTCGATGCGTCATCCGTGCTTTCAACCGATGCGTCCGTATCAGCATCGTTATCCTCTTGGGCCAGTTCTGCTGCCATCTCGGCGGCTGTTTTTCGCGTCACAGAAGTTTGTGCTGCTGTGGCGCTGCCGGACAGACTTGCGCGGGATACCTTGTCGCGCGCCTGTCTGGGCGACCGGCTTGTTGATGCTTTGGTTCGGCTGCGTCCTTTGAATTTCTTGGTCACAGCCATCAGCATCGGCACGACGCTGGCAAGGAAGCCAATCGTAAAGGACATGAAGTTGGCTTTGTCATAAAAGCCCTGACTGATATGCATGCCCATACTTGGCAGATATTCAAGCCCCTTGGCCGCTACAAGCATCGTTGCCAGCCCGATCGCAATCGCGATGCAAAAGGCAATCATCATCTTGAGAGCAAGACCAAAAATGCTTTGGCCTTCCTCTGCAACGGCACGAGCAGGGCGTCGTTTGACAGGTTCAGCTGTTGCAGTACTGCTTTCCGTACTGTCAGAAGCTGCCTCGGCGGGGGCCGGGGATGGTGCCGGACGCGAGGCAGGTGCCTTGGCCTGTGCTTGCGGGCGGGATGCCTTTGGCTTGCTTTGGACGTTACTGTTTTCCAGGCGGCCCTGACCACGCGTTTCGTAGACGACATATTCGTCCGAACTGTTGGTCGCGTGATTATAGACTTCGCGAATCACTTTGACGCCCGAAACATGGTTCGCGCGTTCAATATTCTTCGCTTCTTCTTCAGCCTGTTTTTTTTGCGCACCAGTAAAGTGGCCGTGGATCTGCCAACGGCCTGAGCGGTCTTTTACATAGACCTCATAGCTTACCTGATTACGCGCCGCCACTTGGTTCATCTATAAACCTGGTCGTTTTGACAAGCCAAAGAGGGCGGCGAATTAAATGCCACCCTGTCCTGACAAATGGAATTATGGCAAAAAAAAGCCGGGATAACCATCAGATATGCTGCATAGCAGACCAGATTTGTCGTCATTGGCAGTTTTTTGTGTGGTCTGCTCCATCAATCAATGGTTCAGACAAAGAAAAACGCCCGCAGCATCAATCAGATGCAACGGGCGCTGATCCCACAGAACACAGAAATGTGTTCTTTGCTTAGTTGCCGATATTGAAACCAGCGAAGCGCTTTTTGAACTTAGCAAGCTGCCCGCCGCTGTCCAGAAGACGGTGAACACCAGTCCAAGCCGGATGGCTTTTCGGATCGATGTCAAGCTTCATCACGTCGCCCGGATTGCCCCAGGTCGACTGCGTGGTGAAGGTGGTGCCGTCAGTCATCTGAACGGTGATCTCATGGTAATCGGGATGGATATCTTTTTTCATCGCCTAATCACTCCGGAATTTGAAGCGCGGTGTATAGTGTAAAAAATCGGCTCGCGCAACCCCTGTAACCGGTTTTATCCAATTAACGCCAAATGAGGGGAGTGCAGTAACGATCTCGCGGTCATGTAGCAGCCGCAGACACAGGTTTCAAGCTTTTCTCGCAAGGTGCATCTTATGCATACTTGCACAGCACACTTTATATAGTATGGTGCGCCAACAATTGATTATCGCCTTGCCGGGGCCAAACGCGCTTCCGGCGACAGACGGAGAACAAGACTGTGGCCCTTGAGGAAACCCGCTTCCATCAGATTGCAGATGAAACAATCGAGACCCTCTCTGATGTCATTGATGACGCGCTGGGCGATGAGCTTGAAGTCGATTTGCAATCTGGCATCCTGACAATCGAACTCGATTCGGGTGAGCAATTCATTATCAACAAGCATGGTCCGAACCGTCAGGTCTGGCTCTCTTCACCGGTCAGTGGTGCAAGTCACTATGACTTTGACGAAGATAACGAGACCTGGACATCAACGCGTGGTTCGACCACGCTTCATGATCAGCTTGCGATGGATATTGCGGTGAAAACCGGAAACAAACTTGATCTTGGCTGATCTCTGAGCGGCTTTGTCGTTCCCAATGCATACGGGATAAAGTGCCTTGGCGCGTACACCTTCTGCTTCTGCAAAACTGATTGATCGTGAAACCAGCCGGAACCTGTCGTCACTGAGGGCGATCGTTCCCTTTGTTCTGAAATACCGGTTGCAGCTGGTCGGGGCCTTGCTTGCGCTGGTGACGGCATCGGGAACCGTTCTTGCCCTTGGCAATGGTTTGCGCATGCTGGTCGATGAAGGCTTCGCTGACGGCGATGGCGGTCTGCTTGACCGGGCACTGTTCGTTCTGTTTGCCGTGACCCTGCTTCTGGCGGGGGCAAGCTATATGCGCTTTTTCCTGGTCTCCTGGATCGGGGAGCGGGTTGTCGCCGATATCCGCTCTGCCGTGTATCGCCATATCATCCGTCTTGATTCCGCATTTTTTGAAGTGACCCGGACCGGTGAGGTTCTTTCGCGTCTGACGACGGACACCACACTTTTACAATCTGTCATCGGATCGAGTGTTTCGATCGCCTTGCGCAATGCGTTGATGTTTGTCGGTGGTCTGACGATGCTTGCCATCACCAGTCCGAAACTGACCGCCCTTGTTCTTCTGGTCGTGCCTCTGGTTGTGATCCCGATTGTCGGCTATGGCCGCCGGGTGCGCCGCCTGTCGCGCGAATCCCAGGATCGGATTGCGGATGTCAGTGCCTTTTCCGAGGAAACGCTGAATGCGTTGCGCACGGTTCAGGCCTATACCCACGAAGAAATCGAAAGCACGCGCTTTAACGGCCATGTCGAGGGGGCATTCAAAACGGCTGTCGCCCGTATCTCGGCCCGTGCCCTTCTGACTGCTATTGTTATTGTCATGGTGTTCGGGGCAGTTGGCACGATCCTCTGGATTGGGGGGCATGACGTCCTTGATGGCGTGATTTCAGCGGGCGAGCTTTCTGCCTTTGTATTTTATGCGGTGGTTGTCGCCGGATCGGTCGGTGCTATCAGTGAAGTGATCGGTGATTTGCAACGCGCCGCCGGGGCGGCCGAACGTCTTGTTGCCTTGCTGGAAACCGAACCAAAGATTGCAGCACCCGAAAATCCGGTGACTTTGCCGGTCCCGCATCAGGGGCATGTCAGTTTTGAAGATGTCACGTTCCATTATCCGGCCCGTCCGGATCGATCCGCACTCGAAGGTCTGACCCTTTCGGTCAGGCCGGGTGAAACGGTTGCGCTGGTCGGGCCATCAGGGGCGGGGAAAACCACAGTCTTCCAGTTGCTGCTGCGTTTCTATGATCCGGACAAAGGTGCAATTCGGGTGGATGGTGTTGATATCCGCGAAGCTGATCCGGTCGATGTGCGTGAACGCATTGGTCTGGTTGCACAGGATCCGGTGATCTTTGCTGCCAATGCCTGGGACAATATTCGCTATGGGCGCCCGGGTGCCAGTGATGCTGATGTCCGTGCCGCAGCCGAAGCCGCGCATGCCAGTGAGTTCCTTGACCGTCTGCCCGATGGCTTTAACACCTATCTTGGTGAAAAAGGTGTCCGGTTGTCTGGTGGTCAGCGTCAGCGTATTGCAATCGCACGTGCGATCTTGCGCAATCCGTCGATCCTGCTGCTTGATGAAGCCACCAGTGCACTGGATGCGGAAAGCGAACAGGTGGTGCAAAAGGCGCTTGAAACCATCATGGCAGAGCGGACGACGCTTGTGATTGCCCATCGCCTGGCCACAGTGCTGCATGCCGACCGGATTGCGGTGATTGATGATGGCAAGCTGGTTGCGATCGGCACCCATCAGGAATTACTTGAAACATCCCCGCTTTATGGCCGCCTGGCCAAGCTGCAATTTGATCGAGATGCGGCCTGATCAGGGTCGCAGGTTTGTTCAGCGTTAATCGCAAGAATGGTTTCGATCAATTGAGGCTATGCTGGGTAGCATCGCCCGTCTCATGATGATCACCTGAAGCGGTTTCAAAAAAAAGCCTGCCCGACATGACGTGGGGCAGGCTTTTTTATCTGGTTCGGCTTTGGGTTATTCGGCGCTGGCAATCTTTCGGTTATCAAGGGATAGCTCGGCATATTGCTTGCGCAGGATGTCGGCATCCGCAAGGAAGGTCTTCAGCTCATCACCTTTAAGCTTTTTGCCACTTGGCATCTTGACGCGGATCGGGTTGACCTGCGCATTGTTTTTCAGGATCTCGTAATGAAGATGCGGGCCGGTTGATGCGCCTGTGCTTCCGACATAGCCGATCACGTCACCCTGTTTGACGCGGGATCCCTGTTTGAGGCCTTTGGCAAAACCCTTCATATGGGCATAGGCTGTTTCATAGGAATCATTGTGACGGATGCGGATGTAATTGCCATAACCGCCATTGCGGCCAATTTTGGCAATCGTGCCATTGCCGGCGGCAAAGATCGGGGTGCCGCGCGGGGCGGCAAAATCAATGCCCTTATGCATCTTGGTATAGCCAAGGATCGGATGCTTGCGCTGGCCGAATCCTGATGACAGGCGCGCACCATTGATCGGGGTCCGCATCAGTGCGCGGCGATAGGATTCACCCTTCTGATTATAGAAGTCGGTTTCACCGTTGCTGTCGGTATAGGAATAAAGACGTACTTCATTGCCGCTCAGGGTCATGCTGGCATAAAGCACATCACCATAGCGTACGCGCTCACCCTTGTCGTTCTCGAGCTCCTGATACATGACTTCGAAACTGTCACCTGGCTGGATGTCGCGCTGGAAGTCGACTTCATAGGAATACAGTTCGATCAGATTCATCAGAACAGGGATCGGAACGCCATTGCGCTCGGCCGCCAGAAACAGGCTCTGTTCGATGGTGCCAGAAGCGACATTCTTTTTGGTGGTCAGTTCGATCTTGTCTGACGATGCTTCAAAACCGTTATCGGTACGCGAGACCGAAACAATG